>NZ_JACDUT010000030.1 GCF_013761245.1 Thermaerobacillus caldiproteolyticus | reverse complement strand
GGCAACTCCACATCCTTTTCCACTTAACGTACACTTGGGGACCTTAGCTGGTGATCTGGGCTGTTTCCCTTTTGACCACGGATCTTATCACTCGTAGTCTGACTCCCAAGGATAAGTCATTGGCATTCGGAGTTTGACTGAGTTCGGTAACCCGATGAGGGCCCCTAGCCCAATCAGTGCTCTACCTCCAAGACTCTTCCCTTGAGGCTAGCCCTAAAGCTATTTCGGGGAGAACCAGCTATCTCCAAGTTCGATTGGCATTTCACCCCTACCCACACCTCATCCCCGCACTTTTCAACGTGCGTGGGTTCGGGCCTCCAGTAGGTGTTACCCTACCTTCACCCTGGACATGGGTAGATCACCTGGTTTCGGGTCTACGACGACGTACTCAACGCCCTATTCAGACTCGCTTTCGCTACGGCTCCGTCTCTTCGACTTAACCTTGCACGTCATCGTAACTCGCCGGTTCATTCTACAAAAGGCACGCCATCACCCGTAAATGGGCTCTGACTACTTGTAGGCACACGGTTTCAGGTTCTCTTTCACTCCCCTTCCGGGGTGCTTTTCACCTTTCCCTCACGGTACTGGTTCGCTATCGGTCACTAGGGAGTATTTAGCCTTGGGAGATGGTCCTCCCTGCTTCCGACGGGATTTCCCGTGTCCCGCCGTACTCAGGATCCACTCAGGAGGGAACGAAGTTTCGACTACAGGGCTATTACCTCCTCTGGCGGGCCTTTCCAGACCGCTTCGTCTACTCCGTTCCTTTGTCACTCCGTATTGAGTGTCCTACAACCCCAAGAGGCAAGCCTCTTGGTTTGGGCTGTTCCCGTTTCGCTCGCCGCTACTCAGGGAATCGCTGTTGCTTTCTTCTCCTCCGGGTACTTAGATGTTTCAGTTCCCCGGGTGTGCCCTCCATACCCTATGGATTCAGGTATGGATACTGTCCCATTACGGACAGTGGGTTCCCCCATTCGGACATCTCCGGATCAACGCTTACTTACAGCTCCCCGAAGCATTTCGGTGTTTGTCCCGTCCTTCATCGGCTCCTAGTGCCAAGGCATCCACCGTGCGCCCTTTCTCACTTAACCTGTGAATCGAGCTTCACTTCTTTCATGAATACCTTTGTTATCTAGTTTTCAAAGAACAAA
>NZ_JACDUT010000029.1 GCF_013761245.1 Thermaerobacillus caldiproteolyticus | reverse complement strand
GCGATGGGAAATCTCATCTTGAGGGGGGCTTCACGCTTAGATGCTTTCAGCGCTTATCCCTTCCGCACATAGCTACCCAGCGGTGCCCCTGGCGGGACAACTGGTACACCAGCGGTGCGTCCATCCCGGTCCTCTCGTACTAAGGACAGCTCCTCTCAAATTTCCTACGCCCGCGACGGATAGGGACCGAACTGTCTCACGACGTTCTGAACCCAGCTCGCGTACCGCTTTAATGGGCGAACAGCCCAACCCTTGGGACCGACTACAGCCCCAGGATGCGATGAGCCGACATCGAGGTGCCAAACCTCCCCGTCGATGTGGACTCTTGGGGGAGATAAGCCTGTTATCCCCGGGGTAGCTTTTATCCGTTGAGCGATGGCCCTTCCATGCGGAACCACCGGATCACTAAGCCCGACTTTCGTCCCTGCTCGACTTGTAGGTCTCGCAGTCAAGCTCCCTTCTGCCTTTGCACTCTACGAATGATTTCCAACCATTCTGAGGGAACCTTTGGGCGCCTCCGTTACTCTTTGGGAGGCGACCGCCCCAGTCAAACTGCCCACCTGACACTGTCTCCCACCCCGATCAGGGGTGCGGGTTAGAATTTCAATACCGCCAGGGTGGTATCCCACCGTCGCCTCCACCGAAGCTGGCGCTCCGGCTTCTCAGGCTCCCACCTATCCTGTACAAGCGATACCAAAATTCAATATCAGGCTGCAGTAAAGCTCCACGGGGTCTTTCCGTCCTGTCGCGGGTAACCTGCATCTTCACAGGTACTATAATTTCACCGGGTCTCTCGTTGAGACAGTGCCCAAGTCGTTACACCTTTCGTGCGGGTCGGAACTTACCCGACAAGGAATTTCGCTACCTTAGGACCGTTATAGTTACGGCCGCCGTTTACTGGGGCTTCGGTTCGCACCTTCGCGTAAGCTAAGCGCTCCCCTTAACCTTCCAGCACCGGGCAGGTGTCAGCCCCTATACTTCGCCTTACGGCTTCGCAGAGACCTGTGTTTTTGTTAAACAGTCGCTTGGGCCTTTTCACTGCGGCTCTCTCGGGCTGGAGACCCAAGAGAGCACCCCTTCTCCCGAAGTTACGGGGTCATTTTGCCGAGTTCCTTAACGAGAGTTCTCCCGCGCACCTTAGGATTCTCTCCT
>NZ_JACDUT010000028.1 GCF_013761245.1 Thermaerobacillus caldiproteolyticus | reverse complement strand
TGAAGTGACCCCTGTCAAGTAGACAGGAATAAAAAAGAACATTTAAGCAGCCTGAGTCCTATATTCATAAGGACTCAGGTTGTTTAATTTTTTTTGAAAGCGTTGGTGATTATAAAAACGAATATATTGGTGTACGGCATCCTTTACCTCTTCGGCTGTACGGAAAGAGTACAGATGGAAACACTCTGCCTTGAAATGGCTGAAGAAGTTTTCCATGCAGGCATTGTCTAAACAGTTTCCTTTTCTGGACATACTGGCCTTTATATTGTATCTTTTAAGTAAGTTGTTGTATTGGCGGGATGTATACTGGAACCCCTGATCGCTATGTAGGAGGAGTCCATTTACATTCCGTTTTTTTATGGCCTTTTTTAGTGTATCAAGCACCAGTTGGATGTCATTTCTTGGACGAATATGGTAGGCCACGATTTCATTATTGTATAGGTCTTTAATGGCGGACAAATAGAGCTTTTGCCCATTAAAAATTAAATATGTAATATCTGTCACCCATTTCTCGTTTGGTTTTGACGCGTGGAAATCTCTGTTTAGATGATTGTCCGAAATGACATAAGGCTCTTTCTTCCCGTAATAAGGCCGTTTCTTCCGAATCACCGCACGGATGCCCATCTCCCTCATCAGCCTTTGTACTCGTTTATGGTTGATATTCAGTTTGTATTTTCTCTTAAGCCAGACTTTGACTCTCCGATACCCATAGATTCCTTTCAGTTTTTTATGGCATTCCTCGATTTTTATCTTTAACTGCTCGTCTTCTAATTGCTTTTGAGAAGGGTGTTTCTGCCGTTTTCCCCACTTGTAGTATCCACTTCGAGACACTCCTGCAATCTCACATAATTGTTGAATCGAACCATGACACCCAGCCATTTCTTGAATGATCGCGAACTTCTTGTGAGCTGGTACTGCTTCCATTCCCCCTTTCACCTCTGTAAGAGCTTTTTTAGCATCTCTACTTCCGCCTCAAGACGCTTGATTTTCGTTTCAGGATCTTCTGGACGAGTTCTCGGTCTTCCTTTGCCTGGTCCTTTGGCCTTTCCTCGTTTTTCCTCTAGACCTTGTATTCCTTCCTTTTCATAGCGTTTCACCCATCGACGTACCATGGAATGATCAATCCCTAATTCTTTAGCCACTGTTTTGTAGCCCATGCCCTCTTTCAAATATAAATCCACTGCTTTCTTTTTAAACTTTACATCATAGGTTTTTCGTATTTTCCCCATAGAAAAATCCCCTCCATAGTAGACAGATTAATTGGCTTTCTTTTTTCTGTCTACTATAAGGGGATCATATCA
>NZ_JACDUT010000027.1 GCF_013761245.1 Thermaerobacillus caldiproteolyticus | reverse complement strand
ACATTGGACCAGTATCCAGATCAACATGTCGTGATGGTCTTGGATAACGCAAAAATTCATCATGCCAAAGTTCTTCAGCCTTTTTTACAGGAGCGTGAAGAGCAGTTAACTTTTGTATTCTTACCCCCTTATTCGCCGAATTTAAATTTAGTTGAACGAATTTGGGGCTGGCTGAAAGAAAGTGTCATTGCCAATCGGTTCCATCCCACTCGAAAGGAGTTGAGAGAATCGATTGTTTCGTTTTTGGAGTACCTTTCTGAATTTCCAGAAAGAGTGCTCCAGCGCATCGGACAGGTGGTTATGTCGGAAAATTAATCTGAATCTATATAGAGACGCTACAATAAAACTAATTAACATTTAGGGAGTGTCTAATGTGGGAAAAAGTCTTGATAAATAATTTAAACTTTATACTGTCAAACTAGTGAAATACCATCTCCGAAACAACTCAGCAACTAGATGATTTCGATATTTAAAAACGGCTATGTCCAATTAGTAGTCAATGAGATTGAGAACTAGTTAAATGGTATCGAATGATTGGAACTTATAACGAGGTAGAAAAGAAAGAAATCGAAAGGTTTCTTCCTTTTTTAGAAACCAATTATTTTTGATGGAAGTCGTAAGAAATTCTTGGGTCTGAGTATAACTAAGGCAGTTAATTAAAAGAATGTAATATAAAGTATATTTTTTGAAAATTTACTATTGAGAGTTTATTTTTAATAATTTATAATGAAATTGTAAAAAATAAGAAATGGAGGATAGGAAATGAAGAAAATGAAGTTTTTGAAATTCGGACTTGCCACAGCCTTGTCCGCTTCTTTGATTTCTTTTTCTTCAGGAGGAGTTTTTGCAGAAGAGAATAAAGACAGTGTTTCAAAATTATGGGAAAATGCCATCCATTATAGCAATGAAGCAAACTTGAGAGCAGTAGTAGAAAACGGAAAAGTGACGGCTCAAGGATCAATTTCTATATCCACAGTAGGGACAGGCTCCACGTATATTTATGTTTCAGAATCTTCGGCATCTTCGTCGATAAAAGGAATTACTCCAAATGCGTATCCTGTTAGTGAAGTGCAGGCTGTTGGAAAAACGACGAGTAAAGTTACTCTTTCATCTCATGGAGTAACTACGACGTTAATGCTTAATGGAAACTCTCTAGGTACTAAGCAAGATACTGGGTTAGGAAAAACTACTGATACAGCAACAGTTTCTCATTATCCAGGAAGTGTTCCTTCTGGATGGGAATATCGAGCTACTTCTCATCACACATTATCAACTTCTACTAATACGTATATGGCTGATACAGGAGATAGTATAAGATTTTAATAAAAACTAAAAGCTCAAAATGCCTCGGCATTTTGAGCTTTTTCATCAAGGTGAAAACGGAAGGTGGAAAATGATAAAATGGGTCGAAAAAAAAGCTATTTGATTATAGCACTCATCATGCTTTCTGTATTGCTGTTTTCAGGATGCAATAATTTTTTAAAAAAAGAAAATGAAAAAGAAAGTGAAAAAGAAAATAGACAACCCTTACATACAAGTGATACTATCTCTTTCCATGAAAATGAACATTTTATTATACCAAATAATGCGCAGGAACAGCTTGGATTTATTCCTGATACCGCAACTTCATTTACAGTTGATTCGAAACTGAAAAAAAAGTGGATGATTGATAATGAATCGGTTGATATTGTTTCTTTAAAATCTGGAATGAAACAATTCACGTTCAACTTTATCATTGATAGTCTAAAAGATAGAGATCGTCACTTTCGTCTGTTTATTTTCCATAATCAAAAATTTATCAAATTTTCGATTAACAATAAAAAATATACGTATTATGATATTCATATGAAAGGAAACGGATCCTTAAAAATTCCGATTCGTGTCCAAGTATCAAATAATTATGATTTTAGTGAGTATTTGCCTATTTTAATTGATAAAGATCAAAAACAATTTTTTACGGAAAACATACCTGTAACGAAGGTATTAGTAAGTAAAAGAAATAAAAATGATTTCTCTAAAATATCATCACATATAAAATTGGATAATGTTCAAAAGATATTTAAGAAGGAAAACAGTAAAAGCAACGAGTTTGGTCTGCCATCTGTTGTTTTGTTAAATGATCGTTTCACTCCTTTAAAAGTAGAAGAGGTTAATAAAGCACGGTATGTTCGAATTGATCAAAGTCCGCACAAAATGGTGGAGGAGATCATGTTTTTTGATATGGAAGGAAATATATATGGAGTAAGAGGAAAACAATCTCTTTCTTATACGCTTGAACAACCAAAAGATCAGGATTTTATCATCCCTATTCCAAAAGAAATCACTTCATCTAGCAAAGAGCGGTTTTTCTTGTTAATTAACAACAATCCAAGAGAAGAAAGTTTTATTCATCTAAATGATATAAAAAAAGGAAAAAGCAATGTTTTTCTAAACTTTGCCAATCTGTATGAAATACGATAAGGTTTATGAAACAACTAGAAGAAAAGAGGTGAATTTTAGGAGGTTTCCTCCTATTTTCACCATGAAAGTAAAATATCCTTAACAAGTTACTTGTTTTGATACCTGGGTATCTCCTAACATTTTTTGAATAAGGAAAAAGCTAAAGGGCGCACATTCGAGGGAAGAGTCTTAAATGTTTTGAAAAAACATTTAATATTATGTAGAGAAAAAAGTGACAGAAAAACGGCAGATTTTTGACAGAAAGACGACAGAATATTTCTGTTTAGACGTGTTATGATGATAGCGTGAGATATTTTGAAGCAGGACGTCACTCCGATGAAGTGACCCCTGTCAAGTAGACAGGAATAAAAAAGAACATTTAAGCAGCCTGAGTCCTATATTCATAAGGACTCAGGTTGTTTAATTTTTTT
>NZ_JACDUT010000026.1 GCF_013761245.1 Thermaerobacillus caldiproteolyticus | reverse complement strand
CATTCATCCGCTCCTTTGATTCATCTGTTTAGGAGCAGTATAGACAAGAATAGGCATTGGTTAAACATGTCGGAATTTCAAACTGAATTTATATACATCTCGGCTCTGTAACAATCAGCTTTTCACCATTTAAATCCTTGATGCTTACATGGTCGAATCGAACCAAATGGTGGTCTGGTTTCGCAACTAAAACCAATGGTTCTTCTTTTATTGTGATAACATTTAAGTCAGGGTCTTCTTGTTTTTGATCAAGTATGATGGCTAGATCATACTTACCTTCTTTTATCCCTTTTAATAAATCTTTGCAAATCCCTTGTTGAAGCAACAAGTTGACCTTCGGGTGTTTATTTTTGAAAGCTTGTAAATACGGTGGAAGATAAAAACCTGCAATCGATTCGATTGTACCAATGGACAAAGTTCCAGAAAGCTCAGTTTGCTCCGAAAGATTTTGTTTGGCTTCCTCCAGCAATCTAATAATTTTGTTTGCATATTCTAACAATTGTACGCCTGCTTGGGTTAGTTTGATTTTTCCTCCCCAACGTTCGAATAAAATAACCCCAAATTCTTCCTCTAACTTTTTGATTTGCGTAGTTACGCTTGATTGAGCATATCCCAACATTTCCCCTGCTTTCGTAAAACTGTTCCATTTAGCCACTTCACGGAACGTTTGTAAATAATCCACATTCATCCCCATCTTGACTCCTATCAAAAATATTGATTTACGGTATCAATTATTATCAATAACACCTATGACCAAATATTTGTAAAATTCATTATAACAGAAATTTTATATAAAGGGAGGACTTTTAATGAAAACAAGCAAGATAAAAACCTATGCTCTTCTTTTTTTAACTACAACCATTTGGGGAGGGGCTTTTATTGCGGGAAAAATTGCAACTGAAAGCTTACATCCAGTCGCAGTTGCCTTTTTCCGCTTTTTTGGAGCAAGCCTCATTTTATTTCCTTTGATGTGGTGGAAAGAACCGAAACAACCAGTTCCGACGAAAAAGGACTGGGGAATGTTTGCGTTGCTTGGTCTTACGGGGATTTTTTTGTATAACATTTGTTTTTTTATAGCAACTAAATATGCACCTATTGTAAAAAGTTCTTTGGTGATCGCTGTAAATGCTCCTTTAATCACGCTATTTTCAGCTATTTTCTTGAAAGAGGAAATAAGCTGGAAGGATATACTTGGAGTGATAACAGCTCTATTTGGTGCTTTATATATCATAACGAATGGACAATTGAGTGTTATTTTGGAACTTGGGTTTGCTCCGATTGATTTGGTTTTAATTTCTGCCTGTCTAAGTTGGAGTATTTATTCAGTGATTGGAAAGGTTGTCATGAAAAAATACAGTCCATTAACTGCAACTACCTATGCAACAGGCTTCGGAACGATATTGTTATCTCCCTTAGCTATTTACTATACCTCTTTGAATTCAATAAAAAGCAGTGGATGGGAGGTCTGGTTAAGCGTACTATATGTAGCTATTATTGTTTCTGCTATTAGCTTTGTTTGGTGGTATAGGGGTATACAAAATGTTGGAGCATCAACAGCATCTGTATTTATCAATGTTATGCCTATATCTGCAACAGTTATGGGAACTGTATTTTTTCATGAACCATTGACAATAACCCATGGTATAGGGGCATTGTTTGTGTTTAGTGGAATCCTTTTTATGATTTATAGTAAACAAAATCAAGAAAATCATATACTGTCGTATAACAAGGGGGAACCGCTATGATGGTTGCAATTGTTTATGGTTTAGTTCTTTCGATTGGATTTTTATCATTGAGAGTTCATTATGATTGTGTTAAATAAGATTTCAGCTTTCGTCATGTGGGAAATAACAATCCATATCGGTTTCTCATTTGCTCAATAGTGTAGCAGATAACGGTGAGGGGGTTCGAGGACGGAAGTATTATTTCAACAAGCAGGAAGTAATGCTTTTCTCGTTGAAGTAAAGGGGAGTTTAGTAAAAAATATTCGGAGATATACGTTCGATTGGAGGAATTTAATTGATGATGATCAAAAATGAAAAAGATATCATTCAACTGATTAAAGAAGACGAGTGGATGATGAATATATTAAGAGCAGTAAAATCATTAAATTTACCTGATTGGTGGGTCTGTGCTGGATTTGTTCGTTCGAAAATATGGGATACGTTACATGGCTTTAAAGAAAGAACTCCTATTCCAGATATTGATGTTATCTATTTTGATGATACCAATATGGAGGAATTAGAAGAAAAAAGATTAGAAATTAGGTTAAGAAATATCCTTCCTGACATTCCTTGGTCAGTGAAAAATGAGGCAAGAATGCACATTGTTAATAACATTCCTCCTTATTCATCTTCCGTAGATGCTATATCAAAGTTTCCAGAAACAGCCACATCTTTAGGTGTAAAATTAGACGAAATGAATGACATCATTTTGGTTGCTCCTTGGGGAGTGGATGATGTGATTAACTTGGAAGTAAAACCGACACCCTATTTTCAAGAATCAAAAGAACGAGCACAAATTTACGAAGAACGGATAATAAAAAAGAACTGGAAAGATATTTGGTATAAGGTTAACGTTTTTCATATTGACACTTCTTATTAAACGCTCATGTAAGAACAGCATTTCTTATACAATCTGTGGCGCTACGTTCATAGCACGGTTAGCTAATAGGCAGTTTAGTAGAGCAAAAAAGAGTAATAAGGTTAAAGAACTATTGGGAAAAGTTTATGTTTTAGCTATGAGTTGAGGTGAAATGAATGATTTTGGATTTAAAAGGCGAACCAAAAATGGAACCTATTGTAGGTATGCTGTTTTCGATGGTTGATGGTAATTATAAACGATTAAAATCTATTGTTGCAGGTATGTCTCAGGAAGAATTAGATTATAAAGGTCCAAATCAAGCATATAATAGCACGGCACAATTAATAAGACATTTAGCATATGTGGATCTTAAGTGGGTTTATAGAATCAAGGGGGATCCAGTACCAAAGTTGCTTGAAGAAAAGTATGGGCCAATGTTCGATCAAAACAATCAACTTCCTTTAATTTATGGAATTTCATTGGAAACACTTCTTACTGATTATGATGATGTATTCAATATGTTTCAGTCTGTTTGTTATCAGTTAACTGACAGTGAATTGGATAAAATCGTTGAATATGAAAGCGGAAAAAAAGCAACGATTCGCTGGGGAATTTGGCATATCGCAGACCATAATCGATACCATCAAGCTCATATTAATCAACTTCGTAAATGGTATAAAGCGGAGAAAAATAAGGTGACGGGAACGTTTCAATAAGAACCAAAGAAATCGCCTAAATTTGCTCTTAAAACAACATAAAGTACTGTGAAATCAGTTGGTTAAAGATGCAACAATTAGTTAATGAATGTATTTCAGAAAAACGGTATCGTGTAACTGCTGAATAAACTGGTTCTGATACATATTTGGTGAGACGCTGCAATACAATTATAAAAATATCTAACATGAAGGGAATGCAAATCTGTATTCCCTTGCATTTATTCATTATCGACAAGAAATTCTTTTATAGATTCTTTAAAACTAAAGATTTCAAGTATAGGATAGTTTTTTTGAGAAATATTGATACCGTATTCAGGTGAGCTTTTTTGGCTTGGCTTATCATAATTTCTATCTACAAATACTTCATTCGGCACTTCCCAAGCTCTTGCTGGTATCAGAAATATGTCTGGCAGTTTCCCAACTTCAAAAATTAATAGAGTTAGATACAAATTTTTATTAGTTATATCGAACTTGCTCTTTGGTATAAAGACATAGCCTTTTCCTCTTAACGACTTTACTTGTATTTCACAAAACCGGCCGTTTTTATCTTTAACGATAAAATCGACACCATGGTCATCTACTTCTGTCGTATAGACTTCTAATCCATACGAAGCAAACTCCATTTTTGCAAAATATTCAGCATATCTTCCTAATTGTAAAGAACTGAGCTTTGTCCAATCTGTATTTGGCATAGTGTACCCCCTACTGCTCTCTTTTTTATCATAACATAAAATGGTTATATAAGTGAAAATACGGAAATGGATGAATGAAGGATTACCAGAAATGGAGAATAAGAGAGTTATTTTTGTCATATTGCTGGGAGAATGATAAATGGGCTGATTTAGTATATGAAAAGTTGAGGGAATCTGAAGGAATCGAAATGAAAAGAGACAAAAGGGAAATCGATTATTCTGAAGATATTGTAGAGTTTATGGACAGTATTAGGAATGCATGTATGAAGTTTCTCCAATTATCAAGGACTACGATTATGTAGATAAGATTACGCCTATTATTGAGAATACATCAATTTATAGTGTAGAAAGCAGGATGAAATACAGATTACTTGAACGAAGAAACGCTAATATACACTTGATTCGAGAGGTGAAAAAGCAAAAAAATTCCAGGTAATATTAAAAAGTTAAAATTAGTGAAGGAGATGAAAAAATGATTATAAGAGAAGCAGCTCTATCTGATGCAGAAGGTATAGCTAAGGTACACGTTGATTGTTGGAGAACCACCTATAAAAATATTATCTCTGATGATTTCTTAAATAAACTTTCATACGAACAGAGAACAAAACTATGGGTTCAAAATATTTCAAGGGAAGATAATTATGTATATGTTGCGGAAAATGAAGAAGGGAAAATCATTGGCTTCACAGATGGGGGGAAAGAGAAATCAGGAAAATATCCGGGTTATGATGGAGATGTAACCTCCATTTATATCTTAAAAGAGTACCAAGGCTTGGGAATAGGTAGGAAATTATTAAGGCAGCTCTTTAAAAAATTCATCAGTTTAAATATACACTCCGCCATTGTATGGGTGTTAAAAGATAATAATTCTCGTTTTTTCTATGAGAGATTGGGAGCAAAAATAGTGGTTGATAATGAGCTTATAAAAATTGGTAACGATAATTTAAAACTAATGGCTTACGGATGGGAAAGTATTGATAAAGTATAGTATTAAGATGGTGTTGCAAAACTAGAGTAAAAACTCAAAATTGTGCATAATAATGCATAATTGTACATGCAGTAAATAGCGATGAAACCCATACCAACGTGGCTGTTCTAGTCCATCATTCTTTAATTGATTGAATG
>NZ_JACDUT010000025.1 GCF_013761245.1 Thermaerobacillus caldiproteolyticus | reverse complement strand
CCCGCAACCAATGAAATTGGTCCCGTAGTGTAGTGGTTAACATGCCTGCCTGTCACGCAGGAGATCGCGGGTTCGAGTCCCGTCGGGACCGCCATGTTGAACGAAACATAATGTTTCGTGTTTTTTTATGTCTTTTTTGTCTTTGCTTCATTCCCCCTTTTACGATAAACTCATATATAGAGATTCACGTACATCCTTAGGAATCACCTTCCTAAGGACTTTTTTGTACAAATCGTTTTCATCTTGTCTGTTATTCGGTGTAAGTGTGATGTAATAACTTTAGTTATATACAATGTGTTTGGATCAGAAGTGGAAACTTTTTGTTATAATGTGATAAAATTTCAAAGATAATCTGTAAAGAAGAATATTATCGTTTCCTCACTATTATGATAATAAAAATGATGAACTAAGTTAGGTGACAAATGATGAAATGTTATGAATTGGTTATGCATTCCGCTGAGGAAACCATGGAGTTTGCTGCTAGGTTAGCGGAAAAACTAAAAGAAAAAGATGTGATTGCTTTAGAAGGAGACTTAGGCGCAGGGAAAACAACGTTTACTAAAGGATTGGCGAAAGGGTTGGGAATTGAGCGGACAATAAGCAGTCCTACTTTTACGATTGTCAAAGAATATAAAGGACGGCTTCCCCTTTACCATATGGATGTATATCGTTTGGAAGATACGTTTGAAGATTTAGGATTCGATGAGTATTTTGATGGTGATGGGGTAACGGTCGTAGAGTGGGCCCACTTAATTCAGCCTCAGCTTCCCGATGAATTGTTATACATTCACCTTTATCATCATGGAGAATCAGAACGCAAGATCGTTATTGAACCGGTTGGTAAACGGTACGAACAGTTATGTAAGGAGATTATGGAAGCATGAAAGTATTGGCGATTGATACATCGAATATTGTGATGGGGATTGCATTAGTGGAAGATGACATTGTAAAAGGTGAAATTATTACTAATATTAAGAAAGACCACTCGACACGTGTTATGCCGGCTATTCAGTCTTTGTTGGCGGATTGCCACATCACGCCTACGGAGTTGGATTTGATTGTTGTCGCGAGGGGGCCGGGTTCCTATACAGGTGTACGGATAGGAGTAACGATTGCTAAAACGTTAGCATGGACATTAAAAATCCCTATCGTAGGTGTGTCCAGTCTTGAAGTACTTGCAGCTAATGGACGATATTTTGACGGTGTTGTTTCACCTTTATTTGATGCAAGAAGGGGTCAAATTTATACGGGGCTGTATCGATATGAAGGAGATGTGCTCGAATGCATAGAAAACGACAGAATTGTGTTGTCGAGTGAGTGGGCGCGCCAGTTGCAAGAAAAAAATGAGCCAGTTTTGTTTATCGGGAGCGACGTCGTTCTACATAAGGAAGTGTTTAAAGAGGTGCTTGGAGATTTAGCCCTATTTGCTCCTGATTCATTGCAGTTGCCTCGGCCAAGCGAGTTGGCGTTTATTGGGATGAAAAAAGAGCCAGAGAATGTTCACTCATTTGTTCCAAATTACGTTCGTCTTGCTGAAGCGGAAGCGAACTGGCTTGCAAAACAGGGGGAGCAAAGCAGGAATGAAAATTCAGTTTCGTCCAATGACTCTTGCGGATATTGATGAGGTCGTCTATGTTGAAAAAGCTTCGTTTACGCTTCCTTGGAGCAGAGAAGCGTTTTATAATGAGCTTGTTCATAACCAGTATGCCAAGTATATTGTGATGGAGTACAACCATCGCATTATCGGTTATTGCGGGATGTGGGTTGTGATCGACGAGGCACATATCACGAATGTGGCCGTATTGCCGGAGTATCGCGGCAAAAAATTAGGGGAAGCGTTGATGAGAAAAGTGATGGAAACAGCAAAACAATTAGGGGCAGCGATAATGACATTAGAAGTTCGTGTTTCTAATCATGTAGCCCAATCGTTATATCGTAAATTAGGTTTTTTAAACGGTGGTATTCGGAAACGATATTATCCGGATAATCAAGAAGATGCTCTTGTAATGTGGGTGAATTTACAATGAATAAAGATGTGTATGTACTTGGAATTGAGACAAGCTGTGATGAAACGGCAGCGGCAGTGGTCAAAAATGGTCGAGAAATTGTGTCCAATGTAGTTGCTTCACAAATCGACAGTCATAAGCGTTTTGGCGGCGTAGTTCCAGAAGTAGCTTCTCGCCATCATGTCGAGCAAATTACGCTTGTCATTGAAGAAGCTATGAATAGAGCGAATCTTTCGTTTGCGGACTTAGATGCGATTGCTGTGACGCAGGGACCGGGATTAGTCGGGGCGCTTCTCATTGGTGTTAATGCGGCAAAAGCGTTGGCGTTTGCGCATCAAATTCCGTTAATTGGCGTCCATCACATTGCCGGGCATATTTATGCGAATCGGCTCGTTACGGAGATGAAATTTCCGTTACTTTCTCTCGTTGTTTCTGGAGGCCATACGGAGCTTGTTTACATGAAGGAGCACGGGAAGTTTGAAGTGATCGGAGAAACGAGAGACGATGCGGCGGGGGAAGCGTATGATAAGGTGGCTAGAGCGTTACATCTCCCGTATCCGGGAGGACCGCACATTGATCGACTTGCCCACGAAGGAAGTGTGACGATTGATTTGCCGCGCGCTTGGCTTGAAGAAGATTCGTATGATTTTAGCTTTAGCGGATTAAAATCTGCGGTGATGAATACGGTGCATAACGCTGCGCAGCGTGGCGAACAGATTGATGCGAAAGATATGGCTGCAAGTTTTCAAGCGAGTGTCGTTGATGTGCTAGTGGCAAAAACGGTAAAAGCAGCTCAAGAATATCAAGTTCGTCAAGTGTTGTTAGCTGGAGGAGTGGCTGCCAATCGAGGTTTAAGAGCAGAACTAGAACGGAAGATGGCGGAGATCGAAGGAGTGGATCTTGTCATTCCCCCTCTTTCACTTTGTACGGATAACGCAGCGATGATTGCAGCGGCTGGAACGATTTTATTTGAACAAGGAAAGCGGGCAGATATGTCGTTAAATGCAGATCCAAGTCTTGAATTGTCATGAGAGAAGAAAAATCTCCTTGTTGTCAAGGGGATTTTTCTTTTTTAAAAAAACATTTCATTGTGAATAGTTTTATCCACAGGATGTTAATATTGTGGAAATTTACGATAAATGAGAGAACATCAATAAAAGGTTAACCACAAAATTTTGTGAATATATAAGCTAAATTTTGTGGATATTGTGGAAAAATACGTGAATAACTTTATTTTTAAAGCAAGTTGTTGTGGAAAAAGGTGTGGGTATGTGACTAATATAAAATAATCCATAGTCAAAGTAGACTATGGATATATGTGAAATTATTATTGTAATGTATGCAATGCTTCCCATTCTTCCATTAATTGTTCTAATTTCTCTTTCATTGTTTCATTTTCTTTTGTAAGTTGTTGGACTTTTTCGTGATTTTGATATATGTCAGGATCACATAATTGTTGATCGATGTGCGCAATTTGTTGTTCGATTTCGCTAATTTCATTTTCAATCTCTTCAATTCGCCGCTTTCGTTGTCTCTCTAATTTTTTGGCTTCTTTTTCTTGTTCATAGTTTGGTTTGTTAGCTGATTCGTCCTTGCGACGGGTCGCTTTTTCTTCGGAGGCAAGGCGTTCGAGTTCAAGCATTTCCGCTTTTTTGGTGATGTAATAGTCGTAGTCTCCAAGATATTCGGTAATGCCGTCTTTGGTAAGTTCGTATATTTTGGTGGCGATGCGATTAATAAAATAACGGTCATGGGAAACGAACAGGATCGTTCCTGGATAGTCAATCAGTGCATTTTCGAGCACTTCTTTGCTGTCCAAATCTAGATGGTTCGTTGGCTCGTCTAAAATGAGAAAATTCGCTTTTTGCATCATTAATTTGGCGAGTGCCAGCCTTGCTTTTTCTCCACCGCTTAATGCGGAAACGGGTTTTAACACATCATCCCCGGAAAATAAGAAATTACCTAGTACGGTACGAATTTCTTTTTCTGTTTTTGAAGGGTATTCGTCCCATAGTTCATCGAGCACACGTTTATTGGATGATAAATTCGCTTGGTTTTGATCATAGTAGCCGATTTTGACATTCGAGCCGTAGCGAAATTCCCCTCTTTGTAGCGGAATTTTTTGCACGATTGCCTTTAAGAGCGTCGATTTTCCGATTCCGTTAGGCCCTACTAAGGCAATGCTGTCCCCTCTTGTGATTCGAAAATGAATGTTATGAATTACTGGTTTCTCGTCATGATAGCCGACAGAGACCTCTTCTGCGGTCAACACTTCGTTCCCGCTTTGTCGTTCGATATCAAATGAAAATGAAGCCGATTTTTCGTCCCCGTTCGGTTTGTCGATTCGTTCCATTTTTTCGAGTTGCTTACGTCGACTTTGTGCCCGTTTCGTTGTTGAAGCACGGGCAATATTGCGCTGAATAAAGTCTTTTAATTTTGCGATTTCTTCTTGTTGCTTTTCATATAATTTTAATTCCCGCTCGTAGTCGTCTGCTTTCTGTTGTAAATAACGGCTGTAATTGCCTATATATTTTTTTATTGTTGTTCTCGATAACTCATATACTTGGGTGACGACTTTATCAAGGAAGTAACGATCGTGGGAAACGATGAGAATGGCTCCGGGATATGTTTGTAAATACTGTTCCAGCCATGTTAATGTTTCGAGATCTAAATGGTTCGTTGGCTCGTCCAAAATGAGCAAATCTGGCTTCATTAGTAATAATTTTCCAAGAGCAAGACGGGTTCGCTGGCCGCCGCTAAGCGATTGAACGGAAGTTGTTGTATAGTCGTATTCGGAAAAATTCAAACCGTGTAAAACGGAGCGAATATCGGCTTCATACTGATACCCACCTTGTTCTTTAAATCGCTCCTGTAGGGTATCGTAATCTTTTAATAATTTTTCATAACGCTGAGGGTCGGCCAACATATTTGGGTCACCCATTTGCAGTTCCATCATCCGCAATTCTTTTTCCATTGTTTTTAGCGGAGCGAACACTGTCATCATTTCATCCCATATTGATAACGTGGAATGAAGACCGCTATCTTGGGCCAGGTATCCGACCGTTACATCCTTCGGCTTAATGATTTCCCCGCTATCATAAGACATTTCACCGGCAATGATTTTTAGAAGTGTCGATTTTCCCGCTCCGTTTCTCCCAACAAGAGCAACCCGGTCTTTTGATTGTATTTCTAGTTTTATATTCGATAAAATAAGTTCAGCTCCGAAATATTTTGACAGTTGATTGACTTGTAAAATGATCATTGTTTTTCACCTCTCGTTCGACAATAATAGTGTAGCGCAAATCGTTTTCGTTGGGCAATAAAACGAGTCGGAAAAGACAGATGAGAAAAAATAGTGTATAGTTTATAATGTGGAGGAGATTTACATTGTCATCGTTTACTCACTTTAATGAACAAGGTCATGCAAAAATGGTCGATATTACAGAAAAAACTGATACGGTTCGGACCGCTGTGGCAAGAACGAGCGTGATGATGAATAAAGAAATTTATGAAAAAATCTCGAATCGCGCGATCCAAAAAGGAGATGTTCTTGCCGTTGCTCAAGTAGCCGGAATTATGGCGGCGAAAAAGACCGCTGATCTCATTCCAATGTGCCATCCTTTAATGTTAAGGGGTGTCGATATTCAATTTGCTTGGGATGTGGAAGAACAGACGTCTCGCTATCAACTGCTCATTACAGCAACTGTAAAAACAAAAGGAAGCACAGGGGTTGAAATGGAAGCGCTAACTGCGGCTTCTGTCTGTGCATTGACGGTTTACGATATGTGTAAAGCGCTAGATAAAGGAATTATCATTGGACCAACTTATCTAGTGGAAAAAACAGGTGGAAAATCAGGTCACTTTCGACGAGAGGACAAGTAGTTGGCTAAAGAGAATGTGGGGGAGTAGTCATGAACAATGAACAGCTAAAAATTCCACAGGCAACGGCGAAGCGTTTGCCGTTATATTATCGCTTTTTGAAAAATTTACATGCCTCAGGAAAACAGCGTGTTTCTTCAGCGGAGTTAAGCGATGCAGTAAAAGTAGATTCCGCCACGATTCGCCGTGATTTTTCGTATTTTGGAGCACTTGGGAAAAAAGGCTATGGCTATAATGTGAACTATTTATTGTCTTTCTTTCGCAAGACGCTTGATCAGGATGAAATTACGGAAGTAGCATTAGTAGGGGTCGGAAACTTAGGAACGGCTTTTTTAAACTACAATTTTACGAAGAATAATAACACGAAAATTGTCATGGCATTTGATGTTGATAAAGCAAAAGTAGGGGCGAAAGTAGGCGGGGTACCTGTTTATCACCTTGATGAGTTAGAGGAGCGTCTTCATGATGAGATTTCTGTGGCGATTTTGACGGTACCAGCTCATGTGGCACAGGCCATTACGGATCGTCTTGTGAAAAAGGGGATTAAAGGGATTTTAAATTTCACTCCCGCTCGACTAAACGTACCTGATAATATTCGTGTTCATCATATTGATTTGGCCATTGAATTACAGTCATTAGTGTATTTTTTAAAAAACTACCCATCTAAATAAAAGGGAGCGAATCATGAATGAAATACTTGCTCATTTTGGTTGTCATCGTATTATTATTTGGAACGAAGAAGCTTCCCGATCTCGGGAAGTCGCTCGGTCAATCGTTGCGGGAATTTAAAGATGCTACAAAAGGGTTAGCAGATGAGGATGAAGAAAGCAACAAAAAAGCGTAATAGATAATGGTAGGATGATTGGGTATGAACGATAAAGAAATGTCCGTATATGAGCATTTAGGAGAATTACGAAAACGGCTTATCATTGTTGTTGTCTTTTTTGTCATCGCGATGATTGCTAGCTTCTTTTTAGTAGAGCCAGTCATTTTGTATTTGCAGAAAGCCGGTGAAGCGAAAGAATTAACGATGAACGCGTTTCGATTGACAGATCCTATTAAAATTTATATGCAGTTTGCGTTTGTGATTGCACTAATCATGACTTCACCAGTTCTGCTTTATCAACTTTGGGCGTTTATCAGTCCAGGATTATACGAGAGAGAACGAAAAGTGACGTTGAGCTATATTCCACTGTCTCTTCTTCTTTTTTTGGCGGGTGTGAGTTTTGCTTACTTTGTCTTGTTTCCATTTGTCGTTCACTTTATGCAAAATTTAGCTTCTAGCCTAGGTATTCATCAAGTGATTGGGATTAATGAATATTTTGAATTTTTGCTTCAGCTCGTTTTGCCGTTTGGCTTAGTCTTTCAGCTGCCTATCATCGTTATGTTTTTGACAAGACTAGGACTGATTACTCCAATGTTTTTAGTAAAAGTACGCAAGTATGCTTACTTTGTTTTGCTGATTGTGGCAGCGATTATTACCCCTCCAGATGTATTGTCACAGGTGATTGTCATGATTCCGCTCTCGATTTTATATGAAATAAGCATATGGATTTCCAGGATAGCTTATCGAAGAGCACGGTTAGCGGAACAATAAGAAAAGCGACCCAATTCCGCTTAAAAACTGCCCGCTTCCTCTGGGCAAACAGCGAAATGTAACCATCCTAGCTCCTGTGATGGGCAAATGCTCTTCACCCGCTGGACGTTTTTTGCTACCTTGAGGGGGCTGGTTTGGTCCCAGAGCTCTCGGGCATGACTTCGCCAGTTTATGCTTTGCGCAAGTTTTGCATGGATGTCAATTCGAAAAGTAAACTGTTTGGGTGCTGAAGCTAGACAAGCCTCCTTAAAAAAGAAGCAAGATGTAAATTCGGATATAACAAGAAAACCTCCCGTGTAATGATATGATCCCCTTATAGTAGACAGAAAAAAGAAAGCCAATTAATCTGTCTACTATGGAGGGGATTTTTCTATGGGGAAAATACGAAAAACCTA
>NZ_JACDUT010000024.1 GCF_013761245.1 Thermaerobacillus caldiproteolyticus | reverse complement strand
TCCTCACTCCCTGGTGCCGCTGTGACATCTATTCAAATAGATGGTGTGCTGCATGAGTTCTCAACAATTGAAGGCGTCGTAGAAGATGTGACAGCAATTATTTTAAACATAAAAAAGCTTGCGTTAAAAATTTACTCTGACGAAGAAAAGACGCTTGAAATTGATGTACAGGGTGAAGGAGTTGTCACGGCTGCTGATATTACTCACGACAGCGATGTAGAAATCTTAAATCCGGACCTGCACATTGCCACGCTAGCGGAAGGTGGCCGCTTGCGCATGCGAATGACAGCAAAGCGTGGACGTGGGTATACTCCAGCTGATGCAAATAAACGCGAGGATCAGCCAATAGGTGTTATCCCTATCGATTCAATTTATACACCTGTCTCACGCGTTGCTTATCAAGTTGAAAATACGCGTGTTGGTCAAGTAACGAATTATGATAAGTTAACGATTGATGTATGGACAGACGGAAGCATCGGACCAAAAGAAGCTATTGCCCTTGGTGCGAAAATTTTGACCGAGCACTTGAATATTTTTGTTGGTCTTACGGATGAAGCGCAAAATGCAGAAATCATGGTTGAAAAAGAAGAAGACCAAAAAGAAAAAGTGCTTGAAATGACGATTGAAGAGCTTGATCTTTCTGTCCGTTCGTATAACTGTTTAAAACGCGCCGGTATTAATACCGTTCAAGAGCTTGCACAAAAAACAGAAGAAGATATGATGAAAGTGCGTAACCTTGGAAGAAAGTCTTTAGAAGAAGTCAAAGCAAAACTGGAGGAACTAGGATTAGGGTTACGTAAGGATGACTAGTTAACATTGGCTTAACTAGGCATTTTCATGTTACAAGTCATTCAAAAAGGAGGGACATCTCATGTCATACAGAAAATTAGGACGTACAAGCGCTCAGCGCAAAGCGTTACTTCGTGACTTAGCGACGGATTTAATTATTAACGAGCGTGTCGAAACAACAGAAGCTCGTGCGAAAGAATTGCGCTCAGTAGTAGAAAAAATGATTACTCTTGGCAAACGCGGCGATTTACATGCTCGTCGTCAAGCAGCTGCGTTTATCCGCAAAGAAGTAGCCAATACAGAAACAGGTCAAGATGCCATCCAAAAATTATTCAGCGATATCGCGCCACGTTACCAAGATCGTCAAGGTGGTTACACTCGTATTATGAAACTTGGTCCACGTCGCGGTGATGGCGCTCCAATGGTAATCATTGAACTAGTTTAATAACGATTCGGTGAATTAACAAGGGCGGGACAGTTTATTTTGAACTGGATCTATGCCCTTTTTTTATTTTCCTTTTTCTTTTGTTATAGTAGAGTAGAGATAGAGTGGAAGAGAGGAGAGAAGTCGAGTCACATGATTCTATCGGTAGAAAAGCTATCTTTTAAATATCCGAATCAGTCTCATTACGCGATTCAGAATGTGACGTTTCAAGTAAAAAAAGGTGAATGGGTCGCCATTGTTGGACATAATGGGTCTGGTAAATCAACGATTGCCAAGCTACTTATTGGTCTGCTTAAACCGGAAAATGGAATTATCAAACTGTTTAACACTGTACTCAATGAAGAAACGATTTGGGATATTCGTAAGCGAGTCGGGATGGTATTTCAAAACCCGGATAACCAATTTGTCGGTACAACGGTCGAAGATGATGTAGCGTTTGGCTTAGAAAATAACGGAGTACCCCGCGAAGACATGATCAAACGGGTAAGGGAAGCTGTTCAGCAAGTAAACATGGAAGAATTTTTGCAGCATGAGCCTCATCATCTTTCTGGCGGACAGAAACAACGTGTCGCTATTGCTGGAATTATTGCGCTACAACCGGATTTAATCATTTTGGATGAAGCGACATCGATGTTAGATCCAAAAGGAAAGCAAGAAGTATTGGAAACGGTTCGACATTTAAACAAAAAACAGCATATTACTGTTTTATCGATTACTCATGACCTTGAAGAAGTCGCCAAAGCGGATCGAGTCATTGTCATGAACAAAGGGGAAATTATGGCAGAAGGAACACCAAAACAAATTTTTTCGCTAGGGGTAAAGTTAGAACGAGTCGGGCTGGACTTGCCATTTGCTGTAAAAGTAAGTAACCAGTTAAAACAACATGGCCTTCCTTTATCTTCGAACTATTTTACGGTAGAGGAGTTGGTAGACGAGTTATGGACATTATATTCCAGCAAGTAGAACATGTTTATCATGCCAACTCACCATTTGCGCGCAGGGCATTATACGATGTCAATATAACAATAGAAAGCGGTTCGTATGTTGCAATTATCGGTCATACCGGCTCCGGGAAATCTACATTATTGCAGCATTTAAACGGTTTGTTACAACCAACAAATGGAAAGGTCATTGTAGGCGAGCAAGCGATTACAAGTGGAAAACGACAAAAACAGTTAAAACCGTTACGCAAAAAAGTCGGGATTGTATTCCAATTTCCTGAACATCAGTTATTCGAAGAAACAGTGGAAAAAGATATTTGTTTTGGCCCTATGAACTTTGGTGTTCCAGAAGAAGAGGCGAAACAAAAAGCAAGAGAACTTCTTTCGTTAGTAGGGCTTCCGGAAGAAGTGTTAACAAAATCGCCTTTTGATTTAAGTGGTGGGCAAATGCGCCGCGTGGCCATCGCTGGAGTCCTTGCCATGGAGCCAGAGGTGATCGTATTAGATGAACCAACAGCCGGCTTAGACCCTAGAGGTCGCACAGAAATTATGGAAATGTTTTATCGCCTTCATCACGAGAAGAAACTCACAACCATTTTAGTGACACATCACATGGAAGATGCAGCAAAATACGCTGACCATATGATTGTGATGCATAAAGGAACAGTTTGGAAAACAGGAACACCCCAACAAATCTTCCATGACCCAGACGCTTTATTACAAATTGGACTTGATGTGCCGGAAACAGTATTGTTCAAACAGAAACTGGAAAAGAAACTTGGGGTAGAAATTCCTTCACCATGTTTAACGCTTGAGCAAGTGATTGAAGGAGTCGAAAAATTATTTTCTAGGGTGAATGGCCATGATCAATAGCATGATTATCGGAAAATATGTGCCTAGTGATTCCATTATTCACCGTATGGATCCACGCGCAAAGTTGCTGTTAGTGTTTATCTACGTGTTTATTGTTTTTTTAGCGAACAATAGTGTAACATATATCGTTTTAACGATGTTTACACTTGTTCTTCTCTTTTTATCGCGAATCCCGATTGCTTTTATTTTAAGGGGCCTGAAACCAATTCTTTGGATTGTGCTAGTGACATTTTTGCTGCATATGTTCATGACAAAAGAAGGGGATTTGCTTTATCAATGGGGCCGGCTTGCTATTTATGAGGGCGGTATCAAGCAAGGAATTTTTATTTCTCTTCGTTTTTTATTATTCATCATGATAACCACATTGTTAACGTTGACGACAACGCCGATTGAGGTAACGGATGGAGTTGAAAGTCTTCTGGCGCCATTAAAAAAACTTCATGTTCCTGTTCATGAACTTGCGTTAATGATGTCAATTTCGCTTCGATTTATTCCGACGTTATTAGAAGAAACAGAAAAAATTATGAAAGCTCAAGCGGCGCGTGGAGTCGATTTTTCCGGAGGCTCTTTTTCCGAAAGAGTAAAAGCCATTGTTTCTTTGCTCGTTCCTTTATTTATTAATTCGTTCAAGCGTGCCGAGGAGTTAGCGACTGCCATGGAAGCACGGGGCTACCGCGGCGGGGAAGGAAGGACGAAATTTCGTCAGCTCACATGGAAGCCTTTGGATACATTCTGTTTGATAGCTGTCTTTGTATTAGCGATGATCTTGTTCGTATTACGTTCATAGTGAGGAATCGGCGATGAAAAGAATAAAATGTATTATTTCTTATGACGGTACGCATTTTGCTGGCTACCAAGTTCAACCAAATAAACGGACGGTACAAGGCGAATTGGAACAAACGTTAGCAAAGATGCATAAAGGCGAGATGGTTCGTGTAGCGGCTTCTGGAAGAACGGATGCAGGTGTTCATGCATACGGACAAGTCATTCATTTTGATTCTTCTTTGCTTCTTCCAGCCGAACGTTGGCAAAAAGCATTAAATGCTCTATTGCCTGACGATATTGTCGTAAGAGACGTGCAGGAAGTGGATTTTTCTTTTCACGCTCGCTTTAGTGCGACCGCAAAAGAGTATCGCTATAAAATACGAACGGCCGAAGAGCAAGATGTGTTTTCGCGATACTATTGTTATCACTATCCATATGCATTGGACATAGAAGCGATCAAGCATGCACTGAACGCGGTGAAAGGAACTCACGATTTTACAAGTTTTTGTTCAGCGAAGACAGAAATTGAAGATCGAGTGCGGACTATTTATGAAGCGGAAGCCATTTCATCTCATAACGGTCTCGAATTTCGCTTTGTCGGCAATGGTTTTCTGTATAATATGGTACGAATTCTTGTCGGGACGATACTGGAGATTGGGCAAGGAAAAAGAGAGGCAGATTGTATTCCTTCGATTTTACAAGGAAAAGATCGCCGCCTTGCAGGAAAAACAGCTCCCCCTCATGGCTTATATTTATGGAATGTTTACTATGACAACTAATCCTAGTGTAACATTTTCTTGACATTAGTATCCTAAAGAGATATTATATCATATGGTATGTATTTTAACCCCACGATTAGCCCCGGAATTAATCGTGTTGAAATAAATATAAAAACGTAGCTCATTTTTTTATTTTAGGAGGGAAAATCATGCGTACAACTTACATGGCGAAGCCAAAGGAAGTAGAACGTAAATGGTACGTTGTTGACGCTGAAGGCAAAACGCTAGGTCGTCTTGCAAGTGAAGTAGCAGCAATTTTACGCGGCAAACATAAACCAACTTTTACACCACATGTAGACACTGGTGATCATGTCATTATCATCAATGCAGAGAAAATCGAGTTAACGGGTAAAAAGTTAACAGACAAATTGTATTATCGTCACAGTTTGCATCCAGGCGGATTAAAAGTAAGAACAGCACTTGAAATGCGTACGAACTATCCTGAAAAAATGCTTGAATTAGCGGTTCGTGGTATGCTTCCAAAAGGTCGTCTTGGCCGTCAAATGTTCAAAAAATTACATGTTTACAGAGGCAGCGAACATCCACATCAAGCACAAAAACCAGAAGTTTACGAACTTCGCGGATAATCGATTAAGGAGGGTATTATTTTGGCACAGGTACAATATTATGGCACAGGCCGTCGCAAAAGTTCTGTTGCGCGTGTACGCTTAGTTCCTGGTGATGGACGCATTATCATCAATAATCGCGACATTCAAGATTACATTCCATCTCAAGCATTAATCGAAGTTGTAAAACAACCATTAGTATTGACAGAAACATTAGGTAGCTATGACGTATTAGTAAACGTAAAAGGTGGCGGTTTCTCTGGTCAAGCGGGTGCAATTCGTCACGGTATTGCACGTGCGCTATTAGAAGTTGATCCAGAATATCGTCAAACGTTGAAACGTGCGGGCTTATTAACTCGCGATGCTCGTATGAAAGAGCGTAAGAAATACGGTCTTAAAGGCGCTCGTCGCGCACCTCAATTCTCAAAACGCTAATGTTAATAATATGTTTAGCAAAATCCCAGCCAATTCGGCTGGGATTTTTTTCTGTTTTCATCATTTCTTTTTCACGCATGTTTGGGATAAATCGTTAGAAACTACATCTCAAAGGAGCGTGAAAGCAAATGAATGTGATTACGTCTTTTAAGGAAAAGAAAAGGGAAAAGCAAATCACATATGAGCGAAAAATGCTTCGGGAATTATCCCTTGAGAAGCTCAAAAAGCATGTTCATGAATGCTTTGACTCTTTTTATCGAACATATCGCGTTTTTCCTTCTGTCATTGAAGATGGATGTGTTGATATAGCTATTGAGGCATACTTACTGGGAGCGAGTTACAGCCGCTTTGGTTATTACGGTGAACCGATGGAAATGGTGAGACGACGTTCAGGGCGTGAAGAAAAATACTTAATCGATACCTTGTTTGACTTTTTATGTTTTTGGGGAAATATTGATGATGTATTCGTAGGTGAATCGTTATATTATATGTGCGAACATTATATTTCCCACTGGTGGATCGAAGGATTTGAAAAAGGAAAAAAGCGGCGCCGCTTGAAACTTCATTAATGAGTTCTATTTTCTCCTCTTGTCCCATATAAGATAAATAAGGGGGAAACGCAGGAGGAGAAACGATGAAAGTAAAACTATGGGGTGCAGTTATTGGTTTCGTTATGCTCATCATTTTTTTGCAGTATATCTTTACAGATACAAGTTCAACGAAATCATGGAATCTTCCTCTTTCCGGACGGATTATCGTTTTGGACCCCGGGCACGGGGGACCTGACGGTGGAGCCGTAGGGGGAGAAGTGATCGAGAAAGACATTGCTTTACATGTCGCGAAAAAGTTACGTGACTATTTACAGCAACAAGGGGCGCTTGTATTATTGACACGCGAAGATGATAGCGACTTAGCTGATAAAGATACAAGAGGGTATAGCCGTAGAAAAGTGGAAGATTTACGAAAGCGAGTAAAATTTATTAACGAATCTGAAGCAGATTTATTTATTAGCATTCATCTGAATGCCATCCCTTCTCCTCGTTGGCGCGGAGCACAAACTTTTTACTACGGTTCATTGATAGAAAATGAACGGCTTGCCAAATTTATTCAAGCAGAGCTTCGTCGCAATTTAGAAAACACGGATCGTTCTGCCAAAGTCATTAATACGGTTTATTTATTAAAATATGCGAAAAAACCGGGGGCCCTTGTTGAAGTAGGGTTTTTGTCCAACCCGGAAGAACGCGAACTTTTAGCTTCAGACCAGTATCAAACGAAACTTGCCGCTTCCATATATAATGGAGTGTTGCGATACTTTTCAAACGAAAAAAATCCTCCTAACTAGGGAGGATTTTCTATTTCTATAGCGGTGGAAGCATAAAGTTCACGATTCCTCCAAATGTATGTTATAGTAAAAATATGAAAACGAATACATAAGGATTGGTGATGAGCGATGTTAACGGAAAGTGATGTAAGAGGATTGTTAGAAAACATACAAGACCCGTTTTTACATAAAACGTTTAAAGAAACAAACGCGATTCAAGAAATCAAAATTAAGGAAGACAAAGGACATGTGAGTGTCAAAATTGCTTTAGCGAAAACAGGGACAGCAGAGCAGTTGCAAGTGCAAACGACAGTTGTACAGGTATTAAAAAATGCAGGAGCTGTGTCAGTAGGATTACGATTTACTCAACTTTCCGATGAGGAAATCGCCAAGCATCGTGACTCTCAAAAACAAACGACCTATATCGCGATTGCAAGCGGTAAAGGAGGAGTAGGAAAATCAACCGTTTCCGTTAACCTAGCTGTTTCTCTTGCCCGTCTTGGAAAAAAAGTGGGGCTTATCGATGCGGATATTTACGGATTTAGCGTTCCTGATATGATGGGGATTGTCGAGAGACCCGTTGTGCGGGGAGAAAAAATTATCCCTGTAGAACGGTTCGGGGTTAAAGTCATTTCAATGGGATTTTTTGTGGAAGACAATGCGCCTGTCATTTGGCGTGGCCCGATGTTAGGAAAAATGTTAAACAGCTTTTTCCAAGAAGTCGAATGGGGAGAATTGGATTATTTACTGTTAGATTTACCACCGGGAACAGGAGATGTCGCATTGGATGTTCATTCGCTGCTTCCGAGCTGTAAAGAAATTATTGTTACAACGCCTCATCCGACAGCAGCATTTGTTGCCGCGAGGGCAGGGGCGATGGCCCTTCGGACGGAACATCAAATTATTGGTGTCATCGAAAACATGTCCTATTTTGAAAGCAGACGAACAGGTGAAAAAGAATACGTCTTCGGCAAAGGAGGCGGTGAGAAGCTTGCAAAAGAACTGCAAACAGAGCTATTAGGGCAGTTGCCGCTCCAGCAGCCTGATTGGAATGATGACGATTTTGCTCCGTCTGTATATGCGGAAGACCATCCAATCGGTAAAATTTATATGAACATTGCGCGTAAAATTATTGAAAGATCGTAACGCATATAAAAGCAAAAGGAGCGTCTCTTTTCATGAGAGGGCTCCTTCTTAAAAAGATAAGAAAGTATCAATGTGAAACGAACACTGTCAGCATCAGCGACCAACCAGTTTGCTTCTTGAATCGGCATTGGTGCAATAGTTACACAAAGCATGACTTGAAAAATGATGCTTGAGAGCTCGGCGCCAAACCAGTTCCCTTCTCGGTGGTAAGCCGGCTGCCCAGCGGGTGAAGAACATTTGTCCGTCACGGGAGCCAAGATGGCAAAATTGGCGCTTGCTCTTTTCTGAGAAATCTTTCATTTGTTAAACGGAGAGGGAGAAGTTCATTGGTTACCAGCCTTGCTCTGGTGGCTTTTTCTTTGCAAAGCGGTCAGGGCAAGCGAGTTGTCATCGCTTTTTTAACTGCCTCCTTGTCCTTGTTGTCCACTTTCTTCCCCTTCTCCTCCTTCTTCATTTCCTTCTTGCTTTTTTGTTCCTTGCTGCATATCTTCAGCAGCTTTTACTAAGATATCTTGAATTTTCGCTTTAAATAAAGGACTGTTAAATGTTTCAGTAATGAGTTGTTGAAGATGACCACGAAATTCTTTACTTTTCAAAACGGTAAGCATAGCTTTTTCCATTTCTGGATTTTGCAGAACATCTATCATCATCCCTTGATATTCTGGGTCTTTCATTAAAGATTTAATGGTTTTTTCTTGTTCTGTTTTTAAACTTTTTGCAAAGCTTTCTACAAACTTTGGATCTTGAAACGCTTTTTCCCAAAATTCGGTCCCTTGCTTGGACACTAAAATTTGTTCGAGAGTGTCTTTCACTACTGCTTGATCGAGAATAAGTTGCTGTTTGATTTTTTCATCTTTTAAAACCTCTTGAATAGCCTTTTTTCCCTCATCTGTTTTTAAAATATCAACCACCATTTTTTTCGTCTGATCGTAATCAGGCGGAGGTGAGCTGATCTCTTGGGGAGCACAAGAACTAAGGATAAGGAAATAGCTCAATAAGAGGAGCAATGTTCCTTTTTTCATGTGTAAATTAAGCTCCTTTCTGCAAAGGTCCTTATCCTTAATATGAATTTTCGACAAAAAAATATGCATTCCGCTTATGAATAGCTGGCTTTTTGAGAAAGTGATTGATACAATTTTAAAGGAACGATTAGAAATAATGATGGAGGATGGAGCTGTGAACAGCCGCAAGTGGGTTCGCTTATTTTTAACAACATTAGCAATTGGTGGAATCACTACAGCGATTATAGGATTCACGCTTAAATGGAGTAAGTATCAAAAGCTGTTTATTGAATTACAAATAGGGGAAATTTTTGCTGTATTAATTTGGTTTATTGGTGTTGGTTTTATTTTTAGTATTATTAGCCAGATGGGGTTTTTCTCTTACTTAACCATTCATCGATTTGGATTAGGGGTATTTCGATCCGCTTCCCTTTGGAATTCTGTGCAAATTGTTCTTATCTCCTTTGTGCTTTTTGATTTGGTGTATTTTCGCTATCAGGCGTTTGCTACGAAGGGAGAGTCGATTGTTAGCTACATGTTAGTTGCCTTGTTTATTTTGTTATTCGGTCTCGTGGTAGCGTACGTCAAAAGCAAACAAACCAATAAAGGAGCATTTGTTCCTGCATTATTTTTTATGGTAGTAGTGACTGTCATTGAATGGTTTCCAGTATTGCGCATTAACGAAAAAGACTGGCTATATTTAATGTTAATTCCTTTATTAATTTGTAACGCTTATCAACTCCTTATTTTGCATAAATTGACAGGAGGGGAATCTCATGAGCAGAAGGAAGCTTAAGCATAGCTTCCTTCTGCCCATATGTTAGTTGACCTCTTTACTGTTGGCCTCGCCGTTTGCGATTAATTCAGAAATACTTACATTGCGGTAGCCGTGTTGTTTTATGGCTTCAATAATTTGTGGTAAAGCCTTGGAAGTTTGTTTTGCAGAATCAGAAGCATGAAGTAAAATAATATCACCTGCTTCCATATTATCAACTACATTATTGACAATCGTATTTACTCCTGGGTTCAGCCAATCTTTTGAATCAATGCTCCAATGAACAACGGTATAGCCTAAAGAATCAGCAATTTTCAATACTTTTTTATTAAAATGTCCGTTTGGTGGACGAAGTAATGTTACCTCTTTAATTCCTAGTGTTCCAAATACTTTTCCCGCTTGCATTAAATCTTGTCTTATTTTTGTATCCTCTAGTTGAGTATAGTCCGTAAAGTTATACCCCATACTTCCTATTTCGTGTCCATCTTCTTTAATTCGTTTAACAATAGCAGGATGCCTTTCCGCCCAGGATGCTGACAAAAAAAAGGTTGCATTTTTAATGCCGTTTTTCTTTAATGTGTCAAGAATGGGCAGTGCATTCTGATCCCCCCAACTAATATCAAATGTTAAGGATATTTCATGTTTGCTTTTTTCTGCTTTATAAACGGCTTTTGGTCCACTGGGCGTTGAAAATGTAGGGTAGTTAATTCCTTCGACATATAAAACAGAAGCGGTAAAAAGTGCAGCAACAACAATAATGAATCCTTTTTTTAAAGAACGGACGTTTAACGCATAGAAAAAACTCATTATTCTCTCCTCCTTTGTCCTAAAATGTTTCTGTGACCATCTTATGCTTGTCATATGGAGTTATGAAAACTATTTCGTTCTGCTTGATAGGTAAACACTACCCTGTCTTTCCACTTCGTTATAAAGAAAAGGGAAGTATTTTAAGTTTATAGTAGGAAAATAATTGCTAAAGTAAAAAATACAAAAAAGAAATTGACAATCGTTTAAGTAGATGATATATTTATAAACGTCGCTGATGAAAACAAGAAAAAATAATGTTGACGATATAATGTTTTCTGTGTTAGTATAAAAAAGCCGTTGATGAGGCAAAATGTTCTTTGAAAACTGAACAAAACGAAGCGTCCACGTCAATTTGCTAGGTTGTTTAACTTTCTATGGAGAGTTTGATCCTGGCTCAGGAC
>NZ_JACDUT010000023.1 GCF_013761245.1 Thermaerobacillus caldiproteolyticus | reverse complement strand
ACACCCGTTCCCATCCCGAACACGGAAGTTAAGCTCTCCAGCGCCGATGGTAGTTGGGGCCAGCGCCCCTGCGAGAGTAGGTCGTCGCTAGGCTTAATAAAAAGAGATACCCACTTCAAGCATGGGTGTCTCTTTTTATTTTATATCATAATGTAAAGGTATATTTTTTGGAGTTAGTCGGTTCATTTTTTGAGTATTGTAGTGCTTATGTAGAAAAGTGAATGTTAAAATTTCTAAATATATACTCATAAAGTAATAAAGGCACTTTTTCTGCTGTGACTGATAAAAATTTCATAATAAAAGGATATGCATCGCTTGAATACGAATGCAGGAACTCCCCCCACCATTCCGTCTCGTATCGGGAAATCATGCTTAAATTATACAATAATAAGTAATGGGACATGATTTCAGGAAGTTTAAATATTTCCCCTCGATCAGTTGGTAAACGGTATGTTCCGTCATCTAAATTAAACATAAGCGGTTCATACCCTAATGGCCTGAATTGATATTGGCTAGTCACCTGGATATGGTTTCCTTCTGTTTGTATAGAATCTCTTTGCAACCAGTCCCATTCTTTTGTTATGTAATCTATAAAGCGATCTAAGGTCATATGGTAATCATCTAAAATTTCTATTGGAATAAAAATAGTTTGCTCCAAAGGATTATACGAGACTTGCCGTGATAATGTTTGGCTATAATATGTTTCGAACAACTCGTGCAGCTCGCTGATTCGTTGAAGTAACACACGCATTTGAAATTTTTCACCTGTTATTTGTTTCACATGAAACATTTTTTCAGAAAAATGAGTAAACAACCCATATTTTTGTACTTTTACCTCATCATCCAAAAATTCGTATCCTTGTTTTTTTCTTTTTCTTGTTGAAACACCATGTGCTAAAACAGAAGTTGATTCAGGGTAGTCTGCGTCGGCGGTCAGAAGACAAGCTTTCAAAAGCTGTATCATCCCGTAAAACAAAAGAACAGGTTTAATGGCGACAGGGGCATATTGAGCTGTTACGTAAAAATTTTTTCCGTGCTCTAGATAATAAAGAAAAGGATAACAGTTCGTATAGCTTTTCTGTTTCGCATCTTTTCTCTCTTTTTGTATATAGCATTTATAAAGAAATTTTTGGGCTGCATTGGCGGAGTGAAATAATATAAATTGATCCCAAATGTTTTTATAGCTAGACATTTGATCCCCCCTATTGAATTAGTAATGTTGAAATTAATTGAAAAATCGAACATTTAATCTATTCCTTGACAGTAGTTTAACCAGTTGTTAAGCTACTAATAATATTTCCGGATAAGGGGGAAAAAACATGTGGGAATCTAAATTTGTCAAAGAAGGATTAACATTTGACGATGTTCTTCTTATTCCTGCAAAATCGGAAGTGTTGCCTCGCGATGTTGATGTAACCACACAGTTAAGCGAGACATTACAATTGAATATCCCAATTATTAGTGCGGGAATGGATACCGTTACAGAAGCGGAAATGGCCATTGCAATGGCACGACAAGGTGGATTGGGAATTATCCACAAAAATATGTCTATTGAGCAGCAGGCAGAACAAGTTGATAAAGTCAAACGTTCAGAACGAGGAGTCATTACCGATCCTTTTTTCTTAACTCCAGAACATCAAGTATACGATGCTGAACACTTAATGGGAAAATATCGAATTTCTGGTGTTCCAATTGTCAATAATGAGGTAGAACAAAAGTTAGTTGGAATTATTACAAACCGTGATTTGCGATTTATTCAAGATTATTCGACAAAAATATCTGATGTGATGACGAAAGAAAATTTAATTACTGCTCCAGTAGGTACAACGTTAGAAGAAGCAGAAAAGATTTTGCAAAAGTACAAAGTAGAGAAGTTGCCACTTATTGATGAAAACGGTGTTTTAAAGGGATTAATTACGATTAAAGATATTGAAAAAGTTATCGAGTTTCCGAATTCTGCGAAAGATGCACAAGGCCGTTTACTAGTTGGGGCAGCTGTCGGCGTAACAGCTGATACGATGATTCGCGTGAAAAAACTTGTAGAAGCAAATGTAGACGTTATTGTTGTTGATACGGCTCATGGGCATTCAAAAGGTGTCCTTGAAACGGTTCGCAAAATTCGTGAGCAATATCCAAAACTCAATATTATTGCTGGAAATGTCGCGACAGCGGAGGCGACACGCGACCTGATTGAGGCGGGAGCTAACATTATCAAAGTCGGAATTGGACCTGGTTCCATCTGTACGACGCGTGTTGTTGCAGGTGTCGGAGTACCGCAAATTACCGCGATTTATGACTGTGCAACAGAGGCGCGCAAATACGGCGTCCCAATTATTGCAGACGGCGGCATTAAATATTCTGGAGATATCGTTAAAGCATTAGCGGCAGGAGCTCATGCTGTTATGTTAGGAAGCCTTTTAGCTGGCGTATCAGAAAGTCCAGGAGAAACAGAAATTTATCAAGGAAGACGGTTTAAAGTATATCGCGGTATGGGTTCTGTGGCGGCGATGGAAAAAGGAAGTAAAGACCGCTACTTCCAAGAGGACAACAAAAAATTCGTTCCTGAAGGAATTGAGGGACGCGTTCCGTATAAGGGGCCGCTTGCCGATACAATTTACCAACTTGTTGGTGGTTTACGATCAGGTATGGGATATTGCGGCACGAAAAACTTAGAAGAATTGCGTGAAAAAACACAATTTATCCGTATGACAGGTGCTGGGTTACGTGAAAGCCATCCACATGATGTACAAATTACGAAAGAAGCACCAAACTATTCAATTTCTTAATTCTTATAGCGGTATGTTTCATATCATGCAGGGAAAGATTCATTAATAACTAGAGGCTCACGGTGTTATATGTCTATTTACCTAACTTGGGCGGAGGAAGGTTCCTCCGTCTATTTTTTTGTACAAGAGTGTGTTACAATAACGTTTGTGTGAGGAGGGAAGAACAGTGAAATGTCTAGGATGCAAAAGCATGATTGTTAGCTTTTTAGTAGTTTTTTTATTTGCAAGTATATTCCCATTTGGCAAAGCGAGCGCGGCCCAAGATCCGTTGAACATTGAAGCAGACGCGGCCATTCTTGTTGATGCAAAAACAGGAAGAATTTTATACCAAAAAAATATTGATACGGTTCTTGGAATTGCTAGTATGACAAAAATGATGACAGAATATCTGTTATTAGAAGCGATTAAGGAAAAACGAGTAAAATGGGATCAACAATATACACCAAGCGATTACGTGTATAGACTTTCCCAAGACCGCGATTTATCGAATGTCCCTTTAAGAAAAGATGGGAAATATACTGTTCATGAGCTTTATGAAGCGATGGCGATCTATTCAGCGAATGCAGCGACTGTTGCCATTGCCGAAATTGTCGCTGGTTCAGAAGAAAATTTTGTGAAAATGATGAATGAAAAAGCGAAAAAACTAGGTCTTAAAGGCTATAAATTTGTGAATGCAACAGGATTAAGCAACAAAGATTTACAAGGATTCCATCCAGGTGGAACAAATGAGCATGAGGAAAATGTGATGTCTGCCCGTGCTGTTGCTACATTAGCTTATCATTTATTGAAAGAATACCCACAAGTGTTAGAGACAGCAAGCATTTCGAAAAAAACATTTCGAGAAGGAACAGACGATCAAATTAAAATGGAAAACTGGAACTGGATGTTACCAGGGCTAGTTTATTCGTATGAGGGTGTAGACGGCCTCAAAACGGGTTATACCGATTTTGCTGGCTACTGCTTTACAGGAACAGCGGAGAGAAATGGCGTTCGTTTTATTACAGTAGTAATGAATGCAAAAAGCGGTGGAAAATCAACCATTGAGGCACGATTCGAACAAACGAGAAAGTTGCTTGATTATGGGTTCAGCAATTACTCGTTAAAAGAAATTTATCCGGCGGGTTACAAGCTGAAAGGAAAGTCTACATTGCCTGTTGTAAAAGGAAAAGAAAAGTCCGTAGTCATTGCAACGAAAAAGCCGCTTTCTCTTGTAGTGAAGAATGGGGAAGAAAAAAATTATCAACCCGTGTATGTGATTGATAAAAAGAAATTAACTAGCGATGGAGAATTGACAGCACCAGTTAAAAAAGGTGAAAAAGTTGGATATATGACTATAAAATATGCTGGTGAAAATAATTACGGTTATTTAAGTCCGGAAATGGAAAACAATGCTAAAGTTGATTTAGTTACTACGAAAAGCGTGGAAAAAGCAAACTGGTTTGTACTTACGATGAGAGGAATCGGTGGACTATTCGGTGATGTTTGGACAAGTGTTGTGAAAATGGTAAAAGGTTGGTTCTAAAAAGCTCCTTTTTAAAAGGGAGCTTTTTCTATTGTGATTTTTTAAAAAATTGAGGTAAAATAAAAAAATGTAATCAAGATTCTTTATTGTGAATTTCGGTATTTTCCAGTACAATTATCACAATATGACTACATAACGTAACTAGGAGGAATTACAAGTGGCAATTACAGGGACAGAACGTGTAAAGCGCGGTATGGCAGAAATGCAAAAAGGCGGCGTCATCATGGATGTTGTGAATGCGGAGCAAGCAAAAATTGCAGAAGCGGCTGGAGCAGTGGCGGTAATGGCTTTAGAGCGTGTACCAGCTGACATTCGTGCTGCTGGCGGTGTTGCTCGCATGGCTGATCCGACCGTTATTGAAGAAGTAATGAAAGCTGTATCTATTCCAGTAATGGCGAAAGCACGTATCGGTCATTATGTCGAAGCTCGTGTTCTTGAAGCATTAGGTGTTGACTATATTGACGAAAGTGAAGTACTAACTCCTGCGGATGAAGAATTCCATATTGATAAGCGGCAATTTACTGTTCCATTTGTTTGTGGATGCCGCGACTTAGGTGAGGCTGCACGTCGCATTGCTGAAGGTGCGTCCATGCTTCGAACAAAAGGAGAACCGGGCACAGGAAATATTGTGGAAGCGGTGCGTCATATGCGAAAAGTGAACGCCCAAGTACGTAAAGTAGTCAGCATGAGTGAAGATGAACTAATGACAGAAGCAAAAAATTTAGGGGCTCCATTTGAAGTATTGTTAGAAATTAAACGATTAGGTCGTCTTCCTGTCGTCAACTTTGCCGCAGGTGGAGTCGCGACTCCTGCTGACGCAGCGTTAATGATGCATTTAGGCGCAGACGGTGTATTTGTTGGTTCTGGTATTTTTAAGTCCGAGAATCCGGAAAAATATGCACGAGCGATCGTAGAAGCAACCACGCATTATGAAGATTATGAATTAATTGCCCATCTTTCTAAAGGATTAGGGGGAGCGATGCGAGGCATTGATATTTCATCATTGTTACCAGAACAACGTATGCAAGAGCGTGGCTGGTAATTAAAGGGGTAGACATTATGGTGAAAATCGGAGTTTTAGGCTTGCAAGGTGCGGTTCGAGAACATGTAAGATCTATTGAAGCGTGCGGTGCAGAAGCGATTGTGATTAAAAAAGTAGAGCAATTAGAGGATATTGATGGCCTTATCATTCCAGGTGGCGAAAGCACAACAATGCGCCGCTTGATGGACAAGTACGGATTTATCGAGCCGCTAAAAGAGTTTGCATCCAAAGGAAAGCCGATGTTTGGTACTTGTGCTGGCTTGATCATTTTAGCCAAGCGAATTGTTGGTTATGAGGAGTCACACCTTGGTTTAATGGATATCACGGTAGAACGCAATTCATTTGGCCGCCAACGGGAAAGCTTTGAGGCGGAGCTTTCGATTGCCGGAATTGCAGATAACTTTGTTGGAGTATTTATTCGTGCTCCACATATTGTCGAAGTCGGCGAGGATGTAGAAATTTTGGCAAAACACGAAGACCGTATCGTCGCAGCAAGACAGGGACAGTTTTTAGGATGTTCCTTCCATCCGGAATTAACTGACGATCATCGCATTACTCAATACTTTATTAATATGGTGAAGGAAGCAAAGGCATAAAAGGGTTGAAAGTTGTTAAAACTTATAGTACATTGTTTTTACAAAAGACCGATTCTGAAAATTGGATAGCGCTAAAACGATGAAAGGAACTAGTAGCAAGACCGTTTCTCTTCAGAGAGTCGGTGGGTGGTGCAAACCGATGGGAAACACTTGTGAATCCATCCTTGAGTAAAATGCCGAACGCGTAAGAGCAAGTAAGCATTTTCGGCTTCAAGCCGTTATCCGTTTGAGCGGAAGACGTTTTGTCTTCAAGTAGGGTGGCAACGCGGGGTACTCTCGTCCCTTTTTAAGGGGACGAGAGTTTTTATTTGAAAAAAAAGAAAAGGAGGAAGGAAAAATGTTAGACATAAAATTTTTACGCGCCAATTTTCAAGAAGTAAAAGAGAAACTTAAACATCGCGGGGAAGATTTAACTGACTTTGCGCGTTTTGAAGAATTAGACAGCAAGCGTCGCCAATTAATTGCGAAAGCAGAAGAATTAAAAAATAAGCGTAATGAAGTGTCACAACAAATTGCTGTTTTAAAGCGTGAGAAAAAAGATGCCGACCATCTTATTGCTGAAATGCGCGAAGTCGGGGATCGTATTAAAGTGTTAGATGATGAACTTCGTCAAGTAGAAGAAGAGTTACAAACGCTATTGTTATCTATTCCAAATATTCCACATGAGTCAGTACCGGTTGGTGAATCCGAAGAGGATAACGTGGAAATCCGAAAATGGGGAGAGCCCCGTCAATTTTCGTTTGAACCGAAGCCGCATTGGGAAATTGCTGATCAACTCGGAATTTTAGACTTTGAGCGTGCAGCAAAAGTAACGGGAAGCAGATTTGTCTTTTATAAAGGGTTGGGGGCCCGTTTAGAACGCGCGTTGATTAACTTTATGATTGATCTACACGTAGAGGAGCATGGCTATCAAGAAGTATTGCCTCCGTATCTCGTCAATCGTGCCAGCATGACAGGAACAGGACAGTTACCAAAGTTTGAAGAAGACGCGTTTCGTATTGAAAGCGAAGATTACTTTTTAATTCCAACTGCAGAAGTTCCTGTGACGAACTTGCATCGAGATGAAATTTTGTCAGCGGAAGATTTACCGATTAATTATGTTGCTTATAGCGCATGTTTCCGCTCTGAAGCTGGCTCTGCTGGCCGCGATACAAGGGGGCTCATTCGCCAGCATCAATTTAATAAAGTAGAGCTTGTGAAATTTGTAAAACCGGAAGATTCATATGAAGAGTTGGAAAAATTAACAAGTCATGCAGAAAGAGTATTACAATTGCTTGGATTGCCTTACCGCGTCATGAGCATGTGTACAGGGGATTTAGGATTTACGGCAGCGAAAAAATACGATATTGAAGTATGGCTTCCAAGCTATGGAACGTACCGTGAAATTTCTTCTTGTAGCAATTTTGAGGCGTTTCAAGCCCGCCGCGCGAACATTCGCTTCCGTCGTGATCCGAAAGCAAAACCAGAACATGTTCATACTCTTAATGGTTCGGGTTTAGCGATTGGGAGAACGGTCGCAGCGATTTTAGAAAACTATCAACAAGAAGATGGAACAGTTATTATTCCTGAAGTATTGCGCCCTTACATGGGAAATAAAGAAGTTATTCAATAACGCTTAGCTCTTATTATTCCAAAACATCTCTCGCTTTTAAGTTGAAATGAAGATTAACGACTTCGGGATGTGAAGATTCTTGCATAAGCCTCCACTGAATGGGGGAGCACTTCATCGAGTGGGCAATGTTTTATGCCCGCTCTCCTCTAAAAAGTATTGACTTAGGGAAGAGAAAGTGTTATATTAAGTGATGTCGATGAGAAGGAGGAGTACCCAAGTCTGGCTGAAGGGGTCGGTCTTGAAAACCGAGAGGCGTCGAAAGGCGCGCGGGGGTTCGAATCCCTCCTCCTCCGCCATCAAATAGTTGGAAATACCACCGCGCATAAATGGAGATTGTTCACCGAAACGATTCGTTACATTTTGTAACGAATTTTTGTTTTTTATGATAATGAGAAACCGCCTAATAATAGGCGGCTATTTTTTTAAGCGGCGATATTGGTTTAACATATAGGCAATTTTTTTGACAATCGGCTCAATAGACCGTTCGTCTTCGAGAATATCATAATCGTTAATGTTAATCCGAAGGATAGGACACGCATTAAATTCATTAATCCATTGTTCATAGCGGTCGTACATTTCCTTCCAATATTCAATCGGTGTTTGTTGTTCCATTGGGCGCCCGCGTTCGCGAATGCGTTTTAAAATTTCTTCAAAGCTTCCTTCTAAATAAATCAGTAAATCTGGATGAGGAAAATACGGTGTCATTACCATCGCTTCAAATAAACTTGTATATGTTTCATAATCGACTTTTGTCATCGTTCCTTTTTCAAAGTGCATCTTCGCAAAAATTCCTGTATCTTCGTAAATGGAACGGTCTTGGACAAATCCGCCTCCATATTCAAAGATTCTTTTTTGCTCCTTGAATCGTTCCGCAAGAAAATAAATTTGCAGGTGGAAACTCCAACGCTCAAAATCGGCATAAAACTTGTCTAAATATGGATTTGTATCCACTTTTTCGAAAGAGGTACGAAAATTCAGTGCTTTCGCGAGCACTTTTGTCATTGTTGATTTTCCAACTCCAACGGTTCCTGCGATCGTAATTACAGCATCGCTTGGAATATTGTACTTTTCACGTAAATTCATTGCCATTGGCTCCTTTTCAACACATTTTTAATTTGTTCAAATATGTAAAGTAAATCCGATTTTCGCTGAACGAAATCAAGCTCATCCCCATTAAATCGAAGAATCGGAATATGCGGATTTGATTTTTCAAATAGTTCGATCGTTTGTTCATAAGCGACAGATAATTGTTCTAAATAGACCGGGTCAATATTCTTTTCAAATTCCCTCCCTCTCATTTTAATTCGTGTTAATAATGTATCAAGACTTGCATGTAAATAAATCATCATATTTGGTTGAGGCATGTCTTCTGTAAGAATGTCGTATATTTTTAAGTATTTTTTATATTCATGATCCTTTAATGTTCTTTCTGCAAAAATTAAATTTTTTATGATATGATAGTCAGCGACAACCGGTTTTTGTTTTTGAATGAAATCGCGGTTAATATCTTCTAGCTGCTTATAACGATTGCAGAGGAAAAACATTTCTGTTTGAAAGCTCCATTCCTCAATATTTTCATAAAATTTCCCGAGAAATGGATTTTCATCGACAATTTCTTTTAATAAATGATAGCCAAACTGTTCAGCAATCGCTTTTGCTAGCGAGGTTTTCCCGACCCCAATTGGTCCCTCCACCGCGATAAACGGTACAATCCCCATATATGATCCCTCCTTTGTCATTCAAAGTCCGTTTAGACAGACAAACTCTATTTTAGCATAGACGATGAGAAAGTAGAGAGAATTTATAAAAAGAAATAGCACTTGGATAAAGAATCCAAGTGCCGGTTACCTTTTTGCGACATTAAAATTGTCCGTAATCAAAAGCCAATTTTGTGGGAAGTCTAACCCCAATTTCCAGTAGCTGATTCCTCTTAAACCAAGTTCTTTTACTAAATTGAACTTTGCTTGAATTGAACGGGCGTCTTCAAACCATACTGTATGTTCTTTGCCATTTTCGTCTCGATAATTAAAATGAGGGGCTTGTGCACGGGTATCATATTCGATGGGGACATTGTAACGGGAAGCGAGACGAATGGCTTGTTGTGGGCTAACGGCTAGCGCGTATGGACCACCCGGTACATATGGAAGAGTCCAGTTATAACCGTATAGATTTTGTCCCATCATAATTTTTGAAGCTGGCATTTCCGTAATCGCGTACTCTAGCACTTGGCGAACGGGTCCGATTGGAGAAACAGGCATCGGAGGACCGCCGCTATATCCCCATTCATAAGTCATAATAACAACAAAATCAACGATTTGGCCATGAGCACGGTAATCATGAGCCTCATACCAGCGTCCTTTTTGCGTGGCACTGGTTTTTGGAGCTAAGGCGGTGGACATCAGCCATCCTTCTCGCTCAAACCGTTGTTTCGCTTTTCGTAAAAAAGAATTATAGGCTTCCCGATCAGCCGGACGCAAATATTCCATATCAAAGTGAATATCGCGGAATCCGTATTTTCTTGCCGTAGTGATAATATTTTCAAGCAGACGATTTTGTAATTCCTCATTATTTAAGATAACGGCTCCTAATTCATCGCTAAATTGGTCATTTTCTAGGTTGGTCACGACCATCATTAAAGTGACACGGTTGGCACGAGCAATGGAAGGGAAATTATTTAAAAGAGGTTCTTTTAATGTTCCATCCCGCTGAATTTGGAAGCTGAAAGGTGCTAAATAGGTTAAATATGGAGCAGCTTGACTGGCGCTTGTTTCAAGTGCAGGACTGACGGAGGTCCCACGCGGCTCGACATACCCATTAAATTCTGCATTTCGTTTTGATGCTGGAGGAATGTATAAACGCTGACCAATTTGTAGAGGACGATTGAGAGGAATACCGTTTACTTCGGCGAGCCGTTGTACCGGAATTGAGAATTTACGAGAGATGGACCATAAACTATCGCCGCGTTGTACCCAGTAAAAACGACCAACAATAGGGATGACGATTGCTTGACCAGTAACGAGGTTATTTGGATTGGGAAGTTCATTTGCTCTAATAATTTCTTCGGGATTGGTGTTATACGCCTGAGCAATTCCTGTTAACGTTTGTCCGCGTTGTACGACATGAATTTGCATACGCTCCCTCCTAGTTGCGTCTTCGTTCCTCTTATTTTATGATGAATTAAAAAAGGAAATGACGTTTATTTTTATAAGGAGCTTTACGATGATGAATGACGAGTACTATATGCGTCTAGCGATTGAGGAAGCGAAAAAAGCTGAGCAAATCGGAGAAGTACCGATCGGAGCTGTGATCGTCAAAGATGGTGAAGTCATTGCCCGTGCTCATAACTTGCGGGAAACAGAGCAGCGTGCGATTGCCCATGCAGAAATTTTGGCCATTGATGAAGCATGCAAGCGATTAGGTTCATGGCGCTTAGAAGAAACGACATTATACGTGACGCTAGAGCCTTGTGCGATGTGTGCAGGAGCAATTGTGCTTTCGCGAGTAAAAAAAGTCGTATTTGGAGCAAGTGATCCAAAGGGCGGATGTGCTGGAACACTGATGAATCTATTGCAAGAAGACCGATTTAATCATCAAACAGAGGTTGTCAGCGGCGTACTGAAAGAAGAATGCGGACAAATGTTAAGTGAATTTTTTCAGAAGCTAAGAACGAAAAAGAAGCAACAAAAACAGAAACATGAAAATATTAGGGGAAATCCCAATTAAATTACATCATACAATCGTTGCATTTTTATTAGAAAATCGATATACTTATAGTTGCCGTGCTAAGCGGGGAGGTAGCGGTGCCCTGTACTCGCAATCCGCTCTAGCGAGGCCGAATTCCTTCTTGAGGTTAGTATGCTGTAAGGTCTGTCTCAAGTAAGTGGTGTTGACGTCTGGGTCCTACGCAATGGGATTCCGTGAACCCTGTCAGGTCCGGAAGGAAGCAGCAGTAAGCGGATACTCCCATGTGCCGTGGGGGAGCCTGGGCCGAGCTAACTGCTTGAGCAACGCTTGGGGCAGCTAATCGACGGAAGGTGCACGGCAAATATATATAAAATAAGCAAAAACTCACTCAAGGCGAGTGAGTTTTTTTATTTTTATTTCCTATTTTGAAAAACAACAAAGACATTATATAATAAATAAGATGAGAGAAAAGAGGAGGGCAATTTCGTGACATATCAGGCTTTATATCGTGTTTTTCGACCGCAACGCTTTGCGGATCTTGTCGGTCAAGAACACGTAACGAAAACATTACAAAGTGCCCTGCTTCAAAATAAAATATCCCATGCGTATCTTTTTTCTGGTCCGCGTGGAACAGGAAAAACAAGCGCTGCGAAAATCTTAGCGAAAGCAGTCAATTGTGAAAATGCGCCAACGATGGAACCGTGTAACGAATGTCCAGCTTGTATTGGAATTACAAATGGATCCATTCCGGATGTTCTAGAAATTGACGCTGCTTCAAATAACGGAGTCGATGAAATTAGAGATATTCGTGACAAAGTAAAATTTGCACCGACCTCTGTTCGCTATAAAGTATATATCATTGATGAAGTGCATATGCTTTCGATTGGCGCTTTTAACGCGTTGCTGAAAACGTTAGAAGAGCCGCCTAAACATGTTATTTTTATTTTAGCGACAACAGAGCCGCATAAAATTCCACCTACGATTATTTCTCGTTGTCAGCGCTTCGATTTTCGCAGAATTCAGCCTCATTCGATCGTTTCAAGATTAAGACAAGTGGTTGATCAGCAAAACATAAAGGCTTCAGACGAAGCGCTATTCGCCATTGCTCGTGCTGCCGATGGTGGAATGCGCGATGCTTTGAGCCTGCTTGATCAAGCGATTTCGTTCAGCGAAGAGGAAGTATTGCTTGAAGATGTACTGGCGATGACAGGAGCCGTGTCTCCTTTTACGTTAGCTGGTCTTGTTCAAGCGATATATGAAAAAAACATAGCAAAAGTCCTACAGTCATTAGAAGAATTCATGAACCAAGGGAAAGACCCTAATCGTCTCATTGAAGATTTAATTTTTTATTACCGGGATCTTTTGCTATATAAAACAGCTCCTCATTTAGAAGGCATCATTAAAGGAATGGGCATGGATCATGAGTTTCAACAGCTTGCTCAATCCATTCCATTACCAACCATTTATGAAACGATTGAAATATTGAACAAAAGTCAACTAGAGATGAAATGGACGAATCATCCTCGCATTTTTTTAGAGGTGGCTTTAGTAAAACTTTGTCATCAAGAAGATCGACACACGTTCTCGATGTCTGAAGAAATTCAATCGCTCATAAAGAAAGTAGAAAATCTAGAGGCAGAGTTATCTCGTTTGAAAGAGCAAGGGATTTCTGTTACAGCGAAAGAGGGTTCGTCCGTACAGGCGAAAAAGCCAGCAAAGTCAACGAGAACGAGTGGCTACAAAGTTCCAGTAGGCCGTATTCATGAAATATTAAAGCAGGCGACTCATCAAGATCTATCGCTTATTAAAGGCCATTGGGGAGAAATGTTAGATATTTTAAAAAAGCAAAATAAAGTATCACATGCAGCATTATTGCAAGAAAGTGAACCGGTGGCAGCAAGTCCGAATGCTTTTGTGTTGAAGTTTAAGTATGAAATTCATTGTAAAATGGCAGCTGATAATACCAATCATGTAAAAGATAATGTAGAGTCAATTTTATTTGACCTAACAAACAAACGTTTTGAAATGGTAGCTGTTCCTGATGAAGAATGGGGAAAAATAAGAGAAGAATTTATTCGCGAAAAAGGGACACAGCGTGAAAAAGAGGAAGATCCTCTTATTGCTGAGGCAAAGCGGTTGTTTGGCGAAGCATTAATTGAAATTAAAGAGTAAATGATTTAAGGAGGAAATGAACATGATGCGTGGAATGGGAAATATGCAAAAAATGATGAAACAAATGCAAAAAATGCAAAAAGAAATGCAAAAAGCACAAGAAGAATTAGCGGAAAAAACAGTGGAAGGCACTGCTGGTGGCGGGATGGTTACAGTCATTGCTAACGGTCACAAACAAATTCTTGAAGTAAAAATTAAAGAGGAAGTTGTCGACCCAGAAGATATCGAAATGCTACAAGATTTAATTTTAGCAGCAACAAATGATGCTTTAAAGAAAGCGGATGAACTCACAGCTGAAACAATGGGACAATTTACAAAAGGATTGAACATCCCTGGCTTATTCTAGGAGGATTTTTCATGCATTATCCGGAGCCAATATCGAAACTTATTGATAGCTTTATGAAATTGCCTGGAATTGGGCCAAAGACAGCCGTTCGCTTGGCTTTTTTTGTCCTGAACATGAAAGAAGATACAGTGCTAGATTTTGCGAAGGCATTAGTTAATGCGAAAAGAAACTTAACATATTGCACGATATGCGGGCATATTACCGATAAAGATCCTTGTTATATTTGTGAAGATGAAAGACGAGACAAAACAACAATATGTGTAGTCCAAGACCCGAAAGATGTAATCGCCATGGAGAAGATGAAGGAATACAATGGGCTTTATCATGTGCTGCACGGCGCTATTTCTCCAATGGACGGCATCGGTCCTGAAGATATAAAAATTCCTGAACTATTAAAAAGACTTCAAGATGAAACGGTACAAGAAGTGATTTTAGCAACAAACCCTAATATTGAGGGTGAAGCAACAGCAATGTATATATCACGCTTATTGAAGCCGACGGGTATTAAGATTACAAGAATTGCTCACGGTTTGCCGGTTGGTGGGGATTTGGAATATGCAGACGAAGTAACGCTTTCGAAGGCGCTCGAAGGTCGTCGTGAGCTATAACGTGAGGTGAGTCGCATGTTTTGGCGGCGCAAAGGCTGGTTAAGAAAACAATTTAATGAAAAATTAATTAATGAGCTACAAGCGATGAGAGATGAATGGATGGAACAAAAAAATCTTATTGAAAAAAGTGTAGAACCTTCTGAAGAAGTGGTAATTAGTTTAAAAATTACCGAGGCTAAATATTTTTTTCTCATCCGTGAAGCAAAACGTCGCCGGATATCGTTAAAGGGAGTGAAATAAGCTTCCTTTATTTTTTTTTGTTCTTGATTTGTATTTTTAGTCATACTTTTGTAGTAGTACAAGCAATAAAAGGGGCGAATAAAATGGAACCGAAAATCGTGATTATATGTTTATTAGCTTTCATTATCATTTTGCTGTTTGTGGGGGCACCTTTAAAGCCCTTGCAATTCATCGGTTATGGAGCAGTGAAGCTTGTCATAGGAGCATTGCTTTTATTTGTCTTCAATGCAATTGGCAGTTCATTCAGTTTGCATATTCCGATTAATCTATCGACATCATTAGTTTCTGGATTTTTAGGAATCCCAGGGGTTGCTGCATTGGCAGTGATTGAAAAATATGTTCTTTAGCCAACTTAGTAGTTATGTCAAACTTCTGTAATAAAACGTTGTTCATTTTAAAAATCGTAATGAACAACGTTTTTATTTTATTTTTTATAAAAAAATGTTGACTTTTATTTTATCTATGTGTTAAATTAAATAACGTCGTTGTTAAAAATGAAAAAAATTAGTTGACAACATGTAATAACGTGTGTATAATTCTAAAAGTGTGCTAAGTTCCTTGAAAACTGAACAAAACGCAAGCGTCCACGTCAATTTGCTAGGTTGTTTAACTTTCTATGGAGAGTTTGATCCTGGCTCAGGACGAA
>NZ_JACDUT010000022.1 GCF_013761245.1 Thermaerobacillus caldiproteolyticus | reverse complement strand
TTTCGTTTTTGGAGTACCTTTCTGAATTTCCAGAAAGAGTGCTCCAGCGCATCGGACAGGTGGTTATGTCGGAAAATTAATCTGAATCTATATAGTTTTTCATGGACACATCATAGTTAATAAAGAGGAATATTCCTGTGACCACACGAAGACCAAGGATCTTTCTTTGCAAAGAGAGCATAAACTATCTAAAAATATTGACATTTTAGTTTTCCTCTGCTAGATTATTTTCAAATAATAAAAATCAATGACGAGAAGAGTAAGATAGGAGCCCTGTTCTACAGAGAGTCGGCGTTTGGTGAAAACCGATGTCAGGCCTTATCCGAAGATCATCTCTGAGATGCAAAGCTGAACCATAGTAAGCTTTGACGGGTTGTCCACCGTTACAATGGAATGCGTATGATTGTACGTGACTGAGAGCCGCATGCTTTTTTAATGATATATGCGGAAGAAGGGTGGTAACGCGGGCACAAACCCGTCCCTATATGTAGGGACGGGTTTTTATATATTCTAAGCAATAAAGGAGAGATTACTTTGAAAAAATTAGACACCTTATCTATTGGATTGATGTTATTTTCGATGTTTTTTGGCGCAGGAAACCTAATCTTCCCGCCATTTTTAGGTGCTGAATCCGGTACTTCCTACTGGCTGGCCATGTCAGGATTTATCATTACCGGCGTTGGCCTGCCATTTGTAGTGCTGTTTGCTGTTTCCCTCGTAAAGGGCGGTGTTCAAACGATCGGGAATCGTGTTCATCCGGTATTCAGTACAGTCTTTATGGTTATCATTTATTTATGTATCGGACCCTTCTTGGCCATTCCAAGAAATGCAACTGTTGCGTATGAAATGAGCATTACTCCTTTCCTTAGCGAATCGTGGAGGAACTCATCTTTGTCCTTAGTTTTATATACGGTTATTTTCTTTTCCCTTGTCTATGCGATAAGCTTAAACCCTTCCAAAATGGAAAAATACATGGGACGTTGGATCACTCCGATCTTGCTTTTATCGATGGTTATCTTGTGTGCAGTTGGATTTGTTAAGCTGGATGCACCGCTCCAATCGCCAGCAGAAGCCTATCAAACCGGAGCATTTTTTAAAGGTTTCATTGAAGGATATAACACAATGGATGCCCTGGCCTCCTTGGCCTTTGGAATTGTCATTCTCACCTCCATTCAACAAAGAGGAGTACGAGACAGTAAGAAATTAACAGAATATACTTTGAAATCCGGCATGATTGCAGGGATATTGCTTGCTCTAGTATACGTTAGTCTTGGATTTATTGGAGGAAAAATGGCTGCGAACGGATCGTTTGAAAACGGTGCAGATATCCTGTCCTCTGCTTCAACGCTTTTATTGGGACAAAGCGGTACAGCTTTGCTTGGTTTCATTTTTACGTTAGCTTGTTTCACAACAGTGGTGGGACTAACAACAGCCTGCGGCCAATATTTTTCAAATCTCATTCCAAAAGCAAGTTATAAATCAGTAGTATTCGCCGTTACTCTAGCAGGCTTCACTCTTTCAAACTTAGGATTAAACCAAATACTTAAAGTATCAGTGCCATTCCTTGTCACGGCGTATCCATTAACAATTGTATTAATCACACTTACCTTTTTTAGCCGTTTCTTTAAGAATTCGAAAAAAGTATACAGAAGCGCCATGTTATTTACTGGAGTATTTGCTATGATTGGCGGATTAAATGCATTTGGCTTGGACTTTGGCCCGCTTCAAACCATAAGAAATATTCTTCCCCTTTCATCCGTTGGGTTAGAATGGATCGTGCCGGCACTTGTCGGTACAGGTATAGGAATCGTTTTAAGCAAATTCAGCAAGAAACAGGATGTACCAGAACAAGTTGATGTAAAAGTTTCGTAGTTTATTAGAAAAGCATAAGCGCCTTGTTCCACCCCAACAAACATAAGACGGATTCTGCGGGAAATCCTTAAAAAACCGCTCTTTCCTTCATGCGAGGAGTCGCTTCTGAAGCGCTCCTTGTCCCGATTTCCGCAAGGAGCCGTCTTATGACCCAAACATTTTGAAAAATCATAGAAATAAATTAGTTTAAAGTCATAATGAGAAAAGAAAAGGAATTAGAGCGGTTTAAACCTAATTTCCTCGCATTAACCGAATTATACTGTCTACTTTTGGGATCGCGATGCACAGGCACCTATACATGTATTCTCCCCCCCTTATTCGCCAAATTTAAACTTAGTTGAACGAACTTAGGGCTGGCTGCCAATCGGTTTCCCAATCGAAAAGAGTTGTGAGAATCGATTGTTTCGTTCTTGGAGTACCTCGCTCAATTTCCATAAAAAAGTGCTTCAACGCATTGGACAGGTAGTTATGTCGGAAAATTAATCTGAATCTATATAGAAAAGAATATTACATTGCGCTCATTAAGGCATACACATACAACTTTGCCGTTACAACAAAATGTTCATATGAAAGTCGTTTCGGAACAGTTAGGACATACGAGTATCAAAATGACAATGAATACTTACTCTCATTTGCTTCCAACCATACAAGAAACAGCAGCCGAAAATTTGAGCAATTGTTTGAGGAGGAATAAAGTTTCAAATCAATCACTTCAAAAAACACACTAAATCAACAAACACACCAAAAATAACGAAGCCACCCAGAAAAAAAGCCCTTGAAGCCTTGTGGTTCAGGGGATTTAGCTTGATGATTCCGACTGGGCTCGAACCAGCGACCTCTACCCTGTCAAAATAGAAGGGGAAAAAATAAGTTAATTAAATATGTAAAATGTGATAAATAAAATTAAATATATCTTGAAAACACGCGATGTTTCAAAGATTTTTTATTTAAGTGAGTTAATAAAAATTAAATAAATTAATTGTGTTAAAGTGCCTCTTGTGCAAGTTTTGTGCAGATTTTTTTCCAGTGTGTAGTATGTGGAGTATAATTTTATTTAAAATATAGTTGTTATCCTAACCATTTTATTAAATCATCCATTAGTACATGTACAAATCGATTTTCTTCCTCTGAAGAAGGGACTAAGTTGCCGTTAAATCTAGGTCTATTTTCTTTACCTGAACAATATTTCCTGATATTTTCTCCATCTTTGTTGGAGCAGAACCTTGCTATATAAACAGAGCCCATATCATCTTTTAGACCTACAAATGTTCTTATCAATTCCGTTCTTAGATTTGTTGTTGAATAGAATTTACATTCTATTATTGCTTTTGTATGTTTAGCTTGAGGATTTTTACGATTTCTTCTGCAATTATCACAATGTTCTTTATCAATAATTGAAACGTCAACCTCATGTCTTACTCCTGAAGTCCCTTCATGATAAACATCTAAATGTACTTCGTACTTTTCTCCATTATACGTAAACTCTGCATAACCGTAATCATGCGAATTACTATGAATATTTCCCGGTGAACCTCTAAATATGAACACGGGAGGAGAAGAGAAAGGGTTTCTGATAGACCTAAGTTCAACAACACCCCCTACTTTTTTTATGGATTTTAAAATAAGCGCAAATATATATGCTTCATAGATAGAATCCGCTATGTTTCTTCTATAATTGATTCTAGATGGTATTGTAGTTCTACGTATTAAAGTATTTACAGCTTTTTTTAATTCCAACTTACTAACCATTATTTACTCACCTGTTTTAACTCTTTTATTATTCTCTCAACTTTGATTATGTTTTCTTTAATTTCATCAATGTTTACGGGAAAGACATCTTGTTTAGTAGCAGTAATTAATTTGTATTTATAATTTTTGTTTTCGAATTCTGAATTTTGTGAAATTGATTCACTAAATATAAAATGAATGCTTATGGATTCATCGATTGTTTTAAGTGTATTATTTATCTCGTCCCAACAAGATGGCAATATAACTAAGAACTCCTTTATTACTTTGATATGTAAATCTAATATGTCTAACTGTAGATTTTCTTCATCTAATAAAAAGAAATTATCAAAAGAAAGTTGTCCCTTTATAAAACTATTTTCGTTATTATCATTTATTAACTGTTCCTCTATTTCCCTATCAATTTGGTCTAATAAAACCTCCCCAAAACTCCCTTGATTTAATAGCCACTCCCTAATAGAATTTATAATTTCTACATAATTGACTATCTCATTATTCAATTTTATCACCTTTATATTTTCTTATAATTATTATAAAAACAATACAATATTTAAAGAGGCTATAAAAAGTTCCATGATATTCTAATGTTGGCCTTTTATTCTATGATTTTTAAAAATCTTCATCTAAGAAATTACTCTTATTACTTTAATGTATTTAATAATCTTAATAAGTTAGACTTCCCAGTATTATTTAATCTCACAATAAAATTGACTTCTGGATGAAAGTCAATTTTTAAAACATTTAGCGTTCTAAAATTACTAATTTCTATATTTTTTATTATCACTTGGAACACCTTTCTATACATAAATTACTAAAATGTATTTACGTATAATATTATTTGTTAGATCTAGCTTGTTTAGCAGCTTCTTCTCGTTCAGGCCTGTAAGCATTTGCAATAAAATGATAGACCTTGAATAGAGTACCATTCTCTGGATTTTTGTGAGTTGAAATAACAATGTCCTTTAATTCTTTGAATCCTCTTGTTAACTCGATGGTTTCAAAGTATTTTTTTCCGTTTAACTCAACAAAGAATTCTCTAAGGAATGTCTCTCTATTTTTTAGAATAGTTTTGAGATTTGTTTCTTTGTTAAATATAATTGTAAAACCAAAGTCTATATCCTCATTCATATATCCTATTAATTGTTTAAAATGTTTTGTAAAGTTATTCCATTCTTTGTTTTCGCCAATAGCAATTGGTGAGAATGTACTATTCGATTGAGTGTAAATAAAAAAGTCCAATTCACCGATACCCTTTAGTGCAAATCCATATGGTTGTTCCCTCGCAATTACTACATCTCTTGCCGAAAGACCTGCCTGAAGGATATGAGCAATGTCGTCACTTAGTTCAGTTTCTTTAGTCTCTCGAAGTCTTCTAGGGTCCTTCTCTTTTTGCTTTATTGCCGTATAGATTAATCTTACTATTAATTCTTCTAACTCTACTTCTGTATTTTGTTTATTTCTATTTGTGCAAAGGTACCTTTCTCTAATATCATATGGCATCAGATCGATATAATCATTAAGTTCGATATTGAATTTTTTTAATATGTCTGGATTTGCAAAATAAATAGTTAGAAAGTTATCCACGTCTAAAAAATCGTGATCATCAAATAAAAATTCTTTATATGACTCTAAATTATTAATATTTTTTATTATAAACTCATCATCTTCACTCAAGGGGCTAATGTCAGATATATCTACACCTATAAATTCGTCTTCTTCCGTAACATCAATGTACCATTGAATAAGATGAAAAAGAGCATATTGGTAAAGTGGCTTTAGGACATGCGGAAATTTATCAACTGTATAATCGCGTATATCGTAAACGATGTCTTTGCACCTATCAAACTCTTTCCTAACTAAAAATGATGGAAAGATATATTGTAAATGGACATCGAAATCTCCACTATCTTCACATAATGTAATAAAAAAATCGCTAATTTCCTCTAACACTTGATTAACCTTTATTTTAACCTCTTTTGATATAGAGTACGGTATCTCAATCATATTAAAATCCCTTCCTCATTAAAATTATTTGTTACTTTGAATTGGTCACATGAGAGATACAAATACCTTTCAAATAATGATCTATATATAATTGTACTCACCATAATTCTACAATATTTAACAATATCATACAATAAATGACATAATAACTTAGTATTTTATTGTGGAAGAAAACAAAAAATCTATTTTCATACATAACATGTATCAAGCATTGTTCTTTATTTAAATCAAATATTTAAGATACGGAGATTTGATCTACAGAACTTTTAGTAGTTTTAGGGTATCTTTGGTTAATTCATGGAATGAGAATTGCTCTATTACATAACTGAATTCAACTTATGATGTTGATATTATCTGATGTGTCTCTAATGAATCCCTATCTTCTCCTTCTCATCCTTACCGTTCCAATTATATTTAATGGTACTCAGGACACTTTCATTGGTCCAAAAATAAAAAAGCTACCCATTACGGATAGCTTTTACCTCCGTTTATTTATACCCCTTGTTCCTTTAATCGCGGCAACATCAGCACTTACAGCTTTCTTTAAGTCCAACCTACTAACAAATTATTTCTCATCTGTTTTAACTTCTTTATTTCAATTAAATTTTGTAATTTGCAAACAAAACATGTCGGCTCGACTTTAGTAGGCATTTAAATAAATTATACCACTGTATAATCATCTCTCTCCAAAAATGATTTTCTTGGCATTTTCCCAGCCACCAAATCTCTTTTGGTAAATAGAAGGAAAAGGAATCAATATTTGAGCATTAGTTGTTTTCATTTTCTTGTGAAAACTTCCCCATTTTTCCATCGTTGTAAAATGTTCTTTGAATTGACATGCTACTGTTATAAGCTCATCTGTTGTCCATCTTTTATGTGTATTTCTATCTTGTTTCGATATACCCGCTATCTCTTTTGCTTTGTCCATTGAGCCGAATCGTCGGATATATACATGTGCATTGGGAAGCTTATTTTCTTTTGCGAATTTATTCCATTTGGAGCTGTTTTTAAATAAATCTTTGTATTTAAGCATTAGCTCAATTAAGTAATTTGTTGAGTAGCTTTCTTGATATGTATAAGTATCTAATCCTAATTCTTTTTTAAAATTGTTCCAACTTCCAAACAATTTTACAATAGCCCTCGCACTCATGAAATCCTCACGATTTAATTCTTCCAAGTATTTTTTATATGTTGCATAACTTTTCACAAAATCAATTGTTTCATAACCTTGCTCTATTGCCATTTTCCTTTTTATTTCTTCTATGTTTTTTTGTCCAACAACTTCAAGTGCTTTTGACCAAGATCCGAAATAATAAATATACATATGGGATTTAGACAAATTATTTTTATCGGCAAATTCATCCCAGTTTCTAACAGAGGTAAAATACTCCATATTCTTCTTAGCAGTATCGATAAGTTGTGCTTTCTTATATTCAATCTCCTGCATTTTTTGATGATATACAACATTTTTTATTAATTCAGAAATAATCTCCATGTCGTATAAAGTATCTACTGATTTTTTCACTTCAAAACTATGTATAAGCAATCGACGAAATTCACTTTTAGAAAGAACATTACTAGATTTCAATTGTGCGATTATCCAGTCAATCGCTTTAACTATACATCTATTTAAATCATCGTAATCTCTAGATGAATAAGATCCTCTTATAATTGAATAAATTCTTTCATCTTTTAATTTTGGACACGCTTTTTCTCTAACTCGACAAAAAGGATAAGAAAGCTTAACGGCAAGATTATTTTTTTCTATATCTTCTTCTATATCTTTATGCCATCCTGCCCCGTCGTACTCCAAAAGTAAAACATACGGTTTTTTTACATTATTAAAAATTATAACAACATCGAACTCAGAACCTGTAATGAGTTTGTCACGATTCCTCACTTTTATTTTTTTAGGAAAAATTTCAAATAGCATTCTTGTATAATAGAACAAGGCTTGTTCAGGAAAAGAAGTTCCCTTGAAGAACTCTTTTATTTCCTTCACTACTATAATCACCCTTTTTCAAGATTCTCTATAAATAAACCTTCCTCTAGTTATCCATCATATCCATTAATGTTTGTTTTTATTCCTTTAACAAATGTTTTTTGCAAATAAAAAGCCTAAAATTTTGTGGTAACTATATAAATTCAGTTTGAGATTCCGACATGTTTTATCAACACTCTTTCTTGCCTATACTGCTCATAAGAGCATTCATCAAGGGAGTGGATGAATAATGCAGAAAAAAGGGGTGCAAATTACAAACGATAATGGTTGAACCGTTGGTTGAACGTCTTCAAGAACAAGAGCGCAAAATGGAAAAAGCAAATATGACGAAACAGATTGTCGTGATTCGCTCCATTATACAAGGCTACTTAGGAATCCAAGTCACTGAACTTTTAAATATCCATCGTGAGACCGTTTAGATTTACGTTCAAAAGTTTAATCAAGGTGACATGGGGGTACTATTAGAGCATCATTATTCTCCCGGCAGAAAGCCATATTTACCTTCAGACAAAGAGCATGAATAAAGAAAGATGCTAAAAGAAAGCACTACTGCTGATGAAGAAATGGTTTGTAATCAAAATCCGATCTCGACACAAATATAAAGTAGATGGAAGCTGATGCCCAATCTCCTTCCTAAAACAAACCAATCTAACTTTTCGACACACTAAAAATCAAAATCAATATCCCTCAGAGGTTTACCAAGTAATCCCTTTGCTTTCAGTTCCTCGCGGTACGCTCTTATCTCAGCAGGTATCTCTGGGGTTACTCTAGTATTGTAGGCTCGCTTATCTTGCGGATTAATATCATTAAGTCTTCTAGTCGCCTGTTCAATTGTTATATTTTGCAAAATACCCAACGTATAGTCCTCACGCTTGTCGTCATGCTTTCTAACATGAGTAATTAGCGCATATCGAATTTGATTAACATGATATTTAGAGATTTGCTCAAGCAAAACAGCTAACACTGTAGCAGATATACGACATGTTCGCCGCTGTAATCTCAACATTTCGAAGTAATCAATTAATAAATTTCCTTCTATTTCAGAAGACAATACGTTGATTTTGTTTACAAAATCAACAAAAGTGACTACATCATCTTTAGAAGCCAAATTGTAAGATTTAACAGGTGCTTCTTTAATAATCTGTAATAATGTCTTTTTACTGTTTATGATGCTGTTATAACTGTTGTTTAAAATGGTGTTTAAATATTCTGTTAAGGTATTGTATTTTTCATTGTTACTTCCTTTGACAGATAGATTGCTCATTTGTTTGGAGTTCTCATTGTTAGGAGTTCGTTCTTGAGCTGCTTTACCTTTTTCTCTAGAAGCATTTCCTTCAAGTTTCCCTTTGTTGTGTTCTTTGCTCTTCTCATTCTCACTCGGATGTAATTTTTGTTCATATCTCTCATTGTTAATCCGTCGATCATAATTAACCAAGTTCTGGTATTCTGAGTAATGAACAACGGTGATTTTTAATCCCCGCTTTTGTTTTAATGTCTCGCTTACAATTAAACCCTTCTCTGATAATTTCGTAATAATTCCTCGAATTACACCATAGCTCCAGCCAGTTTCATCCTCCAATCTTTTTCTTGAAGTTATTAATTGTCCTCGATCACATGTATCGTTTGACTTATAATTTGCTCTAATAAAAAAATGTGTAAAGAGTAGTTCCTCACGTAAATCTTCAAATGTTAACCGTGGTAAAATTACAAAACCTTTTATATCCATAGTTTCCTTCATTACTTTATACCTCCTCCCAAAATTAAAAAGGGAGTCTCCCATGATACATGGGGTACTCCCTTTTGTAAGACATTATAGCTACAGCATGAAAACATTTTAAGATTTTACGATTATTTTTTCTGAAAATCCATTCACGGTAAATTAAGATAGAAGCGATGCTTTTATCTAAGTATCGCTACCTGTTAGTTCAAAAAGAAGTCTCTTTTTTTCTTCTTTTTAATTCAATTTCTCATTTTCTCTACCTCTTTATAATAATATTTTTACTTCTTTTTTCCTTCTTCGATCATTTTTTGAACGACAGGTTCATATTTCTCTAGAAACTCAAGTAGCGCAAGTGAATGCATTTTTCCGATTTGAACACCTGCTGTTTTACAAAAATGTTTAAAGCGTTCGGCAATCTCTTCATCGGTCTTGAACGCTTTGCTTACTAATTTACCAGTTGCTAAAGTTAAAAGGGCTGCATATAAATTTGGCTTCTCTTTATATTCTCTTTTCAAATCAATCTCCTTCACTTCATTTTTTCTTTTTCTTTTCATTCTTTTTCCGGTCACAACCTCATCTCGTGGCTCTTCTTCGGGTTTTCCGTTATATTTCCATTCTCCCATGCTATTTTGTGTATAACCTAGGGAAAGCAATCGTTTTCTTAATGCCCCGCTTGATAAACCAAGAGACTCACTTAGTTCATATACAGTAACATCTTTATTTTCATTCAGTAATGTAATAATTTCCCCAGCGGTTTTCATGTTCACCATCCTTTCACTGAAATTTATCACGGTTTACTAACAGGTACAAACATTATACTTTTGACATTTTTGTATTCGAACATGTTTTATAAAAATTTTCTTCAGTGAACCCGTTCGAATATGAAGGTTTCAATAGTACAATTTATATATAATCAACAATCATCGTGTGAGCATTGCTACTGTTTCAAAGAATAATCAAAAGCAAAACAGATAAACGAATCATCTATAGAACAAAAACGGCCACTCGGACCGTTTTTTATTTTTTATTAGTAGCATTCACTAAAAAATTCATTGAAGGATTCACTAATGAATTATGCAATGAATGATTCATCAACTGATTCACAGCTAAACTCACCGTGCTTTCCCTTAAAAAACCCTTTAATTTCAAACTTTTAAAACGCTATGATCGGTTTTATGCATTTCTAATAAGAACAGTAACTAAGTAGCTTCAAAATGACTTATGAGGAGGATCGAGATGGCAAAAATTCTTGGTTACCAACTTTCAGAGACTTCCATAAAACTTTTAAAATTTTTATTCTATTATCGCGGCATGACTGCTTTGCAATTAGCCAAGATGTATTTTAAATCTCACAATATTACGGGTGTACAAAAGTCTTCTGCTCACAACTATTTGCGCAAGCTAAAGGATCAAAAACTAGTCACTTCAAAAAAGATTGAAGCAGATAATTATGCAGGATCTTTATATTACTTAACTCAAGCGGGATTAGAATTAGTAAAGTCTCTTTTGAACATTGAAGATGGGCAAACAGGGACGGGCTATATTTTAGCAAATGAGGATAAAGAAGATACACAGGCTGATTTGGAATATGTTATTTATAAACCACCTACCGAGCAAATTCATCATCACTTAATACTCATTGACTTTTTTGTTCGTTTACGCTTAATGTCGAATCAACAAGTGGATCATCGCTTGTCGATGTACGCTTCAAAAGCATACGAGTACAACGGAAAAGAAGCAAAGATACGACCGGACGCAGAAGTAGTTTTACCTTATGATCGACATTACTACATTGAAGTTGACCGAGCTACAGAAAGTCATTCTCAACTCATACAAAAATTTGAGAACTACCGTCATTATTTTGAATATGCGGAAGAAATAAATGAAAAGCTTCCAGCCGCCATCGTGTTTGTAACAGATGAAAAGCAACAGCAGTACGGAATGAACCGGCGCTGGGCAAACGTATTAGCGGCTTATTTAAAAACGATGGGAGATTACGCTCTAAAAGTGAATCTCTTTATGTTGCCTTTAAATAAAGTAGATCATTTCATTCGGTTTGAAACCTATCGACCACAGCTTAACCGAAAAGTTCAAACCCTTCTAGAGAAAACATTGATACAAAAAGGAAATTATAAAGACGTACAAACATTTAAACAGCCAACGGATTATTCCAGCATAGATTATATGATTGCCTTTACCCAAACGCAGTATCATATTTACTTTATAAGAGTAGCGTATGAGTACGACGCTTCCATTTTCAGCGGGTTCTATCACTTTATAAATAATCTTGGTGACATTCACCGAAAGCAACAGACACCTTACAAACCATCGGGGGTTAGTCAGGCTATCTTCTACACGGATGAGCGGCCGTTTTTACCGGATTACATGCGGAAAAATTATGACCTGCCACCAGAATTGCTTTCACATTTAGAACTTTTATCTCAACATCTTTCTATGTACAAACTCCCGCTATAACCAGAAAACGGACACAGCATTGGCTGCTTGTCCGTTTTTTTTATTGCTGATCAAGTGCCCGTCTTATCTCATTCCGAGTCACTTTTATGTATAAAAGTAAACTTTGTTTATTTTGTGCAGCATCATTGTAAATCGTCATTCGTCATCAAGCAAACTATTGTTTACCGAAGTATTCTTCATATCCCCGTAAACAAACAACCAGTAACTTGAAGTAATTCATAATAAATTTTTTCCAACAAAGAGTAAAAAATTCCACAAAGTATTCGAATGATGAAAAACACCTGTTAACATATTTAAGTACCAAAATGATAAAAGGAAGGAAATTGAATGATTATGAATCAGAAAGATTCAAATAATGTAACTATATAGAAGCAGAACAATCAATTTTAGGAGCAATTTTAAATGAAGGCGATTTAATTCAAGATTGCACGTTTCCTGCCGAATATTTCGGCAAGCGGGAGCATCAATTGATTTATCAAGCAATAAAGAACAGAAGAGCAAGTTGCACCATATTCAACATGCTCTCCTTTTTATTATTCTTCCAAAACATAAGAGCAAAAAGGAAGCAAACCCCCGTAGCACTTTATCTACGAGGTTTTCTCTACATTATTGATCTTCTAACATAATACCGTCCTTTTTCCTGTTACTCTAATCGAGCAATGCTTATCATTTCACCTTCCGCTGGCCAAACAACGCGATTATTTTCATCATACCTCAACTCATTGACAAAAGGGAAAATGTAAAGCTTTTCACCTTCTAACAGTGTCTCTACATATTGCTCTTTCACCATTTCGCATGCCTCTTCTAACGAGAAAGCCTTAATGATTTTCTCTTTTACATCCATTTCTTTTTTTGATCGAATGACATAAAATTTCTTCATTCTAGAATCCCCACTTTCTAACGATTAATATGAATAAACATCCATGAGTAATTTTACTCCTCACCCATTCATGAAAATAACAGCTTGAATTGGCCGTTATTTTCACAGAAAAAATAAAAAACCAGCGGCTTGAATGCATACTTCTGCATAACATTCAACCGATGGATTTTTAACCATGCCATAGCGGCCCAAAAGGCCTCTTTTTATATTTTCCCCTTCAACAAATAATAAGGACAAAATAGCAATCTTTTAAATATTGTACCTCTCACTCTCCGCTATTCTAACCGAATTTTCTCTATAAAGAGGCTATCATGTATTTACTTTTGTTCCTCCATACCTTTAAGAATTAGCTGTTTAATTTCGTCTAACAATACATCAGAGTAAAGACCTTTAATTTCCTCTAGCCGCTTCGTTTTCTCGTTCCAAATTGCAAACGAATCAAAAAACCATTCTCCCTTTGATAAAAGAGGTCTTTTGAAGCAAATAAGAGCAGGATATATGAAAGGGGAGGAATGAAAGGAAGCCCTCACTTCCATGAATTGATACAGTTTCTTCATTACCACATCCTTCTTAATAAAAACTCGTTCCAACTTCACTCCATCGATCATGTGAGATCACCCGCTTTATGATTTATTCGTTTCACCGCTTTCTGCTCAATTCTACTATCTCTTTTACTCGATACATGAAAAGCTTTCTGATCCACTTTCCCCATTTTTTCCAATTATTCACCATAACGTCTAGAAAATCCTTCCACTGATCATCCTATAAATGAAAAAAATAGAATCGTCAACGGCTTCTTTGTTGCCGTAGCTATATTCTGTTTAGAATACTCTCACTACAAGTATAGATACAAAACTTTTCGTTTTAGTTAGAGCATGTATCTAATACAATTATTTAAAAATGAAAATGATTAAGAATGTGATTAGACTTGGTATATCACTTCGCACGATGATCGCTACTATCAATTTGCCGGATGGGATGATTAAATAATTATAGATGAGGCAAAAACATAATAAAACCGACCAATCGATCCGACAGCATTAATAAAATTAAGTATAGAGGTGTATTCAGATGAATGTTTTACTGAGAATTGATGCTCAAACCAAGCAATGCATCGAAGACTTCAATAACCTTATAAAAAAACAAGAGCATTTAATCAAACAACTAAATCAGTTAATAAAAGAAAAAGAAGAACACACGATACCTCTAGTATCAACAGTTAGAAAATTAATCGAACACGGTCTAAGCAAGGATGAAATTCTAGATATAACGAATATTTCATCAGAAGAATTTGATCGCATCCTATCCGAAAATAAACACTACCAACTGCCATACCCTTATTTAAACTATGAAGAATCGAAACAATTTGAGAAACTGCTTGAGGATATTCGTAAATCAAAGGATATATATGAACTAATCGATGCAGAAAAAGAAAGGGAAAGGATCAAGTTCATCCATCACGTCTTGCTTCGATATCAAAAGGAGATAGATTTATTATCCCCACAAGAAAACGAAGATAGCGGCGAAAAGATGATGAAATACTTAGAAAGAACAGTTAAAAGCGAACAAGCTAAAAGTGTTTATTCTTTACTGGTTCGTATCTTTGGAAACGAAATAAAACGGAAAAGAGAAGAAGTTTTGATTAAAGTCTCAGATGACTAGAAGATTATGCTGCTTAATACGATTAAATGAATTAGCTCAAGACTTCATTTATAATCGAACGGGTTATCCTCAAATTAGAGAATAACCCGCTCTTTTTATTCTTCTTCAATTATTTGTAGCAAGGTAAGTACTTTATCATCAAATATTTTATAAGATTCTTCTTGAATAATATATCTTGGTGATTCGTCTTTAAACCATTGGCTAAAAATAACTTTCTTCCTTATTGATTTGCGTTCTTCATTAATTGCCGCCTTTAACACTGAAGATGCGCTTTCAACGGCGGACTCAATACGATAATATGGGAAGCTTTCGGATTTGCACCACCAGTCTACAATCCCATTTGTAGAGAAAACCATAGCAATATCCAAATTACTCAACTCTACCCATTTCTTGGATACAAGAACAAGCGATGCTCCATATTTTTTACTCAACTTTGCGACATTTTTTATTGTGAAATCTAGATGAGCAATATCCTTTTTAAATTGTTCATCTGGCAAAAGAATATATGCCGCAAAATTATTAGCCTCAATTTCCAATTGCTTATCCATCTTAAATTTATTCATTTCAGTTACGTCTTCCAAGAAACAAAAAAAACTACTTTGTGCGTGATGAGGTAACACTGCATGAGCTATTTCATGCGCTATTGAAAAATTAATTCTTCCTTTTGATTTCTTATGCCTATTTACAATAATTACAGGCATTTTTAAAGTAACATCTCTTACTAAACAAGCATCAAAGTTTTCTGTTTCTAATCTACTCATAAATATTTCTATCCCTAAGTCCTTAGCCAACTGGATAACATCCACTACTTCTTGATCTGGATGTTTTTCTTTATATGTCTTAACTAAAAAATAAGCGTAATCTTTCCATTCCCATTGGGGGTGTGTAGGTGGCACCAAAATATCATTGTAATCAGTTATTTCCGCACTAGCTACTTTTTCAACACTATTTACAATATAATTTTTATCATTTTCCCTAAGTTTATCTATTTGGTACCTTGCAGCAACAGCAAAACTTGACTTTTGTTTCCTCTTAAACCTATTTAAAGCATTAAGTGACATCCTCTTGGCATTATTAGACATTGCTTTAGCGTTGCTAGCAAAATTTCTATACAAACGTTCCATTAAATTGAATCCCCAACGCTCATTCAAAAAGTTTCTTACAGTACTTAACTCAAGTAAATCTGAAATAAATTCAATGATATGCTCCTGATGACTTTTGGTGCACTTGTCTATGAAAATCTCCAGCTCTTTCAAATGCTTACTATTTCGTTTCTTTATCATTTTTTGTATTTCTTGATAAAAATGATATTGGATAGTTTCATCTGACAACATATCCACAACTGCGTTATAATAAGAATCTTCTTTTGCCGCGCTTAAAATCAGCTCCTCAATCTGTACGAGTTTCGAATGAATGATATGTTCAAAATTTTTTTTAACATAAGGAGCATCCAATTCTAAAGCCTTTTCTGTATCCCAAGATGTTAAAAATGCCATAAGGATATACTTAGCCTCTTCATTTTTAAGGTTATTTACTATCTCTTTTGAAATAATATCTGTCGGCAATATCTTTTCAGCAATCAAAAAAGTAATGAGATAAGTGTATTGTGGGAGAATTTCGTTATGTTGCGCTTGAACTAGTTCATAATAATATCCCGGTATTTTTCGAGTTAATTCATCATATTTCTTAAATACCTCTATCAAGGGCTCTCTCCATCCAACTGAATAGTCGAAAAATATTTTCCGAGACAATTCCTGTAATACCGTTTCAGGAGGTGTCTTATTCAAGTATTGTTCGATTTTATTTAAAACATCGTTTGTATTACTTTCATCATAGGGGTTAAACGTAATATTCTCAATGGTCATTTAGCTCACCCCCTTTTAACTCATCTAATGAAACATCTATCCATTCTTTTCCGTCCCATTTTTGAAAACCAATAATTTTAATGGCTTTTTCATCACAGAATACCAACTGACCTACATATAACTTTTTCCCAATTGGAACACTTCTAATCACACCTGCGGTTTTTTTTATTTTCTTAAATCCCGAAATATTTTTAACCCTCATGACAACCCTATAATTCATTCCCCTGATGTCAATCCCATGAGCATGTATAACTCTAGGGCTTTCTAATTTAAGCTGTTCGTTAGCTGTACAATACGCCCCATCTCCATAATGAGGAATAAACGATAAACTATAGTTTATACAATTTATGCAGAAACATTTAGCAACAGAAGCAATTAATTGACTTGAAGCTATCTTAAACAAATCTGACGGTGACCATACATACCTATAAACAATAGCCTCAGATAACTCTGCATTCTCAGCCTCTAATGTGTTTTCATTCTTTTCTAAATCAGTTATTTCAAGCAATCCTTCTACATCTTCCTCTATATGAAGATGTGGTTCAGGAGGTATCCCCCATTTTTCACAAACATTGCATCTCTCCATCACTACTTTCCCCTTCTACCTTTTGAGAAATATATGAATACTTTTTAAGATAATCTTTTCAATAATACCATATTTGTCCATTATCAGATAAAAGGAAATTGTAGGTTTATATATTTAAATTTACCACTTTCTCACCATATCCTCAAAAGTTTTTTAAACATAGACTATGTAACTTTATACTTTGGAAATCCCTCTCTTAAAATCTTTTAAACATTTAACATAAATAGTACACCTTTATTTAAACCCTAGCTAACTATATTTTACAATTTTATGTATAATTTAGTATATAACAACAAATATATTACGTACTAATTTAAAACTATTATTTATAAATAATTTCATTTCAATTATTTGGTAAATATAAATAAAAATTAATGGGGGCCTATATGAATATTTTTCAGTATCAGGGACAGGAAGAAGACCATTACACAAATATACTAATGAACATATTGTCATTAAATAATTGTAAGCTTGTTAAACCATTTCTAACGAGTTTAATTCCAAACGAAGCTCAATCATTTAATTATAAAGGTACATATGTTTCAATAAGAAAAAAATATAGACCACAGGTTGAAAAAGAAAATGAATTTATTATTGGAATTGCACCTTACAAAAATGCTATATACGAAAAAAGCACTCTTGAAGAAAATTTAGATTCTATTCCTGATGCTTGGATATGTGGAGCAAACTTTAATATTTTGTTCGAATTTAAAATTAGAGGTTCTTTGGATGAAGCACAAATTTCCGCTCACAAAAACCTTCTTTCCCCTTACGCTAAAGTAATTAGACTTCAATGGTCTGATGTCACTAATGCACTTCACAATATATTAACTAATGAATCAATCAGCGATATTGAGAATTTTCTCATCACTAACTTCTTAGAAGTCAGCAAAAACTTCAAACAAAAAAGAAGGTCTTCTGGAATGCCAACGCAAATCATTAGCCATAAAAAAAAGGAAAATGAAGTATATTTCATCATTACTGGAAGTAGATCTTTAGGAGTTTATACGGTAGATAAAGTAGTTAATAATGAAGTAGAAAGAATAAATAGTTCTTTAAATGGCATTCAAGCTGCTCGCCGCTGGATTGCAAAGTATGTAATTGAAAACAAAGAAAAACTTCCGCTGAACTATCAAGGCGAACAAACCATTATTAGCGACTACTGTGTTGTTCCCGACAGACCAGAAAAGAAGAACCAATGGAATCAATGGAGGTTGGGCTCAATATTTAAAATATAAACTTTTAAACTTTAATTTCGTTAGAACTTTTAAAATCTCAAAATAAATAGAACGTGTTGCAAAACGCATAGTGAATGCATAAATGTACACAAAAAATCCACCCGTCTTGGAAATCATATACAGTGACCTAAAAAACACATTTC
>NZ_JACDUT010000021.1 GCF_013761245.1 Thermaerobacillus caldiproteolyticus | reverse complement strand
AAAAAAATTAAACAACCTGAGTCCTTATGAATATAGGACTCAGGCTGCTTAAATGTTCTTTTTTATTCCTGTCTACTTGACAGGGGTCACTTCATAATGCAGGGAGGTTTATTTTTTAAAATAAAAAGCGAGCATGCGCAATGCTGTCCCGAAGTCTAGTGTAGCGATCACCATTAACACAATCGTAGAGAAGTTCCAAATGGTTTCGTGAGCACTTTGAATCGCTAGATACGTGAATAATGCTCCCATTAAGAAATAGAACAATGCAATATGTAACGGTGAAGTTCTCATGTTATCAAAATCCTCCAAATATGAACTGGACATGTTCTGCTTGTCGCATTATTTTTTCGATTTCATCCGCGAAAATAGTTTGCATAAAAACAACGAATGTGTTCATGGTCACGTGAGCAAATATCGGTACGATAATGCGCTTGGTTTTCGCATAAAGAAAGGCAAAGGTAACCCCCATCGTTGCGTACAGTAAGAGATGCTCAAGTTCCATATGGACGACAGCAAATAATAATGAGCTTACAATCGCTGCGATGAAGAAATTGTATTTTTTATAAAGGGAACCGAAAATAATTTTTCGAAAAATGATTTCCTCTAAAATCGGCCCGATGATGGAGGTAACAATCACAAGTGATGGAGTCAGTCTAATGATTTCCACAATTCTTTTTGTATTTTCTGAGCCCGGTTCGATTCCAAAAAAGCGAGTTTCAATCGTAGCAGCAATGCTTTGAGAAAACAATGCTAAAAAAAACCCTCCTATGGCCCACATGACAGTCGCCACATTGGAAGCACGATGGTGAGCATTATACTGCTCTTTTATGTCCTCTTTTAATAAAAATAAGATGATCAAAAATGTAACAAGGAAGCTAATAACCGCCCAATAACCGGAAGCGACCGAATTCGCTGTATATTCATCGGCCGATGAAGAACCAACTCCGATCGCACGTAACAGTGGAACACCAACGATTCCTGACAGCTGCATAATGATATATGCAATTATGATATACCAGTGGCGCCGTTTCAATGGAAATACCCCTTTTCTAAAAAATAATCATGCTTCTCGTATTTTAGCACAACTTCCCACGAAATCATCACAAAAAAGTTTTTATAATGGCGATTTAGATTTGAAAGAATGTGACATAATTGAAAAGGGTGCATGAAAAATAAAATTTTTTATATTTTCTACTTGCAAAAAAAGGAGAAGTTCATTAATATTATAAGTGTGTTAGCACTCGATATAAACGAGTGCTAATAAAACGATGCGAAAATTATGTTTAAGGAGGTTGTTTCCCGTGTTAAAGCCATTAGGTGATCGCGTTGTTATTGAGCTAGTTGAGACAGAGGAAAAAACTGCAAGTGGTATTGTGTTACCAGACACTGCGAAAGAGAAACCACAAGAAGGAAAAGTAGTAGCTGTTGGTACAGGTCGCGTACTTGACAGCGGTGAACGTGTAGCTCCAGAAGTAGCTGTTGGCGATCGTATCATCTTCTCAAAATATGCGGGTACAGAAGTAAAATATGAAGGCAAAGAATATTTAATTTTACGTGAAAGTGACATTTTAGCTGTAATTGGTTAATGTGAATCCTTATACAGCTTTTATAACATAGATATACAAAAAAATACTTAACCATTACATTTCATAAGGAGGTAACGGGGTATATGGCAAAAGAAATTAAATTCAGCGAAGAAGCTCGTCGTGCGATGTTACGCGGTGTGGATAAATTAGCTGATGCAGTAAAAGTGACATTAGGTCCAAAAGGCCGTAACGTTGTATTAGAGAAAAAATTCGGTTCTCCATTAATCACTAACGACGGTGTAACAATCGCAAAAGAAATCGAATTAGAAGATCCATTTGAAAACATGGGTGCGAAGCTTGTTGCTGAAGTAGCAAGCAAAACAAACGACGTTGCTGGTGACGGTACGACTACTGCAACTGTATTAGCTCAAGCGATGATCCGTGAAGGCTTAAAGAACGTAACAGCTGGTGCGAACCCAATGGGTATCCGCAAAGGTATCGAAAAAGCAGTAGCTGTTGCGGTAGAAGAATTAAAAGCAATCTCTAAACCAATCGAAGGCAAAGAATCTATCGCTCAAGTTGCTGCGATTTCTGCTGCTGACGAAGAAGTAGGTAAATTAATCGCAGAAGCAATGGAGCGCGTAGGTAAAGACGGTGTTATCACTTTAGAAGAATCTAAAGGCTTCACTACTGAGTTAGATGTAGTAGAAGGTATGCAATTTGACCGTGGTTATGCTTCTCCATACATGATTACTGATACTGAAAAAATGGAAGCAGTATTAGAAAATCCATATATCTTAATCACTGACAAGAAGATTTCAAGCATTCAAGAAATCTTACCTGTATTAGAACAAGTTGTTCAACAAGGCAAACCATTATTAATCATCGCTGAAGACGTTGAAGGCGAAGCGCTTGCTACATTAGTAGTAAACAAACTTCGCGGTACATTCACAGCTGTAGCTGTTAAAGCTCCTGGCTTTGGTGATCGTCGTAAAGCAATGTTAGAAGACATCGCTATTTTAACTGGCGGTGAAGTTATCACTGAAGAATTAGGTCGCGACTTAAAATCTACAACAATCGCATCACTTGGTCGCGCTTCTAAAGTTGTTGTTACAAAAGAACATACAACAATCGTTGAAGGTGCTGGCGATTCTGATCGCATCAAAGCTCGCATCAACCAAATCCGCGCTCAATTAGAAGAAACTACTTCTGAATTCGATCGTGAAAAATTACAAGAGCGCTTAGCGAAATTAGCAGGCGGCGTAGCAGTAATCAAAGTTGGTGCTGCTACTGAAACTGAATTAAAAGAGCGCAAATTACGCATTGAAGACGCTCTTAACGCTACACGTGCAGCAGTTGAAGAAGGTATCGTAGCAGGCGGTGGTACTGCATTATTAAACGTATACAACAAAGTTGCTGAAATCCAAGCTGAAGGCGACGAAGCGACTGGTGTGAAAATCGTTCTTCGCGCTATGGAAGAGCCAGTTCGTCAAATCGCTTACAACGCTGGTTTAGAAGGCTCTGTTATCGTTGAGCGCTTAAAGAACGAAAAACCAGGCATCGGCTTCAACGCTGCTACTGGTGAATGGGTTGACATGATTGAAGCTGGTATCGTTGACCCTACAAAAGTAACTCGTTCTGCGCTTCAAAACGCAGCATCTGTTGCCGCTATGTTCTTAACAACTGAAGCAGTTGTTGCTGACAAGCCAGAAGAAAACAAAGGCGGCGCAGGTGCGGGAATGCCTGACATGGGCGGAATGATGTAAGGCTTTTGAGCCTTTCGTTGGAGAAATAGCTACGGCTATTTCTCCTCTATTATTTTAAGGAGTAGTCATGTAAATAATTTATATCAATAGCAATAACCACTTCCTATAAAAATTTAGGGAGTGGTTTTTTGTTGCTAAAATTCGCTTATCAAGGCTTTTTGGATGACAGATGCTTCAAGAACACGGACTAAATTATGAAATGACTTTAGGGAAATTTGTGGACTATTTTTGGCTCATTAATGGTTGCATTTATCTGTTCTTTCAACAAGTTCATTTTTACTTATGTGTACGTCTTAAGTAGGGACGCTTTTTTGTTCTAACGGAGCAGGTTAATTTTGCGAAATGTTTCTATCTTAAATTAAGATTAGTTTAGGTAAAGGCTAGATGGTTCTAATCCGAGGGGTATCGATTTTAACAGAGGAAAAAGGGAGCGATACCTTTCTGTATGAATAAGTAGGTATATTTGAAGGACAGCTAATTAGTTGACATAATTGGAATAGAACAGTACGCACCTCTTAATAAAATCACATAATATTATTGCTTACCGATAGAAATTTTTCATCTATCGGTTTATTTTTTTTAAATTTGATAGGATTTAACAATAACGAACGTATTACTAAACAGATACTGAAAAATAAATGAAGGAGGGGTGGAGTTGCGTGTCACAGAAGAAAATGTTGTTCAACAAATAAAATTGAAAAATGAAGAAAGTATTTCTTATGTACTTCAAACATATGGAGGGCTACTCAATGCAATTATTCGAAAATATCTTCAAGGAAACCAACAAGACATAGAGGAATGTTTAGCAGATGTATTAGTTTCGGTTTGGTTTCATATTGATTCATTTGACCCTACAAAAAATGAATTTAAGCAGTGGATTGCAGCCATTGCTAAGTACAGAGCAATTGATTATGTACGAAAGTCCGAAAAAGAAAAGCAACATATAAGTAAATTTGAATTGGATGAAAGGTTATCTGGTCAATCTGTTTCAGAGATACACATGTTCGATATGGAAATCTTGTTAAATGAACTTTCTGATGTGGAACGGACTATTTTTAAAAAATATTATATCGAGGGCGTACCCTCTAGAGAAATTGCGACTTATTTTAAATCGAAGGAGTCTTGGGTGCATAATAAGCTGTCTAGAGGTAGAAAAAAGTTAAAAAACATCTTATTAAGAGATGAGGGATCATAATATGTCTATTTTTAAAGACCTAAATGATGTCAAATTAGATTTAAGTGAATTTGAAGAAATGCCACTGTCAAAACATGAACAAAAAAGAATTTTAAAAAAGGTAAAAAAGGAAATTTCTTTAAGGAAACCGAAGAAGAAATGGTTAGGAGTAGGGATTGCTTCTGTTGCTGTTTGTGTTCTTAGCTTATCTCTAACAATTGATAAAGGAACTATCGCAAGTATGCCGTTTGTAGGTGGAGTCATTGAAAAATATATAAATTCAAATGAAAATCTCGATTATTCGGCATATAAAACGGCTATTGGAGAAACGGCTGAAAATGAGCTTGGAAAATTAACATTAAATGAAGTCATGATAGACGACCGACAATTATTTTTAAGTGCCACATTCGAGCCAGCAGAGCATGTAGACTTTGACTACCAGACGTATATTACACCAAAAGTAAAAATCAACGGTAAGGTGTATACGGTCACAACAGGAGGACAGTCTGTTGAATTAAATAATAAAATGTTCATGATTTATAATGATATTGATTTGGAACACCCTATAAAAACAGAAAACGTTCAAATGGAAATTAGCTATGACACCTGGAATTTTGATACAAAAATTGAACAACCTTGGACGTTTCATGTAAAAGTATCACAAGCAAAATTATTAGAAGAGAAAAAAGTGTTTGAAATAAATAAAACAATCACGTTAAATAATGGAGAAAATGTAACCATTCAAAAGGTAGTGACAACACCTATTTCAACAACTGTATATTATGATCTGTCACAAAGTAAGAGCGAGAATGTTTATTTTAAAATCCAATCTAAGGATGGCAAGCTGGAGTCATATTCATCAGCTTTCACTTCTAATAAGTTAGGTGATGTGTCTTTTGTTCGCTTTTATGGGTTAAAATTCGAACAAACTAAATATTTCTTAGTGGCTTATGACTCTAGAGGTCATCAGTTAAGCAACGTATCTATTCCCATTAATTAAATTTTGGGATGTTTTGTTCAAATAGCAACGATGTTCTTTTTCAAACGGGTGCGTTTCTGTAATAAGCAGAAACGCTTTTTTTGTGCTAACGAACAGGTTAGTGAAAGCATAGCGAGTCCATATAATGAGTTAAGTGAGTCCTGTACATACGCTCTCAAACGCTCAGAATGGCTCATAGAGGCGTTTAAAAGTTCCCCTTTATTTATGCTTAGGGGTGAATGTATTCTGAGAGACTGCTGTAGAGTTCCGTGTTAATGCGTGGTGTGTGGGTTTCATGTAGAACCACTCTTATCCACACATAAATTTCCGATACGACTCAAATAATGGATATGCAAAAAGCATTAAGTGAGTTAATGTGTAAGTATAATGTATAATGTTGGAAAGTGGAGGTGTTTTGATGGCGTATTTATTCACCGCAATTGTAGTGTTTGCTGTTGGTTAGTTCATATTTAAAGTAATAAAAAAATTACTAGGTAACAACTATACTCCATTTGATGATATAGCAACGGGTAAATCTGAAAGGATTAGAGTTTTTCATAAAAATTCTTGTTGAACTAACGGGTGACTATGATTCAAAAAGTTATTCTCAACAGAGGAGGTGTTTTGTAGTGTTAGACAAGAAAAAAGTAGGAAGTATATTAGGTGCCACGTCTCTGTTACCTGTGATAATAAGTATCATTATTTTCTATATCGAAAGAGGTCCAAATGCTGATATTTATTTTATAATCACAATTTATGGTATCTTAGCGATTATTGGTATTTTATTTGCGGTGTTCTCGTGGTTGATGACTAAACGCTTCTTTCTACTAATTATTGGATTGATAGGAAACGGAATTGTTTTGGTCTTTACTTTTCTTTTACTATTAGCAATGGGAATTAGTGAAGCATAAAAAATATTCTTAAACTATTAGGTGGGTTAGTTGAAATAAGAGTTTTTAAGGTCGATTCCCTGACTGGGAAATCGGCTTTTTTTATTTCATTAAAACGAATAGTGTCATAACTCAGTAGTACTGGCACTATTTTTACGGTCTAGTACTATCAAGGTTCAAACGGTGTCAAAACATAGTGACATAAATCAGAGGAGAAACTGACATGAAATATGGTTATGCTAGAGTGTCAACAATCGCTCAAGACCTTACTGTACAAATCGAGGAATTAAAGAAAGAAGGGTGTGAGGTCATCTTTGAAGAGAAGTTCACTGGAACGAAAACGGACAGACCTCAGTTCAAGAAGGGAAAGAGGGTGACACTTTAGTGGTAACAAAGCTAGACCGATTTTCAAGAAATACAAAAGAGGGAATTGAAATCATTGAGAGCCTATTCGAGAAGAATGTAAAGGTTCATGTATTGAATGTTGGTCTATTAGAAAACACGACAATGGGACGGTTTTTCTTGTAGACTCTTCTTGCAGTAGCTGAAATGGAAAGAAACCTAATTGTGGAACGTGCACAAGAAGGAAAGGCACTTGCAAAACAGCGAGAAGATTTTCGAGAGGGAAGACCTCGAAAACACTCAAAGTCTCAAGTGCAGCATGCTCTAGAATTACTCAAGACACATATGACACATATATACAACGAAGTCGAAGAAATGACAGGTATTACAAAGAGAGCTCTCATCCGCAGAAAGAATGAGTTAGAAGCAAAGACATTTTAAGGGACGCTTTCTATATGTTCATGATATGGGAGGATATTTCCACATTTTCAATGGGGTCATGGATGAGATAACCCATAGTCGGGTTCATCCACACATCATGGTTTTTATGTCTCTTCGATGCTTTTTAACGATACTCTAAAAACTCAAAGAATTAGTCTAATTAAGGCAATATTAGAGGTTAGGACTAGTATCTGTTTAACCACTTTACAGTTTTCTATCACTACTTTACAACTTTTATTGAAGCTTTATCACGAGAAGTGGTTAGTGATAGTTGAATATAAATATTACATGATTATAAAACTCAATATTGCCAAGGGTTGACCCTACAAAAGTAACTCGTTCTGCGCTTCAAAACGCAGCGTCTGTTGCATCTATGTTCTTAACAACTGAAGCAGTTGTCGCAGATAAACCAGAAGAAAATAAAGGCGGCAATGCAGGTATGCCTGACATGGGCGGCATGATGTAATATCGCCAAAAACGCTTGGAACACTGGGGCTCCCCAGTGTTCCTTTTTTGCATTATACAGTCGTAAACACTTTTTGGTAATAACAATAAACGTTAAGTGCGTACCTTCTTTAAAAAAGATGACGTAATTCACTTGCCGCTAAGACGGCAAACAACAAGAGGCAAAGGGAAAGAAACAAATTAGAAAACCAATGATTACGTTCCTGTTCCGGCAACTGTTTTTTAGAATTCAAAAGCCATAATAGCGTTACAGCTAAAAACGGCATAAACAATGCTCCCAGCGCTCCATAGGCGATAATCAAGCCAACCGGTTTGCCGATAAAGTGCAACAACATAGGCGGGAATGTAAGCCAGAAGACGTAAAACCGATATGCCTTCGTTTGATTCAAGTGTTCTTTTTCGATATGTGCAGCCCGAATTGTACGAATAAAGTCAGCGAACAAATAGGCTACTCCGTTCCACACTCCAAGAACAGAGGTAAAGGAAGCTGACCAAAATCCGAGTAAAAAAAGCCAACGTGCAGCTGGATGTAATTCATTTCCCATAATCGAAGCGAAAGACACTAGCCCTTGCTCACCGCTAATGCTGTAATGTGTTCCAAATAAAAGCGCTGCTCCGAGCACAAGCAATGATAAAGTGAAAATCGCAGTCACTATATAAGCGACGGCAGAATCATAACGCATGAACGAAATGTGTGATCGGTCTTTCCATTGGTTTTCCTGAATCCAATAGCCATAAGAAGCCATGGTAATTGATCCACCAACGCCTCCGATCAGCCCTAAGGCATAGAAAAGGGACCCTTTTGGTAATTGAGGAACAGCGGTATGCCATAGCCCATCTAGTTGGGGAAGAACAAGGATAGCTGATCCTACTACAGTAATAAACATTATTGCTACTAGTACATTCATAATCCGTTGGAACATTTGGAAACGCCCTCGCCATGTTAACGCAAATCCAGCCAGACCATGTATGATAGCCCAGCCCCATAAAGGAATGGAAGGAAACATGGCTGACATGGCCAACGTGCAAGAGGATGTGCCGGCGGCTCCGTAAACAAAGCCCCAAATGATAGCGTAAATGCCAAAATAGCCAGATGCCCATTTGCCCATTGCTTGCCATCCTTCAAAAATTGTCTTGCCGCTGATTAAATGCCAGCGACTGACACCTTCATTGAGAGCAAATTTTAAAATGGCACCGACAATAATTGCCCACATAAACATTAATCCGTAATTGGTCCCTGCAACCAGCGCTGCAACAAGGTCTCCAGCTCCTACGCCAGTTGCAGCAACAATCAGCCCTGGTCCGATGATCGTCCATTTTTTTGAAGAAGCTTCTTTTGTTAACAATGTTTTGCTGTTTTTCAACATGTCCTTCACCTAATCCCTCCTCATTGACTTGGAATAAAATTGAAAAATTCTGTCTTCTCGCTATTCTATTTTCAAACTTTGGGGTTATGCCCATTAAAACTTGTTTCGATTTTAAACGAAGTGAATGATCAAGAAAGACGGTATATGATTCTGTTTTTTTAGAAAAATCCTGTAATTTTCTTAATGTTGTTTAAAGGGTTTTCGTTTCTATGAATCGAATATAGTTTTACTGATAAATAGATTAAAGGAGCTTTAAGAATGGAAAGGTATGAAACGTTGCAACCGATCATTGCTCGAGTAATTGAAAATATTGAAAAAGTGATTATTGGAAAACGTGATGTTACTACATTAAGCTTTGTAGCGCTGCTGGCAGGAGGACATGTGCTGTTAGAGGATGTTCCGGGAGTCGGAAAAACGATGCTCGTTCGCGCGTTAGCGAAGTCGGTAAATGCGCATTTTAAACGCATTCAATTTACTCCTGATTTGCTTCCGAGCGATGTCACTGGTGTGTCTATTTATAATCAAAAAGAAATGCAGTTTGAATATAAACCGGGGCCGATTATGGGGAATATTATTTTAGCTGATGAAATTAACCGGACCTCTCCAAAAACGCAATCGGCATTGTTAGAGGCGATGGAGGAAGGAAATATTACGGTCGATGGGGTGACAAGACCGTTACCGCGTCCGTTTTTTGTTATGGCGACGCAAAACCCGATTGAATATGAAGGTACGTATCCGTTACCGGAAGCGCAGCTTGATCGATTTTTATTGAAAATGAAAATAGGATATCCTACCTTTTTAGAAGAAATCGAAGTATTAAGCCGGGCGGAAAAAGTGCCGCCGATTGATGAGTTGCAGTCAGTGATTACGGTTGAAGAATTGCTTTCATTGCAGCAGAAAGTGAAAGATGTATATGTTGATGAAAGCATAAAACGATATATTGTTGAAATTGTCCAACGAAGCCGCTCGAATGAGTCTGTGTATTTAGGAGTCAGCCCGCGCGGTTCCGTCGCATTGATGAAAGCAGCTCAAGCTTATGCCTTTATGCATGGACGCACGTTTGTCATTCCGGATGATGTACAGTTTTTAGCTCCATATGTGTTGTCCCATCGCATTATATTAAAGCCAGAGGCGAAATTTGATGGGCTTGTCGCTGAAGATATCATCGCCAAAATTGTTGCGCGGACCCCTGTGCCTATTCAAAGGTAGTGAACACATGATGAAACAGAAAATACGGTTTGTACGTCAAGTTGTGTTCATCGTTTGCTTATTTGGCATTCTTTTTTCATATGCGATGTTTCAGGGCGGCTTTGTCAGCTGGTTTTTATTTTATAGTTTTCTTCCATTTGGTTTATATTCTCTCACGATTGTTTTTTATCCTCTCCATAAGTTAAAGATTGTTCGAATCGTGAATCAACAGCAATATCATGCGGGAGATCGGTTTAACGTTACTATTCAAATGACAGCGCCGATTTTCTTTCCGATTGTGTATATCATTGCAGAGGATGAATGGCCACCATCGATACAGATGCATTACCAACGGCAAAATGCGAAAACCATATTATCTCCCCTGTGGAAAAAGGAGTTCTCCTGGACGTATGAATTACGCGAATTGCCTCGGGGGGAACATGTTTTTTCAACAATTCGGCTAAAAATGACGGATTTTTTTGGTTTAGTCGAGAAGGAAGTAACGTATTCGGCCGAGAATACCATTCTCGTTTATCCACGCTATATTGAAATGACATATCGTAAGGTAGGACAACGGTTTGACCAAGGGGTTACTGCTTCGCCTCTTCTGCTTCATCGCGACATGACGATCGCTGTCGGTGTCCGGGAATATGCCCAAGGGGACCGATTCTCGTGGATTCATTGGAAAGCGTCGGCGCGAAAAAATGAATTGATGACAAAAGACTTTGAAGAAAGACAAAGCGAAGATTTGATTGTGTTTCTTAATCGTACGCCGACACCGTTGTTTGAAGATATGGTCACGTTTTCGGCTTCCTTGATTCGGGCAGCAATCAAAAAAGGAGTGCAAACAGGGTTTGTCTCTGTCGGCAGTGATCGGGTCATTTTTCCGGCAAGAGATGGAGAAGCACACCTTCACCGCCTGTTTTATTATTTAGCGAAAGTGACATGTGATGGTTCAGAACCATTTGCTCGGATCATTCAGAAAGAAATTATGCAATGGCCGGCTGCTTTTTCCTTTTGTTATGTGACCTCCTCTCTTGACAAAGAACTGATATCGGTACTAAGCGATGTAGCATCGCGAAATCGTTATGGGACTGTCTTTCTCATTAAAGATCAGGAAACTTGTCTATCGAAAGAAGAACGAGGCATGATCGAACAGCTAAGACGAAGGGGAGTCGTTACGATTGTGACGGAGCGGCGAAACTTTGCTGATGCCTTAGTTAAAGGTGGGAAGTAGCTCGTGGTTTACACGGAGAGAAGCATAAAAGGATTGGTGTTATACGGATTTGCGTTTTGGCTTTTAGCGGAGTGGCTCATGCCGCTTGAAACGGTGTCAGATACGAGGAATATCGGAATATTTATCCTATTTGTAGCGCTTTGTTTTCTCCTTTATTTTTTACGTGTTCCGTTTTGGATTCGCGTTCTTTTCAAAGCCGGGTATATCGTTTATGCATTAAACGTGTTGTTTTTTCATGGTCCGTGGTCCGAAGCGATTCTGTCTCTCCTATTTGAAATGATAAGCCATATTTCTGTCATTAGCCAGTTTCGCTGGACAGAGCTAACCAACCCTTTCCGCAGTTTTTTATTTTTTCTATTGTTATGGATCACGGCGTATCTGATTCGATATTGGTTGTTTGCCCAAAAAAGATTGTTTCTTTTTTATGCGATGACGGTTACCTATATTGCGGTGCTGGATACGTTTACGGCATTTCAGGGAAATGGAGCTATTGTTCGTTTAGTCGTGTTTGGCTTTTTCTTATTGAGCTGGCTGCATGATGAGCGCTTACGTGAAAAAGAGATAGCGGTAAACAGAACAAGAACATGGGCGGCGGCTTGTATAGGTCTTATTGGTCTTTCGGTTGCAATGGGTTATATGGCGCCGAAACATCCACCGAAGTGGCCCGACCCTGTCGCTTTTGTGAAAAGTTATGCGACACATCATGAACAAGAGCAAGAACGTCAAAAGGCTCTTGTCAAAAAAGTTGGGTATGGTTATAACGACTCTCGATTAGGCGGACCATTTATTGCCGATGATACCGTTGTTTTCATGGCAGAAGATGAGAAGCGACATTATTGGCGCGTCGAGACAAAAGATATTTATACGGGAAAAGGCTGGAAAGAAACCGATAGCGTCCAAGTAAAAACGTTTGAAAAAGAAAACAATGTACATCAATGGTTTGAAGGAAATGCTAAAAAAGAGGTATTCACAGCGAAAGTAAACATGTTTCAGGGTTACTCTCATTTAATTTATCCGCTTGGTTTAAAAGCGGTAAATGTTTCTGGCGATATTGTATTTCGCTTACAAGTAGGGACAGAGAGAATTTATCCGACGGATCGTTCGGCCTATATTGTGCCTTTACGAACATATGAACTTACGTATGAATATCCGACGTTTGCGATTGACAAATTAAATGCTGCTCCTACTGTGCAAGATGAGCAACTCGTGAAACGGTATACTCAACTCCCTGCGAATCTACCAAAGAGGGTTCGTGAGTTGGCTCAACAAATTACAAAAGGAAAAACGACACAGTATGAAAAAACAAAAGCCATTGAACAATATTTTCATTTGAATGGTTATTTGTATGAAACGAAAGATGTTGCAGTTCCGGGAGAAAACGATGATTATGTTGATCAGTTTTTATTTGAAACGAAAAAAGGCTACTGTGATAACTTTTCTACAGCGATGGTTGTATTGCTCCGGTCCGTCGGCATTCCAGCTCGTTGGGTGAAAGGGTACACGTCTGGGCAATTAATGGAAGAAACCAAAGAGGGAAAAAATATTTATCAAATTACAAATAATAACGCCCATTCATGGGTTGAAGTGTATTTTGCCGGAACGGGATGGGTTCCGTTTGAACCGACACAAGGCTTTAGCAATCCGTACAGCTTTACGGAGCCGCAATCCGTATCGGAGCCAACACCGGTACCCCAGCGGACACAACCAGAACAAAAACGAACACCACTCAATGACGTGTTAAAGCATGAGAACATATCGTCGCCAAGTGTAAAAGACAAACTAACCGCCTCTTTTGCCGCTTTGTCATGGAAAGAAATAGTGATGGGGATGCTTATTTTGCTCGGTGTTGTATTACTATTGTATAAAACGAGGCGAAAATGGTGGCCGTACATTACGCTTTTGTTGTTTACGTATAAACAGGACGATCAAATGTTCACGAAAGCGTACCTTTCGCTATTGCGGCATTTAGATGATTATGGATTGAAACGGAAAAATGGACAAACGTTGCGTCAATACGCCGCTTATGTCGATGATTGGTTTGGAACGAACGAAATGAGTCGGCTTACTCTTTTGTATGAAAAGATGGTTTATCAAAAAGAAAACGTTCATACAGAATGGACACAAGTGAAAGAATTATGGGAAAATTTAATTAAAAAAACAGTATCTTGACCGTTTGGAGATAGAGTTGATAGAATGGACTAAAATTTAATGAAGTACACTCCTTCATATATCCTCGATAATATGGTTCGAGAGTCTCTACCGGGTAACCGTAAATTACCCGACTATGAAGGCAGAATAACTAGAATTCTGCCTTTATACCATAAAGAGGCAATTCTAGTTTTTTATTTTGCGATGAGGTGATGACATGGGACAAAAGCAGGAAATGATTGTCGTGTTAGACTTCGGTAGCCAATATAACCAATTAATTACTCGCCGTATTCGCGAGTTTGGTGTGTATAGCGAACTGCATCCACATACGATTACCGCTGAAGAAATTCAAGCGATGAATGCAAAAGGAATTGTATTTTCCGGCGGTCCAAATAGCGTTTACGATGACAATGCTTTTACTTGCGACCCGAACATTTTTGAGCTTGGATTGCCGATCTTGGGAATTTGCTACGGAATGCAGTTAATGACGCATCACTTAGGGGGAAAAGTAGAAAAAGCGACACATCGTGAGTACGGGAAAGCAACGATTCGTGTCCAACATACATCCAAACTATTTGAACATTTGCCAGAGGAACAAACGGTTTGGATGAGCCATGGAGACTTAGTTACTGCTCCTCCAGAAGGATTTTCTGTTGATGCGACAAGCCCGTCTTGCCCAATTGCAGCGATGAGCGATGAAACTCGGAAATGGTATGCAGTCCAATTCCACCCAGAAGTACGTCATTCTGTTTATGGAAATGACATATTAAAAAATTTTGTGTTCAACGTGTGCCAATGCAAAGGCGATTGGACGATGGAGAGCTTTATTGATAACGAAATTCGTAAAATTCGCGAGCTTGTTGGCGATAAAAAAGTGCTTTGCGCATTAAGTGGAGGTGTTGATTCTTCTGTCGCAGCTGTGCTTGTGCATCGGGCGATTGGAGATCAGCTAACATGTATTTTTGTTGACCATGGGTTGCTGCGCAAAGGGGAAGCCGAGAGCGTGATGAAAACGTTCCGCGAAGGATTCCATATGAACGTCATTAAAGTAGACGCAAGAGAACGATTCCTCACGAAGCTTAAAGGCGTCACAGATCCAGAGCAAAAGCGCAAAATCATCGGAAATGAATTTATTTATGTGTTTGATGATGAAGCAGCGAAATTAGAAGGAATTGAATTTTTAGTACAAGGCACGCTGTATACTGATATTATTGAAAGTGGAACGGCTACAGCGCAGACGATTAAGTCTCATCATAATGTTGGCGGTTTACCAGAAGATATGAAGTTCAAGTTGATCGAACCGTTAAACACATTATTTAAAGATGAGGTACGTGCGCTTGGAACTGAATTGGGTATTCCGGATGAAATTGTATGGCGGCAACCATTTCCGGGTCCTGGATTAGGGATTCGTGTGCTTGGGGAAGTAACAGAGGAAAAACTTGAAATTGTTCGTGAATCCGATGCTATTTTACGCGAGGAAATCAAAAAAGCGGGACTTGACCGAGAAATTTGGCAGTATTTCACTGTTCTTCCTGACATCCGCAGCGTCGGCGTGATGGGAGATGCGCGCACGTACGATTACACAGTAGGCATTCGTGCGGTCACGTCGATTGATGGAATGACAGCTGATTGGGCGCGCATTCCTTGGGATGTATTGGAAGTTATTTCAACACGTATTGTCAATGAAGTCCCACATGTGAATCGTGTCGTGTACGATATTACAAGCAAGCCTCCAGCAACGATCGAATGGGAATAATATATTAAAAACGAACAAAAACGAACATTTTGTACAAAATGTTCGTTTTTTTTTATTGACGTATAGCCGCTGTGTTGATACAATGTACATGAAAAACGAATATTGTCAAAATACGTCGTATAATCTCAGGAATATGGCCTGAGAGTTTCTACCAAGCTACCGTAAATAGCTTGACTACGAGGTATAATGGGATAGAGAGCATGTAATTTGCTTTCGTGCGTCCTCTCTATGTTCATTATCCCTTATTAGTCAACGCTTCTGGTAGCTAACTAGAGGCGTTTTATTTATGTTTAGGGGGGACAAAAAAGTGAGAAAGTATTTCCAATTTGACGAGCTCGGCACAAATTATCGTACAGAAATTATTGCCGGGTTAACGACGTTTTTGTCGATGGCATATGTGTTGTTCGTCAATCCATTTACCCTTTCATTAGGAGCTGTAAAAGATTTTCCGAACGAATTACGAATCGACCAAGGAGCGGTGTTTGTTGCGACTGCATTGGCTGCTGCGTACGGTTCCATTCTGATGGGGATTTTAGCGAGATATCCTATTGCACTAGCTCCGGGAATGGGATTGAATGCGTTTTTTGCGTTTACGGTTGTATTACACATGCACGTTCCTTGGCAAACAGCGCTAGCGGGAGTATTTGTTTCCGGAATTATTTTTACTGTTTTAACATTGACAGGTATTCGCGAAAAAATTATTGATGCGATCCCGCTTGATTTAAAATATGCGGTTGGTGCAGGAATTGGATTATTTATTACGTTTATCGGACTTCAAAACGCGGGAATTATCGTTGATAACTCGGCGACATTAGTCGGTTTGAGCGATTTAAAAAATGGAAATACGTTATTGGCGTTATTAGGTTTATTTGTCACCATTGCTTTAATGGTTAAAAAAGTAAATGGTGGTATTTTCTACGGTATGCTTATTACCGCTGTTGCAGGGATGATTTTTGGTTTAATTAAAGTACCTCATCAAATCGTTGGTGCGATTCCGGATATTTCTCCTACTTTCGGTGTTGCGATTCAACATTTAGATGATATTTTTACGTTGAAGATGCTTGGTGTTGTGTTAACGTTTTTTATTGTTGACTTTTTTGATGCGACAGGAACGCTTCTTGCTGTTGCGAACCAAGCGGGATTATTAAAGGACAATAAATTGCCTCGAGCGGGAAAAGCGTTGCTTGTGGATGCCACAGCGGTTATGGTTGGAGCGATTTTCGGGACGTCGACTACTACTTCTTATATTGAATCGTCAGCAGGTGTTGCAGCAGGAGGACGATCTGGATTCTCAGCGGTTGTCACAGGAATTTTATTCTTATTAGCTTTATTCTTCTCTCCGTTATTAGGGGTAATTACTGCGCCAGTTACAGCACCAGCTTTAATTATTGTCGGTGCATTAATGGCTTCTTCCATTGGTGAAATTGACTGGAAAAAATTCGAAATTGCAGTTCCAGCCTTTTTCACGTTAATCACGATGCCGCTTTCTTACAGCATCGCTACAGGGATCGCTGTTGGTTTCATCTTTTATCCGCTCACTATGGTGTTAAAAGGGCGCGGTAAAGAAGTTCATCCGATTTTATATGGTTTGTTTGTCATTTTCATTTTATATTTCGTATTTTTAAGAGAGTAGAAACGGTAAGGATGTTCACATGAAGTGAGCATCCTTTTTTATCATATCAAGAAATTATATCTTTACTCTCCTTCGCGCAGGAAAAAGGATAAATGATAAAAAAGAAAACTGTCTAGTTCAGTGGCTGCTCTCTTGTGTCAAACCATCTTTGCGAGCGCTTTTATTCGTGAAGAACATTTGGCTTCGAGAGAGATTCGTGCTTCTAGCACGGTTTACAGTCAGTTTGCATCTTGAGTAGGCATCCATGCACACTTGTACAAAGCATGATTTGAAAGGGATATCTGAAGCAGTCTGGGGTAGTGAGTAACAAGAGTGCTTATTCGTAATGTTTAACAGGGGGCTTGCGCTTTTTTATTTATAGCGTGTTGACTAAAAAGCACGGTATAATGTAGGTGATATAGATGTTTACCTTTCAAATTGATGAAGAGACATTTTTGAGGCTGCTTACTTATCAAAATGCGGAGGAGCTGTTTGCCCTTACAGATTCTTGTCGAACATATTTACGGAAATGGCTGCCGTGGGTTGACTCTACAAAAACGGTTGAAGATTCAAAAAGATTTATTGAAATGACACTGAAAAAATTTGCATCTAATAATGGATTTGAAACGGGCATTTGGTACAAGGGCGAACTCGCTGGTGTAATTGGATTTCATAGTATCGATTGGTCAAATAAAAAAACGAGTATAGGCTATTGGTTAGGAGAGCAATTTCAGGGACATGGTTTGATGACGAAATCATGTATCGCGTATATTAACTATGCTTTCGATGAATTAAAGTTAAACAGAGTCGAAATAAGATGTGCAGTTGAGAATTCGAAGAGCAGGGCAATTCCGGAAAGATTAGGATTTATCAATGAAGGGACCATTAGAGACGCGGAATGGCTATATGACCATTTTGTTGATCATGTCGTGTACGGAATGCTGGCAAAAGACTGGAATAAGGTTAAAATCAATGAGAGATATGAAAAATAAAATCGCTAAAAAGTACGCGGCTATTTTTATGGCTAGGTATTTTTTAGAATGCTACATATAAGGAATGGCCAGCTATTCAGCTTTTTTAGTACTATCAACAGCCTTAAATTGTTGAAAAATAGAGGGTTATCTTTAAGTAGATCATTTATCACTGAGATCAAGGATAAGTGAAATAGAATAAAAATATGTTGACATTTTATCTAAGAAGATGTTATATTGTTAAAGCTGTTGTCAACGAGCTGAAAAATAGTTTTTTAGGTAGTTGACAAGGTCTGATAGAAATGATATATTATAAGAGTCGTTTTTGAATGACAGAAACAAATGTTCTTTGAAAACTGAACAAAACGAAGCGTCCACGTCAATTTGCTAGGTTGTTTAACTTTCTATGGAGAGTTTGATCCTGGCTCAGG
>NZ_JACDUT010000020.1 GCF_013761245.1 Thermaerobacillus caldiproteolyticus | reverse complement strand
CGCTAGGCAGATCTAATCGTTCCGCAGTAGCTCAGTGGTAGAGCAATCGGCTGTTAACCGATTGGTCGCAGGTTCGAATCCTGCCTGCGGAGCCAACTTGGAGAGCTGTCCGAGTGGTCGAAGGAGCACGATTGGAAATCGTGTAGGCGTTTAACAGCGCCTCAAGGGTTCGAATCCCTTGCTCTCCGTCGCTATATTATAATGGCCCGTTGGTCAAGTGGTTAAGACACCGCCCTTTCACGGCGGTAACACGGGTTCGAATCCCGTACGGGTCACTTCTTTATTGTTTGGAGGATTAGCTCAGCTGGGAGAGCACTTGCCTTACAAGCAAGGGGTCGGCGGTTCGATCCCGTCATCCTCCACCATAAATTATCATCGCGGGGTGGAGCAGTCTGGTAGCTCGTCGGGCTCATAACCCGAAGGTCGCAGGTTCAAATCCTGCCCCCGCAACCAATAAAATTGGTCCCGTAGTGTAGTGGTTAACATGCCTGCCTGTCACGCAGGAGATCGCGGGTTCGAGTCCCGTCGGGACCGCCATATTCAATAATTAATAATGGCTCGGTAGCTCAGTCGGTAGAGCAAAGGACTGAAAATCCTTGTGTCGGCGGTTCGATTCCGTCCCGAGCCACCATTTTTATATAAAAGTAAAATTAAATTTTTTTATGATTCATAATGCTTTGCCGACTTAGCTCAATTGGTAGAGCAACTGAATCGTAATCAGTAGGTTGCGGGTTCAAGTCCTGCAGTCGGCATTATTAATAGCTAATGGAGGGGTAGCGAAGTGGCCAAACGCGGCGGACTGTAAATCCGCTCCCAGTGGGTTCGGCGGTTCGAATCCGTCCCCCTCCACCATGTTTAGGGGCATAGTTTAATGGTAGAACAGAGGTCTCCAAAACCTCCGGTGTGGGTTCGATTCCTACTGCCCCTGCCAAATGTAGATAAGATGGCGGCTATGGCGAAGTGGTTAACGCACCAGATTGTGGCTCTGGCATGCGTGGGTTCGATTCCCACTAGTCGCCCCATTTATATAAACATTCATTGGGGTATAGCCAAGCGGTAAGGCAACGGACTTTGACTCCGTGATGCGTTGGTTCGAATCCAGCTACCCCAGCCAATTGCGGAAGTAGTTCAGTGGTAGAACACCACCTTGCCAAGGTGGGGGTCGCGGGTTCGAGTCCCGTCTTCCGCTTAGATGGCGGCATAGCCAAGTGGTAAGGCAGAGGTCTGCAAAACCTTTACCCCCGGTTCGAATCCGGGTGCCGCCTCCATTGAAATAATATTTCGCCGGGGTGGCGGAATTGGCAGACGCACAGGACTTAAAATCCTGCGGTAGGTGACTACCGTGCCGGTTCGAGTCCGGCCCTCGGCACTGAAAAAGCTTGACTAATGTTACTATATCTACTATAATCTTCTTGTTGTTAATTTTAACATGCCGATGTGGCGGAACTGGCAGACGCGCACGACTCAAAATCGTGTTCCCTCTGGGAGTGTGGGTTCGACTCCCACCATCGGCACTGAAAAACTGATGTATCAAGGATTCCTGCAAGATGCGGGAATCCTTTTTATTTTATCCTCATACGATTCCCCATTGAAAAATCTGATTCAGTATTCCTCATACGACTTGTCAAAGAGGTGATATTTTGGCAAGGCGTAACAATAATTTATCCCCTGATGAAATTTTTGAAATGCACGCAAATTATATCCAATCTGATGCTATTGATTTTCAAATAGCGTTAGATAAGTTTCTTGAGGATTGTGAAATACGAAATTGTCGCCCTCAAACTATTCAGTATTACAAAAATGAATTATCGGTATTCTATAAGATTCTTCGTGAACAAGAAATTGAAGTTAATATTTACAGAATGACACCTGAAATCATTAAGAAAAATGTCATTTTGTATATGAAGAATCAAAAAAAATGTAGAACGGTAACGATCAATACTCGGCTGCGTGCATTAAGAGCGTTTTTTAACTTTCTTGAACGGGAAAAAATCATTTTTAAAAAACAAAATCCTTTTCATGAAATCAAACTACTTAAAGACCGAAAGAAAGCAGTACCTACCTTCACAAAAGAAGAAATTCATATCCTCTTTAAACAACCAAATTTAAGGACTTTCACTGGCGTAAGGGATTTAACTATAATGATGCTTTTACTTGAAACAGGAATACGAGCAAGTGAATGCGTGGGGATTCGATTATCAGATATAGATTTTCAGCGTTCCCGAATCCTTATCCAAAATACGAAAGGTTACAAACAACGTTATGTACCGATTCAGAAGCAAATGAAAGAGCAGTTAAAAAAATATTTAGCAATTCGTGGCACATTAGATCATGATTATCTATTTGTTTCTGTTGATGACACTCCTTTAACAAAACGTCAAATGCAGGCGCAAATTGAGTCGTATGGAAAGAAATGTGGTATCCATGCGACTTGCCATAAATTCAGACATACCTTCGCCCGACTTTCCGTTGAAGCAGGCGCAGGAATCTTCGAACTTCAAGCGGTTCTAGGTCACTCTTCAATGGAAATGGTGAAACATTACGTCAATCTATTTTCTGACGATGTAGTCGAAAAGCATAAAACATTTTCACCTATTGAAAATGTGTTTTCAAGTAGAAGAAGGAGGTAATCAAATATGGAAACTTTCGGCACACTTACATTTATAAATGGACAAGCATTTCTTCAATTAGAAATCGGTGAATTTATACAACTTAACGATTCATTCATCATTGAAGATTTAAACGGTAAACCAATTGCACTGGATGACAAATTTGCAGGTAAACAAATCGTAATCAGAAAGGCAGTGGCGTAATGAAAACGATCAAAGTAACGGAAAAGGAACTTGCAACCATAAAAGCAGCCGTTTGGGGGCAATTACAGAGCGTAAATCGTGAAATTCGTTTTGCACAAGAACAAGGGAAAGATATTTCATTTCTCCTTGAATTGAAAAGAGAATTTGAGGAAGTATTTGAAGCATTAAAGTATGCAAATTAAAGAAGGGACGAAAGGGGATAAAGAACATGAGAGCATTGGAAACAAAAGAATATGTAGTTTTTGCAGATGTGAAAACAACAGTTTCTATGAAGGTGAAAGCAAATAACCAGCAAGAAGCGGAAATGATTGCACAACGCCAATTAAATGATTTATCGGTAGCAAATGTGAAATTGGAACTTCAGTATTTAAATAACGAAACAGTGAAGTTGGATGTTGAAGATTTTCAAATAGAAGTATCGAGAGTTGAAGAATAATAAAAAATCGGGAGTGATGCGGCAACATCACTCCCATAGGATAGACATAACTAAACATACGCCTAATTAAATCCTACAATTTTTAAAAATAGAAATCAAGTAGGTTTATTTAGTTATGTCTGCCCTCATATCGAACATATATTCGATATGAGGGCAGACAATGAGAAGCGGTAATATTGAGCAATTTAAGCATTTGAGTCAATTTCGTGACCTAAAGGATTTCAACAACAACATTGAACAATGGATGATTGATTTAAAATCTAAATTCACAAAATTATTTATATTCGGATGTATTGCTTTTTTTATTATTATGAAGATGGTAAAATTTCACTTGCCAATGATTGTACGTAAAACCAAAAGTGAAATTTTGGTGGTACATTAAATATATTAATCAATTTATTCAAATATTTAAAGAGGTGATTTTAAATGAATTTAATGGATAGAATTTCTCAAGAAATTTTAAGTTTTAGAACAAAAACTAACAAACCGCCGAGTAAAATTGAATTATCAGAAAAGACGTATAATCAACTAATTAAAGAGATCGAAAATGAAACAGGGTTTAAGATTGAAAATGAAATGAATTATTATTATGGCATTCCTTTGAAAATTTCAAATGGTGTTGATTTAAAAATTAGTTAAAAGAATCCTTTTATCAGTATTTAAAATAGAAAAGGGGATAAGATATGCCTGAAACAAAAGAAATTTTACCAATAACTATTTATCTAAATCAAAAAATAGTGTTTGATTTGTTAGCTGTAATTGATGATGGTTTTTCTCAAGTAACGAAATTAAATATCTCTAATCAAGAAGGAAAAAAGAATGGAGTAGATGGTAGTGCTGAAATTGGAATAAGTAATGCATTTGGATTATTTGGAGTCAAATCAAAGATAAATGCAAGAAAAGAAAAAACACAAACAGAATCCTCTTCAAAGTCAGAAGAAAAAGTTCACACTCCAACGTCTCTTTTTGTAAAATTACTTTCTTATTTAGAGGAGATAAACCTTGTTAAAGACATTAACAATAAAAGCGATTTAATTAATTTAAAATCAGGAGAGTTTGTAAGATTTAGTAGTACATTAGAGCAAAATCCTTTAGTTTCGCTCTTAGAGTCGTTAGAACAAATAGGAGTTATGGCAATAAGACTTGAAAGTGAAAGTAAAAAGAAAAGCAAAGCTCAAAAAGAAGATCAAAATATATTAAAACAAATTAAAGGCATGAGAGAAAGTTTAACTCAACATGATATGATTGATTTAATTAGTACAATAAAAACTTCTCATGAAACAATAAAAGCAGTATTACCTGTATATATTGATTTTTTCTTTAATAGAAGTATGAATGAAATTATAGATGGAAACTATACTGTAGTGGGGAAAGTGGTAAAAGTAGTATTAGATCAAACTGATAGTATAAATTTGTTTAGAAATACAGGTTTTAAATTATTCAAACAAAATGCTTTAGAAGAAATGTTCACTTCATTTAATGATCAAGTAGATGAACAATTAGAATTACCAGAGATAATAACAAGAATTAATGAACCTGCCTTACTAGTTATTCCGATCGCAATATATTCATAACCATTTAAATGAAATTATAGTTTTGTGGGAGAGGATTAAGATGAAGGATTTTGTACGTGATGCAGTTGCTTATATTACTCGGGATATATCTCTAATATAAATAGTTCATCAAGTGTATTCATATAATAAAAAATTCCGCTTATCCAGCGGATTTTTTTATTATTATAAAAAAGTTTAAAAAATTTCCAAAAACCACTTGAAAGTCAAAAAAGGTCAAAATATAATGAAATTAACAAAGGTCAAATATAGTCAAAGTCGATCAATGTGTAATATATTTGTAATATAAATGTAATTAAATTGTAATATAAAAAATTTGCTTAATTTTGCGATCTCATTAAAATAGGCAAAGACGAAACAATTTAAGGTAGGTGATGATATTGATTGTGTAGGGAAGTGATGATAGTATGGGTGTTTTTTGCTAATAAAAATAAGAAAATGGAGGAATCTAAATGAACGCATTTCGATTGAAAAATCAGATTAACGAATTTCTTCAAGAAGCTAAACAACGTATTCAAACATTCATTGAGTTTGTTGAAGATGAAAACGAAGAACTTTGGCTGATGTTTGAAACACTAAACGAAAAAGCAATGCTACATATGGCTGTCGAGTGTAAAAAGGAGATGTCACCAGAAAAATTTGAGCAATTTATTAGCGATTTAGAACAACAATATCGAATTTATATTTCTCAAGCCCGGAAACTAGACAAATACTCGAAATTCAATCTTATTGTTGAAGTCAAACAAGCATGGAAACGATACAAAGAAATTCATCGAACGTTTGATTATTTGCAACGATTACTGAAAAACTCACTTACTAAAATGAAAGTAATTGTAACCAAGATTGACAATCTCGACAACAATACAATCATTAAATATTATTCGTATCTAAAAGATTCACTCGATGAAATAGATAAAGTGTATGACCGCATCATGAAGTTACTTACATATCGCTTGTTTGAAATAGATTTTGTTCCATATATTGACCTTATGTTTGCAGGAAATACAACAATCACAAAAAATGAAATGTTGAGTATTATTACTCCAGATCATTGCTTCGAGAGCAAACAAGAATATATTCGCTCTTTACCGGATGAAATTGACCGTGATACATTTCATTGTGCCATTTTTGTTGAGAAAATCGAGGACATTGACAATGACGTATTCGCTGAAATGATGTTCGATTCAATCATGCAGAAAAGGGAACGAGATGAAGAGGTTCGGAAGCAGATGGATGAAATGATTGATGAGATTTTTGGAGATAAGCTACCAACATATCAAGTAACGTATGACGAATACTTACAGCCAATTGAAATAAAAAGAAATCCTCCAAAACTTAAAGTAATTGAAGGGGGAATTCAATGATTCAGACGTACTGAAAACACGTGATCAAAGAACTTTACGCAAACTGGAAAGACCTAAAAACACCTCTTCAGCATCCCGAACACTTCAAGAAACCGCGACCAGAGAAGAAACTACTCACCATTGACGATATAAAGCCCCACAACAAGAAAAGAAAAAACGTGACAGAAAGAAAAAGAGTACATAATACATATTTTTGCTTAAAACATACATATAGTTTGGCTTTGATTAACTTTGATCTATGAGGGTAAATTCCTTTTTTACCCTCTAAACACTAATTTTTATTAGAAGGAGGGAAATGATAAATGGATTTCAATATCAAAAGAAGACACATTTTCATGCTTAAACGAAAAGAACGAAAAATCACTCACAAAGAAATTGCACAGGTAATTGGCGTAACTCAGTCGGCAATCAGTCAGTATGAGACAGGACGCATAACGTTAAAACCTCACTTGCGGCAAGCGTATGAAGAATATATTCAAACTCATGATAACCGCACTTAATTTTATAAAGGGGGTGATGAAATTGGGCTAGGGTGCTGGAAATCAACGTTCTTTGAAAATTGAAAATCATTTAATCAAGGAGGTTAAGCAAATGGAATTAATAAAGAAATCAGGTGATTATGTTGCTTTATACCATACATACATATCATCTTTAGAAAATGATGGGGTCTATCTAATTGGGATACTGGATAAGAATCTAAATAAAGTTGTCGAAATTAAGTGGAAGGCAAACGAAAAAGCGAAATTGCTCCATTCTTTCTATATAGAAATTTTGGATGAATACAAAAATATACCATCCATTCATAACTTAATGACAGATTGTTTTTATGAAATATATATAAAGTACTTTGGGTATTTTTCTTTTGATTACTTTTGTTTAGATAAACGATTATTAAAATTAATTGAACGCAAAGTAAAATACAAGAAACTTCCTTCACAAGTAATTGAGAAGCATATCCTTCCCTCTTTGTTAAAATTTCAATTAGAAAATTATAAAAAATTAAATAATGAAAGGTGTTGGACACATGAAGGATTACAAGCCATTTTGAGTCGTCAATCTTGCAAGTGAAGTAAATCAGATGTTCATTGGATAATCTTTTAAAAAATTAGAAAAAAAAAGAAAGGAGTTGAACAAATGAAGGATTGCAAGACGTAACCTCCTTTTATTCTAGTAGTCAATACTTGCATGAAACACTAACTATTGACGAGGAATAAAAGGAGGAAAGCTCCACAGGTTTGTGGAGTGAATAAGGATTTAAATTTTGCTGTTTTTGCTTTTGTTTTAGAGGTTACGGGTTAGTGTCCTTTGTGACACTATGAAGAATGAATTGAAAGAAAAAATGCCCGATTGGTGCATTAAAGATTTAAAACTCGAAAGAGATCTGATACTTACTAATGATATTGACAGTTTGATGAGTTCTATTTTGCTTGAAGTAATGACCAATTATTTATGGAGAATTAACTATTTTTACGACTTTACAAGCATATACAGGGCAAATAAAACAAAGAGTGCAACAATAGGCGTAGATGCAGCATTTACAAAGAATGTAAGGACATTCGATAATCATTACACAATACATAATAAAGCAAGTGCAAACATGAATCGTATTAAAGGTATCGGTATACATAATTATTGCGAAAAATATCCATTCTCTACATTAATGCTTATCATGGCTTATTACGATATTCCATTACCAAAGACGCAAATAGGCAAAGAAATTATTTTAGCAACTGATTCAGCATTTAAAGGGTTCTACACAACAAACAAACGATTTAAGCAAATATACATAGATTGGCTTGAAGACATGGGCTACACATGCCTAATTGACATATTGAATCAAAGAGACAAAGATTATTTTTACAAATTACAAGATGATTATGGATTAAATGAAAAAATCGAAATAGATGAGCAAGGATATTTACATACAAAGATAAACTTCAAGGATATACAACCGCATTTTGACTTCAAAATAGGACTTCCACAGCAACGATTTATATATATTCAAACATTTCAAACAGACGCACACAAGGTAGGAGTAAAGCCGATACCAAGCAAAGATAAACTGATTTCATTAGCTTATACATATAAAGATTGGGTTTGTTATACATACAAAGATGATGAAGAACAGGGAGCGGATTAATTCCGCTTCCTGCAATAAATAAGTAAGAGGTGATAAGGATATGAAAAACTATTTCTTTTGTTACGATTTGGCGTTGAAAAAGAAAATTGACCAGTACGGAATCCAATATATTTGTACCGCTATTGCGAACAGTGGCAAAAGATTTTGGTTATATGAGCGAACGGAAGAATTACAGAAAATCTTAAATGAGCGATAAATATTTTTCTTTAAGCACTTAATCAATAATTAAGCAGGAGGGATTTTTATATGTTAGAAAAGATTAATCGAATCAGTGAGGTTGAGAAATTTTTTTCTAATAAAGATCACTATTATAATATTCATGAGCAATCATTTATTGATGTATATAATGTAATGATTGATTTTATAAATGAAAGTGTCCGACTATATGAAGGGAAAAAACAAAATGAGGAACAGAAAGTAAAAGATAATCGCCCATACATAGCGAAAGTGGTTAATTCAGTGATGGGGCATGGGAAGAGTACAGCAGCAAGGGTAATAGCAAAAGTGGCACATAAGAATAATATTCCTTTATTATTCGTTTTCAATAATAAAAAAAGCATGGATTCATTTAGAAAAGAAGTTCAACCATTTGTTAAAAATGAATTACTTCTTATTGATTCAGATAATTTTAATGATGACATAAAAAATATAATAAAAAATTTTAAAATTGTAGGAATCACTCAACAACGTTTTCGAGACATAGCAATAGGATTTGGTGAGTTCTCGTTCTTTTCGTACTGGAAACGTAATATCGAATGGATAGAGCCGATTCAAAGAACTATTATTATTGATGAGATGCCGATATTTATTAATGCCGAAGCGTTCGATATAGGAAAGCATGATAATTGTTTGGATTGGTATGACGAAATGGTAAGAGCGACAAATGATGAAGAATTAACAAAGTTTGATTGTGAAAGGGTTCGGGTGCTGATTAATTACATAATATCTATGGAAATGGCAGAATCATTTAAACATGAATCAGAATACACTTCACTTCCAACGAAAAAGCTAATTAGACATTTAAAAGATGAACAACAACAAGAGTTGCTATATCATGTTTTAAATACTCTCCAAAAAGAGAAGGTTGGATATAAATATCAAAACAGATATAAATGGTTTTTAGAGATGCTTGAAAAAGATAATGTTGGTGTCGTGAATCGTGATGAAAAGAAAACGGTTTTACTATGCTCAAAATGGATTGATTACAGGCACTTTGGAAATATTCTTATTCTCGATGGGACAGCGGATATTGTTAGAAAAATCTATGAACATGGCAAATATGAATTGATTGAACTTCCGAATTATCATCGGTACAAAGAACGATTAAGGATTATGTTTCGTGTCATAAATACTTCAAAAACAAAACGCAAAAATAAGGAAACGCATGAGAGTATAGCTAGTGATTTTATAGAGGTTAGGGACAGAGTGAAAGACTTAAATATAATCGCACTTCCAACAAAAGCAGACATAAAAACATATGTCAAAAATGGAGTTATCACAGAGGAACAATACAAGAAATATTTTACAAATACCAACAAGATGGAACATGAATCAATGGCATTGAATTTATTAAATACAACAGGGCAAAATGATTTAGCCGAATACAACGGTTTAGGTTTACTCGCTTTACCTTTGCGTCATCCAACATATTACAAAATGTACGCTATTGCTATCTATGGAGTTGAAAAAGATGTTTCATTACAACATGAAAACAACAATGATGCAAAATCAATCCAATGGTTTACAGACAATGATGTACAAGAGATTTATCGCCAATTAATGTTAATGGATTTCTCACAAATCATACATAGAATTAATATTAGATTGTTAAACGATAATGAAAAGTCTTATGTTCTTATTTATACGAATCGAAAAGGTTGGAAAGACGAATTAGCAAAATTATATGAACTTGAAGGAATCCTTTCTTTTGATTTGTTTAGAAATATTAAATTCCGAAATGAATGCAAAGAGAGATTTCAATATGCGAAAACAGTATTAGAGAAAGAACCTTTCGAGAGGGAATTATCGCTTGGAAAGATTCATCTGAATTTTAAAAAGTGGGTCAATCGTCACTGGAACGATGAGGAACGAAAAGCAATCATGATTGAAGTAGCCGAATCCATGAACCTTATAATACATGAGTATCCTAATGGATATAAAAAGATTGAACTTCTCCCATCTTTGGCATTTGGAACTATGGCAAATAAAAAAGAAAAGTGGGACAATCTCTCTCTAAATAAATAGAAAAATAGTCTCACTTTACTTTTTCAATATTGAATGATTAAGAGTTAATTATAAAAGTGGGACACTTTTTCTCTAATAATATATAAAAATTGGGTCACTTTATGGACTAGCATTTCCATTTCCGCTAGTCTTTTTTCTTTTTGTCCCTAATTCCAAGTATTAATAATAGAAATGATTAATTATATACTTTGGATTTGGGACATTTTTTTAACACTAATATTACTAATGACAGCGGGGGAGTGGGGGCTGGCTGAGGTAGTCAATTTTGAGCGAAGCGAAAAGTTGACTAGATGGTCGGAAGCCCCCACAATACAAATGAATCAACATATTATAGAAAAATTTGTACAAAGTTAAGTAGTTTGTGTTTTATTCAATTCCTTTATCTTTGAACATTTGATCTAGTTTTACGTATGTTTTCTTATAACTTTCTATACTCTCTTTTTGGCTTTCACCTTCAAAACTTGTACTACCTATGAAGAAAGTGTATAAAGCGTGGATGTTAAAAACTAGTGAAGTTTCAGCACTTTCATGGTCAACATAACCACTTTCATAATACTTTTTCATATAGTTCGTAACAAAATCACTGTCCTTTGAATATTTACCGTTCTCAATTGATTCGTTCAAAATATCAAATACTTTTTTTGAATCCTGCCATACGGTTTTATTCAACTCATCAACATTCGGCAAAACAACATGCTCATTAGATTCTTCTTTAATCGGGTTATCTGAGTTTATCGAGCATGATGATAAAGCGATAGCAGCAATCAATAACAAAATAAGACGGAACATTAAATGTAACTCCTTTCATACATTATTTAATTGCCATTAAGATAAATATGTAAAATTAATACTTATAATTTTCGGTATAAAGAATATTTAAACCTTCAAAAGATGTAATATTTTATCAGGGCAAAGTATTAAATTATTAAAGCATCTCATCGAGACGACTAACATTGTTAATCGAACGATAATCGAGAGATTTAAAAAATACAGGAATATCAAGGGTTTTTTAATATCGTTATGTTGTCGTTATTGATTATCGTAAAACCTTGATTTCTCAACGTTTTTTCGATATTTGAGCCGATTTTTTTTAATATTTCAGCGGTTGAATATTAAAAAAATGCTTGATTCTCAAGGGTTTTACGATAACATTAACGATTACGTTTATTTGTTGGTGGTGATGAAGGGTACGCAATAATTGGTGACACCTTGCAATTCCAAAGATAGGCTTATTGAACCGTTCGTATTACGAACATTTTCGTTTTGTTTATGAGAGGAACATGAGGGTACAGTGTTGAAATACTGCACCCTAAAAAAGATCTTTAAAAGATTTTCTTTAATGTTTTCCTTAACTTTTTATCAATTTTTGTTTCAAAATACTATATTCTTCTTCTGAAATCGCACCAGATTGTTTTAAATTATGTAATTTTTCGAGTTGTTCTACAACGTTATTTAATCCTGTTGATTGTAAAGTGTCCTTTTCTGTTGTAGCCTCTTCCATAAGATTACGTAAAAGATTTGCTAAAGTATCGCTTGAAAAACAAGCTAAAGTTAATTCTTTATCTCCATTTGTTGAAATGGTTAAATCAGAAGTCAATAACGTTTTTTTATAATCTATACTGACGATTTTGTTGTAATAAAAAGTGTGAACATCTGCACCGCCTACTCCTTTCTTAAATAAAACAAAAATTCTCAAGTTTGTTGCTACTAATAATCCATTCCTAGTCACTCCCCAATTTCCTGTATGAATAGGAGCTACACATTTAATTACTTCACCTTCTTTGATTGTGATATTTTTTAGAAGTTCTTTTCGACCATCGAAATCATCTTTTTTTTCTAAAGGGCTACTTGATTTGCTTACATACTCTTCGAATAGTTTCTGACAAACCTTAACTAATTTCTCATTCAAAATAATTCCTCCTCAAAAACCTCTAAGTGTAAAAGATATACATTTATTCATATTTTAACATGGTGTTAGTTATAAATACATAAATATTCTGAAAGTTATATTTACTCGTAATAAGAACATGAATCATATTGACTATTTGCTATGTTCATGATTCGGAATATCTTTTGTTTTGTTCATGACAGGAATATTTCAGCGGTTTATTGTACGTAAAAATTATTCGCAGAATTATTATTCTACGTTGTAATTACCTAGATATTATGCTATATTATTCGTAGAACACCAAGGATGTCAAATTTTGATTATTCTTAGAATACTTTTGAAACGAAAAAGGGGTGAATGGAATGTTAGGAGCATTTTTAGAATGGTTACATAATGAAGGTAAAGACGAAAAGACAATTAAGGCTTATCGTTTTACAATCAATCAATTTATTAACTGGTACGAAAAAACAGAAGGGCATACGGATTTATCACAAGTAAAACCAGTAACGATTAAAGAGTTTATCTCCTACATGCGTAATACATTGAATCGTAAACAAGCAACGATTAATAAAAGTATTGCTTCACTCAAAACATTCTTTGCTTACCTTGTCGATAATGAAATCATTAAAGACAATCCAATGGCACGAATTAAGATTCAAAAGGTACAGACGACTGAAACTGTTGGTGAAAAAGATGTTTCTAAATGGCTTACGAAAGAGGAACAAGAGAAATTCATTTCTTACGTTGAGCTTGAAAAAAATGAGTTTAAGCGGTTGAGGAATCTAGCTATTATAGACCTAATGCTTTACGCAGGATTAAGGGTTGCAGAGGTTGAAGCATTAAGAATTGATGATGTAAAGGTGAACGGAAACGTTACAATAACCATTCGAGAAGGCAAAAAAGGTAAATATGCAACGGTCACTCTTATTGAGAAATATTCAAAGAACTTAAAAAAATGGCTCAAGTATCGCCAATCACTTGAAAAAGATATATACAAAGAATCACCTTATCTTTTTGTGTCGGAGCGTAGCGGAAAAATGGGAGCAAGAGCAATACAAGTTATGCTGAATAAGTACGCAAAATTGGCACACATGGAGAACATAACACCGCATAGATTCAGACATTCATTTTGTAAGAATCTAGCCAACGCAGGAGTACCAATTGAAACAATTAGCAAACTCGCTAGACATGAATCAATCGAGACAACCAAAATCTATATAGATAATTCACATGCTGAAATGTTGGAAGCATTGAAAAAGATGTAAGAGGATAGCACAACCGCTATCCTTTTTCTTTTTTTTATCAATTTTCTCAATAAACATATTGATTTTTTTCAATGAAACAGCGGTTGCTAATGATACTATATGATGAATCATTTTATTTACAGTTTTTCATTCTACACAATGAAAAATTAGGCTCAAAATTGATGATAAAGTGGATTATTTAAAACAGGAATTTTATTGAGGGTATAGGGGGGGTATTAAATATCCATCAAAAAATTTTCGTTTGTCTGTACGGGGCGAGCACAGTTAGAAACACGAGCGGGCTTTTTTCAAGACGATAACGTATGCTATTAGGCAATGAAAATTAATAAAAAAGCACCTCTAATTTCCATTACACACCCAAGAAAATTTTCATGAAAGGGGCTATAGAATGGATCGCCTACTGCAAAAAGAAATCATTGTGGAATTAAAGTATGAACTTCTCAAAGTCATTCATCAATTGAAAGATGATGAATATACAAAAGAGCATATAATGAAAGATTTATTACATATTCTTTCTCGGCTGGATGATGAGGATGAGCATATATAAATATTAAGACAATTCAAAAACTAAATACCCATCTCTTTTGGATAATATGATATAATAATGGTAATATTTCCAAAAGAGGTGGGGTTATGGATAAAACTTCAAATAAAAGCTTATCTGTTTTTTATTGTCATAGGATTATTTATATTTTTCATATTCGTTAAACCGATTATTGTTGGCTTGATAAACGATTATAAACATGATCGTGAAACAATAACAAACCGTGAATGGAAAGAGTTTCAGGAATGGGAGAAAAAACAAGAGCAAAAAGAATGGGAAAATCAAGAAGTTGAATGAGTGTTAATTAAGAGGTGTTGTTTATGAAAGATTTTCTTATCTTCATCGTTTTATTCGGTTTAGGTGCTTTAGGAATTTATTTTAATATACAAGATAAAAATAAAAAGGAATCAGATACTAACGATAAAATAAGAAATGCAATAAAAGCAAATGTATCGCATCCAACAAAACAAACCATCCTAACTGAAACAAATTCAGCAATTGTTTACGATCAAGAAAACAATCACCTATTCATTTGCGATAAAGGTTCTATCCACAACATTAAAATTGATGACATTTACCAATCTGAAATTGTTGAGGATGGGCAAACGATTTCTAAAGTTTCAAGAGCTAGCCAAATTGCAGGTTCAATAATTGGCGGGGCTATTGCTGGTGGAATCGGAGCAATAATTGGTGGAGTTTCAGCAACAAGAGTAAAAGATGAAAAAATTAGTAAAATGGAATTACGGTTAGTTGTTAATGATGTAAATAATCCAATAAGAAAAGTTGAGTTTTTTAATGCTGGCGATGGATTGAAAATTAAGAAAAGCAGCGATGAATATAAAAAACGATATAACCAAATTCTTGAATGGCAAAAACTTATGGAAGTTTTAATTAAACAAAATGAAAATAAATCTGTTTCTATGTAAGAGGTGAAAGGTGTGAATAAAATATTCACCTTTCTTTTATTATTGTTATTACTTTGCGGTTGTAATTCAAATGGTATTAATGATAAATTATTTAAAGAAGGTGAAAAATACGCTAATCAAATTTATCAAATTAAATACGGTATTATTGATTTAGATAATAAAGGATTAGAAAAATATTTAAATCAAGATAAAACTAATTTAAATAATAAAGAAAAACAATATGTTAAATTAATTGGAGATTTTTTTATTCAATGGACTATTTATATTGCTGATAAACAAGCAGATGGTAAATTAGATAAAGAAACTGAAGATAAATTTATGAAGATAGCTAATAAATTAAAAAATGAATATGGTGTTAACTTAAAGGAGCGTTAAGCGCTCCTTTTATTTTTGTAAAGGAGGTTTTTCTATGACGAATAGTAAATTCACTGTAAATACGACATTTGAAGTCATGGGGAAAACTTGGAAGGTTATTGATGTGGATTTAACAAGAAATGGATTGTTGATATTAACGTGTGAAAATTTGTAAAAAAAGATTGAAAACAGGGGATAAATTATGTACTATATATTGTAAGAAAAATTAAAGTCGTATGAGAAAATTTTTTGAATCAGAAAAAATCTTGCAGGAAAACTATTGATACATCGGTAGTTTTAAACATATTCCATTTAGTGCCATTTTAAGCACGACTCAAAATCGTGTTCCCTCTGGGAGTGTGGGTTCGACTCCCACCATCGGCACCATACATAACGAAAAGCCTATAAAGCCAATGCTTTGAGTAATTCAGAGCATTGGCTTTTTTGTTTTTTACGAACTAAAGTAAAAGGTTAATCGTGTGGACAACAAGATGATATTCCCCCACCGATTTATTGAACACCTTTAGGATTAGATTAATCTTAAAGGGGGAGTAAAATTGGCAAAAGTACGTGCTTTGAAAAGGGCGGAACTAGAAAAAACTTTGCGAGAACTGTACGAAGATTTTCAGCTAGAAAACATGAAATGACAATACGCTTTTATGAGCAAAATTTAGTACATTCCTTCCGCTTTACAGAGGAAATAGGGATTGAGTACGTTAGAGAGATTGAGAAAAAGCATATTGACAAATTTATTATGTGGCTCAAAGATAAAGGGTTAAAGGATACAACCATTAATACATATTTGAGGGCTACAAGATCATTTCTTTACTTTGCTATGAGGGAAAATTATTTAATTAAATTCGAGATTAATCTTATTAAAGCCGATAAACAGCAAAAAGAGTCATACACAGAGGAAGAAATTAAAAAGCTAATCAAAAAGCCGAATTTGAAAGAATGTGGCTTTGTAGAGCATAGAAATTGGGTATTGGTCAATTATCTTTTAGAAACAGGTAACAGGCTTAATACAGTCCTTAACCTTAAAGTCGGAGATATTGATTTAGAAAATGGAATGGTAGTATTAACGACAACGAAAAATAGGAAAGCACAATACAATCCAATTAGTGAGCATTTAGTCAAAATCCTTAAAGAATATATTAGAATGTATAGGCTTAAAAAGGATGATTATTTGTTTATTAATGAGTTAGGTAAACAAATGACAAGGAACGCCATAGCACGGTACAACAAGAAAAGAGGCGTTCTATTCATACCTTTAGACATACTTTTGTCAAGTACTGTATAACGAGCAGGGAAGATGATGATTGTTAGGACACTCTACATTAGATGGTACGTTGAACTATATTAATTTGTACGGAACGAACTTAAAAGAAGATAACATTTTAGCCAAGTTTGTGGAAAATCCAGAGGGAAAAGAGGTTGAACGATGTTAGAAAAACGATTAGCAGAGATTAACCGAATGTATGAAAAATTGTCCATTCTAACACTAAGCAAGATGAATATAACTATGCTTTAGCAAAGCTGATGACACAAATGGAAATAGAATTTAACATACCCGCTTTAAACAATAAAGAGTTTGAGCAAAAGAATAGAGCGGTTATCGCTCTTTATAGAAACGTTGTTTTCCTTAACAACCTAATGCATTATTGTGAGGTGCATAAAAAGGATTAAATCTTATAAGTAAACTCCTTGTAAAGTTAATTAAATAATATGAACTATAAACCGTACAACTGCCATCGCTAAAAGTAAATATACGAACCAATCCAATACGTTTCTATTTGTATTTTTGCTCATTTAATTATCACCTCTTTACAAAAAAAGTAAATTGTAAAATCATTATAACCTAACTTCTTACTGTTGCACTATATTTCTTTTTATTTAATAGCAAAAAGAGCCTATAGAAAAATATCCATGATTAGGACTATTTAATTATCGGTATGGGCGGTTGATAAAGCCGCTCTTTTTCTTTTGACTTTACTATCGTTAGTTGTTGGTTTTCAACCAAATGTTATCTTTTTTGTACTTAATTTTATTAACTCTCGAACCCATTATACGGTTAAGAAGGGGGCCAATCGTACAATAAGGATAAAAGAAGCCATCCATTGTAGGACAGCTCTCTATTTACATAATTACCGATATAGAAGGATCATTTTTTGTCTTGTAAATTCCTTTGCAGTGCATTTATTTTCTCTTCTAGGAGAATTGTAAAATGTTCTCTTCCTTCCTTACCTGTTGCAGTAATATATAGAGGTTCACCAAATATAAGACAGGCTTTTTTTCTAAGGAAGAGTTCCTTTAAATTATTCGGCCCTATATATGCTGCCGGTATAATTGGGACTTTTGAACGCTGTGCGATTGTAATTGCCCCTTGTTTTAAAGCGACTTGTTCATCGGTTCTTGTTCCGCTTGGAAATATTCCAACAACCTCTCCTTTAGATAAGAGATGATGTGGAATTTTTAGCACACTTGGTCCAGGGTTTTCTCGGTCAACAGGAAAGGCATTTAATTTTTTTAATAACCATGCTATTGCCTTATTTTTGAAAAGCTCCTTCTTCGCCATATAATGTATCTTGGTTGGTAAGAGTGATGTACCTAGATAGAGAACATCAACCCATCCTGTATGTGTGCAAGCTATTACATAACCACCACTTTTGGGAAGATGTTGCTTGTTATAAACGTGTATTTTTCCAAATATACGCAAGATGCTTTTTAAGAAATATCCAATAAAATGATACAATTTTCTCCCTCCTATATCTCCAATATGTCCTTATTGTATTAAAATAAAGTAACTATTAGAGATAACGCACGCGATAGTGGTTCAGTAACTTTAAAATTTGTTTTACTTCTGCATCTTTCTTCTTAGTAGTAACAATCTTTTAGAAAAAAGTCTTTTAAAAATAAATTATTAAGAAATTTTAAAGAGTCCAATTGATAAGTAATCCTGCGTGTGCTAAACCACCTCCGAAGCCATATAATAAAAGCTTATTACCATTTCTAATTTTCCCTTCACGTACACCTTTATCTAATGACAATGGTATTGTTGCTGATGAAGTATTTCCGTAATCCACCAAGCTATATAATGTTCGCTCAATAGGAAACTCGCTTCTTTCACATATAGACTCAATCATTCTTAAATTTGCGCTATGCGGGACAAACCAATCAACATCTTTTAAATCTATTGCAGTGTTTTTCATAACAGATTGCATACCTTTTGGTACAGTATTAACAGCCCACTTGTAGACCTCACGACCGTTTTGAACAATATAACCACTATCTATTAAGTCTTCACCGTTCATACGTTTAGATAGATTTGTACAATATAACTTATTTCCATCTTCTCCTTCTGAACCTAAATATGAAGAAATAAAACTTGGTTGTTGTTCATCATATTCAACGAGAACTGCTCCTCCACCATCTCCAAATAGTACACAGGTTGTTCTGTCTTTATAATCAGTAATTTTAGATAATGTATCAGCTCCGATAACAAGAATTTTCTTGTTTAAACCAGATGTTATCAATCCATTGGCTACATACAACCCATAAGTAAATCCTGCACAAGCAGCATTTAAATCAATAGCACCTGTGTTCTTAATACCTAACTTTGCTTGAATTAAAGAAGCCACGCTCGGAGTTTTGAAATCAGGAGTTAATGTACAGACGATAATCATATCAACATCATCGACTGATTTATCGTATCGTTCCATTAAATTCTTTACAGCTTGATAACTTATATCACTTGTAAACTCTTCTTCATGTGCTATTCTTCGTTCTTTAATACCAGTACGTTTAACAATCCATTCATCGTTTGTTTCGACTAGTTCTTCTAAATCGTGATTTGTTATCCTTCTTTCTGGAACATACGAACCTATTGCAGTAATACGTGCTGTGGATTTAAACATAGAAAAATCACCTCGCTTTATGACTTGTATCTATTTTATCACTTATTACTATGACCTGGTAATAATTTCGGGTAAAAATTTACTCTATGTAAAGAATTTTTTCACATATCTTCTAGCTGTCTTGGCCACATTCGTGGCACCACAGATTAAGAAAGAAATTCTGTTCTTTCATGTAAGACCTCCATATCGTGCTTACGGCACCAGCAAATGATGAAAATGCTAATTTTCAAGAAAGAGCCATTGTGGCAATCGGTCATCCATTACTCAAAATGATGTATCATCTCCTCATGCGAGAAGAAAAATATCAAGAGTTTTAGAGAAGAATACTACAAACAAAGAACGATTAGAGGCAAAAAAGAAAAAGGCTATAAAAAGCCTTCAAAAGTCGTGATATACCATTGTGGTTTCCTAGGTCACAAGAAACCGAATAACACATAAGGAATTTTTAAAAACGCTTTTAAAGATCCTCTAGTTTCATATTGCCTAAATTCAGGGTATATTATTAACTCTCCAATAGTAGGTTTATCAATCGTTGCATTGATTGTGAAATCCATTTCTTTTTATGGTAAACCAATTGCAAATACACTTTTATTTCTGGGGAAGAAAGGGGAATGCAAGCTAGTTCTCCTTTTTTTATTTCTTCATCTACAGTCATTAGCGGTAAAAAAGCGATTCCAAGGTTATATGATACACAGCGTTTAATTGCTTCTATGCTTTCTAATTCAATAGAGTATTCAAGTCGTATTGCATGACTATGATATAATTTTTCTATGATTTCACGATAACTATATAGATTCAGATTAATTTTCCGACATAACCACCTGTCCGATGCGTTGGAGCACTTTTTCTGGAAATTCAGAAAGGTACTCTAAGAACGAAA
>NZ_JACDUT010000019.1 GCF_013761245.1 Thermaerobacillus caldiproteolyticus | reverse complement strand
ATTGCCAATCGGTTCCATCCCACTCGAAAGGAGTTGAGAGAATCGATTGTTTCGTTTTTGGAGTACCTTTCTGAATTTCCAGAAAGAGTGCTCCAACGCATCGGACAGGTGGTTATGTCGGAAAATTAATCTGAATCTATATAGTGTCGTACGAACCTATTTGTCTAGCAGCTTGTACCCCCGTAGCTGCTGCTACAACTAGTCCACAAATAGTAAGTGATGTGAGAAATTTTTTCTTCATTTTAATGCCCCCTACTTCAAAATAAAATTAAATTTGCGCGCGCAGTTTATATAATTTGACATATTATTAAAAAATTCCTTCTTTTTTCCAAAAAAATACAAAAAAAGTCTTTTAGAAATGTTGTTCAATGGATTAATGAATCACAATTTGTAACTTATTATTTTTTATAAAGTAAAAGAAAGCGCAACATCTATATCAATTCAGTTTGAAATTCTGATCAATGCCTGTTCTTGTCGATGCTGCTTCTAAACAGGTTAAGCAAAGGAGCGGATGAATTAGGATTCCAAATTACGAATGACCACGGTTGGACCATTGAACGTCGCCAAAGACAGGAGTGCAAAAGGAAAAAGGCAAACGGCCGTAACTCGTCTCATGAGACAATGCTACTTAGAAGTCCAAGCCGCTGAACTCTTAAACATCCACCGTGAAATCGTTTCGATTTACGTTCAAAAGTTTAACCAAGCTGGCATGGATGCGCTACTAGAACGCCATTATGCTCCCGGTAGAAAGGCCGTATCTGTCTCCAGACGAAGAATGTGAATTGAGAAAGATGCTGGAAGAAAGCACGCTTGCCGATGAAGGATATGGCATCGAAACATGCTGGAATACACGAATCATTCAACACGTGTTAGAAGAGAAATTTTCGGTCACTATGTCCCGTGGCGGTATTTGCGATATGCTCCATCGCTGGGGATTTCGCTATACACGCCCTATGCGAATCCTCAAAAACAAAAAGAGTTTCAACAGGAAATGAAACTGATAAAAAAACTTGTCCGATAACACGGTCATAATCTATGAAGATGAAAGTCATATTCGGGACTACCAAGCTCTTCGTACCACATGGAGTGTCAAAGGGAGTCAAAAACCAATCCCTACATATGGACACCACGCGACAGCGAGCTTATTCGGCGGTCAGCGAATTTCTCTGTATGGAAGCGGACCAGTGTCATGCACAGGCTTTTCTGCAATTTCTTCAATATACATTAACTCATTATCCAAATAAACATGTCGTGATGGTCTTAGATAACGCAAAAATTCATCATGCCAAAGTTCTTCAGCCTTTTTTGCATGAGCACGAAGAACAGCTCACTTTGGTATTCTTACCCCCGTATTCGCCGAATTTAAACTTAGTTGAACGAATTTGGGGGTGGCTTAAAGAGAGTGTGATTGCCAATCGGTTTCATCCCACTCGAAAGGAGTTGAGAGAATCGATTGTTTCGTTCTTGGAACACCTCGCTCAATTTCCAGAAAAAGTGCTTCAACGCATCGGACAGGTAGTTATGTCGGAAAATTAATCTGAATCTATATAGTAATCTTCCTACAAGTTTTACATTGCCACTTTTGAGAAGATCCTGTACTTTTTCCACGACGATAAAATCCTTTTGGTTGTTCAAACGAGGTTATCTCTTCATTCGTACAACCATCTTTATGAAATTGATACTCAGGCGATATATCTTTTACTCGGTCCATCGTAGCTAACCGTTTAATCTCTTCTGCAACAGACCAGTTTGATACAAGTGTTACTGTACATTTGTGTGATTTGTATTTAGGCGGCTTTTCTGGGTCAGGGTTACAAATCAGAGCATTTCCTCTTGTTTTTCCCTTACTGCTGAGTTTGTATTGACTTGGTTTACCTTTGGCTCGTATTTCTTTTGAGGTTTGCCGAACCAATCACAAAATGGATTGGTACAATGATTGTATTTTCAATAGTTTTCAATTGACCCTCAAAGTCAAACTCAACAGGTCTATATGGAGAGCTGAATTTTCTGGAAAATTGTTGAAGTTTCATTAAAGGATAATGAAGTTGTCTATCTAGTAACTCTTCTTCTGTAACGGGTTCAACAATATTTACAATTCCGTCATTTAAGCGAGCTAGCCTTTTTAATTTAGCCAATACTTGTTTCCCGCGAGTTAAAAATTCGGTTCATAATTCTTTTGTTGTAACGCTTGTTTTTAATCCATTCAAGAAAGTTCTCATCTAACAAGATATTCGTTAGAAATTCGTCAACAATTTCCTCTTCGGTATGCTCAGTATATGCCGCATAATACTTCACAATATAACGAGTTCTTCCGTAAATTTTCCAATAAACCCTTAAAGCTTGCTTATTCCTTGGTTTGATAAACTTCATTTTTTTCATAAAATCCCGCTCTTTCTATTTTACATAGCAATTCACAGCCGAAATCGCAACGAATTCACATATACCACAATAATTATTTCCATATTATTAGCGAATTTTTATGCGAATTTCTATGTGAAAATATAATTTATTTATGACAAAAGCTATTATACCAACAAAAAACGCACTGTGAATTCTGATGTGAATTCTCAGTGCGTTTTCGGTTGTTATTTGATTGTTTGCACCTCTGAAGTAAACCCGTTACCTATGCAGAGAGGTCTTATTTATTAAAACATTTCTGAAGTTGTTTTTGCTTGCATGTGAAGGATTAAGTAGTCAGGACCGCCTGCTTTAGAGTCTGTGCCGGACATGTTGAAGCCGCCGAATGGTTGGTAGCCGACGATTGCGCCTGTGCAGCCGCGGTTAAAGTAAAGGTTACCGACATGGAATTCTTCACGCGCTTTTTCGATGTTGAAACGGTTTCTAGAGATGACCGCGCCTGTTAAGCCATATTCCGTGTTGTTAGCAATTTCAAGCGCATGATCGAAGTCTTTTGCTTTTGTGAAGGCAACAACCGGACCAAAAATTTCTTCTTGCATGATGCGAGCTTGAGGATCGACATCCGCAAATACGGTCGGTTGGATGAAGAAGCCTTTGGAATCATCTCCTTCTCCGCCTGTCATTAACTTGCCTTCTTGTTTACCAATTTCAATGTATTCCATAATTTTGTTGTAAGCAGATTGGTCAATGACCGGTCCCATGAATGTGCTTTGTTCGGCTGGGTTTCCGACTGTTAATTGTTTTGTTAATTCAACAACGCGGTTGAGCACTTGATCATACACTTCTTCAAGCACAACAACGCGTGAGCATGCAGAACATTTTTGACCTGAGAAACCAAATGCAGACGCAACGATTGATTGTGCCGCTAATTCAAGGTCAGCATCCTTGTCCACAACGATTGTATCTTTACCGCCCATTTCCGCGATGACACGTTTTAACCAGATTTGTCCCGGATGTACTTTCGCTGCTCGCTCGTAAATACGGATACCAACATCTCGAGAACCAGTGAAGCTGATGAAACGAGTGCGAGGATGATCGACTAAGTAGTCGCCAACTTCAGCGCCGTTTCCTGGAATGTAGTTTAATACGCCTGCTGGAAGGCCAGCTTCTTCAAGAACTTCTACAAACTTATAAGCAATAACCGGTGTGGCACTAGCTGGTTTTAAAAGAACTGTGTTACCCGTTACAAGCGCAGCAACCGTTGTCCCTGCCATGATCGCGAACGGGAAGTTCCAAGGCGAAATAACAACGCCAACGCCAAGTGGAATGTAGAAGAAACGGTTAAATTCGTTTGGTCGGCTTTCAACTGGAATACCGTCTTTTAATTTCAGCATTTGACGTCCATAATATTCCATAAAGTCGATTGCCTCTGCCGTATCAGCGTCTGCTTCTTTCCATGGTTTTCCTGCTTCTTTGACAAGCAATGCGGAAAACTCGTGCTTACGACGACGAACAATCGCAGCAGCACGGAACAAGATATCAGCGCGCATTTCTGGTTTTGTTTTACTCCACCATTTGAACGCTTCATCAGCGACTTTCATCGCTTTTTCAGCGAGGTCTCTATTCGCTTTTGAAACGCGGCCAATTACTTCATTTTTATTAGCTGGGTTAATGGAAACAATTTTATCCTCTGTGGAAACGCGCTCTCCACCGATGACTAAATCATAGTCTTTCCCAAGCTCTGCTTCGACCTTTCTTAACGCTTCTTCGAATGCCTTTTTATTGGCTTCTACCGTGAAATCAGTAAATGGCTCGTGTTTATAAGGTTGTACCATTGTTTACTCCCCCTTTGTCGAAATTGAGAAAAGCGTTTACAACCCACAATATCATTCTAACGGATCGCAGAGCGTTATTCAATTTTTTCAAAATTTTAGCAAGTATATAGGCTATTGATAAATATGAACAAACGGCTGATCGGATTTTGCCTGACGAACAATGATGCTTTCCGGTCCTCCTACGGATGAAATATAGACGTTTACCGTAATATAGTCTGGGAATTGTTCCATGACAAGTCCTGTTACGTACTGAGTAAATCCGATGACTTCAGCTTTTCCATAAAATTGCATCGAAATATCAATCGTCAGTTGTTGTAACTGATCATCACGATATAGAGCTTTGCCAATGACACCTGTATAATTCGGGAAAAACTCCTCAATATCCGACTTAAAGTTTAAAAACTTCATCACATCTTCGCGATGATTTTTCTGTGCTTCATCGGATGGGAATAAATAATATTCTTCGTTAATCTTTTCCCAGTCATCGATCCTAGAACTTCCTTGATCAACATTTGCCACCGCAAAAAAATGACCCGGAATAATGGACGTTTTCGGAGCTTGTTTAAACAGGGCGATCGTAATTGGCACGTCTTTTAACCCTTTTATATTGCGGACACGTGAAAGCACTTCCGCAGCAATTCGCTTTCCTTCTCGCTCAATGATCTCGTCTTTAATTTCGACCTCGCGCGGGTATCCTTGTTCCGTCTCATAATAATGAACGGAATTCAACGCAAGCCCTAAGACAACGCCGCCTAATTGCACCTTGCCGTTATCCGTTTTAACTAAATAGTCATGTTCCAAAATACTCGCTAAATAAATCGGACTTTTTGTGTTTTTTTCCTCATTCGTTCCTTTATCGCTGATCATTGGGTTAAGCCCAACGTTCTCGGACTCTTTCAATCCTTCTTCTTTTAGCTGCGCTTTTGTCAGCTTTCTTCGCAACCAACTTTCCACCGTTTTTTTGTGTAAATATTGGCCTTCTTGAAATAAGTAATCTTTTGGAGAAAACCGATCTTGAGCTAAGCGCATTAATCCTGTTTCAAATTCATCGACATCTAGACGCGTATTTAAGTTTTCTACCACTTGTCCGCGAGCCCCTGACGGTTTAAATGGCAAAATCATTCGATAATAAGAGTCGGAAATGTTGTACTTCGGAATGACAGCTTTTTGCTGTTTGTTATTTTTTTCTTGCACAACTTCTTCCTCTCCCAATTTTGGTGCACACGCGGAGAGAAAAAGAAGGAGCGCAACAAACATCATCGCAAGTTTTTTCATATTCTTCACACCCACTTACTGCTCAATTTCTTGGAGAAAGCGCGCTTCATCCCAAATTTCAATGTCGAGTTGCTGCGCTTTTGTTAATTTTGATCCTGCATCGGTACCAGCAATCACTAAATCCGTATTTTTACTAACACTGCCCGTTACTTTTCCACCAAGCTGCTCAATTTTTTCTTTTGCTTCATTGCGGGATAATGTTTCGAGTTTTCCGGTTAACACTACTGTTTTGCCCGCAAAATAAGAGTCAACGTCTGTCGCTTTTACCGTTTTCGGACCTTTATATGTCATGTTCACTCCATAGGAACGAAGCTCGTTTAATAGTTGATGGACTTCTGGTTTGCCAAAATAGGCGACTATCGAATCGGCCATTTTTTCACCAATCTCGTGAATGGTCATCAATTCTTCCTTCGTTGCAGTTTGGAGGCGGTCCATTGTTTCAAAATGCTCGGCTAACACTTTTGCCGCTTTCGCTCCTACATGACGAATGCCGAGCCCAAACAACAGACGTTCGAGCGAATTTTGTTTCGATGCCTCAATTGCATTTAATAAATTCGTCGCTGATTTTTCTCCCATTCTCTCTAAGTTCATCAACTGCTCTTTCGTCAACGTGTACAAATCGGCCACATCATGGACAAGCCCCTCACGAAATAGCTGGGCAATGACTTTCTCACCGAGCCCTTCGATGTTCATCGCTTGACGTGACACAAAGTGAATCAATCCTTCGCGAATTTGCGCTGGGCATTTTGGATTGATGCAGCGCAATGCGACCTCACCATCTAAACGAACGAGTTCACTTTCACATTCCGGGCAATGTGTCGGCATCGAAAACGCTACTTCTTCTCCCGTACGGCGCTCCGGTAATACGTTCACCACTTCCGGAATAATATCCCCCGCTTTTTTTACTACCACGTAGTCACCGATCATAATATCTTTCGCGCGAATTAAATCCTCATTATGAAGAGAAGCACGCTGCACTGTTGTTCCTGCGACTCGTACCGGCTCTAAAATGGCGGTTGGAGTCACCACTCCCGTACGCCCTACGCTTAATTCAATACCGATGAGCTTTGTCACTACCTCTTCTGCCGGAAACTTATACGCGATCGCCCAGCGCGGGCTTTTCGCCGTTGTACCGAGCTGCTCTTGCTGTTCAAATGAATCGACTTTAATAACAATGCCATCGATTTCGTAAGACAATTGCGGCCGCTTTTCCTGCCACTCATGAATAAATTGAATAACTTCGTCCATATTGGCGCATTTGCGGCGCGCCGGATTCGTTTTAAACCCTAACTGCTGTAAATAATCAAGGGCGGCACTATGAGAATCAATCCCTAATTCCTCGGCATTGGCAAGACCGTATACAAATAAGTCTAAATGACGTGAGGCAGCAATTTTCGGGTCTAGCTGCCGCAATGAACCAGCAGCAGCATTGCGAGGGTTCGCAAATAGTTCCTCGCCCCGCTCACGACGCTGTTCATTCAATCGCTCGAACGATTTTTTTGGCATGTACGCCTCACCGCGCGCTTCCAGCGTGACAGGTTCATGTAAACGAAGCGGCAAAGAGCGAATCGTCTTTAAATTTTCAGTAATATCTTCGCCGATCACGCCATCGCCGCGCGTCGCACCCTGAACAAAGTATCCATCTTCATAGCGGAGAGACACGGCGAGCCCGTCTATTTTCAGCTCGCAAACATACGCCACATTCTCGCCGACTTCTTGACGCACACGGCGGTCAAAATCGCGCAGATCCCCTTCGTTGAACGCATTGGCCAGGCTAAGCATCGGTGTGCGATGCTCTACTTTTTGAAATGCTTCTAGCGCTTGTCCACCTACACGTTGGGACGGCGAATCTTTTGTTTTCAGTTCTGGATATTGTTCTTCGAGCGCGATGAGCTCTTGCATGAGCCGATCATATTCCGCGTCTGGTACAGATGGATTGTCAAGCACATAATATTCATAATTGTACTTGTTTAAAAGCTGTCGAAGTTCTTCGATACGCGCGATCGCAGCCTGTCGATCCATTCTCGGTTCATCCTTTCCTTACGCTTTTGTAATTGGAGCAAATTTGGCAAGCAATCGTTTAATCCCGATTGGACTTGGAAAAGCGATGTCTAGTTCTTTATCGTCTCCTTCTCCTCGTACGCTAACGACCGTACCGATTCCCCATTTTTTATGTTCCGCTTTGTCGCCGACTTTCCAACCGATTGCTTCGCCACCTGTTGTCGTTGCCACCGTTATCGTACGGAACGTTTTTGTTGGCTGGCTCGCTGCCCATGGTGTCGTTTTGTTCGCACGCTCAATTAATTCATCCGGGATTTCATTTACAAAACGCGACACCGGGTTGATATTGGTCCGGCCAAACAATGTACGCATTTGGGCGCTTGTTAAAAACAATTCTTCTTCCGCCCGGGTAATGCCGACATATGCAAGGCGGCGTTCTTCTTCCATTTCCTCTTCGTCGTCAAGTGAACGGCTATGCGGAAAAATCCCTTCCTCCATGCCGATTAAAAAGACAACCGGAAACTCAAGCCCTTTGGCAGAATGAAGCGTCATTAACACGACTGCCTCTTGTTCGTTTCCGTCTGGCTCGTCCAATTGATCAATATCAGCGACTAACGCTAAATCGGTTAAAAAGGCAATCAATGACTTATCTTCGTTCGTATTTTCGAAATGCTTCGTAACTGATAAAAACTCATCAATGTTCTCAAGACGGCTTTGCGCCTCTAACGTTTTTTCTGCACGTAACATATCGCGATAGCCTGATTTATCTAAGACATCTTCAACTAACTCTGTGACCGAAACATATTCTTGCATTTGCCCCCACTGTTCAATCTGTCGGCGAAACTCCGTTAACGAAGCAGCGATGCGTGCACTTAACCCGATTTGTTCAATTTCTCCAAGCGCCTGAAACATCGAGAGCCCGTTCGCTGCGGCATAGCTTGTAATTTTATCAAGGGAAGAGGCACCAACGCCGCGCTTCGGTACGTTGATGATGCGCATTAGACTAATGTCATCGTCCGGATTGGCAATGACGCGCAAATACGCTAAAATGTCTTTAATTTCTTTGCGGTCATAGAACTTAATGCCGCCGACGATTTTATAAGGGATATTGGATTTGACTAATACTTCCTCCATCATCCGCGATTGTGCATTTGTTCGGTACAGAATAGCAAAATCGGAATAATCTCGTTTGCCGCTATCTACATATTCTTTTATTTTCCCGGCGACAAACTGCGCCTCATCCGATTCGCTCATCGCTTCATAATAGACGATTTTCTGTCCTTCTGGATTTTCCGTCCATAATTTTTTCGGTTTGCGGTTATAGTTATGTTCAATGACTTCGTTTGCCGCTTGTAAAATGCGTTTCGTTGAACGATAGTTTTGCTCGAGTAAAATGACTTTCGCGTTCGGATAGTCTTTTTCAAACGATAAAATGTTTTGGATATCTGCTCCGCGCCAACGATAAATTGATTGATCCGAATCGCCGACGACGCACAAATTTTTAAAGCGCGACGCAAGCATTTTAACAAGCATGTATTGCGCCCTGTTCGTGTCTTGGTACTCATCGACATGAATGTATTGAAACTTATATTGATAATACTCAAGCACTTCTGGAACGCGCTCGAACAATTGAATCGTCGTCATAATTAAGTCGTCAAAATCAAGCGAATGGTTTCGAAGCAGGCGTTTTTGGTATTCTTCGTATACGTCGCTGACGATTTTTTCGTAGTAGCTCCCTGCTTTTTGGGCGAATTTCTCCGGGGAAAGCAGATCGTTTTTAGCGCTGCTGATCGTCCCTAAAATCGAACGCGGGTCAAATTTTTTCGGATCGATGTTTTTTTCGTTTAAAATTGTCTTTAACACGGAAAGCTGGTCAGTCGTATCTAAAATCGAAAAGTTGCGGTGAATGCCGATGCGGTCAATATCGCGGCGCAAAATGCGAACACACATCGAGTGGAATGTCGAAATCCAAATGTCCTCCGCTGCTCCGCCAAGAAGAGCTTGCACGCGCTCCTTCATTTCGCGGGCCGCTTTATTCGTAAACGTAATCGCTAAAATATTCCAAGGTGCCACATGTTTTTCCGCCATTAAATAAGCAATGCGGTGCGTCAATACGCGCGTTTTTCCGCTTCCCGCTCCCGCCATGATGAGAAGAGGCCCTTCCGTCGTTTTTACAGCCGCTTGTTGTTCGCGGTTTAAATTGGCTAATAACCTTTCTGATAAAAAATTCACCTTGATCACCACCACAAAACATATGTTCTATTTTATACTATTTTTCTTGCTTGTACAACTTATCCTTTTACCGCTTTTACAGTTTTGAGCGCTTTTTCTAGATCTTTATAAATGGCATTTCCGATAACGATCGTATCGGCGTATTGCGCCATTTCTTTGGCTTGCTCTTCGTTTTCAATTCCTCCTCCATAGAATAATCGGGTATCGCGCAGCACATGTTTGACTTTTTGTACTGTTTGTGGGTTTCCATATGCTCCGCTATATTCTAAATAAAAAACGGGTAGATGGTACATATACTCGGCCATGCGCGCATAGGCAACGATATCTTCTTCTTGAAGCTCCGTATTGGCATCGGTTAACGCAGCCGCTTTGCAATCTTTATTTAAAATGCAGTAGCCTTCCATGAAAATTTCATCCCAATTCATTAACTCACCAAATTCTTTTACTGCTCGGTGATGCAAATCGACAATCCATTTCGTTTGCCGACTGTTCAAGACCATAGGAATCAAATAAAAGTCAAATCCCGGCGTAACGGATTCGATATTGGATATTTCTAACACACACGGAACGCTGAAACGACGGATACGCGCCATTAAATCAAGCACGTTTTCTAATGTCACACCGTCGGTTCCACCAACAATAACGGCGTCCGTTCCTGATTCACATACGAGTTCAAGTTGTTCATCGCTAAGTTGTTTATTCGGGTCTAGTTTAAAGACATGACGCCACTGGCGAAGATCATACATACACGAAAACCTCCATTTGCTTATCCATCTTTTCATTATAACAAATCCTCACTCTTTTCAGCCAAAAAGAAAAGGAGCTCCTTCACGTAAAAGGAATACTCCCTTTTTGATTAAGCATCATGCGTTTCTTTCGGTTCATCCGTGTTTTCTTTTTTAATGCGCTCAAGCGCCATTTCATAAGCATCATTTCCGTAGTTTAAACAACGTTTGACGCGGGAAATCGTCGCGGTGCTTGCTCCTGTTTCCGTTTCAATTTTATGATACGTGTATCCTTCACGAAGCATTCGCGCGACTTCTAAGCGCTGGGCGAGCGATTGGATTTCATTCACCGTGCACAGGTCATCGAAAAAGCGATAACATTCTTCTAAGTCGCGAAGGGAAAGAATCGCCTTAAACAGTTGATCTACTTCTCTGCCTCTCAACTTATCGATTTGCATTGTCATTTCCCCCTCTATATAAACATAATCTAGCGATATTGAACAATGTCAAGTTCTGGAACGATATTAATCCATGTTTTACCCGGCACAAAACCAACGGGCACCCCGTTTTCATACGGCAAAATACGACCATCGATGTTTTTCCATTCCACTTGTCTCACCATTCCGTTTTGAAATAAATACCCTTTGCCGCCGGATGTTAAGTCGATGTCACGACGTCCTGATTTGTCAGCGATCGTATGTTTCGCTGCCACGATAAACACATTGTGCACGATAATGGGGGCTTTTGTGTCATAATCCACCGTCTGTTCCCCTGCGCTATAGCGAAAATATCCTTTTTGATCCGGAATGTATTTGTACTGAACATGGGCATAATCGCGATGCGAATACGCAATCTCAATTTGCTGCGCCGCTTCTTCCTTTTGCTCATCCGTAAAAAACGGCAATGGCTTCACTTTCTCTTGAAGGGAATACCCCTTTTCTCTCGCCCCCTTTTCAATATTCGCAAAGGTAATATACGAATTATGCGGCGCTTTACGAAACGAGGCACGCTTAAACAACGTCCCGTCATAAAATAGGCCATTCAGATAATCTGTCCCTCCAGCTTCCAGCATCGCTTTTGCCTCTGGACTCCATCCGTGACAAATATAGAGTGCATCATAGCCCTTGCTTAATTCAATATAATAGTCGCGGGCACTGCGAACAGGGCCGACTTTTTCTGGGAATTCGCTCTGATATAATGCCAAAAAGCGCGTAATATCCCCTTCAGCAAGTACTTCGTATACGATATCCGCTTTTTGCAACCCCGACTGCGGTCTTGCTTTCGGATGATTGTTCACCATAACCGCAATCACGCGATGGTCAGAAGATTTCGCCGCCGGCAATCCGGTCAACGGGAATACTGTTTGTTCTTGTTTCGATGTGTTATCTTGTTTCGGCGTTTCGATTGGTGCTGTGTTCTGATGTATGCCTTCTTCTTTTTCTTTTGCACAGCCTCCCATAAGAAGACATGCTCCACTCAACGCAATGAACCAACGTTTCAATGATCACACAACCTTTTTTTACTTTTATATTTTAACGCATTATTGATGGAAAGAGTACTATTTTATTCATGACATCATAAATTCCGCGTTGCGTAATGCGAACATATGGCAAATGGGTAGATTGTAAAAACAATAATGAGTAAATCGGATCAACAAATGGATAGCCTCTTTGCTTTAATAACGTTGTTAACTTTTTCTCCTCAGCGATAAGCACTTCCATCTTTTCCTCAGACATCATTCCGTTTAGCGTTAAGGGAAGTTCGTAAACGACTTTCCCATGTTCCACCAAAACAATGCCCCCGCCTATTTCCTTCATACGTTGAAATGCCAAAAACATATCTTTTTTACTTTTCCCAATTAAAATAATATCACCTGTATTCGAATAAGAGCTAACCAATCCTCTGACATGGGTAGCAAACCCTTTTAAAATCGTATTAACCCGCCATTTTCCGTTTCGGTCGACCAGCATTAAAAAGCTTTCATCATGGTCAACAGACAGCTCTTCGCGCGATGTATCAATGGAAATGGAGTACGGCTTCATAATGACCGAATTTTCCATGTGCATTCCTAATGGCATTGAAAATTGTAAATCATCAATAGACAGCTGCCAAGATAGCTGAAGTGGCTGAATACCATATTCTCCCCAAAGAATAGACGGATTTAATTCTTCGCAAACGCCATCACGCTTCACCCATTGGCCTTTTGCAAGCACACTGATAGGGGTTGGGTCTTCCTTTTCCCGTAATAGGTTAATGTTGGCCACTCGCCCTGTTGTGATGCTGCCATGAAGGTGTTCCATTTGATAATGACGCGCTACGTTAATCGTCGCCATGTTGTAGGCATCGATAAGAGGAACCTCTTTTTCTAGCGCCATACGAATCAGTTGGTCAATGAATCCTTGTTCGTAAAATGACGGCGGTGAACCGTCAGTTGTGAAAATCAACTTGTCATATTGGTCAATACCAAGTGCTTTCATTTCCTCAAGCAATGTTGGTAAATCCGGACGAATCGAAGAATAACGTAATGAAACAGTATAGCCATGCAATAATCTCCGATATACTTCTTCTCCTGTCATCGCTTCATGATCACAGTCCACTCCTAGCAACACCATTTTTGTAAGCGTTTTCTCTGATGCACCGGGAAAATGTCCTTCAATCTGCTTTTTCATCCGCTTGGCTTCCTGAATCCAATGAAGCATTAAATCATCCCCAGCAAGCAGCTTCGGCCATCCAGTTAACTCCCCGCCCTGCACGACCGAATCTTGTTCGAGCCATTCTTTCACATTCGCGTGAGAAAAATGCTCCTCTTCCCGCTCAAGCTCTGTTTGGCCGTCAAACCGACACCACCAATACATCGTCACAGGAAGTGCACTCATTTTTCCTAAAAAAGAAAACGCTTTCTTTTTTGGTAATTGCAAAGCAAGGAATAAGTTATCGTTGATCAATGTCGTTGTGCCATATTTCGATGCATATTGAGCTAGCGAGTGGGGATTATATAACTGAAACGGATGGGTATGCGGTTCGATATACCCAGGTACTAAAAAGTAACCGCTACAATCAATAATTTCGCATCCCTCAAGACGATCAGGGAGACGTTCACCAACATAGACGATACGATCTTCATTAATCCAAATGTTTCCTTTTAACCATTGCCGGAAATAAGAATGTAAGTACGTCGCATTGACTAACAGTTTGGTAGGCGACTTTTTCCCGTCGATGATTGCGACATGCTCGCGCAATTGGTAGCTTTTCCAGCGGTAACGTTGTTCGGTCATATACACCCCATCCCTTTTTTCCTAATTGTTCCATATAAACATTTTACCGCATTAAAGTCATTTTCACAAACAAAATAAGGAGGAAAAATATGGTGAAAATCAATATTGGTATCGTGAACGCTCTCATTCGCATTACCTGCGGATTAATGATACTGGCGTGGGCAACGGCGAAAATGACGAGATGGCCGTGGCGCGATTCTTATCTCTTTATCGCTATGCTCGCCGCCATGAAAGTCGCTGAAGGGATTACGCGCTTTTGTCCGATTACCGCGCTGTTTGAAAAATATCAACAGGAACAAGCAGAACGTGTGAAAGGCGACGAACTAACGATTAATCCTACCTAAAAAAATTGGCTGACTCATTCATTGAGCCAGCCTCCGTTAAAGGAGAGAATAAACGATGTTACTGGAATACTTGACAGACATGTCCTTTGTACTAGCTTTATTAATTGGCGGAATTGTCGCTATTAGTTTTGTCTATGTGAGGAAAAAGCGCGTGCGATAGCTTTATGACCGATATCGCTGCGGTAAAATAATTGATCACATTTGATTTTTGCAATTTCTTTGTATACTGTTTGTTGTGCTTGTTGCAGTGTTTCTCCTTTTGCAGCAACAAGCAGCACACGTCCTCCGTTTGTACGTAATGCTCCGTTTTCGATTTTTGTTCCCGCATGGAACACGAGTATGTTTGGATGAAGCTCCTCTATTCCTTCAATCACTGCTCCGCTTTGATAGGCATATGGATAGCCTTTTGAAGCTAAGACGACTCCTATTATTGCTTCGGTGGACCATGTTACTTCCACTTCTTTTCCTTCCAGCATGTCAATGAGCAATTGAACAAGGTCGTTTTCTAAACGTGGCAGCACGACTTGCGCTTCCGGATCGCCAAAGCGCGCATTAAATTCAATGACTTTTGGACCTCGTGCAGTTGCCATTAGCCCTGCATATAAAATGCCAGTAAACGCTCGATTTTCAGCAACAAGTGCCTTTGCCATTGGATTGATAATTTGTTCAATAGCTTGTTGGATCATATCTTCTGAAATTTGCAGTACAGGGGAATATGCCCCCATTCCCCCTGTGTTCGGACCTTCATCGTGATCATAGGCACGCTTATGATCTTGAGCAATCGCCATCGGATACACATTTTCGCCATGGACAAATGCCATTAGTGAAAACTCTTCCCCTTCTAAATATTCTTCAATGACGACTTGCTGGCTCGCTTCTCCAAATTGCTTTTCCACCATCATCACATGCAGGGCATCAAACGCTTCTCGAACGTTCATCGCGACAGTAACCCCTTTTCCTGCCGCTAATCCATCCGCTTTAATCACGATAGGCGCTCCCTTTTTCTCTACATATGCTTTCGCTTCTTCATAAGACGTGAATGAAGCGTACTCTGCTGTCGGTACGCCATATTTTTTCATGATGTCTTTGGCGAACGCTTTGCTTCCTTCAATGAGAGCAGCCTCTTTTCTTGGTCCAAAAATGCGAAGCCCCTCTTCTTGGAATCGATTCACGATCCCGTTTAAAAGCGGTGCTTCTGGACCAACAATCGTAAGATCAATGCTTTCTTGTTTAGCGAAATGGACGAGCGCCTCCGTATCGTTCTCATCGATGTGAACAAGCTCCGCCATCTCAGCGATTCCAGGATTCCCCGGCGCCGCATACAGCTTTGTTACAAGCGGACTTTGTGCTGCTTTCCAGACAATCGCATGCTCTCTACCACCACGACCAATGACGAGCACCTTCATCAAATTCACCTCATTTTAATGTTTAAAGTGACGGATGCCGGTAAAGACCATGGCGATTCCGTATTCATCCGCTTTTTTAATCGAGTCTGCATCGCGAATCGAGCCACCCGGTTGAATAATCGCCGTAATGCCTGCTTTCGCTGCCGCTTCTACCGTATCATCCATTGGGAAAAATGCATCGGACGCTAACGCCGCACCTTGAGCTTTCTCTCCTGCCTGTTCAACCGCAATTTTCGCCGCGCCCACACGGTTCATTTGGCCGGCGCCGACACCGATCGTCATCCCGTCTTTCGCCAACACAATTGCGTTCGATTTCACATGCTTAACGACTTTCCAAGCGAGTTTCAAGTCTTCCCATTCTTTTTCGGTTGGTTCACGCTTTGTCACAACTTTTATCTGAGCGTCATCAAGCGTATATCTGTCTTGTTCTTGAACTAACAAACCGCCTTGTACAGAAACAAGGAATCGCTCTTTCTTATTGGCTGCTGCAAAATCAACCGTCAACAAGCGGATATTTTTCTTTTGTGTTAAAATTTCGAGAGCCTCCTTGCTGAATGATGGAGCAATCACAATTTCTAAAAAGATTTCGTGCATTTTTAAGGCTGTGTCTTTGTCTACTTCTCGGTTGAGGGCAATAATGCCGCCAAAAATCGACGTTGGGTCCGCTTCGTACGCTCTTGTAAACGCCTCGTAAATATTCGCACCGACCCCGACACCGCAAGGATTCATATGTTTCACGGCAACAGCGGCTGGCTCTGTAAATTCTTTGACGATTTGTAATGCGGCATTCGCGTCATTAATATTGTTGTATGACAATTCTTTTCCATGTAATTGTTTTGCTGCCGCAATCGAGAAAGAGGAGCCTAACGGCTTCTTATAGAAGGCTGCTTTTTGATGCGGATTTTCACCGTAGCGTAAATCTTGTTTTTTCTCAAATGTAACGGTAAGTGATTCCGGATGCTCTTCACCAACGAGATTTGTTAAATACTCCGCAATCATCGCATCATAAGCGGCAGTATGACGGAACACTTTCGCGGCCAGCTTCAAATTTGTTTCTTGAGAAACCGTCCCATATTCTTTTAACTCTTGTAACACCGTGTCATAATCCGCTGGATCCACAACAACCGTAACATATTGATGGTTTTTCGCCGCGGCGCGAAGCATCGTCGGTCCGCCGATATCGATGTTTTCAATCGCCTCCGCAAACGTCACATCACTCTTGGCAATCGTTTGTTGGAACGGGTACAAATTGACAACGACTAAATCAATCGGCTGAATATGATGCTCGTCAAGTTGTTGACGATGGTGTTCATTGTCACGAATCGCAAGCAATCCGCCATGAATCATCGGATGAAGCGTCTTTACGCGTCCATCTAAAATTTCCGGAAATCCTGTTACATCGGAGATACTAATTACCGGAATTCCTGCTTCTTCTAATGCTTTCTTCGTTCCGCCTGTCGAAATGATTTCGACACCAAATTCAGCAAGTTGTTTGGCAAAAGGAACAATTCCTTCTTTGTTTGACACACTGAGTAATGCACGTTTTACTGCCATGTTTCTCGATCCTTTCTATCGATGTTCAAGTAATGTTTTCAGTACGCTCGGATATAGCTGATGCTCTAACTCGTGAATTCTTGTCTCGAGTTGTTCAAGCGATTCACCTTCATGAATCGGAATCGCACGCTGTGCAATAATCGGTCCTGTATCCATACCTTCGTCAACATAATGCACCGTTACTCCCGTTATCTTTACACCGGCCCGGTAAGCCTGCACGATGGCATCTTTTCCCGGAAAAGCAGGCAAAAGGGAAGGATGGATATTGACGATTTTTCCTTCGTAAGCAGCGAGTAATGTTGGACCGATTAACCGCATATAGCCAGCTAGAACAATGAACTCGACTTCTTTTTCTTTTAATTGCGTTAAAATCTCTTGCTCAAAATCGGCTTTCGAAGCATAGTCTTTTGGACGAAACACAAATGAGGGAATATGTTCTTGCTTCGCCCGTTCAATCACTTTTGCGCCGGGGCGATCGCACACTAATAGCGAGACCTTTGCTTGCAAATCTCCTTTTCTCGCAGCGTCCACAATCGCTTGAAAATTTGTTCCGCTCCCTGAGGCAAAAATCGCAATCCTCTTCATTCCATTTTCCCTCCGGCAAGCGACACGCCTTCCCCTTGTTTCACACGGCCAATTAGATACGCTTTTTCACCAAGCTCTTCTAATCGCGCAATGAGCGGATAAATCATCCTGCTATCGACAGCTAACACCATGCCAATCCCCATATTAAAAATATTAAACATTTCTTTACGAGCAAGATCTCCTTTTTCTTGCAACAAGTCAAAAATCGGTGGAATCGGCCATGAGCCGTAATCGATTTCGGCGCTTAATCCTTCCGGTAACATGCGCGGAATATTTTCAATAAATCCGCCTCCGGTAATATGAGCCATTCCTTTGATGTCAAATTGTTTCATAGCCGCTAGTAATGGTTTTACATAAATGCGCGTTGGTTTGAGTAGTTCCTCCCCTAACGGAACAGTTAAACGACCATAAGTTTGGTGAAGATTGAGCTTTGCCTTCTCAAACACAATTTTACGAACAAGGGAATACCCGTTGCTATGAATACCGTTTGACGCAAGGCCAATTAGTGCATCCCCTTCTTGAATCGTTGCACCGGTAATTAATTTCGTCTTTTCTGCAATCCCGACTGCAAATCCAGCAACATCATATTCGTCTTCTTGATACATTCCAGGCATTTCCGCTGTTTCGCCGCCGATGAGCGCGCAACCTGCTTGGACACATCCATCGGCAATCCCTTTGACAATTTGCTCAATTTTTTCCGGAACGGCTTTTCCACAAGCGATATAGTCAAGGAAAAATAGCGGTTCCGCCCCTTGTACAACGATGTCGTTTACGCACATTGCCACACAGTCAATCCCAATCGTATCATGTTTATCCATCATAAACGCAATCATCAGCTTCGTTCCGACCCCGTCCGTCCCTGAAATTAAAACAGGCTCTTGATACCCAAATCGGGATAAATCGAACATGCCGCCAAAACCGCCAAGACCACTAAGTACTTCTGGGCGAGCTGTCTTTTGTACGTGCTTTTTCATAAGCGAAACAGCTTTGTAGCCCGCTTCGATATCAACACCCGCTTGTTTATATGCTTCTGCCACCTTGAGTCCTCCTTTTACTGTTTTATCACGAGCTGCGTTCGCTCTTGGCATGTATTCGTTGGATAGGCGCCTGTAAAACAAGCGAGGCATTGTCCACGCAATGGGGAATTGTCTGGGCGTCCAATCGCTTCTAACAATCCTTCATGGCTTAAAAAGGCTAGCGAGTCCGCTCCAATAATGTTACGAATTTCCTCCACTGTACGGGTCGCAGCAATGAGTTCTTCCTTCGTCGATGTATCAATCCCGTAAAAGCAAGGATGAGTAATTGGCGGTGAACTAATGCGGACGTGCACTTCTGTTGCTCCTGCCTCACGAAGCATCGTGACAATTCGCTTGCTCGTCGTGCCACGAACAATCGAATCATCGACCATCACAACACGTTTCCCCGCTACGACTCCACGTACAGGAGAAAGTTTCATTTTCACCCCTTGCTCGCGAAGCGATTGCGATGGTTGAATAAATGTGCGCCCGACGTAGCGATTTTTAATTAAACCGAGCTCATACGGTATGCCCGTCGCTTCTGCATAGCCGATCGCTACCGAAATGCTCGAATCTGGAACACCTGTAACAATATCGGCTTCCACTGGAGCTTCAAGCGCCAACCGCTTTCCTAGATTTTTGCGAGCCGTATGAATGTTAATTCCGTCAACATTGCTGTCAGGACGAGCAAAGTAAATGTATTCCATGCTGCAAATCGAGCGCGTTTTCTTTGGTGCAAATCGCTCAGAATGAATTCCCTCCGAGTTAATGATAATGAGTTCCCCCGGCTCCACTTCTCGCTCATAGGTCGCGCCGACGACATCAAAAGCGCACGTCTCTGAAGCAACGACATACGCATTGCCGAGCCTCCCAATCGAGAGTGGCCGAAAACCGTATGGGTCAAGAGCAATATACAATTCCGTTTCCGTTAACAAAAGAAACGCAAATGCCCCCTCTAAATACGTGAGCGCTTCTTTTATTTGTTCTTTTAACGTCGGAGCATGGCTGCGACGAATGAGATGGGCCAATACTTCCGTATCGGATGTCGTTTGAAAAATACTTCCTTGCTGCTCAAGCTGAAGCTTCAACTCTGTCGCGTTCACTAAATTACCGTTATGCGCTAGCGCAAGGCTACCATTTTGCGAACGAAACAAAAGAGGCTGCACGTTTTCATAGCCCCCACCCCCAGCCGTCGAGTAACGGACATGGCCAATTGCGGCCATTCCATATAACGATTGAAGTTCACCGTTGCTGAACACTTCCGTCACAAGTCCTAATCCTTTATGTCCTTTTAATGCTCCGTGATGGGCAACAACAATCCCTGCCCCTTCTTGGCCGCGATGTTGGAGGCTATGCAGCCCGTAATACGTTACTTGGGCCGCTTCCTCATGTCCCCAAATGCCAAAAATGCCGCACTCCTCGTTTAAGCCTTTGATTTCAGCAAGCATGGAATAGCTCCTTTCCACACGCCTCTCATTTTTTCCACCGGAAGATGGACGATTGCCTCACCACGCTCATTTTCGATGAGAAGCGTTCCATCGTTTGTCACTTCACCAATGAGCTTCGCTTCGACCAATTGTTCAAATTTCGCTTGTTGTTCTTTTTTCACGGAAACGATAAAGCGAGATTGCGTTTCGCTAAATAATTCTGCCACGATATCCCCACTTACGGCCACTTTTGCACCTAAATCCTCAGCGTTCATAAGGCATTCCGCTAAAGCGACAGCCAAGCCGCCTTCCGCGATATCATGGGCAGAAGAAATCACGCCCTCTTGAATAGCTGTCAGTAATTCATTTTGACGTTTCGCTTCTGTATTCAAATCGATAGCGGGAGCTTTGCCAAAAATGCGACCTTCCAGTAATTTTTGTAATTCACTACCGCCAAACTCCTGTCTCGCTTCCCCCATTACATAGATAAGGTCGCCAGCTTGTTTAAACTCTTGTGTTGTAATATGGTGCAAATCTTCCACTAATCCGACCATGCCAACAACAGGAGTTGGATAAACAGCTTCCCCATTTGTTTCGTTATACAGTGAAACGTTCCCACTGATCACTGGCGTATCTAGCATGCGACATGCTTCACTCATCCCGTCAACGGCTTTTTCGAGCTGCCAAAAAATTTCTGGTTTTTCTGGGTTGCCAAAATTCAAGCAATCGGTAATTGCCAATGGTTTCGCACCGGAGCATACAACATTTCGTGCTGCTTCTGCAACCGCGATTTTACCCCCTGTTTCCGGATCTAAATAAATGTAGCGGGAGTTGCAATCAGTTGTTATCGCTAATGCTTTATTCGTACCGCGAATGCGAACAACAGCCGCATCAGAGCCTGGAGCAACCACCGTATTGGTTCGTACCATATAATCATATTGGTCATAGACCCATTCTTTGCTCGCAATAGTCGGTTGTGCCAGTAACGAAAGCAATGTTTCTTCGTAGTTATCTACTTGCGGAAGATAAGAGGCCATCGTTTGAAACTTTCGGTAATACTCAGGCTCTTTTGATGGCTTATGATAGACTGGTGCGTCCTTTGCCAGTGCATCAACCGGAATTTCCGCTGCCACTTCACCGCGGAAATAGAGGCGAAGCATTTTATCACCGGTGACTTTACCAACGTCTTTTGCTTCAAGCCCGTATTTGGCAAATAAATCATAAATTTCTTGTTCGCGGCCTTTCTTCACAACAAGCAACATACGTTCCTGTGATTCGGACAACATCATTTCATATGGTGTCATTCCTGTTTCGCGCTGCGGGACTAAATCAAGGTTCATTTCAATGCCAACACCGGCTTTGCTCGCCATTTCAGCCGCTGAACTTGTTAACCCTGCGGCCCCCATATCTTGCATACCCACTAACGCATCCGATTTGATGACTTCTAAGCATGCTTCAAGCAATAATTTTTCCATAAACGGGTCGCCCACTTGAACGGCTGGACGTTTTGCTTCGGACTGTTCCGTTAATTCTTCGGAAGCAAATGTCGCTCCGTGAATGCCGTCACGACCTGTTTTTGCTCCGACGTACATGACCGTATTTCCGACGCCGGATGCGATTCCGCGTTGAATGTCTTCATGCCGAATAATACCGACACACATTGCGTTGACAAGCGGGTTGCCTTCATAAGCAGGGTCAAATTGTACCTCGCCGCCGACGGTCGGAATGCCGACACAGTTGCCATATCCGGCAATACCGGCAACAACATGTTCAAATAAATATTTCACGCGCGGAGAGGTCAGTTCACCAAAGCGAAGAGAATTTAACAGCGCAATTGGACGAGCTCCCATGGAGAATACATCGCGAATAATCCCCCCGACACCTGTTGCCGCTCCTTGATACGGTTCAATCGCCGATGGATGGTTATGGCTTTCAATTTTAAATGCAACTGCCAAGCCATCACCAATATCGACAATGCCTGCTCCTTCTCCCGGACCTTGCAGTACATGCTTTCCTTCCGTTGGGAATTTTTTTAGCACAGGCTTTGAATTTTTATAGCTGCAATGCTCAGACCACATGACAGAAAAAATTCCAGTTTCTGTATAGTTAGGTAAGCGACCGAGAATGTTCTCAATCATCGCAAATTCTTCATCCGTTAATCCCATCTCACGATACAACTTTTCTTCTTTAATCATCGTTGGGCTTGGCTCAAGCAGTAACGACATGTGTTTCCCTCCAGTATTTCACGATTGATTGAAACATTTTCAACCCGTCAGCGCTGCCAAGAAGCTGATCGACAGCGCGCTCCGGATGCGGCATCATTCCAAGCACATTCCCTTTTTCATTGATAATTCCTGCAATATTGTCTAAACTTCCATTTGGATTATCCCCATGATAGCGGAACACAATTTGGCGATTTTCGATCAGTTGATGTAATGTTGCTTCATCACAGTAATAATTGCCTTCTCCATGAGCAATTGGAATGGTAATAATTTCACCTTGTTTGTATACCGATGTAAACATCGTTTCATTGTTTTCGACTCTCAATGAAACAGGGCGACAAATGAATTTTAAGCTGTTATTGCGCCGCATCGCTCCCGGCAATAACCCCGCCTCTAACAAAATTTGAAATCCGTTGCACACGCCTAAAATCGGTTTCCCTTCCTCTGCCGCTTTTTGAATCGCCTTCATCACACTGGAAAAGCGAGCGATAGCTCCGGAACGAAGGTAGTCGCCATACGAAAAACCACCTGGAAGTAAAATGCCATCAAATTCATCAAGACCATCCGCGTCATGCCAAACGTACTCGACTTCTTCACCTAACTCATCCTTAATCGCATGATACATATCGACATCGCAGTTGGAGCCCGGGAAAACAATAACAGCGAATTTCACTGTGCCACTACCTCCTCAATTTCATAACGGTAGTCTTCAATCACTGTATTCGCCAACAGTTTTTCACACATTTCTCGGACGAGTTCATCTATATCACGTTCACTTTTTTCGATTACAAGCTCCATAAACTTTCCGATCCGTACATCCTTTACTTCGTTGTAAGATAAACTATGAAGCGCTCCCTTTACCGCATTTCCTTGTGGATCCAATACATTTTCCCGCAATGTGACATATACTTTTACTTTGTACATTTCACTGAGCCTCCTAATCTTTGTAAAATCGTCTCGTAAGCATCCGTCAAGCTTCCTAAATCTCGACGAAACACATCTTTGTCAAATTTTTCGTTTGTGTCCATATCCCATAAGCGACAAGTATCAGGAGAAATTTCATCTGCCAATAAAATCGTTCCTTCTGAGTCCATACCAAACTCTAGCTTAAAATCAACTAATCTCACATTACATGATTGAAAATGCTGGGTAAGAATCTCATTGACTTTTAAAGCTGATTCCTTCAAGACAGCGATTTGTTCTGAGGTAGCCAGCTTTAAAATGGCAATGTGGTCTTCCAACAAGAGAGGATCGCCGAGATCATCGTTTTTGTAGTAAAACTCAATAAGCGGCTTTTCTAGGCTTGTTCCTTCGGAGACACCAAGCCGTTTGGAAAGGCTCCCGGCGACATAATTGCGGACAACGACTTCAAGGGGAATAATCGTTACTTTTTTTACGAGTTGCTCGGTTGCGGATAACTTTTGAATAAAGTGATTGCGAACGTCCGCTTGATGAAGTTTAGAAAATAGTAAACTTGTAATTTCATTATTTAAACGTCCTTTGCCAACAATCGTTGCCTTTTTTTCACCATTAAACGCTGTCGCGCTGTCTTTATATTCGATCCAAAGAATATTTTCTTCATCCGTCATGTACACTTTTTTCGCTTTTCCTTCATAAAGTAACCCTAACTTTTTGACCATCATAAAGGCCTCCTAAGACAGAATATTAGGAAAATTTCTGTTGCCACATAGGTAAGGAAAGCCTTACCTATGTGTAATTACAATCCTAAACGTTCAAAAATCGTATCAACATGTTTTAAGTGATAGTGGTAATCAAAACAATCATCGATTTGTTCTTTCGTTAAGCGGCTTGTAATCGTTTCGTCCGCTTCAACCAACGAACGGAACGGCACTTGTTTTTCCCATGCTTCCATCGCTTTTGGCTGAACTAAGTCGTACGCTTCCTCACGTGTCATACCTGTATCAATCAGCGCTAGCAATACACGTTGTGAGTAGATAAGCCCTAATGTGCGATCCATATTGCGCTTCATATTTTCTGGGAACACCGTTAAATTTTTAACGATGCTCGTAAAGCGATTAAGCATATAGTTCAAGGCAATCGTAGCATCTGGTAAAATAATGCGTTCAGCTGATGAGTGAGAAATATCACGTTCATGCCAAAGCGGAACGTTCTCATAAGCGGTCAACATGTAACCGCGAATCACGCGCGCCATTCCCGTCATATTTTCTGAACCGATTGGGTTGCGCTTATGTGGCATAGCTGAAGATCCTTTTTGCCCTTTAGCGAAAAACTCCTCTACTTCACGCGTTTCACTTTTTTGTAAACCGCGAATTTCCACAGCAAATTTCTCAATCGATGTTGCGATTAACGCCAATGTTGCCATGTAATGAGCATGACGGTCACGCTGTAATGTTTGCGTTGAAATTGGTGCCGGCTCTAAGCCCAGTTTTTCACACACATATTTTTCAACAAACGGATCAATGTTGGCGTATGTTCCAACTGCCCCAGAAATTTTCCCGACGCGCACCGTTTCTGCCGCCTGTTTAAAGCGCTCTAAATTACGCTGCATTTCCGCATACCAAAGCGCCATTTTCAGGCCGAATGTCGTCGGTTCAGCATGAACGCCGTGCGTACGCCCCATCATGACGGTATATTTATGTTCTTGCGCTTTTTCTTTCAATACTTGAATAAAGTTTTCAAGATCGCGCAGCAAAATTTCATTTGCCTGTTTTAACAAATAAGACAGCGCTGTATCTACTACATCTGTCGACGTTAAACCATAATGCACCCATTTCCGCTCCTCACCTAATGTTTCGGAAACAGCGCGTGTAAATGCGACGACATCATGACGAGTTTCTTCTTCGATTTCTTTAATGCGTTGAATGTCAAACGAAGCATTTTTGCGAATGAGTTCGACATCTTTTTTTGGAATCACCCCAAGTTCTGCCCATGCTTCACAAGCTAAAATTTCCACTTCAAGCCATGCTTTAAAGCGATTTTCTTCCGTCCAAATCGCACCCATTTCCGGTCTTGTGTAACGTTCAATCATGTTTGTTGTAGCCTCCGATCATTCCAAATTTGCAATTCATCAATATGTTGTAGCGCTACATCTACATTTTCAGCTAACACAGTCAAGTGACCCATTTTCCGCTTCCATTTCACTTCCTTTTTTCCATAAAGATGAAGATGCGCTTCGCCAAGTTTGGCAATGTTTTCAATCACTGGTTCAACATGTTCTCCTAAAATGTTGACCATCACCGCAGGCTTCAGCAATTCCGTACTTCCTAACGGCCAGTTACAAACAGCACGAATGTGTTGCTGAAATTGAGATGTCGCACAAGCATTAATTGTATAATGACCTGAGTTGTGTGGTCTAGGGGCAAGCTCATTAATATAAATATCCCCTTCTTTTGTTAAAAACATTTCCACGGCCAATGTACCGATAAGACCGAAATAATCAGCAAGAACCCTTGCATATGCAATCGCTTTTTGTGCTACATGCGCTGGAATTCTTGCCGGAACAATCGTTTCGTGCAAAATGTTATCGACATGAATGTTCTCGGCAACTGGAAACACGGCAATTTCCTCTAATCCGTTTCTTGTGACAATGACAGAAATCTCTTTTTCAAAGGAAAGCCAGCTTTCTAGGACACAAGGACCCATTTGCAATAAGGAAAGCGCCTGTTCACTATCTTCCTTGCTGCGAATAACGAATTGTCCTTTGCCATCATAACCACCACGTCGCGTTTTTAACACGCAAGGAATACCGATGGTTTCGATTCCTGCAAACAGCTCTTCTGCTGATTGAACTTCCACATAAGGTGCAACCGGAAGCCCTGCGTCCGTAATTGCCTTTTTTTCTGTCGCACGATCTTGTGTAATGGTTAATAATTCACTACCTTGAGGTACATAGGAATGCTCAACAAGCCAATTCAATGCATCTACATCAATATTTTCAAATTCGTACGTAATCACATCACTCACGTTCGCTAATCGGCGAATCGCTTCTACATCGTTATATTCGGCCGTAATTTCAATATCGGCTACCTGACCACATGGAGAATTGGGAACAGGGTCAAGCACAGCAACACGAAATCCCATCTCTTTTGCGGAAATTGCCATCATCCGCCCAAGCTGTCCCCCGCCAATAATACCGACGGTTTGCCCCGGAATGATTCGGTGATTATTCAAGACGATCACTACTTTCTAACACTTCTTGACGAATTTGTTCTCTTCTTTTTTTCAAGGCTTCCATGTATTTAGGATCATGAATACCAAGCATGGCCGCTGCTAAAAGCGCTGCATTCGTCGCTCCCGCTTTACCGATGGCCACAGTCGCTACCGGCACTCCCCCCGGCATTTGCACAATGGACAAAAGAGAATCTAACCCATTCAGTGACTTCGACTGCACCGGCACACCAATGACCGGTAACGTCGTCTTCGCCGCAACCATTCCCGGTAAATGTGCTGCTCCTCCGGCACCGGCAATAATCACCTTGATGCCTCTTTCCTCAGCGGTCTCCGCATATTCAAACATGTAATCAGGCGTCCGGTGAGCCGAAACCACCTTTTTTTCAAAAGGAATCTGTAATTCTTCTAATATATCGCAGGCATATTTCATCGTTTCCCAATCGGACTGACTTCCCATAATCACTCCAACAAGCGGTTGCACTCCGTATTCACCTCTTTTATGCCATATAAAAACCCAGAACACGCGTTCCTTTTTTTGAGGGAAAGCACCGTTCTGGGCACAATTCGACCACTATAGACGAAAAAAGCCGCTCCGATCCTTTCCCTCATAGTCCAATAATTTACGGTTATTGGGTAGAAACTTTTGGGCCATATTCCCAAGATTATATGAGGGAACATTATGAAGTTACCATTATCTTATCAATGTTTTCTGAAAGATGTCAACATAAAATCGAACATTTATCTTAAAAAATAAATAAATGTTCGTTTTTTTCTTGTTTACTTCACAAAACAGCCTTGCAAACATATGATGAAATAGTAGTGGAGGAGGGATAAAATGAAACCAAGCCCATTCGGTCCGTTCCCAGACTGGACAAAACAATGGGAACATTTCTTTGATGGAGATTTTTGGGGAAGTTTCCAACCGTTTTTGCCAACCAACACCAATAAAAAATCATCTGGCATTAATATATACAAAAAAGACAACGAACTCCTAATCGTTGCTTGTTTACCTGGTTTAGAAAAAATAGAGGATGTCGAGTTATATACGTATTACAAAACATTAGAAATCAAAGCAATCATTAACTTACAATTTAAGGGGTTTGAACTTATCGAAGAAGGGATTTTTCAAGGGACATGGGAAAAAACGATTCCTCTTCCTTTTGCCGTCAAGGAAGATCGAATTGAAGCAACATATCATCATGGTTTATTGCTCATCCACCTTCATCGAATGATCCCTGATAATCGAAAGAAAAAAATTGAGATCAAAAAAGGGGAATGAAGACAGTGTCATCTATACAGAAAAAGAAGTGGTTAATCTCCACATCATAGAGATTAGCCACTTCTTTTAACTCAGCGCCTCGCTCTCTTAGGCTCTACTGGCCCTGAGAGCTGAACATAACGCTTTTATCTTTTATGGGGGAGAGGATTTTAATGGCGTCATAAAACGCTAATAAACTTGGACAAAAAGTTAGAGAACTAATGAATAGTTCTCTAACAACCAAGTCCGCCTAGCGACGACCTACTCTCGCAGGGGCGCTGGCCCCAACTACCATCGGCGCTGGAGAGCTTAACTTCCGTGTTCGGGATGGGAACGGGTGTG
>NZ_JACDUT010000018.1 GCF_013761245.1 Thermaerobacillus caldiproteolyticus | reverse complement strand
GTTTCGTTCTTAGAGTACCTTTCTGAATTTCCAGAAAAAGTGCTCCAACGCATCGGACAGGTGGTTATGTCGGAAAATTAATCTGAATCTATATAAAATCGAAGCTAGACAAATACCTTTTGTTCAATGAATCAACAAAAGAAATGCTACTCCGCTTTGTTAAGAGAATGGAAATAAAAAAGCAGATGGAACACCGAAAATCTTTTACAGATTTTCGGCTCCTTCTGCTCAATTTTCCCTTAAAACGATCTGCAGCACACACTCCATATGGCTGAACTGCTAATTGTAGATTATAGAGTGCCAGACACCACAAAGGACAGCGCTCTTACCTCGTAAACATCCTTCGCAAGTCAGCCTCTCTTTATACAACACGAATAATTTAGGAATTTACCTGTACATCCATGTTTTTTTCTCTGCTATTTTTTAATGAAACTTTTAATCTAATGGTACAAATACAGAAATAAACAATTGATAATATCAATACATAGAACCATACACGTGAAACAAAATCTGTTTTCCACACGCCTGTTAGAGATAGGAGTGCCGGAATGGTAAGAGTGACCCATGATTGCACGAAGGCTACTTTTCCAATATAGGTATCAATTTTCTTATTAAGAGACATGGATAAAAAGAATAAGAACCATAAATAAGCCCACATTATCCATATTAAAGCATTGATTATGTCATGAAAATGTATGACAGATACAACTGCATATACAATCGCTATGATGGACACCCAGAGAGAGTACCATCCCAATCCGTTGCCTTCAAGGCCTTTTAGCGTAGTAACACCTACATATAAATAGGTAAAGCCAAATAAAAAGATACAAGCTAGATTAAAAATGGTCCAATGATGTTGATCAGAAACAGCAATTAAATAAAATGGCGCAATGACTTGAAAAGCCCCTACAAACAAATTGAAGACTCCCACGCTTTTTTCATTCGCTTTTCCAAACAACATTAAACTGTTTAAAAATAATGTAGCTCCTGAAAGAAATAAACCGACATCACCCATATAGATTGCCGTGAAAAACTCATCTAGCTTCTCACAGCCATATCCTCCTTACTTTTTATTTTTTGAAAAAGGAAAAAGCAATTCCCTTCCACGATCACTATACCAACCTAAAGAACAAATGTAAATGTAGTATTGAAAAAATGTAAAAACGTCTTTTCCCATTCTCAAAAACATCGTATTTTTCAATTTTTAGAGTGTTCTAATGAAAGACTTATGAAAAAACCAACTAAGCTAAACAACTCTTGTTAAGAGAAAAAAACCGACCGAAAGCATAAAATAGAAATATTTTGTTAACCGATTGAGAGATTGGTGGTATTATCATATTAACAAAATTTAACATATTAAAAAAATAACACGATTAAGGAGGTTTTTCTTTGGAAACGCCAGTAAAACTTATTGATGACCATCCAACTCCGTCTTCTGATAAAAGAACAAACCTTTTTGACCCTACATACCTACAAGTGTATTCAGAATTATTAGACAGACTACATATTTAAAAAATAATACGTTTAGGATGTGTGCGCTTATTATGGAAGATATTTTTTATGTGGATGATTTAAACCAATTAAAAGCCTTGAGTGATCCATTCAAGGTAAAAATTCTATGGGAAATAGACGAAGTACCTAAAACAGGAAAATGTTGACAGACCAATTACATTTATCTCCATCTAAAGTACGGTATCATTTAACTGAACTAGAAAAAGTCGGACTCATTAAAATTGATAGAACAGAAGAAAAAAATGGTATTATTCAAAAGTTCTATCGAACGGTTGCAAAAAGAATTTCCCTTGAGAAGGTAACTCCATTTATAAATAAGGATGATACCAATCTCAGTAGAGGATTAAAGGAAAGCATGATAATCTCTTTAAACAGATCAGTACAAGTATTGGCTGGGCAAGAGATCGTCGATACTGCTGATGTAAATCAAATTACAGGGGAATACTTTCTGAATGCACAAGAAGTAGAAAAATTCAAGCAAATGATAAAGGACTTATATTCTTTTTTAAATGAAGCAAACCAAAAAAATTTGACTCAAAATCAAGAAGGGAAAAAATATCATGTGAACTTAACTGCTTTTAAAAGTAGTTAAAACGGAGGGTGAACTTTTATAGTGACTTTATTTAAACAGAAACCCTTTTTGTTTTTCTTTTTAGCCCAATTTATTTCACGCTTCGGGGATGGCATAACAACTACTATTGTCTTATATATTATAGGAACTTTGTCAAAAGATCCTTTTTTATTGGACTTGTTCTTTTAGCACAATATAGCCCTACGCTTTTACTCGGATTTTTTACAGGAACGATTGCAGATAGATTTCCTAAAAATTATATAATGATCGGAGCAGATTTATATCGCGCTCTTGTTATGGTGATGATGACGTTTTCAACACACTCTGTTTGGTTATTAATCATTTTAGTTTTACTTTCCGGTATTGGAAATGCTATTTATTATCCAGCTAGGTCTTCATTTATTCCTCATTTGGTTGGAGAACAACACATTACACAAGCTTTGAGCATTTCTCAAATTATCAATTCTATCATGCAAATTGCTGGACCAGGAGTGGCAGGAATATTACTTGTTCTTACATCACCATCTAATATACTAATGATTGACGCCATAACTTTTTTGTTTTCAGCATTTTTTACGGGGATTTCTGTTAAATTAATTAAATATAAGCAAACAATCAAAAAGAACACTCAACCAAATTTATCAATTTGGAATTCTACAAAAGAAGGAATTAAAATAGTTTTTAACTTATCACCTCTTACATTTCCCATTGTACTAATAATACAAATTATGTTTGCTGCCGGTATTTTTAATACTACATCGACTTCACTAATGCTCCAAGTGTTCAATGTTTCCAGTTATCATTATGGAATGATTGAAGCCATGTTAGGTGTAGGTGCATTTTTAGGGGCTGCTATGGGACCATTTCTATTAAGCCATTTCAAACCAGGTTATCTGCTATTTTTTCAACGATTTTAATGGGTATATGGATGATCTTAGTTATACCTCTACACCAGTTTCCTAACATTTATGTTATTCCTGCTTTATATGTTTGGGTTTCGATAATAGGATTAATTAACGCATTTCTCAATATCCCGATAAGCAGTTTATTTCTTGGATTAACCCCTGAAAATTATAGGGGCAGAGCAATGGCCATTTTACAAATGGCTTCCTATACAGGATTGTTGTTAGGAATTGTGATTTCTGGAATACTCTCTAAATTTTATGGTTCCATATCTGTGACTGCTATATCTGGTTCCTTATTGGTTATTATTTCAATCATAACCGTTAAAACAAAAGGATTTAAAGAACTCTTAACCATTGATAAAAAAGTAAGTAGGAAAAAGAGAAATAGTGTTTCGGTATCAGGAATGGAACAATAAGATGCATTATCATTGCCCGCTAAATCAAAGGAAATTTAGACATAAAATTTTTGAATAAATTATCACTAGTGTTGCATAAATACTGTCATAATTTTCAGTTTAATCACATTTCCTGTTTAAAGCCAAAAAGGTAAATACCCAATCAAGGGTGGCTTTATCTACTTGAAAATTTATTCACAATTAGAGCTGTGCGAAGACAACAATTAGCTTATTAAGGAATGGTTTTTCCTTCAATCTTTCGAAGCCAGATTCTCGCTGGTTTCCACAATGAAGCCCTTAAATAGCGGCTAATTTGTAAGGTTTTTCGCTTACTCCGTGTTTCCATTTGTGCGAGTACATGTAGGCAAAAAACAATAAGAGCGATAAATACTTGATTTTGAATCCCTCATTCACTTTGAGCGTAGAATCTTTTAATGTTGAGATGTTGCTTTATCCATTTACAAAAAGTTCAATTGCCAACCGTGATTTATACATCTCTGAGATTTCTTCGGCACTCAAGTCAAAACGATTGGTGATTAATTGGAGTTCATTCCCTTTTGAATCCCTCACTTCCGCAACGATGAAGTAACACCAAAAATTCTACATCGATTAATTAATCGGTTCGATGAAAAAGAGGACCGCACACCGGTTATTCACTACCGATCTGACTCTCCAACATTTTACAAAAGAAGCAGGAAATCTTTAATTTTTTCCTGCTTCTTTTTTTAAAACTATCTGCGCCACACACTCCACATGATTCGTATGCGGGAACATATCAACGGGTTGAACCTCGAGCGTTTGGTACCCACCATCTTCGAGGATACGCAAGTCACGCGCTAACGTTGCCGGGTTACAGGAAACGTAGACGACACGCTTCGGTTTCATGGCGATAATCGTTTGTAAAAGGGCTTCATCGCAGCCTTTGCGCGGCGGGTCGACAACAATGCAGTCGGCTTGAATGCCTTGTTCATACCAGTTTGGAATGACCACTTCCGCTTCCCCTACGGCAAACTCTGCGTTGTCGATGCCGTTGAGCTTGGCGTTCCGTTTCGCGTCTTCAATCGCCTCTGGCACAATTTCGACTCCGTACACTTTTTTCGCTTTTTTGGCCAAGAAAAGCGAAATCGTGCCAATGCCGCAATAGGCGTCGATCACCGTTTCCTCTCCTGTTAATTCCGCGTATTCGAGCGCCTTTTCATACAGCACCTTTGTTTGTTCTGGGTTCACTTGATAGAAGGAGCGAGCTGAAATGGCAAATTGAATGTCGCCGATATAATCATAAATATACTCCGCTCCCCACAAAACCTTTGTTTCGTCTCCCATGATAACGTTTGTTCGCTGTGGATTGATGTTTTGAATAATAGACTTCACGTTTGGCACATTTTCGATGATTTCGCTAATAATTTTCTTTTTGTATGGCAAATCGTCTGTGCGCGTAATGAGAACAACCATCACTTCGTTTGTCACTAGTCCGTAACGCGCCATAATATGTCTGAGTACGCCTTTATGCGTTTCCTCGTTGTATGCTTGTATTCCGTATTTTTCACAAATATTTTTCACCGTTTGCACAACAACATCATTCATTGTCTGTTGGATGAGACAGGCGTCCATGTTAATAATTTGATGGCTTCGCTGCTGATAAAACCCAGCGACAAGCCCGCCTTCTCGCTCGCCCACAGGCACTTGCGCTTTATTGCGGTAGCGCCACGGATTGCTCATGCCAAGTACAGGATGAACAATAACATTTTCAATTTTTCCAATCCGAGCAAGCACTTCTTTGACATGTTTATGCTTTGCCTTTAGTTGTCCTTCGTAACTCAAATGTTGCAGTTGGCAGCCGCCACATTGTTTATAAATCGGGCATGGCGCGTCCACGCGATCCGGACTTCGTTCGTATAGTTCGATTAAACGCCCGTACCCATACCCTTTTTTTACTTTAATGACCTTTATTTTCGCTTTTTCCCCCGGCAGTCCATTGGCGACAAAAATCGGAAATCCGTCGATTTTCGCCACCCCTGCACCGTCGTGCGTTAAATCTTCAAACGTTACGTCATAATATTCGTTTTTCGTAACTGGAGCTTCTACTTTTGCCATCTTGCCTACTTCCTTTTCGTAAACATGCTGCATTGATTGTATCACACAATGACTTTGGACACAAAAAGAGAACAGGTTACCTCCCTGCTCTCATTTGTTCCGCTTTTTCTTTTGAGACAAATACTTCAAGATGTTGATACAAGTTGACAAACTCACCCGGCAACATCCCGCCGTATTCGCCATCCAAGTTAAGCTGCATGTTGTTCGGGGAGGTCACTTTAATTCGATTCGCTTTTGTGTAAATTAAGTGTGGGTCGTTCACATGTTCACCGCGCGCTGCTAACGTCACTACTTTAATAAACTCGGCTAAATTCGTTTTCTTTAAAATAATTAAATCAAACATACCATCGTTGAGCGAGGAATCAGGCGCCAATTTTTCAAAGCCGCCGACAGAATTCGTAAGCGAAACTAAAAAAAGCATGATTTCGCCTTCGTACACTTTTCCATCATATTCAATTCGCGCCTCAGTCGCTTTAATTGATGGCAGCATTTCAATTCCTTTTAAATAATACGCCAGCTGACCGAGCATCGTTTTCAGCTTGCTTGGTACTTCATACGTCAACTCAGTTAAGCGGCCGCCGCCGGCAATGTTGATAAAATAACGCGTTTTCCCTTCATTCATGACACAGCCAATGTCAATCGGGACCGCTTCCCCTTTGGTAATGACGTCGCATGCTCCTTCAATCGTGCGCGGCACGCCAATCGCCCTTGCAAAATCGTTCGTCGTACCAACGGGAATAATGCCGAGTTTTGGGCGATACTCTTGATCAGCAAGACCGTTTACCACTTCGTTAATCGTTCCATCGCCGCCAGCTGCAACGACAAGATCAAATTCGCGCTCAACCGCCCTTCTTGCCGCCTCAGTCGCATCCCCGGCCCCCGTTGTCGCATGACAGGACGTTTCATAGCCTGCTTTTTCTAATTGAACAAGCACCTCTGGCAAATACTTTTTAAAAATTTCTCGTCCTGATGTTGGATTATAAATAATTCTTGCACGTTTCATAGCCCCATCATCCTACTTATGTTTTATGTGAATTCCACTATTTAACATGATAGCGAAATCGATACGTTGTTGCAAATGATTTCGTCCTAAAAGATAAAAAAGTGGAGACGAGTTGTTAAGTACAATGAAGAAATGTTCTTTCCTCAGAGAAGTGCCTGATTTAGCAGTTGCAGGCCTAGATACAGTGAGAAAAGCGAAAACGGTATAAATCATCTCGAAGCCAAACGTTCTTCACGCGTAAAAATGCTTTTCGCTTTGGAACAAGCTGACCTGATACAAGACAGCTAGACAGTTCCCTCTTAACATGTATACTTTTGCTGATCATTGGAAAAAGGACTGACTTTATCAGCCAGTCCCTTGCCGCTCACTGCTCTGTCTTTTTCTGTTCAGAAATTTGTTGTGTCAATTGGTCAATGCTATTTTTTACGTTGCCTTTTCCGGAAAAGTTCTCAAGTAATTCTTTCACATCAATACCGGAAGATGCTTTCAACGATTCTTGCAATGCTGCCATTAAGTTCGTTGCATAGCTTGTGACCCGGTTTGCTCCACCATTGGCATCACTGCTTCCTGTATCGACGATCGTAATCTTATCAATATTCGCAAGCGGGCTTGCCACTTGTTTTGCATATTCAGGAAGCATTTTTAAAATCATGTCGAGAATGGCCGCTTTGCCGTATTGTTCGAACGCTTCGGCGATTTTTTGTTTCGCTTCCGCTTCGGCCAATCCCTTTAAGCGAATGACTTCTGCTTCGGCTTCCCCTTTTGCTTTTTCCGCTTCGGCTTTTGCAAGCCCATCGATGCGTACCTTTTCAGCTTCCGCTTTTGCCATCGCTTCAATGCGATATTTATGCGCATCGGCTTCGGCCATTTGCTTTGCTTTTTCTGCAGCTGCTGCCTGCTCGACAGCGTAACGGTCCGCATCCGCTTTCTTTTTCACTTCTGAATCATATTGACGCTCGCGGCGTAAAATCTCTTTTTCTTCGAGTTCAATTTGTTTTTGCCGCTCAATAATTTTAATTTGCATTTGCTGTTCGATGACTTCCTGCTTCGCTTTCGCTTCTTCTAGATGGTACGCTTGGTCGGCGCGCGCTTTTGCAATATCTTGCTCGCGGCGGAACTCCGCCATTTTGAGCTGATTGATCTTTTCGGCTTCAGCAATTTCGGTTAGCCGTTCTAATTCCGCCTTTCGTGCCTCTTTATCGGCTTCGGCCCGCTTAATGCGCGTTTCTTTTTCCGCTTCAGCGGTGGCGATATCGGCATCGCGTCTCACTTGGGCGATGCGCGGTTTTCCTAACGCATCAAGATATCCATTTTTGTCACGCACATCTTTAATCGTAAACGAAACGATCACAAGTCCCATTTTCGCTAAATCGTGTGAAGCGACACGTTGCACTTCTTGTGAGAACTTATCGCGGTTTTTATAGATCTCCTCAACTGTCATCGAACCGAGAATGGAACGGAGATGACCTTCCAATACTTCTTTCGCTTCATTCTCCATGTCTTGTCTTGTTTTTCCTAAAAATTGCTCGGCCGCTGTGGCAATTTCACCAATGGAGCTGCCAACTTTAATGATCGCCACTCCATCCGCCATGACCGGAACGCCTTGCTCTGTGTATACTTCTGGCGTTTGTACATCCAGCTTAATGGAAAGAAGGCTGAGCGGCTCGGCCTGTTGGAAAATCGGTAACACAAATGTTCCGCCGCCGCGCACAATTTTGATTTTATTTCCAGATTCGTCGACATGAACATTTTTACTGCCAAGATAACTACCTGTGACGATGAGCGCTTCATCAGGCCCCACCGTGCGGTAGCGCAACATAAAGATTGCTACCAAACCGAGAAGCAATAGTACTACGACTCCAATGACTGCTAAGATCGGCATCATAAAAAATCCTCCCCCTTTTATTGCAGTGGAATATAATATGGATCGTGCTTCGCGACTGTCGCGACGCCGTTTTCCATTTTTACAATGATCACTTCTGTTCCTGATGGAATCTCTTCGTTTTTTACACCTTTTGCTGGTTTCGAAATCGTACCGCTTGCTCCTTGAATGAGAATTTCACCAAATCCATCTTGTGGAACGGTGACAATGACTTTGGCAATGCGTCCTTCTAAATCCGCTTCTGAATAATTTAGTGAGGCTTCTGCGGAGCGAAGCGGAATGAATACGAAAAAGTGCAAAAGCAACACAATGATGAACGCAATCCCAGCACTAATAAGACCAATGAAGCCTTTTGACATACTCATATATTTTTCAAACAAATAACCAGATGCGCTAAACACAGTCAAAAATGATAAAATTAGCTGCGGGCTCAACAAGGGGTGATCGGGCACATCAAAAATCCCATCTAACATATCGCTTAGCAAAATATAGACAAACGTCAAACTTCCGCTCACAACGAGCAGAATGATATAAATAGTTTCCATCGGATATCCGAACATTTCTTATCACTCCCTTTTTTGCCCATATTACCTAAATATACGAATTATCCGATAAAGTGTTTCATCTTTTTTCACTTATTTTTCACGAAGGTTTGTTATGATGATAAAATAAAGGAAGGAAAACGAAAGGGAGAAGGAACAAATGAAAATTTTGTTGGCAGAAGATGATCCATATTTAGGTGAACTGATTGTACACATGCTCAAGAAAAAAGGGGTCGATAAAGTCGATTGGGTCGAAGAAGGAGAAGATGCGTATGATTATGCACTTGCTTCCTTCTACGATGTTGTTATCTTGGATTGGATGCTGCCAAATGGAGATGGCGTAGATATTTGCAAACGTCTCCGCAAAAAAGGATATTCAGGGGCCATCCTCATGCTTACAGCAAAAGACGCGGTGCAAGATCGCGTCGAAGGGTTAGAAGCAGGAGCAGATGATTATCTCGTTAAGCCATTTGAAATTGATGAACTAATGGCGCGCTTGAAAGCATTGTCGCGGCGCACATTCGTACCGATTCAAGAGGAGACGATTCAATTTAAAGACTTTGTTCTCAATCGAACAAGTCATACACTGCATCGCGGCGATAAAGAAATTTTTTTGACGCCTCGTGAATTTCAGCTTCTCGACATGCTGCTGCAAAATAAAGGGCGGGTATTATCTCGTGAAACTCTTTTCGATCGCATCTGGGGATACGATGCAGATGTTTCGATGAAAACTATCGATGCCACTGTCAAACTTCTTCGAAAAAAACTTGATGCTGACATTATTCAAACCGTACGCGGGGTGGGATACAAAATTGAAGAATAAATTCCTCTCCTTCATTGCAAAAAACAAACAGGATATGTTTCGTCTCACCCAATTGCGTTTAACCGCCCTTTACAGCGGAATTTTAATGATTTTCTTAACGGTATTCATCATTATTGTTTATTTCCTGCTTTACATGATTATCACAAATGACCAAGAGCGAAGGATTACGAGCCTTGCCGAGCAAGAAATGAAAGCGATTGAAGACATTTTAATCGAACAAACGAATCCCGACTTAATCGACAGTCAAAACGTTGTGTTTTTAAACGAAGACCAGTTCTTTTTTTATGTCATTGACCCGCGCGGACAGCTTATAATGGGGGATGAAATCAATAAAGGACTCAGACCGATCCTTCTTAAGGAGCTGCAACAATCAGCTCCAAAGGAAAACGAGTTAAAGTATGTAGATGTTAATCTTCCGTCCCATATGTATGAATTTTCAAGGTTCCATTCACCTGAATTAAGACTTCTTACCATTGCCCGACCCATTATCATTCGCAATCACTTTATCGGGATGCTATATATCGGAATGGATGTCACATCGTTTTCGAAAGTTTTCAAATGGTTACTTATTGTCTTGATCGGGCTAGCGATATTATTTATTGGTGTCGCTTTGTTATTGAGCCACTTTATGTCAAAGCGGGCGCTCGTCCCCATTCAAGAGTCATACAATCGTCAGCGTGAATTCGTTGCCAATGCCTCTCATGAGCTGCGGACACCGCTAAGCGTCATTTTTTCATCTGTCGAGGCATTGGAGATGGACGGAGAAATCACTGCAAATGATTTTAGTCAAAAAATCTTGCATCGTCTGCGGGAAGAAGTGAAGCGAATGACAAAGCTGATCAATGACTTGCTGACACTTGCCCGCTCAGACTCCGAACACGCTTCGCTTGAATTAGTAAAGGACATTTTTGATTTTCGCCCACATGCAGAACGGACGTTACAATCATTCGAAGATTTAGCGATGAAAAAAGAAATACACCTCCATTTCGATGCTCCGGAATCTGTCATTATTTCTGGAGATACTGATAAGTTAACGCAACTATTGTACATCTTGTTAGACAATGCGATTAAATACACACCGAATAACGGGGAAGTCACGTTACAGCTTCGCGTCGAACCATTCAAACATCAACATATGCTCACGATCTCTGTCAAAGACACGGGAATTGGCATCCCGCGTGAAGATATCGCAAGAATTTTTGATCGGTTCTATCGCGTCGATAAAGCGAGGTCGCGCCAGTACGGCGGCCATGGTCTTGGATTGTCGATTGCTAAATGGATTGTTGATGCCCATAAAGGACGAATCGAAGTCCATAGTGAAGTGGGGAAAGGAACCGAGTTTATCGTGAAAATTCCTTTTTAAACCAAGGTGCTTTTCGCAACGAAAAGCGCCTTTTTTTCTTTTTTCATAAAAAATTTTTCAACTTGTCCTTGTTTTTCACCTAATTTTCTCTTTTCTTTTCTACAATGCAAAGTGTAAATAAGCTCTAAACAAAAAAGGAGGTGAAAAACTGAGTGAAAAAGCGAACGATCGTCCTACTGCTTCTTCTCTTAGCGGTCATCGTGTACGGCACGATTCAGATCGGCGCTTTCATGAACATCGGATTTGGCCGGGGATATCACAATATGCCAATGGCAGACATACCTCGCCACTATGGTCCATTTGTTAAGCATCATCATTTCGCCTTCCATTATGGTCCAAGAGGTGGCTTTATAGAACCAAGTGGATGGATGCTGTTCGGGATCATTCCGATTCTTTTCCAACTAGCCATGATCGTCATTGGTTGGATCATGTGGAAAACAGCAAGCCGTTCCCGTGCTTGGAAGTGGACAGGGCTTGCGCTCATGGGAGTTGGGGTAGTAGCACTTCTGCCAAAACTATTGCTCATTCCGCTTGGGTTAATCGCAGCTTACATGATTTATAAAAAAACAAAATATGAAACTGTTAACGAGGATCTTTCAGCATTAGCAATTCCTAACGTAAACCAACGTCACTTTTTAGATGAATGGGAAAAGAACATTCGGAAGGAGGAACAATGATGGGACTTTTGAAGCGCGTCAAAAATGTCGTGCTCGCGGATTTGCATGAGCTCGTCGACAAATTTGAAGATCCTATTAGCATGACAAAACAATACCTTCGCGACCTTGAGGAACAAATCGAAAAAGCCCAACATGCGTTAGCACAACAGTTTATCGTCGAACGTCGCTATGAAGCGCTCATCCAGCAAGCTGAAGAAATCGTGGAAAAACGAGCTCGCCAAGCTAAGCTAGCAGTTGAACGAAACGAAGAATCCATTGCGAAAATGGCGTTACAAGAAAAACTCGCTTACGAGAAAAAACTTTCCTTGTACAAGCAACAATACGACACGCTTAAGGAAAAAACAACATACTTAACCGAACAATTGAAACAGTTAAAAGAAACGTACGAAGAACTAAAGGTAAAACAACTCGACTTAATCGCGCGTGCTAATGCTGCCAAAGCGGTGAAACAGATTAACGCATCGCTCGTTTCCTTTCACCCGGATCATGCGCTAAAAGGCTTTGCGCGTATGGAAGAGCGTGTATTTGCCCTTGAAGCCGAAGCAAAAGCAAGCAGTTACTTATATGAATCACACAAAGCACTTCATTCTTCTTCACAATTAGAAGAGGAAGTTGAAAAAGAGCTAGCCCAATTAAAAGCAGCCCGATAATTTTATAGCCTTGTACTCTATAACCCCCCTTTTTATATAGATTCCCTCCCCCTTGCGTAACAGCGAGGGGGCTTTATTATGGAAACAACCAAAAAGAAAGCAGTGGACATCCATACATTCTTTGCCTTTTAGGTCACTTTTTAACAGTTTTGAAGGACTCTGCCCCCTAACATGTTAGTTAACGCCTCGCTCCTGCCTGCACATCGTCTGAAGAAGGGAGGATTTGCGAAAAACATGTTAAAATTTTCATGAGAGGTCTACTCGTTGGAAATGCTCTACTGTTGGAGATGGATCATAGAAGTGATGCAATAAAGCTTTCCACTCTTGGTAATCTGGTGATTGACGAAAACCAACTGTATGGTCTTCAAGCGTTTCCCACTATATAAGAAGAAGATATTTTCCTTTTTGTTCTATACAGCGTTGGAGTTCGTGGTGAATATACCCTTTCATCTTTGAAATAATGCTTGATGCTTTCTTGAATGTCTTCTCGTACTCTTCTTCCATCCCTTCTCTGACTTGTAACATGACAGCTTCTAAAATCATTGAATCTCCTCCTTTTTCACCATGGAAAACTACGAAAAATACCGATGTTTCCTGCCGTTTTTTCAAAACCTTCCTCACTTATTTCCGATGCATTTTAAATTCAAGAAATAACTCATTGTAGTAAGCGAGCATTCGTTTTCCTAAATTTTCATACACTTCTAAGTTGCCAATGGAGGTAAAATCGGGATAGAATCGCTTATCATCAGTAATCTCTTTCGGCAAATACTCAAGCGCCTTTTCGTTTGGCGTAGAATAGCCGACATATTCGGCATTTTGCGCTGCGTTTTTTGGATCAAGCATAAAGTTGATGAATTGATGGGCCCCTTCGATGTTCTTCGCCGTCTTTGGAATGACCATGTTATCAAACCATAAATTCGATCCTTCCTTCGGCACGACGTAATCCAGCTTTTCATTTTCTGCTATCATCTCGGCCGCATCGCCGGACCAAACCACACCGACAGCTGCTTCTTCATTGGCGATCAGCATTTTAATTTCGTCCCCGACAATGGCTTTAATGTTTGGCGTCAGCGTATCCAGTTTGCGTTTTGCTTCCCGTAAATGCGCTTTGTTCGTGTCGTTTAACGAATAATGAAGACTGTTAAGCCCCATGCCAATGACTTCACGCGCGCCGTCTACAAGTAAAATTTGATTGCGTAAATCCTTGTCCCATAAGTCATTCCAACTTGTAATTTTTTTCCCGCCAAGCATGTCACGATTATAGACAATACCGACGGTACCCCAAAAATACGGAACGGAATACGTATTATTCGGATCAAATGATAAGTGTAAAAAACGAGGATTGATATATTTCAAGTTTGGTAGCTTTGAATGGTCAAGCGGAACGAGTAATCCCTCTTCCTTCATTTTACTAACCGCATATTCAGAAGGAACCGCTACATCAAATGTCGTTCCCCCTTGAGCGATTTTTGCCATCATCGCTTCGTTCGAATCAAATGTTTGATAAATGACTTTCATGCCAGTCTGTTTTTCAAACTTTTTAATCAGCTTCGGATCGATATAATCCCCCCAGTTGTAAATCGTTAAAGTATGATGCCCGGAATATCCTTCCGCTTTATTGAGATGGAAGGCAATATACATAAGGGCGAATGCTGTTACGAAAACAGCTGCAAATAGTTGCACGAGCTTTTTCATTTTCTTCCCCCCATTCCGTACAAACGGCTGCTTCTTTGACTAATGAAGTAGTAGCCGACCACAAGAAGAACAGTAAACAAGAACAGAAGGGTTGACAACGCGTTAATCGAAAGTGAAATCCCTTGGCGTGCCCGCGAGTAAATTTCCACTGACAATGTTGAAAATCCGTTTCCCGTCACAAAAAACGTCACCGCAAAGTCATCAAGCGAATACGTCAACGCCATAAAAAAGCCGGCAAAAATCCCTGGCGTAATAAACGGCAAAATGACTTTGGTCAACACATTCCATTGATTCGCCCCTAAATCGCGCGCGGCATCAATCAAGGTCGGACTCATTTCTTGCAGTTTTGGCAACACCATTAAGACGACGATCGGCACGCTAAAGGCAATATGCGACAACAGGACAGACGTAAATCCAAGCTGAATACCTATGATAGTAAATAAAATCAAGAACGATGCACCGATGATGACATCGGGGCTTACAATGAGAACATTATTGAGAGTAAGAAGAAGATTTTTCATTCTCCGCTTTTTTACATAATAAATAGCAAGGGCACCCATCACTCCAAGAATGGTAGAAATGGCTGATGCCAAAAGGGCAATCACGAATGTATTTAACACGATAATCAGTAAGCGGGTATCTTGAAATACTTCCTTGTACCATTCAAGAGTAAATCCTTGAAAATGATGCATCGTCCCTCCGCTATTAAACGAATAGTAGATTAAATAGAAAATCGGAGTGTACAAGATGACAAACATAATAATTAAATACAGATTGTCCCATTTTACCTTTCGTTTCATACTTCGTCCCTCACTTCCGATTTCCCGTTATAATGACGACAATCGCCATGGCAATAATTAAGAATACTGCAATCGTCGCTCCCATCCCCCAGTCCTGGGTAACAAGAAAATGCTCTTCGATCGCCGTACCAAGCGTAATCACGCGATTGCCAGCTATTAAACGTGTGATCATAAATAACGACAACGCCGGAATAAAAACCGCTTGGCATCCCGCTTTCACACCATCGATAGTCAGCGGAAAAACCACCCGCCGGAATGTTGTCCAAGCGGAAGCACCAAGATCCCGTGCCGCATCGACAAGCGACGGATTCAATTCCTCAAGTGCATTAAAAATCGGCAGCACCATAAAAGGAATAAAAATATAAACAGACACAAATACAAAGCTAAAATCAGTAAATAAAATTTGTTTCGTGCCGACTCCAAGTGCTTCTAGCACCGCATTGGCAAGTCCATACGTCCCAAAAATTCCAAGAAACGCATACACCTTCAACAACAAATTCACCCATGTCGGCAAAATAATCAACAAAAGCCATAACTGTTTATGTTTTGTTTTCGTTAACAAGTAAGCCGTTGGATACGCAATAAGCAAGGAAAACACTGTAATCAAAAACGCATACCAAAAAGAACTGAACGTCATTTTTAAATAAATCGGCGTAAAAAACTTTTTATAATTCGCTATGGTCCACTGCCCCTCAATATCGAAAAAAGAATAGTAGAGAATAAGCAAAATCGGTGCCACGACAAATAAGACAATCCATAGTACATATGGAATGAGATAAACATTGCGTGTATTATGTTTCATCGGAACCCTCACCATCAGATACTTCTTGCGCTTCACTTACACGCATCACATGAATCGCTTCTGGCTCAAAATAAAGTCCGATTTCCTCTCCTACTTCTGCTTTTTTCGTTGAGTGGACAAGCCATTCATTTCCATGTTGGTCATAACAACAAAGTTCATAATGAACTCCACGGAACAATTGAGAATCTACACGAACTTGCAGTTTCCCTTGATCACGTGTCGTAATTTCCAAGTCTTCCGGGCGAATCACAACTTCAACAGGCTCATTCGGGTAGAACCCTTGATCGACACACTCAAAACGTTTTCCCGCAAATTCAACAAGAAAATCCGCAATCATCGTTCCCGGAAGAATATTCGACTCCCCAATAAAATCAGCAACAAACCGATTCACTGGTTCATCGTAAATATCTTTCGGTGTACCGCTTTGTTGAATTTTTCCTTTATGTAGCACAAAAATTTGGTCCGACATCGCCAATGCTTCCTCTTGATCATGGGTAACAAAGATGAACGTAATCCCTAGACGGCGCTGTAATTCACGCAATTCATACTGCATTTCTGTCCGAAGTTTCAAATCAAGAGCTGACAGTGGCTCATCAAGAAGAAGCACTTCTGGCTCATTGACAATCGCCCGCGCAATCGCCACCCGCTGCCGCTGGCCACCAGACATTTCGCGAATTTCTCGATGTTCATAGCCCTCTAAATTGACAAAACGAAGCGCTTCAGCCACTTTCTCTTGAATATCGGCATATTTCATTTTTTTCACACGCAAACCAAAGGCAACGTTCTCAAACACATTTAAATGGGGAAATAACGCGTAATCTTGAAACACCGTGTTCACCTGGCGCTTATTCGCAGGAACATGGTTGATATTTTTCCCATTAAAATAAATCGTTCCCTTCGTCGGCTCGATGAATCCAGCAATAAGTCGAAGAATCGTCGTCTTCCCACACCCAGACGGACCAAGCAGTGTATAAAATTTCCCCCGTTCAATTTCAAAACTCACATCATCCAACACAACAAGACCGTCATACTGCTTCGTCACATGCTCAAAACGAATAATGACATCTTTCGACATAAGCCCCACCTCTCGTTGAAAGAAATATCATGATGGCTTTCATCGCACCTTCTATCTGCCATTTGAATGTTCATACAATGAAAATTGATTCCAATGATCGTAAAGCCATAGGCTTCCTATCATCACTATTAGAACATGGCAGAGTGGAAAGTGCAATTGAAAATTTCGAAAAATGTCAAACATAAAAAACCACTCCCCAACACAAAAACGGAACAACAAGGGAGCGGGTAAAGCAATCGCGGCGAAGAAATGTCACCACTTGCAAACAAACGGGCAGCTTGTAGTTAAGAGAAAATCCACACACCGCAACAGCGACTTGAAAGAGCTGATATGAGTTCAGTTTCTCATAGTTAAGATACAAATCGTGTTGCCGGAACAAGTTCTTCCGGATTCTTGGTTGGTTTCAATTCCTTATAGTTAAGATAAAAATCAGCAACGCTTCGATGTCTTGTGCATAACATTCGCCATTTGACAATATAAGTCTAAATCTTGTTACAGGTCATCTTCCGTATCATTGCGAAACTCCTCATTCTGTTTCAAAAACGCATAATATGAAGAAACAGCATCATTGCATCCGTATCGTTTTACTTATATCATGCAAAAAGCAATCTAAATATCGATCATTCACTGACACTCGAGATCGTACGGTTCCTTTCGTCATTTTCCTGTTAGCACCAGCTTATTTATTAAATGAAAAAGACTTTTATAATGCGAATAAAGGGGAGTTTTCATTTCATCCCTTTTCGGCTACATTGGGAGGATTCTAGAGGATCTGGGAGCATTCATTAATATTTGAAAGGATAATCCAAATGCTCCTGTCAAATCCCCAAATATCTATGAATATCGATTCATACCAAATTTGTAAACTGATTCCATCTAAGGTTATAATGTTTTTGTGACACTTTCAAATTCCCGCAAGTAGCCACATTTCTGCACCAAACTCCTTTTAATAACTGTGCCCGTAAAATTGGATATATCCACCAGCGATAATACCACTCGATAACTTCATTTCTGAAAAACAATGAATGTACTATAAAATTGGTGATCAGAAGCTTCTTACATCCCTAGGTTCCTGCATGGAGTCTTAACTTTGATGATTTAAGGAGGAAAACAATTGAAGAACATTTTTTCATTATTTCTATCAGCTTTTTTACTTTTCTCACTAACAGCCTGTCATTCTGGCGATAAGGTGGAAAAAGGGAAAATTGTCGTTACCGGAAAGAAATTCACCGAACAAGTGATTCTCACACACATTTTAGCAGAATATTTAAAAGCAAATACGGACTTAGACGTAGAAGTAAAGGATAGTTTAGGAGGCGCCTTTATGTTACATGAGGCGATCAAAAAAGGAGATGTTGATTTGTATGCTGAATATACTGGTACAGGGTATTTGAACATACTGAAAAATCAATACGATCCGGATCAGACCCCGGATGAAATCTACGAAGCAACGAAAAACGGATATAAAGAAAAATTTAATATTACATGGCTCAAACCGTTAGGGTTTAATAACACCTATACGCTCGCTTTGCGAAAAGATCTGGCCGATCAACTTGGAGTGAAAACATACTCAGACTTAGCGAAAAAATCGAACCACTTAGTGTTCGGCTCTGACGCTGAGTTTTTCGAACGAAGTGATGGATTCGATGCATTAGTGGATACGTATCATTTCCATTTCAAAAAAACGACGAATATTGATCCTGACCTGCAGTACGAAGCGGCAAAGAACGGCGATATTGACGTCATTACTGCGTATTCGACGGACGCAAGAATTAAACAGTTTGGATTAACGGTATTAAAGGATGACAAAAACTTTTTCCCACCATACTACGCAGCTCCGATTATTCGTCAAGAAGTGTTGGATGCCAATCCTGGATTAGAAGATACGTTAAATAAATTATCAGGCGTTTTATCGGACGAAAAAATGATGGAACTAAATGCACAAGTGAGCATCGAAGGGAAAAATCCAAAACAAGCAGCCATTGATTTCCTTAAATCAGAAGGATTAATCGATTAAGAGAACCGTTTCAGCTGTGCGCTTCTGAATACACAGCTGTTTTTCCAATGACATGAAGAAGAAACGAGGGAATATGAACATGATTCGATTTGAAAATGTGCAAAAACAATACGATGATGGTTTTGTTGCGTTGAAAAATATTAATCTTGAAATCAAAAACGGGGAATTAGTAACGTTAATCGGACCGAGTGGATGCGGGAAAACAACAACAATGCGAATGATTAACCGCCTCACAGAACCAACATCAGGAAAGATTTATATTGATGGGCAAGATATTTCGAGGGTAGACCCTGTCGAACTCCGACGCAACATCGGTTATGTCATTCAACAAATAGGATTGTTCCCACACATGACTATCGAGCAAAATATTGCTCTTGTTCCAAAGTTAAAAAAATGGGAACCAGCTTCCTATTTAAAACGAGTCGATGAGTTACTGGACCTCGTTGGCTTAGATCCTCCGACATTTAAACACCGCTATCCATCGGAATTGAGCGGAGGACAACAGCAACGAGTCGGCGTCATTCGAGCACTAGCAGCGGAGCCGGACATTATTTTAATGGATGAACCGTTCAGCGCCCTTGACCCAATCAGCCGCGAACAGTTACAAGACGATATTGTGAGACTTCAGGAAGAAATTCAAAAGACAATTGTGTTCGTTACACATGATATGGATGAAGCGATTAAAATCGCCAATCGGATCGCAATTATGAAAGATGGGGAAATAATTCAATTTGATACGCCTGATAAAATTTTACGCCGTCCAGCCAATGACTTTGTACGCGGTTTTATCGGAGAAAACCGACTCAAGCAAGATCACACGCTTGTTCCGACTGCGGAAGATTTAATGTTTTCTTCGGTAGTCACATCGTCTCCAAAACGAGGATTAGCGGAAGCGTTTCGCTTAATGAAAGAAAAGAAAGTAGATAGTTTAATGATTACAAACAAAAACCGAACCTTTCTTGGTGTCGTGACATTAAAAGAATTAGAGAAACACTACAAAAATGAAGAGTTGTTATTGGTCGATATTGTTGATTTCAATGTGACGACACTAACAAAGGACGCTGATGTCACAAGTGTAGCTGAGATTTTTCAAAATAAAGATGTCAGCGCCATCCCAGTACTAGATGATAACAAATTAGTTGGAGTCATTACACGATCTAGTATGATGCGGGGATTGGCAGAATGGAATTTTAACAAACAGTGAAGGAAGGATCAAAAATGGAATTGCTGAACACCTTTATCGAGCGGAAAAATGATATCTGGATTGCTTTTCAAGAACATGTGCTATTGTCGGGGATTGCGATGGCGATTGCCATCATCATTGCTGTTCCATTAGGCATTGCATTAACAAGAAATAAAAAACTCGCTGAACCGATTATCGGGATTACCGCAATTGTCCAAACGATTCCAAGTCTTGCGTTGTTAGGATTTATGTTGCCGATTTTTGGAATTGGAAAACCTCCTGCTATTATTGCGCTTACCTTATACGCGCTGCTTCCTATTTTGAGAAATACGTACACAGGCATCCTCGGGGTAGACCCTGCCCTTGTGGAAGCGGGAAAAGGAATGGGAATGACTTCTCGGCAAATTTTATGGATGGTGGAGCTCCCTCTTTCTTTACCGATTATTATGGCAGGAGTTCGGACAGCTACGGTATTAACTATCGGTGTTGCCGCGCTGGCTACCTTCATTGGAGCCGGCGGCTTAGGCGACTTGATTGATAGAGGGTTGCGTGTAGCGGATAAAAACTTAATTTTAGCTGGAGCGATCCCAGCTGCGATTTTAGCCATTTTATTCGATCTCGCATTGCGTAAAGTAGAAGAAAAAGTGACACCGAAAGGGTTAAAGCCTTAATGTTGTAATCATAAGGAAGGATGTTGTGTTCCTTCTTTTTTGTTTTTCGAATCTGAAATCAAAATCGATTTTTAAGAAATCCAGAACGATCAATGATATGAATGCGATCATCGTTATGAATCCTCACAGATAGCTTTGTTGCGAAATTCACTTTCACTTCGCTTTATATCTATACTTCTTCATCATTGATAAGAAAAGTACAAGGCAGCCACCTACCGGTAACAAGACTGGAAACTCACACTGCGAGTCTGTCGACACCGTCATGTGGAATCGAAGCGATCTCGAGCCACTGGCACCTGAAGCTAGACAAATTCAAAAGGTTATACTAAAAAACTATGCTGACTGCTTGTAAAGCAGCCAGCATAGTTTTTATCGTTTCTCAATTTCTTCTCTTAATAACTTATTCACAAGCGGCGGGTTCGCTTGTCCTTTTGTTGCCTTCATAATTTGACCGACTAAGAAGCCAATCGCGCGGTCTTTTCCGTTTTTGAAGTCTTCGATGGATTGTGGGTTCGCATCAAGCACCTCAAGAACGATTTTACGCAATGTAGCTTCGTCAGAGATTTGGACAAGACCTTTTTCTTTGACGATTTGTTCTGGGTCTCCGCCTTTTTCGACAAGCTCTTTAAACACTTTCTTCGCAATTTTAGAAGAAATCGTACCGTTTTGAATGAGCTTAATCATTCCCGCTAAACTTTCCGGTGTTAGAGCGATATCATGAAGCTCTTTTTGCTCAGCATTCAAATATCCGGATACTTCGACCATGAGCCAGTTAGACGCCAGTTTCGGATCAGCCCCATTTGCCACTGTCGCTTCAAAGAAATCAGCCATCTCTTTTGTCAATGTTAAGACTTTAGCGTCATACTCCGGCAAGCCGAGTTCCTCAATGTAACGTTTTTTCCGCTGATCTGGAAGCTCTGGAATTGTCGCACGAACACGTTCTTTCCACTCTTCGTCAATGTAAAGAGCAACAAGGTCTGGTTCAGGGAAGTAGCGATAGTCTTCTGAACCTTCTTTTACGCGCATCAAAATGGTTGTTTTTGTTGCTTCGTCAAAGCGGCGCGTTTCTTGTTGGATGACTCCGCCGGAAAGAAGGACTTTCTCTTGGCGTTTCGCTTCATATTCAAGACCGGCACGGACGAAGTTGAATGAGTTTAAGTTTTTCAATTCTGTTTTTGTCCCGAACTTATCAGAACCGATTGGACGAAGAGAAATGTTCGCATCGCAGCGAAGCGAACCTTCTTCCATTTTACAATCGGATACGCCGGTATATTGAATAATAGATTTTAGTTTTTCCAAATATGCATACGCTTCTTCCGGTGAGCGGATATCCGGTTCAGAAACAATCTCAATGAGTGGCGTACCTTGACGGTTGAAGTCGACTAATGAATAACCGTCGCCTGTATGCGTTAATTTTCCAGCATCTTCTTCAAGATGAATGCGCGTAATGCCGATTTTTTTCTTTTTGCCGTTCACTTCGATTTCAATCCAACCGTTTTTACCGATTGGCTGGTCATATTGCGAAATTTGATATGCCTTCGGGTTGTCCGGATAAAAATAGTTTTTCCGGTCGAATTTTGTATATGTAGCGATTTCGCAGTTTAATGCCATCGCCGCTTTCATCGCAAATTCCACCGCTTGTTTGTTTAACACAGGGAGAACCCCTGGGTAGCCTAAATCAATGACGTTCGTTTGTGTGTTTGGGGGTGCTCCGAAGTCGGTTGGACTGCTTGAGAAAATTTTTGACTTTGTTTTCAATTCGACGTGGACTTCAAGTCCGATGACCATTTCAAAGTTCATCCTTCTTACCCCCTTACAATGCTGGTTTTTGTTTATGATAGTCGGTTGCTTGCTCAAACGCATGAGCAACGCGATAAATCGTGCTTTCGTCAAAATGTTTGCCGATGATTTGTAATCCTACCGGCAAGCCATCAACGAATCCGCATGGAATTGAAATACCTGGAACACCGGCAAGGTTGACCGGAATCGTTAAAATATCATTTGCATACATCGTTAACGGATCGCTTGTTTTTTCACCGATTTTGAATGCCGGGGTTGGCGTCGTTGGTCCGATGATGACATCGTATTTTTCAAACACTTTTTCAAAGTCTTGTTTAATTAATGTCCGCACTTTTTGCGCTTTTTTGTAGTAAGCGTCGTAGTAACCGGAGCTTAACGCGAAAGTTCCAAGCATAATACGGCGTTTTACTTCGTTACCGAAACCTTCGCTGCGCGTTTGTTTGTACATATCAATTAAGTTTTTCGCATTGTCCGTACGATAACCGTAGCGAACACCATCAAAGCGCGCAAGGTTCGCGGATGCTTCCGAAGATGCTAATAAATAGTAAGTGGCAAGGGCATACTTCGAATGTGGGAGCGATACTTCTTCCCATGTTGCGCCAAGCCCTTCTAATACTTTTAATGCATCCAATACAGATTGACGAACTTCTTCAGATACTCCTTCGCCTAAATATTCTTTTGGCACGGCAATTTTTAAGCCTTTAATGTCACCTGTTAACGCGGATACATAATCAGGAACATCGACGTTCGCAGATGTAGAGTCCATTGGGTCAAGACCTGCGATCACTTGTAGAAGATATGCGTTATCTTCAACTGTACGTGTAATCGGTCCGATTTGGTCAAGTGAAGACGCAAACGCGACAAGCCCAAAACGAGACACGCGTCCGTATGTCGGTTTTAAGCCGACAACACCGCAAAATGCCGCTGGTTGGCGAATAGAGCCACCCGTGTCAGAACCTAAGGCAAACGGAACTTCTCCTGCCGCGACCGCTGCCGCAGAACCACCGCTGGAACCGCCCGGTACGCGTTCAAGATCCCAAGGGTTACGAGTCAATTGAAAACCGGAGTTTTCTGTAGAAGAACCCATCGCAAACTCGTCCATGTTTAGTTTTCCAACGGTAATCGCATCCGCTTCATGCAAACGCTGCATGACCGTTGCGTCGTAAATCGGGTCAAAGTTGTAGAGAATTTTACTTGCACACGTCGTGCGAAGTCCTTTTGTAACAATGTTGTCTTTAATGCCGATCGGCATGCCAAAAAGCAAGCCAAATTCGTTTTCTGTAGCTAGTTTTTCATCTAGTTTTTTCGCTTTAGCCCGCGCATTTTCTTCATCTAATGTTAAAAACGCTTGTACTTTGTCTTCTACTTCCGCAATGCGTTTAAATGATTCATCGACTAAATCAGAAACAGAAATTTCTTTTTTATGTAACATATGATGGAGTTCCGATATTTTATGGTCAAACAATGACATTTGCTTCCCCTCCTTACTCTAAAATCGCCGGTACACGGAACTGCCCGTCTTGATGATCTGGTGCGTTTTTCAATGCTTCCTCACGAGGAATTCCCGGTGTCGGCACATCTTCGCGCATGACGTTTTTCATATCAAGCACGTGTGATGTTGGCGGAACGTTTTCTGTGTCTAATTCGTTTAATTGCTCGGCAAATGTAATAATCGCGTCTAATTGCTTTGTAAACATTTCCGCTTCTTCATCAGTAATCGCTAAACGCGCCAAATGCGCTACATGCTTGACTTGTTCAATCGAAATTCTTGACATCCTTTTCACCTCCGAGAGTTTCGACCTTTCACAATATAATAGATGATACCAAACTTTCGACCATTGAAGCAACATTGACAATGGGATTTGTTGAAAGCCAGCAGGTGTTCAAATTCGTTATGCCAGCCTTTCCAGCGGGAAATCTACAAACACACTCGGATTATGTTAAACTTTTATAACTGCTCTAAAGAACTATTTTTCATTTTTACTTCCGACAAAATAATATGGGAAACGGTCTCGGCATAATTGATTACTTCGTTAATAAATTCTTCTAATTCATGTAACGCTGCCAGACGCAGTTTTACCATATAACAAGCCCTTCCCGCGATGCGATAACAAAAAACGGCGCGCGAATCGCGCTCTATAAACTTTTTAAACCGTTCATACTCTCCGTTTTTAAGGGTGACCTCTACTAAGCATTCAATCCCTAATCCTAATTTTTTATAGTTAATATCCAGCGTATATCCTTCGATAATTCCTTCGCTTTCTAGTTTCCTGACTCGTTCCGCCACAGAGGGGGCTGAGAGATTTACCTTTTTCGCCAATTCTCTCATAGATAATCTTGAATCTTTCAATAACTCTAGTAAAATACGTCGGTCAATCTCATCTATTTTCATTTGAATCCTCCATTCAAAAATTATGTTTCATTTGTAAATGATATTATCATAAATAAATTTCATAAGAAATGGAGTTGAGCGATCTTATTTAATAAAATGAAAATAATCAACTGAAAGGAGGATTGAGCATGCCGCGTATTGTACTTCCAGAACGCGAAGGAACGAACTTTGAAAAAGCATTATCAAAAGCCCCAGCATTAAAATCGCTTTATGACAAGCTTTATCACTTTTTATGGAATGACCGTCTATTGCCCAAAGAGATTAAAGAAAAAATCCGGTTGTATTTAGCCCATATCAACGGTTGTATGACTTGTATGAGCCTTTCATATATTGAAAATGAAGAGTTGAACACACAAATTGCCGAAGCCTTTCGAAACAATGACTTCTCACATTTTTCAGCGCTTGAGCAACAGCTATTTTTGTTCATTGAACGATATCGAGTATCACCACGGTCCATTACCGATCAAGATGTCGAAGAATTACGACATCATTTCACCGATGAACAGCTCATCCACTTATTAGGTCTCATTAATCTATTTGACAGCTTTCATAAAATAATCGTCAGTTTAGATTTGTACGACTTTTGTTCACGAGGCTAATGTTCATTCCAAAGACCCCCTCTCTCCTATGGAAAAGAGGGGTGTTCCATATTTAGTCACATCTGAAGAATGTCGATCGTTAAAATTACTAGCTTTTCAGTCTGTAACAGACGTATGGAAAGTAAAGCAATATTTCACAGGAACTCTAACTTTTGATCGTTATTTTTATTTGATCAATGTCCCTCACTATTCATCTTTTCCCTTGCGTGCAAAAGAACGGGACGAACAACCAAACTCGCACGCAGTCCCATCCATATATGAAGCCTTCGTTGTAGAAACAGCAGACTCGCACTGCGCTTTGCGGATTTTCTGCAAAAGCATCACCAAGTCACTACTTCTTCGTCGGTTAGCCTACCAAATCCATATATATGACATTTCACCGCGACAATCACAAGTCCCAGAATCGAATAGACAATATCTTGATGAGCAGGAAAACTCTTTAGATAACCTCACCTTTTTGTTCGATTTTCATAATAAACAATCTCACAACTTAATAGCTAGTCCCCATTTTTCTGCCATCAGCAAGCATAACTTTCCTCATCCGTTTTTCTCCTTTCTCAATATGGTCCCAAAATGATATCATTATATGATTTAAGTCCAAATAAAAAACCAGTCGTTATGACTGGAGACATTATCTCAGTATTGATGCTTTCCAGTTTTTCCGCACAAATATCTTTTCACTTCTTTCAACCGCTTGTGCCTTCATTTCATACGTTTACAAGAAGGAATACGTTTTTATGATTGAGAAGTTGAATGTTTAAAGTAAATTCCACTTTCTATTCCATCCCAAGTTTATTCTTTTAGTTCGTCCATCTTGCGATTCATCGCTTTGAACAAAGCTTCCGCCGCCGCCAGATGTTTATATTTGTCGTTGCTGTTGTTCCATCCTTCTTGCAAGATCGGGAGAGCATGTAGCTTGGTCGGATTGTTCATGACTAACGCCCAAGCTGCCCAAAACTGTACCTCCTTATCCTCATTTTTTAGGCACTGTTCAAGTGCTTCCTCCGCAGCTGGACCGATCCTCATCAGGGACAAGGCAGCGGACATGCGTGCCTCCTGATTGCCATCTTTCAAGAATTGAATAAGCTCAGAGACCGCTTGCGACGCAACAGGCCCAAGTTCCCCGAGCACAACAGCAGAAATTGACCGTACATTGTGATCAGGGTCCCTTAACCCTTCGACTAATGCAGGCACTGACGCATCTCCCTGTTTGATGAGCGCTTTAGCGGCCTCCCACATCGACTCCCTTTTTCCCAACGCTTGCACGTAAGAGGTGAGAGCGTTTGTTTCTTTTTTCATCAAATCTTTTGGATCCATATTTTCACATTCCTTTCTTTTTAATCATTTTCATCTAGCTTCTTAGAAGTTCGGTGAAAATTTATAGGAACTAGGAGGGGTTATCCAGGAAGGACCAATTTGCAAGACAAATTCCTCATGAGCATCTAAGATTATATTCGACGGGTCTCCTGTATATTCCTTGCCGTTGACATAGTCTTTCACTTCCGTACCACTTACTTGGTGCCACCCAATCAGCGAAAACCAAAAGAGCAATTTAGAACGGAGTTTATGTCCACGGGTGCAGGAAGCTCCTACCTGCCACAAGGAAAGGGCAAAAAGGACGGGTAAACCGTACAACACCCTGAGAAAATCGAAATTTGAAATGCCCTTCAGTAACAGATTTGCCAAGTTTGCCATCAGAGCTGACAACAGCCAAATACCAAATCGAAGCAATCCTCTCCAGACGGCAACGGCCCCAAAAAGAATTTTATTTTGTGTCTATTCCGATATTGTTTGTAGTTGTTGTTCGGCCAGTTCTCTGTAGAGCGGATGGGTTTGCAGCAATTCGTTATGTGTTCCGACGCCAGTGATGGTCCCATTCTCTAATACAACGATTTGGTCTGCATTGACAACGGTTGAGAGCCGATGGGCAATGACAAGCGTTGTTCTTCCTTCCATTAGCCGCTGCAGGGCCTTTTGAACAAGAACTTCCGATGAGCTGTCTAGGTTTGAGGTTGCTTCATCAAGGAGAAGAATTTTTGGATTGCGTATAAGAGCGCGGGCAATGGCGATTCTCTGCCGCTGTCCGCCTGATAATTTGATTCCCCGTTCCCCCACTTCCGTCAAATATCCTTTTGGAAGCCGATCGATAAATTCCGCTGCATTTGCCAGTTTGGCTGCTCGTTCTATTTCTTCATCGGACACGTCTCTATTTAGCCCATAACAAATATTGTCGCGTATCGTGCCTGACATCATTGGGCTTTCTTGAGAGACATAACTGATTTGACTGCGCCATGAATGTAAGTGAAAATCTTCAATATTGGTTTCCCCAAGCAATATTTCTCCTTCATCGGGTGTGTAAAATCTCTCTAACAAAGCAAACAATGTCGTTTTTCCGCCGCCGCTCGGACCAACAATAGCCGTTGTTTTTCCCGAAGGAATAGTGAGCGTTACTTGTTTGAGCACAGGCTCTCCTTTTTTATAAGAAAAGGAAACATTTCGAAAATGGATGTCTTGCTCATGGTTTTGCACCGCAGGCAAGCTGTCACTTGGTTCTTTCTCTAAGGATAAAATACTTTGGATTCGTTCTGTTGCGCCCATTGCCTTTTGAAATGAGGTGAAAAATACAGCCATCTGACTAAAAGGAACAACGATTTGAACCATGTAAATAATGATAGCGACAAGAGAGCCGGATGAAAGTGTGCCTGAGGCTACACGAACGCCGCCATAACCGATTAAAATGACTAAAACGAGCATCATCACAAATGTCATAAAAGGGGAAATGACAGCCTGTATTCTCGCTTCTTTTAGACCGAATTGAAATAAATGAAAAATTCCTTGTTCCCCGTTTTTTTGTTCCTCTTTCTCTGCACAATAAGCTTTTACAAGACGAATATCGGATAACACTCTGCCAAGGTTCGCTGAAAAACTGGCCATTTCATCCTGGGTAGCTTTTGAAACTTGGTACATTTTTTGTCCAAGCGGCCAGAGTATGAGGAGCGAAATTGGAACAGCCGTCACCATCATAATAGTCATTTTCCAGTCGATAATAAGGAGAATACTAACAGCCCCTCCAACCGAAATGAATCCAGTCAGAAACGTAACTAAATGTTGGGTGATTAGCATTTTTACCGTGTTGGTATCTTGAGTAATTCGGCTCATCGTTTCTCCAGATTGATGCTTATCGAAAAAAGGAACAGGCAATAATAAAACTTGATTCCAAAGCTTTTTACGAATCGCCGCCACCACATATTCTCCAATATAGGTGAGGAAATAGTACGAAAAGCCGGAAGCGATCGTTTGCACAATAAACGAAGCAGCAAGTAAAATAATAATAGATGGTTCTATCGCAGATGCAGCGATCCGGTCAACAAGATCTTTAGTAAACCATGGTACAATGAGTCCAACTCCTGTCTCAATCAAACTAAGAGTAATAGCAGTGACAAAAATCCATTTTGGTGGATTCGTGTTCTTGATTAACTCCCAGAAAGTTTTCCAATTGTCTATCGGCATATCACGATTCTTCTCCACTCAAATCTACTCCTTCTTTCGCTAAAAATATTTCCACCGCTTTTGCCACCCATTCCTCTTCTTCTTTGGAAAAAGGAGATAGGAACAGCATAGGCTCTTCAGCGAATTCATCCTCTTTCAAATGAAATAGTGATAAATATTCACCAAAAACTTCTTTTGCAACGTCTTTGGCAATAGAGAAAAGTTCTTCAATTAACGATTGCACAGCATTATCACTCGGATCTTTTCCATAGTATTCTTTTAGCTTTTCGAAAATTCCAAGCAGCTTCTTCTCATATTCCAACTGTTTTTCTTCGCTAATATCAAATATTTTTTCCACTACTTCATCCGGCATAAATTGTTTCAGCCATTCTTTCTGTTGATTCTCCATTTGGATGGAGTTAATAAGCAAACTAAATATATCCGGATCCATCTTCTCTTGTTCTTCGGCAAGGTACTGGGCATGCGTCACTGCCTTTATGATGCGGTCAATATGTTCACGCTTTTGCAGCAAAAGCCTCTTTTGAAAAGCAAGTGATTCTTTTAAGTCCCATTTCTCTTCTTGCATAAAACGTTTAATTTCGTCAAGGGAAAAGCCAAGAAACTTCAAGGCCACAATCTTTTGTAATGTAATGATCTCATCTTCACTGTAAAATCGGCGTCCAGAACTCGATACATGCGACGGCTTCAAAATCCCTATTTCGTCATAATAGTGAAGCGTTCGTATTGTTTGACCCGTTTTTTTCGCAAACTCGCCGATTGGATATACCTTTTTCATCGTTCTCACCCCCTTCTGACACGATCATAAATCTTCACGTAACGTTAGGATCAATAAAAATGTTTCAGTTGTTACCATTTTTTCAAATCTACGTAATTACAACAAGCAACTGAAAAATTCAAGAAAGCTTACCAATACACAAAAAAACTCCCTGTTTATGCATAACGGGTTTACTTGTGAGGTGCAAAATGATAAAAAGCAAAGTGTTTCTTTCTGTAAATCACAAATTAAATAACAAATGAATTCACAGTACCATTCGCACAAAAAGAGCTTGGGGAATTTCCCAAGCTTGTCGTTTTTAATGATACTCTTTTTTAAACTAAAGCATAATAAGTAACTTTAATTAGTTAACCACTTTCCTTCATCCGATAAAGCGTTTAAAATATCCTCTTTAAAACTTTCCTTTAATTCATAAAAATGAACACCAGAGACTTCAAAAACATCATTACTCTCATAAAAAGTAAAATGAGAATTCTACCACGAGCAACGTTGTTTTCATCCCATCGCTCTACCTGTCTAAATATAATGTTATATTCTGCTCCTCTTTCATCAAAAGGTATTTCTGCCAAATATCGTTCACTGTTATAGTCTTCAAGTTTATTGGCATTATCAAATTGTTCTAACAAATTTTTTATCTCTCTCTCATCTGTCACATAATTATAAAAGCTTTGTTTACCACCGTTATCCCATTTAACCACTTGCATTACCATAGGCTTTTTAAAAGTTGCAAAAGAATAATTATCATATTCTGCAATATTACCTTTTGAATATGTTAGCGGATTGTACAAAACCCTTGGTGCTAGTTGAACTCTACTGTTCAACTAGCTCAAGAGCAACAAGCGTGTAAGCCAATAAAATACCGTCTAATGCAGTTTCAAACCCTTGGACGCTGTTAGTACGGATCGAAGTGAGACAAAACACATCCACAAGGACCGAAAAGGTGGTTTCCGCGATTTTTCTTTTTCGACACATCCATTGCTCCCATTCTTTAGAGTAAGAAGCCTGTTGATTCTTGCGGGACGGTGTCCAAAAAGCAATTCCGTATTCATGATGAAGCTTCTTTTGTAGTGGTCGACTGACGTATCCTTTATCCCCTAACGTATAAGGATGTGGATGTTGAGTCATGACTTCTTCTGCCACGATTCGCTCATGATACGAAGCAACCGTGACCACATATCCCATAGGAAGCGACTGGTCCGTAATCTGGATGTGTAACTTAAATCCATAAAAGAACATCTTCTTGGAAGCGCAATATCCAATATCCGCCACATCTCGGAATCGTTTGACCCGTGAAACGCGTGCATAGTGACACAACTCAATTGGTAGACTGTCCACGACCGCATACGCGTGATATTGTCCACATTTAGCCAGTCGATGTCGAATCCATTTGATGGCCCAACATAAAGAACGGCATCGACGATTGTATCGAGAAGGTTCAGGGAACGACTTTCCCATTAATAAGTTTCCAACGACAAAGCGATGCCATGCCCGTTCCGATGTAAAGCCGAATAACTTTCCAAGCACATGAATCGCAATGATCACATCATCGGTTTGCTTCAACAAGTGCCGATTGCGTCTCTTCAAATATGGTTCGGTATAAGACAACTGTGTAATACGATCGATAAAATGGCGTTATATTGTTTTTGGATTTTCGCTTTGTTTGTTGTAAAATGAAAATGCTCTTGCATGATGATTCTCCTTTGAAATGTAGGTTGGCACTTTCATTTTAAAGGGATCTTCCATGCAAGGGCTGTTTTTATGTCTCGTGGTCTTTATCTAGCACCACGGGTTTTCTTTATTTAGGTGATTTTTGAAGGTTGTTTTCATTTAAATTATTAAAAGCGCTTAAACATCCCTTGTCCATTTTATAAACCTCATCACAAAGAAGGTTGATGTCTTCTGAGTTATGACTAGATAAGAGAATAGTTACATTTTGCCTTTTTAAATTTTTTATTAAATTTCTTATGTCTGCTACACCGTCCTCATCCAGTCCATTCATTGGCTCATCTAAAATAAGAAGACTTGGTTTTTCCATAATCGCTTGAGCTATACCCAGTCGTTGTTTCATCCCTAAAGAATAATATTTTGTAGGTCTTTTATCTTCAGGATCTAATCCTACGATTTCCAAGGTTTTTTTGATTTCCTCCAGTGAAATAATATTATTAATTGAAGCTAATAGTTTCAAATTTTCAAGACCTGAATAATGAGGTAGTAGGCCATTTTTATCTAATAGCAATCCTATGTTTTTAGGGAATTTACCAGAAGTTATTGGGTTACCAAATATTTCAATAATGCCTGAGGTGGGTCTTATAAGTCCGGCTATAACTTTAAATAGCATGGTTTTTCCTGATCCATTCCTACCCACGATTCCGCAAATTTTCCCCCTGCTAATTTCTAAATGAATATCTTTTAAAATCTTATGACCCTTTATCTCCTTACTAAGATTTACAATTTTTACTGCACTGTCATTATGGCCATTCATAATATCCCACCTTATAGCGTATTATTATGTAATATATTGTCAATACGTTTATAGCATATATAATGAAAGAGCATAATTATCACAAAAATTACAATGAAATAGTAAATCAATGACCACCCAAACGGAGAGATCTCTAAGTTTCTACCTACAAGAACGCCCTGTGAAAATGGCAGCCATTTATTCACATATGGTGAACTTTGTATTAAACCTACTGATATGAAAATAAAAATAATTGAAATACTAAAACCTACTATTGAATTGTTAACAAATATTGAAACCAAATTACTAAAAAAAGTCAACAAGATAAGTAAAACAAATTGAAATAACATTAGTTTTAGGGGAGTATAGGTTTTCAAAAAAGGAATATAATCTAAACTAGCACTTATGCTTTTTCCGCCATTTATTAGGTATGATAATAGTATTGAAATGGAATAACCTATCGAATAATAAATAATGATAAATATAAAATTAGCTGAAATCATCCCATTTAACCATAAAGAAAAATTACCTACTCTTGGAAGTATCCAAAGGTTGTTTTCATTAAGTTGTTTGTTTAAAAAATTCCCACATAAAACATATATCGGCGTTTGATGTAGCAACCATCTTAACAAATCGAAATTAAAATAAGAAGGTCCATAGTAAAATGTTATTAAAAGAGAGGCAGGTCCAGCATTTTGCAAATTATAAAAATTGAATGACACAAAATGAAAAACCACAAAAGTTAAAAGGATGATTATCATATTTCTTTTATACAACAAAGTACGAAGAAAATACCTTAAAAGACGTAAATATTTCATGATTGCCTCCAACTAAAGTCCATCTTTTTCACCCGCGATATTCCTATAAAAAATAATAGGGTCAAAACCATTCCCCAATAGATTATGGACTGGACAAAGTGACTATAAAATGAGCTCCCCATTTTTCCTACTAAAACATGATAAGTGAATGTAAACGGATAAAAGAAAGTGATTTTACTTAAATATATAACGATGCTAATAACATTAAAGCCGAGTGTGATGATAAAGCTAATTACATTATTTTGGACGATTAAGTTAGCAACAAAAAAAGTGATTCCCAATGTTAGAAAAAATAAATAAACGAGGAGTAGACTAAATAACACCAACGTCGATGGCTTTATATCGTTATATTTTAATAAGAAATCATATACGGCCGCCCCATATTCACTCCACCTGTTTTCAAATTTCAATGTCAACAATGATTCAAGGATGCAAATGAAAGCCGACGCTAAAACAAATAATAAGGTTGCAATGCCAATACTGATAACAGAAGTGTAAAACCATTTGGCGCGGCTGGCGAATTTAATCATTGCGTACTGATCAAACGAACGAAAAGTGGTGAAAGGAAAGATACTAATTAAATAAATTAATGATGAGAGAAAGAATACATGGAAAAAATCATGAAATGAAAATAATAATAAATCGAAAACATTTTTTTCCTCTTTATACATTAAAAAAGAATGAAAACGAAATAGACTAATTATAATGAGGAACAATAGAATCGTATAAACAAACTTACCACTATAAAGAATATTAAGCAATCTAATGCTCAAATTACTCCGCATGTTTGGCAGCTCCTATAAAAAATAATGCAACTCCTATGATTAGTAATATCAAATCGTAAAGTACGACGTATGAAATCTTTAAATCAGGATAATACTCTAAATCAAATAACATAGCAGAATTCAAGAATTTGTTGATTTGAAATAACAAAGTTCCAGAAATGATATAAAAGGCAAAGGGAAAAACAATGGTTAAATAATGATTATTAATAAATGTAGATATGCCAAGCGCTAAAGTAGAAAAAACTACCCCGCAAACAAAACTATTCAAAATCATGATCAAAACAAATAAAACCGGTGAATACTCGTATACTCCGCGCAAGACAATTATATTTAGAGTATCTACAACCGACACATCAAATTTTTTTATCAGTAAAAAGATGATAAACGATACAAGCAGGCTTGATGCAATCACATAGCCACTTACTAGTCCGTTTACCAGCAGTCGAATCAGCAAATATTTTTTTCTGCTCATTCTATAAGATATATAGTTGATTAAGCCAGTGCGAACATCCGTTACATAAGAAGCAGCAAATGGTAAAGAAACTAACACGGGAAATAATAAACTTAATATTGCTGACGTTCCCTCACTATGTGAGTACATAAATAAATAAATGGCGTTTACACCTGGGTACTGATGAAAAATAAACTCAAAAGAGCCTATAAATATACATGCAAAAATTAATAGTTGACTAATTAAAGTGTTTCTTGAAAAAAACGCCCTTTTTAACTCGATTGCAAAATATCCATTCTTCATAGTGTCTAATCCTTTCCTTTAAAGCAAACATAAGTACCATAAAATAAGGTACTTATGTTTGCTTTGATTCAATTATCTTTCATCTGGGCTCCATGTTCCTTTTGTAGAAACAGAATTCCAAACATTTGTTTGAGTTGAAATATTAAGATGTACGGATTTCCCAACATAGGAACTAGCGGAGCTATAATCTAATAGATATCGAGAAGGTGTACTATAGCTTACTTTAGTAGTAATGTTGCCGCCTGAACTATTTTCAATCCACGACACAAGGCCACCGTCAACTTTTTCAACGTTATTAACAGCAGATGAAGTATTATCTTTTTTTAAGGAACCTGATTCAAAATCTGCAATAACCGGAACATTATATAAATTCAGTTTGAAATTCCGACATGTTTAACCAATGCCTATTCTTGTCTATACTGCTCCTAAACGGATCAATCAAAGGAGCGGATGAATGATGAAGAAAAAAGGATTACAAATTACGAACAATCATGGTTGGACCATCGAACGTCTTCAAGAACAGGAACGCCG
>NZ_JACDUT010000017.1 GCF_013761245.1 Thermaerobacillus caldiproteolyticus | reverse complement strand
TCACACCCGTTCCCATCCCGAACACGGAAGTTAAGCTCTCCAGCGCCGATGGTAGTTGGGGCCAGCGCCCCTGCGAGAGTAGGTCGTCGCTAGGCTTTATTTTATTAGGGAAGCATGTCCTGTTTATAAAATTTGTGGGACATGCTTTTTTGTTTGTAATTTGTTTTATTGTTGTGCTCAATTAAATAAGAGCATTATATTTTGTTTATGGGCTAATTACAGTAACCAATTTTTATGTATGTTGGATAATTTATTAATGAGCTGTAGCAGATGCTTAAAACCAACTTGTCGTTATAAAATGTAGATAAGTTTTGACTGATCGAGAACATAGACTTTTGCATGAAGCAGCATCCTTTTTTCGCCTGGCTTATTGTTCGTAAATGTCTTGGCGAAAAAGATTCTGTGTGTTAGGTGATAAGATATGTTACTGTTCATTCTAGAAAAGAATTCTGTTTGTTTGAGATTGTGCCTTATGTAAGAAAATTTGTAAATATCCAGAGGATTTTAAAAAATATTAGAGAATTAGCCTATTTATTGGCGTGTTTTTGTTTCATTTTTTTCAAAAACGGCAATCATATTATTGGCATTAATTTGTTACTTTCTTGCATTTTTCTTCAATTCGCTATATAGTAAAGGTAAGGTCAAATATAGTCAAAGTCAACTGCGTATGCAAGGAGGAGGTAGAGTGCGAAATATCTCTGATATCATTGAACAATATTTAAAACAAGTACTAAATATGAGTGATAAAGAAATTGTAGAAATTAAGCGAAGTGAAATTGCCGATAAATTTCAATGTGTTCCTTCACAGATTAACTATGTCATCAATACACGTTTTACATTAGAACGAGGATATATTGTTGAGAGCAAGCGTGGCGGTGGCGGATACATTCGAATTATGAAAGTAAAAACAAAAAGTGAGGCGCAATTAATTGATCAGCTGTTGGAGCTCATCCAACATCGGATTAGCCAATCCAATGCTGAAGATATTATTCGTCGTTTAGTGGAGGAAAAAGTAATTTCAGAGCGTGAAGCGAACATTATGCTCAGTGTTATGGATCGTTCGGTACTGTATATTGATTTACCGCAGCGCGATGAGTTAAGAGCCCGAATGTTAAAAGCGATGTTAATATCATTGAAATATAAATAGGGGAGAGGTGAAAACATTGATATGTCAAGAGTGTAAACAAAGACCGGCAACGATGCATTTTACCAAAATTATCAATGGCGAAAAGACAGAATTTCACCTTTGTGAGCACTGTGCCCAAGAGCGTGGGGAAATGTTTATGTTTCCTGACAATACAGGCTTCTCTATTAATAACTTGTTAGCCGGTTTACTTAATCTCCAATCTCCGATAACAGAAGCGAAGCCGAGCGCGTTTCAAAGCCCTAACATTTTACAATGTGAGCGCTGTAATATGACGTATGAACAATTTACAAAAATAGGAAGATTTGGTTGTTCCCATTGTTATTATACATTCTCACGCCAGTTACAACCAATACTGAGACGGCTTCATAGCGGCAACACTACGCATGCTGGAAAGATCCCAAGACGCACTGGTGGTACGATTCATATTCGAAAACAACTTAATCAATTAAAGCAAAAACTCCAAGAGCTAATAGTTAAGGAGGAGTTTGAAAAAGCGGCCGAAGTTCGTGACCAGATTCGCGCTCTTGAGTCTCAGCTAAGTGAACGTGGAGAGGGGGATCTGTAATCTTATGTCGCTTGAGAAATTTTTGAATACAGCGGTCAGCTCTTGGATGAGTCAAGAAGGACCTGATTCCGATATTGTGCTAAGCAGCCGAATTCGATTAGCAAGAAACATCGCTGATTTTCGATTTCCGACTGTTTTTAACCCTACAGAAGCACAGCAAATTGTCGAGTTGTTTGAAAATACTTTTTCAAATCAATTGTATCATTCAATTGGACGATTTGAACTTTTAAAAATGAATGAACTTCAGCCAATTGAAAAAAGGGTATTGGTAGAAAAACATTTAATTAGTCCCCATTTAGCAGAAGATTCGCCATTTGGAGCATGCTTGCTTTCTGAAAACGAAGAAGTAAGCATTATGATTAATGAAGAAGACCATATTCGTATTCAATGTTTATTTCCTGGATTTCAATTAACGGAAGCGTTACAAGTAGCTAATGGGCTTGATGATTGGATTGAAGCGCATGTCAATTATGCATTTGATGAAAAAAGAGGTTATTTAACAAGTTGTCCTACAAACGTAGGTACAGGGTTGCGTGCCTCTGTGATGATGCATCTTCCTGCTCTCATTTTAACACAACAAATGAATCGGATTATTCCAGCGATTAACCAGCTTGGGTTAGTCGTACGAGGAACGTATGGAGAAGGCAGTGAAGCATTGGGGAATATTTTTCAAATATCTAACCAAATCACATTAGGAAAATCAGAAGAGGATATTGTTGAAGATTTAAAAAGTGTTGTTCAACAGTTAATTGCCCAGGAAAGAATGGCAAGAGAGGCATTAGTCAAAACTTTAAACATACAATTAGAAGACAGAGTCTTCCGTTCTTACGGGATATTAGCGAATAGTCGGGTCATTGAGTCTAAAGAAGCCGCACAATGTTTGTCTGATGTACGCTTAGGAATCGATTTAGGATATATTAAAAACATTTCGCGCAACATTTTAAATGAGCTCATGATTCTAACGCAGCCGGGCTGTTTGCAACAATATGCAGGGGGAGCGTTAAGACCAGAGGAACGGGATGTTCTTAGAGCAACATTAATTCGTGAACGTTTAAAAATGGAAGAGAAAAAAGCAATGGAGGATGATGAATGATGATGTTCGGCAGATTTACGGAACGGGCGCAAAAAGTGTTAGCTTTAGCACAGGAAGAAGCCGTACGCCTTGGGCATAATAATATTGGGACGGAGCATATTTTATTAGGATTGATTCGTGAAGGAGAAGGCATTGCCGCGAAAGCGTTAACGGCTTTAGGATTAGGGCCTGATAAAATTCAAAAAGAGGTGGAAGCGCTAATTGGTCGTGGGCATGAATCCTCCCAAACGATTCATTATACGCCGCGTGCCAAAAAAGTCATCGAGCTTTCCATGGATGAAGCAAGAAAACTAGGGCATTCTTATGTAGGGACAGAACATATTTTGCTTGGATTAATTCGTGAGGGAGAAGGTGTCGCTGCGCGCGTTCTTAACAATTTAGGAGTAAGTCTCAATAAGGCTCGTCAACAAGTTCTTCAGCTGCTTGGAAGCAACGAGTCCGTTTCCGGTCATCAAGGTGGAGCCGCTTCCCATGTGAGTACGCCAACATTGGATAGTCTTGCGCGCGATTTAACAGCAATCGCTCGGGAAGGTAGCTTGGATCCGGTCATTGGTAGAAGCAAAGAAATTCAACGTGTCATTGAAGTATTAAGCCGACGCACGAAAAATAATCCTGTTTTAATCGGGGAGCCCGGCGTTGGAAAAACAGCGATTGCAGAAGGATTAGCGCAACAAATCGTAAACAATGAAGTACCGGAAACACTTCGCGATAAGAGAGTGATGACGCTCGATATGGGAACAGTGGTTGCCGGTACAAAATATCGCGGTGAATTTGAAGATCGTTTAAAAAAAGTGATGGATGAAATTCGACAAGCTGGAAATATTATTTTGTTTATTGACGAGCTTCACACCTTGATTGGTGCAGGTGGCGCAGAAGGAGCAATTGATGCTTCCAACATTTTGAAACCGTCTCTCGCTCGCGGAGAATTACAATGTATCGGGGCAACAACATTAGATGAATATCGCAAATATATCGAAAAAGACGCTGCGTTAGAACGCCGTTTCCAACCGATTTATGTCGATGAGCCAACGGTAGAAGAATCAATCCAAATTTTAAAAGGATTGCGTGACCGTTATGAAGCGCATCATCGCGTGTCGATTTCCGATGAGGCTATTGTTCAAGCGGTGAAATTATCGGATCGTTACATTACAGATCGTTTCCTCCCAGATAAAGCGATTGACTTAATTGATGAGGCTTGCTCAAAGGTGCGCCTTCGCTCATTTACCACTCCGCCAAACTTAAAGGAGCTTGAACAAAAATTAGAGGAAGTTCGCAAAGAAAAAGATGCCGCTGTTCAAAGCCAAGAATTCGAAAAAGCCGCTTCATTGCGCGATACTGAGCAACGTTTGCGCGAGCAGCTTGAAGAAACGAAACGAGCGTGGAAAGAAAAACAAGGTCAAGAAAATTCAGAAGTAACGGTTGAAGATATCGCGATGGTTGTATCAAGCTGGACAGGAATCCCAGTGGCAAAATTAGCACAAACGGAAACAGAACGGTTATTGAAGTTAGAGGAGATTTTACATTCGCGTGTCATCGGTCAAGAAGAAGCAGTGAAAGCAGTAGCGAAGGCGGTGCGTCGCGCTCGTGCGGGATTAAAAGATCCGAAGCGCCCAATTGGTTCGTTTATTTTCTTGGGCCCAACAGGTGTAGGAAAAACAGAGCTGGCAAGAGCGTTAGCAGAAGCAATGTTTGGTGATGAAGATGCTTTAATTCGGATTGACATGTCTGAATATATGGAGAAACACTCAACGTCTCGTCTTGTTGGTTCACCTCCTGGATACGTAGGATACGAAGAAGGTGGTCAGTTAACTGAAAAAGTACGCCGTAAACCATATTCGGTCGTTTTGTTAGATGAGATGGAAAAAGCCCATCCGGATGTATTTAATATTCTTTTACAAGTATTAGAAGATGGTCGCCTAACGGATTCTAAAGGCAGAACGGTTGATTTTCGCAATACCATTGTGATTATGACGTCAAATGTTGGTGCCGATGCGCTAAAACGAAATAAATATGTCGGCTTTAATGTTCAAGACGAAACCCAAAAATACAAAGACATGAAAGAAAAAGTCATGGACGAGTTGAAAAAAGCGTTCCGTCCAGAATTTTTAAACCGTATTGATGAGATTATTGTGTTCCATTCATTAGAAAAACAACATTTAACCCAAATCGTGAAGCTAATGGCAGAACAGCTTATCAAACGCTTAAAAGAACAAGACATTGATTTAGAATTGACTCAAGCAGCGATCGAAAAAATTGCTGAACAAGGATATGATCCTGAATACGGTGCACGTCCATTGCGCCGGGCGCTGCAAAAGCATATTGAAGATCGCCTATCTGAAGAGTTGCTAAAAGGAACGATCGGAAAAGGGCAGAAGGTTGTTGTCGATGTAAAAGACGGACAGTTTGTTATTTTATCTGGGCAGACAGTTTAATAACCTCTGAGGTATGCGGCAACCCGTTGGCGCATACCTTTTCTTTTATGGTAATTTTTGGTTAGGAAAGGAAATAAGATAAATGGGAAAGAAAAAAACAAAGTTTGTTTGTCAAGAATGCGGGTACGAGTCGGTCAAATGGATGGGAAGATGTCCGGGATGTTATACATGGAATTCTATGGTAGAGGAAGTAGAGCGAGCAAAACCAACAACGAGGGGAGTGTTCGTTCATTCGTCTCCCGATACAATTTCTAAGCCGGTACCGATTACCACAGTGACGACAACACAAGAGCCGCGCATACAAACAGATCTGTCTGAATTGAACCGCGTGTTAGGCGGGGGCATTGTCAGAGGCTCCCTTGTCTTAATTGGCGGTGATCCAGGGATCGGAAAATCAACGCTTCTTTTGCAAGTTTCGGCACAACTCGCGATGAAACAAAATAAAGTGTTATATATATCTGGTGAAGAATCGGTCAAACAAACGAAATTACGGGCAGATCGCCTTCATGTTTCATCTAATGAATTGTATGTGTTAGCAGAGACGGATTTAGAATATATTGCGGAGGCGATTGAGGTAATCAATCCTGCCTTTGTCGTTATTGATTCAATTCAAACGGTGTATCGTTCGGAAATTACGTCAGCTCCCGGAAGTGTGTCCCAAGTGCGCGAATGCACAGCAGAGCTAATGAAAATCGCGAAGACAAAAGGGATTGCCATTTTTATCGTCGGTCATGTGACAAAAGAGGGGGCAATTGCCGGACCGAGAATTTTAGAGCATATGGTTGATACCGTGCTTTATTTTGAAGGGGAACGTCATCATACGTACCGCATTTTACGAGCGGTAAAAAACCGCTTTGGTTCCACCAATGAAATTGGCATTTTTGAGATGAGAGAAACCGGTTTATTGGAAGTGGAGAATCCGTCCGAAGTATTTTTAGAGGAGCGTTCACGAGGAGCGGCAGGGTCGACAGTTGTTGCCTCTATGGAAGGAACCCGGCCTGTGTTAGTAGAAATTCAAGCATTAATTTCACCGACGAGTTTTGGAAATCCGCGGAGAATGGCGACGGGAATAGACCATAACCGCGTCTCTTTGTTAATGGCAGTACTTGAAAAACGCGTCGGGCTACTTCTCCAAAACCAAGATGCTTACTTAAAAGTGGCAGGCGGCGTCAAATTGGATGAACCTGCGATTGATTTAGCGATTGCTGTAAGCATTGCCTCCAGTTTTCGTGATCAGCCTACGAATCCTTATGATGTTATTATCGGTGAAGTCGGCTTAACAGGGGAAGTCCGCCGCGTTTCCCGCATTGAACAACGCGTACAGGAAGCAGTAAAATTAGGATTTCATCGTATTATTATTCCAAAAAACAATGTAGGCGGATGGAATGTACCAGCAGGAGTAGAAATCATCGGCGTGTCTCACGTTGCCGAAGCGCTTGAATACACATTAGGAAGCAAGTAATTGATAGAAAGGTTACAAATGTGTATCAAATGTTTAAAAAAGATTAAAAACTGTCGTTATAATTGGTTTCAAACAATGGAAACTGTTTATAATGTAGTAGAGGAGGTGAAGAAATGGTAAAACGAATTGTTCAATTGTTTTTTCTCGTTATTGGAGGAACGTTAGGGGTTATTTTTCTGCCGAACTTATTTCAATTATTGAAGCTCGATGACATTGCCATTTTAAATAGCCCGTACATGTTGGCTATTGTAGGGGCGCTTATTTTCTTTATCATCACTTTTTGGTTAGTTGATTATGTAGTAGAGCTTATTCGCTGGGTTGAAGAATCGCTGGTGAAAGCACCTGTCACCGATATTTTATTTGGAAGCTTAGGGCTCATTTTCGGATTAATTGTCGCGTTTTTAGTTGTAATGCCGCTTAAAGCGTTTCAATTTCAAGTCGTTAATACGGTGTTGCCCGTGTTTTTAACCATTTTGCTTGGCTATTTAGGGTTTCAAGTTGGATTTAAGAAGCGACACGAATTAATGAATTTATTTTCCCTTTCTAATCGCATGTCTAAGAAAAAAGGAACAGAGGAAGAAAGTGAAAACCAAAAAAATCGTTCCTTAAAAATTCTTGATACAAGTGTTATTATTGATGGACGGATTGCCGATATTTGCCAAACAGGATTTTTAGAAGGAACGATCGTCATTCCGCGGTTTGTATTAGAAGAATTGCAGCATATTGCCGATTCGTCCGATGTGCTAAAAAGAAACCGTGGTCGTCGTGGTCTTGATATTTTAAATCGCATTCAAAAGGAATTGGACATGAAAGTCGAAATTTATGAAGGCGATTTTGACGATATTCAAGAAGTCGATAGCAAATTAGTCAAACTTGCAAAATTAACATCAGGAGTTGTCGTTACTAACGATTTTAATTTAAATAAAGTGTGTGAGTTGCAAAATGTGCGCGTACTCAATATTAATGATTTAGCAAATGCAGTCAAGCCAATCGTTCTTCCTGGGGAAGAACTGAATGTTCAAGTGATTAAAGATGGGAAAGAACATAATCAAGGAGTAGCCTACTTGGACGATGGTACGATGATCGTTGTGGAAGATGGAAAAGAGTATATTGGAAAACGGGTTGACGTATTGGTCACAAGCGTGTTACAAACATCAGCAGGAAGAATGATTTTTGCGAAGCTAAAGCTTTTGCAAAAGGCATTATAGGGGAGCAGTTAGGAGAATCGGTTATGGAATATCAGGTAGTGATTCCTGCGGCAGGGCAAGGAAAACGGATGAAGGCTGGGATGAACAAACAATTTATCGAGCTTCATCATCAGCCTATCATTGTGCATACATTAAAAGTATTTGAGCAAGACGATTGGTGTCAAGGAATTATTGTTGTCATTAATGAGGCAGAGAGAGAGCAATTTCATACTCTGTTCGAGCAATTTCCAATCAAAAAAGTGGTTTCTATGGTAAGCGGCGGCGCAGAACGGCAACATAGCGTGTATAATGGATTAAAAGCGGTCAAAAACAGCGAGATTGTACTTATTCATGATGGTGCGCGCCCGTTTATCACGATGGAAAAAATACATGAGCTTGTGAAAGAAGCTGAGGAGCATGGTGCCGCAATTCTCGCCGTGCCCATGAAAGACACTGTAAAAAGAGCTTTCGATGGATTTGTTGCTGAGACAGTGGAACGCTCTAGCTTGTGGGCTGTACAAACTCCACAAGCTTTTCGTATTTCCCTTGTTCTAGAAGCCCACGAGCAAGCAAGAAAAGACGGATACGTAGGAACAGATGATGCGAGTCTCGTTGAGCGCATGGGTAAGAAAGTTAAAATTATTGAAGGGGACTATCGCAACATTAAACTAACGACCCCCGATGATTTATTGTTTGCTGAAGCCATTTTATCAAATTGGCCAAGCTGCTAAAGAAGAGGAGTGAATATATGTTTCGGATTGGTCAAGGATTCGATGTTCATCAGTTAGTAGAGGGGCGCCCTCTCATCATTGGAGGTATTCACATTCCTTATGAAAAAGGGTTGCTCGGACATTCTGATGCGGATGTGTTATTACATGCGATTGCCGATGCTTGTTTAGGAGCGATTGGCGCAGGAGATATTGGAACGCATTTTCCTGACACTGATGAACAGTATAAGGATGCTGATTCCGCTTTGCTTTTGCAGCATGTATGGAAGTTAGTGAAGCAAGAAGGATATGAACTTGTGAATATCGACTGTACGATCATCGCACAAAAGCCGAAAATGGCTCCGCATATTGAGAAAATGAAAGAAAGAATTGCTCAACTGCTAGAAGGAGAGTTGTCTCAAGTCAACGTAAAAGCGACGACAACAGAAAAGCTGGGTTTCACTGGTCGCGAAGAAGGAATTGCCGCTCAAGCGGTCGTTTTATTACAGAAGAAATAATCTGTTTTGAACTTTGTACTGATATAATGTTAAAATAACGGTACATAGTTTGATTATTGGAGGGTCATTGACAATGTCACAAGAAGTCAGAGTACGATATGCGCCGAGTCCAACAGGCCATTTACATATTGGTGGAGCTAGAACGGCTCTATTCAATTATTTATTTGCTCGTCATCACAACGGGAAATTTATTGTTCGAATCGAGGATACCGATATCGAGCGGAACGTAGAAGGCGGAGAACAGTCCCAGCTCGAGAATTTAAAATGGTTGGGAATTGAGTATGACGAGTCGATTGACAAAGACGGCGGGTACGGCCCTTACCGGCAAACAGAGCGCCTCGATATATATCGTCAATACGTGAACGAACTATTAGAGAAAGGATATGCGTATAAATGTTTCTGCACGCCTGAAGAATTAGAGCAAGAGCGTGAAGCGCAAAAAGCAGCAGGGATTGCGGCTCCACAATATAGCGGAAAGTGCCGCCATTTAACCCCAGAGCAAGTGGCGCAGTTCGAAGCGGAAGGAAAACCGTATACGGTTCGCATTAAAGTGCCGGAAGGAAAAGTGTACGAGTTTGAAGATATGGTGCGCGGGAAAGTGTCATTTGAATCAAAAGATATCGGCGATTGGGTTATTGTCAAAGCCAATGGCATTCCAACATATAATTTTGCCGTTGTCATTGATGACCATTTAATGAAAATTACCCATGTATTCCGTGGTGAAGAGCATTTATCGAATACACCAAAGCAGCTCATGATTTATGAATACTTCGGTTGGGAAGCGCCAACGTACGCGCATTTAACGTTAATCGTAAACGAAAATCGTAAGAAATTATCTAAACGCGATGAGTCAATCATCCAATTTGTTTCACAATATAAAGAGCTCGGTTACTTGCCGGAAGCGATGTTTAATTTCTTTGCACTGTTAGGCTGGTCACCAGAAGGGGAAGAAGAAATTTTTACGAAAGAAGAGCTAATCCGTATATTTGATGTATCACGCTTATCGAAATCTCCTTCGATGTTTGATAAGCAAAAGTTGACATGGATGAATAACCAATATATCAAAAAGCTTGATTTAGACCGATTGGTAGAGCTATCTCTTCCTCACTTAATTAAAGCGGGACGTTTGCCGGAACAGATGAGCGAACAGCAGCGAGAATGGGCTCGTAACTTGATCGCTTTATATCAGGAGCAAATGAGCTATGGAGCCGAAATTGTGGAACTATCCGAGCTGTTCTTTAAGGAAGAGATTGAGTATAATGAGGAAGCAAAAGAAGTATTAGCAGAGGAACAAGTTCCAGAAGTGCTCAAGGCATTTTTAGAAGAAATTAAGCAGTTAGAGCCGTTTACAGTCGATGGCATTAAGGCAGCGATTAAGTCGGTGCAAAAAGCAACGGGACAAAAAGGGAAAAAATTATTTATGCCGATTCGGGTCGCAACAACGGGACAAACCCATGGTCCTGAACTTCCTCTCGCTATCCAACTATTAGGAAAAGAAAAAGTTGTGAGCCGTTTAGAAAAAGCGATTCGTTAACCATTTTGTTTATTTGATAATATACTAAAAAAAGTAAATAGCACGTAAAGCGTTGACGAGGAGAAGTAAAAAACATTGGCATTACAGAGAGAATCACCTTGGCTGGAAGTGATTCATGTTCGATGTTTTTGAAATGCCCCTCGGAGCCTCCTTTCGAACCAGAGACGTTCTGTAGTAGAATGGAGCGGATGTCCTTCCGTTATCAGATTCGAGTGAGCTAAACAAATCGTTTAGCTAAACAGAGTGGAACCGCGCTATTTGAGCGTCTCTGTGTGATCAACACAGAGACGCTCTTTTAGTATGTTTCTAATTCATGTTGTTAAAATGGAGGGAGGATTATGTTTAAAACATTAAAAGAAGATATTGAAGTAATTTTTGAGCAAGATCCAGCAGCAAGAAGTTATTTAGAGGTCATTCTTACGTATTCAGGGCTTCATGCGATTTGGGCTCATCGCATTGCCCATGCGTTGTATAAACGGAAATTTTACTTTATTGCGAGACTGATCTCGCAAATTAGCCGTTTTTTCACAGGCATTGAAATTCACCCCGGTGCGAAAATTGGTCGGCGCTTTTTTATCGACCATGGCATGGGTGTCGTGATAGGGGAAACATGTGAAATTGGTGATAACGTGACGGTTTACCAAGGAGTCACATTAGGCGGGACAGGGAAAGAGAAGGGCAAGCGGCATCCAACGATTAAAGACAACTGTTTGATTTCGGCAGGAGCAAAAGTATTGGGTTCCATTACGATTGGAGAGAATTCAAAAATAGGGGCGGGATCTGTAGTATTAAAAGATGTACCACCAAACTCGACAGTAGTGGGGATCCCAGGACGGGTGGTCGTACGTAACGGGGTCAAAGTGAAAAAAGATTTAAATCATACCGATTTACCAGACCCAGTTGCTGATCGGTTAAAAGAGCTAGAGGCAGAAATTGAAAAATTACGAAACGAAATCAGAGCTTTAAAGGAAGGGAAGGTTCAAGATGAGCAGCATTCGGCTTTATAATACGATGACGAGGAAAAAGGAAGTGTTTGAACCGATAGAACCTAACAAAGTTAAAATGTATGTATGCGGTCCGACTGTCTATAACTACATTCATATTGGAAACGCCCGGGCCGCTATCGTGTTCGATACCATTCGTCGCTATTTAGAGTTTCGCGGTTACGATGTTCAATATGTTTCTAATTTTACTGACGTCGATGATAAATTAATTAAAGCAGCAAGAGAGTTAGGAGAGGATGTTCCGACTATTGCGGAGCGGTTTATCCGAGCGTATTTCGAAGACGTATCCGCATTAGGATGCAAAAAGGCGGACGCTCATCCGCGTGTGACAGAAAATATTGATATCATCATTGAATTCATTGAAAATTTGATTGAAAAAGGCTATGCATACGAAGTAGACGGCGATGTGTATTACAAAACGCGAAAGTTTGCTGGGTACGGAAAACTTTCTCATCAATCGATCGATGAGTTGCGGGCAGGAGCGCGTATCGAGGTCGGGGAAAAGAAACACGATCCACTTGATTTTGCCTTATGGAAAGCCGCGAAAGAAGGGGAAATTTCTTGGGATAGCCCGTGGGGAAAAGGAAGACCGGGTTGGCATATTGAATGTTCAGCCATGGCGCGCAAATATTTAGGTGACACGATTGATATTCATGCAGGAGGGCAAGACTTAACGTTCCCACACCATGAAAATGAAATTGCCCAATCGGAAGCATTAACAGGAAAACCGTTTGCGAAATATTGGCTGCATAATGGTTATCTTAATATTAATAACGAAAAAATGTCAAAATCACTTGGCAACTTTGTGCTCGTTCATGACATTATTAAGCAAATTGATCCACAAGTATTACGGTTTTTTATGCTCTCTGTCCATTATCGTCATCCAATTAATTACAGCGAGGAATTGTTGGAAAGTACGAAAAATGGTTTAGAACGATTAAAAACATCCTATTTCAACTTAAAACATCGTCTTGCAAGCAGCAGCAATTTAACAAATGATAATGATCAGTGGCTTCAAAAAATTCAACAATTGCGCGAGGCTTTCATTCGAGAAATGGACGATGATTTTAATACAGCTAATGCGATTGCAGTATTATTTGAGTTATCTAAACAAGCGAATTTATATTTGCTTGAGAAGAATACCTCCGAAAAAGTGATTCATGCCTTTTTACATGAGTTTGAGCAGTTGCTGGATGTATTAGGAATTACATTGCAGGAAGAAGCTCTGCTAGATGAGGAAATTGAAGAATTAATTCAAAAGCGGAACGAAGCGCGAAAAAATCGCAACTTTGCCTTAGCTGACCAAATTCGTGACGAATTAAAAGCCAAAAATATTATTTTAGAAGATACTCCACAAGGAACGAGATGGAAAAGAGGATAAGAGCCAAATGAATCTTTTACAGGCCATTAAAGATGTAAAACAATTAAACGGATTAGCTCTTGCTTATATCGGTGATGCCGTTTATGAGCTGTATGTCCGGCATCGCCTCCTCTCCAAAGGAAACGTAAAACCAAATGAGTTACATAAACAGGCAATCCGATACGTGTCGGCTAAAGCGCAAGCAAAAATTATGTTAGCATTATTAGAACAAGCGGTATTAACAGAAGATGAACAGGCGGTTATGCGCCGCGGTCGAAATGCCAAGTCCTCTACCGTTCCGAAAAATACCGATGTACAAACGTATCGATATAGCACAGCTTTTGAAGCGCTCATTGGCTATCATTTTTTAGGAAATAACAAAAATCGAATGGAAGAACTCATTCGTTATTCTTTCGACATTATCGAAAGCGAGGAAAGGAAGTTGTAAAGATGGATTTTATTATTGGGAAAAATCCTGTGATCGAAGCGCTAAAGTCAGAGCGAGAAATCAATAAAATTTGGATTGCAGAAGGAGTGCAACGAAGCACAATTCAACCCATTATTCAATTAGCAAAGCAAAACGGCGTGCTCGTGCAATATGTCCCAAAAAAGAAACTTGACCAAATGGTAGAAGGAAGTCACCAAGGGATTGTTGCCCAAGTTGCTGCGTATCGTTATTACGAGATGGATGATTTGTTTCAACGTGCTGCCGAAAAAAACGAGCCGCCTTTCTTTTTAATCTTAGATGAGTTAGAAGATCCGCATAATTTAGGTTCGATTATGAGAACAGCAGATGCTGTAGGGGCGCATGGGATTATTATTCCAAAACGCCGTTCGGTTGGTTTGACAGCCACCGTTGCCAAATCCTCGACAGGTGCGATTGAATATATTCCAGTGGCGCGAGTGACAAATTTGGCACGAACGATTGACGAGTTAAAGGAGCGCGGCGTTTGGATTGTTGGAACAGATGCAAAAGCAAACGATGATTATCGGTCGTTGGATGGAACGATGCCGCTAGCGCTTGTCATTGGTAGTGAGGGAAAAGGGATTGGAAGATTAATTTTAGAAAAATGCGATTTTTTATTTCGCCTTCCGATGAGAGGACATGTTACATCTTTAAATGCATCTGTAGCTGCTAGCTTGCTAATGTATGAGGTGTATCGCAAACGTTATCCTTTAGGAGAATAAATGATATGGATATCCTCATTGTTGATGGATATAACATCATTGGTGCTTGGCCGGAGCTGCGAAAACTCAAAGAAGAGGATGATCTTGCGTCAGCGAGGGATTTGTTAATTTCCAAAATGGCTGAGTACCAAGGGTTTACCGGTTATAAAGTCATTATTGTTTTTGATGCACACCTCGTACAAGGAATCGAGAAAAAATATAAAAATTATCAAGTAGAGGTCATTTTTACAAGAGAAAACGAGACGGCGGACGAGCGGATTGAAAAACTAGCGAAAAGTTTAATCAATGTTCGTACAAAAGTGTATGTTGCTACATCTGATTATACGGAGCAATGGGCTATTTTTGGACAGGGTGCATTGCGAAAATCAGCGAGAGAGCTCCTTATAGAAATGGAGACCATTGAGAAAAATATTTCAAAAAAAGTGAAAATAATTCAAGAAAAAAAGCCGCTATCAAAAATTCCTTTAACCGACGAAGTTGCGAGAATTTTTGAAAAATGGAGAAGAGGCGAAAAATGAGCGGTTGACGCTGTAAAAATTTGTACTGTATAATAATTCTAGCGATTTGTGCGGTCGGGGGGATCGGCGTGGGCGAAGGCTTCAAAGGAAAAGCGGAGAAGTACGAACGTTTTGAGGACGAGGAATTAGTTGAGCTTGTTCATCAGGGGGATGGCGATGCGTTAGATTTTCTCATTCATAAATACCAAAATTTTGTACGTGCCAAAGCGCGTTCGTATTTTTTAGTAGGAGCGGATCGGGAAGATATTATCCAAGAGGGGATGATTGGTTTATATAAAGCGATTCGTGACTTTAAAGAGGACAAGCTTACCTCTTTTAAGGCGTTTGCTGAGCTATGTATTACAAGACAAATGATTACCGCTATTAAAACAGCGACAAGGCAAAAACACATCCCTCTCAACTCCTATGTCTCCCTTGATAAACCAATCTATGATGATGAATCAGATCGAACGTTAATGGATGTCATTTCTGGAACAAAGGTGATGGATCCCGAAGAATTAATTATTAATCGTGAAGAAGTGGATGATATTGAAGTAAAAATGGCCGAGCTGTTAAGTGATTTAGAACGCAAAGTGCTCGTTTTATATTTAGACGGTCGTTCTTATCAGGAAATTTCTGAAGAGCTTAACCGTCACGTCAAATCAATTGATAATGCGCTTCAGCGAGTGAAACGAAAACTAGAAAAATATTTAGAGTGTCGAGAAATTAGTTTATAAAATTTGTTTTGCGTTTCCAAAGACGATGGAAAACGCTTCTCATAATAGTCATTGACACAGGAAATACGTGTATGTTAAATTTTTAAAGACGTATGTAGAACGGTGGGACGTATATGCGCAAAAAAGTCATATTAGCATGCAGCAAGTGTAATAGCCGTAATTATTCAACGATGAAAAATACGGAAAATCTCCAAGAACGCCTTGAGATGAATAAATTTTGCAAAGTTTGTAACATGCATACCCTCCACCGTGAAACAAAATAAATCTTTGCACCCTGATACGATAATAAGAAATCGTAAAGGCAGCTTTTAAGTTGTTGGAGGTTACTGATCATGCAGCGAATAACAAAATTTTTTAGCGAAGTTGTGCGTGAGATGAAGAAGGTCAGTTGGCCAAAGCGTAAGGAACTGATTAATTATACGATTACAGTGTTAGCAACTGTGGCGTTTATGTCGGTATTTTTTGCGGTGGTTGATTTGGGAATTTCTTCATTAATTCGTTTTGTGTTTGAATAAGTCTCGATTTCATATGGTATAATGAAAAATAATCATAGACACTAGAAAGCCCGGAAACGGGTTTTTGTTTTGTTTATAAAAGGAAATCGTTTTGGGGAGGGAAAGGACATTTAAGTCCCAATCAATGGAAAAAAACTGGTATGTCATTCATACGTATTCAGGCTATGAAAATAAAGTGAAAGCGAACTTAGAAAAAAGAGTAGAGTCAATGGGGATGCAAGATAAAATTTTCCGTGTTGTTGTTCCTGAGGAAGAAGAGACGGACACAAAAAACGGGAAGCAAAAGGTGACAAAACGGAAAGTATTTCCAGGATATGTGTTAGTTGAGATGGTTATGACAGATGATTCTTGGTATGTTGTGCGTAACACGCCAGGAGTTACAGGATTTGTTGGCTCAAGTGGAGCGGGTTCAAAACCAACGCCGCTGCTTGAAGAAGAAGTGAACGCTATTTTAAAACGGATGGGAGTTCCGTTATCACAACTTGATGTTGATTACGAATTAAAAGAAACGGTACAAGTAAAGGAAGGACCTTTTGCGAACTTTACAGGTACGATTGAAGAGATCGATGTAGACAAGCAGAAAGTAAAAGTGCTTGTCAACATGTTCGGACGTGAGACACCAGTAGAGCTGGACTTTTCACAAATTCAAAAAATATAATATGAAACAACTTGCATTCAAACAAGAAAAGTGATAATATTTTAAAGTCGGTATGTCTCACAGACAGAGACAAATATCGTAAAAATAACGGTTTGTTTAAAAAGCGATGAACTTATGCGTGATGTATAAGGGAGCTATGTATATCTTTCGATAGGACATGATCTCTCAAGGTGTGAATTGAGAGGAAATAGGGTGAAGGGTTACATCCTTATGACAGAATAATGTTTCATAGCATTATTCGTAACCTAATGAGTGGGAGGGGCAACCCCTAATACCACATCACGGACTTAAGGAGGTGTGTCTCGTGGCTAAAAAAGTAATTAAAGTCGTGAAATTACAAATCCCTGCAGGTAAAGCGAACCCGGCACCACCAGTTGGTCCAGCCTTAGGTCAAGCTGGTGTAAATATTATGGGATTCTGTAAAGAGTTCAACGCTCGTACAGCTGACCAAGCAGGTTTGATTATTCCTGTTGAAATTACGGTGTATGAAGACCGTTCATTTACATTTATTACGAAAACTCCGCCTGCTGCTGTATTGTTGAAGAAAGCAGCTGGTATTGAGTCTGGTTCTGGTGAACCAAACCGTAATAAAGTAGCGACAATCAAACGCGACAAAGTGCGTGAGATTGCTGAGACAAAAATGCCAGACTTAAACGCGGCGAGCATTGAAGCTGCTATGCGCATGGTTGAAGGTACAGCCCGCAGCATGGGTATTGTTATCGAAGACTAATGTGTATGAAGAGCTGGCTGTGGAAGGTTGCGACTACAAGGGTTTATCCTTTTCGCAACCTTTATTCGTGGGAGGTCATTCCGCTAAAACCACAATGAGGAGGAAATTTACATGGCGAAAAGAGGAAAAAAATATTTAGAAGCGGCAAAGCTTGTTGACCGCTCTAAAGCGTATTCTGTAACTGAAGCAATCGAGCTTGTAAAGAAAACAAATGTTGCTAAATTTGATGCGACTGTTGAAGTTGCGTTCCGTTTAGGGGTAGATCCGAAAAAAGCAGATCAACAAATCCGCGGTGCTGTTGTGTTGCCACACGGAACGGGTAAAGTTCAACGTGTGCTCGTATTCGCTAAAGGTGAAAAAGCGAAAGAAGCAGAAGCTGCGGGTGCGGATTATGTAGGCGATACAGATTATATCAACAAAATCCAACAAGGTTGGTTTGATTTTGATGTCATCGTAGCAACTCCTGATATGATGGGCGAAGTTGGTAAATTAGGACGCATCCTAGGTCCTAAAGGATTAATGCCAAACCCTAAAACAGGTACCGTTACATTTGACGTAGAGAAAGCAGTAAAAGAAATTAAAGCTGGTAAAGTGGAATACCGTGTTGACAAAGCAGGTAACATTCATGTTCCAATCGGTAAAGTTTCTTTTGACAATGACAAGTTAGTAGATAACTTCACAACCATTTACGAAACGATTTTAAAAGTGAAGCCAGCTGCAGCGAAAGGTACTTACGTGAAAAACGTAACGGTTACTTCAACTATGGGACCTGGCATTAAAGTGGATCCTTCTACATTTGTTGTAGCACGATAAATCAGGGTTGACTTTTCAAATCCTGTTTAGTATGATAGATTTTGTCTGAAAAGAGAATATCATTTGTACCGTAGACAGTAGGTGCTCGAATGAGCTTAATTTCCTACCGAGGTGTTTGAACGTATAGAAAAGTGTATCGTCATACACTTTATAGTACCTCCATGTCTACGTAGGCATGGAGGTTTTTTGTGATGCGGTATAAGTGGTGTTTCATTTTAACTTCTACAGGAGGTGTAAAAATGAGCAGCGCAATCGAACTCAAAAAACAGACTGTCGCGGAAATTGCTGAAAAACTCCGCGCGAGCAAATCAACGGTTATCGTAGACTACCGCGGTCTTAGCGTTGCTGAAGTCACGGAGCTTCGTAAACAACTTCGCGAAGCGGGCGTTGAGTTTAAAGTGTATAAAAATACGCTAACACGTCGCGCAGCTGCTGAAGTTGGATTAGAAGGATTAAACGAAGTTCTTACTGGACCAAACGCGATTGCGTTCAGTAACGAAGATGTAGTAGCGCCTGCAAAAATTTTATATGAATTCGCAAAGAAAAATGAAGCACTAGAAATTAAAGCAGGTGTCGTCGAAGGCAACATTGCAACAGTAGAAGACGTAAAAGCACTTGCATCCCTTCCTTCTCGCGAAGGCTTGCTTTCTATGTTGCTTAGCGTTCTTCAAGCACCTATCCGCAACTTTGCTCTTGTTGCAAAAGCTGTTGCAGATAAAAAAGAAGAACAAGGTGCTTAATCCCATTTTTCTATATGGAATCGAATAAAAATCATGATTAAGGAGGAACATGACCATGACGAAAGAACAAATTATTGAAGCGGTTAAAAATATGACTGTTTTAGAGTTAAACGAATTAGTAAAAGCAATTGAAGAAGAGTTCGGTGTAACTGCTGCTGCTCCTGTAGTAGTTGCTGGTGGTGCTGCTGCTGGTGGCGACGCTGCTGCTGAGAAAACAGAATTCGATGTTATTCTTGCTGATGGCGGCGCACAAAAAATCAAAGTTATCAAAGTTGTTCGTGAAATCACTGGCCTTGGCTTAAAAGAAGCAAAAGACTTAGTTGACAACACTCCAAAACCAGTTAAAGAAGGCGTTTCTAAAGAAGAAGCTGAAGAAATCAAAGCGAAACTTGAAGAAGCTGGCGCTAGTGTAGAAATTAAGTAATTATGTCTAGATGTTAAAAAGCTCGCTCATAGTAGCGGGCTTTTTTATTGGACAGAAATGGGTATGATGAATAATATAGAAAACGTAATGAAAAGGTGATGTCATTTGAGTGAACATTATTATTCGAAAACTCCATCTTCTTCGAGTAATCCACAAACATGGAAATTTACGTTAAGGGGGAACGAATTTACTTTTACAACCGATAGTGGTGTGTTTTCAAAACGAGAAGTGGATTTTGGTTCGCGTTTATTAATTGAGGCATTTGAAAATCCGGAAGTCGAAGGGGATTTCTTGGATGTGGGATGTGGTTACGGTCCGATTGGTTTAGCGATCGCAAAATCTTTTTCGGAACGCCGTGTAGAAATGATTGATATTAACGAACGAGCTGTTGAGTTAGCTAATCAAAATAAGCAAATCAATCACATTGACAATGCGTTCGTCTACCAAAGTGATTTGTTTGACCAAGTGGGGGATAAAATGTTTGCAGCAATTTTGACGAACCCGCCGATTCGTGCTGGAAAAAATGTGGTTTATTCCATTTTCGAACAAAGTATGGCTCATCTCCATCCTCAAGGAGAACTGTGGGTTGTTATTCAGAAAAAACAAGGTGCCCCTTCAGCGCTTGAAAAATTACAATCTTTATTTCCTGATGTAGAAGTGGTCAAAAAGAAAAAAGGATATTATATCATAAAGGCGAAAAAACGTTGACAGCTTTTTTTGTTTATGATACCATTATAAAATGCCAAATGTGTAGCCTCAATCGGATATCAAATATGTAATAGGTATAATTTTACCCTTAATGGGAAAAATTATAAAATCAATAAATAGGTGAAAATGTGGTTTTCTTCATAGAAACCATTTTTCTTTTGTCTGATAGTAAGGCAAACATGTTGAGGGTTACCTTCGATTTTATTAATGCTTGAATTTGAGGGGTGAATCAGTTGACAGGTCAACTAGTTCAATATGGACGACACCGCCAACGAAGAAGTTACGCGCGTATTAGTGAAGTATTAGAATTGCCAAATCTTATCGAAATTCAAACTTCCTCTTATCAATGGTTTCTTGATGAAGGTTTGCGGGAAATGTTTAAAGAAATTTCCCCAATTGAAGATTTTGCCGGAAACCTTTCCCTTGAATTTGTTGATTATAGCTTAGGCGAACCAAAGTATTCTGTTGAAGAAGCAAAAGAACGGGATGTTACATATGCTGCACCACTCCGTGTTAAAGTTCGCTTGATTAATAAGGAAACAGGTGAAGTGAAAGAGCAGGATGTCTTTATGGGAGACTTCCCTCTTATGACAGAAACAGGGACGTTCATCATCAACGGTGCTGAACGTGTTATTGTTTCCCAGCTTGTTCGCTCACCAAGTGTATATTATAGCGGTAAAGTCGATAAAAACGGAAAACGAGGTTTTTCCGCGACAGTCATTCCAAACCGCGGTGCATGGCTTGAATACGAAACCGACGCAAAAGATGTTGTGTATGTACGCATTGACCGAACTCGTAAACTACCTGTAACTGTACTGCTCCGTGCTCTTGGGTTTGGATCTGATCAAGAAATTATCGATTTAATCGGTGATAATGAGTATCTTCGCAATACCCTTGAAAAAGATAATACGGAAAGCACGGAAAAAGCGTTGATTGAAATTTATGAGCGCTTACGCCCAGGTGAACCACCAACGGTTGAAAACGCAAAAAGTCTATTAATTTCTCGCTTCTTTGATCCAAAACGTTATGACTTAGCGAGTGTAGGACGCTATAAAATCAATAAAAAACTTCATATTAAGAATCGACTCTTTAACCAACGTCTGGCTGAAACACTTGTGGACCCAGAAACAGGCGAGATTATTGCTGAAAAAGGTACGATCATCGACCGCAGAACATTGGATCGAATCTTGCCGCAATTAGAAAATGGAGTTGGTTTTCGCGTCTACAAGCCTTCCGGTGGCGTTGTAGATGAAGAGTTTACGTTGCAATCAATTAAAATTTATTCGCCGGATGATCCAGATGGCGAACAAATTATCAATGTGATTGGTAACGGCTATATTGCGGAGGATGTAAAGCACATTACGCCGGGGGATATTATTGCTTCCATTAGCTATTTCTTTAACTTGCTACATGGGGTAGGAGATACAGATGACATTGACCATTTAGGAAATCGTCGTCTCCGCTCTGTTGGTGAGCTATTGCAAAACCAATTTAGAATTGGATTATCACGAATGGAACGCGTTGTGCGTGAGCGTATGTCGATTCAAGACACAAATACGATTACACCGCAACAACTGATCAACATTCGTCCTGTGATTGCGGCGATTAAAGAGTTTTTCGGCAGCTCGCAACTTTCACAGTTCATGGATCAAACGAACCCGCTTGCGGAATTAACGCATAAACGTCGTCTTTCTGCACTAGGACCAGGTGGTTTAACTCGCGAACGTGCTGGCTTTGAAGTGCGTGACGTTCACTATTCTCACTATGGCCGCATGTGTCCGATTGAAACACCAGAGGGTCCGAACATCGGGTTAATTAACTCGCTTTCTACGTATGCGAAAGTGAATAAATTCGGGTTCATCGAAACGCCATACCGTCGTGTTGACCCTGAAACAGGAAAAGTGACAAATCGCATTGACTACTTAACAGCCGACGAAGAAGATAACTATGTGGTTGCCCAAGCAAATGCGCGCATTGCTGAAGATGGAACGTTTTTAGATGAAGATATTGTTGCGCGTTTCCGCGGTGAGAACATCGTTGTCAAACGCGATCGTGTGGACTACATGGACGTATCACCAAAGCAAGTTGTATCAGCAGCGACAGCCTGCATTCCATTCTTAGAAAATGACGACTCTAACCGCGCATTGATGGGGGCGAACATGCAGCGTCAAGCGGTGCCGCTTTTAGAGCCAGAAGCACCGATCGTTGGTACAGGAATGGAGTATGTATCAGCGAAGGATTCCGGAGCTGCTGTTATTTGCAAACATAGAGGAATCGTAGAAAGAGTCGAGGCGAAAGAAATTTGGGTTCGTCGCCTAATTGAAGTCGATGGTCAAGAAGTCAAAGGCGATCTTGATAAATACCGCCTTTTGAAATTCGTTCGCTCTAACCAAGGAACATGTTACAACCAACGTCCGATTGTGAAAAAAGGCGATATCGTAGAAAAAGGCGAAATTCTTGCAGACGGTCCATCCATGGAAAAAGGAGAACTTGCACTTGGCCGTAACGTGCTTGTTGCCTTCATGACATGGGATGGATATAACTACGAAGACGCTATTATTATGAGCGAACGGCTTGTTAAAGAAGATGTGTATACATCCATTCATATTGAAGAATATGAATCTGAATCTCGCGATACAAAACTTGGGCCAGAGGAAATTACACGCGATATTCCGAACGTCGGTGAAGATGCGTTACGCAACTTGGATGAACGCGGTATCGTTCGCATTGGTGCAGAAGTGAAAGACGGTGATTTGCTTGTCGGTAAAGTTACGCCAAAAGGGGTAACGGAACTGACTGCAGAGGAACGTCTACTCCATGCTATTTTCGGCGAAAAAGCTCGTGAAGTACGCGATACATCGCTTCGTGTACCACATGGTGGCGGCGGTATCGTATTGGATGTTAAAGTCTTCAATCGAGAAGACGGAGATGAACTCCCACCGGGTGTAAACCAGCTTGTGCGTGTTTACATCGTTCAAAAACGGAAAATCTCTGAAGGAGATAAAATGGCTGGGCGCCATGGTAATAAAGGGGTTATCTCAAGAATTTTACCAGAGGAAGATATGCCGTTCTTGCCTGATGGTACACCGATCGATATCATGTTAAACCCATTAGGGGTACCTTCACGTATGAACATCGGACAGGTGCTTGAATTACATCTCGGTATGGCAGCGAAAAAGCTTGGTCTTCATGTCGCGTCTCCTGTATTTGACGGTGCTCGCGAAGAAGATGTATGGGCGATTTTAGAAGAAGCGGGAATGGCTCGTGACGGGAAAACCGTTCTTTACGATGGAAGAACAGGCGAACCGTTTGATAACCGCGTATCTGTTGGGATTATGTATATGATTAAACTTGCTCATATGGTCGACGATAAGCTTCATGCTCGTTCGACAGGACCATACTCACTTGTTACGCAACAACCGCTTGGTGGTAAGGCGCAATTTGGTGGGCAGCGCTTCGGTGAGATGGAAGTTTGGGCGTTGGAAGCTTATGGTGCTGCTTATACGTTACAAGAAATCCTTACTGTTAAATCAGATGATGTCGTCGGTCGTGTGAAAACATATGAAGCCATCGTCAAAGGCGAAAATGTTCCGGAACCAGGCGTTCCAGAATCATTCAAAGTATTAATTAAAGAATTGCAAAGTTTAGGAATGGATGTAACGATTCTTTCTAGCGATGAGAAAGAAATTAACATGGAAAACTTTGATGAGGATGATGACGTCCAACCAGCTGATTCAGTGACGGTAGGGATGGACACAGCTGAAAAGACAGAAGAAAAAGATGTTGTAACAAAAGAGTAAGCTATTTTCACTATCGCCGATCGTCTGTTCCGCAGCCCCCTGATTATGACAAGGGTTCAATCCTCTGTTTGCGGTGGGCTGTGGAACAAAAATAAACGTGCTAACTTCAATCGTGTAACGGTTTTAAAAGCAATAAGGGTAAAACCTAGAGACGAAGAGGGAGGTAGGCCCCTTGCTAGATGTAAATAATTTTGAGTATATGAAAATCGGACTTGCTTCACCAGAAAAAATTCGTTCTTGGTCGTACGGTGAAGTAAAAAAACCAGAGACAATTAACTATCGTACATTAAAGCCAGAAAAAGACGGATTGTTCTGTGAGCGCATTTTCGGTCCAACGAAAGACTGGGAATGTCATTGTGGTAAATATAAGCGCGTACGTTATAAAGGTGTTGTTTGTGACCGTTGCGGTGTTGAAGTAACCCGCGCTAAAGTTCGTCGCGAACGCATGGGACATATTGAACTAGCTGCTCCTGTTTCACATATCTGGTATTTCAAAGGAATCCCAAGCCGTATGGGACTTGTTTTAGACATGTCTCCACGCGCTTTGGAAGAAGTGATTTATTTTGCTTCCTATGTAGTAACTGACCCAGGCGATACGCCGCTTGAGAAAAAACAACTTCTTTCTGAAAAGGAATATCGCGCGTATCGTGAAAAATACGGTCAATCATTTCAAGCGTCCATGGGAGCAGAAGCGATTAAAAAACTTCTTCAAGATATTGATCTTGAAAAAGAAGTCGAAGCATTAAAAGAAGAATTAAAAACTGCTCAAGGCCAAAGACGTACTCGGGCGATTAAACGTCTTGAAGTGTTAGAGGCGTTCCGCAACTCTGGGAACGATCCGGCATGGATGGTTTTAGACGTACTTCCGGTCATTCCGCCTGAATTACGTCCAATGGTTCAATTAGATGGCGGTCGTTTCGCGACATCTGACCTAAATGATTTATATCGTCGCGTCATTAACCGCAACAATCGATTGAAACGTCTTTTAGATCTTGGGGCACCAAGCATTATTGTGCAAAACGAGAAACGCATGCTTCAAGAAGCGGTTGATGCGTTAATCGACAACGGTCGTCGCGGTCGTCCAGTGACAGGTCCGGGTAATCGGCCACTAAAATCTTTATCCCATATGTTGAAAGGTAAGCAAGGACGGTTCCGTCAAAACTTGCTCGGTAAACGTGTTGACTATTCTGGTCGTTCCGTTATTGTGGTAGGGCCGAACTTAAAAATGTATCAATGCGGCTTACCGAAAGAAATGGCGCTTGAATTGTTTAAGCCATTCGTTATGAAAGAATTGGTTGAAAGAGGATTAGCGCACAACATAAAAAGTGCAAAACGGAAAATTGAGCGTGTACATCCGGAAGTATGGGACGTGTTAGAATCTGTAATTAAAGAACACCCGGTACTTTTAAACCGCGCCCCAACGTTGCACAGACTCGGTATTCAAGCGTTTGAGCCTACGCTTGTCGAAGGCCGTGCGATTCGTTTGCATCCGCTCGTATGTACAGCGTATAACGCTGACTTCGACGGTGACCAAATGGCGGTACACGTTCCATTATCTGCAGAAGCACAAGCGGAAGCTCGCTTACTCATGCTTGCAGCGCAAAATATTTTGAATCCGAAAGACGGAAAACCGGTTGTTACTCCTTCGCAAGACATGGTATTAGGAAACTACTACCTAACAATGGAACGCGAAGGTGCCATCGGTGAAGGAATGGTATTTAAAGATACGGACGAAGCGTTATTGGCGTACCATAACGGCTATGTACATCTTCACAGCCGCATCGCCATTCATGCAGGTTCATTGAAAAACGAAACGTTCACAGAAGAACAAAATAATAAATTATTAATTACGACCGTCGGTAAATTAATTTTCAACGAGATTTTACCGAAGTCGTTCCCTTACATTAACGAGCCTACAAAAGAAAACCTAGAGGAACGTACTCCTGATAAGTACTTCCTTGATAAAGGTGTAAATGTAAAAGAGGAAATTCGCAAACGCGAGCTTGTTCCTCCATTTAAGAAAAAAATTCTTGGAAACATCATTGCGGAAGTATTTAAGCGTTTCAAGATCACGGAAACATCAAAAATGTTGGACCGCATGAAAGATCTTGGTTTCCAATACTCAACGAAAGCGGGTATTACCATCGGCGTTGCCGATATCGTCGTATTGCCGGAAAAACAAGAAATTTTACAAGAAGCACAAGCGAAAGTCGATACGGTCTTAAAGCAGTTTAGACGCGGGTTAATTACTGATGAAGAACGTTATGAGCGCGTTATTTCCATTTGGAGTGCAGCGAAAGATAAAATTCAAAGCAAGCTAATGGAATCATTGGATAAGCGAAATCCAATCTTTATGATGAGCGACTCTGGTGCTCGCGGTAACGCGTCAAACTTTACGCAGCTTGCGGGTATGCGCGGTCTCATGGCCAACCCAGCAGGTCGAATTATCGAGTTGCCAATTAAATCTTCGTTCCGCGAAGGTTTAACGGTATTAGAGTACTTTATCTCTACGCACGGTGCGCGTAAAGGTCTGGCGGATACGGCACTTAAAACAGCAGACTCTGGTTATCTCACAAGACGGCTTGTTGACGTTGCTCAAGATGTTATCGTTAGAGAAGATGATTGCGGTACAGACCGCGGTATGCTTGTAAGAGCGTTAACAGATGGAACAGAAGTCATTGTTAAACTAGAAGAGCGTATTGTCGGTCGTTACGCAAGAAAAACGGTGAAACATCCAGAAACGGGCGAAGTCATCGTTCGAGAAAATGAGATGATTACAGAAGATATCGCCAATGAGATTATTAAAGCGGGAATTGACGAAGTGTGGATTCGTTCCGCATTCACATGCAATACAAGACACGGCGTATGTAAAAAATGCTACGGTCGCAACTTAGCGACTGGTGTAGAAGTAGAGGTCGGAGAAGCGGTCGGTATCATCGCTGCCCAATCGATCGGTGAGCCAGGTACGCAGTTAACGATGCGTACATTCCATACCGGTGGGGTAGCCGGAGACGACATTACTCAAGGTTTGCCGCGTGTTCAAGAGCTATTTGAAGCACGCAATCCAAAAGGTCAAGCGGTTATTTCAGAAATTGACGGCGTCGTTGTTTCTATTAATGAAACACGCGATCGCCAACAAGAAATCGTTGTAAAAGGAGAAGTGGAAACACGCACATATACCGCTCCATACAACGCAAGATTGAAAGTCCAAGAAGGTCAGCAAGTTGAGCGTGGCCAAGAGCTAACAGAAGGTTCGATTGACCCGAAAGAACTTCTCAAAGTCAAAGACATTACTGCTGTCCAAGAATACTTATTGCGTGAAGTACAAAAAGTATACCGGATGCAAGGGGTAGAAATTAGTGACAAACATATCGAAGTAATGGTTCGTCAAATGCTTCGAAAAGTTCGTGTCATTGATGCAGGGGACACAGATGTGCTTCCGGGTACACTTCTCGATGTGCATCAATTTACCGATGCAAACGCAAAAGTATTGCTTGAAGGAAAGAGACCAGCTACCGCTCGACCTGTGCTGCTTGGTATTACAAAAGCATCGCTTGAGACAGACTCGTTCTTATCCGCTGCGTCTTTCCAAGAAACAACACGCGTACTTACAGACGCAGCAATTAAAGGAAAACGTGATGAGCTGCTAGGTCTTAAAGAAAATGTTATTATCGGTAAGCTTGTTCCTGCTGGAACAGGAATGGCTCGTTACCGAAAAATTAAGCCTGTAGTCAAGAAAAAGGCCGACGAGGATGTAGTAACATCAAATAAATAATTTACGAGTTACCGACAAGAGAAGCTCTTGTCGGTAACAAATTATTTTTATAAATAGAGTTGACAATGCCTTGAGAAAATGTTAATGTAATAAAGGTGTTCCAAAAAACCTGGTACTTTGGAGGATATTTTATATGTCTTATGAAAAAGTATTGCAGGCTAAACAGTTCGTAGTAGGAACAAAACAAACAGTGAGAGCTCTGAAAGAAGGAAAAGCGCAGGAAGTTATTCTTGCTGAGGATGCTGATTCTGCCATAATTAATAAAATTATGGAGGCAGCAAAAGAAGCGAATGTTCCTGTAACAAAAGTAGATTCGATGAAAAAACTTGGAAAAGCATGCAAAATCCAAGTAGGAGCTGCTGCTGTTGCAATTATTCGTTAAAACTGTTTTTGTGGGATTTTACTACAAAAACTTTGTTTTTGCATAAATAATGAGCCGCCTGGATGTGTGGGCTTGAACTTATATGTGAAGGGAGGAAATTTATCATGCCTACAATTAACCAGTTAGTACGCAAAGGTCGTACGAGAAAAGTTGTGAAATCTAAATCCCCTGCACTAAACAAAGGGTACAACAGCTTCAAAAAAGTACAAACAAACGTTGCTTCTCCACAAAAACGTGGTGTTTGCACACGTGTGGGTACGATGACACCAAAGAAGCCAAACTCAGCGCTTCGTAAATATGCACGTGTACGCTTATCAAACGGTATCGAGGTAACAGCTTACATCCCTGGTATCGGTCATAACTTACAAGAACACAGCGTCGTATTGATTCGCGGTGGACGTGTAAAAGACTTGCCAGGTGTGCGTTACCATATCGTTCGTGGTGCGCTAGATACGGCTGGTGTAGCAAACCGTATGCAAGGTCGCTCCAAATACGGTGCGAAAAAACCAAAAGCAGCGAAAAAATAATGAGAACAAAAGAAAAATAGGATTTTTTCTTGAAAGGAGGAAAAACTATGCCACGTAAAGGTCCGGTTGCTAAAAGAGATGTGCTACCAGATCCGATTTACAATTCTAAACTAGTAACACGCCTCATCAACAAAATTATGATCGATGGCAAAAAAGGAAAGGCACAAAAAATTCTTTACACTGCATTTGATATTATTCGTGAACGTACTGGCAAAGATCCAATGGAAGTGTTTGAACAAGCACTAAAAAATGTGATGCCAGTTCTTGAAGTACGCGCTCGTCGTGTTGGTGGTGCTAACTATCAAGTTCCAGTTGAAGTGCGTCCAGAACGTCGTACAACTCTAGGGCTTCGTTGGTTAGTGAACTATGCGCGCCTTCGTGGTGAAAAAACAATGGAAGAGCGCTTAGCAAATGAAATTTTAGATGCTGCTAACAATACAGGTGCAGCTGTTAAGAAACGCGAAGATACGCATAAAATGGCAGAGGCAAACAAAGCATTTGCTCATTATCGTTGGTAATCATTATGGTTGTGTAATCCATTTTTTGTATAATAGGAAATAGGTGAAGTCGACGCGAGGTGAACCCTCTCGTGCACTCACCTATATTCCTATATTTACAAAGATTTTTTCAAACACGATACTTACTTAAGGAAGGAGAAAAAACCACCATGGCAAGAGAGTTCTCCTTGGAAAAAACTCGCAATATTGGTATCATGGCTCACATTGATGCCGGTAAAACAACAACAACAGAGCGCATTCTTTTCTACACTGGTCGCGTTCATAAAATCGGTGAAGTGCATGAAGGCGCGGCGACAATGGATTGGATGGAACAAGAGCAAGAACGTGGAATTACGATCACGTCTGCGGCAACAACAGCACAATGGAAAGGTCACCGCATTAACATCATCGATACTCCAGGACACGTAGACTTCACTGTAGAAGTTGAGCGTTCTTTACGCGTACTTGACGGTGCAGTTGCTGTACTCGATGCACAGTCTGGGGTAGAACCACAAACAGAAACAGTATGGCGCCAAGCGACTACGTACGGAGTTCCACGTATTGTATTCGTTAACAAAATGGACAAGATTGGCGCAGATTTCTTGTATTCTGTAAAAACATTGCATGAACGCTTGCAAGCAAATGCACATCCAGTTCAATTGCCAATTGGTGCAGAAGATCAATTTTCTGGCATCATTGACCTTGTTGAAATGTGTGCATATCACTACCACGATGAGCTAGGAAAAAACATTGAGCGTATTGAAATTCCTGAAGACTATCGTGACATGGCTGAAGAATATCGCGGAAAGCTTATCGAAGCAGTAGCAGAGCTTGATGAAGAGCTTATGATGAAATATTTAGAAGGGGAAGAAATTACAGTAGAAGAGCTAAAAGCTGCAATTCGAAAAGCAACTGTTAGCGTTGAATTTTTCCCTGTATTTTGCGGCTCTGCGTTCAAAAACAAAGGTGTTCAGTTAATGCTTGATGGTGTTGTCGACTACTTACCTTCTCCAGTGGATATTCCACCAATTAAAGGTATTGTTCCAGATACGGAAGAAGAAGTAGTTCGTGAATCTCGTGACGATGCACCATTCGCGGCATTAGCGTTCAAAATTATGACTGACCCTTATGTTGGTAAGCTTACATTCTTCCGCGTTTACTCTGGTACATTAGATTCTGGCTCATATGTAATGAACTCGACAAAACGCAAACGCGAACGTATCGGTCGTATCCTACAAATGCATGCGAACCATCGCGAAGAAATCTCAACCGTATATGCAGGTGATATCGCTGCAGCTGTAGGTTTAAAAGATACAACAACTGGTGATACTCTATGTGATGAAAAGCACCTTGTTGTGTTAGAGTCTATGCAATTCCCAGAGCCAGTTATTCAGATCGCAATTGAACCGAAATCAAAAGCTGACCAAGATAAAATGAGTACAGCTTTACAAAAACTGCAAGAAGAAGACCCAACATTCCGTGCATGGACAGATCAAGAAACGGGTCAAACGATCATTGCAGGTATGGGTGAGCTTCACCTTGATATCATTGTTGACCGTATGCGTCGCGAGTTCAAAGTTGAAGCAAACGTTGGTGCTCCACAAGTAGCATATCGCGAAACATTCCGTAAGTCTGCACAAGTAGAAGGTAAATTTGTGCGTCAATCTGGTGGTCGCGGTCAATACGGTCATGTTTGGATCGAATTCACTCCAAACGAAGAAGGAAAAGGCTTCGAGTTTGAAAATGCGATTGTCGGTGGGGTTGTTCCGAAAGAGTACATCCCGGCAATTCAAGCAGGTCTTGAAGACGCAATGCAAAATGGCGTTCTTGCTGGCTATCCAGTGGTTGATATTAAAGCTAAATTATTCGATGGTTCTTACCACGATGTAGACTCAAGTGAAATGGCATTCAAAATCGCTGCCTCTCTTGCATTGAAAAATGCAGCAGCAAAATGTGATCCTGTGTTGCTTGAGCCAATTATGAAAGTAGAAGTTGTTATCCCTGAAGAATACCTTGGAGACATTATGGGTGACATCACTTCCCGTCGTGGACGTGTAGAAGGCATGGAAGCTCGCGGTAATGCACAAGTTGTACATGCAATGGTTCCGCTTGCTGAAATGTTCGGATACGCAACTTCATTACGTTCAAATACTCAAGGACGCGGAACATTCTCCATGGTATTTGACCACTATGAAGAAGTTCCTAAAAGCATTGCTGAAGAAATCATCAAAAAAAATAAAGGTGAATAATTGATTTCTAGGCATAGTTCAAGTATAAATACTTATGTAAGACTTGGGAGTAAATATGCTATGTATTTGCTCCCAGGCATTCTATACTTATAAATTTTTAAAATTACACTTAATTAATAAGGAGGATATTTCTAATGGCTAAAGCGAAATTCGAACGCACTAAACCACACGTTAACATTGGTACAATCGGCCACGTTGACCATGGTAAAACAACTTTAACAGCTGCGATTACGACAGTTCTTGCAAAACAAGGTAAAGCAGAAGCTCGTGCGTACGACCAAATCGACGCTGCTCCAGAAGAGCGTGAACGCGGTATTACAATCTCAACTGCACACGTTGAGTACGAAACTGACAACCGTCACTATGCACACGTTGACTGCCCAGGTCACGCTGACTACGTGAAAAACATGATCACTGGTGCAGCACAAATGGACGGTGCAATCCTTGTAGTATCTGCTGCTGACGGTCCAATGCCACAAACTCGTGAGCACATTCTTTTATCTCGTCAAGTAGGTGTACCATACATCGTAGTATTCTTAAACAAATGCGATATGGTAGACGATGAAGAATTATTAGAACTTGTTGAAATGGAAGTACGTGATTTATTATCTGAATACGAGTTCCCTGGAGATGAAGTTCCAGTTATCAAAGGTTCTGCATTAAAAGCTCTTGAAGGCGACCCTGAATGGGAAGCAAAAATCGTTGAGCTTATGAATGCTGTTGATGAATACATCCCAACTCCACAACGTGAAACTGACAAACCATTCATGATGCCAGTTGAGGACGTATTCTCAATCACTGGTCGTGGTACAGTTGCAACTGGTCGTGTTGAGCGCGGTATCTTAAAAGTTGGTGACGCTGTAGAAATCATCGGTCTTTCTGATGAACCAAAAGCTACAACAGTTACTGGTGTGGAAATGTTCCGTAAGCTTCTTGACCAAGCTGAAGCTGGTGACAACATCGGTGCGCTTCTTCGCGGTGTATCTCGTGACGAAGTACAGCGTGGTCAAGTACTTGCAAAACCAGGAACAATCACTCCACATACAAAATTCAAAGCGCAAGTTTACGTATTATCTAAAGAAGAAGGTGGACGTCATACTCCATTCTTCACTAACTACCGTCCACAATTCTACTTCCGTACAACTGACGTAACAGGTATCATCACTCTTCCAGAAGGCGTAGAGATGGTAATGCCTGGCGACAACGTTGAAATGACAGTAGAATTAATCGCGCCAATCGCGATTGAAGAAGGTACAAAATTCTCTATCCGTGAAGGCGGCCGTACAGTAGGCGCTGGTTCTGTATCTTCTATCATTGAGTAATTAATAGCTAAACCTAAAACAGGCTTGTCTTAGACAAGCCTGTTTTTTAGTATTATGAAGTAAAATTCAAACAATTTCACAATGAATTGAAATAGCATATACCAGCATGTATAATAAAAGAAGTGTGTAAGTAAACAAGATTTTACTTGCAATTGAGCACTGATATCTGTATAATATCTAATGTTGGTCTTTGACTGCGATGAAGTGGAAGGTTGCTGATACACCCGGCCGCTTTGCCATGGCGAGTGTCAGGAAATTTCCACGGAGAATGTCTATTTTTAAAATAGGCGAAGAAGGAGGGAAAATAATGGCAAAAGAAAAAATTCGTATCCGTTTAAAAGCTTACGATCATCGAATCCTTGATCAATCTGCTGAAAAAATCGTAGAAACAGCAAAACGTTCTGGTGCAAAGGTATCTGGACCGATCCCGTTACCAACCGAAAGAACGGTTTATACGATTTTACGCGCTGTTCACAAGTATAAAGATTCTCGTGAGCAATTTGAAATGCGTACACATAAACGTTTGATCGATATCGTAAACCCTACTCCACAAACGGTAGATTCATTAATGCGCCTTGACTTACCGTCTGGTGTTGATATTGAAATTAAGCTTTAATTTAGTTTAATAGGAGGTGTGACGAATGACCAAAGGAATCTTAGGTAGAAAAATTGGTATGACGCAAGTATTCGCGGAAAATGGCGATTTAATTCCTGTAACAGTAATTGAAGCGACTCCAAACGTCGTTTTACAAAAGAAAACTATTGAAAACGACGGCTATGAGGCGATTCAATTAGGTTTTGAAGACAAACGTGAAAAATTAGCCAATAAACCAGAAAAAGGACATGTAGCGAAAGCGAATACTGCACCTAAGCGCTTCATCCGTGAAATCCGCGGGGCAAACGTTGCGGAATACGAAGTTGGTCAGGAAGTCAAAGTTGACATTTTCGCTGAAGGCGATGTTGTAGACGTAACAGGTATTTCAAAAGGTAAAGGATTCCAAGGTGCGATTAAACGCCATGGACAATCTCGTGGACCTATGTCACACGGTTCTCGTTATCATCGTCGTCCTGGTTCAATGGGTCCGATTGCGCCAAACCGCGTATTCAAATCTAAAGAACTACCAGGTCGCATGGGTGGCGAACGTGTAACGGTTCAAAACTTAACGGTTGTAAAAGTTGATCCAGAGCGCAATTTAATTCTTGTTAAAGGAAACGTACCTGGTCCGAAAAAAGGATTAGTTGTTATTAAAAGTGCGGTTAAAGCAAAAGTGAAATAATTTCTTTAAGAAAGGAGGAACTATCCAATGCCAAAAGTAGCATTGTATAACCAAAACGGAGCAACTGTTGGAGAAATCGAATTAAACGATTCCGTATTTGGTATTGAACCAAATAAACACGTATTATTCGAAGCAGTTATTATGCAACGCGCTTCTTTGCGTCAAGGGACGCATAAAACAAAAAATCGTGCTGAAGTAAGCGGCGGTGGCCGTAAACCATGGCGTCAAAAAGGTACTGGACGCGCTCGTCAAGGTTCGATTCGTGCTCCTCAATGGCGCGGTGGTGGTACAGTATTTGGTCCGGTTCCACGCAGCTACAGCTATAAATTACCGAAAAAAGTTCGTCGTTTAGCTATTAAATCGGCGTTATCTTCTAAAGTTCTTGAGAACAACATTGTTGTATTAGATAATTTAACGCTTGAAGCGCCAAAGACAAAAGAAATGGTGAAAATTTTAAACAACCTTTCTGTTGACCGTAAAGCACTCATTGTAACAGCTGATGTGAACGAAAATGTTACACTATCTGCGCGTAACATTCCGGGAGTAACAGTTGTTACGGCAAATGGAATTAACGTTCTTGATGTCTTAAACCACGACAAGCTTGTCATTACTAAAGCTGCCGTGGAAAAAGTAGAGGAGGTGCTTGCATAATGAAAGATCCTCGCGATATTATTAAGCGCCCCGTTATCACTGAAAACTCAATGAATTTAACAGCTCAAAAAAAATATACGTTTGAAGTTGACGTAAAAGCGAACAAAACGGAAGTAAAAGACGCAATTGAAGCGATCTTTGGCGTAAAAGTGGAAAAAGTCAACATCATGAACTATAAAGGAAAATTCAAACGTGTAGGTCGTTATAGCGGTTTTACGAATCGCCGTCGTAAAGCGATTGTAACGCTAACGCCAGACAGCAAAGACATTGAACTATTTGAAGCATAAGCTTAAAGTTTAAAAGTGAAGGAGGGAAACCGACATGGCGATTAAAAAATATAAGCCAACATCAAATGGTCGTCGTGGTATGACAGTTCTTGATTTCTCGGAAATCACAACGGATCAGCCAGAGAAATCATTGCTTGCGCCTTTAAAGAAAAAAGCTGGTCGCAACAACCAAGGTAAAATCACTGTACGTCACCAAGGTGGCGGTCATAAACGTCAATATCGTATTATCGATTTTAAACGCGACAAGGATGGCATTCCAGGACGCGTTGCTACAATCGAATATGATCCAAACCGTTCAGCTAACATTGCGTTAATTCACTACTTAGACGGTGAAAAACGTTATATCATCGCTCCGAAGAACTTAGAAGTCGGCATGGAAATCATGTCTGGTCCAAATGCGGATATTAAAGTAGGTAACGCATTACCGCTTGAAAACATTCCTGTTGGTACATTAGTACACAACATCGAATTAAAACCAGGGAAAGGTGGACAATTAGTTCGTTCCGCTGGTACATCTGCTCAAGTGCTTGGTAAAGAAGGAAAATACGTACTTGTTCGCTTAGCTTCGGGCGAAGTTCGTATGATTTTAGGAGCTTGCCGCGCAACTGTTGGTCAAGTAGGAAACGAGCAACATGAGCTTGTGAATATCGGAAAAGCAGGACGTGCTCGTTGGTTAGGTATTCGTCCAACTGTCCGCGGTTCTGTTATGAACCCTGTTGATCACCCACACGGTGGTGGTGAAGGTAAAGCACCAATCGGACGTAAATCACCAATGACTCCATGGGGTAAACCAACACTTGGCTTCAAAACACGCAAAAAGAAAAACAAATCGGATAAATTTATCGTACGTCGTCGTAAAAAATAACGGGGTTGAACTACGGTTCTTAAGAACCGTAGAACAATCACGAAGGGAGGTTCATTTATGGGTCGCAGCTTAAAAAAAGGTCCGTTCTGTGATGATCATTTAATGAAAAAAATCGAAAAATTAAATGAAACAGGGCAAAAACAAGTTATTAAAACATGGTCTCGTCGTTCAACCATTTTTCCACAATTTGTTGGTCATACCATTGCAGTATACGATGGACGTAAACATGTGCCTGTATACATTACAGAAGACATGGTAGGACACAAGCTCGGTGAATTCGCGCCAACTCGTACATTTAAAGGTCATGCTGGCGACGATAAGAAAACAAAACGTTAATGAGAGGAGGCTTACTTATGCAAGCTAAAGCTGTTGCGAGAACAGTCCGTATTGCTCCTCGTAAAGCTCGTTTAGTGATCGATTTAATTCGAGGAAAGCAAGTAGGTGAAGCGGTAGCAATTCTTCGCCACACTCCAAAAGCTGCTTCTCCAATTATTGAGAAAGTATTGAAGTCTGCGGTTGCAAACGCAGAACATAACTACGATATGGATGTAAACAAATTAGTGATTACAGAAGCATATGTAGATGAAGGCCCAACGTTAAAACGTTTCCGTCCTCGCGCGATGGGTCGTGCTAGCGCGATTAACAAACGCACAAGTCATATTACAATCGTTGTTTCAGAAAAGAAGGAGGGATAATCAGTGGGTCAAAAGGTGAATCCAGTCGGTCTTCGCATCGGCATTATCCGCGATTGGGAATCAAGATGGTACGCGGATAAAGACTATGCAGACCTTTTACATGAAGATATTAAAATTCGTGAGTATATTACGAAACGCTTAGTTGATGCAGCGGTATCTCGAGTCGAAATTGAGCGCGCAGCAAACCGCGTAAATATTACGATTCATACTGCGAAACCTGGTATGGTCATCGGTAAAGGCGGTACAGAAGTAGAAGCGCTTCGTAAAGCTTTAACTCAATTAACTGGAAAACGCGTTCATATCAACATCCTTGAAATCAAAAAAGCAGACTTGGATGCGAAGCTAGTAGCAGAAAACATTGCACGCCAAATCGAAAACCGCGTTTCATTCCGTCGTGCGCAAAAACAAGCAATTCAACGCGCAATGCGTGCTGGTGCAAAAGGAATTAAAACAATGGTATCTGGTCGCTTAGGTGGTGCAGATATCGCTCGTTCTGAACATTATAGTGAAGGAACAGTTCCACTCCACACTCTTCGCGCTGACATCGATTATGCAACAGCAGAAGCTGATACAACTTACGGAAAAATCGGTGTGAAAGTATGGATTTATCGTGGAGAGGTCCTTCCTACTAAAAAGAAAACTGAGGAAGGAGGAAAATAATCATGTTAATGCCAAAACGCGTAAAATATCGTCGTGAACATCGCGGACGCATGAAAGGTCGTGCAAAAGGTGGCACGGAAGTTCATTTTGGTGAATTCGGTTTACAAGCATTAGAATCTGCTTGGATTACAAACCGTCAAATCGAAGCTGCTCGTCGTGCGATGACTCGTTATATGAGACGTGGCGGTAAAGTTTGGATTAAAATTTTCCCTTCTAAACCTTATACTGCAAAACCTTTAGAAGTGCGCATGGGTTCCGGTAAAGGTGCTCCTGAAGGTTGGGTAGCAGTTGTGAAACCTGGTAAAGTAATGTTTGAAGTAGCGGGCGTTTCTGAAGAAGTAGCACGTGAAGCATTGCGTCTTGCTTCTCACAAACTTCCAATCAAATGCAAGTTCGTAAAACGTGAAGAAATTGGTGGTGAATCAAATGAAAGCTAAAGAAATCCGTGAACTTACCACTGCCGAAATTGAACAAAAAATTAAATCATTGAAAGAAGAATTATTTAACCTTCGCTTTCAATTGGCGACTGGCCAATTAGAAAATACGGCGCGCATTCGTGAAGTGCGCAAAGATATCGCTCGCATGAAAACGATTATTCGCGAAAGAGAGATCGCTGCTAATAAATAAATGCTTGAGAGGAGGTTCGCGAAATGAGTGAACGCAATCAACGCAAAGTATACGTTGGCCGTGTCGTATCTGACAAAATGGACAAAACGATTACGGTTCTTGTAGAAACGTATAAAAAACATCCGCTTTACGGAAAGCGTGTAAAATACTCCAAAAAATACAAAGCTCATGACGAAAACAACGTAGCAAAAGTTGGCGATATCGTAAAAATCATGGAAACTCGTCCGCTTTCTGCAACAAAACGTTTCCGTCTTGTCGAAGTGGTAGAAAAAGCAGTTATTATTTAATAATGGTTCGGATCGGCTAACAAATCCGAAGGGAGGTTTCGTACATGATTCAACAAGAATCTCGTTTGAAAGTTGCTGATAACTCAGGTGCACGCGAAGTGCTTGTCATTAAAGTGCTAGGTGGTTCTGGTCGCCGTTATGCAAACATCGGTGACGTTGTTGTGGCGACAGTTAAGGAAGCAACACCAGGTGGCGTTGTTAAAAAAGGCCAAGTAGTAAAAGCGGTCGTTGTTCGTACAAAACGTGGGGTTCGTCGCCCAGACGGTTCTTACATCCGCTTTGACGAAAATGCTTGCGTCATCATCCGTGATGATAAAAGCCCACGCGGTACGCGTATTTTCGGGCCTGTTGCACGCGAGTTGCGCGACAACAACTTTATGAAAATCGTATCTTTAGCTCCAGAAGTAATTTAATTAAGAGAGAAAGCCTTTCAAGGAGGTGCGAACTACGATGCATGTAAAAAAAGGTGACAAAGTCCAAGTAATCTCCGGAAAAGACAAAGGGAAACAAGGCGTTGTTCTTGCGGCGTTTCCTAAGAAAAACCGAGTGCTTGTAGAAGGCGTAAACATTGTGAAAAAACACGCAAAACCATCTCAAGCGAATCCTCAAGGCGGTATCATTAGCAAAGAGGCACCAATTCACGTATCAAACGTTATGCCTTTAGACCCAAAAACAGGAACACCTACTCGTGTAGGATATAAAATCGTAGATGGTAAAAAAGTACGTTACGCGAAAAAATCCGGTGAAATTTTAGATAAATAATCGTAATGTAAGAAAGGAGGTACTTACATGAACCGCCTAAAAGAAAAATATCTAAAAGAAGTTACTCCTGCTCTTATGAGCAAGTTTAACTATAAATCTGTAATGCAAGTTCCAAAAATCGAAAAAATCGTCATCAACATGGGTGTTGGTGATGCAGTACAAAACCCGAAAGCATTAGACAACGCGGTAGAAGAATTAGCATTAATTTCTGGTCAAAAACCAGTTGTTACTCGTGCGAAAAAATCAATCGCTGGCTTCCGTCTTCGTGAAGGGATGCCAATCGGAGCAAAAGTTACATTACGCGGAGAGCGCATGTACGAATTCCTAGATAAATTAATCTCTGTATCGCTTCCACGCGTTCGTGACTTCCGTGGCGTATCTAAAAAATCATTTGACGGTCGCGGTAACTATACATTAGGGATTAAAGAACAATTAATTTTCCCTGAAATCGACTACGATAAAGTAAACAAAGTTCGTGGTATGGATATCGTTATTGTCACAACAGCGAAAACGGACGAAGAAGCTCGTGAATTATTAACATTACTCGGTATGCCATTTCAAAAATAATGATCCCAATCGCAAAAAGAGGGAGGCGAAAACGTGGCTAAAAAATCAATGATCGCGAAACAAAAACGCACGCCAAAGTTTAAAGTGCAAGCGTACACTCGCTGTGAGCGTTGCGGACGTCCACACTCTGTGTATCGCAAATTTAAACTTTGCCGTATTTGTTTCCGTGAATTAGCATACAAAGGTCAAATTCCTGGTGTGAAAAAAGCAAGTTGGTAATTAACCCGTGAATTGGGAAGGAGGTAAAACATAATGGTGATGACAGATCCAATTGCAGATATGCTTACTCGCATTCGTAATGCGAACATGGTACGTCACGAAAAATTAGAAGTTCCTGCTTCTAAAATTAAAAGAGAAATCGCGGAAATTTTAAAACGCGAAGGATTCATTCGTGATGTAGAATACATTGAAGACAACAAACAAGGTATCCTCCGTATTTTCTTAAAATACGGTCCAAATAACGAACGTGTTATTACTGGTTTAAAACGCATCAGCAAACCTGGTTTGCGTGTTTATGCGAAAGCTCATGAAGTACCTCGCGTATTGAACGGTTTAGGTATCGCGATTCTTTCTACGTCTCAAGGCGTTTTAACAGATAAAGAAGCACGTCAAAAAGGAACTGGCGGCGAAGTTTTAGCATACATTTGGTAATTAGTCTTGTTAAGAATGGAGGTGTCATGTATGTCACGTGTTGGTAAAAAGCCAGTTGAAATCCCAGCCGGTGTAACGGTTACAGTAAACGGCAACACTGTTACGGTGAAAGGACCGAAAGGCGAATTGACTCGCACTTTCCATCCTGATATGACAATCAAATTAGAGGATAATGTGATTACGGTTTCTCGTCCAAGCGACGAAAAAGAACACCGTGCTCTTCACGGTACGACTCGCAGCTTGCTAGCGAACATGATTGAAGGAGTTTCGAAAGGGTACGAGAAAGCTCTTGAGTTAGTCGGTGTCGGTTACCGTGCTTCTAAACAAGGGAAAAAGCTTGTACTTAGCGTTGGATACTCTCATCCAGTAGAAATCGAACCAGAAGAAGGACTAGAAATTGAAGTTCCTTCACAAACAAAAATCGTTGTAAAAGGTGCGGACAAACAACGCGTTGGTGAACTAGCAGCTAACATTCGTGCGGTTCGTGCTCCAGAGCCTTACAAAGGAAAAGGAATTCGTTACGAAGGTGAAGTTGTACGTCGCAAAGAAGGTAAAACAGGTAAATAATGCTGCTTAGCGAAATGAAAGGAGTGACATAAATGATCACGAAGCTTGATAAAAACGCAGTTCGTAAAAAAAGACATGCGCGTGTTCGTAGAAAAGTATTCGGAACTGCTGAACGTCCGCGTTTAAATGTGTTCCGTTCTAACAAACACATTTACGCACAAATTATTGATGACGTAAAAGCAGTAACGATTGTGAGTGCTTCCACATTAGATAAAGAATTCGACCTAGAATCAACTGGAAATATTGAAGCAGCTCAAAAAGTAGGCGAATTAGTAGCTAAACGTGCGTTAGAAAAAGGAATTAAAAGCGTAGTGTTTGACCGCGGTGGATATTTATATCATGGACGTGTAAAAGCACTTGCTGACGCTGCTCGTGAAGCTGGTTTAGAATTCTAATTATAAAGGAGGGACAGAGATGCGTCGCATTGATCCAAACAAACTTGAACTTGAAGAACGCGTGGTAGCCGTTAACCGCGTAGCAAAAGTAGTAAAAGGTGGACGCCGCTTCCGTTTCGCTGCTTTAGTTGTTGTCGGTGACAAAAACGGACATGTTGGCTTTGGAACAGGAAAAGCGCAAGAGGTTCCAGATGCGATTCGTAAAGCAATTGAAGATGCTAAGAAAAACTTAATTACTGTGCCAATCGTTGGTACTACAATTCCTCATGAAGTGATCGGTCACTTTGGTGCAGGAGAAATCATCTTAAAACCAGCTTCTGAAGGTACAGGGGTTATTGCTGGTGGTCCTGCACGTGCAGTATTAGAACTAGCAGGTATTAGCGATATTTTATCAAAATCTATCGGCTCTAACACACCAATCAACATGGTGCGTGCAACAATTGATGGTTTAAAACAATTAAAACGTGCAGAAGATGTAGCGAAATTGCGCGGCAAAACAGTTGAGGAACTGTTAGGATAAGGAGGGAAATACAATGGCGAAAAAATTAGCGATTACCCTCACTCGTAGCGTAATTGGTCGTCCTGAGGACCAACGTGTAACAGTTAGAACATTAGGATTACGCAAATTACATCAAACGGTTGTTCATAACGACAATCCAGCTATTCGTGGCATGATCAATAAAGTGTCTCATCTTGTAAAAGTACAAGAATTAGAACAATAATGTATATTGTATATAAGGAGGTGCCTCGCGATGAAACTTCATGAATTACAACCAGCACTAGGTTCCCGCAAAGAACGCAATCGTGTGGGCCGTGGTATCGGTTCTGGTAACGGTAAAACGTCTGGTAGAGGTCATAAAGGTCAAAACGCTCGTTCAGGTGGCGGTGTACGACTTGGTTTTGAAGGCGGTCAAACTCCTTTATTCCGTCGTCTTCCAAAACGTGGTTTTACGAATATCAATCGTAAAGAATACGCGATCGTAAACCTTGATGCGCTTAACCGTTTTGAAGATGGCACAGAAGTAACACCTGAACTTTTACTTGAAACGGGCGTTGTCAGCAAGTTAAAAGCTGGTGTGAAAATCTTAGGTAACGGTCAAATTGAGAAAAAATTAACAGTAAAAGCACATAAATTCTCCTCTGCTGCGAAAGAAGCAATTGAAGCTGCTGGCGGTAAAACTGAGGTGATTTAATGTTTCGGACAATCTCCAACTTTATGCGCGTGGGTGATATAAGAAAAAAAATCATTTTTACTCTCCTCATGCTTATTGTTTTTCGCATTGGAACGTTTATTCCAGTACCGAATGTTAACGTCGATGTATTAAAAGTCCAAGATCAAATGAATGTCTTCGGCGTTCTCAATACATTCGGAGGAGGGGCTTTGAAAAACTTCTCCATTTTTGCAATGGGGATTATGCCTTATATTACAGCATCCATCATCGTACAGCTGTTACAGATGGATGTTGTTCCTAAATTTACGGAATGGTCCAAACAAGGAGAAGTTGGACGGCGTAAATTAGCTCAGTTTACCCGCTACTTTACGGTTGTGCTAGGTTTTATCGAAGCACTTGGAATGTCTTACGGATTTAATAATCTTGCAGGTGGATTATTAATTAAAAATCCTGGGATATCAACCTATCTGTTAATTGCGACGGTATTAACTGCGGGTACATCGTTTTTAATGTGGTTAGGAGAGCAAATCACAGCTAAGGGTGTTGGAAACGGAATATCGATCATCATTTTTGCTGGGATTGTTTCCAGTATTCCAACGACCATTAATCAAATTTATGCACAGCAATTCGAGAACGCTGGTGACGAGCTGTTTTTACGAATCGTTACGGTTCTTCTGATTGCGTTAGCGGTTATTGCGGTCATTGTTGGAGTCATTTATGTCCAACAAGCATTGCGGAAAATTCCGATTCAATATGCCAAACGGTTAGAGGGACGTAGCCCAGTCGGTGGTCATTCCACCCACTTGCCGTTAAAAGTGAATCCAGCAGGGGTTATTCCTGTTATTTTTGCTGTTTCGTTTATTTTTACTCCACTAACGATTGCGTCGTTTTTCGGCTCGAATGATGTAACTTTGTGGATTCGAAAAATATTTGATTATACACACCCAGTTGGTATGATTATATACGTGGTGTTAATTATTGCGTTTACGTACTTCTATGCTTTTGTTCAAGTGAATCCAGAACAAATGGCGGACAACTTAAAAAAGCAAGGTGGTTATATTCCAGGCATACGTCCAGGAAAGAACACCCAAGAGTATGTAACGAAAGTTCTTTATCGGCTTACATTCGTCGGTTCATTATTCTTAGCCGCAATCGCCATTCTTCCTATTTTCTTTGTCAAGTTTGCTAATTTGCCGTCTTCCGCTCGAATTGGTGGAACAAGCTTGCTAATTGTTATCGGTGTTGCGCTTGAGACAATGAAACAGCTTGAGAGTCAACTAGTAAAACGCCATTATAAAGGCTTTATTAAGTAAGAGGTTTGGGGAAGTGATTCCCTCTACCTCGCATAGAGCTGAGGGGGAACGATCATGAACTTAGTCTTAATGGGGTTGCCGGGTGCCGGAAAAGGTACTCAAGCAGAGAAAATCGTCGAGAAATATGGAATACCTCATATTTCGACTGGTGACATGTTCCGCGCGGCGATAAAAGAAGGTACGCCATTAGGGTTGGAAGCCAAGGCATACATGGACCGTGGGGATCTTGTTCCAGATGAGGTAACGATCGGCATTGTTCGTGAACGCTTAAGCAAAGACGATTGCCAAAAAGGATTTTTGCTTGATGGGTTTCCACGAACAGTTGCTCAAGCGGAGGCACTTGAAACGCTTCTTGCCGAGTTAAATCGCTCTATCGACTATGTCATTCATATTCAAGTTGACAAAGACATTCTAATGGAGCGTTTAACGGGAAGACGCATTTGCAAAAGCTGCGGTGCGACATATCATCTCTTGTTCAATCCGCCTGCCCAACCGGGTGTTTGCGATAAATGCGGTGGCGAATTGTATCAACGTGCCGACGACAATGAAGAAACGGTAGCAAACCGCCTTGAAGTCAATCTGAAGCAAACGCAGCCATTGATCGACTTTTACGAGGAAAAAGGCTATTTGCGCCACATTAACGGACAACAGGACATTGAGAAAGTGTTTGCCGATATTTGTGAACTGCTTGGGGGCTTACAATAATGATTATTTGTAAAACTCCGCGTGAAATTGAAATCATGCGGGAGGCAGGAAGAATTGTTGCTCTCACTCATCAAGAGCTAGTGAAACATATTCAGCCAGGGATTACGACAAAGGAATTAGATCGCATCGCGGAAACGGTCATTCGACAACATGGAGCTATCCCCTCATTTAAAGGGTATAACGGTTTCCCTGGAAGCATTTGTGCCTCAGTGAATGAGGAGCTTGTTCACGGCATACCCGGTGACCGAGTATTAAAGGAAGGCGACATTATTAGCATTGATATTGGCGCCCAGTACAATGGGTATCATGCTGATTCAGCATGGACATATCCCGTTGGGGAGATTGCGGAAGAAACCAAAAAGCTTCTTGAAGTAACAGAGCAATCATTATATAAGGGATTGCAGGAAGCAAAACCAGGTGCCCGTTTATCAAATATTTCCCACGCGATTCAAACATATGTCGAATCGCATCACTTTTCCATCGTTCGGGAGTATGTCGGGCACGGAATTGGTCAAAACTTACATGAAGACCCGCAAATTCCACATTATGGTCCACCAAATAAAGGACCACGGTTAAAACCGGGAATGGTGCTATGCATCGAACCAATGGTCAATGCCGGAAGCCGTTATGTAAGGACGCTTGAAGATGATTGGACCGTTGTAACAGTGGATGGAAAAATGTGCGCTCATTTTGAGCATACGATCGCCATTACGGAGACCGGCTATGAAATTTTAACTACCCTCTAAATCAATTTGAAGGTGAGACCGTTGTCGGGGAAATGCTCACCGTGCCAAATTGGGCAAATTGTGTTAATCACACATGGTCGTGAAGCAGGACAATATGCTGTCATTGTTGGAGTAGTTGATGAACGGTTTGTTCTACTTGCAGACGGAAGTAGACGTACATTTGATGTTCCAAAGCGAAAAAATGTACAGCACATTCAGTTGCTTGATTACATTTCTTCGGAAGTACGAAACAGCATTATTGAAACTGGTCGTGTGACAAACGGCAAATTACGTTATGCATTAACGAAATTTGCCAATCAATATGTTACTGATTCGAAGAAGGGAGAGCCGATCCATGGCGAAGGACGATGTAATTGAAGTGGAAGGTACAGTTGTTGAAACATTACCGAATGCAATGTTTCGAGTTGAGCTAGAAAACGGACATACGGTTTTAGCGCATGTTTCTGGTAAAATTCGTATGCACTTCATTCGCATTTTACCTGGAGACAAAGTTACGGTAGAATTATCTCCGTACGATTTAACGCGTGGTAGAATTACGTATCGCTATAAATAATGAGCACTCCGCATGAATAAGGAGGTAAAAGAACATGAAAGTGAGACCATCTGTGAAACCAATCTGCGAAAAATGCAAAGTTATTCGTAGAAGAGGAAAAGTCATGGTTATTTGTGAAAATCCAAAACATAAACAAAAACAAGGGTAATTTTTAAGGAGGTGTATATAATATGGCACGTATTGCAGGTGTAGATATTCCTCGTGATAAACGTGTAGTTATTTCTTTAACATATATTTACGGTATCGGTAAACCAACTGCACAAAAGATCTTAGCAGAAGCAGGTGTGTCTGAAGATACTCGCGTTCGTGACTTAACAGAAGAAGAATTAGGAAAAATCCGTGAAATCGTAGACCGTCTTAAAGTAGAAGGAGATCTTCGTCGAGAAGTATCATTAAACATTAAACGTTTAATGGAAATTGGTTGCTATCGCGGTCTTCGTCATCGTCGTGGTTTACCAGTTCGTGGTCAAAATACGAAAAACAATGCTCGCACACGTAAAGGCCCACGTCGTACGGTAGCGAACAAGAAAAAATAATTGAGTAAAGGAGGTAATTCAACGAATGGCACGTAAAACAAATACACGTAAACGCCGTGTGAAAAAAAATATTGAATCTGGTATTGCTCACATTCGCTCTACATTTAACAACACGATCGTCACAATTACCGATGTTCATGGAAATGCGATTGCTTGGTCAAGCGCAGGGGCATTAGGCTTTAAAGGTTCTCGTAAATCTACTCCATTTGCAGCACAAATGGCTGCAGAAGCAGCTGCGAAAGCTTCTATGGAACATGGTATGAAAACTGTTGAAGTGAACGTAAAAGGTCCTGGTGCTGGTCGTGAGGCTGCAATTCGTGCACTTCAAGCGGCTGGATTAGAAATTACAGCGATTAAAGACGTTACTCCTGTTCCGCATAACGGATGCCGTCCGCCAAAACGTCGCCGTGTGTAATTTCTCTGTATAGAATTTGTATCCTTGTCAATAATGGGATATGATATAGCAGAGAAATTTTACTCAGCTACTGCGCACATTCGGGAACTTATTCATGGGGGAATTTCGATTAGGCGTGTATCGTTTGGTCGGGGTTTCGACGTTTTGAAGGAGGGTATATATCATGATTGAAATCGAAAAACCAAAAATCGAGACGGTTGAAATCAGCGAAGATGCCAAATATGGCTAATTCGTCGTT
>NZ_JACDUT010000016.1 GCF_013761245.1 Thermaerobacillus caldiproteolyticus | reverse complement strand
TCGTCCTGAGCCAGGATCAAACTCTCCATAGAAAGTTAAACAACCTAGCAAATTGACGTGGACGCTTCGTTTTGTTCAGTTTTCAAAGAACATTTGTTTTCATCGCTCAAGGCGACTTTCTCATTTTATCAATTAAACTTTATTTTGTCAACACTCTTTATTTATTTTTCGTCGCTCCGAAGCGACGTTTATCAATTTATCATGTTTAAAATTAAAAGTCAACAACTTTTTTAAAAAATTTATATCCCCTATGATGTTCTCTATTTCATAGGGGATATATACACCTCTTATTTATTACGCATTTGTGGGAATAATAACACATCACGGATAGATGGAGAATTTGTTAATAACATAACAAGTCGGTCTATACCGATACCCAAACCACCTGTTGGCGGCATTCCATATTCAAGTGCTTCAATAAAATCTTCATCCATTTCGTGTGCTTCGTCATTGCCTTGTTCACGTTCTTTTAACTGTGCTTCAAAACGCTCCCTTTGGTCGATTGGGTCATTTAATTCAGTAAAGGCATTCGCATGTTCACGACCAACGATAAATAATTCAAAGCGATCAGTGAAACGTGGGTCATCTGGATTTTTCTTCGCCAGCGGTGAAATTTCAACCGGATGACCATAAATGAACGTCGGTTGAATAAGCTTGTCTTCCACTTTTTGTTCAAAGAATTCATTCACAATATGACCAAACGTCATATGCGGCGCTACTTCTACCCCGTGCTCTTTTGCTAATTCGCGTGCTTCCTCGTCACTCATTTCTTTCCAAAAGTCGACCCCTACGTATTCTTTAATTGCATCAACCATGTGAAGTCGTTTCCATTGAGGTGTTAAGTCGACCGTATGTTCACCGTATTGGATTTTCGTTGTTCCTAGCACTTCTTGAGCGATATGCGCAATCATATTTTCCGTTAAGCTCATAATATCTTTATAGTCCGCATATGCTTCATATAACTCAAGCATTGTAAATTCAGGATTATGCCGCGTTGAGATTCCTTCATTACGGAAGACACGGCCAATTTCATACACCTTTTCCAATCCACCAACAATGAGGCGTTTTAAGTGTAATTCAATGGCAATACGCATATATAACGGAATATCTAACGCGTTATGATGAGTAATAAACGGACGAGCAGCGGCCCCGCCGGCAATCGAATGCATCATTGGTGTCTCTACCTCTAAATAACCATGGCTATCTAAATAACGGCGCATCGATTGAATAATTAAACTGCGTGTAATAAATGTGTTTTTACTTTCTGGATTCATGATTAAATCAAGGTAGCGTTGTCGATACCGTTGCTCGATATCTTTTAAACCATGGTATTTCTCAGGAAGAGGGCGTAATGACTTCGTTAAAAGTTCATAAGATGAAACTTTAATAGATAACTCGCCGACTTTTGTTTTAAACACTGTACCGTGAACGCCAACAATATCTCCTAAATCAGAAGTGTCAAACAGCTCGTATTGTTCTTCACCAACATCATCTTTACGGACATAGATTTGAATTTGCCCTGTTACATCTTGAATATGAGCAAATCCTGCTTTTCCCTTTCCGCGCTTTGTCATAATGCGCCCAGCAATTGCTACTTTGATTTGTTTCTCTTCTAATTCTTCTTTTGACAAATCTCCGTATAAGTCAAAAAGTTCTTGCGCTTTATTCGTACGTTCAAAACGCTTTCCAAATGGATCGATTCCTTTTTCTCTTAATTTATGTAATTTTTCTCGACGAACTCGCAATTGGTCATTTAATTCTTCATGACTCATATCATTCACTCCATTATTAAAGTTTTATGAAAAATACTGCCAGCCAAGGCTGGCAGTAAATAATACATACATTTATTTTCCTTATTTACACAGCCTGTGCATTGCTTTGTTGTTTGTTTTCGACTTCTTCTACAAAGTTCATTAACAGGGTAACAAGTTCTTCTCGTGTGTTACATTCGTTAATCTCATTGCGAATTTTTGCATTTCCGCGAATACCTTTTAAATACCAAGCAGCGTGTTTGCGCATTTCTTTTATGGCAATATGCTCGTTTTTCAAAGCAATTAAACGGTCTAAATGTAAAATACATACTTCGATCTTTTCTCTTACAGAAGGCTCCGGGATAAGCTCTCCTGTTTCCAAATAACGAACAGTACGATAAATCATCCATGGGTTTCCGAGAGCAGCTCTGCCGATCATAACACCGTCTACGCCCGTTTCCTCTAACATTCTCTTCGCATCTTGAGGTGTTTGTACATCACCATTTCCAATGACAGGGATGTTGACCGCTTCTTTTACCTGCTTAATGATATTCCAATCCGCTTTTCCTTCATACATTTGTACTCTCGTTCTCCCATGAACAGCAACCGCCTTGCCACCAGCCCGCTCCACCGCTTGAGCGTTTTCGACTGCGTAAATATGGTTCTCATCCCAGCCGATTCGCATTTTTACTGTTACAGGCTTTTCTACTGCATCGACGATCGCAGCGACCACATCATAAATTTTGTTCGGGTCTAATAACCATTTTGCACCTGCATCACATTTTGTGATTTTTGGAACAGGACAACCCATATTAATATCAATAATATCTGCATTGGTATTTTTATCAACGAATTTAGCTGCTTCTACTAGCGTTTCCTTCTCTCCGCCAAAAATCTGTAGGCTTAATGGCTTTTCGCGCTCATCAATGTACAACATTCCTAGTGTCTTTTCATTATTAAACAAAATTCCTTTATCGCTGACCATCTCCGCACAAACAAGTCCTGCACCAAACTCTTTCACGGTTAGACGAAACGCAGAGTTACATACACCTGCCATCGGGGCAAGCACAACGGGATTTTTTATTTCAATATCACCAATTTTCAGCATCTCTCTACCTCCTTTTTCAATGATCGGAATCGGTCTTCGGTGGAGCAAGCTCATCTACCGTTATATTTAATAGCTTCGCCACCTTGTCTAAAAATTGCTCCGTTGGCAAACGATTCCCGCGCTCAATTTCACCTAAAACGGATACAGAGACTCCTAGATCTTTTGCTAAACTTTCTTGTGTATATCCTTTTAGTTTTCGAAAAGCGCGAATACGTCTTCCCCACTTTTCTGCTTCCATATGCGGACCCCTTCTCTATCTGGTAATTCATCTATGATTAATGCTATATGCTGCTTTACGTTCGGAATACGTATATGAGCATCAAGTTCAAATAACGGAACTAATACGAATGCTCGCTCTACCATTCGTGGATGTGGAATGGTAAGTTGCTCTGTTTCAATATTTTCACGATTATATAATAAAATGTCAAGGTCTAACGTACGTGGTCCCCAACGAATTTCCCTTTTTCTACCAAGTTCCTGTTCAATTTTTCGTGTCACTTCTAGCAAAGCAAATGGTGAAAGGGTGGTTTGAATTTTAATAACCATATTTAAAAATTTATCTTGCTCCACATAACCAACCGGGTCTGTTTCATAAATGGATGACGTGTCGATAACAGAAATTTGTTCATGTTCATCCAGCTTTCTTACAGCTTCCCGCAAATAGTAAAGACGGTTTCCTACATTAGAGCCAAGGGCAATATATGCATAACTTTCCATTTATCGACTCCTTACAATCTCTACCGCTACAGATTCATAGTGCCCCTTAATAGGCGGGTTAGGTTTGATTACTTTCACTGTACAACGATCAATGGTTGGAAAAGAGGATAAAATATTATGAGCGATGTTTTCTGCAACCGCCTCAATGAGGGCAAACTGTCTCTCTTCAACAACTTCCTTACAAATTTCATACAGCTTGGCGTAATTGACAGTGTCGTCTAGGCGATCACTGTTCCCTGCCTTTTGTAAATCTGTTTCGACAATGAGATCAACGAAAAAACGTTGCCCAAGCACATGCTCTTCAGGGAGTGCCCCATGGTACCCATAAAACTCCATCCGATTGACATAAATTTTATCGATGACGATCGCCCCCTTTTCCAAGCATGGCATCCATCATCTTAGCCATTCGCGCTATCGGTAACACATCATGAACACGAACAATATGAACTCCTTTTGCAATTCCAAGACAAATTGTTGCCCCTGTTCCTTCTACACGCTCGTCTACAGGTAGATCAAGAACGTGACCAATAAACGATTTCCGCGATGTTCCTAACAACACAGGGTAACCTAGCTTTGTAAATTCGTCTAAATGTCTCATCACTTCCAAATTATGTTCAAATGTTTTTGCAAAGCCAATGCCCGGGTCTAGAATGATATTTTCATCCTTTACCCCGGCATTTTTCACGAGTTTCACACTTTCAAATAAATCCGCGATCATATCGGAAATTAAATATTCATACTGAAGGTCATGCCGATTGTGCATTAAAATAATGGGAACATCATAATGAGCAGCGACTTCTGCCATTTTCTTATCCGCTTTCGCTCCCCATACATCGTTAATAATATGTGCTCCCGCTTCAATCGCTTGTCTAGCGACTTCCGCCTTATACGTATCAATAGAAATCGGAACATCGACTTCTTCGGCTACCGCTTTAATGACAGGAATGACTCGTCTCAACTCTTCTTCTAATGATACTTTTTCGGCACCAGGTCGTGTCGATTCTCCCCCGATATCAATGATATCCGCTCCATCAGCGACTAGTTTTTTCGCATGCTCGACCGCTCGATCTATAGCGTTAAATCGACCGCCATCAGAAAAAGAATCCGGTGTTACGTTTAAAATTCCCATCACCATAGTTTTACGTTGTAAATCTAATTCATAAGAGCCACAACGAATGACAAAAGATGTTAAGTTCGTTTCTATCATCATTTCATGTCGATCCTTTCCGTTAGTTCGTGTCTTGTCCATAGAAAAGAGGTAAAACGTTCATAATGCTTTTTCAGTAACTTAGTCAATGGACCGCTAGCTCCAAGATAAAAACAGTCATCTACTTGGCCAACAGGAACAATTTCTTGAATCGAATTCGTTACAAATACTTCGTCTGCCTCTTTTAACTCATCAAGAGAGTAGAATCCTTCTTGACAATCAATTTGCAACGCTGTAAGCATAGCGATCACAAATTGTCTTGTCACACCATTCAAAATTCCTGTACCAACAGCTGGGGTATACACCGTTCTATTTTTAACCCAAAAGATGTTAGAAACAATTCCTTCAGCAATGAACCCTTTTTCGTTCAGGAAAATGCCTTCCAATTTAGGGTCGTTCCCAATTTCCCATTTACCTAATACATTGTTAAGATAATGATGAGATTTTAACCGTTCTTTTCCCTCAGGGCTATTTCTTCTTGTTTTTAGAATTCTACATACCTTTTCAATGGAAGAAGACAACATAAGCGGCTTCATATAGACAATAACAGTTGGCTGGTTATATTCGCCTGTCTGCAAGCCGATGTCACCTACACCTGCTGACACATTTAAGCGAACATAGGCATTTTTTAATTGATTCGCCTCCAGCAACTGATAAATAATTTGGGTAACCTCATTCCGATGAAGGGTTAAGGCAATATTCATTTCCCATAAGCTGTCATGGAGTCGCGCAAGATGATCGTCTAAAAGAAACGGATGTCCATCATACGTGCGAAACGTCTCAAACACACCAAGCCCGTACATAAAGCCATGATCAAACGGTGAAATGCTCGCTTCGTCCTTATGAACAATATCACCATTTACATATAAATACATCGATTATCGAACCCTTTTATATGTTTCAATAAAGTTTTTTAATAGCTGCATGCCATGGCTTGTCATAATCGATTCTGGGTGAAATTGTACCCCTTCAATCGGCAATGTTTTATGACGAATCGCCATAATCTCGCCTTCTTCCGTCCATGCCGAGATGTCAAAACAACTTGGTAGCGTTTCTTTTTTGACAATCAGCGAATGATAACGCGTCGCCGTAAATGGATTAGGAACATTCGTAAAAATCGTCTTTCCGTCATGAAAGATTTGTGATGTTTTCCCATGCATTAACCGTTCTGCTCGAACAACCTCTCCACCAAATACTTGCGCGATTGACTGATGGCCTAAACACACGCCGAAAATCGGAATTTTCCCGGCAAAATGTTCGATGGCGCTCATACTTATTCCCGCTTCATCCGGGCTGCACGGACCAGGCGAAATCATTAGAAAATCAGGGTTCAGTTTCTCGATCTCTTCGATCGTAATTTCATCATTTCGCTTTACAATTAATTCTTCCCCTAATGCCCCTAAATATTGAACTAAGTTGTACGTAAATGAATCGTAATTATCAATCATAAAAATCATCTTTCTCACCTCATGCTCAAAAATGGTTGCTCTGCTTCGCTCAACTCTTTTGCTTTCCAAAGCGCTGCCGCTTTTTTCAAACATTCTTGATACTCATATTCAGGACGTGAGTCAATGACAATGCCTGCTCCTGCTTGTACGTGAGCCATCCCGTCTTTTGCGATCATCGTTCGAATTGCAATATTCAGTTCCATATCCCCATTAAAGCCTATCCAGCCAATGGAACCTGTGTATACACTGCGCCGTACTGGTTCGAGCTCCTCAATAATTTCCATCGTCCGCACTTTTGGTGCTCCCGTAATCGTTCCTCCTGGAAAGACCGCTTGAATGACGTCAAACGCATCTTTTCCATCCTGCAACTGTCCTGATACGTGGGAAACAATGTGCATGACATGAGAATACGCTTCAATCGTCATCCATTCGTCTACTTTTACTGTACCATATTGACATACTCTTCCTAAATCATTACGTTCTAAATCAACGAGCATCACATGCTCAGCTCTCTCTTTTTCATTTGCTAGTAGCTTTGCTGCAATTTGTTCATCTTCCCCTTTTGTTTTCCCGCGTGAACGCGTTCCAGCAATAGGTCTTGTACTAACTTTACTCCCCTTTTTCTTCACAAGCAGCTCCGGCGAACCGCTGACAATTTGAAACTCTGGAAAGTGAAGGTACGCCATGTACGGAGAAGGATTAAGCAAACGCAGCTGTTCATAAATATGAAACGGATACGTTAAAAGCGGCTTTGATTGACGGACAGATAAATTGACTTGAAATACGTCACCTTGAGCAATATATTGCCGTACTTTTTCGACTGCTTCCATAAATTCCACTTCTGTCATTGAGACAGTTTCTTTTTCCGCTGTTGGTACAAACGGCATCGGCTCTACTTCCGCACGCTCTTTTAACCATAATGCCTCATATTGAGCAAGTCTTTGCTCAGCCTCTTGCTGCTCCCCTTCTATATAATTTGTAATGAGATATAATGTTTGTTCATCATGATCGTAAACAAATACATCATCAAAAATAAGAAAATATAACTCAGGAAGCTGAAGATCATCTTTCGCTTTGGAAGGAAGGCGTTCAATATAACGAGCACAGTCATAACTAACGTATCCAATCGCTCCCCCCTGGAATTGCGGTCCCTCACTAAAAGAAACGGTTCCTGCTTGCACAAACCATTGCTTCATTAACAACAATGGATTACCGTGCCACCGCTCTTCTTGCCCTTTATACCGAACAACTAGCTCTGTTCCCTTTCCTTGTATAGTTCCAGCTGGATATAATCCGATAATGCTATAGCGTCCCGCCCGGCCGCTTTCTAACAAAACATGATATGGTTCGTTTTTCGCTAACGTTTTATATTGTTGAAACCAATCTCGTTGTTTATAAGGGATCTTTCGCTTCAGGATTTTTCGTGCTTGCATAAACGGTCGTTCCAACTCCCTCCTTACATTCGATACGTTTATTGTACAATGAATTGCAGCACATATCATTATGAAAAAAATTTCGACAGGGACTTGTCCCTGTCGAAAAAATGTTTTGAATGATTTCTTATTCTTCAAATTGGTACAATGCCGTGCTTAAATAACGTTCACCGTTACTTGGAATAATCGCCAATACTTTTTTCCCTTTTCCAAGTTCTTTCGCCACTTTTAATGCCGCATGAATTGCAGCACCTGATGAAATACCGCCAAGTATCCCTTCTTCACGAGCGGCACGTCGAGCTGCTGCAAACGCTTCTTCTGTTGTTACGGCAATCACTTCATCATAAATGTTTGTATCTAAAATGTCTGGCACAAATCCTGCGCCGATGCCTTGAATTTTATGAGGCCCTGGTTTTCCTCCTGACAATACTGGGGAATCTGCCGGTTCCACCGCGTAAATTTTAATGTTTGGATATGCTTCGCGAAGCACTTGGCCAGCCCCTGTAATCGTTCCGCCAGTACCGATTCCTGCAACAAACGCATCCAATTGGTCGCCCATTTGTTCAACGATTTCTTTTCCTGTCGTTAAACGATGGATTTCTGGATTTGCTTCGTTTTTAAATTGTTGTGGCATAAAATAACCATGTTCACTCGCTAGCTCTTCCGCCTTGCGAATCGCTCCACGCATTCCTTCACTTCCTGGTGTTAACACTAGCTCTGCCCCGTAAGCACGCAATAAATTACGACGTTCTAAGCTCATTGTATCTGGCATGACAAGAATCGCCTTATATCCTTTTGCAGCTGCGACCATCGCTAAACCGATTCCTGTGTTTCCGCTTGTTGGTTCGATAATCGTGTCACCAGGTTTTAATTTTCCTTCTTTTTCTGCCGCTTCGATCATCGCTAAGGCAATACGGTCTTTCACGCTGCTTCCAGGGTTCATAAATTCCAATTTCACATACACGTCTGCACTGTCTTCGTCAACGATGCGATTTAATTTCACCGCTGGAGTGTCACCGATTAATTCTGTAATGGAGTTTACTGCACGAGCCATTTTTCTTCACCCCTAATCCCGATTAATTTTATCGAATTTGTTTCAAATGTATCAGCTATTGTCTCAATTGTCAATCATTTAAATTTTTTAACTTTTTATTCAGATGAAGTTTGGGATGAAGTTTGGGCAAGATGTTTTAGCTCTTCTAACTCCTCTTTTGTAAAATGATAAGTTTCATTACAAAAATGACAGGATGCTTCCGCATGACCTTCTTCATCTATAATTTCTTGAATTTCTTCAGGCCCTAAGCTCATAATAGCATCGGCAATCCGCTCCCTCGAACATCTGCATACGAACGCAACAGGAAGCGTTTCAAGAATGTTAACATTTCCTTTTCCTAATACCTCTTCTAACACTTCTTCTGGCGTTAATCCTTTTTCAATCATTCTCGAAACAGGTGGAATGGATTGAAGTCGCTGTTCGATCTCCTCGATCGTTTTCTCGTTTGTACCAGGCATTAGCTGAAGAATAAACCCTCCAGCTGCTAATATCGTGTTATCTGGATTGACTAAGACACCTACGCCAACAGATGAAGGAATTTGCTCGGAAGACGCAAAATAGTAGGTAAAATCTTCTCCTAATTCTCCAGAAACAATCGGTACTTGTCCAGTAAAGAAGTCTCGCAGTCCTAAATCTTTGACCACGGTTAACGTTCCGTTTGTTCCTACAGCTCGTGCCACATCTAATTTGCCGTATTGGTTTAAGTCAAAATGAACATGGGGATTCGTCACATATCCGCGTACTTCTCCTTTTGCATTACTGTCTACGAGAATTGTACCAACGGGTCCGCCACCTTCAATTTTAATCGTTAATTTACTATCCCCTTTTAGCATTGCTCCCATCATAACTCCTGCTGTCATAGCGCGCCCAAGCGCAGCCGAGGCGGTAGGCCATGTCTGATGACGTCGTTGCGCCTCGCTCACCGTTTCTGTGGTACGTACCGCATACGCCCTTACTTGTCCATCATATGCTAATGCCTTTACTAAGTAGTCTGACATAAAACTCAACCTTTCGTTATTTTTTATCGACGTTTTTCTCGTATAAAAGTTGCAGTCCTTTTAGAGTTAAAAACGGATCAACAATATCAATGACGTTCGATTCATTCGCAATCAGAGAAGCGAGCCCGCCTGTTGCAATGACTTTAGGTGGAAGAGCACTTTTTTCTTTCATTCGTGATACGATTCCTTCCACTTGTCCAACATATCCATATAAAATCCCCGCTTGCATCGCGCTTACGGTATTTTTACCAATAATGTCATCCGGACGGGCGATTTCAATGCGAGGTAATTTCGCTGCCCGCGAGTAAAGCGCCTCCGTAGAAATGGTAATTCCAGGCGCAATCGCTCCCCCCATATATTGTTTATGTTCATTGATATAACAATACGTCGTTGCCGTACCAAAATCGACAATAATCAGCGGACTTCCATACAAATGAATGCCGGCTACCGCATTAACAATTCGGTCTGCCCCTACTTCCCTTGGGTTATCATATTTAATATTTAATCCTGTTTTAATACCAGGACCAACGATTAAAGGTTTTATATGGAAATATTTGAAACACATCCGTTCAAGGGCAAACATAATCGGTGGCACAACAGAAGAAATAATAATACCGTCAATATCAGAAAAATCGAGACCGACATGATTCAGTAGTGCCTTAATCGTCATGCCGTATTCATCTTCTGTTTTTCCACGGCTTGTTTCGATGCGCCAATGATGTTTTAATTCCTCTCCGTCATACACCCCGAGAACCGTATTTGTATTGCCAACATCTAACACAAAAATCATCGCTTCATCCCCACTTTTCACAAGTTCTTACTTTTTTCATCATATCATAACTCCTTGTTCTTACGGTAAAAAAAGATGTCCCTGTAAAAAGAGACATCTTATTCTTCCTTCTTCGTATGAATGTTCACTTTGACATCATCGTTTTGCTCGTTTTGATTCTCATTGCGATTCGGAAGCGTTCCATGCTCAAACAAATGTTTAATTTGTTCAGCATCCAATGTTTCCACTTCAAGCAATGTTTTTGCAATCAATTCCAGCTTATCACGGTTTTCCGTTAAAATTTTCTTCGCTTTTTCGTAACATTCTTTAATGATTCTTTGAATTTCAAGGTCGATTTCATAAGCGATTTGGTCACTATAATTTTGTTCATTATGCAAGTCACGACCTAAAAACACTTGCCCATGAGATTGGCCAAACTGCATTGGCCCTAACTTATCACTCATTCCAAACTCAGTGACCATTCGACGAGCAATGTTCGTTGCACGTTGGAAGTCGTTGTGCGCTCCTGTGCTTACCTCGTTAAAGACAATTTCTTCAGCGACTCTACCGCCTAATAAGCCAGTGATTCTATCTAATAATTCTGGTTTTGTCATAAAATAACGATCTTCCTTCGGCAACATGACAGCATAACCACCAGCTTGACCACGCGGAACAATCGTAACTTTATGAACCATCTCAGCATCGGCTAATACCATACCAATGACCGTATGGCCTGCCTCATGGTAAGCGACAATGTTTCGCTCTTTTTCAGAGATGACGCGACTTTTTTTCGCCGGTCCAGCAATGACACGGTCTGTCGCTTCGTCGATGTCGCTCATATCAATTTTCTTTTTGTTTTGTCGGGCTGCTACAAGTGCTGCCTCGTTCAGCAAGTTTTCTAAATCGGCACCAGAGAACCCTGGTGTGCGCATTGCGATCGTCTTCAAGTCCACTGATTCATCCAACGGCTTATTGCGAGCATGCACTCTTAACACTGCTTCACGGCCTTTCACATCCGGACGATCCACTGTAATTTGACGGTCAAAACGACCCGGACGCAATAAAGCTGGGTCCAAAATATCCGGACGGTTCGTTGCCGCAATGATAATAATTCCTTCGTTACCGCTAAATCCATCCATCTCAACAAGCAACTGGTTAAGCGTCTGTTCACGCTCGTCATGTCCGCCGCCAAGACCTGCACCGCGTTGACGACCAACTGCATCAATTTCGTCGATAAAAATAATGCATGGCGCGTTCTTTTTCGCTGTTTCAAATAAGTCACGCACACGTGAAGCACCGACACCGACGAACATCTCCACGAAATCAGAACCACTTATGGAGAAAAATGGTACACCAGCTTCACCAGCAACAGCGCGCGCTAATAATGTTTTCCCGGTTCCCGGCGGGCCAACGAGAAGCACTCCTTTTGGAATGCGGGCACCAAGCTCCACGAACTTTCTTGGATCCTTTAAAAACTCAACGATTTCGACAAGCTCTTGCTTCTCTTCATCCGCTCCAGCAACATCTCGAAAACGAACCTTTTTCTTGTCTTCACTATATAGTTTCGCACGGCTTTTCCCGAAATTCATCACCCGACTACCGCCGCCTTGCGCTTGGTTCAGCAAGAAGAAAAACAGAATGAAAATAATGACAAACGGAATGATCGAGGTGAAGAATGTCACCCAACCGCTCGTTTCGTCTGCCGGCATGACTTCTACTCTAGTCCGCTTTGCTGCGGCATCGATACGATTCAGCACCGTATCACTATTCATGACGTAAGTCGAAAAGTATTGACCTTCATCGTAGGTTTTTAATTGCCCCCTTATTTCATACACACCGCGCTCGGGCTTCATCGAAAACGATTTGACATCACCATTTTCCAGGTGCGTAATAAAGGCGTCATATGTCATCGGCTCCGTCCGTTGGTTACTTCCGTTAAAGAAGCTGACAACACCAATGACAACAAGAAAAATCAATAAATAAAATATCGTATTACGGAAGATCCGATTCATTTCTTGCCTCCTCCCATATCAAACACACTATAGTCAATAGTATCATAGAAAATCATGTCAATACAACAAATTAGCCGGCTACGATAAAGACTTACTTGCTATATACTTCCGGTTTCAATACACCGATATAAGGAAGGTTGCGGTATTTTTCACAATAGTCTAATCCATAACCGACAACAAATTCATCTGGAACAATAAATCCTACATAGTCTGCTTCAATATTTGCTTTACGCCCTGAAGGCTTATCTAAAAGCGTGACAATTTTAATTGATTTTGCCTTTCGATAGCGGAATAAGTCAACTAAATAACTTAACGTTAAACCACTGTCAATAATGTCCTCGATAATTAAAATATCGCGTCCTTCAACAGAAGTATTTAAGTCTTTTAAAATTTTTACTTCTCCAGATGATACAGTTGCATTCCCATAACTAGATACATCCATAAAATCCATTTCTAAATATGTATCGATGTTTTTCAATAAATCCGCCATAAACGGCATAGCTCCTTTTAATACACCGACAGCGAGCGGAAAGCGCCCTTCATATTCTTTTGTCAACAATTCCCCTAATTCTTTCACTTTTTCCTGTATTTGCTCTTCTGTAATTAAAACTTTTTGAATATCTTGGTTCATCCCCATTTTCTTTTCCTCCTAGATGTTCATTGCTCTTTATAGTGTAATACAAGATAGTGCGTTTTTGTAACATCAGTTGCTTCAAAAGCAGATTTTTTTAGCTTTGGAAGCCATAAAATGTTTCCTTGTCCATCTTCAACAATCGGCCAACTTTCTCTCTCGTGCAAAGGGATTTTTTCTTCTATGAAAATTTCCTTAATTTTCTTTGTCCCTTTTGTCCCTTTTAATGTCATCCGGTCACCGGCGCGTCTTGTTCGAACTCGCAAAGGAAACGTAATCGCTTCAGGGTCAACAATAAATGTGTCATTCCCTTTTTGCTCTCGCGGATAGTGTTCCCAAAATTCACTAATGATTGCATATCCATTTGGAAGATGCAGCACGGAAGGAACATCGAGCTCAAATGTATACGTATAAGATTCCTGTTCGTGAAAGGTAAAAACGCAACTTTGATACGAGCGAATGACTTTTAAACCGTTGGGAAAATCCAACCTACCAGAAGGGTGGTTATTGTGCAAAAGCGCCAATACATGGTTAATATGTATCGAAGATAAAGAAGATGGAACTCCGTTATAAAGATAGTTCAATATTAGTTGAATCCCTCTTCTTTGTAAAGGCTTGGGCAACGTCTGAAACGGCTTAATGTGCAATATGACCGCTCCATGCTGTTTTTCCATTACCTTATTCATCGCTTCGCTCGTTAATTCCTCTAAAAACGTTTCATCTTCTGCAACCATTTCACTATAATGTTGAAACCGCTCATGAACATGCGGATTTTCTTTTTTTAAAAACGGAACCACGTAACGGCGAAACCGATTTCGGGTGTAACTATCTTTTTCATTGCTTGCATCATAGCGCGGTTTAAGGGCGTGTTCTCGGCAATACTCTTCGATGTCATCGCGGCTGACAGCTAAAAAAGGGCGAATGATCTGCCCAAAATAGAAAGGGCGCTTCGCAGGAATGCCGGCATACCCTCTACCGTTACTTCCACGAACAAGCCTCATTAAAATCGTTTCGATTTGATCATCCCCATGATGTGCTAACGCTAAATAGGTAGCGGAATGCTTTTCCATTACTTCTTTAAAAAAGCGATAGCGGCATTCCCGTGCTGCTTCTTGGGCGCTGATCTTCCATTGGCGTTGGAAGGAGGGTACATTGATTTGTTTCGTCTCACATATAATACCGAATTTCTCGCAAACGTGTTTCACAAAATTCATATCTTCTGCCGACTCTTTGCCACGAAACATATGGTCAACATGAGCAGCGATGACAGTTAAGTTCCAGTCATGTTGAATCGTACAAAAAAAATGAAGTAAAGCAAGCGAATCAGGACCACCTGACACCCCAACGACAACCGTTGAATTCGGCGTAAGCAATTGATGCTTTTTTATAAATGAGTGAACTTTCTCAAGCATACAATAAAAACCTCTTTATTCATTTTCTATACTCTTAATGTATCATTAATGAAACATTTTCTCAAAAAAGAATGTCTCTTATTGAAGCACTTTCCCGTATATATACAATACATAAATAAATAGCAGAGCCATAACAATCATTGTCGTTTCTACTAAGCCACTTCGTTTCTTTCTTTTTTTATGCCGTCCTGCCGTTCTTGTCCGTTCGTTTGTCTTTTGACGAGGCATGTAGGAATCATGATGAATGGCAGCAATCAAATCACGCTTCATCTCTGCTACTTGCTTATATTCCCCATTAATCGCTTTGATTAATACAGACTGATATTTCCGAAGCGTGGCATCTGCCTGAATCATACTCATTAACTGCCGGCGACCATCTCCTTTCTTTTCAAACCGCGTCGGATAACAGGCGTGAATCATAATCATAGCCACCGCAAACAAATCATAAGAAGGCTCTGCTTTGCGCGAACCTATTCCCCAATAGCCTCGGTCGTAAAACTCTGTAAATTCCTTAATTGCCCTACCTTGTAAAGTAGTCCCCCCCACATCGAGAAGACGAATCGTTGGTGCCGGTCCTGCTACTAATAAATTTTCCGGTTTTAAATCCCCAAACACCCACCCTTCTTTATGAAGTTTTTCTAATGCAGATAAAAGTTGTAAAACAAGAATGACAATCCATTCTTTTCCTCTCTTTCGGATAAACGTAAAAAACTCGTCACCTTTTATATATTCCATGACATAAAAAGGAATAACTTGATTAGTATAAGGATCACGCCAATCGTCTACATCTAGCAAAGAAGGCCCAAGGGCAACTCCCTGGACCTTGGAAAACCGTCGTAATACGTTCACTTCTGATGTAATGGCTGTACTATTATCACTTAGTTTTAACGCTACAAGTTCTTTGGTACTCTCCGCTAAATAAACAACCCCGTTCGCTCCTTTACCAAGTCGTTTGATAATTTTATAACCATGCTTATGCCATTTTCCCGTAATAACCGTTCCTGCTCGAAGGTTACATAGATGATTCTTCAAAGTATGATTCATCACCAGATATCAATCTCCTTAGGGAACGCTTTTGGTTAAAATATGTCATTGCTTCGCGCAGCGCTGGACCGGTTGGAGTAAGTCCGCCTGAAGTAAGCTTAGGAAAAATGGTAGATAGCGCTTCCAGCTTTGGTGTCCAGTCAAGTACTTTTTCGACATCGCTATGTTTCCCCGGAAATACAAACACAGCAAAGCGATTATCGCCGATACGAGCATTTAAACTAAGTGATAAATCAAATAGAGCCTCCTTTACCGTCGGCAGTTTTGTTTTCATACTTCCGCTTGTATCTATCAATATTAAAACTTCCAATTCGACCGTCTCTCCAAGCTCGTCCACCACTTCCATCACTTCGCCACGTTTTTCCGGCGGTAAATCTTCTAATGATACATCCGAACCTAAAATTTGCTTTAATTCCCGGTTTACAACACCTTGCAATGTTTGGGTCATTGCCTTTCTTGTGACCATCTGTACTGTTTGCGATAGTTGTTTCGCGTAGACAACCTGACTTACTCCACCTCCCGACATCGCAATCCCTTCAATTTCGCGCAACCCGTTTTCATCAATGGTATCTTGGTCAAGTACACCGATGACATTGACTGTAATCCCTTGTTCCCTTGCTAAAGCAGCCATCGCAATTGGATCTTCACCATGATTTGAACAACCATCTGTAATCAATAAAATTTGGCGTAATGCTCCTTTACGCACCTTCCATTCCCCTCCTCAACTTGATGTATTACCATCATCGCCGGAATGGAAGAATTTTATACTTTTATTGTGCCTTTTTCGCATACATATAAGCAGGAATCGTTGCCCATTTTGGGGTATTATGTTTGATTTTTGCGACAACGACTGTCATGTCATCTTCAATTCTTCCAGAGCGAGTCCGAATGACTTCTTCCATAATTAAATCGGCTACTTCTTGTGGATCATTCGTCTGTAATTCTTTGATTTTTCGCTTCATCCATAATTCATGGTTTTCTACATGAGAAGGCCCCTCAAACACACCGTCGCTCATCATAATTAGCAAGTCTCCCGCTTTTAACTGTTCCGTCACAATTTCAAATTCGAATTCTTTCAAAATTCCCATCGGTAAATTACTTGCCTCAATTTTAATCACTTTATCCCCGCGCTTTACAAAACTTGGAGTCGATCCAATTTTCAAAAACTTCGTCGAAGCATCTTGCAAATCTATCATCGCTAAATCGAGCGTAGAAAAAATCTCGTCGGTCGTTCGCAAAGAAAGAATGGAATTGATAGACTTAATAGCAATCGATTCATCAATGCCAGTTTGCAAAATTTTTTGCAATAGCTGCAGCGTTTCATTGCTTTCGCTATGTGCCCTCTCGCCATTTCCCATCCCATCGCTAATGGCAATCGCATATTTTCCTGTCGCTAACTCAATCATCGAATAACTATCTCCGGAAACAAGCCCACCGCCTTTAGCAGCATAAGCTACGCCTGTGTCCACCGTAAAAGTTTTTGTAGAACCAAAGGCAACACGGCAATAATCATTTGGATATACAGCACACTCCTCCCTTTTCACAACAATCGTTTCTCCTAAAATATCCGAAAGCATTGGAGCAATTAACTTTTCGCACTCACCATGGCCTTCGCAATACGGGATGCTCATTTCAATATCGATATTGCCTTTTTCTAGACTGTAAATATCGACATATCCAACTTCAATTCCAAACTCTTGTAACGCATGAAAAATTTGTTCTTCCTGCAAATAATGATTTTCCCGCTCCCGCTGAATTTCTGTCGCAAAATCTTCCATGACTTGGGAAACACCTATCAGTTGTTCAGCGACTAGCTTTCTACTTTCATTCACTTGTTTTCGTAGTTTTTTGTTTGCCTGATAGAGGGCGACCTCTTTTTCGATCATTTCGACCACTTTATTTGCTTTCACGCAATGCCGATCCCATTCGCGTAACAACTTATGATTGCTTACTAAATCTCCATTATCCGCCTCTAACATAATTCGTTTCATATATCCATACGTTGTATCAAAATGATAGGACCAACATTGTTCTTTTTTAAAGCAAGTTTGACACGTTTTTTCTGTTACACCACTTAAAAAGTAGTCAATTTCTTTCTCATCATATTCCTCTGAAGAAAATCCATACGTGGAAAAGCTATTCGCCAATGCTTGAAACACATGAGAAAACTGAGCAACCCGCTGTGCGGTGACGTCGCGAATTTTCCGAACATATTGCTGTTGTTCATTTGCATATTCTACTGTTCCTGGAATATATTTAGAAATTTTTTTCGTTAATGAACTTGGAGTGCACCAAAATAACACAATTGCCAGACAAGATTCCATGACCGTCGGCACAATATCCGCTTTTCCATTTCCATATAGGCCGATCAGCAATGTAGCAATGAACAGCCCAAAAGCCACACCGATTTTTCTTCCTTCTTTTAGCAATCCTCCCAAAAGGCCAGCAAACGCTAATAAACTCATTTCGTATAGATTTTCAACATTTGCCAAACTTAAAATAAGCCCTGTAACGACTCCTACTGTCGAACCAATTGTAGTTCCGGCCACAAAAGCGAGTAATAATACGAGATAACGAGACATAATATGTTCTAGTGATAAGCCGTAAAATGACCAACCAATCATTCCAGTCAACATCGAAGCAAGTAAAATAATCAGCGAAATAACTTCTTCTGCCCGCAATGCTTGCTTATGTTTGCGAACCGTTAGCAAGGGAATACTCTGAATGAAAATGAGCGTCAACACAAAGCCGAGACCTGCCTCAACAAAAGCCATTACTGCTTCGTACATCGTTTTGTTTTCTAATAAAAAGTATGTAATGACTAATTTTGTAGAAGCCGATAGACAAAATACAACAAAAGGTATCATTTTTAGGGAATCACTAAAAAACTTTTTAACGAGTCCATAAAAAACGAGAAAACTAAACATCGCAGTAAACACAAATAATGTTGTTTCAAATGATAAGGTAAGCGAACCCGCCATTAACGCTACAAATGCTAATCCAGCTTTATCACGACGCATCGTATAAACAGCGGCAAAGAACGGTAACGCAAAAGGAGTCAATTTCGATAAAATTAACGCTCGTCCAAGTAAAAAACCGATTACTAGTAAAAGAAATCCTTTATGAATAAATAAATGTCCAATTCGTAATTTCAAATGACGAATCCAACGTGAAAAGACAGCTTGCGTCTGGTTTAAAGACACCTCTGAAATTTGGTTTATCCAACTTCTTTCGATTCTTTCCATTCCGACCACTCCTTTGCTTTTCTCTTGACTCTATTATATCTTCTTAATTGTCAAAAAAATGTCAAAAAAGGAAAGTGGTATAAAAAAACCCTTCGACGTATTTCTTGCTAACATGTCATTATCCATACCTAAATTTGTTATAAACAACGAAAAAGGAGATATATATGAGAGACAACATTGACAGAAGCGTTTCTCTGTAGATGATAACTGGAGAGGGACATTTTCATACAAAAAAGACGAAAGGGATGTTTCCAGAAGGAAACATCCCTTTCGTTTCAGTGACCCGTACGGGATTCGAACCCGTGTTACCGCCGTGAAAGGGCGGTGTCTTAACCACTTGACCAACGGGCCATAATTGTTTTTATAGCGGCGGAGGGAATCGAACCCCCGACCTCACGGGTATGAACCGTACGCTCTAGCCAGCTGAGCTACGCCGCCACGCAACGACATTTATAATAATAATTGCATCTTTCATGTTTGTCAATATCTTTTTTTGCTTAATTAGCACATTCTATACATAAAATTATCCTAAGGATATTTGAGTTGTTCAACGGAACCGACCATGTTCTGCAACGAAAGCATCTAACAACCTTCATCCACAGAAAAAGCATCCATGTATATGGATGCTTATCATTCCTTTATTCACTATCCTGCTTATGACCATCATCCGTTCAGCAGCAAGTTAACCGCGCCGTGCACCACGACCTCCTCGCTTCGATTCCGTGTGACGTTTGAGAGAGGCTAAACGATCTTCACTTTCCTTTAAAAAACGGCTAATTTTTTGTTCAAAGCTCTCTTTTGCGGCACGATCGTTTGCTTTATTGCGCGGGCGCTGTGAAGGCTGTGATTCTTTCGCTTTTTTTATGGATAAGCCGATTTTTCCGTCTCTTTCCACATTAATGACCTTGACATCAACGACATCTCCAACCTTTAAGTGATCGTTGATATCTTTTACATAGTTATCAGCTACTTCACTAATATGAACTAATCCTGTTACGCCTTCTGGCAGCTCCACAAACGCTCCGAATTTCGTAATCCCCGTTACCTTGCCTTGTAACTTGCTGCCTACTTCAATTGACATAAAAAAAGTGCTCCTCCTTAAAAAATCTTAAAAATCATTTTCTTTATTATAACGAATGCCAAAAACAAGTGTCAATAAGCTCAACGCCCATGTCACTAGCAAGCATCGATTATTTTTCTGGAACGGTAAAAATAATTTCTCCTTCTTTAGAAAGAAAGTATTTTTTTCGTGCTAACTCGGCAATATAATCGTCATCATGTAACCTTTTAATTTCTTCCTCTAATCGCTTTTGCTGTTTTTCTAATTTGCCTAATTGCTGTTCTAGCTTCTTTTTGTCTTCGATTTTCGCTTCAATGTCAGCGGATTGAGAGTGGAGAGCATATAAAAATACGGACGACAGCGCCACTAAAATCATACTAACGAGCATAAAACGAATCATGACGATAGGTCGTCTTCTTGAGGCTCTTTTTTCTTTTTCTTCTTGCTCTAAAGCATACTGGGACTGAAGCTTCGTTACATTGTTTTTCTGTAAAACACTCACCGCTATAAACCTCCACTCTTATTTCCGGAATTTAGAGATCCATGCCATTATTATATTCTTTGCTTTTTTCATAACTCCTGCCAGATTGTCGAAAAAATCCTCGATCCGCCATCTCCATTTGTTCGGAACTGCTTTCCAAATGAGATAGCCAATCCAACGAATTGGAGCTAATAATAGCTTTATACAGCGATACAGCAAGTTCAAGATAAGAAGGAACAATTTCCATAAAAGCAGTGCCATGGCAAGTAGCGCTTGAAAAAGCCATTGAATCGGCCGAACAATGACATAATAGCATGTCCTTACAAAAAAACGATATAACGCGGTAACAAAGCGAATGGTCCATTCAAGCATTTTTAAATAAATGCGGCGAAACAAGCTTTGATAAGCAGCATAACCGCATAAAATCGCTAAAAAAATATAAAATCGCAGCTCTCCTTCATTAACGAGCAACAAAACGTAGAAAATAATGAGACCGTGGACGCCCCAAAACAGAATATCATTTATAAATACAACCCAATGGGCCCGCTTTGGCCGCTGTAAAAAGCGACTGTACGTGTCAAGCGCTGCGCCAATCCAGCTCCCCATTCCAATCATCGCGAGCATGGTGGCCAGCTGAGTTGTTAAACTCATTTGAACAACTTGCTAAAGAACCCTTTAGCTTTCTCCTGATGATGGTCATCCAAGTAGACAAGATCAAAAATTCTCCCTTTAATAGAAACGACTCCCTTATCCACGTCTAAATTTTTCATCTGCAAATTTTGACCGCGGATCGATAAAAACCCCATCACTGTTTCCAATAAAAATTCTTCACTATCAAAGCTCTCCACTTGTTTAACTCCTGTAATATCGAGAAGCTTTCTTCCACGCATAATGACATCATGTTCTTGGCTCGGACCTTTATTATTGTTTGGAAAGTCATAATGTTGGCTCATATTCATCCCCCGCATTCACGTTAAAATCAAATCAGAGGGCTTATCCCTCTCGTGTTTGTACCATATGTATGAATGCAAGGGGACTTTTAGAACATGCGAACAACAGCAACTAACGTTCTAAAGACTCTGTTTCTATTCGTTCTTCTTTAATTACTTCATAAAGATTTGTCGCTTCTTCTTTCCTTGTCGTTTCTTTTAAATCAGTAATTTTCACTGTCACCTTTTTTTGTCCAAACTGAATGGTCAGTTCATCGCCGACTTTTACATTGGAACTTGCTTTTGCGATGGCGCCGTTAATGGTGATACGTCCTTGCTCTGCTACTTCTTTCGCCAGCGTACGGCGCTTGATAAGGCGTGATACTTTTAAAAATTTATCTAAACGCATGTGCACCCTCTCCTTACAATCCTTTTTCTTTTGCTTCTTCCCACCATCGATCAAGCTGTTCTAGCGACAGTGATTCGATATTCAGACCGCTCTTTTTCACTTGTTCTTCAATGTAGGAAAAACGTTGGTAAAATTTCCTGTTGGTTGCTTGTAATGCTTCTTCCGGATTAATTTTGTAATAGCGCGCAATATTCACAAGGGCAAACAATAGATCACCAAATTCATGGATAAGTTTTTCGCTATGTTGTTCTGCTTTGGAAACTTCCTGTTTAAATTCCGCTATTTCTTCTTCGACCTTTTCCCACATTGGCTTTACATCATCCCAATCAAAGCCGACCTTTGCTGCCTTTGTTTGAAATTCATATGCTTTTAATAAATTCGGTAAACTTTTTGTTACTTCATCGAGCAGCGAAGCCGGACGGGATTGCTTTTCTTTCGCTTTAATCTGTTGCCAATTTTGCACAACCTCATCCGCATTTTCGACCGTTACATCTCCGAAGACATGAGGATGACGGCGAATCATTTTTTCGGTAATGCCGCGAATGACATCGTCAATTGAAAACATGCCTTCGTCTTCCCCGATTTGAGCATGAAGCATCACTTGTAAAAGCACATCGCCCAGCTCTTCAATCATATGATCATCATCGTTTTCATCAATCGCATCGAACAGCTCGTATGTTTCTTCAAGTAAATATTTTTTGAGCGATTCGTGAGTTTGTTTCCGATCCCATGGACAACCGTTCGGGCCTCTCAATGTTGCAATAACGCGCCGCAACGTTTCAAAGCGATGATACAATATCGCTTCGTCTTTCACCGGCGGGACATATACGCTTGTTAAATTATTTAGCGCAGCAACACGGTCTAGCTCATATAAAGGAATTTCGTTCACCTTTTCTTCGCTGCTGCCCGCCGCTGTGACGACATACACTTTATAATCGTGAGGCAGTTGCTCCATGAGCGCAAGTTTTACGTTGGAAGCAATAAACGAATCATATACTTGGCAAAAAACAACATGCTGAGTAGGTTGCCATTCATCTTCACGAAACGAGGTCGCATCAATCAGCTGAAATCCTTCAATCGGGTCGATTTGCAAAGCGGTGAACATAGCGTCTAAAAAGCTTTGACCACCTTCGATCACAATGCGGCATTTTTGTCCCCGCTCTGCTTCTAATAAAAGCTGTACGGTTTTTTCGGCAACAAGCGGATGACCGGGAACGGCATAAAACACATCGTGCATCTGTGCTTCTCCTACTAAAATGTCAGCAATTTCCTTATATACATCGTCAAACCGCTCATGTTTTTCATAAATATCGTCAAATGTAGTAAAAGAAATTCCCTCTGCTTTTAGAGTATCGACAACTGGGTGTTCCTTCGTTCGTAAAAAAAGTGGTGAAGCGTTTTTTAATTTACGATAAATCCCAAGCGGTAATTGTTCGATATCACCAGCACCTAAACCGAAAACAAAAATCGTATTCATCATTGATCACCTGTTTTTCTGAAGAAATAAACGTAACTTGTCTCCGAAAGGGAGTAAAGATAGTTCCTGTTTTGAGAAAAGATTTCCTTTTAACAACATTATAATATAAACAAAACCCCCGAGCATCACTCCGAATAACGCTTGACTGGCGGCAAATAAGCGGCTGTCACCAAATCGGCTAGTTACCCATATGTATAACTGTAATACAGCCACCATTGCCAAAGCAGCGTTGACGACCGGGTACATATATTGTTTTTTTATGAAATGAGTGTTCATCTTTTTTTGTAACTTAAAATACAAAAATAATGCCATCACTGCATACGACAATAAAGTCGCTAATGCAGCCCCGACTGTTCCAAACACTTGAACAAGCCATATATTGCATAGCCATTTCGTAACGACTGCTATTGCTACCCCCGCTACAGCTATCCATTCTTCACCAATCCCCTGCAATAAGGAAGCTAAGGTCAAAGACATTGTCGTAAACAAAATGGAAGCGGATAAAATTGCAAGCGGCAAGGAACCACGGTCATTTTCAAACAGCATTACATTTGTCGGGCGAATGAGACATACAAGCCCTAATGCTGCGCCCATCCCGATAGAGAACGCAACCCGAATGGATAAATCTATTTTTTCACGAATGAAAACCTCATCCCCTCGCTTTTTTGCACCAGAAATAAGGGGGACAAGCGTCAATGAAAAGGAAGTTGCAATCACCGTTCCAAGCTGGATAAGCGGCTGTCCACGATCATAAATTCCTTTTAATAATTTAGCTGCATGGCTGTCTTCTACACCCTTTTCCATCAGCAATGACAATAAAGAGAACGCATCCACAAGCTGAATGAGGGTTAAGACCATGTTTGTTATACAAATTGTCACACCTTGGAGAAACAAATAACATATAATCGTTTTCGCATCTGCGTTCCCCTTTATGATATACATATTTCCTCTACGATCTCTTCTCATCCAATAAGCGATCAACAATAGAAGTGCCGTGAATCCTCCTGCCAATGAACCAAAAAGCGCTCCAGCACTCGCTTCATAAGCCGTTTCATCACTTCTGAATAATACGTACGATAACAATACTATGGTCAATACACGTACAGATTGTTCGCCGACTTGAGATACAGCGGTCGGAGTCATCCGATTGTTTCCTTGGAAATAACCTCGCAATACAGAGATAAATGGAAGGAGCAGAAACGAAAAAGAAATGAGCCGAATAAGAGGAACAAGCTCACTATCTCCCATCCACTTAGCAATGCGTCCTGCCCCCATATATAATAAGCTAAAGCAGCTAAGTCCAACGAACAGTAAAACATACAGCGATAATCGTAAAATATATGTAACCCCTTTTTCATCTTTTTCCGCAATCCGTTCCGCCACGAGTTTTGAGATGACAACCGGATAGCCATAAGTCGCTAACGAAACGGCAATGGCGTAAATGGGATACACTTGTTGATAAATATAAAAGCCAAGATCTCCAACAATATTTTGATACGGTATACGGTAAAAGGCGCTTAATATTTTCGTAATGAAGGCCGCTACCGTTAATACCATCGTTCCTTTCCATATTTTCCTTTCCGGTGATTCTGTGTCTAAAGTCATTGTGCTTCACCTGCCATGATAATGCTAGCCTTTGCTATTATAGCGCAAAAGAAAAAGGTAGCATAGCAGCTACCTTTCGTCACAGGATAAAGAACGTATAAATTTCTAATCGATGTCTAGCTCTCTTCTGCCAAATAACCTTCTCCCCCAAGGCGGCAAGCACCTCTGAGTACGAAGAACATTCGGCTTCTAGGGAACTAGGAGAGTGACATTTCTCCGTTTGCCCACAGGACGTGGACAGTATTTAGGCAAAACTGAACTTCTTCTGCTTTTCTTATTGTTCCATTTGTCGCGCTAAAAAGCCAGCAGCCGTCTCGACCGCTTTTTGCTCCACTTCACCAAGCACTTTCTCTTTTGATAAAATCACGACTGCACCAATCGGATCCCCATTGGCAACAATTGGACCAATCGTATAAGATCTCAGTTTTTCCGTATGTCCTTCAACAAGTTCAACTTCGCCTTCCTCAGTCTGAAGCACAGAGTGACGTTCTTCCATTACTTTTTCCACTAACGAACTAACGCTTTTATTGAGGAATTCTTTTTTGGAAACACCGGCGACCGCAATAAACACATCCCGATCGCAAATTAACACTGGTTGACCTAAGCTATCAAATAATGCCTCTGCATATTCTTTTGCAAAATCACCCAGCTCACTAATTGGTGAATACTTCTTTAAAATGACTTCTCCGTCACGGTCAACAAATATTTCGAGTGGGTCTCCTTCACGGATACGCAACGTTCTTCGAATTTCTTTCGGAATAACAACCCTTCCTAAATCATCAATTCGACGAACAATACCAGTTGCTTTCATCTACAGATGCCCTCACTTTCATCTAAGGATTGAAGAATACATCGGTGAATGCTTCAATGAAGAATTCACCATTGCTGTGATTAGTATCCTTCACAATCCAAGTTCTATACGTGATGAAAGTGTTTTTTTCAATTTTAGATAAAATTCCCCATCATTCATGATCGCCCATCTTCTTCAAATATAAACACCGTTTTTGAATTAAGCCGTGATCGATTTTTCAGCATTGATATGCGTAAGTTCTTTGACTGTCTCATATAAAATCATGAGCCACTCTTGCGGTTTAAGACCTTTGATATAAAGAACGATTTTTAATTTCGGTCCTTCCATGCCAAAGCCAAACACGCGGCCGTACCGGTCTCCGATTTTCGATAGCCGCTGAATTTGTACTTCTTTAGAAGCTTTTTCATTAAATAGTAAATCAATTTGTTGTTTATGCTGTTTAATAAGCTCAATACCGCTTTGTTTGCTATACACTTTAATCTCAGCAATTTGGAATAAATAAGCGACCTCATCCGGATATTCACCAAACCGATCAATCATTTCATCGCGAAGTTCTTCGAGGTCTTCGATAGTTTCAATGGCTTTAAAGCGTTTGTACATATCAATTTTTTGCAATCCATCCGAAACATACGTATCTGGAATATAGGCATCGACTTCCAAGTCGATTTCCACATCCAACGGTTTTTCTTCTTGTTTAATTCCTTTTCGTTTCTCAATCGCTTCTTTGAGCATTTGCGAATACAAATCAAAACCGACGGAATCAATAAATCCGTGTTGTTCCGCTCCCAACAAGTTTCCAGCACCGCGAATTGACAAGTCGCGCATGGCAATTTTAAATCCGGAGCCAAGCTCTGTAAATTCTTTAATCGCTTGTAATCGTTTCTCTGCGACTTCGTTTAATACTTTATCTTTACGGTACGTAAAATAAGCATAGGCTACTCGATTTGAACGCCCGACACGCCCTCTTAACTGATACAATTGAGAAAGTCCCATGCGGTCAGCATCATGCACAATTAATGTATTTACATTTGGAATATCAACACCCGTTTCAATGATCGTTGTCGTCACCAACACATCATATTGTCCTTCTAAAAACGCAAGCATTACCGATTCCAATTCGTTTTCTGACATTCTTCCATGAGCGTATGTGACACGCGCATCCGGTACAAGCATAGAAATTTCTTCTGCTTTTACATCAATATCTTCAATGCGATTATAAAGGAAAAATACTTGTCCATCCCGTGCCAGCTCTCGTTCAATTGCTTCGCGCACGAGTTCAGGAGTGTATTCCATCACATATGTCTGAACAGGAAAGCGATTTTCCGGCGGTGTTTCAATAATCGATAAATCACGCACTCCAATCATAGACATATGCAATGTTCGTGGAATCGGCGTTGCCGTCAGTGTTAATACGTCTATATTTGTTTTCAACTGCTTAATTTTTTCCTTATGGCTGACACCGAAACGCTGTTCTTCATCAATAATAAGCAACCCTAAATCCTTAAACGTCACATCTTTTGATAACAAGCGATGGGTACCGATGACCATATCAATTGTTCCGTCTTTTAACCCTTTAATCGTTTCTGCTTGTTGCTTCTTCGTGCGGAAACGATTAAGCACCTCAACCTTAATTGGATAGCCTTGAAAACGTTCTCGAACCGTTTCATAATGTTGCTGTGCTAAAATCGTCGTCGGTACAAGAAGCGCTACTTGTTTTCCGTCCATAATCGCTTTGAACGCAGCCCGAAGTGCAACTTCTGTTTTTCCATATCCAACATCACCGCAAAGAAGACGGTCCATCGGTCTTTGACTTTCCATGTCACGTTTAATTTCTTCGATAGAGCGAAGCTGGTCTTCGGTTTCTTGGTACGGAAATGCTGCCTCAAATTCACGTTGCATTTCCGTATCCGGTGAAAATGCATAGCCTTTACTCGCCTCGCGCTCGGCATAAAGTTTGATTAAATCTTCCGCAATATCTTGAACAGACGATTCGACCTTCTTTTTCACCTTTTTCCATTCGGTGCCGCCAAGTTTATAAATTTTTGGCTCTTTCCCTTCAGAGCCAACATATTTTTGCACTTGGTCAATTTGATCTACGGGCACATACAAAGTATCGCTACCTTGGTATTGAATATGAATATAGTCTTTATGAATTCCATTGATTTCTAATGTTTCAATTCCTAAATATTTTCCGATTCCGTGATTGACGTGCACTACATAATCGCCGACTTGCAGTTCGGAATAGCTTTTAATTCGTTCTGCGTTGGATAGTTTTTGCCGACGAATCGGTTTTTTTACACGCTTTTTAAATAATTCTTCCTCAGTAATGACGGCCAATTTTTGCATTGGAAGTTCAAAACCCGTATTCAAATCTCCTAAAACTATCTGACATTTTCCGTGCATTAACATCGCATGATCGCCTAGCGGAACTACATCGATTTCGTAATCCTCTAAAGTGGATTGTAATTTTTTCATTCGTTCCGCATCCGGAGCCAAAAAGGCAACGGCATATTTTGCCCTTTTCCATCGTTCTACTTCCGATTTTAGTAAAGACATTTGGCCATGGAAGTTTTGCATCTGTTTACAAGAAATATTGACGATATTTTGCGGATGCGTATGCGGAACATGACGTAAAAACAGCGATAAATAAATACGAGGTGCTTTTTGTTTTTGCAATAATTCAGATAAAGAATGGGAAATCGGCACACCATGAATAATTTTTCCTTCCGCCAGCAAACTTGTGTACCATTCTGCCTCTTCTTTATCTAAACTTTCTGTCATTTCTTGTAATCTGCTCATCTCATCTAACAATAGTAGACCGTTGTCCGGCATATAGTCTAGCAAACTAGCAGGTTCATCATAAAAGAGGGCTGAATATTTATATTGTTGCTCAATTTCTTGCCCTTGTTTTAACTGTTCCAGTTCAAATGAAATATGTTCAAGTAGCAATTGCTTTGCTTTCTCATCTTTTAATGTCTTTAAACTTTCCGATAATCCCGCTTCAATTCTCTCAATTCCCCGCTTCAGTGAATCACCATATACAATGATTTCGTCAGCAGGACCAATGGTTATTTTTTGTACCTCTTCACGAGAACGCTGATCATCGATTGTAAACGTACGAATTGACTCTACTTCCGTATCAAATAATTCAATTCGATAAGGGAATTCCGCTGTAAGCGGATAAATGTCAAGGATGCCTCCGCGAATGCTGAATTCCCCTGGAGTCGACACCATTGAAACACGCTTATATCCCATTTGTACTAAGCGCTTTTTATAATGGTCAACATCGATGTCACTATTGACTTCAATGGTTAGTATATTGTCTTTCCATAGCGATTTCGGTGGCAATAAACGTCGCAACCCAGCAATAGGAGAGATGACAATTCCCTTTTGCTGTTCCGTCCAATAGTTCATCACCTCTAGACGTTGCGCTTTTAACTCAGGACTAGCAATCGCCATCTCTGCAGCGATCATTTCATTGACCGGATAAAGAAACACTTCTTCTGTACTTAATAATTGAATAAGATCATCATATATTTTTTGCGCTTGAAACAAATTATGAGTAACGATTAATAATGGTCTGGCTGTTGCTTTATAAAGCGATGACAAGAACACAGACCGGGCTGACCCCGATAGTCCTGCGACTAGCTGCTCTTTGAGTCCTGCTTCCACACCTTTGATAATCGACTGAATATCTTGATTTTCAACAAAATAACGATGCAAGGATAGCACCTCTATCCCCCTCCTCTCATAGCAATAAATACAAAAATGCTTTGGTCTTCCCAAAGCTTGCTATTGTATAAATTTCTCATATTGATGAAGTTCTGGATTCCGTTCAAGCGCCTCTTGACAATCTTCACAAATTGTTTTGACATTGATATCCCCGTTCGGAAGATACGAAATCATGTCTAAACGTTCTTCCTCTGTAAGGTGATGGAATCCTAACTGTTCGCTATATATGGAAACTCTATCAATCGTGCCTACTTTTACTCCGCAATGTCGGCAATAGTAATGCAATGCCATGTAAGTAACCTCCTAATGGTCGTATCCACACATTCATTGTGTACCATTTAGGAGGAAAATATTCATGCGTTAAACTCGTTCATTACCTGCAAAAATGGAGCATTTACCGCTTTTTCACAAGCGGTCGCCGAACGCTTAATTGCTTCTTGAATTTCACTAGATTCCTCTGCAGTAAATCGACCTAATACATAATCGGTTACTTTTTGTCCATGCTCAGGACGGCCAATACCGATACGAATCCGCTTAAATTGTTGCGTTCCTAAATGATGAATGAGCGATTTTATTCCATTATGTCCACCGGCACTTCCTTTTGTCCGCAAACGGATTTTTCCTACAGGAAGATCTAAATCATCATAGATAACAACTAAATCTTCAATATTAATCTTATAATAATCCATTAGTGGGCGAATACATTCCCCTGATAAATTCATATATGTTAAAGGTTTACACAATATCACTTTTTCTCCAGAAACAATGTGAGATGCAAATATTCCGTTAAATTTCGCTTGATTGAGTGAAAGATTCCACCGTCTCATTAATTCATCAATGACCATAAATCCAACATTATGCCGCGTTTGTTCATATTCCTTGCCCGGGTTTCCTAGGCCGACAAATAATTTCAATGCTTGGTCCCCTCCCTTTGTCGTTATACATACTACAAAAGACGTAACCAAATATGGTTACGTCTATAATTATGACTCTGGAGTTGTTTCTCTTCCTTCTTCGGATTCAGGTTGTCCAGACTCTTGCTGTTCGCCGCTATGAATTTCTTCTTCTTGCTGCGGTGGTAAAATCGTTGCAATGACTTCAGTAGGTTCATGATTGATTTCATACTTGCCGTTTGTATCAATATCGCCTACTGTAATCGTTTCGCCTACTTGTAAATGAGAAATGTCAATATCGATGGAAGAAGGGATATTAGCCGGTAGCGCTCGGATCGATAATTGGTGTAATGTTTGTTGCAACACGCCACCATCTTTGACACCAGCTGCTTCTCCCACGAGATGAACATTGACGTCAATATCGACTTCTGTAGACATGTCTACCACTTGAAAGTCAACGTGAATAATTTCGTTACGAATTGGATCTTTTTGAATGTCGCGAAGGAGTACCGAATGGTTTTCACCGTTTACCGTCATCGTGACAAGACCATTTCGTCCCACTTCGCGAATGGTTTTGATAAAATCAGCAGCATTCATAAAAATCGCTTTATTTTTAACGTTTTTTCCGTATAATACACCTGGAATATTTCCTTGCAATCGAATATTTCGAATTGCAGAATGTGTTTTCTTTGTGCGTTCTTTTGCTTCTAATACAGCCATGAATCATCACCCTCCTGTTTTAGAATCTATGAATTACTTTATCCTAAAACAAGAAGATTTAAACATGTGGCCCCATTAATCAAATAGAGCGCTAATAGACTGCATTTCATGAACGCGAATAATCGCCTCACCAATAAGCGGCGCAACTGATAATTCTACAATTTTATCAATTTTCTTTTCCGCTGGAAGGGCAATAGAATTCGTAACGACAAGTTCTTTGATTTTGGAATTTTCGATGCGTTCGATAGCCGGGCCTGATAATACTGGGTGCGTACAACATGCATACACCTCGGTGGCTCCATTTTCGATTAACGCGTTGGCAGCCAGTGTAATTGTTCCGGCTGTATCGATAATGTCATCAATTAGAATAGCAGTTTTCCCCTCAACTTGTCCAACGATATTCATGACTTCCGCTACATTTGGTTTTGGTCGACGTTTATCGATAATAGCAATCGGCGCCTTTAAGCGATCCGCTAGTCTTCGCGCACGCGTCACCCCACCATGATCCGGAGACACAATCACAATATCGTTAAGATTTTTGCTTCTAAAATAATCCGCTAAAATTGGAACGCCCATTAAATGGTCGATTGGAATATCGAAAAAGCCTTGAATTTGTGGAGCATGCAAATCAAGGGTAATGACGCGGGAAGCACCCGCTGTTTCTAAAAGATTCGCGACTAATTTTGCCGTAATCGGTTCGCGAGAGCGCGCCTTCCGATCTTGACGAGCATAACCGTAATATGGCATCACGATATTAATCGTTTTAGCGGAAGCGCGTTTTAGCGCATCAATCATAATGAGAAGCTCCATTAAATGTTCATTCACCGGAGCACTTGTGGACTGAATCACGAATACATCGCCGCCGCGAATGCTCTCTTCAATGTTAATTTGAATTTCTCCATCGCTAAAGCGTGATACAGAGCATTTTCCTAATTCTACACCGATGACTTGGGCAATTTCTTCCGCCAATTTCATATTCGAATTTAACGCAAATAACTTTAAGTTACCATCAAGATATTGAGACATGATTACCCTCCATTAAGAATTAAGAATTTTTCTTTACATGAAGACGCTCGACGTAGTTTTCTTTATTCACTTGACGAGCACGGGCAATGGATAACGCATTTCCTGGAACATCATCTGTGATCGTAGAACCGGCGGCGACATAAGCACCTTTTCCAATTGTAACAGGAGCAATTAAGTTCGCATTACATCCGATAAACGCACCATCTTCGATTTTGGTCATATATTTATTTTTACCATCATAGTTTACCGTAATCGAGCCACAGCCAAGATTTACATTCGCTCCTACCTCTGCGTCACCGATATAACTTAAATGAGATGCCTTGCTGCCTTTTCCAAAGGTAGATTTTTTAATTTCAACAAAGTTTCCAATCCGAACTTTATCGCTAATTTTCGATGACGGGCGAATATGAGCAAACGGTCCAATGGTTACATCATTTCCAATTTCACTATCATGAGCAACAGAATGACGAATCGTTGTACCATTTCCAACAGAACAATTTTTAATTTCCGAATGAGGACCGATGATACAGTCTTCACCAATCACCGTTTTTCCTTCAATGATCGTGCCGGGATAAATAACGGTATCGCGCCCGATTTCTGCTTCTAGCGATATATACGTATGTTCCGGATCAATAATGGTCACGCCATTGATCATATGTTTACGATTAATTCGCTCACGCATGATTTTTTCTGCTCGGGAAAGAGCAATGCGGTCATTCACTCCGATTGTTTCCTCGAATGAATGAGCTTGGTAGGCAGAAACGATTTCTCCTTTTGTTTTTAAAATTTCAATGACATCTGTAAGATAATATTCACCTTGAACATTATTGTTCGATACGTTTCTAAGCGCCTCAAATAAAGACTTATTATCAAAGCAATACGTTCCTGTATTAATTTCCTTGATAGCCCGCTCTTCCTCTGTTGCATCTTTATGTTCGACAATTTTTTCAACATGTCCATCACGATTACGAATAATACGACCATATCCAGTAGGATCTTCCGTAACTGCTGTTAAAATCGTCGCCTTAGCATTTGTGGCAAGATGATGTTCTAACAGCGCTTTCATTGTCTCAGCTGTAATCAATGGAGTATCTCCACAAACAACAAGCGTCACCCCATCCTCGTCTTGTAAATAATGGGATGCTTGCATAACTGCATGAGCCGTTCCTAGCTGCTCTTGCTGAAAAGCAAATTCGCTTTTATCACCAATTTGTGCTTTTACTTGTTCCGCACCAAAACCAACAACAGTGACAAGTTTTTCAAGACCAAGCTGTAATACTTGGTCGACTACATGCTGAACCATTGGCTTACCGCAAACAGGGTGTAAAACTTTATATTGTTTCGATTTCATCCGTGTCCCCTGTCCGGCTGCCAATATTACCGCATATCGTTTAACCATAAACAAGGCCTCCAATACCTTTTTATCCATATTGAATATATCTCAATTAACTATGTATTTCAAGGAAACATTCTATTTTACCAAAAAAAACAAAAAAAGCGGAGAAAAATGAAGAAAAGTGTTCTTCCAGAGAGAAATGATTGCATTTCGACGGTGAAAAGTGATTTTTCATTAGGCATTGCAAGCCAAGCAGACAGTAAGAAATGCGGGGATGGCGCAAATCGCTCTCGAAGTCAAATGTTCTGCACACATAAACGTGCTTGACACAGAAGGTCTGAACAAATTGCTTTTAAATGTCTATCTCTTACCCAACACAAGATATAAATGTCTAAATGCGTCCATTTTTGAATAGAACTGATTTGAAACAAGAGAACTGCTCCAGAAAATACGATATCTTTACAAAGTGAAAGAGCCTGTCCGATGAGGGACAGACTCCTTATATTTATGAAGCACCAGCTTCTTCAAACTCTTCCTCAAGCTCACCTAGACGGTGATACTCAGCTAATACTGCCTCCTGGATTTTCCCGCGGGTTGTAGAATTAATCGGATGTGCAATGTCACGAAATTCCCCGTCAGGAGTACGCTTGCTTGGCATAGCGACAAACAAGCCATTATTGCCGTCGATTACGCGGATATCATGAACAACAAACTCGTTGTCCAACGTAATGGAGGCAATCGCTCTCATACGTCCTTCGGTATTCACGCGGCGTAATCTTACGTCAGTTACTTCCATCCTGCTCACCACCTTTTCCCTATATAAGAACTTGGTTAATTTTATTCCACATTTCTTCCACATTTCCTTCTTTTTTGTCTAAATTTTTTTATAAAAAATGGCTAAAAAGACCTGTTTCTGTCAAATGATTGACAAAATCTCATCTCAAACGAAGGAAAATAATAGGGAACGGTGGGAAGCAGTGATGTACTTACTTCACTAAAGCAACTACTTCAATTTCAACGAGCGCATCTTTCGGCAATCTTGCCACCTCGACGCAAGAACGTGCCGGCTTATGTTCACGAAAATATTGCCCATATACTTCGTTCACTGCAGCAAAATCATCCATATTTTTCAAAAAAACTGTTGTTTTTACTACTGTTTCGAGTGAAGCCCCAGCTGCTTCAAGAACTGCCTGTAAGTTTTTAAACACTTGGTGAGTTTGCTCTTTAACATCACCTTGAACCATTTCTCCTTCAGGTGTAAGCGCAATTTGCCCTGAGCTATAAAACATATTATTTACAATGATCCCCTGTGAATAAGGACCGATAGCTTGCGGGGCTTTTTTTGTTTCAACTTTTCTCATTATTTTCTCTCTCCTTTCATAATTCCAACCGATTATTCCATAAAGCTGATGTAATTTCCTTCTCGTACAGTAATTTGTTTTTCTTTTATATTAACAGAAGACAGCTTTACTAAGGAAATATATTCATCAACAAGCCGTTCACTCGTTTCCTCGGATTCAACAAGGACACCGATGCCAGCGAGCTGTGCATTAAATTCATTGAGTAAGCTAATCATTCCGTTAATCGTTCCACCAGCTTTCATAAAATCATCAACAATCAGCACGTTCGTTCCCTCAGCTAAACTCCGTTTGGCCAACACCATTGTTTGAATGCGTTTCGAAGAACCAGAAACGTAGTTAATGCTGACCATAGAGCCCTCCGTCACTTTATTATCATGGCGTACGATGACAACGGGAACATTAAGAAAGTGGGCGACAGCATAAGCGAGCGGAATACCTTTTGTCGCAATGGTCATGACGACATCAATGTCTCGCTCAGCAAAAAGGGATGCATATAATCGACCAATTTTGTTTATAATACGAGGATCCCCAAGAATATCTGTCATATATAAATATCCACCGGGTAATAACCGTTCTGGATTGGCAAGCTGTTCACATAAATAATCCACGGTCATTTTTGCTTCCTCAGCAGACATTTTTGGAATATATTGCACACCGCCAGCCGCTCCTGAAAGTGTTTTTAATGTTCCGATTCCTCGCTGTTCAAATGTTTGCTTAATAATCGCTAAGTCCTCGCTAATTGATGATTTCGCAGATTGATAACGCTCTGCAAAAAAAGTAAGCGGCACCAACTGATGCGGATGTTCTAGGAGATAATGTGTCATATCGACTAAGCGGCTACTGCGCCTTAATTTCATAAATGGACCTCCCAAAAACCGAATATTTTAATGTAAATATAACATTAATGTACGTGTTTAATCAAGCAAATTCCGTTCACCTAATAAGCGAACCGCAAATACTTGGTCGCAAAACCCTCGCAAACCGTTATAAATTCGGTGTAGACGTGAATCATGTTGGACTAATCCAAACACAGTCGGTCCGCTACCGCTCATCAATACTGCATCTGCTCCAAATCGCTTCATCTGCTCTTTAATATGCGCAACTTCTGGATACATCTTCATCGTTACTTCTTCTAATACATTGCCAACGAGCGAACAAATGCGTTCATAATCTTGATTATGAATAGCTTGCACCATGCCGTCAACATCAGGATGTCGAATGGCATTAACATTTAAATTCCGGTACACTTCAGCCGTCGAAACTCCGATCGTCGGCTTTGCTAAAATCACCCAACATGGCGGTGGCGATGGAATCGATTCGATTTTTTCTCCTCTTCCTGTCGCAAGCGCCGTTCCTCCATATACACAAAACGATACGTCAGAACCAATTTTTGCCCCTAGTGCCGCCAACTCATCGAGAGTAAGCCCTAACTTCCAAAGTTTATTTAAGCCGCGTAACGTTGCAGCTGCATCGCTGCTTCCTCCCGCTAAACCGGCCGCGACGGGAATCGTTTTTGTAATTGATATCGCTACTCCCTCTCGAATACCGAACGTCTCCTTTAATAAGTTCGCTGCTTGATAAGCAAGGTTACGGTGGTCGTCGGGAACAAACCGGTTATGCGACACAATTTTTATCGTATCGGACGGCAACGGCATGAGTTCAATCCAATCAGCAAGGTCAATTGTTGTCATGACCATCTTGACTTCATGATATCCATCCGGTCGCTTATGTAACACATCTAGGGATAAATTGATTTTTGCCGGAGCTTTTACTAATAATCTCAAACTTTCCACCTACTTTAACGACTTCAAACTTATACGAACATTTTACCATAAAACTAATGAGTCATTGCGCGATATTTCGACACATGCGTAAGAAAAACCGAAGCGGTATCGCTTCGGCTGTCGCGGCTGTCTTTTTTGTTAGTTACTTCGTCTTTTCAGCTAAATGCCGTTCGGCCATTTCGATCGCTAACTTTACCATATTTCCCGCATCTCTTGCGCGAATTGCGCCCCAACCTTCTTTTTGAACGACATCATAAAAACCCAACTCTTTCGCAAGCTCCTCTTTAAAGCGTTGCGACATAATTCCTCGGCGTCGACCCAGCGTCAGCAACCCCTTTCAGAAACCGCGACAGTTTTATTATTAAAATAAAGGCGTTTCTTTATGTTCTCCTCATGTTAGAAAAAACGTTAAAAGCTACTAATGCCAAAATAAAAAGCAGCAAACAAACGTCTACTGCCCACCCACTGCCATATGATCATCATCTAAAAACGTTAATTTTACCGTCTCAGTAAGCACATCTGCATAACTATAGGATACCCGTTCAAAAGCATTTTCCTCTTGATCAAGCTCAATCACAAACACAGATGGATATGTTTCCGCCAAAATTCCACATCGTTCAATCGTTTTTCTTCGTCCACCGTTTGCTCTTAATGTCAAACGTTTGCCGACATTAGAGTCCAACGCCTTTTTAATATCGGATAAAGTTTTCGCCATTCGCTATCCACCTCACTGTTATAATTATACCAAACGATAACCATGAAGTCAAAAATAAAAATTATATCAATGCTTTTTCATATATGTCAATGCGTATTTTTCTACATTTTTCTCATTTCCATGTATATTATGCACTAATGACATGAAAATTATGTATAACATCAATTTTATTGCAGCATGTGTGATGGATAGAGATTAAAAGACCGCCCTCTATGTTTCGCTATGGCGGCCTTTTTTATCAATCAAGCTCATCTACTAAACGAAAAGGCATTCCTGTACGCAATACCCCTTTTGTTTCTACTCCACCAAGCCCTTTTTCACCGGTAAGTGTGTTTCGCAATACATCCCATACATTGACAGTTTCAATAAACGGGGTAAAACTAATTCTTGAAACGATATAAACGGGATCAAGAGCGTGAATATTTACACGAGCCGGCGAACTGGCAAAATTGGCACCAGCGCGAATCAGTGATTCAAAATGCGATTGACATGCTCCCGCAAAAATAACAAGTTGATCCAGATGAGGGACTTTTCTGCGTGCTTCCTTCACTGTCTGAACAAAATATTTCGAATGGCGGTACGCCTTCAGATCAGTCACTTTCCCTTTCGATTTAGAATATGAATCATGACCTGTAATTACTAAAATATCCGGACGAATTTGTTCAATAAGTCCGCCTACTTTTTCCGGCATATCTTTTTCTTCGCAATAAATCCCATACACCGGAACACCAATTCGCTCGTATAAATCTAAGCATTTGCGCAAATATAAAGGGTCACCATCCAAATGAAGGACGCGCCCTGGAACTTGAAAAAAATCTTTTTCTGTTTTATATCCTCCCGTTGCTCGATACTCCATTTTTTGCTTCATGACGTGATAATCTTGACGAAATAATTTATAGGATTGTTCAATGAGCTCTTTTTCTTTTTTTCTTCTCGCCTGTTGTTCTCGTTCATCAATCGCCACTAAATCGCTGAATGGAGCATCTGCGATTAATCTGACATCTTCACCATGCAGGATGGCTTCTTTTTCCTCATTTTTTTCCTTCACATCAATCACACGAAATAATAAATCGCATCCATACGACTTTCTTGCGACAATATCCCCGACTTTAATATCCATGACGATTCACTCCAAAACTATGCAGTCGTTTACTAAGTAACATATGCATAGCGGAGGAAGGAGGTGATTCGTTTTTGCTTTTCTCGTAGCGACAAAAAAAGGCCCGCAATTAGGCCTTTTGTGCAAATATGGTCCACAATTGATTACTAAGCGAGGCAAATTCATCAATCGAGAGCGTTTCCCCGCGACGGCGCGGATCAATATGAAGTTCTGCCAACACAGTTTCAATCTCTTTTTTTAGGGATTTTCCGTTTGGCAAGTTGCTCATCAAATTGTTTAAAATCGTTTTGCGACGTTGCCCAAAGCTCGCGCGAACAACTTGAAAGAAAAATAACTCATTTTCCACGTTCACGAGCGGTTTTTCTCGTTTTGTGAGTCGGATCACAGCAGAATCGACATTTGGCTGCGGAATAAACACAGTTCTCGGAACGGTCATGACCGTTTCGGCTTTTGTATAATATTGAATCGCAATCGACAGCGAACCGTAATCTTTTGTTCCCGGCTGGGCAGAAATGCGATCAGCAACTTCTTTTTGCAGCATAACAACCATACCGCGAATTGGCAGACGATCCGTAAGCAGCTTCATAATAATTGGAGTCGTCACATAATAAGGCAAATTCGCAACAACCATAATGTCTCTTATTCCAATTAATTCGTTATCAATCACATGCTGAATATCCGCCTTTAACACATCTTGGTGAATAATGTGTACATTCGAATACGAAGATAATGTATCCTCCAAAATCGGCAGCAACCGCTGGTCAATTTCAAAAGCAACAACTTTTTTCGCACGGCGGGCAAGTTGCTCCGTTAACGCCCCGATTCCCGGTCCGATTTCGATGACGCCCGTTTCACTTGAAAGCTCGGCAAAGTCGACAATTCGCCGCAAAATATTTGTGTCGATTAGAAAATTTTGTCCGAGACTTTTCTTAAAAGAAAAGCCATACTTGTGTAAAATCTCACGAGTACGCATCGGTGTCGCAATATCTTTATTCATGTTGCTTTTCCTCCTGAAGTACTTGCTCTAAGGCAGTGCAAAATGCTTCTTTCGAAATTTGAAACATCTGTAGCCGCTTATGAAGCTGTTTGCCGTTTGTATACCCTATTTTTAACAACTGTCCCAGACGTTGTCGGCGCGCTTTTGCTAAAGCACCACCGATTAAACCAGCTGTCACTAAATCGTCAAATGTAATTTCTTCTTTTAATTCCAACGTTTCCTCATATACATGTTGTAACGCTTGACGAATCGCTGCAACAGATGCATATTCCACTCCAACGCCCCTTCCTTTTTTTGAACGAGCTTCTTCTTTTGGCAAAAAGGCATGTTTACAACCGGGAACATGTTCAGCAATCGTTTTCCGAATTTTTTCTCCCGGAAAGTCCGGATCGGTAAAGATAATAACACCCCTTTTTTCTTTCGCCAATTTAATGCGTTCTAACGTTTCTTCATTAATAGCTGAACCATTCGTCTCAATCGTATCTGCTTCAACGGCACGCTGAATAGCAACCGTATCGTCTCTTCCTTCGACAACAATAATCTCTTTAATTTTCACCACTTACGCGCAGAATTTCCCATTTAATACATCAGGAATAAGTCATTTTTCCTATTCCCTGCGCTTCCTCCTTTCTTGTAAAATAATCAGTGATGAAACCATTTTTAATCTGAAAAAAATTTGTAATCATCGCAAAAAATTTGAAACTTTTTTTCCTATTGTCTCGTCTAATATGAATAGAAAATCTCCCTCCATTATAACGAAAAAACAGAGGGCAAAAAACCCTCTGCATCTTTTGTGTTAGTTATTGAATGACTCTTACTTTAACACGCTTTACTCCCCAGCGAAAAGCAGTCGATTTTTCTGGGAAAAATACATCGATTTTATAACCGTTAATTGCCGATCCTGTATCGGCAGCAATCGCATACCCATATCCTTCCACATACACTTTTGAACCAAGTGGAATAATACGCGGATCAACCGCAATGACTTTCATATGAGGATTAGCACGTAAGTTAATGCCAGTTCGTGTTCTTCCTGAACAACCTTCACAATAAGCCGTATAAGCAGTAGCTGTAACGTAAAGTTCTCGCGCTACTTCTTGATTGCCGCGTGATACGACATGAGTAGAGCGGTATTGAGGTGCTTTTGTTCCAATTGCCACAATGCGATCTTTACTTTGTTTGATTGTCTCTGTTTTGATTAGTTTTCTTGACACTTCTTTACCATTTTCCAAAACAACTTCGTATTGTTTTGATACGAGTCCCTTTTCTCCAGGACTAATAATTCGTTGTTCTCCTCTAGGTAGCTTTGCGTCTTTTCGAGTGACAACTGCAAAATTCACTGGTTCTTCCACTACATCGGTGACTTTTTGAACTTTAATGACCTTCACGATCATATTTTCTTTCACTTTTTCGTGCAGCGATGGTTCTACACGATCAAGCTCACCCAATTGAATTTTATGCTGCTTTAAAAAGTCAGCGACCGTAGTCGAAGTTGCCCACACTTGTTGTTGTTTACCACCGACGTTCAGTTTAACCGGGAACGCTTTTTCAAACATCACCTGCATCCCTTTTCTAATCTTCGCATCAAGTGAAGGGGATACTTTATCTTGCTGTTTTACAGTAATATTTTGGGCAGCCAATAAATCTTTTACCGTTTTTGCAGTCGTCCATATTTCTTTTTGTTTTCCGTTCACTGTTAGCGTGATCTGCCTACTTGCTTCCCATACAATGTTCAAATCATCCGTTACCGGGGTGTCCATCGAAGGATATACATAATCCTCGGGACGAGGTTGAATGTGCTGTTCTTTCAATACTTCCTTTACTGTTTTCGCATGCGTGCGAAGCTCCTGCTTTTTTCCATTAGCAGTCAGCGTCACATCCTCTTTCGTGATTTGGTATCCTGCAAATCCCGTTGTTGCAGAAAAAGCTATTAAACTACTAGCTGTGACGGTTAAATTCCTCTTTAATGAACCAGAAAACAACTGTTTTACGTTGGCTAACACGGTGCAAAACGCCTCCTTCTTTCGCCAATAATTTCCCCTCTCCCTTTAACATGTACGCGTAAACACACTCTATTATGCAAAAAATTACGTTAAAAGGGAAGGAAGACTTGTCGACATGTCTATTCTATGCTTTGCTCTAAATTTGTAGAACTGTTTTCTATTTACTTTTTTTTAGACAAGTCTCCCGACAAAGTGACAAATTTTATTAGCGATTGATGCCGAACAATTTTTTCGCGTTATCCGCTGTTTTCTCTGCTACTTCCTCAAATGAAATTCCTTTTAGCTCTGCAATTGCTTCTGCCACATACTTGACATAGCTCGGTTCGTTTCGTTTTCCACGAAACGGATGGGGCGTCAAATACGGGCAATCTGTCTCGATTAATAAATGCTCTAGCGGGATCTCTTTTGCTACTTCCTTTGGTTTTTTCGCATTTTTGAACGTAACAGGACCGCCGAAGGAAATATAAAAGTTCATATCAATACATTGTTTCGCTACTTCGAGACTTCCTGTAAAACAATGCATAATTCCGCCCACTTCTGCAGCTTGTTCCTCTTGTAGAATCTGTAAAACATCTGCTGTCGCTTCACGATTGTGTATAATAATAGGTAATTTTACTTTTTTTGCTAGATCGATTTGCTTACGAAAAACTTCCTTTTGTACTTCTTTTGGAGATTTATCCCAGTAGTAATCGAGTCCCATTTCTCCCAATGCCACAACTTTTGGATGGGCGGTTAGCTCCTCAATCATTTTTAAATCGTCTTCGGTCATATCAATGGCATCAACTGGATGCCAACCGACCGCGGCATAAATAAAATCATATTGTTCTGCCAGTTCGATCGCTCGTGAAATCGTAGGTCGATCAAACCCGACAACAACAATATGAGAAACGCCTTCATCTGTAGCGCGACGAATGACATCTTCTAAATCTTCGCTATATTGAATGGCGTTTAAGTGTGCATGCGTATCAAACAACATGAGAATAACCCCTTTTCTAACCTGATGTTAAGTGTATCATACAAAGCGATTACATATATCACATCTTGTTAACATTTATATTACAAAATGACAACAAAGAGGTGTCATGCGTCCAATTCCAACGCTCCACCTCTTTGAACAAATGATTATTTTATTTTTGCTCCATTTGGAAGGGTTTCATCAACCGTAGCTAAAGAAAGTACCCCATTTTCTTCTCCAGCTAAAATCATGCCCTGAGATAGTTCCCCACGCAATTTGACTGGTTTTAAATTCGTCACACAAATCACTTTTTTCCCAATAAGCTCCTCTGGTTGATAAAATTGAGCAATTCCTGAAACAACTTGTCGTTTCTCATAGCCAAGATCGAGTTGTAGTTTCAGCAGTTTATCGGAGTTTTTCACCTGTTCTGCGTGTAACACTTGGGCCACTCGTAAATCGACTTTCAGAAAATCATCAATGGTAATCTCTGGTGCGGTTTCTTTTGGCTTTTCTTTAGTTGATTGATCACCTTTCATTTGAGCCTTAATATACGCTACTTCCTCTTCTATTTCTAAACGAGGGAAGAGCGGTTCCCCTTTCGCTACCTTTGTGCCTTCTTTTAGGAGACCGAACTGATATAAACTGTCCCATTGTTTTAATTCTTCTTCAGTAATACCGAGTTGAGCAAAAATTTTCTCCGGCGTACGAGTTAAAAACGGCTGTAGCAAAATCGCAATATGACGAAGCGACTCAGCTAAATGAGCCATAACAGAAGCTAATTTTTCCTTGTTCGCCTCATCTTTTGCTAGCACCCAAGGTTGCGTTTCATCGATATATTTGTTCGTGCGACTAATTAACTGCCATACAACTGTCAAAGCGATAGAAAATTCCATTTTCTCCATAGCTTCTTCATACTGTTTCACCGTTTCTTTCGACATTTCGACAAGAGCATTGTCGAATTCCGTCTTTGCGCCACGATACGGCGGAACAACGCCATCAAAATATTTTTCAATCATCGCAACGGTACGGTTTAATAAGTTACCTAAATCATTCGCTAAGTCATAATTAATGCGTTCGACAAATCCTTCTGGCGTGAATACTCCGTCTGAGCCAAATGGCACTTCGCGAAGTAAATAATAGCGCAACGCATCTAATCCATATCGATCGATTAAAGTGACAGGATCTACAACATTTCCTTTTGACTTAGACATTTTTCCATCTTTCATCAAAAGCCAACCGTGCGCAAACACTTTTTTCGGGAGCGGCAAATCTAGCGCCATCAAGATAATCGGCCAATAAATAGTATGGAAACGCACGATTTCTTTTCCAACCAAATGTACATCTGCTGGCCAATATTTTAAAAACTTCTCATCGTTCTCTGTTCCGTAGCCTAATGCCGTAATATAGTTAGTTAACGCATCAATCCATACATAAATCACATGTTTTGGATCTCCTGGAACTTTAATGCCCCAATCAAACGTTGTACGTGAAACAGCCAAGTCCTCAAGCCCCGGCTTAATAAAGTTATTAATCATCTCATTTTTTCGCGACTCCGGTTGGATGAACTCTGGATTTTCTTCATAATATTGAAGCAAGCGATCAACATATTTGCTCATTTTAAAGAAATACGATTCTTCTTTTACTTTTTCTACTGGCCCCCCGCAATCTGGACAATTGCCTTCGACAAGCTGCCGTTCTGTATAAAACGATTCACATGGCGTACAATACCATCCTTCATACTCGTCCAAATAAATATCTCCTTGCTCAACAAGACGAGCAAAAATTTTCTCAACAACTTCCTTATGACGTGTTTCCGTCGTGCGAATAAAATCGTTATAGGAAATATCAAGCTTTTTCCATAACTCTTGAATCCCTGCTACAATTTCATCAACATACTCCTGAGGAGTAACTCCTTTTTCCTCGGCCTTCCGTTGAATTTTTTGTCCGTGTTCGTCCGTACCTGTTAAATACATGACATCATAACCGCGAAGACGCTTGTAGCGAGCCATTGCGTCACCCGCTACGGTTGTATACGCATGGCCAATATGTAACTTTCCATTCGGATAATAGATTGGGGTGGTAAGATAAAACGTTTTCTTCTCCATCCTTAATACCTCCTTACCTGTTAGAAGAAAAGCCCTCGCCCAAAGGACGAGAGCGATCAACTACTTTATATTTTACACGATTTTTTACATTCTACAAAAACATCTATTTCTCCTATCTCAGCAAAATATACATAAAAATTTTCATTTCTGTCAATACAATCTTCTGGAAAGGTCATATAAAGCAGAAAATTGTCGAATTACTATTATAGAAATAAACATTTTTTCTTTTTTATCTCTATTCTTACAAAGACCTGCATTTTGTAGAAAAATAATATACATTTTTTTTTAATTTTACATATAAAAGGATTGACTCATAATGGAAACATTGATATGATTATGCTGTAGGAAATTTGTCGAATATTGACGAATAAAATCCTAACAAAATAGAAAACTATTTAATAGAGAGGAGAGCATTCAATGAAATCTACAGGTATTGTGCGTAAAGTGGATGAATTAGGCCGTGTCGTAATTCCGATTGAATTGCGTCGTACATTAGATATTGCTGAAAAGGATGCGTTAGAAATCTACGTTGACGATGAACGAATCGTCTTGAAAAAATATAAACCAAACATGACATGTGTTGTTACTGGCGAAGTTTCTGATGACAACTTCAAGCTTGCTGGTGGCAAAATCATTTTAAGCCGCGAAGGTGCTGAAATTCTTCTTAAAGAAATCCAAGAACATTTACAAATGACAAAATAAAAAAAAGTTTCTCTAGATTTTTTCTAGAGAAACTTTTTTATTGATGATACTCTTGATATACTTCCCGTTTCGGCATATTACGATCTTTTGCCACCTGTTTGACCGCTTCTTTCGAACTGAACTTCTTCTCGTGAATATAGTAATCGACATGTTCGATAATAGAAAGCGACTGCCACCATTCATCCTTCACGACTCCTGTTTCTTTTGCTCCTTCAACAATAATACAAAATTCGCCACGAATATCGTTGCTTTTGACCCAATCAACGACTTCGCTCATCGTGCCGCGAATAAACTCTTCAAATCGCTTCGTCAGCTCTCGGCATAACACAATGGTACGTTCACCAAACACGTCATACATCATGGTTACGGTTTCCTCTAATCGATGCGGGGCTTCATAAAAAATGATCGTATCCTGAATATTCTTTAATGCTTCTAGCTGCTTTTTCTTTTCTTTTTTTCCCCGTTCAAGAAACCCGAAAAAATAAAAATGATTCGTCGGTAATCCTGACGCGACCAACGCTGTTACGGCAGCATTCGCTCCCGGCAACGGAACGACGGTGCATTTTTCTTCGATGGCCGCTAAAACAAGATCATACCCAGGATCAGAAATCCCCGGTGTTCCGGCGTCACTTACTAAAGCAACCGTTTTTCCTTCCCGCAACCATTCGACAATCTTTTTACCGCTGGTGTATTTATTGTGCTCGTGATAGCTAATCACGGGTGTGGAAATGTTAAAGTGGTTCAGCAATTTTTTCGTTTGTCTTGTGTCTTCTGCGGCAATGACATCTACTTCTTTTAACACACGCAACGCTCGAAACGTCATATCCTCAAGGTTGCCAATCGGTGTAGGGACAATATACAAAATCCCGCCTTCATCCTTTACAAAACTTTTTTGTTGCCAAAGCATATCTCTTCTTTACTCCTTTACGATGAAGTTCCATACAAGATTTGCTTCACTTCATCTGTGTACTCATTATGATCATTATATACAATAAGAGGCGGTAAAATTTTTAAATCAGGACTTCCATCTTTGATACCTTCAATTAAAATCGTATTCGCCTCTTTCGCCATTTTCGGATAAACAAAGCGCAATCGTTTCGGCTCTAACCGATATTGTCTCATTAACGTCACAATATCTAACAAGCGCCCTGGCCGATGAACAAATGCCGCTTTTCCTCCTTGTTTCAACAATTGGCTGCTTACTTTAATGACATCCTCTAATGTGCAGTAAATTTCGTGACGGGCAATCGCAAAGTGCCGATTTTTATTCATCTCATCAGCACTAATGGTCGGAAAATATGGAGGATTGCACGTCACTACATCATACTTGCTATACCCTAGTTGACGCGGCATATCCTTAATATCCCCATGAATAATTTCAATTTGCTCTTCTAATTGATTATATTGGACGCTTCGCCTCGCCATGTCATAAAGGCGTTCTTGAATTTCAACACCAATAATTTTCCCTTTCGTTCTTTTACTTAATAATAGAGGAATGACACCATTGCCCGTACATAAATCAACAATTTGCCCTTTTTGAATCGGCATATACGCAAATTTCGCCAACAACACAGCGTCTAAAGAAAACGCAAAAACAGACGGGCTTTGAATAATCCTCATGTCTTCATTTAAAAGATAATCCAGTCTTTCATCATCATATAGCTCAATCACTTGCCATACCCTCTTTCACCATCTTCAAGAAAAGAGCCTCTCCTTATTTGGAAAGGCTTTATCGCTTCCTTATTTTATTTTTTATTTAAAAAAGATAAGCAAAACAGACAATCTCCTTCTCGAACACTTCCATAATGAACGTTGCAAATATGAAACCCTTCCTGATAGAGCCGCGCTAAGTTATCATATCCTTCGCCGATATCAATTAACTTTCTTTCCTGCTTATGTTTGTTGGATTTTCCTTTTCTTTCTATCACCATTGTTTCCTCAGTTATTTGCTCAAGTCGCTGGCGCAAATGTTCATTTTCCATGTGTAAACGTTGGTTCTCCTCAAGCAGTTGAGCAAGATGTTCTTTCAGTTCAACAAGTTGACGGTACAAATGGCTAATTTGTTCTTCCATACTTGTTACCGATTGAAATATCTCTTTCTTATCCACGTAAATCCACCTCATTAATCTGTGGCTTGAATCGATAAGGCTCCTTCTTTGATTAATTCATCGATTGTATATTCTACCACTCGCTCATGCTCCGGTAACTCCACTTGTAGCACTCTTTCTAAAATATTTAACCCGATCACCTTTCCAAGACCGTGAGGAGTTTCAATGTACTCTCCTAAATCAGGAAGTTGTTCCTTCGCTGTTTCGTATTCATCATTTTCATACTTTAAGCAACACATTAACCGGCCACAAAGACCGGAAATTTTCGTCGGATTCAATGATAAATTTTGGTCTTTGGCCATTTTGATGGACACAGGGTCAAAATCTCCTAAAAAAGTAGAGCAACAAAGCATTCTTCCGCATGGCCCGATTCCCCCAAGCATTTTCGCTTCATCCCGCACTCCGATTTGCCGCAATTCAATACGCGTACGGAAAATCGCAGCCAAATCCTTGACAAGCTCGCGAAAATCGACTCGTCCGTCGGCTGTAAAATAAAAAATGACTTTATTGCGATCAAATGTATATTCCACGTCCACAAGTTTCATCTCAAGACCGTGCTCTTCTACTTTTTTCAAACAAATGTGATACGCCTCTTGTGCCGCTTTTTTATTTTCTTCGACAACAAGCTTATCTTTCGCATCAGCAATGCGAATCACTTTCTTTAAAGGTAGCACAATATCGTTCTCGCCCACTTGTTTGTTACTAATAACAACCTTGCCAAACTCAATACCGCGAACGGTTTCCACGATGACAAATTCTCCGTTTGGAATCGTTAATTCCCCTGGATCAAAATAATAAATTTTCCCGGCTTTTTTAAAACGAACACCGACTACATTATACAAATGCCCTTCCCTCCTTTAAATTGAGGATAAGTTGCTCCATTAACAAATGCACATTCATATTTGTATTTAAACGCGCTTTCGCCTGCAAAATGATCGACATATTTTCAATGATCCGTTTTTGTGAACAGGCCATTGCCCATTGCTGTAAATCGTTCATCCGGTCACGGTAAATCACTTTTTCTAGCTCGCCTAATTGGATATACATCATATCCTTATATATATACAATAATAAATCCAATCCTAAATCCGCTTGCTGTTTCTCTTGAAAGTGCGGAATCCACTGTTGTTGTATGATAAAAAGAGCTCGTAAATCGCTCTTGTTGAGCGCTTCATATAATTGTAACACTATTTTTCGCGCTTGCGCAAACCAATCATCTCGACTTAGTTCGAGCGCTTCCTCCCGATTGTTCGTGACATGGGCGGCAAGAAGGGCGAGGTGAGGTGGAATTTGTTGTTCTTGTAAATACGTAGCGAGGACTGTCGGTGGTAATGGTTGAAACGATAACACTTGACATCGAGAAATAATCGTTGATAACATGCGGTGATATTGTTCCGTCAATAAAATAGCAGTCGTTCCCGGATGCGGCTCCTCCAAAAACTTCAATAAACTATTGGCTGCATTGGTCGTCATTTTATCAGCGTGCTCAACAATGTAGAGCTTTTGATTGGATTCGACACCCGTTTTTGAAAATTCCTCTTGCAGTGCTTCGATTTGCCCTTTTTTAATCGACTGCCCATCCGGCTCAATAACATGAACATCTGGATGGTTTCCGGAATCGATTCTTCGACAATTTCTACATTCATGACAAGGTTGGTATCCTTTTCGATTCAGACAAAATAAACTTTTCGCAAATAAGAGGCTTACTTCTTTTTTTCCCGTCCCCCGTTGCCCTTCAAACAAATATGCGTGAGCCACCCGTCCTTTTTCAATGCTTTTGGCGAGCATTTTCATAACTGTAGGCTGATATTGTTCAAGCTGTTCCCATACAACAGCCACGTTCATCACTCTCTTATCTTTTTATTGTTATTCTAACATGTCTTGATGATTTCATCATGTTCTGTTTCATGAAAGAACCGCTTTTATCTTCTCGAAATTTTTTCCATCACGATCGTTACTGTCATGTCAAACACTTCGTCTATCGACTTCGAAGCATCAATTGTAACAATCCGGTCGGAAAATCGTTCCGCCAACTGCAAATATCCTTGTCGTACTTTATTGTGAAACGACAAACTTTCCATATCAAGACGATTGATCTCTCTCGATTGATTTTTCTCAATTCGTTCTAAACCAATCTGAGGGTCTAAATCAAAATACACCGTAAGCGAAGGAAAATACTTGTCAATCGCAAATTGATTAATGCTTAATACTTCATCGACCCCTAATCCTCTCGCAAATCCTTGATAAGCTAGGGAGCTATCAATAAAGCGGTCACATAACACAATTTTTCCGCTTTCTAGAGCCGGAATAATCTTCTCCACAAGATGCTGTCTTCTTGCAGCCGCATAAAGCAGTGCCTCAGTGCGTCCATCCATTTTCGTATGTAGCGGATTTAAAATGATCGCGCGAATTTCCTCAGCGATCTCAATCCCCCCTGGTTCCCTTGTCGAGACAACATCGAACCCTTTTTCTTTTAAAAATGCTGTCAGCTTTGTTATAACTGTTGTTTTTCCTGCTCCTTCTGGTCCTTCAAATGAAAAAAAATGTCCTGGCATCGTTGTCATCCTTTCTCATACAAAACTTTTATCGTTCAAATACCTCAATTTGATACGAAGATAAAAATTTTCCACCTTGAAAATGGGAACGATGTTGTTGCAATTCGATAAGACGCTCGATATGTTCCTTATGAATGACTTCTCCCATAAGCAGTAAAGGAACACCTGGGGGATACGGAATGATTGTTTCTGCCGCCACAAACCCTTCCGCTTTTTCTAAATCGATCACTTTTTTAGCTACATTTCGTAAATGCTTATAGGAGATAGAAGAAGTCGTTGGAAATGAAAATGGACGAAACTCTCGTTCATGATGACGTAAACCTTGGAATGCATTTTTTATTTTCCTTACAACCTCATGCACATTCTCTAGCAATCCAAGCGGATACACAAATAAAACATTCAACGGATCCGCCAATTCGGTAAAGATTCCTTCGTTCTCTAATCGTACTTGCAGCTCATAACCGGATAAGGAACTTCTTGTTTGCACTGTAATTTTCAATAAGTCGGTCGTAACCAATGGATCCGTTGATTCTGCGACGGTTACCCCTTCTATTTCCTTCAACAACTCTTTAAACAAACGAATTTGCTGGACAATTTCATTAATATCGTCCTGCGATAGACTAGCTAAATAACTTCTTGCTACATCCAGCGACGCCATAATGGGATAAGAAGGGCTGCTCGACTGAAATACTTGTAAAAAATATTTCAGTTTTTCTTTATCAACGAATGAACTATTGACATGTAAATACGAACCCATCGTCATCGCCGGCAACGTTTTATGAGCCGATTGAACGACGACATCTGCCCCGCACGCGATAGCCGTTTTCGGAAACGGGCTGCCTAGTATAAAATGGGCCCCGTGCGCCTCATCAACGAGCACAGGAATTTCATAAGAATGGGCTATGTTTACGATTTCGGTCATATCGATCGCCATACCGTAATAGTTGGGGTTCGTCAAAATTAACGCTTTCGCATCTTGATGAAGTTCAATGACCTCTTTTACCGTTTCATATGCAACGTAAGAAGCAACACAAACATCTTGATCAAATTCCGGTGGAAGAAAAATAGGAGTCGCCCCCACTAACTGAAGAGCATGAATGATGGATTTATGACAATTCCGCTGAACAATCACCTTTTTCTCTTCTTCACATGTCGCAAAAATCATCGCCAAATTACCAACCGTTGAGCCGTTGACTAAAAAAAATGTTTCATCCACCCCATAAAATTCAGCCGTCAACCTCTGTGCTTCGGCAATGACGGATTCCGGGTGGTGCAAATCATCTAGTCCTCTCAACTCAGTCACATCAATTTGTAATAAACGCTCAAAGTCCCCCCGTGCCGCTTTTGGAAATACGGCTCCATACTTATGGCCAGGAACATGAAAAGATAAAGGATTTGCTGCAGTATGTCGCTTTAAAGCGGTATATAAAGGTGTTTTTTGCTGATTATCACTCACGTTTGACCACATTCCTTTTTTCTTCTTCAATAAATATATTAAAATAAAACAGGCCCCATTAATAGGACCTATGAATATATTTCTCGATTTGTGATTTTTTTTAATTGTTGTAGATAAAAACGATATTTCGGATCATCTGTTTCTGTTTGAATGATTTCTTTTTCACAGTCTACGCAAAGAAACTGTGTATAAATGCGAATCCCTTTTTCTTTTCGCTGTTCGCAAACAATGCATATTTCCCCCACAGAATGATTGGCTGTCGACGACACCTTCTCCACCTCCCACCCTTCATCCTTCCCTTTTTTATAAGTTTCTATACTTACAAGATATGTGTTTTTCGCTAATTTGTTGTAGAAAATCAATAAATCACGCAATGATTTTATATTCATTTTGGTCAAAAAAATAAAAGCAAGAGCTATGCTTGCTTTTTATAGACTATGAGGCTATTTTTATTTTACCATCTCTGTCAAGTCGACGTTCAAGTGCAAGGGAAAGTAAAGACAACATGTAGTTCACCACGAAATACATTAGAGCCGTCAGCAACAAAATCGGCGTTACGTAATTGACATTTCCGTTGTAAATGACTTTCGCATTATGCAACAATTCCGGAAGAGAAATAACAATTGCTAACGATGTATCTTTTAACAAAGAAATGAACTGGCTCACTAGCGGGGGAATCATTCTTTTCAAACCTTGCGGCAAAATAATATGCCATAGGGTCTGTATATAAGTCAATCCTGAGGCTCTTGCTGCCTCAATTTGTCCCTTTGGAATGGAAGATAAGCCGCTCCGAACAATTTCCGAAATCATCGCTGACTCAAACACCGTCAATGCAGCGATGGTAGCGAGCGATATGCTTAATTGGATCCCTACTTCTGGCAAGGCAAAATAGGTGAAAAAAATAATGAGTAAAAGTGGTAAATTACGAATCGTTTCCACACCGACAGCCATTATTTTTGATAGTACGGGAATGTCGGCATACCGCAATGTACCAACAAGGCTTCCGATAATAAAACTGAATATGATAGATATAAAGGCAACTTCTAGCGTCACGATAAAACCTTTTCCTAAATAAATGAGATGATCTGCAGAATAAGCGCCGGAAAAATCCATGCAAATCCCCCTTTCAGTAACCTCTTGCTAATCTCCGTTCAAGATATCTAACAAAAGAGCTTAATGGTATCGTTAAAAGTAAATAAAAAGCTCCAACGAAGATGTATGTATCAAAGGTGACATACGTTTTTTCATGAATCATATCACCAAAATACATAAGGTCAAAGCCTGCAAAAACACCTAAAATGGACGAGTTCTTCACAAGGTTTAAAAACTGGTTACCAATGGGCGGAATGACAATTTTAATCGCTTGCGGCAAAATGACATATTTCATTGCTTGGATATACGTAAGCCCTGACGAACGAGCCGCCTCCATTTGCCCTCTGTCGACTGATTGAATGCCGGCCCTTATTGCTTCCGCTATAAACGCAGCTGTATAAATGGACAACCCAATCGTTCCGGCAGTGAATCCGCTTAAATTAATATGAAAAGCACTTAAACCGTTATAAAAAAAGAAAGCAATTAATATAAGCGGAATATTCCGAATAAATTCAACATAACAAGCTCCGATCCAGTTGACTATTCGTACAGGAGCAATTCTCATCACAGCAATGATGGTTCCTAAAACAAAGCTTCCCCCAAGCCCTATTAAACTAATCTTGATCGTATTCAACAATCCCTGTAAATAAAGGTCAAAATAATCGGTCAAAATGGAGAAATCAAGCATATACTTCCCCCCTTACTTTACATATAAGGATGGGCTATTCGCCCATCCCTAACGCTCATCTATTCTTTAATCCATTTATTTTTAATCTTGTCATATTCTCCGCTATCCTTTAATTTTTTCAAAAATTCATTAATGCGCTGAACAAATTCTTTTTCTCCTTTTTTTACAGCAATTCCATATGGCTCCTCCGTAAATGTCCCTCCAACTACTTCATAATTTTGATCTTGTGCGGCCATCCCGTACAAAATCGCATTATCCGTCGTAAGTGCATCGCCTTTTCCAGACTTCAAAGCGGTGAATGCTTCAGCGTAGTTTTCAAATTCTAACACTTCCACTTCCGGAGCCACTTTTTTGATATTATCTACAGACGTGGCCCCTTTGACCGCCAACACTTTTGTTCCCTTTTTTAAGTCCTTTACGCTTTTAATCGGACTTCCTTTTTTCACCAGCAATGATTGTCCAGCATCAAAGTATACATCCGAGAAATCTACTTCTTTCTTCCGTTCTTCGGTAATCGTCATCGTAGCAATAATCGCGTCAATTTCCCCGTTTTTCAGCATTGGAATGCGAGTTTTAGACGTTACTTCTTTAAACTCTACTTTATTCTCATCTCCAAGAATATCTTTGGCTAACGCCTTCGCAATATCGATATCAAATCCTTCTACTTTCCCTGTTTTCGGATCTTTATAGCCGAATAAGTACGTATCATTTTTTACACCGACAATTAATTTTCCGCGTTTTTTTATTTTTTCTAATGCATTCACATTGGCATTTTCATCTGTCGACTTACTACACCCGCCTACAAAGGCAACGGCTAAACAAAAAAGAAAACTAATACATACCCATTTGATAAGTTTTTTCACTTGACATCCCCCTTACTTTGGTTAATGATTTAACACTTTTCCTAAAAATTCTCTCGTTCTTTCTTCCTTCGGATTAGCAAAAAACTGCGTCGGCTCTCCTTCTTCAATAATTCTCCCTTCATCCATGAAAACGATTCGATTTGCCACTTCGCGAGCAAATCCCATTTCATGCGTCACTACGACCATCGTCATTCCTTCTCTCGCTAGAGATTTCATGACATCTAACACTTCACCGATCATTTCAGGATCAAGAGCTGAAGTAGGTTCATCAAATAACATAATGCTCGGTTTCATTGCCAATCCTCTTGCAATAGCTACTCTTTGTTGCTGTCCGCCCGATAGTTGGGAAGGGTACGCATGAGCTTTATCAGGAATTCCTACCTTTTCTAAATAGTAGATTGCTGTTTTTTCCGCCTCTTCTTTCGACTGTCCAAGAACTTTAATCGGAGCTAGCGTAATATTTTGCAAAACGGTTTTATGAGGATACAGATTAAAGTGTTGAAAGACCATACCGATATTTCTTCGCAATTCATTAACATTCGTATGTTTATCATGGACTTTTACACCATTAACAAGCAATTCGCCACTTGTAATGGCTTCAAGACGATTAATACACCGTAACATTGTACTCTTCCCTGAACCAGAAGGACCGATAATAACCACGACTTCTCCCTTATTCACTTCAAGGTTAATATCTTTCAACACATGAAAAGTACCGTAGTATTTATTGACGTTCCGAAATACGATCATATCTTCCCTCCTTCTCAAATGATTGTCCTTCATTTCATGTTTATTTCACTTGTCGCAGGAGAAGTCCTATTTTTGCAAGTTTTTTTTAAAAAATATCTGGTTTGAAGTAGGAATGTCAAACAAGTTGTTAATATCTTTTACAAATTTTCAAATTTATTTATAATCATAAAAAAATAGCAGATTGAGTTGAACATGAGATAAAAAACGATGAGATGGAATAGAACGTAGAGAGCAAATTTAAACACAAAATGACAAGACTAGACTGCTAGTAGTTTGTTTGCCTAAAGAAAAAAGGACCGATTAAGTGAATCACTTAATCAGTCCTTTTACCTCTCACTATCGCCTAGCGACGACCTACTCTCGCAGGGGCGCTGGCCCCAACTACCATCGGCGCTGGAGAGCTTAACTTCCGTGTTCGGGATGGGAACGGGTGTGA
>NZ_JACDUT010000015.1 GCF_013761245.1 Thermaerobacillus caldiproteolyticus | reverse complement strand
CTTTTTTCTTCATCATTCATCCGCTCCTTTGATTCATCTGTTTAGGAGCAGTATAGACAAGAATAGGCATTGGTTAAACATGTCGGAATTTCAAATTGAATTTATATAGTTTAGCAAATTCCTCATGGATATTTTTATGTTTTAATGAGTGTTGCAGTTCAGTCTTTTGAACAGACAGTTTTTTAATGCGTTATTGGTTTCTTCAATTGCATGATTGATAATCAGCTTTAAGTAAGACCTCAGTTGCTAATAAGTTTAGAAATTTCAACTAACTGCTTCATTTCCCTTTCAATGCCAGTTTTTTGTTTGTAGCTTTCTCAGTTTTTCACCGTTTGTTTTCTAATTCTTTTATTATTTCATTTGTGTATTTTTTAGGTCGGAAAGGATAAGTGATGTAAGGCTGCTTTCTTTGATAGCATGGTGACTATGTTCCCATGTCTACTGTATCCCCATATACATTCCTTTCGATTTTGTTTGTACTACATTCTTGTCTCATAGTTTACAGAAATGAGCATTTGGGTTTGTGCGAAGATAATAAGCGGACATATCTCCCACACGCACATAAGTAAATATCCGCTGCGAGCTTTTGGGACGAAATCTCAGCACAGAATTCGCGGTTTAATACATTCGAAAATACCGCGGATCCTCTACGGCCGGAAAATTAAGGTTAAGCTTGAAAGAAGGTCGGCACCAGAGTAATTAGTAAAAATGAAGTATATGAAGAATCGTAGTTAATTTGCAATGATTGCATGAAAACGAAGCCAAATGAGGTAAATCGAAAAATGCATCCAGTACGAATTGAAACTGCACGGTCTCAGGAGGACTGTTCGGCTTTTTTACATTTCAATCCAATTAATAACATAATTTAGCTGAAATTTTACACGATGATAAAAAACTGTATTATAAATGAAAGCAATTTGAAACTTTGTGTAAAAGTAAGTCTGTTAAAATATTAAGGTTAGAAACAGGGAAGTTTTAATAACTATATTATACGGTAAGTAAAATATATTGATAAATATATAGGTCGGGTGATAAACATGACGTTAGAGAATCAACTGATCAAAAAAACATTTTATGAAACATTTATGGAAGCAGATGAAAAAAATCCTATCCGCGTGCTCGGAGAAGCTTTTCTTGCCGGGCATAAAGATGGGACGGCTGACATTTCGGCAATCCGTTTTGCCCAAGGGGAAGTATATTTTCATAACAAAGATTATGAAGCAGCGATTTTCAAATGGGAAAACACTCATAATGATTTAGAACCGTGGGCGAAGAAAAATATAGCGGATTGTTATTATGAAATCGGGCAATTATCAACAGCTGAAGAGATTTATAAATCCATTGATACGGAAAGCAGTGTTTTACAATCAGAAGTTGCCCTGCAATTATTTTCGCTTTACATAGACCAAGGCAGGCTTGAAAAAGCTGATCAAGTGATTAAAAAAGCAGTATCCCTTAATCCGGACTATCCGAATGTGACTGACATTGCTCGTGCCTTTTTCGAAAAACATAAGGATTGGAAGAGCGCCATTGAACTGGCCGTAAATGAAGCGATCCGGACAGAGTCTCATCACTGGTTTGATATTTTGAAAACCTATGCAGACCAAGGACTAACAAACACCTTTGAACCGAATTATTTTTCAAAATGCTTAGTCGTGTTATACGGAGTGGATCAGACAAGATTTGAACAGATGGTCCATGCGCTATGGAATGGCTATAGAAACGAGAGCTCATATTTTTCATGGCTGCGGGAATTTAATCAACTTTTCTTAAATCTGGACGCAAACCGGGAACAATCGTGGAAAGAACTGTCTTCACTTTATCAGGAAACTTATTTTGAATTGATCGATGGAACGTATTTAATGAAAGAATTGGCAGAGATTATTCCGAATCTCTTAACGAACTGGATCAAAATAGCCGATCGTGCTGATGCTTTATTCGCTTCAGCAGCGGTATTGGCATGGAGCGAGAAATTTCCATCCATTATTAGCCCAGAGGTTGTCAATGATGCTGAAAATCTTATTTTCCATTCCCGCAATGAGATAGACGGTTTGGAATACAGCTTGACACTATTCGATTCCATTGTAAAATGGGCAGAAGCGCAGCATGTTGATCCAGGGCACCGCTTCAGATGGCTCATCCGAGAACTGGTTGATTTTGAAACCCATCATGTATTTGTAGCTGGAACTTCCGGAAATGGAAAATCTGCTTTTATCAATTCGATCCTTGGAGAAAATATCCAAGCTGCTCCGACATCTTCCGTTATTGTATTTAAGGGGGATGATGAGACGGAGATTAGAAAGATATCCGATGAAGAATTAACCACATTTTCAAGTCTCGATGAATTCCAGGAGGCAGTAGATAGACGGCTGAATAAGGCTGTTGACAATGCGATTATTGAGTTCTCTCTTCCAGCGCCAATTTTGCAGGAAAACAGGATGGTTCTTATGGATACGCCGGGATTTAGCGACTGTAATGGCATGGAAGGTGAAGCGTGGAAATATCTGCATTTTGCCGACAGTTTATTATTTGTTCTTGATGCGAACGATCCTTTTACCGAAAAAGAACAAGAGATTTTAATGCAGATTCGCGAATACGCGCCTAATCTTCCAATTCATTTTCTGCTCAATAAAATGGATGAAATTTATGATGAACAAGAAGCTGCCAGCATTGTTGAAGATACTCGTTCGAGAGTTCGGGCATATTTGCCGCAGGCTAAGGTGCTTGCCTATTCATCCCGATTAAGAAGCAGAAAACAACAAAATGATCTAGCAGAGTTTTTGAAAAACTTGAACCGACCAATTGCTGAAGATGATCGAATTGAGAAAATATTAATCTTTATTCGTAATTTAATTGAGCATTTATTGGATAAACGGTCAGAAATGGAAAACAGCCTGGCTGATTCGATTAAATGGAATGAAGAAATGGTCACAAAGCTAAGTGGTGCAATCCATCAATTAACTGATTTGAAAAAAGAAAAAGTGCGAATTATCACGAGAACGTTCCATAAAGTCTTGGAGGACATCAGATCGGATCTATCGGAAAATATTCCGAAAATTTTACGAGAAAGTTCTGATATGATTCAAGAAGACAGTGATTTTCGTAAAATTCACCTTGAACTAAATGATGAGATGAACAGGAGAGTACATGCTTATATAAATGATAAGATCTTGCCTGAGCTTTATCGTTCTCTTCAGGAATGGATCGTAACGGCAAATGATGAACTTGATCACTGTCAATCTTTCCTGGATGAAATGAGCGATGGGTTTAATGCGATGTATGGGGAAGAGCGGATTAAGCTGAAGTGCGACTTTAAAGTGCTTGATGACTGGTGCCGGGATGCAGACCGGATGACGAGCGGCGTGCAAATTGAGAAGGTGAATATTTTCCTCCGCCGCACACCGTATCAAATTTTATTGAAGAGTGCCGGCAGGCTGCTGGGAGCCTTCCAGCAAAACAATGCGATATTATATAACAAATACAAGCAGTTTGTCGAAAATGAGGATTATTTAGACGTTACCGAATCAATTACGAACAAGTTGCTTCTGCAATTCGAATTGTTTGCGAAATCACTGGAACGAGATATTTCGATCTTTTTCCGAAACCCGTTTGACGTATTGAATCAAATGGTAGAAGAAACGAAAAAGGAAATCAATGACAAAGAAGAAGAACTGGAGAAAATGAGATCAAATCCGGAAACGTACCGCGATCCGCTAACATTGTTTGAAGTAAAACTCCGCCAATACGAGTGGATTACCATTTCCGCAAAAGGAGTTCTTCAAATATAACGAGATGTAACGAAAAAAATCGGTCCATGAGGCCGATTTTTTTCGTTGTGAAAATGTTTTAAAAACTATGAAACATCATATTTAAATTGCTAACACTGGCAAATTTCATTAAACTGTATGCATGAAGGTTTACGTAGTTGGAGCGATTAGAATGGAAAATCAAACGAGTTATACAGATAAAGTAATGGAGCTATGTCTGATGGCTGGAAAAATTATGCTTGAGAGCGGGGCTGAAACGTACCGGGTTGAAGATACAATGATGAGGATTGCTGCCTCTTTTGGCATTCGAGAATCCCACAGTTACGTAACACCGACGGGGATTATTTTTTCAATTGAAGGAGAACTGACAAAAACAAAACTCATTCGGGTTACAGAAAGAACGACTGACCTTGAAAAAATAGCAGAGGTCAATAGCATATCGAGAAAAATTAGCAGCGGGGATTTATCACTCGATGAGGCATATCAATCTTTGAAGGAGATTGAATCAGCCAGCCTTCAATATCCTTTTTGGCTGCAAATAACCGCTGCTTCGATTGCAAGTGGCTGTTTTTTAATTATGTTTAAAGGAGAATGGCGGGACTTTATCCCGGCAATGATTGCCGGCGGTGTCGGCTTAGTATGCGTCACCTATTTTCATCGGCTTGTGCCGATAAAATTTCTGGCTGAATTTCTCGCAGCATTTATCATCGGCTTTCTGTCTGTTCTGTTTGTAAAAATAGGATTTGGTTATCAGCTCGATAAAATTATTATCGGTTCGGTTATGCCTCTTGTACCAGGGCTTTTGATTACGAATGCTGTCAGAGATTTAATGGTAGGTCACTTAGTTTCCGGCTTGTCAAAAGGAGCCGAAGCGTTTTTAACTGCTTTGGCAATTGGGTCAGGAATAGCAGGGGTTTTATCATTTATGTAGGAATGGGGAGGAAGCAATATGGTTATTATCGAACAACTGGTTACCAGTTTTATTGCTTCTGCGGGCTTTGGTATTATCTTTAATGCCCCGAAACAAACTCTAGTAAAATGCGGTCTGGTCGGTATGAGCGGATGGATTATTTATTTCATAATGGAAACTAATGGTTTCGAGCCAGTAGCAGCAACTTTAGCCGCTTCATGCTTCATTTCGGTAATTAGTCAAGTTTTCGCGAAAATGTACAAGACCCCTATCATTATTTTCAGTGTAGCGGGAATTATTCCACTTGTACCAGGTGGATTGGCATATGATGCGATGAGAAATTTTGTTCAAAATGATTATAATTCTGCTATCAATCTAGTTGCAAAAGCAACGATGATTTCCGGTTCGATCGTCATGGGACTTGTATTTTCTGAAGTCATTAACCAGATCATCAGGAAATCTAAACTAAAATGTAATTAAGAACAGTTAATACTAGAAAAGTGATGCAGGGTGTACATAACCCCTCTCAGGAAAACTCCTAAGAACATCATATCAAATGCCCTCTTTTTTCTGTCTACCCGTAGGGGATGATACCAAAGGGTGCTTTTTCCCTTCATTTTTATTTGAATTAATGTCAATTCTATACGTACTATTAACTCAACACATGTGGAATGTGTGGCTCAATTAACATTGAAATAAAAGGATTTTTAAAGAGGTTAGGTAGTATTTGACCACATTTGTGCTACCTAGCCTTTTTTGTATAAAATTATCGAATGTATGTACGGTTTTTCTTCGATTTCTTTCGTTGCGTGGGCGTACACGTCACCAGTTGTTTTGATGAAGACATGTGCATTTTTTTAAGTCAGCGCCTACCTCGAGAAGCAAGGTAGCATGAGTATTTCTTAAATCATGAAAACGTACTTTCTTAACTCCGGCTGCTTTGTTTGCCCGGTTAGATACACGGAAAAATCGATTTTCCTGTTTCGCGTGCAAAAACAAAGTCTGTATCCTCATACTGATTTTCCACAATCAATTTCATTTCAGTCTCATTGGCTTTATATTGATTCAGTTCATGCATACTTATGTATAATTGGCACTAATTTTTTAACAAATAGAAATCAAAGATCTTATAAATATTTCATCGTTACGCATAATAAAAGTTCTATAAAATACGGAGGGACCATTATCCATGTTTGAATGTTTAACTGCAATTAATGAGGAAAAAATGAAGATTGTTGAAGAGCGTATATCACAACACTTTCAGTTATATACAAATTTTTCTATGAATAGTCCAATTAGATTGTATGTTCGTTTCGTTTTTGTGCACGATGGGATGAATGGAATCATATCTTCTGACAAAAGAAGAAGAGTAGTAAATGCTTTGGCCAAAGCCTTCTCTTCTCGTTTTGTATTTAATCATATTGATTTGAACGACCAAGGACTATATTGTCCGGATTATTTTAGATTATTGAAGGACAGTGAAGAGGAAAGATATATTAAAGCAAAGACACAACGAGACCCTAATGTTTATTTGCATATTTACTCTGCAGATACCTTTGATGGTGCTAAATATAGAAACTGGTCTTCTTTTCCATGGGGATTAGAGGATGATCCAGTAATGGATGGCGTGGTAGTCGATTATAGAAATATTGAAAATGAAGAATCATATCATTGGATCATTCATGAAGTAGGTCATTGGTTTGGTCTTGTTCATACATTTGAAAATGGATGTAATCCTCCTGGTGATTATGTTGACGATACAGAAGCTCATAGTGATGAAATTAGGGGATGTCCTCCAGAAGGAATACACAATGCTTGTCCCGAAGAAAAAAGAGCTCCTATTAATAACTACATGAATTATACCGATTGTAAAGATACATTTACACTAGGACAAATAGAAAGGATCTTTAGAGTTGCGAAAGTCTATAGACCTAAGTTATTAGAACCGGAAGTTTGTATACCACCATGTCCTCCTCCTATGTAGAGAGCCTTTTATTACGAGAACATTCATTTATCGATTAATCATCATATCAATCATCATAAAAAGAGCGTTTGGACCCTAAAGAGGTTCGATACGCTTTTTTATTAACAGATGAGGAAAATGGCTGAAACATGACATCTCCTTATTCAACCAATCAACACTGAAAATTAACAGGGCCTATTATTTAGAAAAGGAAAGAATAAGTAAGGGCAGTATGGACAGAAAAATTCATTCATAAAAAGAGTATTCTCGCTCAGGTTTAACATTAAAAGAGCTAATTCTGCATTGGACCGCGATAAGACGATTATAGAAGCTAACGGTTGCGCTTTTACTCACATTTCCGTTAACATTATTCCTCTTGATGAAGTGGCTTACCGAGTCAATGGTGCACTATCGCGGTGTTCTAGAGTTGGTGACGAACGTCAATTTTTTTCTCTTGGAGTGGAAATATGTATTGAAAAGGATGGCACTTTCCATCCAGATGCAATTGCTCGGACAGAGGATGTGTTTGTGGAATTTTGCAAGAGTTTAAGCTGGGACTGATTAAAGAGATTGTTAGACACTACTGCATTGCGCATAAACATTGCCCGGCACCTTGGGTTAAAAGATTCTAAAGCGTTCGAAGACTTTAAAAGCATGTTCAAGAGATATTAAAGCAAGTAGACACAACTAAGGCATACAATCAAATCCCCACTACAGCGTTACAAAAGTTCAACAATATCAAAAATCCCAATCTAATTTGTGTCGGACACAAAATCAAACTGAACTATAACGTTTGGCAGCGGCAAGCTGGGATTAGATCAGAACTAGATCTGAGCTCTTTTAGTGGTAATATCCCACTATACATAAATGGATTATTAGAAACATAATTAAATAGTATTCTATTAGATAAACGTGGAATTTTCTTATCAGTTGATGAGTTGATCCAATCCACCTCTGTCTTAAGAACATACTTTAAAAGTAGGGATAGCAATTAGCCATTCCCCCTATACTCGATGGGAGGTGTTATATATGAGTGATGGAATTCGCGGCGCTTTTGCCTTAGTTGTTGTCTTATTCGTCTTACTTATCATTGTAGGATGTTCTTGTTCAGGTCTAGGCGGTTATTAATTCTCCGCAAGGTGACATTAAAATACTCTCTTAGATTTAACAGAAATAGTTGGTTTTGCTTATTGAAAAGAAAAAGGACAGATTTTTAATGATCTGTCCTTTTTCGAAACATTTACTTGGACAAACATTTATGAGCAGTAAGTCTATCATCTAGTATACCGACTAACGTAAAATCACTGTATTCTGCGGCTCCTATAAGGTACCTTTATTCACAAAAATGGATAAGACTCGTTCATGTACCTCCTGTCCAAAGTCTTCTATGTCAGAAAGGAGGGATAAAGTGGAACATTTAGTCCGAAGATATCAGGGAGAGCCTGTTGAGGTGATAGATCGCTATGGAAGGGTTCATAGAGGAGTGATAGACGGAGACCCACCACCAGGAGGAATGTTTCTTCGTACCGGCTTTGGAAGAAGATTTATCCCATTTTTCTTAATCGCTTCTCTGTTTCTTTTAAGATTCGGAAGACGGCGCGTTTTCTAAAAAGAAAACTAAAAGTCTTTGATTCATCATTTGAATTCTCTGTCCTCGATTCGCCAAATGAATAAATGATCAATGGATGATTTAATCAACCTCATCATAGTTTCTTTCCAGCTTGTCAATTTTGTCGGCAAGCTGGAACCCTGCGTTTGAAGTGACCCCTGTCTACTTGACAGGGGTCACTTCATTTGGGGTCAGCCATTTTTTGTAACAAAGAATAGGAAAATTGGGGCGTTCTGGTCATTCTGAATCATTTGGATTCACGATAGCGAAGTGTAAATGATCTTCCCACCTTCCGTTAATCTTCACGTTCTTCTTGGAAAGCCCCTCCTTATGGAATCCTGCCTTCTCCAAAACTCGAATCGACCCGATGTTATGTGGCATGACCCCTGCTTCAATTCTGTGTAACTTGAGAACCTCAAAGGCATAGTCAACGACCAGACGCACAGCTTCAGTAGTATAGCCATGTCCGTTGTGCGAGCGATCTACATAATAGCCTAGCCAACATGTCTGTAAAGGACCACGGACCACTTCAGTCAACTCAATGATGCCAATCAGTTCATCAGTACCGATGAGGAAAATGCCGAACGTGTATTGCTCGTCTCTTTTCATCTTCGCCAAGCTGGTTTGGATTCGATTTAACTGATATTCCTCTGTATAGAACTCCTCGGTCCTATCTGGCGTATACCGTTGCCAAAATTCCCGGTTTCTACGGTGCATCTCTGCCAACGGACCCACATCTGTATCCTTTAAAAATCGCAAATAGATTTTGTGTCCCACCAAATTCACCTTTCTTCATCCCTTCTTTTCATATAAGCACCACAGGAATCCTGTGATGGATGGAGTATCTCGTCTCATAGAAATTGGCATTAGAAATGACACTTGAATTGGCATGCAATTGACACTCTTCATAAATTCTTTTTATCTTTCATCTTCGAGATCGTTCAAACTTCCTCCTGCTAAAGTGAATGACTTTAATTGAAAAGCCTAAACAAATGGCGCACCGAATCAATTGCCAATCCGCACGTCATTTTGTGTGTCAAATGCCTGTTTTGCACCCCAAAACAGAACCCGTTAGCCATTTGGACAGGACTTTTTTTATTCATGTGGGACAGAAATAGTGAGAAGGTGATGGATTCCTTATGCGAAATGGTCGATCGGTTGCGTTATAGTGACAATAATGTTTGTTTGGAGGTTGTGGAAATGACGGTGAATATACGCTTAGAATTGTTTGTGAAAGATTTGCAAAGGTCTGTTGATTTTTACAAGAACGTCATTATCTTCTCAAAATGAAAACAGTGCTATGTTTAAAGCGGAAAATCTTAACTTACTTTTAACCCAGGAAGATGTGATTTTGAGTAACTACTATTTTAGTGAAATTAAAACATCTCGCAAAGGAAGGGGAGTTGAAATAATATTAGTAGTTCCAGATGTTCAAAGTTATTATTAACGTACATGTGAAATGCAAATTGAAGTGGAATCAGAACTAAAACAACAAGAGTGAGAATGACAGATTTTCGTTTAACCGACCAGATGGTTACTATTTAAGAATCACTTCACCTAAAAATTGAGGGTTTAAGAATGGGCAAAAAAGGAAGGGCAACCGTTCTGCTTTAGCATATTGACAAAATAGAAAAAACATGCGGAAAAGGGGATGAAATTAGAACCTCAACAAAAAATATATAAGGAGTTCATCAAGATGGAAAATATGACATAATTTATAAAAATATTCAAAAGAGGTGATAAAATAAAAAAATCATTTTCTTTTTAATTTTATCTCTACTTTGGGCTGCTCCTTTCACAGCATTGGCAAAGGGGAATCAAGATATTACAGAAGCAGTTAATAAAGAATTCAAAAAAAATCTTACCTATTATAAAGATAATTCCGCTGAAATACTCGATAGTATAACCACTTCTGCCGAAATCACTGAAGGAGATACAAAACAAACAAAAAACATTAAGGTAGTATTGGCAGAAGGAAAAAAAGTTAGAGACAGCATTTTCTATTTTGATGTAAAACAGATATACTATTATGACTTAGATGATCAGAAGCTTATCGATTCAGTTACAAAGAGTGCTCAAATAAAAAATTTTGAGAAAAAATACAAAGATGAAGTTGGAAAGCAGATAAATCCTTTTTCACTTGCTATTTTTATGATCGCACTTTTTATCACGATTATTGCTCCCCCTGTTTTCGGAACTTTATTCAATAAAAACTCTTCATCTTTGTCATATAGATTGCAATTTGAACAAGCCAACGCTGGAATGTACAAAAATTAAGCTAAAATAAATAAAAGACGTTGAACAACTGCAAGCGGAGTTAAGAGAATCATGGAAAAATATCGCCCGTATGATGCAGAATAATGTAAGAGAACCCCTTCTCATTCGAGAGGGGTTTTTTAATATGTGTTGGAAGAAATTCAAAGTTCTTAGGTATATAAAAAAATAACGAGGGGGTGACTCCATGCTCGAAATTGTTAATCGGCTGTGTTGCCTCGCTTGTTCAGAGGTCGTTGTAAAGTTATCAATACCATCATCCATCAAAAGTGTTACTATAAATTCCTAAAGCATCAACTTCCTATTAAAAAAGTGAGGGGGTGTTTAGGAATGCTGCTGAAATATCCGTTTTTTATTTGGATATTCGGATGAAATGATGGAACAGGATTTATATTGGACAAAATTCCACCATTTAATTTTTCTTGGACTGTGGCTTTTCGTCAGTTGAATAAAAAGTCTTGATAATTTCGTTATTCAAGATTTGTTTATCCAATTTTATTCTTGTGATATATGATGCAAGCCTCCTTTATAAACTCTCTTTCATTAGCTGGAATTGTATAAATCTTAGGTTTCTCTCGATCTGGTAAGGAGTTAAAATTTTCCCAAGTCTTTTTCATCCCTTCCTTAATATCTGGGTCGTCTTGTGAGCGACGATGAATCATCTCCATTAAAAATTTTGCAAGTTCCTGCGCTTCTGGACTATCAGGACTGGCCCCTTCTTTAACAAGTTTTGTCAATGATTCTCTAAATAATTGATATTGATTTATATGTTGTTTGTGGTCCTCTTCTGTCCAACCTTTAGCAGCTAATTTTTGTAACGCTTCTTTCGAATATGATTGTTTTACCAATTTTCTCATGGTCTTTCGTTCTTCAGTAGTGAGATATTGGTTGACCCATTCAGGTTTCATTTGTATCACTTGGATCGTATTTATAATGGAGTCGTAATCCATTTTATTTGACATTAAAGCATTTTCTACGTTTTCAATTGCTTCAATTATTTTTTCGATTTGAGTAATCTTCCCTTTCATCATTGCTTTCTGCTGTGTTAATCTTTTTTGCAAATGTTTAGCATCAGCTTTAAGAAAATCTTTAATTTCTTTTAGAGAAAACCCCAGAAACTTTAGAGATAGAATATATTGAAGTTGAATCAGAGCTTCATCTGTATAAAGTCGATAACCTGATTGATTATACTTAGGGACTAACAACCCTAATTTATCGTAATAGCGCAGCGTTCTCACTGAAACAGAAGCCTTTCGAGCAAACTCGGTAATACGGTAAAAATTTCGATCCAAGCTGTTCCCTCCTTTCTATCTAAAGGATAAAGGGTGACGTAATGTCATGGTCAAATAGTTTTTATAAAAGTTCTTTCCTATTCAATCAACCTACCAGATAGTGTGACAAGAAACTAATACCTTTAACCATGTAAATACACTTTCTGCTATAAAATCTGAATGCTGTTTTTTATTATTTTTGTTATATTTCGCGAAAAAGCCAGAAATATTATTACATAGTCAGGGCAGGGGGAATTTTTGTGTTGTTAAAAACCCTGACAAGATTATTGTCAGAATATTGAAACATAATATACTCTAAAAATAGTTGCATGCACAAAAGTCCTCCATTCATAGCGTTAAAGGTGGCAAGGGTGGGAATTGATTTGAGTTCCATGTGGCATGAAGAGCTTGACTATCCTGATATGACTCTCATCTTCAGAAATGGACATCACGTCTTTGGGTACGTTTGAAAGCTTGAAGGCTGTTCTATCGCCCATCCATGGTGATTCGTAATTTGCAGAGCTTTTCTCACATTCATCCGCTCCTCGTCTTTTTGTTAGGCGCAGTATAGACAGAAGGCTTGCATCTTTACACATGTTGAGAAATCAAATTGGGCTTATATTAGAATGAAAAACTTTAAAGGAGAGTTTTAGGAGAGGAAGTTAGATGAATTTTGTCATTCGGCTGTCAAATCCGGAGGATGCTTACTTAGTTCATCAAGTTATGATATCAGCTTTTGAGGAATATAGAAACATTGATGTTCCTTCAAGTGCACTTAATGAAACGGTATACTCGATACAAGAGGCAATCAAAAACGGCTCCGAAAAAGCCTTACTTTGTTTTGTTGATGGTCTTGCACTCGGTTCTGTCAGATTTAAAACTGACGAAAATACGCTTTATTTTTCTCGTCTATCTGTTTGCCCCCAGGCAAGAGGGAAAGGGATCGCGAAAACGATGCTAAAATGGCTTGAGAACTACGCACAAAAGCATGGAAAATCAGAAGTGTGGTGCAGAGTTCGCATGTCCCTTCCGCAAAATATACAGTTGTATCAATCAGTTGGATACACGGTTTATAAAGAAGAAGAAGTGATAAATCTTAACGGTTTTCCAGTAAAAACAGTAATTATGAAAAAAGAAGTTTAAAAGAAAGGAAATTCCGCCATAAGTGTTCCGTATGGAACCGATGCTCTATGGCTCTTACATCAAATTGGTACAACATCGAACCATTATTCGTATTTTCAAACTAAATCAAAGCCTAGAATAAGCTTGTCCTTCACGATCATAAAGGACAATTAGAATTACAATGAAACCTCCTCCTGTCACAGTGATGACAGGAGGAGGTTTTTAAAAGCGCTAGTTTACTTCTGAGAATTTGATGTACGTTATTTTTGCAATAGCTTCTTGAAAAAGGGAATGTCACCGCCTGGATTATAGCCACAAGCATTTGATCTAATGTTAACTCATGCAAGCCTATCTTTTAATCGCTCCGCATTTAGAACAAGGTACACCAACGGAAAGATTAATCGATAGAGAGAAATCTGTCAACGAAATTATTCTCTGTATTGACAATAAACAAATTGGAGGAATTAAAGAAAAGAAGCGAAACGCTCGAAATGAGCCTCAGACTTACCGTTTCTAGGTCTATGATAAAGTACAAAAAGAAATTGCCGAAGTTCACGACATCGATGCCTGTCCTCATTGAAACTGGAGATGAAGCATCGGTTTTTTTCGGCCTATAGGCAAGACAACGTGTTCATGATTTCGAAAATCATATGGAATATTGTATAACCAAGAAACGTTTGAATATGTCAAAAGTCGATCGACAAGTACGGAGTTGAGCCAATACCTGTGATATAAGCCTTTTACGCTTTTTTTATTTTTCACCATATTTTCACTTTTTTTCTTTATAATCCTACCTGAGATCGGACAAGGAGGAACGAATATGAAAAAGATGAGACAAGCGCATTTATGGATTGGATTAATTACATCTATTTTGTTGTTGATACAAGCTGTTACCGGGTTACTGTTGACAGAGCCATGGCTGATCGGACAGCAGTCGAGGGAGAGGTCGGCGTTTATGCAAAATATGGAGCAAGGTCAACTTCCAGCAAGCAGTACTCAACAAGGGCACTCTTCGCCAAGCACCACTCAAGAAGGTTCAGCTTCAGCAGGTACTATGGCACAACAAAACGGTTCATCAGGCATTGGTTTAGAGCAAGGAAGACTCGGACCGAGAGAAGGATTTCATGGAGAAGAGGGAAGTAATTCATTAGCCGGCATCATCCGTGGGCTCCATGAAGGACGGTTAGGAACAATAGATATTACATGGGCGATTGATATTGCTGCTATTAGTATGATTTTCTTAACGCTATCGGGTATTTATTTATCTGTAAAGCTGTTGCTGGCACAAAGAAGAAGTCGAAAGAAACGGACTTTGAATGTAGCGGAAGGGTAATAACAAATTTATTTATGGAAAAAAAGTGTAAGAAAAGTCATCTTGCGCTTTTTATTTTTCACCGTTCTTGTTTAGAATGAGGGACAAATAAAACGAATGAGAAAGGGGATCTGTGAGATGGACATACAGCCATATGAAATGAATCATCAACCGAAAAAGCGGAGCTTTTTCCCATCGTTGTTTGCATCTGTTACAGGAGCTGTGTTAGGAAGTATTGCTACTCTTTATTTAGCTCCTATTCTAGGGATTCATGGAATCACTCCATCTACTCAAAGTGTTGAAAATAAGAAAACAGCAGTTGTCGAACAAAGTGCCACTTCTAACAACACGTTGCCGCTTCAACCAACTTCAAGCAGCTCAAACAGCATGATCAATGCGATTGAAAACGTAACGGAAGCGGTCGTGGGAGTGGTAAATATTCAGCAACAAACGAATTTTTATTCAAATTATTCTCAAGATCAAGAAGCAGGCACAGGTTCAGGGGTTATTTTTAAAAAATCCGGAAATGATGCTTATATTGTGACGAATAACCATGTCATTGAAGGGGCCAATAAGGTGGAAGTATCTCTTGCGAATGGGGAAAGAGTGACAGCAGATATCGTCGGTACTGATCCATTAACCGACTTAGCTGTATTAAAAATCAATGGTCAGCATGTAAAAAAGGTAGCAAGTTTTGGGGATTCATCGAAACTTCGGATTGGGGAGCAAGTAGCGGCGATTGGGAATCCACTAGGACTAGATTTATCAAGAACTGTGACGGAAGGAATTGTTAGCGGAAAGCGAACAATTTCTGTTTCCACTTCAGCGGGAGAATGGGACTTAAACGTGATCCAAACCGATGCCGCAATTAACCCGGGAAACAGCGGCGGAGCGCTCATTAATAGCGCTGGGCAAGTTGTCGGCATTAATAGTCTCAAAATTTCGGAAGAAGGTGTGGAAGGATTAGGATTTGCGATTCCAAGTCAAGACGTCAAGCCGATTGTTGAAGAGTTATTACAATACGGAAAAGTGAAGCGGCCATATCTTGGAGTAGGATTGCAAGATGTAAGCGATTTTCCGTCAACGATTCGACTCGAGCAGTTGAACTTGCCAAAAGATGTAACGGAAGGGGTCGTTATTACGGCTGTGGAGCCTTCTTCTCCTGCGGCAGAAGCCGGACTTCAAGCAAAAGATGTGATTATAGCGGTTGATGGTACAAAAATAGATAGCGTTAGTACATTGAGAAAGTACCTATATACGCAAACCAAAGTCGGAGAGCAAGTCAACATAGAACTTTTGCGTGATGGGAAAAAAATCAATGTGTCTCTTAAGCTAAGCGAACGAGGGGAGAGCCAGCAGTAGTTATGGACAGACGTCCTAGCTAAAAAACGTGCCTGTCATCGTTACAATGACAGGCACTAAAGGTAACTCTCTCTCATGAAAGGAACGCTATAGTCAAGATTACACGGGACCCCTCTTTCTTTGCTTTTTCATTTCGAAAGAAGGATAAAATCCCGAAAGAGATTGGGTTAAGAAGAGAATACTGTTACATATAAGCGGTTAAATGCGGCATCAGATCAAATCATTGCATTCGGAATCATGTCTATTTTTCTATTGGATATCGGTAATATTTTTTGACTCTGCTAACTTAGGAATCTGTTTGATGAAGATTGTGGTGCAATGCTGATATACTGTAGTTTTCTTATAATTCTCTGCCTGCCTTTTGGATCGATAAAACTCTAAGCCAAGCAGAGAATAAGGGAGTGTGGCTGTAAATTCATTAGTTATAAGTTATAATCAACAAGGAAAAAAGGGCTAGTTTCTTTAAATAGATATTTACACGTAACAAGCAATCGTAATTTTTGAATACCCCTATATTATTGGAAAGCAAGTATTGCTTCCGGGGAGGCTTAGGCATGGGTATTGTGGTGAACCATGCCCCTGACGAAAAGGACCGAGAGAAAATAACAAAATAGCATATAAATTTGGCAAACAGCGGCATAGCTTTTAGCACCGAATAGAAAGCCGCTGTTTTATTTTTCATTTCTGTTTTGAAATTAAGTAAAAACAGGCAGGAACACAATGATGTCTGTACTGTTAAAGAGAAAAGCAAAATATAATGGAAGGGGAAAGGAATTTAGATATGAATGATGGAACGATAAATGAAAGCGTTTTATTTTTTGGGGGTGGAGGGAGAGAGCGATGGAATTTAAAGATTACGAGGAGTTTTGGCCGTTTTATTTGTTGCAGCACAGTAAAAGAGCGACAAGAGTATGGCATTTCATAGGTACAAGCTTTGTGTTTGTCTTTGTTTTGCTTACAATTGTAACACTTCATGTCTGGTGGCTGCTTGCGGCTCCGTTCGCCGCCTACTCATTTGCTTGGTTTAGCCACTTTTTTATCGAAAGAAACAAACCTGCCACGTTTGGTCATCCGCTTTGGTCACTCCGCGCTGATTTTCGCATGTATCGGCTGATGCTGTTTGGGCAATTGCAAAAAGAATTGGAGATGGTAAGGGGGCAATATTATGGAAATTCTTCAGTCGAACACTGACCACTATTTTTATTCCGAGGACGATTTTGGAAGGACAGAATTAACTCCCAGTTACCGCGTTGATTTGCGTAATCCAATGAACGAGCATCTAGACAAGTTTATTAACGCCAACCTTGTGTCTGATTGGTCGCAGCTGACGTGGAAGGAAGTCGGAAAGCCATATGAGGTGAAAACAGTGGCGAAAGAAAAACGCGAATGGGAAAACGAAAACGGGCCAATGTCTGTGAAAAAGTCGTGGGAATTTTTTAACCGTTCGTTCCATGAATGGTTTGTAAAAGATGTGCCAAAAGAGATATCTAAAGCAAAACAGAAGGCATGGCGCTATTTATCTCGCTTTCAAATGAGCGAAGTGAAAAAGGCATTGGGAGAAACGTTGCGCCTTTCGCTATGGAATTATGCGCACCGGATCGAAGACGGAATTTGGGATCCGAGAGGAAAGCGGGCGCTTTTTGAAGGACTTGATGTGAATCGGCCCCGCATACTTTTTTTAGGAGCAGCAGAAGGATACGAAGCGATGCAGCTATATGCGATGTATCCCGGTGGAGAAGTGGTTCTTGTTGATTATGATGAATTTTGCCGTACCGACCGCTTTGGGACATTTCCGGAAAGCTATCCGTTTTTAGGGACGAATCCAGCGACAGGTCAGCCGAAAGTATGGTATAAGGATCAGATGAACATCCATTATATTGTTGACGATATTCGTAACTTACCATTTGGTAAAGAATTTGATATTGTCATTAGCGTCGGGTTGCTGGAGCATTTTCCTGATGAGCATAAACCCGAAGTGTTAGATTGGCACAGAAGGTTTCTAAAACCGGGCGGATATGTGATTATGACGACTCCTCGTTATCAATTAAAATCACTGCTTTTCTATAAAATTATGGCTGATGTCATGAACCATACGTACCGTGAGCTCATGGATATTCGGCAAATGGGATTGTATGTCTATGAAGGCGGCTTTGAAATTTTACGGCACGGTTTTATTAAAGTGCACAACGGAATCGTCGCCCGACCAAGATAAGTGGTTGTCAATATCGGAAGAAGCCGGTATGATAGGATTAAATGATCTTCCATGAATCAGGAATATTGGTAATGAATACATTGGTAGAAAGAGTTCAATGACTTCAGAGGGAGGCTATACATCATGGTGACAAAACCGGCTGGATTTTGGAAAAGGTTTCTTGCGTCTATTTTAGATGGCATCATTATTGGTATTCCTTTAGCATTGATTAGTTATTGGATTACAGGGGATTGGGAAGGAGACGCTTTTACATCCATTGTAAATGTCTTATATTTTTGGATTGTTCCTGTTGTCTGGTCCGGGTATACAGTTGGAAAGAAAATGATCGGTATTCGTATTGTGAAAGTGAATGGGGAGAAGCTAGGATTTGGCGCGATGTTTTTGCGTTCGATTGTTGCATCCATTATTTACGGAATTACTTTCGGTCTTGCCCTTATTGTAAGTGCGATTATGGTAGCGGCTCGTGAAGACAAACGTGCTATTCACGATTTCATCGCAGGGACATATGTGACCACAGAGCAGCCATAATCACAAACATCCATCGTTTTGTCTAGACAGATGTCGAGCAAGCGATGGATGTTTTTTATTTCTACAAAACTTATTCTAAATAAATTCTGGATAAGGATGGCTTAAAAACTCGTGATGTGAGATGTCCCATCCGTATGCACCCGCACACTGAAAAAGGATGACATCACCAACACGGAGATGGGAACAATGTATCCCGGGCTAAAACGTTGTTTGGAGTACACAGCTCGCCAGCGAATGTGACACATTCTTCTTGAATCGCAGAACGTTCAAATGGGTAGTCCCATGATCAATCGATATAATGGAACAAGGGTGATTCATTTTCCACTAGGCAGGCAAGCGTAAATGGTGAGTCCCGCCGCGGAGAATCACAAAATACCTTCCATGATTTTTCTCGATATCTAACACTTCGGTAGCATAATAGCCATCATGAGACACAATGTATCGCCCTAGTTCAAAGATGAAGGCCACGGAGAAAATCGATGTAGGAGCATAATGAAATAATAGATCTAAAGTCGATACGCCCATCAGCGTGTCGCTTTTTATTTTGTTCAAACACAGTGATTTTTCCGTAGTCAGCTCTATGGTAAGATAAAAAAGTACAAAAATACAGTGGGAATTGAGGGAGTCATGTTGAGAAATCAAGAATGGTTGTGGAACGAAGCGGAGCGATTTATTCATTTGTGCTATCAAGAGTTAGGTAAAAACGAAGCAGAAGTGGAATCGCGCTTGCAGGAAATTCAACAAGAAATCCGTCGTACCGGCACGTATACCCATACATATGAGGAACTCCAACATGGAGCGAGAATGGCATGGCGCAACAGCAACCGTTGCATTGGCCGCTTGTTTTGGCAAACGTTGCACGTATTTGACGCCAGACATTTAGAGAAAGAGGAAGATGTCGTCCAAAGTTTATTTCATCATATCGAGTTTGCCACGAACGGAGGGAAAATACGTCCAGCAATTACGGTGTTTAAACCAGCTGAAAAAGGCATGGAAAATGTGCGGATTTGGAATCATCAGCTGCTTCGTTACGCTGGTTATGAAACGGAAACCGGCGTTATTGGCGATTCTTCCTCGATTTCTTTTACAAAAGCATGTGAACGAATGGGATGGAAAGGAGAAAGAACCCATTTTGACATTCTGCCTTTGGTCATTCAAGTGAAGGGAAAGGAACCGAAATGGTTTCACATCCCGAAGGATATAATTTTAGAAGTTCCGATCGAACATCCTGAATTCCCTTGGTTTAAAGATTTACAGTTAAAGTGGTATGCCGTTCCCATTATTTCGGATATGAGTCTGGAAATCGGTGGCATTCGCTATACGGCAGCTCCATTTAACGGATGGTATATGGAAACAGAAATTGGTGCCCGAAATTTTGCTGATGATTACCGATACAATATGCTTCCGAAAATCGCTTCTTGCATGGGACTAGACATGAGCATGAACTCGACGCTCTGGAAAGATAAAGCGTTAATCGAGTTAAACATCGCTGTTTTATATTCTTATAAAAAAGCGGGCGTCAGCATTGTCGATCACCACACGGCAGCGCAGCAGTTTAAGTTATTCGAGCAAAAAGAACAACAAGATGGCCGCCATGTAACAGGAGACTGGACATGGTTGATACCGCCTGTCTCCCCGGCGACCACCCATATTTTCCATAAAAATTATGACAATACGACCGTGACGCCAAATTATTTTTACCAAAGTCGACCTTATGAACCGTGATATTCTCATGTTATAAATGTCTGTCACCGCTTGAGTTTGAAAAAATTTGCGAAGTAACAGTGGATTGAAAGAGTTGAATTGTGAAGTCGAAGTTAGGTATACTTTTGGATATAAAAGATTGTCATCTGAAAGATGTGATGGAAGTGATTTCGAAGTTAGGCATATTTTTAGATATAAGGTAGGGTGCCCCTTTCTCTTAGATTTTTTGTTAAATCAGAGAATGCCCTACCTTTTTTCTTTTCGTGTTCTATTTATGAATGAGTTAAGGAGTAGCAATATGAAATGGTTTAAATCACAGATTTTTTGGAAAATCTATATCATTAATCTAGCCATTATCTGTACACTTTTAGGCTTAATGTTTATTGTATCACGTATCATATTACCGGAAATTTCAAAGGAACAATATCGGCAAGTTACTGATAAAACGGTTTTGCGCATGAAAGATCAGATTTCTCTTATTGCCAAAGACCTTCAAAGTCTTGAGAATTACGTTCAGTCGAATGAAAATTTTAAGTCGAATGATTTTAATCAACTTTCTAGGGGGTTAGCGAATATCATTGATATTTCCCCTTATATTGATAGTGGTACGGTTCTGGATACAAATGGATATGTACGAGCTTTTTATCCGAATGACTTGAAACATTTGAAAAATTATAACCTAAGCAAACGGGAATATTTTCAGCAAGCACTCAAAACACAAAAAATTTATTTAAGCAATGTAGTTTCCGCGGATACAGGCCGATATTTGCTCGTTGTTTCAATTCCGGTCGTAAACGATCATAAAGAAGTCGAGCGAATAGTCAATTTATCGTTACGTATTGAAAATAATGAAATTTTTCAATCTATATTTCAAAGTTTTAAGATCGGGGAAAATGGGTATACGTTTATTGTTGATAGAAACGGAAAAATTATTTCTCATCCATCAAAAGAACGAATCGGGAAAGATGTAAGTCAAAATCCTATTGTAAAGAAGCTGTTAAAAAAGCAATCGGGGTATCAAGAAGTTACGAATACAAACGGGATTACTATGCTTGCTTCATTTGAGTATATCCCGATTTTAGATTGGGGAGTAGTAGCGCAAATACCGGCTGATGAAATTTATGAACCATATTTTGCATTTCAAAAATCATTATGGACGATTTCGCTTGTTGCCTTTATTGTTTTATCTATTCTTACTGCTTTATATGCACGGCAAATTATTCATCCAATCCGCAGATTATATCTTGCTGTAGATCAAGTGGCGAAAGGAGATTATAATCAACGGATAGAGAAAATTGACAATACAGAAATCGGAAAACTATCCAGTCGCTTCAATGAAATGATTCAGTATATTCGCCAGTCGAAAACGAATTTGCAGCTTAAAGAAGAACAACTGAAAGAACAGAAGGAATTTCTTCGTAAAATTATCGATATGAACCCAAGTTATATATATGCCATCGATAAGGAAGGGAATTTCACCCTTGTAAACGAATCGTTCGCTAAGCTTTTAGGAACAGAAACACAGCATCTTCTTGGCAAAAAGATCGATGATTTTCAGTTTAATATAGAATCTAATCCAGTTAGTGTGTGGGAAGAAATAGAGAAAATGAAGGAACGAATCGTTCTTGAAGAAGAGTTCAAAGATCAGGAAGGAAAGACTAGATGGGTAGAAACAGTGAGACTACCTATTTTCTCTCCAAATGAGGGAACCGATCAAATCTTATTTGTTTCTACTGATATCACAGAGCGCAAACAAGCGGAAGAATTATTGCGGAAATCAGAAAAGCTTGCGGTTGTGGGGGAGCTGGCTGCAGGAGTGGCCCATGAGATTCGAAATCCATTGACCTCTATCAATGGTTTTATGCATCTGCTAAAAGAAGAATGTGAAACACATAAACATTATTTTGAAATTATGGAATCGGAGTTGGAGAGAATTAACTTTATTGTTAACGAATTTTTGATGCTAGGGAAACCACAGGTGATGAATTTTCAGCGGAAGGATGTTTCTGTTCTTTTGAAAGATGTGATGACCTTGCTTGACGCACAGGCGATTTTAAATAATGTTAAAATGATTTCGGAATTTGAACCGAATCTTCCGCTACTTTATTGTGATGAAAATCAATTAAAACAGGTATTCATTAATATTATTAAAAATGCCATTGAGGCGATGACAAACGGTGGAGAGATTAAAGTTCAGGCGAAGGTGCAAGATAGTTGTCTTGTCATTCGCTTTATAGATCAAGGGTGCGGGATACCTAAAGACAGAATATCAAAGTTAGGAGAACCTTTTTACAGTACGAAGGAAAAGGGAACAGGTTTAGGATTAATGGTAAGTTATAAGATTATCGAAGCACATAACGGAAGTATTAAAATCGAAAGTGAAGTTGGTCAAGGAACTACTGTGGATATTATTTTTCCAATTTGAAAGTTATGGGAAATCATATCTTTTCCATCCTCCCCATATATTGAAATGAGAAGCGCAAGCGGGGAGATGGGATTATGCAGTTTTATTATGGTCAGCAAATGCCGCTTCGGATCTTGGATGAAGCTGAATTTTGGAAACATCAAGAAGAAGAACATACCGTTGTAATCCGCGAGCTTGTAGCAGGATTAGAAGAGCCGTATGTGGAAACACTTAAGAAATGGGAAGAAGTTCTTTCTGCGACACATCAACAAGTTGTGCGCTATATTGAATCGGTCACTCGTGCCGGATATTATTTGCCTGATCAGCTCTGTAATCAAGTGTTGCAATTAGTGTCTTATTGTTTGCAGCAAAGCTTAGAATTTATCAAACTATGCCAACAGTTAAAAAACGAGAGTGCTGCTGTGAGTAAAAATCCGACCGCGAAAGTTGTGCTTAATCACATTATTCGTGAATCGGAATATTTTGTCGGTATTGCTCAAGTGTTGCTATATAGTAAGTAAAAGTAAATGCCTATCCTTGTTACGATAGGCATTTACTGATGTTTATGCGATAAGAATTGATAAATGGCGGAGAAATCTTTCTGATGGAATCCGTACTGTTTTGCCAAACCGTAAAGTTCTTTTGCAGCATTGACAAGTGGCAAAGAAACGTTATTTTCATAGGCAGCTTGTGAGATTAGTTGCAAGTCTTTTTGCATATGTTCAAGCGGAAACTCTGTGGCGAAATCGTTGCGAATAATTTTTTCTTTTTTCCCTTGTAGAAATGGCGCGGCACTCGGATTGTTTAAAAGTGTATTCACGACCGTTTCCTTATTGAGATCGAGCGCTTCACCGAGCGTGACAGCTTCAGCAAAAGCAGCCATAGACTCAGCAAGCAAGAGGTTGACGACGAGTTTCATTGCTGTTCCAGTTCCATTTGCTCCAAGATGGTAAATGGCTTTTCCCATCGCATTCAAAAGCGGTCTCACTTCTTCTACATCTTCTTGTTTTCCTCCGACAAAAAAGATGAGCTCTCCTTTTTCAGCGGGAATTTTTGAGCCTGAGACAGGAGCATCAAGAAAGCGGATGCCTCGTTGTTCTGCTTCTTTTGCCATTGCTCTCGTAAAAGAAGGGGGGACGGTGCTGCAGTCGATCCAAATCGCTCCTTTTGAAAGGGGATGAAGAAATCCATCTTCCCCGAGTGCGATAACCTCTACAGCGTTCGGGTGAGTCAACATGGTGAATACTATTTTTGCCTGATGCGCGACATCTTTTGGTGAGCCGGCCCATGTAGCGCCTTTTTCTAGTAGGCGTGTTGCTTTTTCTTTCGTCCGATTATAAACAATCAGTTCATAGCCTTTATCTAATAAGTTTTCTGCCATCCTGCTTCCCATAATACCTAAACCGATAAACCCGATCATCTATATCCCTTCTTTCGTTTTCGTTTATTATAGTTGTAAAACAAAAGATCTCTTATTGTCAAATATTGTTCTTGGCTGTTGTTTTTTATATTTATTGGTTCTCTATGTATTTATGATAAAAAACGTCGTTCCCATCTAAAAAAAGGAAATGTTATAATTATATATAAATTTTCAATTCATTGAAAGGTGAGGGGAAATATGTCAGTACATAGCTATGTCATTCGTACACTGTTTGTTGTCATTCCGAGTACTGCTCTTGTTGGTTTAGGAATATGTATGGCAAACGGAATAGCCGGTTCAGCGTTTTGGTGGACGATGGTCGGCACAATACTGCTTGGCGCTATCATTGGTATTTTATCAGCTATCTTAAACTATCGGCGCTTTATTGCTCCAATTTCGGTGATTAATCACTACTTGGAAAAGATGACAGAGGGGGATTTATCAACGCGTGTTCCTGTTGACGAGGTGAGAGAATTAAAGCCGATTGCCGTTTGCATGAATGAGATGGTAGAAACATGGCAAGCGGTCATCTCCAACATCAAGCGTCATTCCGATGACATGTCGTTATTTTCTGACCAGTTGACTCATATTGCCGAGCAGACAACAAAAGCGACAGAGCAAATTGCATCAACGATGGAAACGATTGCTTTAAGCTCTGAACAACAAGTCAAAACGGCACAGGAAACATCGATTTCAATGAACGGTATTTCAGGAACACTTACCCAAGTGTCAGCCAATACGCAGCATGTATCGATGAATGCAAATAAAACGTTTGCGAAAGCCAAAGCAGGGAGACAATCCATTGAGCAAATGGAAGAGCAAATGCAGTTTATTTATGAGCATGTTCAATCACTTGGACAAGTTGTCAAAGGGCTTGGAGAACGTTCCAATGAAATCGGTCAAATTACGCAAGTGATTACAGGAATCGCTTCACAAACAAATTTGCTCGCATTGAATGCGGCCATTGAAGCAGCGAGAGCAGGAGAACAAGGAAAAGGATTTGCGGTAGTAGCCGATGAAGTGAGAAAACTAGCAGAGCAATCGGCTCAGTCAGCTCAACAAATCTCACAACTCATTAGTGATATTCAAGAAGAGACAGAAAAGGCCATCGATTCTATGGAGACGGTCGTTAACGAGGTTTCACAAGGGATTCATGCCGTTCAAACGGCAGGTCTTTCTTTTGAACAAATTCGGGAATCTATTAACGGTGTTAATGAACAAATTGAACAAGTGTCTGCAGCCATTCAGCAAATGACGGAGAGCGCTCAGCATGTTGCTGCTTCAATTCAGAGTATTACCGCAATTGTCGAACAGTCGTCCACAGGCTCAGCCAACATTTCCGCTGCTACAGAGGAGCAAATGGCGTCAATGGAGGAAATTGCCTCATCCGCCTCCTCTTTAAGCAAGATGGCAGAAGAAATGCAGTCTCTATTGCAGCAATTTAAAGTATAAGCGCTATTATTGATTTTAAGTGCTTTCAAATTCAAATAAAGCATGGTAACTTCCTACAGGGCAGGACTTTCCCTGAATGCGTCTCATCGTATCGGATGTGAGCTCAAAGTTGTTCAGGAGAATGAAACGAACAGAACCAAAGTATAAAAAGCATTTACACCCATAAAAATATGTGTTAATATTTAGAAAAATGAATATGATTCATTGCTTATCTACTAGGGGAGTCCAATAGCTTGGACTGAGAGAAGAACGCGCTTAAGTTCTTTGACCCTTTGAACCTGATCTGGGTTATGCCAGCGTAGGGAAGTAGATAGTGGGAGTATTGTTGTATACTTGCGCTATTTGTCATTCCGTCGGGTTCTCTTGTTGGAGAGAACCCGATTTTTATTTCTTCGTCTTCTCCCTCCTATCGTCCACACGTTTTGGTGTAACTTCAGGTCAAAAAACGAAAGAGGAGGAGAAGTTACATGCCAAACATTTTATCCCTCATGCAGTTTCCTGCAAGTAAAAAGGTGTATGTCGAAGGTTCTCGGCCGGATATTCGTGTTCCGATGAGAGAAATTGCATTAAGTTCTACGAAAACAGAGGAAGGAACGTTTGAAAACCAACCTGTCCGAGTATATGACACAAGCGGACCTTACACCGATCCCCATTTTCAGCCTGACATTCATAAAGGATTACCAGAATTGCGTAAACGTTGGATTTTGGAACGAGGAGATGTGGAAGAATACGAGGGGCGTCAAGTAAAACCGGAAGATAACGGACTTCGCAGTGGAAACCAATCAGACATCGTTCTTCCATTTCATCGAAGACCACTTCGTGCGAAAAAAGGACGAACGGTCACGCAAATGCATTATGCCAAACAAGGAATCATTACTCCAGAGATGGAGTTTATTGCAATTCGTGAAAATATGGACCCTGAACTCATTCGCCAGGAAGTCGCAGCAGGAAGAGCGATTCTCCCTTCTAATATTAATCATCCTGAAAGTGAGCCGATGATTATTGGACGTCAATTTCATGTGAAAATTAATGCAAACATCGGCAACTCCGCTGTAACATCATCCATTGAAGAGGAAGTCGAGAAAATGCTTTGGGCGATTCGCTGGGGAGCCGATACGATTATGGATTTGTCAACAGGAAAGCATATTCATGCGACAAGAGAGTTTATTATCCGCAACTCACCGGTTCCGGTTGGGACAGTTCCGATTTATCAAGCGCTTGAAAAAGTGAACGGCATTGTGGAGGAACTAACGTGGGAAATATACCGTGATACGTTAATCGAACAAGCTGAACAAGGAGTGGACTATTTTACGATCCATGCCGGGGTATTGCTTCGTTACATCCCAATGACGGTCAATCGTACAACAGGGATTGTATCTCGCGGTGGTTCGATTATGGCACAGTGGTGTTTAGCCCACCATCAAGAAAACTTTTTGTACACACATTTTGAAGAAATTTGCGAAATTTTAAAAGCATACGATATTGCTATTTCTCTTGGAGACGGATTACGACCTGGTTCGATTGCTGATGCGAATGACGAAGCGCAATTTGCCGAGCTGGAGACGCTTGGAGAATTGACGGAGATTGCGTGGAAGCATGATGTGCAAGTAATGATCGAAGGTCCGGGCCACGTGCCGATGCATAAAATTAAAGAAAATGTTGAGAAACAAATCGAAATTTGCAAAGGTGCTCCTTTTTACACATTGGGACCGCTCACAACAGATGTTGCTCCGGGATACGATCATATTACTTCCGCAATCGGTGCAGCGATGATTGGCTGGTACGGAACGGCAATGCTTTGTTATGTGACGCCGAAAGAACATTTAGGATTGCCGAATAAAGAAGATGTGCGCCAAGGGGTTATTGCCTATAAAATTGCAGCACATGCGGCTGATTTGGCGAAAGGTCATCCGGGAGCACAAATGCGCGATGATGCATTATCGAAAGCGCGCTTTGAGTTTCGATGGAACGACCAATTTAACCTTTCTCTCGATCCGGAACGGGCACGGGAATATCATGATGAAACATTGCCAGCTGAAGGAGCGAAAGTGGCTCACTTCTGTTCGATGTGCGGACCGAAGTTTTGCTCGATGAAAATTTCTCACGATTTGCAAAAAGTGGTCAAAGAAGAAGGAATGAAACAAAAAGCGAAGGAGTTTGTGGAAAATGGGGCAACCCTTTACCAATAATGAAGATGTAGCGGCGTTAAAGCAGGAAATCCTTCAGCTAAAAGAACGGATCACTCAATTAGAACAACAAATTTCCGACATTCAACAAAAGTGCCGACACGTTTTTTTCGAAACGCCCGTCATGCGAAAGTGTGTTAGGTGTCATTATGTAGAAAGCCTATATTATTAGAAAAACGGGGGTGACCCACAAGATGGGCCAGCCCCGTTTAGTTTACTTTACTTATATAGTGTTTGTTTAAGGAAAGAAAGCCATTAGCTTGTTTGTGAGAGAGGATGTTGTTGTTGTTTTTTTCCAAACAACAGAAATAAAAAGGCGATTAGTGCTAGTACCATCGCTACGATGAATGGCGCTTTGCTGGAAAAAGCGTGTCCGATCACCCCTGATAAGACTGGAGCAATCGCTGCTCCCATCCAGCGTACGAAATTGTATGTTCCGGAAGTAATGCCGCGTTCATATGGCGATACTTCCATAACATAACTTGTGAATAACGCATTATTTAATCCAGACGCTAATCCCGATAAGATAATGCAAATGACTAATACCCACATGTTATTTGCGACAAATAAAAGAAGCAAAAAGATGGCAAATATAAAGAGGCTATATGGCAAAAGTTGTTTTGGTGTATACGTTTTTTCTAAGCGATGTGATAAAATTGCAGAGCCGTAAGCAAGGCAAAGCCCCCAACCAAAAAAGACGAGACCGATTTGAATGGCCGATAGCTGCATAATTAATGGCGAATATGCTAACACGACAAAAAAGCCATAATAGTACAACATGGCGCCAATAGCCCCTTTAATAAATGGAGGGAATGATAAAAGTCGGCCCATTTCTTTGATGCTAGCAGTTTTTCTTGTTACTTTTTTGCTTGGATCATAGACGAAGAATGACACGAGTAAAAGCGCTGCAAAAATTAATATGCTTGTCGCAAGAAACGGATATCTCCATGAATGCTGGCCGAGAATGCCGCCAACAAGAGGCCCGCCCGCCATACCGAGACCAATGGCTGCTTCATAAAGACCGACCGCTGTTTGCACTTGGGGAGTAAGCGCAATTAATAACGTCATTGCTGTTGCGAAAAACATTGAATTTCCAAGCCCCCATCCGGCTCGGAAGACAGAAAGTTGCGGAATGCTGTTGGATAAACCGCATAATAATGAAAAAACGGTGACGATGGCTAGTCCTGTTACCATCATCTTTTTATCTCCAAGACGGCTCACGAACATTCCGGATGGAATCATCATAATTGCCATTGTAAAAATATAAGCGGTAAATAGCATTTCGACTTGCCAGTGGGTCGCACCGATGCTTTCAGCGATCATCGGTAAAATTGGATCGACAATCCCGATTCCCATAAACGCTAAAAATGCCGCAAATACCGTTATCCAGCGGGCGCGCGTTTGTTTCCCTTCGTCCATATTTTCTTCCTCTCCTTTATTGCTCTTCTAAAATGGCTTGAATTTTTTCGTGAAGCTGTTTAAGTTCTTTCTTCCACTCAAGCATTTTTTTCATTTTTTGTTCGAGCATGTCGATTTGCTCACGAACTCCTGCTGCGATTTCTTTTAGCTCTTGTTGTTTTTGCTCTTTATCGGTTGCGTTTCGATAATCGCGGTGGTGGGCTTCAATTGTTTCTTTTAATGTTAAAAATTGTTGTAGTTCCTGCAAGGAAAATCCTAATACTTCTCTAGCAGCAATCACCTTTTTTAAGCGTTCAATATCCTCTTCCGTATATAGCCTTGTGCCTTTTTCACTTCGTTCAGGCGGCTTAATGAGCCCAATTTCTTCATAATAGCGAATCGTCCGTTTCGTGAGGCCGGTTTCTTTCGCGACATCATCAATTTTAAATTGCTTCATCATTTTTCCTCTCACTTTATTTTATTAAAGAGCTTTTATAAATATAACATTAACGTTAATGTTACATTTTGTCAATGATACGTTGCATGTAACGATATGGAAGCGGATATTCTAACTGGGGAACAATTGATTTAATGGAAGGAAGATCGCGTTAGCATCATGGCTTATTGATGAATGGAAAAGCATTGTTCAACGTCCCAAACGACTTATTGTGTTGATTGGGATTTTATTTATCCCGATTTTATACAGCGGAACATATCTTTGGGCATTTTGGGATCCGTACGGCCATTTGGAACGATTGCCTGTGGCGGTTGTCAATGAGGACCGTCCTGCTACATATAAAGGAACAACGTATGCCATTGGAGATGAGTTAGTCGACGAATTAAAAAAGATCAAAGTTTTGAGTGGCATTTTGTTGACCGAAAGCAAGCAGAAAAAGGATTGCAAAATAATGAATTTTATTTTGAGGTACTCATTCCGAGCAACTTTTCCAAGCGTGCGACAATGTTAATGGCACAGAAGCCGACACCGTTAGAGTTGTATTACAAATCGAATGAAGGGTTTAACTATCTTGCTTCGCTCAATCGGACAAACGAGTGTCGAGAAAATTCGCCAACAATTAGCGTCGACATTAACAGAAAAATATACGGCGGCTATTTTTGCACAAATAAACGAATTAGGAAAAGAATTGGCTCAAGCAAGCGAAGGTTCTGAGAAAATTAGTGATGGATTGGCGAACATATCTTCTGGAACAGGGGAACTTATCGCAGGAATGAAGGAACAACAAGGGAGGATTGCACGATTTTCAAGCGGTGCTGCTGAGTTGGAAAGCGGGGCAGCAAAGCTATCTCAAGGGGCGATCCAGCTTCATAACGGAATGACGGCTGTCAATGAAGGGATACAAACTCTCAAAGAAAGAACTGTGCAGCTCTCTGCTCGTTCGAGTGAGTTCGTAAGCGGTATGAATCAGCTATCATTCGGCGCAGCTCGACTGCATGAAATGATGCAAGCTTATGGGCAGCAGCATCCGGAATTGCAACAAGACTCTGCGTTTATGCAAATGACAGAGATCAGCGATCAAATGAATAGAGGTATGCAAAAAGTCACCTCGGCTGCTGAAACGCTTAGGGACGGAATGAAACAGATCAGTGATAGCACGCAACAGTTGGCGGAAGGAACGAAGACGGTACATGCGAAACTTGGTGAGCTGGCTGCTGGGGAAAAAACGCTCCATGATTCGATGAGCGCGCTTGCAGATGGGGCTCGTAGTGTGACGAATGGGTGGGATAATGTGACAAATCATCTTGTAGCGTTAAAAAAAGGAGAAGATGAATTATTATCAGGGAGCTATGAGCTAACTAAAAAGTTGGCAGATGGGGCGAAACGAGTGCAGCATATTCACGCTGGACAGCCGATGTATCAGATGATGGCCAATCCTGTTCGCTTGAAGGAGCAGCCGGTCCATGCTGTACCGAACTATGGGACGGGAATGGCGCCTTATTTTCTCTCGATTAGCTTATATGTCGGAGCATTATTGCTTACGACGGTATATTCGCTTCGCGAAACGGAGCATGCTCCGCCTCATGCGCTTGCATGGTTTTTATCAAAATTTGTGATTTTAGTGCTTATTTCTTTGGGACAAAGCGTGATAATGGTTGTCTTGTTGACTCATATTGTTGGATTACAACCGCTTTATACTTGGCAGATGTACTTGTTTTCGCTTTTTGCTAGTTTAGCCTATATGGCGATTGTTCAGTGTCTTGTGACTGTAGCTGATAATGTGGGGCGCTTTATCGGGATTGTGTTGCTTGTTTTGCAATTAACAGCAAGCTCTGGCACGTATCCGGTAGAACTCGTGCCGCAGCTTTTACAAGACGTTCGTTCCTTGTTGCCGATGACATATACAGTAGAGGGATTTCGTGTCATTATTTCCACAGGAGATTTTGCTCTTTTACGAAACGACATCATTATTTTAGGTGGATTTATGATTATGGCGATCGTGTTCACGTATGGGTGGATGTGGCTGCAACAAAAGAGGAATGTTTCATCGTTGCCTGCGTTATCATGAAAACGTCTCCCGCTTACGAGCGGTCGTGCTCATAAGCGAAAGACGCTAATCATTTCGATGCTTTTTTAGTAAAACGGATTTGACAGCTTGCTCGATTTCCCGGTAACTCGTACAACGGCAAATATTTGATTCGAGCCATTCTTGAATGACGTCGTCGCTGGCATCAGGATATTTTTCGGTTAAGGCGTGGGCGTTCATAATAAACCCGGGGGTGCAATAGCCGCATTGAAACGCAAAATGCTCGACAAATGCTTGCTGAATCGGTGAATGTTTTAGCCCTTCAATGGTCGTAATTGTTTTTCCGACGGTTTCAATCGCGAGCATCATGCACGATTTAATTGGGCCGCCATCTATCAACACGGTACAAGCTCCGCAATCTCCGTTTAAGCAGCCGGGTTTGGCTCCTGTGAGACGAAGTTTGTTGCGGAGAACAAATAACAATGTGTCGGCTGGTCGCGCGATGACAGAGTGTGCTTCTCCATTTACCGTTAGAAGCATTTCGCATTGTTGTGTTGTTGCCATTCGTTTATTCTCCCTCCAGTTCAGTGATGATGTCAAAGAGCGTATGTTTTAGCACAAAGAGGCGATATTGTGCTGACCCTTCAATATCGTCTAAAATTGGACGGGGAAGGTGTTGAAGGGCTTCGTCAATTCGTGTATTGACCGGAAGTTGCTGATTTAAGCGCTCTTCGACCGCTTGGGAGCGGAACGGAAATGGGCAGACGCCGCTGAATGCCACCCGGAGTTGCCCATCTTTTTTTAATGCTGCCACCGTCACAAGCGGATACCCGACTTCTCCTTGTTTTCGCCTTTTTATGTGGGCATATGGAAGAGATAAGTATGTCTGTTCCGTTTTCACTTGAATGAGAAATTCGCCCGGTTGTAATTGCATGTGCTGTTGAAATACTTGATGGATCGAACGTTGTTGCACCCCGTCCTTTCCGGCAATGACGACTTCGCTGTCAGCGAGCAATAAAGGCAATACTGCCTCTCGATAAAAAATTTGTCCGCAAATATTTCCACCTAATGTAATTTGGTTGCGTGCCGTACGGTCAGCGACTTCGCTTGCGGTTTTCGTTAATAGAGGAAAGGGGTTGGCTTCTTCGATGGTCGTTAACGATACACCGGCACCAAGAACAAGCTGCTGTTGTTGAATGTCGAGAACTTGACATTCGGGGATTTGTTTGATGTCAATGACCGCATCAGTAAAGACGAGATGGAGTCGTGAGAGCGTAATGATTTCCGTTCCTCCCGCATAATACATCGGTTTTTTTCCCTGTTGTTGTAGTGTCTGAAACAATTGAATGGCTTCGTGAATCGATGACGGCTGGTGATACGTAAAATCAAATGGAACCATGATGTTCCCCCTTCTTTTTTCGCCAAATCAGTTCAGGAACAAGAGGGAGTTCATTCAGGGGCACTTCGGCAGCGACTGATAAGGCGTTCGCTAATGCAGACGGCATTCCAATGAGTCCGTGCTCACCGGCGCCGCGGGCTCCATACGGAGCATCAATTTGCGGTGTCTCGACAAACTCGACAATATACTCTGGATGCTCTCCGAAGCGAAGCAGTCGATATGTTCGTAGCTGCGGGTTCAACACTCTTTCATATCGGTCAAAGAGGAACGTTTCGCGGCTTGCCCAGCTAAGCCCCATGCTCATTGCCCCCATCACTTGCCCGATGGCTGCTTTTTCATTGAGCACTTTTCCAATATCAATGACGGAAACAGCTCTGATGATTTTATACGTGTAATCTCGTTTATCGAATTCGATTTCGACGGCTTGCGCTCCGACCGTCCATTCCGGTCCTGGTTTTCCTGCGCCAGTTTCTTTATCTAAATACGTTAAATGTCTTAAAATGTAATTGCCTCGTCCGATGATTTGCCCGCCGATGGCGTTTCCGTTCGGATATTTGTAACCGTAGGCGATGTCTTTTATATTGACATAAATGGCTGGGTCGTCCCGTAAAAAAACTTTTCCGTAGCCGACTTCTAAGTCTTCAACGGACGCGCGCAATACGATAGATGCAATTTCTTTTAGCTGACGAATCGCATCGTCTGCCGCTTTCAGTACGGCTCTTCCTGCCATAAATGTGCCGCGGCTCGCTACCGTTTTCCAATGTTCAGGGGTTGTTTGCGTATCGACTTCCATCTTCACATGAATGTCTTTTATATCCATTTTCATCTTTTCGGCAAGTATTTGTGCAAGAATCGTTTTTGTCCCAGTGCCAATCTCGACAACACCGGAGATAAGGTTAATGCTCCCATTTGGGTTAAATGTTAAAATAGCTCCGGAACTAGCGTCTGTATCAACAGTTGACGTTTTCCATATGCAACTAACTCCTTTGGCACGAACGGTCCGTGCATCGATTTCGATACGCTGCCAATCGTCCCAATGAATCAATTCGCGCAATCGTTCGATGCATTTTGGTAAATTGCCAACGTTGCTGTTGTTTAAAAGAACTTGTGTCGGTGTCGTGTGGCCGGGGCAGATGGCATTTTTCATCCGCAATTCTAGACGGTCCATTTGTAACTTTTCTGCTAATAAATCCATCGTTCGTTCGATCGCAAATGAGAGCTCTCCATGACCGAATCCTCGGAATGGGCATGCATACGGATGATTGGTATATACACACAATGAATCGCACCAGACGTTTTCAATATGATAAGGGCCTGTGCAATCAACAGCACCAGCGCGGCTGACATCAATCGCTTTATCAGAATAAGCGCCTCCATCAAATAAATAAAGAATTTCCGCTGCTTTTAAGTAACCGTCATTCGTACAGCCAAGTTTGACGGTAGCTTCCAAACCAATATGAACTGGCGAAGTAATAATGTCATCTTCTCTTGTATTCCAGACGCTCACTTTTCTCCCACCGACGGCTTTTGATGCTAAGTATGCTAGAAGTTCTAATTGAACAGGAGTTTTCCCGCCATAAGCGCCGCCGACGAGCGGAGTGTGGACAATCACTTTTCCGACATCTTCGCCAAAGTATGAGCTAATCAGCTTTTTTATCATAAAAGGTGATTGGGAAGAAGCATAAATGATAATGTATCCATCTGGGAGAATTTCAGCGGTAGCGCATCTTGTTTCCATCGCTGCATGGTCTGATGGGGAAAAGGAAAAGCTTGCCTCCACGACGACATCGCTTTCTGCCCAGCCTTTTTCCATATTGCCTTTGCGAATTTTCGTGCGGTGAGCAATATTTGTGTTGGGTTCAGGATAAATCCCGCGTCCTTTTTGATAACTTCCTAGTTGCTCATGGATTAGAGGTGCTCCTTCTTTTAACGCTTCACGAGGTGAGCCGACAACAGGAAGAGGTTCATAAGTAATTCGGACAAGATTTGCAGCTTTTTCCGCTTGAACAAGCGTATCCGCCACAACAACGGCAACAACCTCACCATGATAACGCACTTTTTCAAAGGCAATTGGGGGACGGTCAAGCAAGTCTTCTCCGGTAAGCGGCAGCCCTTCTCCTGTTACAATCGCCCGTACCCCTGGAACAGAGAGCGCTTTTTCGATGTCGATCGCCTGAATGTTCGCATGGGCATAAGGGCTTGTAACAAGTCTAGCGTGCAAGGTTCCTGGGGTAACATAGTCATTTGTATACTTCGCTGCGCCTGTTACTTTATCCCACGCTTCTTTGCGAATGACGCTTTTTCCAATCATATTGAGCTGGTACCTCGCTTTCTTTTCAACTCAGTGGTGGCCAAAAAGTAGTCTTGTTTTGTATCAATATCCAAAAAATAAAGGGGGTCTTCGTATTCAAGCCTCATTCCTTTTTCTTTCCACTGTTTACGAATGAGTTTTCGTGCTCCTTCATCTTCCTTTAGTTGCAGCAAAAGTGGAAATGTTTCAGCAGAAAATAAAGTGGGCGGCATCGGAATTCCGTTATGTGTGACGGTGATATAAGGAAGAGGACAAGATTCATAGTAAAAAATTAATTGGTTAATCATGTGTTCCGTTATGAACGGCTGATCAGCCAGCAGTATGATTACCGCTTCCGCGCGTAGTTGGTATGCTTGCTTTAAGCCGCACTTTAAAGAGTAAGATTGCCCGTAAGATGATCGCGGGCATGCAACGGAGCTCCACTTTTCAAGCAAAGGATGTGCAAATAATTCGGGAGCAATCCAATCCAGAGTGTCACCTTCTCGTGTAACGATTACGACGTGATAAAGATTGGAGTGCAGAGCCTTTTTTAATGCCATGCTCCCAAGCCTCTCTTCTTTCAACGGAAGCATAAGTTTATTTGTTCCCATTCGCGAGCTTTTTCCAGCAGCAAGATAAATACCGATAATTCGCCGTTTCGTCATAACAAGGCTGTCCTTTCCTTTGAACCGTTTCGTAGCGTATGAATGATCTCGGCTAACACACTAATTGCGATTTCTTCAGGTCCACGAGCGCTGATTGCCAATCCGATTGGTGAATGAAGGAACGGGGGAATTACTTGATTACCCAGTAAGCGTTCCGTACGTCTTCTTGGACCTAAAATTCCTAAATAATATAATTTTTTATTGATTAGTAATGAAAGAATTTCTTGGTCCCGCCGAAAATGGTGCGTCATAATAACAACAAAATCGTAAGGAGTCAGAGAGAGTTTCGGGACGATCTCTTCTGGAAAACCGATCATCAATTGGTCGGCGTCAGGGAAATGCTCCCTATTACATAAAGCAGGACGCCAATCCGTTACGATGATGAGAAACCCTAGTTGATGAGCAAAGGAGACGAGCGGTTTTGTGTCTGGATTAGCTCCGAAAATAATAAGCCGCGGTTTTGGCCAGTAATGGTGAATGTAAAAGGGCATGTCTGAAATGGTTTGAATCCCGCTTATTGCTTTAAAAGGGATCGATGAATGTAATAAATCTCTTAGCTTCTGCGGTATTTCTTCTTTCCAGCCGCCAAATGTCGAGCCGCTCTCTGTTAAAAATAAAAGATTTTTTTCATCAGACTGAGCGGTTAATTTTCTCGCGAGCAGCACGCGCTCTCTTCGATCTAAGCGGTCCTTTAATGTAAGCAAATATTCTCGAAACTTTTCGTTAATCGGTTCCAAGAGGACGTGGATGATTCCGTTACATCCTGTTCCTTGTCCCCATGAAAGGTCATCTTCATGTTTCATATCGAAAACAAACGTTTTCGCACATCCTTCCCGCAATACTTCCTGCGCTTTAATTGCCAAATCTTCCTCAAGACATCCGCCGCTTAGCAATCCAATTTGCGTTCCATCATCCTGAAACAACATGCAAGCCCCTTCTTTGCGATAGGCGGAGCCCTCAACGTGAATGATGGTGGCCAAAACGCTTTTCGTATTTGATTCGCTAATAACCTTGAGGACACGGTAAATATCATCCATTTTTTTCCCTCCTGCTTCGCTATTTCATTGTATTAAGCGGTTTGCGTGTATATGTACTGCGATTGATTTTTTTCTGTTCGTTTGTGAACTTTTATGGATTTATGCATGGCAAAATTCAAATGACAACGCTGGTGTCATGAGCTTCGGATGGTTTTCAAGACGGCAACACGTCTATAGTTAAAAAGAAGGAAAGTTGGTGCTGAACAGCCGCTTTGTGGCGGTAGAAGATGTGAAGCATTTTGTCAAAGTATTCGTAGTTTGTTTCAGAGGTGAAAGATTTTTTGTTCACGGAAAAAATGAAGGGGAAAAAGAAGTGGGAAAAATCGAATGAAAGATTTCCTTTTGTTGAAAGGGGAGACGATTGGTTATCGGAAAGGGGGGACAAAATTGCAGAGTAATTAGTAAAACATAATATCAATGCGCTATTGCGTTTAGGACGTTAAATAGCTTCTATTTCTAAATGAAAAGAGGGGGGCACGGATAATCAGCCCCCTGATTTTATAAATTTTTCCACTGTATTTATGATAGCTTTACAACCGTTCTGCCGCGTAGTTTGCCTTTTAGAATATTCGATAATGCATTAGGAAGTTGTTCAAGAGTGATTTCTTGTGCAATAGATTCTAGTAATTTATCAGGTTTTAAATCAGTGGCCATGCGTTCCCAAATTTGTTTTCGTAATTCCATTGGGCAATAGACTGAATCGATGCCAAGTAAGTTGACTCCGCGAAGGATAAATGGGAAGACGGTTGTTGGAACGTCTGTGCCCCCTGTTAGCCCGCTGACAGCTACGGAGCCGTTATATTGGATTCTACTAAGGATAGAGGCAAGGGTTCTTCCGCCAACAGGGTCAACGGCTGCTGCCCAATATTGCTTATCTAACGGACGGATCTGTTCTAGACAAACTTCTTCACGAGAGATGATTTCTTTTGCACCGAGCTCGCGTAAATATTCATGTTCTGTTTCTTTGCCTGTGCTTGCGACAACATGATAGTTTCGCTTTGCTAACATGGAAACAGCGATACTTCCGACCCCGCCAGTAGCTCCTGTAACGAGTACTTTTCCTTTTTCAGGAGATAAGCCGTTTTCTTCTAAGCGGTGGATAGACAATGCCGCTGTAAACCCTGCCGTTCCTAAAGCCATTGCTTCTTTGAGTGTCAGCCCTTTTGGAAGAGGGACAATCCAATCTCCGGGAATACGGGCATATTCGCTGTAGCCTCCGTAATGCGACACGCCGATTTCATAGCTCGTTGCAATGACTTCGTCTCCTTCTTTAAAGCGCGGGTCATTAGAAGAAGTGACAATGCCAGCTAGATCGATACCCGGGATAAACGGATATGATTTCACAATTTTTCCGTTCGGAATGCACGCTAGTCCATCTTTATAGTTGACACTAGAATAAACAACTTTAATGACGACATCTCCTTCTGGAAGATCATTCATGGAGACGGTTTGGACATTCACTGTAAAATCTGTCTCCGTTTTGTTCACCACTAACGCTTTGAATTGGTTCACTTGACATCCCCCTCTTCGATTTTTCATATTCTTGCCTATAACGATAACAAAATTATTCTGACCGGTCAAAATATTTTTGTCGTCACAAATTCATGTATAATAGCGTTATGATTGAAGTTCGAGGGGTGTCTTTATGAAGAAAAAAGCAGAAGAAAGGCGAGAACAAATTTTAAGGGCTGCTTTTCAGGCGGTTTCAGATAAAGGATACGAAACGGTTACATTACAGGATATTGCTGATTATGCAGGTGTAAGCAAAGGGGTTACGAATTATTATTTTGAAAATAAGGAAGATGTGTTTTTAAGCTTGTTAGAATGGGTGACGGATCGCATTTATCAGCATGAGTATAAGGAGGTTAGTCAGCAAACAGCAGCGGTAGAAAAATTACAGGCATACATCCATTCGGTTTTTATCGATCCGGAAAAGAATAAGAAGTTTTACAAAGTGTATCTTGACTTTATGGCTCAAGCTAGCCGAAATCCACAATATCGACAAATTAATCTCAAGTTTTATGAAAACTGTTGGAAAATAGGACGCGACATTGTTGCGCTTGGACAAAAAGAAGGAACATTTTCATCGGACATTGATGTGGATACAGCTGCAAAAATGATTCGATCAATCATCGATGGTTGTCTCATTCAGTGGTTAATGCGTGACGAGGACCAGCTTCATGAGTTTTATAAGAATACTTGCTATGATATGATTTTGAAATTTTTGCTACCTCGCTAACACTTCATATCCTCACACATAAAAACCCCCGCTCTTTACAACAGAGCAGGGGCCTTAACTTCTTATTCATCTGTTTTCTTTTTGTCTTTCTTCAAGCGTCCTTCACGCCGCGCGGCATCACGCAACAAAAATTCGATATGAGCGTTTACGCTGCGAAACTCTTCTTGTGCCCAACGTTCAATGATTTCGTATAGTTCAGGGTCAATTCGTAATGGGAAGCTTTTCTTTTTTGCCATATCACTCCACAACCATTAATATAAACTTCCGGTATTAATGACCGGTTGGGTAGCGCGTTCAGAAACGATCGCGACCAATAAGTTATTGACCATATTCGCTTTTCTTTCATCATCTAACTCCAAGATTCCTTCCTTGTCAAGCTGCTCAATCGCCATTTGTGCCATGAAAACGGCTCCTTCCACAATTTTTTTCCGTGCCGCCAAAATCGCTGCCGCTTGTTGTCGCTGTAGCATGGCACCTGCGATTTCAGGGGAATACGCAAGATGGCTGAGACGAGCTTCCACCACTTCCACACCGGCAACAGTCAGCCGTTCTTGTAATTCTTTCGCTAATACTTCAGAAATCACATCGGCATTTCCTCTTAATGTAATCTCATGATTTTCAAATGTATCATAAGGATATTTCGTAGCGACATGACGAATGGCTGTTTCACTTTGAATTTCGACAAACTTTTCATAATTTTCTACATCGAAAATGGCTTTTGCCGAGTCGATGACCTTGAATACGATGACCGCAGCGATTTCGATCGGATTTCCTTCGACATCATTGACTTTTAGCGTGCTGCTGTTAAAGTTGCGAACACGGAGAGAAACGGTTTGGCGAATTGTTAATGGAATTGTAAGAAATAATCCGCTATCACGAATGCTGCCTAAATAACGGCCAAAAAATGTTACGACTTTTGCTTGATTAGGCTGAACGATCGAGATGCCACTTGCTAATATCATGGCCAATACAATAGAGAAAGCAGCGATACCGATTGCTTCATGGAGAATGCTCAGTATTGCCCCTCCTAATAAAGCTGCAATGAAGATAATCCCAACAAAACCGTTGATATACCACGCTTTTGTTTCTTTCATAGTAACCCCCACCTTAACATCAATTTTATATCATTATGATATCATTATTTCAAAAATATGTAAATAGTAAATGAGCATTCAAAGCAAAATTTTTATGAGAGGTAGAAGTAATTGCTTTTGTTGCAGGTATTATATTAAAAAAGCCGAGAGACTTATCTCTCGGTTATAAAACGATTGCTTTGCGATTTTTGCAGGAATGATTGGTACCCATAAATAATAACGGCATACGAAAGAAAGGAAAGAAAAACATGGATAGGTTTAAAGTTGACTAATTTATATACTTTGAGTCGTTGAAAGAGAGCTGTTAAAGGATAGGCGAATGTGTAATCCATCATTGCATTGGTTATAAGGTATAAACAAAACTTACCGTACGTAAAATGAAAAATCCATATGGTTCCTACGAAAAAAGGACCAAAAATAAAGCTTAAATCATTCGTAATTTTTCGTTTCATGCTTCCTTGCACTGTCCACCATTTATATGGAATCGACAACATGCTCATCAATACTACCAATAATGACGTAAAGAAGGACACGGGAAGAAATCTCTTTAAAGAGTTTTTTGGTAAAAAGAAAACGGTAGACCAAGACAAAATGATAAGACTTGCTCGGATGAAAGTCGGTAACATTCTCAATTTCTCCTTCCTTCTCTTATACCATTATGTTGTCAAGAAAAAGCAGTATTATTCTTGCGTATGCAAACAACATAGCTAATTGCTGCTTTAGTTTATTACCAAATCACCATATTAATTTTCTAAAATATGGCAAAAAATGTTGACAATAAAAAAGTCAAACCATACAATAACAATAAGCTAATAGTTTATTTTGAAAATTACAAAAATAGGTGCGGATGTCATGCTTAAGCAAGCAAAAGGAAGAATTGGACGAAATGCGGTATTGCTCGCTATGTTGGAAGAAGAGGAAGAAGCAGAAATCACTACCCATTTAGATGCGCTAGAATGGCGCTACTGCAAAGGAAAAGTTGGCTCGATGGAACTGCAAAAGATTGTTTCTTCCATTGAAACAGCCGCAAAACGAAACAATGTGGTGAACAGTGAGCTATATCGGGAAATGCATGCATTATATCACGCGATCATTGAAGCGGTGCAAGGCGTAACGAGAGGACAAGTGGAGTTAGGAGATTTAATGAGAACGGTCGGTCTTCGTTTCGCCGTTGTGAGAGGAAAACCGTATGAAAACGATGAAGAAGGGGAATGGATCGCTGTTGCCTTGTACGGTACGATTGGCGCGCCGATTCGTGGATTAGAGCATGAGACGATTGGATTAGGAATTAACCATATGTAAAGCCTATAGTTTTTAGTTCAGTAGGAGGCTGTGTATCGCAAACAAAACATGTTGCGGATACAGCCTCCTTCTTTATTTCTCTAATGCGAGAGAGGATGTGCAGATCATGGTCGTGTTAACAGGTCATACATTAACGTTGGAAGAAGTGAAACAGGTATTGTACCGAGACGAACTTGTTATTGCCTCGAAAGAAAGTATGGAGGTGGTTGAAAGAAGCAGAGGAGCAGTCGAAGAAATCGTTGAGAATCAAAAAATTGTTTATGGCATCAACACAGGATTTGGAAAGTTTAGCGATGTGTTAATTCATGCGGACGATGTAGAAGAATTGCAATGGAATTTAATTCATTCGCACGCGTGCGGTGTGGGGGAGCCGTTTCCAGAAGTGGTATCTCGTGCGATGCTGCTTCTGCGCGCGAATGCGCTTTTAAAAGGATATTCGGGCGTTCGTCCAGTCGTCATTGAACGGTTATTAGATTTGCTGAATGCGAAAATTCATCCGGTCATTCCGCAGCAAGGATCACTTGGAGCAAGCGGTGATCTCGCTCCGCTTTCCCACTTGACTCTTGTGCTTTTGGGGGAAGGGGAAGTGTTTTACCGCGGACGTCGGCTACCGGCGATCGAAGCTCTAGCCAAAGAGGGAATCGCTCCGCTTACGTTAAAGGCGAAAGAAGGATTGGCGCTGATCAATGGAACACAAGCGATGACAGCGATGGGTATTGTCGGTTATTTGGAAGCAGAACAGTTAGCATATGAAAGCGAAGCGATTGCTGCACTAACGTTCGAAGGATTACGCGGAATTATTGACGCGTTTGATGAGCGTGTTCATTTGGCACGTGGCTATAACCAGCAAATCGAAGTGGCGGCAAGAATCCGCGATTATCTAGCAGACAGCCAACTGACGACAAGACAAGGAGAATTGCGCGTACAAGATGCCTACTCTCTTCGCTGTATTCCGCAAGTACATGGAGCGTCATGGCAAGCACTTGACTATGTGAAAGAGAAGTTGGAAATCGAAATGAATGCGGCAACGGACAATCCGCTTATTTTTGAAAACGAGGCGAAAGTGATTTCTGGAGGCAATTTTCACGGACAGCCAATTGCGCTGGCGATGGATTTTATGAAAATTGCCATTAGTGAACTAGCGAACATTTCCGAGCGTAGGATTGAACGGCTTGTGAATCCTCAACTGAACGATTTGCCGCCGTTTTTGAGCCCGGCTCCTGGACTGCAGTCGGGGGCAATGATCATGCAGTATGCAGCCGCTTCACTTGTGTCGGAAAATAAAACGCTCGCTCATCCAGCAAGCGTCGACTCCATTCCGTCTTCAGCGAATCAAGAAGACCATGTGAGCATGGGAACGATCGCGTCCCGTCACGCTTACGCGATTTTGCAAAATACAAGACGGGTGCTCGCGATTGAACTCATTTGTGCGATGCAAGCCGTGGAGTATCGCGGCGTTGAGAAGATGGGGACAAAAACGCGAATGTTTTATGAAGCCGCACGAAAGGTTGTACCATCCATCACAAAAGATCGCGTCTTTTCCAACGACATTGAAGCTGCGGCGCGATGGTTGAAAACGCTTGATTGGCCCGCGTTTGTGAAAAAAATGACAACTACTAATCAGCACTAACAAAAAGGAGGAAAAATGATGATGAGCCAAACAACTTCACGCAATATTAAAGCAAAAAAGGGGCTCGAATTAGAATGTAAAGGCTGGGAGCAGGAAGCTGTTCTCCGCATGCTGTATAACAATTTAGATCCAGAAGTAGCGGAAAAACCGGAAGATCTCATTGTATATGGAGGAATAGGAAAAGCAGCGAGAAATTGGGAAGCGTTTGATGCAATTGTAAAAGCCCTAAGAGAACTTGAAAAAGATGAAACTCTTCTGATTCAATCAGGGAAACCGGTCGGCGTGTTTAAAACCCATGAGCGCGCCCCACGAGTGCTTCTTTCTAACTCTGTCCTTGTACCTAAATGGGCGTCTTGGGAGCATTTCCATGAGTTAGATAAAAAGGGATTAATCATGTACGGCCAGATGACCGCGGGTAGTTGGATTTACATCGGTACACAAGGCATTTTACAAGGAACGTATGAAACGTTTGCGACTGTGGCGGAACAACATTTTGGTGGAACATTGAAAGGAACATTAACGCTCACGGCTGGATTAGGCGGGATGGGCGGTGCGCAACCGCTTGCGGTTACTATGAATGAAGGGGTAGTCATTGCTGTTGAAGTCGATCCAAGCCGCATTCAAAAGCGGTTAAATACGAAATATTGCGATTGCATGACCGATTCGTTAGATGAAGCACTTCTTTGGGCATATGAAGCAAAAGAAAAAGGAAAACCTCTGTCCATCGGACTTGTCGGCAATGCCGCAGAGGTTCATCATGAGTTATTAAAACGTGGAGTGAAAATCGATATTGTTACCGACCAAACATCGGCTCACGATCCACTCAATGGCTATATTCCAGCAGGAATGTCGCTGGAAGAAGCGGCAGATTTACGAAGAAAGGATCCAAATGAATATATGCGTCGTGCGAAACAAAGCATGGCAAAACATGTGGAAGCGATGCTTGAGTTTCAAAAGCGCGGTGCGATTGTGTTCGACTATGGCAATAATATTCGCCAAGTCGCAAAAGATGAAGGCGTCGAAAATGCATTCGCGTTTCCTGGATTCGTTCCCGCGTATATCCGCCCGCTTTTCTGTGAAGGAAAAGGACCGTTCCGTTGGGCAGCGTTATCGGGAGATCCTGAGGATATTTACCGGACAGACGAATTGATTAAGGAGCTGTTTCCGGAAAACAAAGCGCTCATTCGCTGGATTGAGATGGCACAAAAGAAAGTAGCGTTCCAAGGGCTTCCTGCGCGAATTTGTTGGCTCGGTTACGGTGAGCGCGTAAAAATGGGGCTTGCGATGAATGAACTAGTGCGCAAAGGAGAGCTCAAAGCGCCGATCGTCATCGGTCGCGATCATTTAGATTGCGGTTCAGTTGCCTCGCCAAACCGCGAAACGGAAGCGATGAAAGATGGAAGTGACGCTGTTGGGGATTGGGCTGTATTGAATGCTCTTATTAATACAGCGGCTGGAGGTTCCTGGATTTCGTTTCATCATGGTGGCGGCGTAGGGATGGGCTATTCGTTACATGCAGGTATGGTTATTGTGGCTGATGGTACCGATTTAGCGAAAGAACGCTTAGAGCGGGTGTTAACGACAGACCCTGGCATGGGAATTATTCGCCACGCAGATGCTGGCTATGAGCGCGCCATTGAGGTAGCGAAAGAAATGAATATTACAGTCCCGATGTTAAGGGGGAAAAGTTCGTGACCAGACATTTCGATACGCTTATTGTCAATATCGGTCAGCTTCTAACGATGGAAGGAGATGGCCCAGCCAAAGGGGAACAAATGAAAGCTCTCCTTCTTCTAGAACATGCGGCAGTAGGCATCAACGATGGAAAAATCGCGTTTATCGGCAAAAGCGAAGAAGCAAAAAGTTTTCATGCCAATATCGTAATCGATGCGAATGGAAAGCTTGTCACACCAGGACTTGTTGATCCGCATACCCACCTTGTTTTTGCTGGTTCCAGAGAGCATGAATTAACATTAAAACAGCAAGGTGTCCCCTATTTAGAGATTTTAAAAAGAGGCGGCGGTATTTTATCAACGGTGCAAGCGACAAGAAAAGCAAGCGAGGAAGAGCTTTTCACAAAAGCGAAGTTTCATCTTGATCGAATGTTGTCGTACGGAGTTACAACGGTCGAGGCAAAAAGCGGATATGGCTTGGATGAGGATACCGAACTAAAGCAGCTGCGGGTAGTAAAGCGTCTGCAAAACGGACATCCGGTTGATCTTATTTCGACATTTCTTGGCGCGCATGCGATTCCGCCGGAGTATAAAAACAATCCGGACGATTTTCTTGAAAAGATGTTGCGGTTGCTTGATACGATTCAAAAAGAAAAGTTAGCCGAGTTCGTCGATATTTTTTGTGAAACAGGTGTGTTTACGGTAGAGCAGTCCCGCTCTTTTTTACAAGCGGCCAAATCGAAAGGATTTGATGTGAAGATTCATGCCGATGAAATTGAACCGCTTGGCGGAACGGAATTGGCAGTTGAATTAGGAGCGGTCAGCAGTGATCATCTTGTTGGTGCATCAGATGACGGCATCGCGCGACTTGCCGGTTCGGATACGATTGCCGTGCTGCTTCCGGGCACTTCATTTTATTTAGGAAAAGAAAAGTATGCTAGAGCGCGGGAAATGATTGAAGCAGGTGCTGCTGTGGCGCTGTCAACTGATTTTAATCCGGGCAGTTCGCCTACAGAAAACTTACAGTTTATTATGTCGCTTGCAGCATTGAAGTTAAAGATGATACCGGAGGAAATTTGGCATGCAGTGACTGTCAATGCTGCTTATGCGATCAATCGCGGAGAAGAAGCTGGACGAATCGTCATCGGCAGAAAAGCAGATATTGTGATTTGGGATGTGCCGAATTATGCTTACATTCCGTATCATTATGGCGTGAACCATGTCAACACTGTATTAAAAGCGGGGAAAGTGGTAGTAGAAAGGGGCCGAAGCGATGCAACCATTTCGGTTTCTTAAAGAATCAGGAAAAGCGGTGTTTCAAGACCGCTATGTAAAAAAAGCGAGTGAAATGTTGCATACATGGGACGGAAACCAAGCAGGGAGAATCGGTATTATCGGTGCCCCTCTGTCAAAATCGTCTATCAGTCACTCAGGGGCAGCTTTTGCTCCCGGCGCGATTCGTAAAATGCTCTCTTCCTACAGCACTTATTCCATTGAAGAAGATATTGATTTGTCAGATTCGGTGATTACCGACTATGGTGATATTGTGATGCATCCAACGGATATTGTTGAGTCGCAGAAGCGCATCGCTGAAACAATTGAACAACTTGTTGCCGTTCATCCAGATGTGTTATTCATCATCCTTGGCGGTGATCACTCCATCAGCTTTCCTGCTGTGAGTGGATTTCAGAAACACTGGAGGAAGGTCGGCGTCATTCAATTTGACGCCCACCATGATTTGCGCAATTTGGATGACGGGGGGCCGACGAATGGAACTCCGTTTCGAAGTTTAATCGAATCCGGTACGATCAAAGGGAGCCATCTTATTCAAATCGGCATTCGCGATTTTGCGAATAGTAAAACTTATACGGAATATGGAAAAAGACACGGTGTTTCTATCTATACGATGAAAGATGTTCGAAATCGAGATATAAAAGAGATTATTGAGGAAAGCGTTCAACAGCTTGAAAGAGAAGTGGATGCCATTTATATTTCGGTTGATATGGACGTTCTTGATCAAGCGTATGCACCAGGTTGTCCAGCGATTGGTCCAGGAGGAATGGACAGTGCTTCCCTATTAGATGCGGTAGCCTTATTGGGGGAATACGAGATTGTGAAAGCGATGGATATTGTCGAAATTGACCCGACAATCGATTTTCGCGATGTGACAAGCCGCACAGCCGCATGGGTAATCATGCAGTTTTTAAAGGGAAAGAAAAAAGCGGGATGGGTTTAATAAAGATATGTAGAGAGGGGCTGACTCATAAGTGTCTGACCCACAGTATTTAACGAACTAAACGCGTATTAAGTTATGGGGTCTGCCACTTTATTAGGTCAGTCCCTATTTTTTGTATGCTATCAATGATCCGAAGCTTTTTTATAGCGGTATTGTTGCCATTGATAGCGAATAAAACATCCGATACAAAACCCGAGGATGGCGACAAATGCCGCTAACGCTACCATCGCTGTGAAGATATATGCGACGACCATCCAATGAGCTAAGTAACTAATCAATCCAACCGAAAGACATACAACAGCGATAATTTGATTGAATTGCTGCTGCTCGGCATCTTCTGGGACATACTCAGAAGGATGCTTCTTTAAAAAGAATTTTGCCAAGTGCATAATGGGATTAAATCCAAAGAACAGTCCAAGCAATCCGGCACCTAACGGCAAAGCAAGCAACCATTCTTGTCCCGACAGCCATGTTGCAATAACACTTATTACAATAAACCATTGATTGGCTCTTACAAGTGGACGAGGAATAGAGCGATTGGTTTGTTTCATTTTTATTCCTACCTTTCTTATAGGATTACATAAATTCTACTACTGTTTTATGATTTTGTGAAGACGGATGAATGTCTTTGAAAAAAGGAGAAAGAAAGCACCTACTAGTGTAGTGCAGCTAAAGAAGAAGGGGAGTTTTTTCTGGGGGAACCTTGGTTGTCTGAACACGTTGTTTCGCAACAGGTAGCGCGTCAGTTAATTAACGAGCAGTTTTCCAGAGTTTGAAGTTATTCATTTGAAGGAGTTAAGGGAAAGGATCTGATAATACGGTTTTTGTCGTGAATGACCCCTATGTGCTTCGTTTTTCTCACCGTGCTATTGCTGTTGATTTGCTCAAAACGGAAAATCGTGTTCTTCCACAATTAGTGCCGTACCTACCAGCTGAAATTCCCGAGCCTATCTTCATCGGAAAGCCAAGCCATGTATATTCTTGGCTGTTTGCGGGATACCCAGACATCGGGAATATGAACGAATCAAACACGATTAAAATCTAATAGAGCCACTAGCGGAATTTTTACGAGTATTTCAAAATGCGAAGGAGCTTTTGTTGTCTTATAACTTATTGTATCGTCGCTTAGATATAGCAAAAAGAAAACAACAACTTGAAGCGCATATTGAACAGATAAAATTATGGGGCTATGGAATGATTATTCCGTTTTAGACAGATACGTATCTTCTCTACGTCATACGTATCTTCTCTACGTCATATTAACTATAAAAAATAGGAAAGTATTCGTTTAGGGTCGCAATTTACTAGTGAATGACGAGGGAATTTTATCCGAAGTTATAGATTGGGGCAATGTTCATATTGGTCATCCTGCTGTTGATTTGGTTATCGTTTATAGCTTTTTGCCCCAGAAAATCGAGCGTTGTTTTTTTATGGTTATGCTGATGATGAAACAACAAAGCTCGCCCAGTTTCGAGCGGTCTATAGTTCTATTGTATTGCTTTTATACAGTCATGATTTAGGGGATACCCAAATGATAGAGACAGCGAAAGAAAGTTTGAAGTTTGCACTAATGGAAGATAGAATTGGATAAATCTCTAGGTTGCTGATGTATATCATTATAAGTTAAGATAAATATGATTTTATAAGACAGAAATAAAAATATCAGCAATTGGCGGAGAAGGAGAGTAAGAATGAATCTTTATACGCTAGGTTTGGCGATTTCCTTAGATGCATTGATAGCATTATTAAAGATTATAGCCATTGATATTGTTTTGTCCGGAGATAATGCAATTGTCATTGCTATGGCGACAAGGAGATTGCCAAATCACCAGCAAAATAAAGCGATTTTTTGGGGAACAGGCGGCGCGGTTCTGTTACGAATTTTATTTGCGGCGATTATTGTATTTCTACTAAATATTCCGTTTGTGCATTTGCTTGGCGGGCTTTTATTGCTTTGGATTGCGTACAAAGTCCTCGTCGAACACGAAGAAGAGGCGAATATTCAATCATCTGATCGTCTTTTGAAAGCGATTGGGACGATTATTTTGGCTGATGCTGTTATGAGTTTGGATAATGTCGTCGCTGTAGCCGGAGCGTCGGAAGGTCACATCGGCATGATTGCTTTTGGTGTGGCTGTCAGCATTCCGATTATGGTTTTTGGTTCAAAAGCGATTATGAAAGTGATGGAAAGATACGCATGGATCACTTATGTTGGTTCTGGAATTCTTGCGTGGACAGGTGGAAAAATGATGATGGAAGATGAAGGATTTACAAAATTTCTCCATATTCCACACGGCCCTTTGACGTATGCAATTAGTGCCGGATTAACGATTTTCGTTTTAGCGGCTGGATATATCACGAATAAAAAGGCGGAAAGTAAGGAAGAAACAATGGCATGATGAGGGATTTCTCCATTTTGGGACATCCCTTTTTTCTTTGAAAATAGTAGAGAGGAGGCGGGAATGTGCAACTTGAAAACATTTTAGTGACTGGGCGGTTGTATCAAGACATGGCACGGATGTTACAAGGAAAACAGATGAACAAGAATTTTCTCTTTGTCGAAGAAGATGAGGTTTGCCGCGATGATTTTTTTTGGGCAGATGTATATGTCGGATTTCGGCCAACTGCTTATTTTGAATTTGGCAATATCCGATGGGTGCATTCATTAGGAGCGGGTGTCGATTCCTTTTTATTTAACCGGGAGTGGAAAGAAGATGTTCTTTTGACTCGGACGATAGGCTCATTTGGTCGGCAAATTAGTGAATATTGTCTAAGTTATATATTGCGCGATTTGCAATGTCATGATGTTTACGGCTGGTATCAGTCACAGCAGCAATGGAAACCGCTTGCACCAAAGCCCTTACAGGAACAACGCATAGTGATATATGGCACAGGAATGATTGGGCAAGAATTAGCAAAGCATTTGCGCTTTTTTGGTGCACAATCGATTGGTATTTCGTTAAGCGGTCGAGCGAAGCCGCATTTTACAGATGTTGTTCCTGTTGGACGAGCGAAAGAAGTACTTCCAAAAGCAGATTGGGTGATCAGTACGCTTCCGCTCACACAGCAAACATATCGGCTGTTTAGTGAGGAGATTTTCTCCTATGTCAAAAATGCAGGTTTTATCAATGTCGGAAGAGGGGACACTGTCGATGAAGTCGCGTTATTGAATGCATTAGAGAGCCGTCATCTTCGTCTCGCCATTTTAGATGTATTCACTAAAGAGCCTTTGCCGTTGGAATCACCGTTGTGGCAGCACCCGAATGTCATTATCACGCCACATATATCCGCTTTGACGTCTCCAGAGGAAGCAGTGAGATGTTTTTTGGAGACTTTACAAAATATCGAAATGAACAAACCGCTTCATAACCGAGTTGATATTAGGAAAGGATATTAATTCATTGGCGAGTAGGTTTCGTTCACGAAGCCTAACTCGCCTGTTTCGAATTTCATCGGTCGGTGACTATAATATACGTTACCTTGACAGGCCCATGAACACCGACGACTAGGTTCATTTCAATATCAGCGGAGTTGCTGGGGCCTGTGATAAAGTTAATGCAAGAAGGGATGATGGTTCCTTTTTCTATTTGTTGATGAATATGGGCTGCTGCTTGTGTCATGCGCGGTACAATGGTGCTTTTTGCGATAATGGCGATATACGTTTTTGGTAAAAAGCTAACGGTACGTCCTTTTCCGTTGCCGCTGAGTACAACAACGGTGCCGGATTCAGCGAGGGTCATATCACTAAAAGTGATACCGACGTTCGCTTTTTCTGCGAATTCAATATTTTTCCTGCCGATGGAAGCGTTCCACACATGGACATCGACGTTTTCGTTTGGCCATTCTTTTTGCAGCAGATGAGTTAATCCATATTCGTGAAAGCGTGGATCATCCCATGTAACGACAGGGCCTCCGCCATGATGGAAGACAACGTTCTTTAATGTGGATGACAACGCATCTATCGTTGTTTCAATGTAGTCTGTATGAATGCGTGAGCACTGTGACTTCAGAGCTTCCAGCAGATCGTCTTGGCTACGGCCTTGAAACACTGTCCATTGCGGCTGATGTTTCCAACGAGGACGCGCGACATGGGAAAGCGGCTGCTGCCGTCCTAGACGGTTGGCAATTGTTTGTAAAAATTTCTCACGACCATGAATAGCACCTTTGCTCATGATTCTGGTTCTCCTTTCTTGCGGTTATGAAACCAGTCACGGAATCGTTCTTTATCCGGTGCTGGAAATTCACGAATTTCTGTCCATGCTTTTAACGGACCAGGCCCTTTGGTAATGCGATTGTCGGCCGTAAACGGATTGAGTGCGCTTGGAGCTACTTTTGAGCCGAGTTTGTAAAGAAATGATGAAGCTGCTCCTAAACCGAATGCTTTCATAGCTAATTTTTCCGAGATCGGTGCTTTTCCTTCGCGCTCGACAATGACTTGCCGATGTTTCAGCAACAATTCATGAAGCGGGATTTTCACTGGGCATGCTTCTGTACAAGCCGCACACAGCGTCGAGGCATATGGCAATTCTTTATAATCTTCGTATCCACCAAGGAGCGGAGAAAGGACCGCACCGATCGGACCGGAATAAATCGAACCATACGAGTGTCCTCCGATATGCCGATACACAGGGCAAACGTTGACGCAGGCAGCGCAGCGAATGCATTGCAATATTGGTTGAAACTCGGTACCGAGAATGTTCGAGCGGCCGTTGTCGACAATGACTAAATGAAATTCTTCCGGACCGTCTACGTCGCCTTCGTCGCGTGGACCGGTCAGAACGGTAATATAGCTCGTTAACTTTTGCCCTACGGCGCTTCGTGTTAATAAACTAACGAGAACTTCCATTTCCTCAAATGTTGGAACGATGCGCTCCATACCCATGACGGTAATTTGTGTTTTTGGGAGAGCGGTCACTAAATCAGCATTCCCTTCATTGGTGACGAGCGTAATTGATCCGGATTCCGCAATCGCAAAATTGCAGCCGGTAATGCCGACATCGGCAGTTAAATATTCGTGACGCAGCATTTCACGAGCATGAAGCGTCAGTTCTTCGGGCTTTTCTGTTTTCTTGTAATCTAGTTTTTTTCGAAACACATCGCGAATCTGTTCTTTATTTTTATGGAGTGCCGGTGCGACAATATGGGATGGCGGATCATGGTCGTCCACTTGTAAAATGTATTCGCCAAGGTCGGTTTCAATCACTTCACAGCCTGCCGCTTCTAGAACGGGATTTAAATGAATTTCTTCCGTAACCATGGATTTCGACTTGACAATTTTTTTTGCGTTCTTTTTTACAACGACATCGCGAATATATTGATTCGCTTCTTCTGCGGTTTGAGCGAAAAAAACATGCCCACCGCGTCTGGATACGTTTTCACTTAGTTGCATTAAATAATAATCAAGATGTTGTAATGTATGCTGGCGAATTTCTTCCCCTAGCGCTCGCCACTCTTCCCAATTTCCGAGTTCCGCTGCGGCTTCCAATCGTCTTGTGTGCAGCCGTTCTTGCGCTCCGGCGACGGCACCGCGCATAAAGGAGTTGTGAATGCCTGCTTCTACTCGCTCATGAAAGTTCGCTGTTCCGATTTTCATTGACATATTTTTTCGCCTCCGTTTAATGGCTGTTGAGTACTTCGGCAATATGCATTACTTTGATTGGTTTTCCTCGCCGTTCGATGCGGCCGCCAATGTTCATTAAACAGCCGCAATCCGCTCCAATTAAATAATCTACTTCTACTTCCTGGATGTGTTCGATTTTTTCATCGACCATTTGTTCAGAAATCGGTCCCATCTTCACGGAGAACGTACCGCCGAACCCACAACAGTTATGTGCATTAGGTAACGGCACAATTTCTAAGCCTTCGACATTTTTTAGTAGTTTGATAGGAGCTTCTTTTACGCCGAGCAAGCGAGTCATATGACAAGATGTATGGTAAGTGGCGCGCCCTTGTAATTTTGCCCCGACATGCTCTACTTTTAACACATCCACAATAAATTGCGTTAATTCGTATGTTTTCGCTGCTAGCGCTTTCGCTTTTGTCTCCCATTCAGGCTCCCCACGAAAAATATGCGGGTATTCTTTAAACATCGTGGCGCAAGAACCGGAAGGAGTGACGACATATTCCGCATGCTCAAATGTACGAATCATATGTTTCATCGCTTCTTTTGCTTCTTTCACATACCCGCTGTTGTAAGCAGGTTGCCCGCAACATGTTTGCGCTTCCGGAAATTCAATGTCACAGCCCAATCGTTCAAGCAACTCCACCGTTGCTTTTCCGACATTCGTATGAAATAAATCAACTAGACAGGTGGCAAATAGAGTGACTTTCATGTTTTTCTCCCTCCCCATACTGCTTGATATTGACCAATAATGAGAGTTATTGAATGTGATTTTTAGTCAACAGGTCATCAGATGACTTTGTTCATAATTATACACTTATTTTGGAAAATGGGAAGAATGATTTTTTAAACAGGAAAGCGCCCTATCGGTTGATCGGGCGCTTATGATGAGTATATGTATGGTTCAAGCACTCTTTCTACATTCGCTAAATGTTCCAACATTCGCTGTCGGGCGGCTTCTGCTTTTTTTTCTTGAATCGCTTCAAAAATTTTTCTATGTTCTTCAAGAAGCTTTTCGCTTGTTGTTTGTTTCGAAAAAAGCCAAATTCTTCTCGTTTCTCGCATTGTTTCTATCATCATTTCCGATACGTTATTCATCAGACTTACTAAAATAGGGTTTTGCGAAGCAACAGCAATGGCCATATGAAAAGCAAGATCCGCCTTTTCACCAAGTTCTTCGTTTCCAATTCCTTCTCGCATTTCACGAAGGGCTTGCTCCATTGCTTGCAAATCAGCATCGGTTCTCTTCATGGCGGCTAAGGCAGCAGCCCCCGCTTCTAGTAATTTGCGAACCTCAAGTAAATGAACGATGTCTTCTTTTTTCATTAATACAGCGATGGAAAGAGGAAAGGAAAGCATCATGGGATCAAACTCACGAACGTATGTGCCTTCTCCTTGTTTTAGCTCAATTAATCCCATCGCTTTTAAGGCTGTTAGGGCTTCGCGAATCGCCGCCCTCCCCACCTGAAACTTCTCTGCTAGTTGTTGAACGGAATCCAGTTTATCTCCAGGCTTTAACACACCGGTTTTAATCATGTGAAAAATCGCTTCTGCTACTTCTTCGTAAATTTTTTTCGGTTTGATTTGTTTGTATTCCAACGTGTTCACCTCAGCAAGAAAATTTAATTTTTATTATACACGGAACAAAATGACAATAAAAATGTTTCATCCTTAAACGAGAAAGGAGAGGGGAAAATTCAAAAAATTTAATTTTTTCTATTGTTTTTTTGGCGAATCGGTCATATAATTTGTTCAGTAATACTACTTTATTATCCGGTCATCTGATGACTAGGTGACTAAGCTTTGCATATTGGTGTCGGGGAGTGATAAACGTTTGAGTGAGTAGGGGGATCGTTGTTGTGTGAAATTTTACACTGTTGAACGAAAGGAGAGGGGTTTCATATGCAGTGGAAACAAGATTTTACACCTATTTCTGATCATTTTTGGTTATCGGCGTTGGTCGCGCTTATTCCAATTTTATATTTCTTTTGGGCGTTAGCAATAAAACGAATGAAAGGGCATGTAGCGGGATTAACGACGTTGCTCATTGCTTTATTGATTTCCGTAACCGCTTACAAAATGCCGATAACCATGGCTGTTATGTCTGCCACACAAGGGGCGGTTTACGGATTATTACCGATTGGTTGGATTATTATTACTTCCGTATTTTTGTATAAATTGACTGTGAAAACAGGACAATTTGATGTGATTCGCAACTCCGTGCTGTCTATTACAGAAGACCGCCGCTTGCAAGCTTTATTGATAGCGTTTTCGTTCGGAGCGTTCCTTGAAGGTGCGGCAGGATTTGGAGCGCCGGTCGCGATTTCTGCGGCGTTGCTCGTTGGCTTAGGATTTAATCCGTTATATGCGGCAGGGATTTGTTTGCTCGCTAATACGGCACCAGTGGCCTTTGGAGCCATTGGGATTCCGATTACTGCTGTAGAAGGTCCAACCGGCATTCCCGCAATGGAAATTTCGAAAATGGTTGGTCGTCAATTACCGTTTTTATCTGTCATGATTCCTTTTTATTTAATTGTCATTATGGCTGGATTAAAAAGAACAATCGAAGTGCTTCCGGCGATTCTTGTATCAGGTATTTCCTTTGCGTTGACACAATTTGTGAGCTCCAACTTTTTAGGACCGGAATTGCCTGATATTTTATCGGCGTTAGTGTCATTGTTGGCATTGACGATTTTCCTGAAATTTTGGAAACCAAAACAGATTTTTCGTTTTCCATCAGAAGCATATTCTGAAGTAGCGGTTACGGCACAAGCTCAACTTGTTACACATACAGGAGGAGCAGTGTTGAAAGCGTGGTCTCCATTTTTAGTGCTAACTGCTTTTATATCCCTATGGGGAGTTCCAGAAGTAAAATTGGCGTTAACCGGCCATTATGAAGGAACAAATAGTCTATTAAAAGCAATCAATGTACTCGGCCATCGACTCACGTTTATGCCTGAAGTACCAGGGCTCAATAACAAGATTATTAGCACAAGTGGTCAACCGATTCCAGCTATATATAAATTGGAAGTATTAGGGGCAGCTGGTACAGCAATTTTTTTAGCAGCTGTTATAACGAAATTTATTGTTCATATCTCTTGGAAACAATGGGCAGCCACATTTGGAGAGACATTAATGGAATTAAAATTGCCGATTTTAACGATTGTTTCTGTCGTTGGATTCGCTTATGTAACCAATGCTTCAGGAATGAGCACAACACTTGGCATGGCGCTGGCGAAAACGGGACCGTTATTTCCGTTTTTCTCACCATTTCTCGGGTGGTTAGGTGTATTTATCACAGGTTCAGATACTTCATCCAATTTATTATTTGGTAATTTACAAAAGGTAACAGCCACTTCTGTAGGAATGGACCCAGTTCTTGCGATTGCGGCGAACTCATCAGGTGGTGTGACGGCCAAAATGATTTCCCCGCAATCTATTGCCGTTGCTTGTGCTGCTGTTGGTTTAACCGGAAAAGAATCGGATTTATTTCGCTTCACGGTGAAGCATAGTATTTTCCTTATTATTTTGATTGGAATTCTTACATTCTTACAATCTAACGTGTTATCGTGGATGATTCCATAGCTGTTAGGGAGGGGACGGCGTCCGAAGAACATCATGTCTGTTCGATGGGCTCGGTCCCTTTTGCTAACGGAAGGAAATTGTGGCTCAGCAGGGATTTACAATATGTAGAGCTGTACATGTCGCTGCCGATTATTGATTATAAAATGCAAAAAGTAAAAGAAACAAAAGCGACAACCATTGTTACAGCAACCCCGGCTTCCTTTTACAAATGAAATTAGGAATTGAACAGAAAGGGGTGTCTACTTGCATGTGCGCGGTGCATATAGTCGATTTTCTTATCGAAAGCGGTAGAGGCCACTTAGCATCAGAAAGAAGCTGAGCTTTTCCAAAAGCCCTCTTAAAAATCGCAGGGAGCCGCATCAGACGGTCTCCCTGTTTTATAGCGCTGCTTTCATCAGTTTTTGCATGATGCTTAATGAACGCCCTGTACCGATAGCGACAGATTCGAGCGGATTTGGAGCCAAATGGACAGGGACGAACACTTCTTGGCTTAGCCAATCTTGCATGCCGTTGAGAAGAGCGCCGCCACCGCTGAGAATGATACCGTGCTCGATGATGTCACCGCTTAGTTCAGCAGGGCAATCTTCTAGCACGGAGCGAACAGCGCTAAGAATTTGCTGAAGGGATTCAGAAATCGCTTCTTGTACTTCGATCGAACTCAATGGAATGGCTTTGAGAAAACCTGTCACTAAATCGCGGCCATGGATGACCATCGTTCTTTCTTCGTGTTTGATAGGGGTATAACCGATTTCAATTTTGACGCGTTCCGCTGTACGCTCACCGATCAATAAGTTATATTTTTGCCGTACATATTGAATGATGTCTTCATCTAATTGATTGCCACCAATACGAAGAGAATGGCACGCAACAACCCCACCAAGGGAAATGATCGCGGCCTCTGTTTTACCGGCTCCGATATTGACAATCACATTGGCTACCGGCTCATCGACAGGCAGATCAGCTCCGATGGCTGCTGCTACTGGTTCCTCGATTAAATATACGTTTTTGGCGCCACAGCTTTTAATGGCTTCATGTATTGAGCGGCGTTCTACGGAAGTTGAATGATACGGGGTGCTGACGACAACATTTGGTTTTTTTAGCGAAAATCCGAGTCTCTTGCTTGCCAATTTCATCATTTGTTTTAGCATATCAGCTGTTTTGTTAAAGTCAGCAATGACCCCGTTTTTTAATGGATAAACGGTTTCGACATTTCCGGGCGTTTTTCCGATCATCATTTTTGCTTCAGAACCGATCGCTAATACTTCGTTTGTTTCTGTATGAACGGCTAACACAGCTGGTTCGTTAAGAATAATTCCTTTATTTTTACTATATATTAAAACGTTCATTGTTCCTAAATCGATTCCAATTTCAGGATGAACGAACATCATTTTCACCTACCTTCATTTTATCTCTACTTATAATAATTCTGATTCCTATTTGGATTTATGGGGGTATAATAGAAAGGGGTGAAGCAATTTGGAACGACATTTGACATATATCGACATCGTCAATATTTGTAAGAAAATTAATGAAAAGTACCTTCCAACTGATGAACCATTTATCGAAAAAGTAGATGAGCTGTTTGCACAATATGATGAAGAGCCGCCATTATTATTTCTTTTACGGGCGTTTCAGGAACTGTTGCAGCTTGTCGATGAGCAAATTCATGACATTGAGCAAAAGGTCAACATTCGTCCAACATGTGCAAAAGGGTGTGCGCATTGTTGTTATTTTCCTATTATTATCACAAAGCTAGAAGCGAGACTCATTCAAACATATATCGATAGGCTCCCAGCGAAAGAGCGCGAAGAGATTCAAGCTCATTTGCGTACGTACTTTCAGCAACAGAAAGAAGCGTTAGATGTGGTCTATGCTATCGATTTTATGGAAGATGCTCGTTTCAAAGAAAAATACATTGCCAAACAAGTACCATGCCCGTTTCTCGATGTGCGGACGAATACATGTCGAATATATGAAGTACGTCCGATTCCTTGTCGAACGTACTTAAATTATGCGAGTCCAGCTGTTTGCGCAAAATCTCATATGCCTGATGAACCGTTTAGTTATGAGTTTTTCTATCATTATTACATGCAATCTCTTCAAGAAATCGTAGAAGAATGGAGTGACGAGGAAGAAGCATTTCCATTCCGTTACCCGGATGATTTATTTCATCTCGATTATTTACCGCGTTTATTACAAGAAGAATAAGCAAAAATTTTTATTTTTTGATGTATAAATTTGTTCATAACGGGAAATAAATAGTACCGGAAAGTTTTCCAAGTATTCCCCCGACCCCTATGAATATATACGAAAGCCCTCCGAAAATAGGAGGTGCTTTTTTTTGCGTATATATAAAAAACTCTCTACACATTAAGCAGCGTTACTTAACATGAGAGAGCTGATCAATCGGTAATTATATTCGTTTTGCCCCGATAAATTTTGATTTCCAGTAAGGATTATTTAAGCTATCAATTTTAACTCCGTTTGATGTAGCATGAATGATTTGATTTTTACCAATATAAATGGCTACATGGGAAGCCCCTTTTTTGTATGTACTAAAAAATACTAAGTCGCCTGGTAACAGTTTCGACTTATGTACGCTTTTTCCTTTTTTGTACATTTGTGCCGAAGAACGTGGCAGAATTTTTCCTACTTTTTTATGCGTGTAATAGACGAAACCTGAGCAATCGAATCCTTTCGGGGTTGTACCGCCGAATTTATAGCGAGTACCGATTAACTTTTTCGCTTCTGCAATGACTTGTTGTGGATTAAAAGCAGCTTCTGCTTTGAAAGTGTTCACAAAGGTAGAACTGAGAATTAGTAGAGCTGATAGAAAAGTAATCGTGATAGCCTTTTTCATCCTCGTAAACCCCCAACGTCCAATGTTCCGATTTTCGCTAGGTTTAGTATAGCAAAAATGTTGTCGAAATTTTATTACAGTTGAATTAAATAATATTACAGAAAAGTTACAAACATATGACCTAGTGCTAAAATTAGGTACTTTTTCATATTTTGAAGTTTGTTTTGTTGATATAAAAATCAATGAAATAGTCGTAATAGAGCAAAAATATACCTTGTTTAGAGAGCGTTTTCATAGTGCTTTTGTATCAAAAGGATAACTATGTCGTAAAATGTCGAAGGAATAGGAATGGGGAGGGACAGAAGGAGGTGCGCAATACCTCTATAATGGTCATAAGGAAGTTGAATTTACAACTTTATGGTGATAATGATGGGATCAAAAGGAATAGAGTATGCCGCATTTGTGCTAACGGTTATAGCGGTCATTGTTGTTGTACAGTGGCAAATCAATCGCTTGTCGAAAAGAAAACTGACATTGTCGATTTTTCAGGTAGCGCGTCGATGGACCATTGTGTTTTATATTGTCACTGCTCTTTTCCTCGCTTTTGGAGTTTGGTATGTAAGTTGGTTTGAGGCGAATGAGTATAAAGAATATAAAAGGTTTTCCGAGCATTTTACAAAAGTATTTTCAACAGAATTGTTCGAACTACATCACGAATCGTTGAACGATGAAACAAAAGAAACAAATCCAACATATATCCATATTTTAAAAGCGATGCTTCGTTGGCAACATGATCATCCCGAAATCCATAATTGGTATACATTAAAAAAGAATAAAGATGGGGAAAACTATTTTGTTGTTGCACCAGAAATGGATTATAACCATAACGGGATCATTGACGGAAAGAAGGAGCAACGAGTTCCAATTGGAACGGTGTATCGCAAGCGAATTCCTGAGTTGGAGGAAGCGTTTCAAGGGAAATTCAGCATGCAAAAGGAACCGACTTCTAATAACTGGGGAGAAAATATTAGTGCCTTTTCACCGATATTCGACAAAAGTGGGAAGGTTAACGCGGTAATCGGTATAGACTATGATGCAAAAGGGTATTTGAAAAAGCTACAACAGGAGCGAGAAAAGGGGATTGCTATTTTATTTCTTATGTTTCTTGTATACTATGCTGTCTATGTGTTAGTTATTTATATACAAATTGAGAAAAGATTATTTCAGAAACATAAGAAAGAGTTGGAGATTAGCCAAGCACGGTTTAAGAGATTGTCGGAAGTAACCATGGAAGGGATTGTCATTCACTCACAGGGAAAAGTAGTAGAAGTAAACGAGTCAGCGTGTCGTTTGTTCGGATATACGGAAAGTGAGTTCGTTCATTTGCCGATTGAAGATCTTATCGTTCCTGAGTCGTTAAAGAAATTAAAAAATAATGGTTGTCGGGAAGGAACGTATGAAATTGATTTGAGGAGAAAAGATGGAACAAGGTTTCCTGCTGAAATTTTGCAGCGCGATTATGAATATGATTCAAAGCGTGTCAGTGTCACAGCGATACGCGATATTACGGAGAGAAAGCAAAATGAAGAGAAAATGCATTATATTACGTTCCATGATGATTTAACCGGATTGCCGAATAAAGAGTCACTGTATCAAATTATTACGGAACACATGAAGGAAGGTTCCCAACAAGCGGTCATGTTTATTGAGATGAATGGAATTAAAATGATTAATGACCTTTATGGGTATTCGGTTGGGGATCAAGTTTTACTTGGAGCAGCTTCGCAAATTCAAAAAATTATGAATGACCATATGGTATTGGGCCGATGGGGAGGAAATGAATTTATTTTAATTTTCCCGCATATTCATCGGAAAGAAGAGGTAAAAGAATTCGCAGCACAGATGATTGAGACGTTAGAAGAGCCAATTGTCGTGAATGATCAAGAATTTTTTATCACTGCTCGGATCGGAATTAGTTTATATCCGCATGATGGAACCGATGCAAAAACGCTCATTAAAAAAGCTGATATAGCTAGATATGAGTTGGGAAAAAAGGCAACGAGCCAATATCTTTTCTTTAAAGAACAAATGAATCAGACGATTCAAGAGAAGATGACGATTGAACAAGAGCTGCGTCGTGCGCTGGAAGACGGAGAATTTGAGCTCTATTATCAACCACAAATTCGGCTGGATACAGGAACAGTCACAGGAATGGAGGCATTGATCCGTTGGAACCATCCAGAGAAAGGATTGATTGCCCCAGATACATTTATTCCTGTTGCTGAACAAACAGGATTTATCATACCGATTAATGAATGGGTCATCCGTACTGCTTGTCAACAGACGAAGCTGCTGTTAGACGAATATCCGTTTTTATCAGTATCTGTAAATTTATCGCCGTATGAATTCGAAAGTAGGCGTTTTGTTCATAAGCTAGTAAAAATTTTAGAAGAAACAGGATTACCACCTTACTGTCTGGATTTGGAAATTACTGAACGAATGGCTATGGACACGGAGAAAGCCATTGCCATTTTGCATCGGTTAAAATCTGTGGGTGTGATGATAAGTATGGATGATTTTGGAACTGGATATAGCTCATTAAGTTATTTAAAACACCTTCCGATTGATCGTTTGAAAATTGACCGCTCGTTTGTTCGAAATATTCAAGAAGAAGAAGCGATTTTGCCTGCTATTATTTCGCTTGGGCATAATATTGGTATGAAGGTGCTTGCGGAAGGAGTAGAAACTGGGCAGGAAGTGGCATATTTGAAAGAAAAGCGCTGTGATGAAGCGCAAGGATATTATTACGCGAAGCCGTTACCTTTTCATGAGTTTGTAGAGTTTCTTCGCCAATATAGTCAAACGAAGCCCCGTGTGTAGGAGGTGAAAGCGTGGATATCATTTGGAAAATTGCCGAAGAAAAAATTCGTGAGGCGATGAAAAACGGGGAGTTCGATGATCTGCCTGGGTTTGGAAAGCCGCTCGAGATCGATGATTTATCCCATATTCCCGAAGAGTTGCGAATCGGCTATCTCATGTTAAAAAACGCCGGCTATGTTTCTGAGGAAGTTGATTTAAAAAAAGAGCTGATGACGCTTGAAGATTTGCTTCGCTGCTGTGAAGATGAAAAAGAAAAGGAGAATCTGAGGAGAAAGATCAATGAGAAATTACTGCGCTGGAATGCGTTGATGAAAAAACGAAATAAAACGAATTCGGTGGCGCTAAGAGACTATCAACAGAGAATTGATGATAAATTCAGATAATCGTATGTAACATAGCAGATTCGTGTAGTTTGAAAAGCTTGCTGTTGGAAAGCGGTAAGCTTTTTTTATTTTATGAAAGGAACGCGAAAAAATGGGAAAAATATTGTTGAAGCTCACAATGCTATTCCTTCGTCAATCGGGGCAAAAGAAAGCTATGAAATTCAAAAGGGATTTTCTGATGAAGAAAATGATGGTACCAAGCGGCTGTTGCATGTGACAAGCATCCAAAAACTATGAAAAAGCGGGAAGAATGTTTACGTTGCGCAATCGTTAAAGCAGAACAGTGTAATATATGTTCCTGAGAGAATATATGTTCCTGAGAGGGGGATGAGGACATACGGATTGATTAAATGGTGCTACAGTTTCTTAAAAGGGAAGGAGTCAAAAAGCTGCTTCCAGCTTATACAGAAGACAGGCAGTACAAAATCGGGATCGAAGCGGAAAGGCAATTCTGAAACATGGATGAATATCTTGTCCCCAAGCATCTTTCCGCTTGACATTCTCGGCAATTTGCAAAAGCAAGGCGGTACATAGGATGCATATCGAAGGAGCGGCGTTCGTATTCCAAATGACGAGCAGGTAATCACATTTATCGGCGAACATGCTGCATATATGAAGCATCGCCGCAACATGGTGACTTCCATCCGAGCAATTTGACCGTTTGTAACGGACAATATATCGATGCGATTGATTTTGGAAGATACGATAGAGGCGCTCCCTTATTTTCATTTTTTATAAAATTTCCTTGTTTAGCCGCAATGTAAGCATCACGTTTTTATCAGGAAAATTCAGAAACAATTCAACTCCGAACTTAACTCGCTGGATATGCAGCTGTGAGCGTGTTTTCAATGGTTGTTTGGACGTTATATGCCGATCCGAAAGCGCTTGATTTGATGTTCAAAAGATGTAATGCAACTTTGGAAGACCATGGGCATTTTCAAAAAACCGTACCATCGTGGTATATCGATTGTAAAATGTTTTTCACAATTTCCCACATTTTTTTGACAATGTTTCCGTACTTTCTTTCTACAATAATCACGCAAGCAAAATGCTTTGCGTAAAAGGGGTGTGTGTATCAATGGAGAAGAAAAAATGGATTCCAGCAGTATTAGCTGCGATTTTAACGATTCCGACAGCGGCATTTGCAGCGGATACGGAGGTGAAGACTGAGAAACCAAGCATTGTCACAGAAGTATCGTCGTTAATCGGGCATGCATTTGGCGGGCATATGTTCAAACATGGGGCTATGGACGAGCAAAAGTGGCTAGAGATTGTAAAACAATACACGCCCGACCAAGTAGATGAGTGGCAAAAAGCAATCAACGAACGGAAAGCGTTATGGAAACAGTTGAACACAGAACAAGTAAAAAAAGGGATCAAAGCAAAGCGCGAGAAAATGAAGAAAGAACGTGAAGCTGCCTTTGACAAGCTTATTGACCAATTAGTAAATAAAGAAATCACCAAGGAACAATTCAAACAGCAACTCAAAGAACTGAAAACCGCTAACAAATGGCTCCCGCAAGCATCGATGAAAGAGACGCGCGAGCTTCGTAAGCAGCTTCATAAAGCGATAAAAGAAAAAGATCGAGATGCGATTGCTACTCTCTTACCGAAATGGCTCAAACATATACAAGCAGAAAATCAACGCTTGGCACAACTAATTAAAGATGCAACACAAAAATAATGAAAAATGAATTATAATAGTAAAAAAGGTCGTGTTTTAAAACACGGCCTTTTTTCAGAGATAAAAAAGAAAAGAGTCTAGCCTCAGCGGGCAAACTTATTGTGCCCAATCAGCGTCCTTGAGAGACAAGCACCTCTACAGCCGAAGAACATTTGGCTTCGAGAGCCAATTGCGGCGCTTCAGCTTTTCTTATAGAAGGTGATTTCGATGTACCGAATTTATTTAGTCGAAGATGAAGCTAATTTAAATGAACTCCTTACCTCATATTTAAAAAAGGAAGGGTGGCATGTTACTTCATTTCTTACAGGGACGGAAGCGTACGAGGCGGTAAAGGGAGCTGAGCCGCCACATGTATGGATTTTAGACATTATGTTACCAGATATCGATGGATTTGAATTGTTGCGTGAGATTAAAGCGGTGAATCCGGATTTACCGGTTATTTTCATTTCCGCACGCGATGCAGATTTAGACCGCATTCTTGGACTTGAGCTTGGCAGCGACGACTACCTAGCCAAGCCGTTTTTACCCCGGGAACTTGTCATTCGAACGAAAAAATTGCTAGCTCGTGTGTATGAAAAAGTACCGAGTTTTTCTCAGATGGAAACGGAGGTCATTCAGCTTCCTCCTTATTTAATTGATGTACAAAGAAGAATGATCAAGGAAGGAGAAACAGTGATCGAATTAACAGCGAAAGAGTTTGATTTACTGCTTGTGTTTGCTCGTCATCCTGCACGTGCATTTTCCCGCGAACAGCTTCTTCGGAAAGTATGGGGAGATGATTATTTTGGAAGCGATCGCGCTGTCGATGATTTAGTGCGCCGAGTGCGAAAAAAACTGCCGAAATTGCGTATTGAAACGATTTACGGTTTTGGATATAGGATGATAGGGGCGTCAACTTCCCCGATTAACAACGCTTGAAGCGGAGGTTTGCGAGTATCCGGCAGCACCAGAGTGGTGTTCCCGTTCACTTAACTGGGAATGCCTACTGTGCCTCCGCCTATGTGGTTCTGTATTTTTATGTTCTGCGCACAGTAGACGTGTATGTTCCATATTTTACGGTGGCAATGACTTCCTGCAACTAACCTCATACATGGAGTTGCCGAAGAGCAATAGAGTGCCTTATGAGTAACGCTTTTCTCCCAACATCATTATTCTCATGAAAGGAGGAAAATGCAAAGGAGAGTGTTGGCTTCAACAATGCCCACTTATCGTTGGGGTCAAGCCCTCCACGATATGGAAGCAGAGGGTCTCCTGTGCGAATTTGATGAAAAATAAACCGCTAGCGATTCAAATATGGACCGTATTTGCAGGGATTACATTGCTGTTTTCTTTGCTTATTGCCTTATTTATTTTCGTTACATTGCGCAGCTTTTTTATGGAAGAGACATATCGCATTATTGAAAATGCGCAAATGAACCAATTTACAGATGATATGCTCGAGCAAACTCCCATCGAACAAGACCGAAGTCGCCAGTCAATCCGTAGTGTTAATCATTTAGTGTTTTTACCCGATGTTGGAGTAATTGATGATAGTACTTTGCCGCCGCGGTTTGTGAAAAAGCTATATAAGGAAGCGATGCAACAACAGGAAACATCCAAACGGTATACAAAAGAAATTCAAGGAGAAAGAATTTATTACGTTATTCGCAAAGGTACCATTCTTGGCAAGGAAGTTGCACTCGTCTCGTATATGTGGGATTCCTATTTAAACGATTTAGTACGCACATTGTTTGGGCGGCTTGTTTTTGTCATCGTCATTGCTTTGCTTGTGATTTCGTTTCCTGCTGCGTGGCTGGCAAAATATTTAACGCGACCGCTCCGGCAAATGGACGAGCATGTCAAACGAATTGCGGAAAAAGATTGGCACGAGCCGCTCATTCAAGACCGTCATGATGAAATTGGGGGTCTCGCCCGCTCGATTGAAAAAATGAGAATGAAGCTTATTCAGCAAGATGAGGCGCAAAAATCGATGTTGCAGCATATTTCTCATGAGCTCAAAACGCCTGTAATGGTCATTCGAAGTTACGCTGAATCAATTGAGGATGGCGTATTTCCAAAAGGCAGCCTCGAAGGTTCTGTCAGCGTCATTAAAGAAGAAGCGGTTCGGCTGGAAAAGCGGATTAAAGATTTACTGTATTTAACGAAGCTCGATTATTATGCTACGCAAAAGCCAAAATATGAAGCGTTTTCTGTTGCGTCTTTACTCGAGGAAGTCATTGAACGAATGAAGCCACATCGCCCGGATTTACGCATAACGACTCAGCTGCAAAATATAACGGTAGTAGGAGACCGAGAACAATGGAAAATTGCATTTGAAAATCTGGTAGACAATCAAATGCGTTATGCGCGCACACACATTCAAGTGAGAATGGAGACAACAGCCAACAATGTAGTCGTACAATTTTGGAATGACGGCCCTCCAATTGAAGAACACTTACGTACCCATTTGTTCCAAACATTTCAAACAGGAAAAAAAGGGAAGTTTGGCTTGGGCTTGGCGATTGTCAAACGAATTGCCGAGCTTCATAACGGAAACGTAAGGGCAGTCAATGAAGAAAAAGGTGTATCCTTTTATGTGCAACTGCCTATTAAACAAGTAAGGGGAGATTAGGGATTATGACATATCCCATCATGTTGGATCTAACGAATAAACAAGTCGTTGTCATCGGTGGTGGAAAAGTTGCGGAACGGAAAATACGCGGATTAATAGAAGCCAAGGCAAACGTAGTTGTCGTTGCTCCGGAGATTACAGCATTGATTCAACAACTTGTCGATGAAGGAGCACTTGTTTGGAGGAAAAAATGTTTTTCTCGTGAAGATATTAAAGAGGCATTTTTAATTATTGCGGCAACGAATGAGCGTGGCGTAAACGAATCGGTTGCCCAAGCAGCCAGGCCGCATCAGCTTATCAATGTCGTTGACAATCCGACGCAATCCAATTTCTACGTGCCATCCACTGTGCGGCGCGGCAAATTGACGATCGCTGTTTCAACAGGAGGAGCGAGCCCGATTTTAGCAGCAAAAATTCGCCGCGAAATTGCAGAAAAGTACGACGAAAACTATGAAAATTACATTGACTTTCTTTATGAGTGCCGGCAATACATTTTGCGTAATGTCAGTGATTCTAAGAAAAAGCAACAGCTGCTTCAAGTGATTACTGATGAGTCATTTCGGAAAACTGAAAATTGGGAAGAAGAGTTTCAGAAGTTGTTTAAACGAATAATGTCAGAATAAGAGTAGCAATCGCTTTCATAGGAGAGTGGAGATTCCAATATTTGTATAAGGTTTGGTGGGATAGAAAATTTTTATCGTCATCATGACAAAAAGGGGAATGAGATTATGCCAATATCGATTTATGTTGTCGACGCTTTTACAAATCAAGTTTTTAAAGGAAATCCAGCGGCAGTTTGTGTTCTTTCTTCTCCAAAAGATGAAGTCTGGATGCAAAATGTTGCTGCCGAAATGAATTTGTCTGAGACCGCTTTTCTTCACCCACAGCAAGATGGATATTCGTTAAGATGGTTCACACCGAGTACAGAGGTGGATTTATGCGGACATGCTACATTGGCTAGTGCACATATTTTGTGGGAGCTTGGTTATGCAAATTCAGAACAACCAATTACATTTTATACGAAAAGCGGGCTACTTACAGCTAGTAAAGATGGCGAATGGATTGAATTAAATTTTCCCGCTGAGCCGCCTGAACAAGTAGCTGCCTATCCGAATGAATTGATGGAAGGCTTAGGAATTCAACCGCTATTTGTTGGCCGAAACCGTTTTGACTATTTAATTGAAATAGAATCAGAACGAGTATTGCGAGAATTGAAACCTAATTTTTCATTATTACAGCAAATTGACACGAGAGGAATTATTGTAACAAGCAAATCAACAACAAATGAGTTTGATTTTATTTCAAGATGTTTTTTCCCGGCTGTGGGAGTTGATGAAGATCCAGTTACAGGTTCTGCGCATTGCTGTCTTGGTCCATACTGGGAAAATAAGTTAGACAAAAATGAATTTATTGCGTACCAGGCATCAAAAAGGGGAGGAGTTTTGAAAGTGAAATTACATAACAATAGGGTTGTTTTATCCGGACAGGCAGTTACCGTATTAGAATGTGAATTGGTAGGCTGATAATTGTTTTTAGGTATAAAATAAGAAAGCAGACCCACCGCGATGAAGTGAGATCTGCTTTTTTGTTTTTTCAAATGGCTTTGTTAAACATTTATGTTGATATTTCATCAAAAGAAAAAGGACCAAAAAATTGGTTCTTTACGACAAAATAAGTGAGTTCTTAACGTTCAAATCAACCTTTATTTAATCACTGTTTCAGCAGGGGCAAATGCCTCCCATTGATTATATTTTGTTGTTATCTTGGTTATAAACCAGTTAGTTCTATATGGTTCTGGATTCTTTTCCACAGTAATAACCTTTTGTCCGCTGCCAAGTCTTGCATATGAAGTTACTAAATTATACGCAATTGTAAATTGTAATTTTGTATCGCTAATCTTTTTTACCTTTACAACCCGAAAGTTATCAACCCACGGACTTGATTGCCCAGTCCCCCAATTCGCTTCTTCAAATTGCTTCCGTGTACGTTCTTGAAGTGAAGACGAAAGCACTGCAAATTGAACAGCGCCACTTCGATTTTTCACACCTAATATCCACAATTCTACAGATTGTTTGGGTGTTTCCGTTCGCAAACCCGATATAAATGAATTTATTTGGCTTTCTAATTGCTTAGCATCCGTTTCAGCAAATGTAGGATAGGTTTGTGAATAAAATAATTATCGGAAATAAAAAGGTAAGAAACAATAAACGCATAAAATCACCTCTGAAGATATTTTCCCCTTCGAGATTATTAAATTATTCTGTCCAGTTAGTTAACAACAACATTTTTTAATAGATCATAAAAACGCCACCCCCGATCGGAGTGACGCCCTGCTTCAACAAAATATCCATAGCATGTCCGAAGCAAAATAATCTATCATCTTTCTGTCATTTTTCTTTCAATTTTCTGTTGTTCAGCTTTGAATTGAATCAAATCCGATGATGGCGCACACGTCATTAAAGTATTTATCGCATTCAAAACGTCAATGAATTCACCAAGGAAATTAAAGTAATATTATACAGATGGTGTTAATATAGAGTTGGGTTTTTAGTAAAGGGGGGGAACTTGTGACAATAAATTCATATCTTATACGATTATCTTTTCTAATAGTCTTAATATTTGGCGGAACTTTTACTTTTCACTATATCAGAACAGGAGAACTGTTGTTGGACCAATTAATAGGGGTTAGTGTAGGAGTCATCCTCCTATTCTTTTCGCTTATTTGGAGAATGAGAAAACAACCTGCGTCTTCCCAAAATAAAAGGAACAGTTAATTGAATTGTACTAAAGAGTGAGAATGAGCGTAGTAAGTAAAAAGACCACCCCTATACTGATATGATCCCCTTATAGTAGACAGAAAAAAGAAAGCCAATTAATCTGTCTACTATGGAGGGGATTTTTCTATGGGGAAAATACGAAAAACCTA
>NZ_JACDUT010000014.1 GCF_013761245.1 Thermaerobacillus caldiproteolyticus | reverse complement strand
AAAAAAAATTAAACAACCTGAGTCCTTATGAATATAGGACTCAGGCTGCTTAAATGTTCTTTTTTATTCCTGTCTACTTGACAGGGGTCACTTCATTGGAGTGACGCCCTGCTTCAAACAAAATATCCATGACACAATCATAACACGTCGAAAACAAAAAAATCTGTCATCTTTCTGTCATTTTTCTTTCAGTCCTCCGTCACTTTAATAAGCTTTGTAAAATTTCAATGTGGATTTTTTAGATATATGAAAAAGACCGTCGTAAAAATTGACGGCGATGCTTTTTCTTATCTCTTTTCATTTACATGGTTCTCGTTACTTGAATAATGTATCTTCAAAATTTGGCTTTATTACTTAAAAGGTTTCTCCAATTCCCAATATAACATTTCACCTTTAGCAGAGGTTCTTTCCATTCTCACCTTTTCAAGAACCCTGATGGATGCAACGTTGTCTTCTAAACATTCAGCAATAACTTTCTCTACTTGTCCAGAAGAAAATGCCCAATCAATTAGTCCTTGAACTGCTTCTGTTGCAAAACCTTGATTTTGTGCAGTTGGAATGATACCGTACCCTATCTCCACTGTCTTCTGGTCATTAGGTTTTCCCTTGAATCCAATATCACCAATAACTTGATTATTCTCCCTAAGTATGACAAACCAACCCCCCCAACCTTCAACGGAAGAATCTCTCTTTAACTGCTCCAAATACATTTCAATATGAGGTCCCGTATCATATTGATTGGATAATTTATAGTAATTTTCTAAAGTACACGGAACAATTAATAAACGTTCAGTATTAATTTCCAAAACTCTCCCCCCAAAAAAGTTTCTTGCTTGATTTTATCACATACATTTTTATTAAATAATATTACCCGTTAGCCAACCATGAAGCAGCCTTCACCACGGATGATGGAAGTTCATTCGTTCTTCCATGGGAGTTGAAGAAGTAAATTTAGTAAACCACGCTACATAAATAGCACCTAGAATAAGCACTATGCAAGTAGTGGTCCTAATAACCGTGATGTAATCATCATAAGAGAAACCCCTTTAAGAGCACCCCCTATACATCATTTAGTTTCGTGGGGGAATGTATTGTAATTCCCTCCTATTCCCTATTATTCTATATGTCATACTCCACACACTATGTTGTATAGGGGGTGAATCATAATGCCAAATGGAAACTCTAATAGACCTATTCGCGTACCGGCCACCGACTTCGAAACAGGGGGGAGGAAATGGACGTAGGGCACTTGACTTTGTAACGGGCGCGTTTGAAAGGTTAAGCAGTGGTCCCAGTTCCTCCGATTATACATCACAGGTGTGCCAAACGATACCATGTTCCATTCGTAAATGACTTGCTTTTTTGAAAAAATGTTTCTGCTCTTTCAGGCATTGTGGAAATATTCAGCAGAGCATCCATCATCGTCATTCACTCCTTTTGCCATTTTTCAATGATCTCTTGTCGATGCTCATCTTGCTGCGGCGCCTGCTTCCTCTTTGTAAATATCTGATCGTCATAACGGGTCGCAACATCAATCCGCTCTTTCGTAATATGAATCATTTTTCGATAGTCCTCTTTAGAAAACCATGCTTTCGCCTCTCCTGCCTCCAAAACCGGAGTGAGACAGCAATCGACAGTTTGGCTAAATTCAATCCATTCTGGAAGCGTTTTTGTTTTAAACCATTGTACGATTTCCTGAAAAACGGGATTTTCTTTTCTGGCAGGGGAATGATGGTAGTTGATCCATTCCGGTTTCCCGGCAGCAAGGCAAAAGTTTTTCCAAAATTTCTTTTCAAGCGCGGCTAGACTCATGTATCGCCCGTCTTTTGTTTCGTATATATAATAAGAAATAATCGTTCCGGCAAGCTGTTCAATTCCGTTTTTCTTTCCGGTATAATGCTCGATAACAAAATGGCTGTTCATCATCGCCAGCAGCCCATCTAGTAAAGAAAGGTCGATGTACATTCCTTTTCCCGTTCGCTCGCGGTGATAAAGCGCGGCAACAATTTGCTCGACAGCTACGATGCTGCCGATCAAATCGGCGAATGTAAGCGAAGGATGAACGGGACGTCCTGTTTTGTCTTTCAGCTGAGCCAATACACCGGTTACTGCCATATAGTTGAGATCGTGACTGCCGAAAGAGGCCCATTTTCCCTGTTGTCCATAACCGGTAATAGAGCAATAAATAATCGCTTCATTGATCAAGAGAACGTCCTCATAAGCAAGTCGAAGCCGGTTCATCACTCCCGGACGAAAACTTTCGATGACGATATCCGCCTGTTTAATAAGATCTTTGGCGATTTGTAAGTCGGCTTCCTTTTTTAAATCGAGAACAATGCTTTTTTTGTTTGCGTTATTTGCTTCAAATAGATAAGCTAGCGAGCGCCCCAAATCGCCGGTCGGTGGTTCAACTTTTACGACTTCAGCGCCTAAATCGGCTAAACGAAGGCTTGCAAACGGACCGGGAAGGTAGTGAGAAAAATCAATGACTTTAACGCCTTCCAGCAAACCATCAGCTCCCTTCTAGACTAAATCGAGGTTTTTTGCAATAATCATTTTCATAATTTCGTTTGTTCCAGCGTAAATCGCGCTGACCGGAATGTCACGGTATCGTCTAGCAATCTCGTATTCTTCCATGTAACCATAGCCGCCGTGAAGCTGCATACTTTCAGCAGCCACACGTTTTGCCATTTCGGTAATCCACCATTTGGCCATCGATACTTTTGTTACGACATCTCGCCCAAGTATATGTTGTTCAATGACATCATCGAGAAACGTTCTTCCTAACGCGATTTCTGTCGCCATTTCCGCAAGGCGAAACTGAACAGTTTGGAACTCGCTAATTCTTTGTCCAAACGCCGTTCGCTGTTTCACGTATCGTTTCGTTAAGTCAAACATCACCTCTGCCGCTGTTTGCGCAGCAATCGCCACAACAAGCCGTTCTTGTTGCAGCTTTTCCATTAAATAATAAAATCCTTTTCCTTCTTCACCGAGCAAATTTTCCGCTGGAACTTTCGCATCAGTGAAAAATAATTCTGCGGTATCTTGGGCGTGCAGCCCGACTTTTTCTAATTTTCTGCCACGCGTAAATCCGGGGGTATCGCGCTCGATAACAAGCAAGCTAATTCCTTGATGGGCCGGTTTGGCGTTCGGATTTGTTTTACAGACGACGATGACTACATCGGCATGAATGCCGTTTGTAATAAACGTTTTTTGTCCGTTGACAATATAGAAATTGCCATCTCTGATTGCCGTTGTAGAAATCCCCGCTAAATCAGAGCCGGCCCCAGGCTCTGTCATCGCAATCGCTGTAATGATTTCACCGGAGACACACTTCGGCAACCATTTTTGTTTTTGCTCTTCTGTTCCATAGGCGGCAATATACGGAACGGCAATATCATTATGCAAACCAATTCCGACCATGCTTGAACCAACTTTCTCTAATTCCTCGTTGATAACGACAGAGTAAGCGAAATCGGCGTTCAATCCGCCATAGGTTTCATCGACCCAAGGACAGAGAAAGCCATTTTCCCCCATTTTCGTCCAAAACGCTCGCGGAATGATTCCTTGCTTTTCCCATTGCGAGAAGTACGGGTATGCTTCTTTTTCTAAAAATTTGCGAAAAGCATAACGAAACATGTGATGTTCTTCGCGTAAATAAGCGGCCGTCATTTCTTTCCTCCTCTACGATGACGTTGCTTTTTTCATTTGTTCACGAAGCAAAAACTTTTGAATTTTCCCGCTTGCGTTACGCGGCAATGCGCCAACAAAGTAGTAAGCACGCGGCCGTTTGTAAGCAGCTAGTTTATCGCTGTTTTTACAAAACTCTTCTAACTCTTCTGCTGTTAAGTACGGATCTTTTTTCACGACAAACGCGACAACTTTTTCTCCCCATGTTTCATCTGGCTCTCCAAGAACGGCGACATCAAGCACGCCTTTATGTTCGTATAAGACATCCTCCACTTCGCGCGGATATACGTTTTCACCGCCGCTAATAATCATGTCATCGACACGGTCAGCAACATATAAATAGCCGTCCTCGTCCATATATCCTAAATCTCCAGAATGGTACCAGCCTTTATACATCGCCTTTGTGGTGGCTTCTTCACGGTTGTAGTAACTGATCATCATGCATGGACCTTTCACAACAATTTCCCCCACCTTCCCCGGCGGCAATACGTCATCCGGGTCGGACGGTCCTTCCTCTCTCGGCTTTACGATACGAATTTCGTGGTTTAAGCAAGCACGCCCCGCAGAACCGGCTTTTGTCAATTGTTCATTTTCAAATAAAAACGTCACCGCAGGTCCCATTTCGGTCATTCCATATGCTTGAATTAAATCGATTCCTAATCGTTCCTTACATTCTTTTACAAGGACTGGAGCCATGGGAGCAGCGCCGTACAATCCGACACGAAGCGATGACAAATCATAGTCTTCAAGCCTCTCTTGCAAAAGCATATTCCACATTGTCGGGGCAGCAAAGAAAACGGTAATGTTTTCTTGTTCAATTACACGCAATACTTGCTTCGGATCAAAATGATGGAGGATGATGTTTGTTGCTCCGGCATGAACGCGCGGCAAAAAACAGCAATGCAATTCTGCGCAGTGGAACATCGGAGCGCTGACAAGCCCGCGATCTGTATCGCGAATGTGCATTACTGAATTACAAATAAGACTTTGTTCGATCATATCGCGATGGCGATGCATCACTCCTTTTGGCCTTCCCGTTGTCCCACTTGTATACATAATCGCGTAAATATCGTCTTCTGATACGCCGATGCGGGGAGATGTTGCTGGAGCTTGTTTGACGCGTTCGTGGTAATTCGTTGCATAGTTTGGTGTGTCTTCGTCAATGTACCAAAACGAAATGTGAGGGAATGTTTCGTGAATGCTTGTTATGTGCGGCTCAACCGCTTTTTCAAATAGAACGATTTTCGGTTCGGCATCGCTAAAAATGTAAGCGATTTCTTTTTCCTTCAACCGAAAATTAATCGGATTAAAAATCGCTCCGATTTTGGCGCAAGCAAAAAAAATCGTTGCCAATTCGCTCGTATTAAACAGAACAGTGGAAACGCGATCCCCTTTTCTCACGCCGGCCTCGATCAAGGCGTTGGCCAACCGGTTTACTTCCGTTTCCCATTGTTCATATGTGTAGCGAAGTCCTTTACTGACATCGACAAGCGCTTCCTTCTTCGGAAATTTTCGTACCGTCTGTGAAAATACTTCACCAATGGTTACATACAACTTTCTCTTCCCCCTTTACCGTTTCATCGTATAAAAGAGCCATTACCATCTTATAGAGAAGGGAAAACGAATATTACACAATCGAATATCTATTTAAATTATTCTGAATGTTTAATATGCACCTTCCCTCATTTATCAAATTCTACGTACCAGCGAAAAATCCTTTTATACAACAAAAATAAGGAAGGTCATAAACAAACCCTCCTTTCCTATGAGCCGACGATTAGATCGCGGTCACGAATAAGCATGAGTTCTTTTTTATCGTAACGTCCTTCATGTAACAAGCGTACCGCTTGTTTGCGAATTGCTTTTTCGATTAAGTTTCGCACATAGCGACCATTACTAAACTTTTTATGGTTTTTCGCTTCAAGCAACTCTTCAATATGGTAATACAGTTTCCGTTCCGCTTCAAACGTAAATTCATACTCGCGCTCGCGCAACATTTGTTTGGCGATGTTCACTAATTCATCCACAGTGTAATCAGGAAACTCAATAATTAATGGAAATCGCGACGGTAGTCCTGGATTTAAGGAAAGAAAATAATCCATTTCTGCTGGATATCCGGCAAGAATGACGACTAAATCTTCACAATAATCTTCCATTCCTTTTACAAGGGTGTCGATCGCTTCTTTTCCAAAATCTTTTTCCCCTCCGCGCGCCAATGAGTACGCTTCATCAATAAACAAAATGCCGCCGCGAGCCTTCTTAATTAAATCTCTTGTTTTATTGGCTGTATGTCCGATATATTCTCCCACTAAATCCGCACGCTCTGCTTCGATAAAATGTCCTTTTGAGAGAACATTCATTTCGAAAAACAATTTTCCTAATAAACGCGCCACCGTCGTTTTGCCTGTGCCGGGATTGCCTTTAAAAATCATGTGCAGCGCTTGTCTGTTTGACTTCAAACCATTCTCTTTTCTTATTTTATTAATGTATAACCACGCATAAATTTCTTTAATAATTTTTTTGACGTTTTCTAATCCGATGAGCTGATCTAATTCTTTTTGAATTTCTTTTAACACAATATGTTCTTCGTAATTAAATTGCTCGTTCCGCTCATCTTTTACTAAATGACTGCTATTCTTTGAGTTTAAGACGATATTAATTTGTCCTTTTGCCTTATTCATCGTTAATTCTGACAAAGGAACGTCACCTCACTTTAACATTTTCAGTCCTTGGGCGCATATCAAGATTACATTCTTCGATATACGTTCCATCCCGTTTGTAAACACTATATACCATATCCCCTTTTCGTTCCTTATCAGTATACGTACATCATCGCGAATTCGTGACAATCGCCTAGGAACAAGGAAACGACGACACATTCCGACATTCACTGTCTATTTTTGCGCTTTCCCGAGAAATATTTTTTGTATATTGTATTCGTCCACATTTGTTTTTACGAATAAAAAAAGTATCCGCCTTTCACAGGCGGATACTTTGAAACATGTATACCAATGATAGAGAAATTGCCTTCCATATGAATTCCTCTTTATCTAGGCAACTCTCCGCTTTTTGTATCGTTTATTCAGTTTCAAACTGAACATTCTTTTCTGGGGCAAACGTAGAAATAGCATGCTTATAAATAAGCTGCTGTTTGCCTTGTACTTCCAAAAGAACCGTAAAATTATCAAACCCTTTTACAAAGCCGCGAAGTTGAAAGCCATTAAGCAAAAATACAGTTACTTGTGTGCCATCCTTACGCAATTGGTTTAAAAATTGGTCTTGAATGTTAATTGAATTTTTCATGAATCGTCCTCCTCTTTTCTCTCTACCTACTTTTTATATATTCGCTTCTAATCGAAGCTTTCCTGCTATGTAACGCAAAATTTCCTCGGTTTTCTCCGCAAAGGCTGAGAGATCGGTCATATCAAACCATTGGACAGGCATTTTATTGCGAAACCATGTAAGCTGTCGTTTCGCATAACGACGCGAATTTCGTTTTAACTGTTCCACTGCTTCCTCCCAAGACATGTGTCCATCTAAATATGCATAAAATTCCTTATACCCGATCGCTTGAATCGATTGGCAGTCGCGAATTCCCTGCTCATATAAGGATTTTACCTCTTGAAGCAATCCTTCAGCGATCATTTGATCAACCCGCTCGTCAATGCGACGGTACAATTGCTCCCGCTCCATTGTTAACCCAACTAATGCGACGTCATAAAGAAGCTCGGGAGTTTGTGTTTTTTGCCATTCCGTCATCGTTTTTCCCGTGCAATGGTAAACTTCTAGCGCACGGATGACACGACGTACATTATGTGGATGAATTCGCTCTGCGCTTTGCGGATCGATTTTTTTTAACCTTTCATGAAGGGTCATCCCCCCTTTTTCCTCAGCGATACATTCTAGATGACGGCGATACGTTTCATTAGAAGGAGCATCAGAAAAACGATAATCGTAAATCACGGATTGTATATAGAGACCGGTTCCGCCAACGATCATTGGCAAGTTTCCACGCCTCGTAATCTCGCGAATTAACGGGCGAACGAGCTGCTGAAATTCAGCAACAGAAAATGATTCATCCGGCTCTTTAATATCAAGCAAATGATGCGGGATTCCTTCCATTTCTTCCGGTTTGATTTTCGCTGTACCAATGTCCATTCCTTTATAAATTTGCATCGAATCGCCGCTAATGATTTCCCCATTTAACCGTTTCGCAAGTTCGATGCTCATTTTTGTCTTCCCTACAGCCGTCGGACCAATAATAACAACCAATTTCTCTCCCATAAACGAAACCACTACTTTCTATACAGTTGTGTAACACTTATTTATTATACCCAAGCATAGCAAAAAATATCACGATGTTTTCTACGAAACCATTAATCATAGAAAGCAATAAACAAAGATACATAAAAGGATCCCGCCTACAGGCAAGATCCTCAAGTGAACAAACCATACCATTATATTTTGAATTTCTGAACGAGGTGTTGTAAGTCTTCCGCCATTTTGGATAGCGAAACAGAAGAGGAAGAGATTTCCTCCATGGAAGCTAATTGCTCTTCCGTTGCTGCTGATACTTCTTGCGTTTCTGCAGCCGCTGATTCGGCGATGTTACTGATCAATTGCATAGACTGAACAATTTGCTCAGCCCCTGCAGACAGTTGTTGGACCGAGGAAGAAACTTCTTGGATTTGTGCCGCCACTTCATTAATGGCTTCTTTAATTTGACCAAATGTTTTCCCGGCTGTATGAATAACATGAATTCCATTCGCTGTTTCTTTTGTCGCTATTGCCATCGATTGAACGGCTTCATTTGTTTCTTGTTGAATCGTCGCAATAAGCGCCGAGATTTGTTGCGCAGATTCCGCCGATTGCTCCGCTAATTTTCGAACTTCATCTGCTACGACAGCAAAGTCTCGTCCGTGTTCACCTGCCCGTGCTGCTTCAATCGCTGCGTTTAATGCCAACAAATTCGTTTGCTCCGCAATCCCTGTAATGACTTCAATAATTTTCCCGATTTGTTCAGAACGTTCTCCTAGCCCTTTTACAACGCTTGCTAAATTCGTTACCGTTTCGTTGATGGAGTTCATTTGATCAACAGCTGTTCGAATCGTTTCTCCGCCTTCTAACGCTTTTTCTGAAGTATTTCCAGCGATTGCGGCTACATTTTGAGCCCGCTCAGCAATGTGGTGAACACCTTTTGACATGATTTGAACCGTTTCCGATGTTTTTTCTACGCTTTGGACTTGTTTTTCTACTCCTAAAGCTACATCCTGCATTGTTACAGCAATTTGCTCGGTCGCTTTGCTTGTTTGTTCTGCGCTTGCTGTCAACTGCTCAGACGATGCTGCTACCTGCTCTGCATTCATCACCACTTCTCGAATTACTTCTCGCAAATGTTTCGCCATTTGGTTAAATGATGTTGCTAATTCACCAATTTCATCTCTATTTTTCACCTTAATTTCAGCACCTGTAAGATCTCCAGCAGCAATTTGTTTTGCAGCTTCCGACAGCGCCATCACAGGACGGGAAATGATCTGGCTAATATAAAAAGCAACGAATGCACCGACTAACATAGCAACAAGTCCATAAATAATGATCCAATTCTGAATAGATTGCGCTCTTAAAGTGGTTGAACGACTGCCTTCGTCTAATGAACGTTGCTGCAATTTTGTTAATTGATCAGCCGTTTCGTCAAACTGCTTCATGATTTCTCGACATTTTGTAGCAACTAATTCCGTATAGCGTTGTACATTATTTTGGCGTTTTAGTTGAAACACTTCTTTCCCAAATTGGTAAAATTCCAGTTCCAATTAATCTAAACGTACAAGCAGCTCCTTTGCTTCGGTTTGAGTGAGCGTTTTTGCTAATTCATTACTTAATTGTCCATATTCATCATGAGCTTTATTAAAGTTTGTTAATGATGTATCGTCACCAGTAATTAAATACCCGCGCATACTTCCCTGTTCTTGCTTAATGATAGTTTCCAATTATTGGACTGACACTAATTTTTTTACTTTATCATCAACTAAGTTTATATAACGATTGTCTATTAATTTAATTTCATAATAAGCCATCGCAACGATTACAGCTAAAATAGCTAAAACAGCCGAAAACCCAGCAAACAGCTTTTTTCTTACTGTCATCTTCACAGCGAGGTCCTCCATTCACCCATATCTTTTTTTCTTCAAGCAACTCAGACTTTGTTGAAACATGAATAGAAAGAAACCAACTAGGCGAAAACCGTCAAATTTTTTAAAGATTCCTTCCTATTCTATCTTTTTTATCGGAAAAGAGCTATTGAGTTTTTCCATGCTTTATTGAATCATTTCTTTGCCTTCCGCGATATTTTTCTTGTTTGTTGTTGGCTCATCTTGGATCAAAAAGGATGTCAATAAGGCAACAAGACTGCCGGCAAATCCAAATAAAAATAAATGGTGGATTCCAGTCATAAAATCAACCGCTTTTGTTAAGAATGCTCCCATAATCGTGACCCCGATCGCGGTTCCGATATTCCGGCAAAACATGAAAAATGACGTGGCAATTCCTTTTTCATGCGCCTTCGCTAACTGTTGTGAGCCGATAATACCGACAGTCGAAGTAAGACCGAACGACAATCCTTGAATGAACATCACAAAAAACACATAAAAGAAACCATGATGTTCATTTAAAAGTGCCAGCAATAATCCACATATCACGAGAAGAAGGTTGCCGATGATCAATAAGAAACGATAGCCATATTGTAAGATCCATTTTCCGGCTGGTACAGCGGCGATCATCCAGCCAATCGATGCCCCAAGAAGAGCAACACCGCTTACAAATACAGATTGATGTGCGATATTTTGTAAAAATAGCGGGATGTAGCTCGATGTTCCAAACAGTGCAACACAACTGACAAACCCATTGATATTCATCCATTTCAATGTTTGATGATGAACTAACGATAACGGAACAAGAGGCGAGACTTGCTTTTTCTCATACATATAAAAAACAACAAGCACCAATGCTCCAATGACAATGTAAATCCATTGGTTGCTTTTGACAACCGTAACAAGCAGAAGCAAGCTAATCGCCAGCGCAAACAATACAGCACCGATATAGTCAATCGCTGCTTTTTTGGGCTCGTACACTTCCTTATACGGCAACAACGTCAATAAAGAAAGAAGACAAATCGGAATATTGACATAAAAAATCCAGCGCCATGACATATACTCCACGAACAAAGAGCCTAATAGGGGCGCAAGAACAGCAGAAATCCCCCACATCGCGGTAAAAAATGCTTGAATTTTCCCCCGCTTTTCAATAGGGAATAAATCTCCAGCAATAATCGCAGGAAACGGCATCATAAATCCAGCTCCAATCCCTTGAATCGCACGGAATATAACAAGTTGTATCATGCTTTGTGACATCCCGCAGAGGAGTGACCCGATTAAAAAGAGTCCAATTCCAAAGCTAAACACTTTCTTTCTACCAAAAATGTCGGATAGTCTCCCTGCGATTGGGGAAAGAACGGTCGTCGTAATCATATATGAAGCAAACGACCAAGCATAAAGCGAAAAACCTCCTAATTCCTTTGCAATAATCGGCATCGTCGTATTCATAATCGTCGTATCCATCGATGCCACTAGCATCGCCAGAACGATGCTTACCATAACCGAAGTCCGACTGTTCACGTTATGTATCCTCCTTTTTTTCTCTGTTATTGGAATATTTTATTTTACATGATGAATTTGTTTTTCTACAAAAAAAATGCTTAAAACATTCCTCAGAAAAAAAAGAGCCCCTTCTATTTATTATAGAAAGGGCTCGGACTATTTTTGGATCCGATCTTTCGACTAGATATATGACGCCTCGCTGAGATAGATGAAAAAATATATTAATTTACATTTTCTTCATTTTCTTTGAATGATTGTGTAGTGTAAGTCATCGTTAATCGGTCATTCGTCATGAAAAACACAAATAAAAACGTAAGCAATGCCGGAATAAGGCTCCACATAAACGTATGAGCAATGGAAGAAGATAACGCTGCTGTGATTTTTTCAAGCACAGGGGCTGGAATGTGCACACGTGCTTCCGGAGAAAGAATCGCTCGAGGATCTTGAACATTCATGCTTTGCACTCCATGCGACATTCCCTTAAACACGTCAGTTAATCGATCAGTAAACAGATTTCGTTGGATGATCCCAAATATTGTAATACCAATCGTCATTCCAAGTGACCGTAAAAAGGAGCTAGTCGAGCTAGCCGCTCCTCTTTCTGTTTCTTGAAAATGGTGGATCGCCGCCATCCCTAATACGGAAAAAGAGGACCCAATCCCTAATCCCGTAATAATCATATACCACGTAACCGTAAGGCGTGACGTTTCGGTCGTAATGGTGCTAAGCAAAAACATACCAATCACAAACACCGCTGTAAAAATGATCATGACGTTGCGGTAACTCATTTTACTCGCCAAAAACCCACCTAATTGCGCAGATACGGTCGTCGCTAACATCATCGGCAACAAAATTAATCCAGAATTCGTTGCCGAACCGCCCGTCACTCCTTGAATAAAGAGCGGAATGTAGACAGTTGCGACAATAAATGTTGCTCCAGAAAAAAAGCCAACAAGATTGCTGGCGGCAAACAAACGCTTTCTAAACATATGATAGGAGACAATCGGCTCTTGTGCTTTCGCCTCCACATAAAGAAACAGCAAAAATAAAACAGCGAAAGCAGAGAATAAACTAATGATGATATGAGAATCCCATTCATATTTATTTCCACCTAGTTCAAGGGCAAACATTAAACATACAATCGCTGGAACGAGCGTCATAACTCCCAACCAATCAATTTTTTGCTTCGTATGTTTCGGTGACTCGCGATAAAAAAAGGCCAACAATAAGAATGATAGAAAACCAAGCGGGATGTTAATATAAAACACCCAGCGCCAATTCAAATAATCAGTAATATAGGCACCGAGCAGCGGACCAAATATACTGGACAAGCCAAATACCGCACCGAAAAGACCGCCCATTTTCCCTCGTTGTTCCGGCGGAAAAATATCAAACATAATCGTAAACGCAATCGGAACTAGGGCACCGCCACCAATCCCTTGAATTGCTCGAAAAATGCTAAGCTGTACAATGTTTTGGGCAATACCACATAACATCGAACCAATTAAAAAGACGATTAATCCAAATATAAAAAACCGTTTTCGCCCGTACATATCCGATAGTTTTCCAAAAATAGGCATACCCGCCATCTCAGCAACCATATAAGCGGATGTAACCCAAACAAACTTGTCAAGTCCTCCTAAATCAGCGACAATCGTCGCCATCGCTGTCGCAACAATCGTATTATCCATGGACGCCACGAAAATTCCTAATAATAAACCAACAACAATCCATCCGATTCTCGGTTCTTTCCTTTCCATAACAATCCCCTTCTAAATTTATATTTTTTTGCTTTCTCTCACCGTTGCTTTTTCATCTTGTTGAAAACTTTCTTGATATTCTACAAGCTCTATATCGCAGCCGGGACCAATGATGATGTGGTTGCCTCTTACGATTTTGGCGTTTGTATGCTCTAAATAAATCTCATCTCCTTCAATCGTTTCTACCCATAGCTTTGCCGAATCATGAGACAATCGTTTCAGAAAATGAAGAACATTAAATACCTTACTCTTTGTAACACGAATTGTTTTTCCACCAATTTCAGCAATGCGGCTATCTGCGACATGAAGATAAAGATCAATGTGTTCGGCATTTAACGTCTTGCCAACCTCAACAACTCCTTTTACAGAAAAAGAGTCCGCTTCACAATCATGGTCTATCTTTATTTCTCCATAACCATGAATCGCTCCACCCACTAAATTTTCACTAATACGAACCACTCCGCGAAGATTTAAATCCTTTATGACAGAATATCCATGTATATCCATCTCACCAAAAATTTTTATTGATCCTACTTCAGCATTCCCTCTTATATTTGCTTGACCGAAAACGTCTACCGTCTTCGCTTCGACATTTCCGCTTACATCAGCATTTCCAAATACCTTCCATTGATCACAACGCAAGTCACCATTGATTGTGCCATCTCCACGAATTTTTACTTTGTTGAACGTTCCTCCAGAAGTCATGGCCGAGCCATTCACCGTTAGATGACGCGGATGATGATTTCCCATAACTGTCTCTCCTTCATATTTTTTTATAGCTGCCGACTTTCGCTCCTTTATCACATTGAAACGCATCTTTATATTCAACAAGCTCTATGTCGCAACCAGGACCGATTATCACTTGATTACCTCTCACTACTTTTGCTTTTGTATGTTCTACATAAATCTCGTCCCCTTCGATACTTTCTGCAGTCAATCCGACATGAAGAAATAACTTTTTAAAAAACGTCATTCCTTGTTGTTTTACTTCAATCTTCTCCCCTCCAATTTCTTTTGCTCGGCAATTTCCGAACAGTTTGATATGAATGTTTCCCGCATTTAATAATCCTCCGATCGTAAAACTACCGCTTGCATCAAACACTTCTGCGGCACAATCTCCAACGATTTCCGTTTCTCCATGAATGCACACTTCTTCTGCCATTACATTCCCTTTCACGTCCCCTCTTCCGTGGAAACGAATTTCTTTACACTCTATGTCGCCATGAATGCTGGCATTTCCTTGAATTTTAATCTGCTCCGATCGCAATGTTCCGATCATATGAGCCCGACCAGATATGTTCGTAACTTTCGCTTTCACATTTCCGTGAATCGTGGCATTTCCTTGAATGTTAAAATCAATACAATCAATGTCACCGTGCAACTTTCCATGTCCAGCGATTTTTACTAAGTTGTAAACTCCTCCTGAAGCATTACCAACACCTGCGATTACTAAATCCGGCCTTTCCACCTGTTTATCCCTCCGAAATTTTCATTTTTAATTCCTCTATACAACTTGGTAAATGAAGTCGGACGACGACTTTAACCCCTTCTTCAAAGTACACATCGCTTCCATTTGCAACTAACATCCATATCGATATCCCCATCTTGCGTATGAAAAGTAACTCACAACTTCGTCCTTGAATCTTTGAGTAATGATTCTCTAATACATCTAATAAAAGTTTTCCCTCTTCTAAACTCACGTCTCCTGTTTGAAGAAGTTTTTCAAGTACATACATTTGTAATAGTTGTGCAAACGAAAATGCTCCCTGTTCTCCTTTTTGTTCTATATAAAAACGAAACGTCGTTAACGAAACAATGTTACGTTTTGTGAATTCCTCTTTACTGAGAGTAATTGCCGCAGGATTAGGAGAAAACATACTCGCTAATTCATCCAATGATAAATCATCTTTCATATTTTTAATTTTTTCTATTCTTGATAGTATTTTTTCTTTCGGAAAAAACGTTTCTTGCCCTGTAAACGTCGATTTTCGAATGAACCATTCTTCAGGAATTAATTTTTTTCTCTTCCATCGGTAAAGCTGTCCATAAGAAATCCCTGTTAATTCTAATAATTCTTTTTTCGAAATTAACTCTTGTTCCATTTTTGAACACCCCCTTCACGATAAAAATGTAACATAACAATGTTACGTTGTAAATAAAAAAATACAAACAGGAACTCCATTGTGTGCAAAATTCCCATTTGTATTATATTCTCACTATATGAGAAAACCGCGATTTGCGTATTTAGTGTGGTTTCAAAATCAAAAAACCAAAACGAATCGCATGTTCGATTTCGTCCGTAAACGCTTTGAAAAATACATCTCTTATAAGAGGATCTTGAGTTAATAAATAACTATTTCGGTATTCCTCATAAGCTTCTAATTCATCTTTATAGGCTATTTTAAGACCTTCTTCATAAGAGTGAAACGTTGTTTTTTCTACATTGTAAACAGGCTGTTGACCTGTAAGATTGATGTAAAGTTCGGTAAACTGCTTTAAATGAATTTTTTCATCTTCTAACGCATGGCGAATATCGTTTTGATGCTGTGCATTTGGTGCCAATCGAATTAGTCGAGTGTAAAAATCAATCGCTGCCGCTTCGGACTTGATTGCGTCAAGTATAGCCCGAAAAACTCTTTGCGACTTTCCCCCATGATTTCTTTCCAAAAAGCTATTTTGTTGTACGCTATAATAAGTAGAATAAGGATTATATCCGTATATTTGATGATAATGGTACAACCTTCTCCCCCTCCTTCTTGTCAATATCCGTCAGTTTATGCTATGAATCACATTAAAATAGGTGTACGTCCATATGAATGAACGTCTTACGCCTAATCAAGTGTTACCAATTTAAAAATAAAGCGCAAAACCTTGGTATAATAAGGGTTTAGCGCTTATATGTTTACCTCTTCTGTTTCATTAACGACTGTCGTATCTTAACAGAATAATTGATTTTGCACTGAATTCCAGCAATTTTGTTAACTCAAACGCTAAAAAAACCATACATCTTCATGATTTTTTAACGCTCCCGGTGCGGTCATTTGGTGGACACATAATCAAGTCGAATGACTCCTCCTTCTTTTTATTTGGATTCATCCATCTCTCTGACTGATAAAACAGCGTATCAAATGAACAAAAAAGAGCCTTCTCAAAACAATCAGGCTCAGCTTGCCAATAAAAGTTATCCCCGCAGGATAACTAAGATGTCCGATAATCCATCTGAATTCGAATTTTTTCTTTAGCTTCGTAGCCTGCAAGTTTTTCGCATAGATATAATCCTAAATCAATTGATGAAGAAACACCTCTTGCTGTGATAATATTTCCTTCATCAACAATTCTTTGATCCAAAACAGTGCAATATTTTTTTAGATCGTTAAAAGCATTCGGATGTGTAGTTGCTGTTTTCCCTTCCAAAAATCCTGCACTTCCAAGAAGCAGAGCCCCCGTACAAACGGAAGCTTTTAATTTGCAAGATTCCGACGTTTTAAGCCATTGAATAAAATCATTATCCTCAACCAACTTCCTAGTACCAAATCCACCTGGAACAATAATGATATCATAATTTTGGAGGGATTGTCCCACTTTTGTAGGCGTAAAACGCAGACCCGTACCATCTTTTACTTCTTCAGAATATGAACAGACATCCCACTCTAAGTCTGGTATAAAACCCATTGTTTTTAGTCTAGTTACTGAGTCATAGACACCAACAAAATCTAAAGCCGTTACCCCTTCAAAAATAATAAAAGACACCTTCATCTTCTTCTCCACCTTTTGTTACACTGTCGTTCATTGAATTAAGAAAACCAGCAATATCTTCAATGAAACCCTTTAAATAAAAAAACGCCGCCCCGATCGGAGTAAAACGTATGATCTGCTTCACGGGGTTCGTCATTTAAAAATCTCAACATAAATTTTGGCTCTTTTCGCAAGTGAAACCACAAACTAAATCCATCAATAAATATAAAAAATTTTTAGGCTTTATTATTCGTTAACCATTCTACAATGCCATCGAATAAATTTAATGAATAAGGAGTTTTCCAATCTGAACGATAAGATATATTCTCCATAATTGCCTCAACATTGTTATCAACACTTTCGGCCTCAATCAGTTGAACATAATTTGGTACAATATTGTTTAGAGATTCATAATATCGTTGATGCGATGCCGCAATTCCTAAATGTTTTTCAAAATTACCTCTTTTGCGAGATATATCATTTTCTTTACGATGTCTCAAATTTTCGTGATTAGTAAAAAGGTAAAAATATTTATCAGGAAACCCGATTTTCTTTTCAAGAATTTTTTTCGATAAAAATCTGCAAGGAACTCCAAACTTTGATTAAATACTTGAAAATCAAAGCACCAATTATAACTAAGCGGCTGAAAAATATCTCCATCAAAAATCACTATATCGTGTATAATGAGTTTTTCTTGAGCAATCTGCCAACGTTCAACTTGACGTTCAACATACCAAGTCCGGCTCTCGACTTTGGGTCGTTCAAATAAAAAATTCACCTCCGGAATAATGTAAGCATGGTATCTCTTTTCAATTTCGCTACACGTTGTTGTTTTTCCGACTGCACTTGCACCTTCTAAGCAAATCAAGGGCATAAAAAACACCTCCTATTTATTTTATTCTTTTTGATATACACACCCCCTTCTTCCACTAACACTCCGCTCATTAATGTAATATCGCAAATCACGATTTAAGGAAGAAAACAGACAATCTTTTCATGCATCGGATACATCAACATCCACTTTAACAACCAATCCGTTTCACTCGTTCATGCCTGTCATACCCAACATCTCCTTTTATAGAAAAATAAGAACGCCGCTCTTATGAGTGACGCCTAACCAGTCTATGGACAATATCATCGTTAAAGCAAGGGGCCTTCCGAATCCTGATAAAAACCTACCACTATTTCTTAACCTGCAAACCATGCTTTTCTTTTACCTCTTCTAACAATAAAGTTCCAAATTTGATTTACATTAGTACTAGCCCAATATATCCGTTAAAAAGACGTTCATCCATTGGACATTCCAGTCTCAAATACTTTTCGATACCTCTTTCCTTGGTATCTTTTAAACTATTTTCTGTCTTCAAAATTCAAGCATAGATGCAAGGTTTTTCTAAATGCTGCAAACACGCTATAACAAGTAATAAACATCGATTGATTTAAAGTAGAATTAAGTTCCCTTCACCTCGAGTATCTTATATTGCTTCATCCACTAGAAACGTTTTTTGAATGTTCCATTATTACTTGATGTTTCATTTTTGGCTTACAAAATTATTGAAATAATTCTATATCTTCCTCCTTCACAAGGATATCTAAGTATTTCCGGATAATTATGAAAATCATAAGCTTTATTCAATGTGAATTGTTTCAATTTATAGGTAATCCGCTCCCCCTATTATTACTGTATTTAACAAATTACATAAAAAATGAATTACACACTTCATAATTTTATGTATAATAATTCATAAAAAACAAAAATTACTTAATTTTTGTCAATACGGATGGTGAGTTGAATTGGAAGAATTAAAAGATAGTGAATTTAAAAAGGTATTACCGTTAGTAAGCAACCATGCACAGACTTGTCCAACATTTTGTTACTCTGTCTTGAATTGTATTATCCCAGGAGTTGTGTATGTAGATAACTCAGAATGTCCGAAATCAGTGTTAGTCGGAACAAAGTCTGGTATTTATTTTATTGTTGGCGATGAAACTAACAATAACTTTAATCATTCACTCCAAGCGTTTTATATAAATAAAGTACAGGAAAAGAAAGCTCGATTTACTTTATTTTCGTCCGCTAAAAAATGGGATAAAGTAATCAATAAATTATTTGAAGACGAAACAATACAAATGAAAAGATACTCATTTGCTTTTAGTCCGAATCAATATTCTTTTGAACAATTACAAATTCCCAAAGAGTTTACTGTAACAAGAATAGACGAAAATACGATCAAAAATAGCTTTGAATTTACTCATACCTACTATGAAGAATACTGGGGATCCGTATCAAATTTTCTTGCAAATGGTTTTGGGTATTGTGTTTTACATAACGAAAGAGTTGTGAGTGAATGCACATCGATATTTGTTGGTAATACAATAGCTGAAATTGATATTGCAACCCGCAAAGAATATAGGGGGAATGGTTTAGCTTCTATTTCTGCTAAGGCATTTATTGATCATTGCTTAAAAAATGATTTTATTCCAAGATGGGACTGTGACGTTAATAACCTAGCCTCAATAAAGTTAGCAAAAAAATTAGGGTTCGATACCCCTACCGAATACTCGATATTTGTTAGAAGAATGTAGTTCTCTCATTCACCGTCCAACAAACGAAAGAAATAATGAAGAAGAATGCTAAAAAAAGACCGATTAAATCGGTCTTTTTTCGGTGATCTAAAAATCGACACTGAAATGTAACAGACGCCTTACCAGCCAATATCCTTTAGATCTTAGATTTCGCCATGGCTCGGCCCATTGAACTCGATTGAGACAGATGTGTTTTAATGCAATTTTTATTAATTAATGGTTAAATATAACCGAATGTTTGGCGGAGTATGTGGTTCCGATCTCTTCTAAATGGTATCGTTCAGCACCCTTCCGCAAAATGTTGTAAGACATACTTCGGCCGATTGCTTTATTACATCCGTTACCACTTTTGATGAGATATTCTTCATCACCTTTTCCTTCTGCTATATACCATTTGAGTTACCGCTTTAATTGAAGGGCATTTAAAAGCCTTCTATATAAGCGTGTATAACATGTAAAAATTGCGAATATCTAAGTTCTATCTAAAATAAGCGAGAAGACACCCACTTATAATGTGCAGGGGAGGATTACAATGAAAGTAGGAGTAGTTCAATGGTAGTTTTGTTAGTAATTTAGGAAAAAGACACATCAATGAATATCTCTTTTCTTAAAACGTCCGCCACGTACTTCAGCCATATCTGCTATAGCTAAAAAAGCATTCGGATCATTTTCCTCGACAATTTCTTTAAGTTTTGCTTCCTCAAGACGAGTAATTACACAAAATATCACTTTTTTATCGTCACCAGAGAATGCACCTTCTCCGCTCAAATATGTAACACCGCGCCCTAATCGGTTCATAATGGCGTTCCCAATGGTTTCAGGGCTATCACTAATAATCCATGCCGATTTTGATTCATCTAATCCTTTAATGACAACATCAATCGTTTTAAAAGCGATCACATAGGCTAAAATTGAATACATCGCTCTATCCCAAGTAAAGACAAACCCGGCAGCACCAAGAATAAAAATATTAAAAAACATAATGATCTCGCCAACGGAAAAAGGGAGTTTTTTGTTCATGAGTATAGCGAGTATTTCAGTGCCATCCAAAGCGCCACCATAACGAATGACGAGACCTACTCCTATTCCGAGAATCATTCCCCCAAAAATGGTAGCTAATAAAATGTCTTCTGTGAAGGCGGGAACAGGATGAAACAGAGAGGTAAAAATGGATAAAACGGTAATCCCAAACAATGTGGAAACAGCAAAAGTTTTTCCAATTTGCTTATATCCCATAAAAAAGAACGGAAGGTTTAAAAGAAAAATAAAAATTCCAAGACGCAAACCCGTAATATGCGAAAGCATAATTGAAATGCCTGTTATTCCCCCATCAATAACCTTATTAGGGACTAAAAAGATTTCCAGCCCTACTGCCATTAGAACAGCACCGATAAAAATGGCAGTTGCCCTTTTAACGATTTTAGCTTTAGATAAGCGTTGATGTTGAATCTGTACCTTGCTCAGTTCAGTCAATTGTGTTCCTCCTTTTTATAGAATAATTCTGTACATTTTATTATAGCAAAAATTTATTATGATGTTAAAAATGTTGCACATGCGATTCTCATCGCTTCCTTTTTGTACATTTATTCCCGCTACCGCGCTTTCACTGGGAATTTCCAGCGTCTCTTCCATTTCTACAGTTAATTCAACAGGTGATTCGCAAAATCCCAATTATGTTTATAATCGCTTCGACAAGATGATTGAAAAGACAGAGGTAAGGAAAATTCGTTTCAACGATTATTCTTCAGTCGGTGGAATACCCGAAAATCGTTTCTAAACGTCTTGGCCATTCATCTATCGAGATGACCGTGGACATCTATCCTCTCGTGACTCCTGATATGCAGCTACAATAGTACAATCATGTTGAAAGAGCACTAAGAACTTCACGAAGTCAAGCGGTGTGATCAAAATATGGTCAAATCACAAAGAATAAAGCGCAAAGTCTTAGGATAATAAGATTTTTGTGCCTATATGTTTAACATCATCCGCTTGATTAACAACTTTCGCATTTTATTTTGCGCTGAATTCAAGCAATTTAACTAACTCAAACATTGTACATCTTCATTATTGTTTATCATATGTGTGGTCAGTTCGGTAGTCACGTGCTCAAAAAAACAGGAGTCCTACTCTTCCCTTCTTTTTCCTAAAAAATTTTACTCATCTCTTTCAAGATTTTCATTTGGCTTTAAAGTTCATCGTAACTCCAAAATATTGAGATGCCATTGTAAAACAAATAAATGCACACAGCTCACTTATTTCCTGATCACTAAATTTCTTTTTTATTCAAAAAGACAGGAAAAACCCGGTCATAGGCATCTTTCCGTTCCTTACTATGCGGCCGTTGATGGGGGAACCCAGTATAATTCCTGCTTATTTAGAACTATAAATGAGAAATATAATTGTCTGAATTGATGTATCAAAATAATGTTTCTAAAAGAGGATTGATTTCGTGATTCATTACATGTTCCGTAACTAAATTAAAAATCATGATAGTATTCTCTCCTTGGTTTTGGTCACTGTATATAATTTACAAGGCGGCGGGCTTTTATGGGCATGATTCATACGTTATGTGTTTGGCAACACGTTCTTATTTGCAGAGAAGTTACATTTTTTGAAAAAGGTAATTATAAAAAGTTGACTTCAAAGCAATAATCGGAATATATTATTATTATCATTATCGATAATAATAATAAAGGGGAATTTCAAATGATTGAACAATCTATTTCTTTTGAAAGCAGTGGTAACGTATTAAGAGGGACGCTATCAATGTTAAATGAAAAAAAACAAAAATATCCTGCTGTTTTGATTCTTTCTGGATCAGGTCCGTTGAACCGAGATGGTAACGATGCAAAAGGAAAGTTACAATTGAATTTGTATAAGCAATTAGCATCATTTATCACTTCATTAGGTTTTATTACTTTACGCTATGATAAAAGAGGAATTGGCGAGAGTGAGGGAGATTATTTTTCAGCAGGAATGTGGGATCTCGTCCATGATGCAAAAAGCGCTGTCCAATTTTTAAAAAACCATCCATCAGTGGACGATCAGCGAATTATTGTTTTAGGTCATAGTGAAGGAACCACGCTTGCAGTAGCATTAAACACAATCGAGCGAATACATGGACTTATTTTGTTATCTGGTGCAGGGGAACGGTTACAAGAAGCGTTATTAAGACAAAGAAAACTCGCTTACCAAGCATTAAACAATCTAAAAGGGATTAAGGGAAAGCTTATGCGAATGTTAAATATTGAACAAAAAAATGAGAAAAAGGCAGAAGCACTTTTTAATAAAATATTGCAAACAGATAAAGATGTCATAAAAGTTCAATTCCGGAAAATCAATGCAAAATGGTTTCGGGAGCATTTACAGTATGATGTTCTTCAAGATCTCGAAAAAGTAGAATGTTCAACTTTAGCGATTACAGGGGATAAAGACATCCAAGCGAATCCAGAAAAATTAAATAGACTGCCGAAATTAGTGAAGGGAGATTTAGAGTATTATACAATAAAAAATATGGATCATGGGCTAAAGAAACAAGAGGATGAAGTCAATATTTTAAAAATAAAAAAGATATATAAGGAAAACGCGAGTAAACCATTACATGATGAGCTGTGTTTTTATTTACAAAAATGGTTAAATGACCATTACAAAAGTGAACAATCGTCACTTATTGAATAAAAAACGATGAGGTGCTTTATATGAAAGAAACAAAAGCAGATCTTATTTTACATCCAATTCGAATCCGGATCATTCAATCACTTATTGGTGGGAAACGTCTAACTGTGCAAGAGATGATGGAATTTCTCCCAGAAGTTCCACAAGCCTCTTTATATCGTCATTTAAAAAAACTAGAAGAAGCAGAATTGATTAAAATCGTTGAAAAAAGAAAAATACGGGGAACGATTGAAAAAGTTTATGCTTTGCCAAATGAGTCAAGTGGATTGACAAACGAAGATTTGCAGTCATTGAGTCGTGAAGAACATATGAACATATTTATGAGATTTATCGCAAATATTTTAGCAGATTATGAAAGATATTTAAGCCGAGAGGAAATCGATTTAGTAAAGGATGGAGTGGGCTTTCGGCAAGCCCGATTTTATGCAAGTGATGAAGAGTTTTTCCAGTTTGCTAAAACCGTTAGTGAGGCGATGAAAAAGTTAATGAATAACAAACCATCGCCACAACGCAAAAAAAGAATTTTCACTTCGATTACCATGCCAGAATCAGAAGAAAGAGTAAAATATTAATAATTTAGGTTCTTTTCCAAATATAGCAGTGGATAAAATACACCAAAAATCCACTCTTTTTTTAGGCAAGTGCTCATGAAGCACTTGCCTTCTTCGTATGAAAGGACAGATGTTCTAAGTTACATTTCAGAAATAGTTAGCAAAAGGTTTGAAGCAAAGAAAGATCTTATCTTCAATTTGAAAAATGAATATTTTTGAGCATCTTCTTGAAGAGGGCTTCATCTTTGATTAAGAGTCAGCGTTGTGGGAATTTGAGGTGAATGACGGTGTTTAATTTATCGTCTATCCTAATCGGCTCCGAACATGCAGGACCACTCATTTCGCCGATAAGTTCAAACATGGGCTTACCTCCTAAATAATACTACGCAAAAAAGAAAAACCCCTGCCAAACAGCAGAGATTTAATTAAACGCCAAATTGTTCAATCTCTTTCATAAGTTGTTCCGTACCCTTCTACCCGCCTGCGCACAAAAATTCCTACTTTTTCAAGGGGGAACAGATGAAAGAAGTCGTTGCCATTACTTTCATCTTACTTGCAGTAACACTCTTTCTTATGTGAATACCGCAGTTTATTTAAAATCAAAAACTTCAAATTCTGTTTTATATGCTTGAGACTTGTGTTTTTTCATAATGTCTGCTTAAAAGATTCGGTGCTGTTAAGTAAACGAGCCCGTTTCCTTCCAATGCTTTCGGAAAGCCCAGCGGCATTGTACGTTTGATTAATTGAGCATAGAGCTCAGGCTCTGTAAGATTTCGTTCAAATTCTTTCTCAGATAATTGCTTGATTAAAGCCAAAGCTCCCGAAACATGAGGAGTTGCCATTGATGTACCACTAAAAACAGCGAATTTTCCGCCTGGAATAGTGGAAAGAATTTTTTCTCCTGGTGCAACAACATCAATTTCCTTATTGGAATTTGTAAATCGTGATATTTGACCATCGAGGCTGATGGCTCCAACTGAAATAACTTCATTGTAGGCTGCTGGATAAGAAAGTTCTTCCGTTCTTTCGTTTCCGTCTCCTTCATTTCCTGCTGCACATACAACTAAAATATTGTTTTCAACAGCTCTTTTGACTGCTTGATGTAATTCCGGCACATCGGAAGGGCCGCCTAATGACATGGAGATAATATCTACTTTTTGATCTATCGCGTAGTTAATTGCATTTACAATCCATTCATATTTACCAGTTGCTGACCCCGGGTTGTTTGGATCATTTGCCAGCACTTTTAAAATTAATAGTTTTGCTTCAGGGGCAACACCGACTACACCTTGATCATTTTCTGTTGCAGCGATTGTTCCAGCCACATGTGTTCCGTGACCGTTATAATCTGAATAATTATCAACATCACCGTTATCATCTGTAGTGAAGTTTCTACCGCCAATAATTCTATCTTTTAAATCAGGATGGTCTCTATCACATCCAGTATCAATGACAGCAATCACAATGTCTTTTCCTCTTATGCCTTCTTTCCAAATCTCAGGTGCTTGTACCATATTGACGCCTTCAGGGATTTCCTTTACACTCTCAAGCTTTTCTTCAATCTTAAACGGAATCAAACGAATAGTATTTTCCATACTAATCCCTCCTAAAAAATTAAATGGCTAAAACAGGTACAACTCCACCAACAATCAAAGAAAGAATCTGAACTTTCTGTAAATAAATAATATCATAAACATGTCCCATAAAATAGATTCTTTAGTCTATTTTTTGATGATTTGATTTATAAGCCAAAAGTTATACGAGTTTTATTAGAAGTCTGTAAACTACGGAGCGAAATTTCTTCCTCTTGAATCCATCATTAAATGAAAATGTCACCGAATTTTTCATTCTATCAGCTATTTTTTCTTCGATTGGATTGTGTCAAACAGGTATTCTCTCAAGTAAATAAGTTTAACTCTGCCCTTCTCTTTTAAAAAACAATTGGGTTACGTCTAAAACGTTATCTATGCCATATGACCTATTTTTTCCAATAATAGATGTTGCTTATCATCAACCTTGATAATGACGTTACGTGCAGGATTTATATATTAAATATCTATGGAATTACTTAATATAGAAGGTTTAACATTGTAGACTGCTGTGTGTTTTTTATCTTAACTATGAGGAATTGAAACTCATCATACCTATTCCAACCAGTTTCTAGCGCAGTCAAGTTCTTAATCTTGACTATAAGGATTCAAAGCTTCTCATTCGCATCTGCATAAGCAGCAAGAATAAAAGCCCTTGCATAGCGGTCTTTTCACACGTTAGTTGAACAATGCTTCATTAATTGCTTTAGAGGTATAAGCATAATTTAGCCAATTTGAATTAAGCATCTCTCTATTTGCTGTAATTACTTCTACAATATCCATATCTTTTAATGCTGTATTAATTGGTTTATACTTACCGTTCACTTTCGCAAGAGACATCCTTTTTGCTAAAGAAGGATTTAAAATGAAAGCAAAATCAAGTGCTGTTGAACCTTCTGACAATAAAAAAATATCCATCTTAGGTGTAAAAACAGCAATCTCTCTTTGAAATAATTCAAATGAAGCCAAATCATAAAATTCAATTGGATTATTAGAGATTGACTTTACAGCATTGATTGAGTTTCTTAATAGCGTTGAACTTACATTCCTTATTTCTTCTTGGGATAAATCCTCTTTCAATAAGCTAAATATTCCTTTTTCATTTGAAGCCCTATCAGATTCTGTTTGTATAGTGACTTTGACCTCCATACCATTAATTATTACCTTTGTTTTAAGGTATCTTGAGAAATTGCTTTTTTCGATTGCGATGTTATCTTCAAACTGACCTTTTATCGGTTTAAACAAATTATGCAGAATTCCCAAAATAGAATAACAGTTAATCGTTGAATCGGTAACAATTTTTACACTAAATAAATCAGATAACGAATGACCTTCTTGCAAAAGAGAATAAGCCTTGTATAGAGGCATTCTATCCCAATCCACTTTAGCCACAAACGAATAACCGTTACTTTCCAAATTCTCGTTACACTCATGAAAAAGCTTTATAAAAACGTTGGTATAGCTATTTATTAGTTTTTTCATTTTTTTATATTTTGGGGGATTAAGATAACTAAATCCCAAATCCTCTAATTCATCTTGAATTTTAAGTAGACCCAATTTCTCAGCTAAAGGAGAAAATAGAATTAAAGTCTCGTTCGCATAGGGAACCTTCTTTTCAACCTTTTTCACAGCGAGAGTTCTCATGTTATGAAGTCTATCTGCAATTTTTATAATTGCAACTCTAATATCCTGTTCAGACGCTGTCAGTAGTTTTTCAAAATTAATTGCATTATATTCATCCTTCTGCAAATTACCTCTTGTTATTTTTGTTAGCCCATCTACTATTAATGAAACCTGTGGACCAAAATTCCTCTCCATATCAGATAGCGAAGTATTTGTATCTCCAACAACGTCATGTAATAATGCTGAAACGAGTGATATGATATCAGCTCTATAGTCAATTAGGATTTCACAAACAGTTAATGGACGAATGAAATATGGTTCTCCAGTCGCTCTCTTTTGTCCTTGATGAGCTTCTTCCGCAAAGCTAATTGCTCTTTTTAACAACTCAATATGACTTTCAGATAAGTAATTGGATTTTTTTAAGTATCCTCTCCTTAATTATATCAACCAACTGCATCCCTCCCAGTTTTTCGATAATTATAACAACTAAGATATAATTTTCCAACACACATTTACATTTTTATCCTACCCTTCTAACCGTTAGCTGAACAAGAAAATCAACAGCATTCTTTAACACAGCCAAATAATAAAAACATCCATGAGTAATTTTACTCCCCACCCATGCATGAAAATCCATCATTCCTTCCCATAATGGATATGAACGCAAACAGTTTTGAAAGACGTTCTCTTTAATGGTGGTTCGACCCTGTAATAAAAACTGTTTGAGTCCATTTGGTGTTCCACCCATTGTCAGCCCTTTTCGTGTGAAAAGGTGACTACGAACAGAAAAATGCCTAACGTGCAAATGGACTCCCTGTTTGCGAATTTATGGATGGAAGGAGTAAGTATCATGGATGTTCTTTATCATCGTTGTGCGGGATTAGATGTCCATGCCGAAACAATTGTCGTTTGTACGCTTCTTGGAGAAGAAGAACACATTCAAAAGGAAATCGAAACATTCCCTACTTTCACGAAAGACTTGTTTCGTCTTCTGAAATGGTTAGAGGATCGTGGTGTCACTCATATCGCTATGGAGAGTACGGGCGTTTATTGGAAACCTGTGTTCAATATTTTGGAAGATTACTTTGACATTACACTTGCCAACGCTCGTCGAATCAAAAATGTACCGGGGAGAAAAACCGATGTTTCCGATGCAGAATGGATCGCCAAATTGTTGCGTTACGGATTGATTGAGAAGAGTTTCGTCCCTCCTGAGAACATTCGAGAATTACGGGATTTAACTCGCTTACGCAAAAAATGGATCGGGCAGTTAACCGCGGAGAAAAACCGCATTCAAAAAGTATTGGAATGTTCCAATATCAAGTTAAGTTCCGTGATTTCGGATGTATTTGGTGTATCTGGGCGAAAGCTACTGGAACGTTTAATGAAACAGGGATACATCGAAGAAACCGAAGTCGATGCTTGCATTCACAGGAGTATGAAGAGGAAAAGACAACAAATTCAGGATTCTCTCTTTGGTACATTGACCAACCATCAACTGTTCATGATTCGCCAATCGTGGAAGCACATCGAATCGTTGGAAAGTTTACTTCGGGACATCGAAGAACGAATCGACCAACTCTTACAAGTATACAAACAAGAGATGGAGCTTCTTGTGACCATACCGGGGGTCAAGAAGGAGACCGCTGCCGTGATTATCGCTGAAATCGGAGTCGATATGGGACAATTTCCAACGTCTCAACACCTCGTTTCATGGGCGGGAGTCGCGCCGGGAAATCATAAAAGTGCTGGAAAACGAAAAAGTACCCGAACGACGAAGGGGAATCCGCATATCAAGTCGGCGTTATGTGAGGCGGCTTGGGCTTTGTCTCGATGTAGGAATCAACGTTTGGCAGCGAAATATTGGTCATTGGCGGCACGCAGGGGAAAGAAAAAAGCACTCGTTGCGATCGCGCACCGAATGCTTACCATCATTTACTGCATCATTTCTCGAAAAGAACCGTTTCGAGAGCAGTAAATAAATCAGTATAACCAAAAAGGTTCAGAAATATACGAGATACCTAAAAATAAGGTAGCTCTGCTTTCCTATTGCCTTTTTTTTGGTCATTAATAGGGTATCCAATTTGATTGTGGGGTATACCGCTTCAGCCATGGTTAATTGATTTTCACAGAAAAAGGGTGAAAATCAACATCCATATTTAACAAATCGGAAAATAAAAAACACCACCTTGATCGGTAGAGCAGCAAGTAATCAAATAGCATAAAGTTGTTTAATGAAGAAAAACAAAGTCGCTGAAGATTTTATACTTTGATTCACAATATTCTGTTCTTGCTAACTGAAAATTTTTGTATAATTCAAATATATAAATTTTCTAGAGGTGTGCTTATGAATATAGAAACATGGTTAACCGTTTTAAGTGTCGGTATACTCATTGTGTTATCTCCCGGCCCCCAATGGGCTATCACCATTAAAACTAGCTTATCTTCGAGAGAATGTGGTTTCTATACTGTTTTAGGAATGTGTACCGGGAGTATTGCTCATATTACATATTGCTTATTAGGAATAGGTGTGATCATTTCCCAATCGATTTTATTATTTAACGTTGTGAAATGGATTGGAGCTGTTTATTTGATTTATTTAGGATTGAAATCACTCTTTACCAAAAAACAACAGAACGATTTTCTGGATAAAATTAATAATGTTTCTAATCAATTAACTAGGTGGAAATCCTATCGTACGGGTATGCTAACAAGTTTGTTGAACCCAAAAGCGACTTTATTTTATCTGTCTTTGTTTACTCAAGTTATACAACCTGGGACTTCAATCTTTGCACAGTTGTTTTACGGTTTTTCGGTTGTAGAAATCGAAATGATATGGTATTCACTCATGGTTATTTTCCTTACCCACAATTATATCCGAAAAAGATTTATGGCGATTTCCACATGGGTGGAACGCATTTCCGGTGCCATTCTTGTCTTATTAGGAATTCGTCTTGCCATTTCAAAACCAAACAGCTAATCATTTTTTAGTTTTGAAACAACTTTTTGTTGCTGATTAAGATATTTAAACTATTTCATGGAATATTAGACCATTAATGATAAACACCGTCCGGTAATCCGAACGGTGCTTTGTATGGTTATTAAATGACTTTATTGTTACTGAACAACAGGAGCTCTGCTTCAACAAAATCTCCACGATACTATCATAATACATCTAAACAGAACTATTCTGTCACCTTTCTTCCAAAAGTCTGCCACTATTTTAAAATATTTAATCAAAAGTTTACTAAGAAGCTGTGATTGGGTGAATATTCATCAATACCACTTCGATGAACATATACTGTTTCTGAATTTACATCAACATCTGCATCTATATCTGCAAGGTCATACCTATTCACTCGCTGTGAAGAAACAGATTTTTCGATAGTCAATTGTAAACTTTTATAATTAACTCCTTTTTATTCGCCATATTTCCTTAAACCGGTTAATAAATTGATTCTTGGAATTAATATATTCATAAATAATGATCTAAATTCTTATCAAAAAGATTTGAAAGAGCATTGATCCAAATTAATTTTTCGTGTTCCAATGAACCTCCTTTTGAAACTATTGAATGTAAGATTACTCCCCATTATCAAACATGATTTACTCGAGTTTGCCAACTAAAGCTCTTATCAACAATCCAAACTATTCTAAGATTGAGCAGGAATCAGAGAAAATGGCGAAAAGTCAACAGGATTAAAGCATTCCCCATTTTCGTTCATATTCCACTCTTAATATATAATCATCCTTGTTGAACCCGTGACTGGACAAAATATCGAGCGCTTCGCCAAAATCATACGTATCCGTTTCCATTATAATTTTGTTCTTTTTTCCGTAAACAATCCAATGATCATGCGCTTCCTGTAAAAGGTCCATCATGCAGGCAATCCTCTCCAAACGAACCGATAGAAAAGCATTGAGCTCTCTGACGGAGCGGGAATTCATTTGGTGAGTATGGAGCGACTTTTTTAAAGGCATTACATGACGAGGAAAAATCTCAAAAATAAAACAAATTTTCTGCTTGCAAGTGCATTGATTCTTCTTCATCGCTTCCTCCGTAACATTCATGTTTATCTAAAGGAAAGAAGGGGCTATGAAGAGGTGCACTTTCTTCCATAGCCCCTTTCTTTCATCAGTATTATAGATTTGCCCAGTAAGAGCCCAAGAGAAGAATGGACAGAATGTATCCCAAAACCACGTTCACCGCAACCCCCGAACTGAATGCGACAAAAGGTTTCCAACCAACCGATGTCAATTGTTTGAAGCGGGTTGTCAATCCAATTGATAAAAAGCAAAAAGTAAAAGCCCATGTTCGCAATTCTTTGATCGGTGCAACAATATCCGCATTAATCACATCAGCGTTGGCTGTTGAAACGCTGGCAAGAATGATGGTCACAATGGCTGAAGCGGCAAAAAAGCCAAGCACAAACTTTGGAAACCGACGCCATATTTCAGAGGTATCTGCTTTTGTTCCTTCTTCTTTCTTTTCCCACCGAGTGATAGAAATGAATGCAAGAATAAAGCACCAAACACCAATAAATATGTCTCGTCCAACAACCTTCATGAGTGTAAACGCCGTGAGCGCTTTATCACCAAATGCACTGGCTGCCGTGATTCCTGCGGCATCGGCAAATTCCGATGTGCCGATCCACGCTCCTGCCGGTCCTGCTGGTATTTTGAGCCATTTTATCATAAGTGAGAGAGCAAAAATCATGACAATCGCCCACATCACAACAAGTGATATCGAAACAGAAACGTGCTCTTTCTTTGCTTTTATGGAGCTACCTACAGCGATCGAAGCAGAGACACCGCATATAGAACCTCCTGCACCCAATGTGGCTGCAAATCGTTTATCCAAGCCTAGCTTAGATCCGACGAAGTAGATGGTAAAGAAAGTAACCAGAGCAATAATCGTCGCCTGTAGAATAGCAACAGGTCCAGCTTTTACAATAAGCGTAAAAGGAAGTGTCGCACCAAGAAGCACAATACCTACTTTCACGTAAAATTCTGTTCGCAATGCTGCTCCAAACCAGTCGGGAATCGGAATAATATTACTAATAACAAGCCCTATAGCAAGGGCAATGAGCGGCGCTTCCAAAGTATATCGTTGCGCCCATTCCCATGAACTAAAAATATTAATCAATACACTAAGTACAAATAAAACGATAAATCCAGAAATAAATTGACTAAGTTTAACACGCAAAAAAGATACGGCAATGGAAAATAAAATTAAGAAAGTGATAAATAAAAGAACAATGGATCCAAAATTATGACTTAATGCAGTCGTTAAAGTATGAATGTCCCCCCATTTAGGAATCTGTGCAGTAAGCACTTTAATAGAATTTCCCGCTGACCAAAAGGCTACGGCCAAAATGACCAGAAAAAGACCAATCCATACAGCCCACCAATCTTCTTTTCTGATGAATTCCGCCCATCCGCTTTGAATAGTCGGCAATGCTCTTTCATCTGATAAATTCGTTTTAAGCATCCATTAACACCCCCTTATCAATTTGGAAAAGCTTTAATTTGATGTAAGGTCCATTGCATCGTATGTCTTTGGAATGATAAATTTTTCTTTCAAAACACTAAAATAACTTAAATTATACCTATATGTTTACTAGGATTAAGTGCAGCAAAGAATGTTCCACCATCGGATCACTCCTCTCATTTTTTTCAATAAAAATGAGGACTTATTACACGCTTGTCGTGTACATTTAAACTTTGATTGGATTGGCGCTTGCACTTTTTTAAAGTGAAGTATAACATGATCGTGCACTGAAATCAACATAAAATTTAGAATAGATAAAAAATTAATTTCTATCTAATATATATGATGAATACGTGGTATTAGAATTTTATCAACCTTATACGGAGCGTACAACCGGCCAGGCACGTGACCGTGTTTGATGTTAGGATATTTATCTTTAGCACTCGTTATTTATCGTGTATTTTAGCGTGTGGGACAAGTTATCACCGACGGTCATCCCTTGCGCGAAAGTAGGAGGATCTTTAGAAAACCGACGATGCAGGCAATTGTTCAGTTGTTTGCGTACATGCAGGTGGTGGCCCGATCGTTGACATATAAACAGCAGCGATTGTGAAGAAATTTAAGTGGTGGGAAGGACATTTATATATAAAAAGTAATTCACCAGCGATATGGTGTGAAAACGAATCTGATTACAATTATTTATATATATTTATATGATCCCAGAAGGCGGGCCATTTATCCATCAAGATGACCATGAACCCCTGATGTACAGCAAAAATCAGCCGACCGTTTTGAAAGAGCACTGAAAAAACTTCACGAAGTTAAAGCATATAGGCAAATGACAAAAAATACAGCGCAACTCCTTGATAGAACAAGGGTGTTGCGCTGATGTCTTTACATTACCCGCTTAAACATTTTCTCCAGTTCGTAGGTCGAAAAATGGATGATAATCGGACGGCCGTGCGGACAGGTGAACGGGTCGGATGTTTTCCGAAGTGATTCCAACAGAGCAAAGATCTCGTCATTTCGCAAATGATGATTTGCTTTTATTGACTTCTTGCAGCTCATTAGAATCGCTGCTTTTTCGCGCAGCTGTTTGATGTCGACCTTTTTCATCGTTACTACTTGCTGTATCATTTCTTCAATAATTTCCGCTTCTTCTCCTTTCGGAAACCATTGTGGGTGTGAGCGGACGATGAACGTATTGTGGCCGAATGGCTCTAAGAAAACACCGCATTGGGCCAGTTCTTCACGATGGGCGTCAATAAGTACATATTCATCCGTCGGGTATTGGAACGTCAGCGGGACAAGCAGTTCTTGTACCTCGTTCGTTACTTCCCCGACCTTTTCGCGGAAATATTCGTATTTAATCCGTTCTTGGGCAGCGTGTTGGTCAATGATATAAAGTCCGTGTTCATTTTGTGCCAAAATGTAGGTGCCATGCATTTGTCCAATCGGGTAAAGCGGCGGAATTCGATCTTCGATTTTTTTTTCTTCTTCTATTTGCTCATGTACGGAGGCTGTATCATCATAATCCATCTGTTCCTGCTCTGTTTCATAATCTTCTTCTACAGCTGAAAAATCGGGCTCTTTTTCGTCTGGCAGTATCGGAACAACCGTTGTCGGGACAGCCGGTTCTTTTACTACATGTTCAAATGTAAATGTGGGCTGTTCCGCTTTTAGTTTTTCTTTTGGTTTTTCCGGACGATGAAGCGTCATAGCCGGGATAAGTGTACGTGATTGAAACGCCTGGCGAATAGCTGTTTCCACTAACTCATTTAATTCAGCTTCTTTGCTGAAACGAACCTCGAGCTTTGCTGGATGAACGTTCACATCGACTAAAATCGGATCCATGCGGATGCTTAGAAACGCGATCGGATAACGGCCAATCGGCAATAGCGTATGGTATCCTGATTCGATCGCTTTCATAAGCGGAATGTTCCGCACATAGCGCCCGTTAATAATTGTTGAAATGTAATTTCGCGAGGCGCGCGTGACTTCCGGCAGCGAAATGTAACCATCAATCGTAAAATCAAGCGATTCGGCATGAAGCGGAATCATGCTTTTCGCGATGTCCATGCCATAAATAGCCGCTAACACTTGGCGAACATCGCCATTGCCATTTGTATAAAGAAGTTGTTTTCCATGGTGGCGCAATCGGAACGAAATGTCTGGATGAGCAAGAGCGAGCCGATTGACCACGTCGGTAACGTGCCCAAGCTCTGTATGAACCGTTTTCATATATTTCAAACGTGCGGGCGTGTTGAAAAACAGATGGGATACCGTAATGTCCGTCCCTTTCCGGCTGTTTGTGCGCTCGTGCTTGATCAGCTGGCCGCCTTTCAGCACCACAAGGGTGCCCGGTCCATGGCCCGTGCTCGTTTTCATTTCAACTTCGGATACGGAAGCGATACTTGGAAGCGCTTCGCCGCGAAAACCGAGCGTGCGAATACGAAACAAATCATGCTCATCTTTAATTTTGCTTGTCGCATGCCGTTCAAAGGCAACAAGGCAATCCTCTTCTTCCATTCCTTCTCCGTTATCAATGACACGAATTCTTGCAAGCCCGGCTTCTTCAAGCTCGACTTCAATGACCGTGCTGCCGGCGTCAATCGCGTTTTCGACGAGCTCTTTGACGACGGAGGCGGGGCGCTCGACGACTTCCCCCGCAGCGATTTTGTTGGAAAGATGGTCATCGAGCTTGCGAATTTTCCCCATTGTTTCGCCCCCTTTACTTCAGTAATTTTTGAATTTCATATAATTTGTTCAGCGCTTGAAGTGGTGTCATATCAAGCAAATTCAAAGATTGGATCGATTTGATAACCTCTTTTTCTTTTTTCGAGAGAGACGGCTCTTTCGGGCTTGTCTCTTCGACAAACATGCTTAACTGCTCAAACTGCTCGTTCTTCTTTGTCGTCGTATCAGTTGACATCTCGGATGTTTCGCGATGTTCCAATTCCGCCAAAATCTCTTTTGCACGCACGATAAGGTCGTGCGGCAACTCTGCCAATTCAGCGACATGAATACCGTAGCTTTGATCGGCTGGACCGTCTTCAATTTTATGGAGAAATACGACTTTTCCGTGTTCTTCTACGGCGCTGACATGAACGTTTTTTAGCTTATGCAACGATTGCTCAAGTACCGTCAGCTCATGATAATGGGTGCTAAATAATGTTTTGGCACCAATGTTATTATGAATGTATTCAATGATCGCCTGTGCCAAAGCCATACCATCGTATGTTGACGTACCTCGACCAATTTCATCAAATAAAATGAGACTGTTTTGCGTCGCATGAACAATCGCGTTGCGTGCTTCCAACATTTCGACCATAAATGTACTTTGACCGGAAATTAAGTCATCAGCTGCACCAATTCGTGTAAACACTTGGTCAAAAATAGGCAACACCGCTTCTCTTGCCGGAACGAAGCAGCCGATTTGCGCCATGATTGCCGTCAAAGCAATTTGCCGCATATACGTACTCTTTCCCGACATATTCGGTCCTGTAATTAACAACATTTCCCGCTCTTTGTTCATATAACAATCGTTCGGAACGTATACTTGAGAGCCAAGCACTTTTTCAACAACCGGATGGCGGCCGTCTTGAATGAACAGTTCACGGTTGTCAGAAAAGCATGGTTTAACATAATGACGCTCTTCACTTACGGTCGCAAAACATTGCAATACGTCGAGCTGGCTAATCGTTTTCGCTAATGTCTGCAAGCGCGGAATGAATTGCTTCACTTGCTCGCGAATATCAACAAAAAGCTCGTATTCCAGTTCCATGCTTTTTTCTTCCGCTTCTAAAATGAGCGCTTCTTTTTCTTTTAATTCTTGGGTAATAAACCGCTCAGCGTTCGCAAGTGTCTGCTTTCGCTCATAGCGCCCTTTCGGCAATAAATGAAGGTTCGCTTTCGTCACTTCAATATAGTAGCCAAACACGCGGTTATAACCGATTTTTAGTGATTTAATCCCCGTCAATTCCCGCTCTTTGCTCTCTAACTGAGCAATCCATGATTTTCCGTTACGGCTTGCGTCCCGAAAACGATCGAGCGTTTCATTGTAGCCGTCTTTAATGATGTTTCCTTCTTTGACAGATAGCGGCGGATTATCTTGAATCGCTCGTTCAAGAAGATCGACAAGCTCGGTGCACGGGTCAAGTTGTGACGCTAGCTCTTGCGCATCTTCATTGTTCAGATTGGCGACAATGTCTTTTAAAGCTGGTATTTGTTGAAGTGATTTTTTCAATTGAATGAAGTCGCGCGCATTGACGTTTCCATATGCGACACGTCCCGCTAATCGTTCTACGTCATATACTTCGCGAAGAAGCGTACGCAATTCTTGACGTTCAAAATATTGATTCATCAGCGTTTCAACCATGTTTAAACGCCGCTCGATCTGTCTTCGGTCTAACAGCGGACGGTCCAACCACTGCTTTAATAGACGTCCTCCCATCGCTGTGACCGTCTCATCTAAGAGCCATAATAGAGAACCTTTTCTTCCTTTCGCCCGAATCGTCTCTGTTAATTCTAGATTTCGCTTTGAATATAAATCGATTTTCATATATTGATCGACTTGATACACTTGAACAGGCTGCATGTGGTCAAGGCTTCGCTTTTGCGTTCTGATTAAATAGTTCACTAATCGCGCGAAGGTAATTTTCAATTTCTCTTGTTCCAAAGCGCAGGCAATCGGTTGAAACGCTTCAGGAAGGATAACCTCTTCCTCATAGGAGAGCGTCACATCATAGCGCTCCTTCATGTTTTGACGCCATTTTTCCGGAAGCTGCGAAGAGATGACCACCTCTTTTGTGCCGATTGCATACATTTCATTCATCACATCTTCGAACGAAGATAGAAGGGTAATTCGATTTTCTCCTGTGGATAAATCTGTGTAAGCAAACCCATATGTACCATCTTCAAATGCCGTTAACGTGGCCAAATAGTTGTTCTCCTTATCAAGAAGCCGCTTTCCTTCCATAACAGTGCCCGGTGTGATAAGCTGAACGACTTCGCGACGAACGACGCCTTTAGCGGTTTTCGGATCTTCGACTTGCTCGCAAATTGCGACTTTGTATCCTTTTGCAATAAGCTGCTCAATATATCCTTGCGCCGAATGGTATGGAACACCGCACATCGGAATGCGTTCTTCTGCCCCGCCATCACGGCTGGTCAACGTAATTTCCAACTCTTGCGCCGCTTTGATGGCGTCATCAAAAAACATTTCATAAAAATCTCCTAGACGAAAAAATAAAAAGGCATCTTGATATTGTGCCTTAATGTCCAAATATTGCTGAATCATCGGCGTATACGTTGCCATGTTTCTCCTCCAACCCTAACAATCTCACTTTTTTTATTATAACAAGGGATAAAAGAAAAAACTAGGAAGAAACGCTTCCTAGTTTTATTCTTCATCACCAAGAAGTAAATCTGGACTTAAATCTTCCAACTCTTCATCATCGACATCATAATCAAAGTCATCTTCTTCACCGCGTCCATCTGGGTGAATGGCTACCCACACTTTCGTTTCACCAATCACTTCAGCGATAAATTCTCTTTCGACTTGTACGACAATTTTGTTGCCATTTGGAGAAATTGTACATTCTAAGCAATTTGGCTGTTGGATGACACGCACAACAATATCGGTGTCATCGCTAATGATGTCCTCATCATCGCGATATTTGAGTTTGACGACATCCGTATACGAGACCGTTTCTGTAACGACCTCTGTTTTTGTATTATTTTGGTATGAATACCATACGTTAATGTCGTAATGCCCGTAAATTTCGACGGTTCTGTCGCTTTTTTTTGCGTCATAGCGATGATTAATAATCCAGCAGCCTAAAATGCTTGACGGACGATTTGGAGCGGTAATGGTGTGAGTCGATTGTGTGAATTTGCGCCCTTTTCCAACAACCGCTTTTGAAATAATCTCTCTGTATTCAGACATACGAGCAAACCCTCCTCAAATGAATCTTCACTTCATCCTATGCATGACTTCGCCTAATGTGCACATAAGTTTATAAATCATTCCGTATAGTTCATTGTATGCGGGGTTGCTCCATTATGTGCCTATTTTTTCAACGTCAAGCGGCTTCGCTTTTATCTGAATAAAAAAGACGCTTTGCCTAACGACGATGGGCAAAGAGGTTTGGTTGTTGGACCGCAAACTGCTTAAATCATCTCTTGGCAAGTTATGCTTTGCATAAGGTTTGGTTTGTATGGATGTATAGTCAAAAAAACAAAACTGGTTGAGAGGGGAAGTTAGACAATGTTCTTTTAATAAAAAAAGACGCCCCTATTAAAGGAGGCGCCTTTATCGTTAACTTAGTGGCAGCCGCAGTCGTGGTTTCGCATTTGTGCACCGGTTTCTCCACGCAACAAATCGCCGCCTGTGGACGTAATGATTTCATCGGTGACCGTCTTTGAAATGGTAGAAGCGACTAGTTGAAGAAGATCATTCACTTCTAGCTGAGATTGTTTAAATTCATCGACGATCGGAATTTGTGAAAGCTCTTCGTAAATCTCGTCAATTTCGGCTTCTACTTTTTTCAAAGCTTCATGTTTGCCATAGTGTTGAAGATTAACGGCTTGCTTTTGTAATGATTTAATTTGCTGAATCATGGTACGCACTTTTTCGTTTTGATTAATTTTTTCTTCCGCCCGCTTAAAAAAATCGACTTCTTCCGTTTCGGCAATCATTTTCGCCAGTTCTTTTGCGCGTGCTAAAATGTCATCTCTCGTATATTTGGCCATTTTATTTCACCTCAATCGCTTCTTCTACCATTTCCCCGTTTAATGTCCATGTTTTCGCTTCAGTAATGCGCACTTTGACAAGTTTGCCGATCGCTGATTTCGGACCAGTGAAGTTGACAAGCTTGTTTTTGCGTGTATAGCCAGCAAGCACATCTGGATTGTTTTTGCTTTCGCCTTCTACTAATACTTCGACAACTTTACCTTCATATTCCTTCAATTTCTTCGCAGAAATTTCATTAACAAGCGCATTTAAGCGTTGCAAACGCTCTTTTTTCACTTCCATCGGCACATTGTCCACCATTTTTGCGGCCGGCGTTCCTTCGCGCGGTGAGTAAATGAACGTATAAGCAGAGTCAAACTCCACTTCGCGGTATAGAGATAACGTTTCTTCAAATTGCTCATCGGTTTCGTTCGGGAAGCCAACGATAATGTCAGTTGTTAGCGCGACATCCGGAATTGCCGCTTTAATTTTGCGAACAAGCTCTAAATATTGCTCACGCGTATATTTGCGAGCCATGAGTTTTAAAATTTCAGTGCTTCCCGATTGAACTGGCAAATGGATATGTTCAACGAGATTGCCGCCTTTTGCTAACACTTCGATTAAGCGGTCGTCAAAGTCGCGCGGATGGCTTGTTGTAAAACGAATGCGGGCAATATCAATTTTGCGAAGCTCATCCATCAAATCGCCAAGGCCATATTTCATATCGGTAAAGTCTTTGCCGTATGCGTTCACGTTTTGGCCAAGAAGTGTAATTTCTTTATAGCCTTGCGCCGCTAAATGACGCACTTCTTGAATGATGTCTTCTGGACGACGGCTGCGCTCTTTTCCTCGCGTATACGGAACAATACAGTACGTACAGAACTTGTCACAGCCGTACATGATGTTGACCCATGCTTTAATGTTGCCTTTGCGTACTTTCGGAAGGTTTTCGATGACATCTCCTTCTTTTGACCATACTTCAACAACCATTTCCTTAGACATGTATGCTTCTTTTAAAATGTAAGGCAAGCGATGAATATTGTGCGTACCAAAAATCATGTCGACATATTGGAACTGTTTTAAAATTTTGTTGACGACTGATTCTTCTTGAGACATACAGCCGCAAACGCCAAGTAACAGATCCGGATTTTTTTGTTTCAATGGCTTTAAATGACCGATTTCTCCGAATACTTTGTTTTCCGCATTTTCACGAATCGCACAGGTATTTAACAGAATAACGTTCGCATCTTCTGGCTGGTCAGTTGGCTCATAGCCTAACGCCATAAAAATACCAGCCATGACTTCTGTATCATGCTCGTTCATTTGACAGCCATATGTGCGAATATAAAACTTACGGCCGATTCCCATTCCCCTGAACTCTTCTGGAATGGTGAAATCCTTATGATACTTGACTTCTTCTTTCCCACGTTTTTTTGCTTCTTTTAAGCTTGGTGGGATAAAGACCGTTGAAAAATATTTTTCATAGTCTTTGCTTGTTTTTTGTTTTAAACGGTTTAAATTTTCTCCTGCATCCAAAGCGGATTTTTTGTCCGTTGGATGATCAGCTGTTTGAATGTGTCCTGTTTGTTCTAAACGTTGTTTTTCGTTCATAACAATCTCCTTTCTATAAAAAAACGAATGTCTCGTTTCATATACACATTATCATAGTATATAATTTGTGACAATTTTAAACAATACTTTTCTTGTTCGAATTCATTTCGAACAGTTTATCATAACAAAATCACTCCCAATCAGGCAATATCTGATTGGGAGTGAATGATTTCCATTACATAAATTCAGAGATTAATTCATCAAATTTCTCTTTGCTTAATTGAAGATCGGCATGGGCAAGCGGAGTTTCACTATAACCATGAATTAAGTCTTGGTACGATTTTTGTTCTTTATTTTGATAAATGAGCCCTGTTACTAAGCCTTTATGTTTCATTAACGTTTGCATTGCTATGTCGCGATCAGATGGATCGTACCCTTCAATCGTGCTTAAGTTGACTAAGTTTTCTTTGAACCAATCATAAGTGTTCACTTTATTGTAAGTGACACATGGGCTAAATACGTTAATGAGAGAGAATCCTTTATGTTTAATACCTTCTTCAATTAAATGTGTCAATTCTTTTAAGTCGCTCGAGAAGCTTTGGGCAACAAATGTCGCACCAGCGCTAAGCGCCATTTCCATAATGGAAAGAGCTGGTTCAACAGAGCCCTGCGGCGTACTTTTTGTTTTAAATCCAACATCGCTTCGCGGTGATGTTTGTCCTTTGGTTAAACCGTAAATTTGGTTATCCATAACAATATATGTGATGTCGATGTTGCGACGAATCGCATGAATCGTATGCCCCATTCCAATCGCAAATCCGTCACCGTCACCGCCGGCGGCAATGACCGTTAAATCACGGTTTGCCATTTTGACACCTTGAGCAATCGGTAACGCGCGCCCATGAATGCCATGGAATCCGTAAGAATGAATGTAACCGGAAATACGACCAGAACAACCGATACCAGAAATAACAGCTAATTGATGTGGCTCTAAACCAACGTTTGCCGCGGCGCGTTGAATCGCTGCTTGAACGGAGAAATCGCCACAGCCTGGACACCAGTTCGGTTTCACATTGTTACGGAAATCTTTAAATGTCGCCATTATTGAAACAACTCCTTGCATTTTGTATGAACTTCGTGCGGTAAGAATGGGTTGCCGTCGTATTTTAATACGCTATAAATTTTATCAGCATGTCCCACATTCATTTTTAAGAGGTTCGCAAGCTGTCCCGTTGCATTATGTTCCACGACGACGACTTTTTTCGCCGATTGTACTAATGGTGATACTTCCTCTGTCGGGAACGGATGAATGAGACGAATATGCGCATGGTTCACTTTTAAGCCGTCTAATTCTAGACGACCGATAGCCTCTTCAATGGCTCCGCGCGTAGAGTTAAAACCAATAATGAGCAAGTCCGCTTCCTCATGTTTCACGTTTTTATGGACTGGCGTATTGAAGCGAACATGTTTTAGTTTACGTAAACGTTTATCCATTTGTGTTTTTCGGTTTGCTGCTACTTCAGACGGTTTTCCTGTTTCATCATGCTCAACGCCCGTTACGTGGTGAATGCCGTTTGGCATACCAGGCAGCACGCGCGGTGAAATGCCGTCTTCTGTCACTTCGTATCGTTTGAAGTATCCTTTATTTTCAAGTTGTGGAAGTTCTCCTTTTACTAATTTACCGCGACGAATTTCAATTTTGTCATACTCCAGCGGCTCTACCGTTTGTTTACCAAGCGAAAGTTGCAAATCCGATAGAACAATAACTGGGCATTGATATTCTTCAGCAAGGTTGAACGCTTCTACCATATCGTAAAATGCTTCTTGCACCGTGCTTGGCGCCATGACGATTTTCGGAATTTCTCCGTGCGTTCCATAGATTATCGCCATTAAATCCGATTGTTCTTGTTTCGTTGGTAATCCTGTACTTGGGCCGCCACGCTGCGTATCCACAATCACGACTGGCGTTTCCGTAATCCCCGCAAGACCGATCGCTTCCATCATTAAGGAAAGACCCGGTCCCGCTGATGCAGTTAATGTACGTACGCCCGCATAGTTAGCACCAATCGCCATCGTACAGGCAGCAATCTCGTCCTCAGTTTGGATAACCGCACCGCCTAATGCAGGAAGCTTTTTAATTAAGTACTCCATAATTTCGGATGCTGGAGTAATCGGATATGCAGCCATAAAGCGGGCACCGCCAGCAAGAGCGCCTAACGCAATCGCATCGTTACCAATCATGTACATGCGCTTTTTTCCGTCTGCTTTTTCTAATTTCATCGTTTGGATGCTATCGCCAAGTTGCTCTTTCATAAATTGAGCGCCTGCTCGAATCGCTTCCATGTTTTTCTCAACAACTTGTTGCCCTTTGCGACCGAAAATTTCCTCCACCACTTCTTGATAAACGCCAATATCAAGATCAAGTACGGCACTTGATGCACCGACCGCCACCATGTTTTTCATCAACGATGTCCCTAAATTCGTTGCAATATCTGTAAATGGAACCGCATACAATGTCACGTTCGATCCTTCCGGAATGGTCGGGTTAAACTTCGAGTCTGCAATGACAATACCTCCATCGCGAAGCTCGTGAAAGTTAAAATCGATGGACTCTTGGTCAAATGCTACTAATATATCAAGATCGTCGGCAATCGAACGAACTTGTGTTGTGCTAACACGAATTTTATTGTTCGTATGGCCGCCTTTAATACGAGAAGAGAAATGCCGATAGCCATACAGGTAATAACCCAGGCGGTTTAATGCAATGGAGAAGATTTCACCGGTACTTTCAATACCTTCCCCTTGTTGTCCTCCAACTTTCCACGAAAGTTGACTAATCATTTCTTACACCCCTTTAAATTGCGTCAATGATAGCATGTGTTCTACGATTATAAGTGTAGCACTTTTCCGATAAAATCACTAGAATTTCAACTTGTGATTTTTTAAAAAATTTCATCATATGGGAATATACTAAACATATAGGAATATACTAAACGATTTCATTCTAGACCCATCAAAAAGAAAATGCAACCCTTTACGAAAAAATTATTCTTTCCTACTCTACCGCGGCAAGTGTTCATAGAAATTCCAAAAAAGAAAACGTTCCACTTCCGTCTCAGAATAATGTTTTTGCAGCTCATTCACTAAATTCTCATAACAGCGGACATTTTCAAGTCCGGCTACCGTTTCTTCAATTCCGTCAAAATCGGAGCCAAAACCGACATGATATTCCCCTCCAAGAGAACAAACATGCTCTAAATGGCGAAGCACATCCGAAATCGTTGCTTTTTCTTTTTCTTTCTTTACAAAGTATGGGACGAACGTGATTCCAATCATACCATTTTTATGAATCAACGCACGAATTTGTTCATCACGTAAATTGCGGGGATGCGGGCATAACGCATATGTATTTGAATGAGATGCAATAGGAAATCGCGCCATTTCGAGAACGTCCCAAAACGCTTTTTCCGATAAATGTGACACATCGACCCAGCAGTTCGCTTCGTTCAGCTGTGTTACTACTTGCTTGCCAAATCGAGTCAAACCGGCACCTCGCTGTTCCCATGCTCCATCGGCTACAGAATTCGCCCAATTCCATGTAAGACCGACCGATGAAACCCCCAGACGAAGCAATGTTTTTAGTTTAGCAAGGTTTGTCCCAATCGCCTCGCATCCTTCAAGCGTTAACATCGCGCCAATCTCGTTGTCTGCTAATGCCTTAATCTCTCGTTTCGACTGAACAAATTTCATATTTGGAAAACGATTGATAATCTGTTCAAAAAAAATGTCAATCATTTCTAAAGCGGCTGTAAAACGGGCTTCCTCTGGGACATTTTCCGGTATGTAAATCGCAAAACATTGCACTTTGGTTTTCGCTTCGACAAGCGACTGAAATGTGACATGGAGACTTTTTCCATCTTGAAACGATAGGGTTCGATCCATCCATAGCTTCATTAATGCATCGCAATGAGCGTCAAAAATCATAATGATCCCCCTCAAAATGAATAAAATAACCTGCTTGCTGTATGGAAACTGCAAACAGGTTACATGCATATCATGTCACTAAATTAGCGAGGTTCGACGATTAATTTAATCGCCGTACGCTCTTCACCATCAATGATAATATCCGTAAATGCAGGAATACAAATAAGGTCAACTCCACTTGGTGCCACAAACCCTCGTGCGATAGCTACTGCCTTAACGGCTTGGTTTAATGCACCTGCGCCAATGGCTTGAATTTCGGCAGCTCCTCGTTCACGCAACACACCAGCAAGTGCACCAGCTACAGAGTTAGGATTAGACTTTGCTGAAACTTTTAATATTTCCATTTCTAGTTCCTCCTTAATTCCCCTAATGGTTCATTCATGATAAAGTTTGTTCCATTGTTACTATATTCACTGTTTTCGGGGAGTATTCCTGCTATAATAAAAAATATTTTAAAAAATTCTCAAAAAGTAGATTATTCAAAATAAGGGTGATCATCGTTAATGATAATGCGCTCGATCGCGTTGGCTCGTCCCGTTTTTGGATCAATATCAATCATGACCGCATTCAGTTGTGTTCTTCCCTCGGTCACCTCAAATCGGACGGGAAGGGCTGTCAAAAATTTTCTTAGCACCGCTTCTCGATCAACACCTAAAATTCCATCGTATGGTCCCGTCATGCCAACATCGGTAATATAAGCAGTTCCTTTTGGTAAAATGCGAGCATCAGCTGTTTGCACGTGCGTATGCGTACCAACAACCGCGGAAACTCGTCCATCTAAATACCATCCCATCGCTTGTTTTTCGCTCGTGGCTTCCGCATGAAAATCGACAAAAATGATCGGCGTTCTCTCGGATGCTTCAGCAATCAGTTCATCGGCTTTTTGAAACGGACAATCAATCGCCGGCAAAAATGTCCTTCCTTGTAAATTGATAATAGCTACTTCAAATTGATCAATTTGTACGTATACAATTCCCCTCCCCGGCGCACCAGACGGAAAGTTGGCAGGCCGAACTAGAGCTTTTGCATTGTCAATAAATTCGAATATGTCGCGATTATCCCATGCATGATTACCAAGCGTCACCGCATGCGCTCCCTGCTCGAGAAAACCGCGATATATTTTCCCTGTAATTCCTTTTCCTCCTGCGGAGTTCTCACCGTTGATAATAATGACATTAGGCTTATGCTTGTCCTTTAATTTTGGCAGATATTGTTCTACCATTTTTCGTCCCGGTGAACCGACGACATCGCCAATAAACAATAGTTTCATCGTATAACCCTTTCTAAATGTAAAATTCCACTAATTCAAGTTTGGCATAAAACGATAAAAAAATAAAGTGGCAATACCGCCACTTTATTTTGCATATTCAACCGCTCTCGTCTCACGAATTACCGTAATTTTAATATGTCCCGGGTAATCAAGCTCTTCCTCAATTCGCTTGCGAATATCGCGCGCTAATCGATGCGCTTCGAGATCATCAATCGCATCTGGTTTTACCATGATACGCACTTCTCGCCCCGCTTGAATCGCATAAGATTTTTCCACACCTTCATATGATTCCGCAATTTCTTCAAGTTTTTCAAGGCGGCGAATATAGTTTTCTAACGTTTCGCTGCGCGCTCCCGGTCTCGCTGCAGAAAGAGCGTCTGCCGCTGCCACTAATACGGCAATCACAGAAGTCGGTTCGGTATCCCCATGGTGAGAGGCAATACTATTAATGACAACCGGATGCTCTTTATACTTCGTCGCGAGCTCTACTCCGATTTCCACATGGCTTCCTTCGACTTCATGGTCGATTGCCTTTCCGATGTCATGAAGCAAGCCAGCGCGTCTTGCTAACATTTCATCTTCACCTAATTCTGCAGCCATAAGCCCTGCTAAAAAGGCGACTTCCATTGAATGTTTAAGCACGTTTTGACCGTAGCTTGTCCGGAATTTCAACCGACCTAAAATTTTGATTAAGTCTGGATGTAAACCGTGAACACCAACTTCAAACGTCGTCTGCTCTCCAACTTCGCGAATATGTTCGTCGACTTCGCGTCTTGCTTTTTCAACCATCTCTTCAATTCGTGCCGGATGAATGCGGCCATCTTGAACAAGTTTATCTAACGCAAGTCTAGCCGTTTCGCGGCGAATTGGGTCAAATCCAGATAAAATGACTGCTTCCGGTGTATCGTCAATAATTAAATCGATACCGGTCAATGTTTCGAGCGTGCGAATGTTTCGTCCTTCACGACCGATGATGCGTCCTTTCATTTCATCATTCGGTAAGTTGACGACAGACACGGTTGTTTCAGCGACATGGTCAGCCGCACAGCGCTGAATCGCAAGCGACAGAATTTCTTTCGCCTTTTTATCAGCTTCTTCTTTCGCACGTGTTTCTGCTTCTTTAATCATAACAGCAATTTCATGCGATAGCTCTTTTTCAACACGCTCTAAAATAATTTGTCGAGCCTCTTCGCGTGTTAAGCTAGAAATACGCTCCAGTTCCGCTTGCTCTTTTTGAACGAGTTCTTCCACTTTGCTTTCCATCTCTTCAATATGCTGTTGTCTTTTGTTAAGAGAATCCTCTTTCTTCTCTAAAAGCGCCTCACGTTTATTAAGCGCTTCGTCTTTTCGGTCGAGATTCTCCTCTTTTTGCAATAAACGGTTTTCCTGTTTTTGTAGCTCACTTCTTCGGTCACGAATTTCTCGTTCTGCCTCTGTACGAAGCTTATGAATTTCATCCTTTGCTTCAAGAAGCGCCTCTTTTCTTAGCGCATCAGCTTCACGTTTTGCTTCTTCAAGAATTTGGTTCGCAGCCATTTGTGCGCCACCAATTTTCGCTTCCGCAATGGATTTACGAACAAAAAAGCCAACAACTGCACCGACGACTAGGGCAAGCAAAGCGGAGATGACTATGACTGTAATGACATCCATCCATTTCACCTCCTCTTGCTATGAACTTGTTTGTTGCTAAATGAATGTCGGCATGTACATTGTTACAAACGTTTCAATATACAGCACAAAGGCTCTTCACAGTTTCGATGAATCTCTACACAACCGAAGCCAGCAAGTCTTGGTGTACAAAAGTGCTTTTTCTGTATGTCCCCACAGACATTGACTCTTGTTCCACAAGACTTTCATCTAGGGAGATCCGTTACCCCTTTATGCCCGATTCAAGATCCATCTCAATGACTGAGATCATAGATTTCCATAGTTAGTTTTTTGTAAAATATACATGTTAATTTTAAAGGTGGCAAAATTTATTGTCAAGATAATAGGTTGTCCAATAGACAGAATGTTAGAAAAATAAAAGAAGAGACAATGCACGCATTGTCTCTTCTTTTCATGAGCTTATTCATCAAAGATGCTTAATTCTTCTTGCGGCTCTGTATCCGGATCAGATACACGTGCTGGAGAATCGATACCATAATGCTTGCGAATCTCCTGGGCAATCTCTTCCATGACATGCGGATTTTCTTTTAAAAACTGTTTTGCATTTTCACGGCCTTGACCAAGGCGTTCGTCTTTGTATGAATACCAAGAGCCGCTCTTTTGAATGATATCTAACTCTGAGGCCATGTCAATAATTTCACCTTCACGGGAGATTCCCTCACCATACATAATGTCAACATCCGCCGTTTTAAACGGAGGAGCGACCTTGTTTTTCACGACTTTAATTTTCGTTTTGTTTCCGACCATGTCGTTGCCTTGCTTAATTTGCTCAGCGCGGCGCACTTCAAGACGAACAGAAGCATAGAATTTTAATGCTCGTCCACCGGGAGTTGTCTCTGGCATAAACCTATAGATTTACCATCTCTATAGCTTGGACTATATCTTCATCTCCAAATTGGAGAGCCTTGCGCTTCCAGCAGTAGCCTATCCTCTGCTGTACCCTACTCAGTGACAAACGCACTTTTCGGTAGTCTCTACACCTTCCTTACTATAAGTAGTAAGGCTTGGCACGGTATTACCCCTTGAACATGATTGGAGGGCTCCACCGTTAGCACGAAATGACTTCGCACACCCCTAGGCAATCGGGTTCACAAGGTTTTTTTCTTGCTATCACTAGCAAGGGAAACCCAGAGTAAACTCCTTAATCTGCTGAATTACACGTTCTATATTCTGTAGCTCTCTTTCGTGGTCAATCTTGATCAATTTAAAGCTACAGAACCGTGTAAAACTCAGATTAAGCAATTACTCTCTGTTGATTTCCAAACATAACTCCCACTTTTTCACGAATTTGGTTAATGAAAATCGCAATCGTTTTTGATTTATTAATGGCCCCTGATAATTTACGCAACGCTTGTGACATTAAACGAGCTTGTAAACCAACGTGAGCGTCTCCCATATCACCATCGATTTCTGCCTTTGGCACAAGCGCCGCGACAGAGTCAATGACGATAATATCGACCGCGCCGCTTCTCACTAACGCTTCGGCGATTTCTAACGCTTGCTCCCCTGTATCTGGTTGGGAAAGCAACAGCTCGTCAATGTTCACTCCTAATTTTTGGGCATAGACCGGATCAAGCGCATGTTCTGCGTCGATAAAAGCAGCTTGACCACCTAATTTTTGCACTTCAGCAATCGCATGAAGCGCAACGGTCGTCTTACCGGAAGATTCGGGACCATAAATTTCGATAATGCGGCCGCGCGGATATCCTCCAACACCTAATGCAATATCTAACGCTAGTGAGCCACTTGATATCGTTGAAATTTGTCGGTCAGTTTGCTCTCCTAGCTTCATAATGGATCCTTTACCAAATTGTTTTTCAATTTGTTTTAACGCCTGTTCCAAGGCCGCTTGACGATCTTGATTCACTGATTAATTCCTCCTTTTTCTCATCTACTTATACTATACCGTTTTTTCACGTTCCTGCCAAGAAAAAAATCGAACGTTCATTCGTTTTTTCTGTGGTGAAAATAGCAATTTTATCCTAAGGAAATAAAGAGAAAGGGAAGATATGATGATGCGGAATGAGGGGAAAGCAGCCACTATGAACTGCTACCATTTACGCTAACGATGAGAAATGGGAGCTTCCCAACTCCCCGAAGAAAGCAGCTTTTCTCCTCCTTGGGAGCTCCCTGCCCTAGATGTCGACAAAACAGAGTTCTTTCATACCTCGAGTCTTTTACACATGGAAGGGTTAGCTTGGTTTTCGCATTTTTATTTTCCATACAACCTCTTATATTCAGTTGTCAAAGAATGTTTCATAACAGAAATTATAGCGCATATGTTCGCTTTCGCCAACTAAAATTCATCTCCCACTTCAAACAAAACGTTGTCATCTTTTTGAAGCAGGAGACTTTTTTCAAGATTATACTAGAAAGCAGCTGCAAGTTTTTTTAATACGGCAAAACAGCCGTATTTGGCAGTGCGGGTGCGAATCGTTTCACGGTCACCGCCAAATGTTAAGCTATACACTTCTGTTTCACGTCCATCCATTGCGATCCCTACGTATACAGTCCCGACTGGCTTTCCTTCAAGAGAACTCGGTCCTGCCACTCCAGTAAAGCTAACACCGATATCTGCTCGACAAAGAGTGCGGACATGTTCTGCTAACAGTTTCGCACATGGCTCACTAACCGCTCCGTCTGTTTCTAACACGGAATGAGGAATGCGGAGAACATGCTCTTTCACTTCGTTTGTATAACAGACAATCCCTCCACGTACAACTTCAGAGGCGCCGGAAATGGCAGTCAATTCCGCTAAAAATCGCCCACCAGTAAGGCTTTCCGCTGCGGCAATCGTTTTATTATTCCGCTTTAATTGCTCGATGACTTTTGTAAATAACGTATCATCGTTATAACCGTAAAAGTAATGGCCTACGCGCTCGAGAATCGCTTTTTCTATTTTGTCTAAGCTTTTTTTTGCCTCAACAGCCGAGTGATGTTTTGCTGTTAGACGCAACGTCACTTCTCCGTCTCCTGCAAGCGGTGCGATCGTCGGATTCGATTGACCATCAATGAAATCTTCAATCTCTGTTTCTAGCTGTGATTCTCCGATACCAAAGAAGCGCAACACGCGCGATTCAATACGTTCTTGTCGTTCCAGCCTGTTCATAAGAAGCGGGCGCCCGTATTTCAGAAACATCGGTTGCATCTCTTTCGGTGGTCCGGGAAGAAGCATGTAAGTGATGTCATCGATTGTCACCACCATTCCTGGAGCCATTCCATGTTCGTTTTTCAATACTTCGGCTCCTTTTAGCACAAGTGCTTGCTTTTTGTTATTTTCGGTCATCGTCCGATTCGTGCGGGCAAAATATTCTTCAATCGAACGAAGCGATTCTTCATCGATAACAAGCTCCCGCTGTAATATGCGAGCGATTGTTTCTTTCGTTAAATCATCTTTTGTCGGACCAAGCCCGCCGGTGAAAATAATAAGATTTGCGCGCGTTTGTGCGATTTCAATCGCTTTTTGCAGCCGTAAAGCATTGTCGCCAACGACCGTATGAAAGTACACATTGATGCCCAGCTCGGCCATTTGCTGTGATAAAAATTGCGCATTTGTATTGGCGATTTGTCCAAGTAACAATTCTGAACCAACCGCAATAATTTCTGCGTTCAACAAAAGCGCCCCCTTTGTTTTTTGCCCGTCTTATTTTGAATGTAAAAAAGCATGCTTATTTTTCGCAAAATAGTCCCAGCCAGACCAGATTGTAAATATGACTGCCACCCAAAGCGCTAAATCAGCAAACGGAAATGAGATAAGAGAAAATGGTAAATTATGAAGGAGAAGGGCGGAAATTGCGACGATTTGTGTCCATGTTTTAATTTTTCCAAGCATATTCGCAGCGACGACTTCTCCTTCTCCAGCTAACACAAGGCGCAGCCCTGTTACTGCAAACTCGCGACTAATAATGACGATGACCATCCAAGAAGGCGCATAATGAAGCTCAACAAGAACGACGAGTGCTGCTGACACAAGCAGTTTATCAGCAAGCGGATCTAAAAACTTTCCTAGATTCGTAACGAGCTGATATTTTCGGGCATAGTATCCATCAATCCAGTCGGTTGCCGAAGCAACAATGAAAATCAGCGCCCCAACAAGATGAGAAATAGGGAGTGACTCCGTTCCTATTTGTATACTCCCCCAATGAAATGGAACTAACATTACCACTAAAAATAGAGGAATTAACATAATGCGTGCTACTGTAATTTTATTAGGCAAATTCACTACAAATACCTCCGCTATCTAATCAATATGTAAAAGCCATCTACAAAATAGATGACTTACGATTCTTTAAATATGATTTTGAGCTTTTGGTATACTTCATCTTTTGGATCAAACGGGTACGTAAATGGTTGTCCATTAATTTTCATGTCCACATCCAATGTTCGTCCAATTTTTACGAACACTTCAGATTCTGACGTTAAATCAAACGTCTGTGTTTGCCCGTTTGTTAAATTTCCTCTAAAGAAGAAGTGACCTTTTCCATTAAACACTTCTACCCAAGACGCACCTTTTGAAGTTAATTCGATGGTGAATTGATCTGCATTCGTTAATTCAATTGTTGCTGTGTTCCCTTGTTTCTCGGTGACCGTATACGTTGGAGTCGATGGCTCAGCCGTCTCCTCTTTGCCGTTATCTTTCTGTTTTTTCTCGGTCTCTTTCTGTTTTTCCTTTTCCGTTGCCTTTTCCAACGGTGAATTTTTTGAACGCTCTACTTCTGTTGTCCGATTCATAATTTGTCCTTGTGATTCGCTTCCAGCATCGCGATGCTGTAAAAATAACCAAAGAACCACTGCTATACCAATGATTACAACAGCAATAAGCAATTTCGGAAGCAAATCAATCCATTGTAAACTTTTTGAAGAAATTTGTTGTCTGCTTTTGACACGAGATAACTGTTCCGGCAATTCCTCATGCTGCGATTGAGGAATTTCATGTTTGTACTCCTCGAACAGCTCCTCTGAATCGAGCCCTACAGCTTCAGCGTACTGCTTAATGAAAGCACGCACGTAAAAGTTCCCTGGCATAATGTCATAGTTGCCTTCTTCAATCCCGATAAGATAGCGCTTTTGAATTTTGGTCATATGTTGCAGTTCATCTAAACTAATATTTTTCGCTTCTCTCGCTTCTTTCAATCGTTTACCTAACTCTGTCAACGATAACACCTTCCACCTTTTTATTAAACTTTTTTATTAAAAATCAAAATCAGAAAATCCATCATTGGAAAAGAATGATTGTTGATCAACTACATCATATGTAATCTCTTCTGCTGGATCATTGCGCAATTCAATAATATAATCAAAATCATCAAGTGTATACTCCGTGTGCCGGACAAAAATATCTGGATGCTCGACAACTTTCGTCGCTTGAAGACGCATTAATTCGCGAATGAGCTGCCAATGCCTCTCGTTGGCCCGGCGCGTTGAAACGATGCCATCAATGATAAAGATATTATTTTCATTATACTCGTCTTCAATTAATTGACTGCGCACGGTTTGTTTAATGAGTGTCGATGACACAAACAGCCAACGTTTATTCGCGCAAACACTAGCAGCGACAATCGATTCGGTTTTGCCGACGCGCGGCATTCCACGAATGCCAATTAGCTTATGCCCTTCTTGTTTAAAAATCTCTGCCATAAAATCAACAAGCAAACCAAGTTCATCGCGAATAAAGCGAAATGTTTTTTTATCATCGGCGTCACGCTGAATATACCGCCCATGTCTAACGGCAAGACGATCCAACAGCTTTGGCTGGCGCAGCTTCGTAATCGTAATATTATCCATTGTTCGTAAAATGGAGGCAAGCCGTTCGATTTGTTCGTTATTGTCACAAAGAAGGAGCATACCGCGCCGCGAATCATGAACACCATTAATCGTAACGATGTTGATGGATAACATGCCTAAAAGCGAAGAAATGTCTCCTAATAAGCCTGGACGATTGATATGTATCTCATATTCCAAATACCACTCCTGTTTCCCCATCCCATTTTCCTCCCTTACGGTTAAGGAGCCACGTAGCCTATGATAAGTTCATACTACTATAATATCGAACTGAAACGCAACAGAAAAGGGAACTAAATAGTTAAGAAAAGCAGTGACGAGCATCTCATCACGATAAGCAAATCGCCTCTATAGTTTTTTAGTCATAAAAAAAGAGAGGAAATCCCTCTCTACTTGTTATTTTTTCTGTACTAATTTTACCATCGCGTTGGCAATTGCGTGTTGCTCTTGCTCATCAGCCACGCTCCAAAGATCAGCAAGAAGGCGTTCCTCAGGATTTTTTGGATCGACTTGTTGAGCTAAGTAATCACCAATTTGATAAGCGACATCAGAGATGACCTGCTGATTTAGACCCTGTTGCTGCGCCTGCTCGAGACGCTCACCTAAAAAGTCCTTCCATTGTTCAAAGTTGTCTAATACAGACATGGCTTCTACCTCCTTCATATTCAGCTTCAACGATAGTTTGCCTACTTTTTGCTAAAATATACCCCGTCTCATTAACAATACCATCCTCCATTGACGGAAATGACTTGTCCGGTAATATAGGAAGCCGATTCGGAAATTAAAAACGAAACAGTTTTTGCCACCTCATCCGCGGTACCGATTCTCCCTAATGGAATATCCTCTGCGATCTGTTGCAGCTCCTCATCACTAAATGATCCTAACATCGCGGTTTGAATCGCTCCTGGAGCAATGGCATTGACTCGAATACCGCTTGGCGCTACTTCTTTCGCTAGGGCTTTCACAAATGCATTTTGTCCCCCTTTAACCATCGAATAGACGACTTCGCAAGAGGCGCCCGTGAGTCCCCAAATGGATGAAATGACGACAATATTTCCACGTCTTTTTGCGATCATAGGCGGAAGCAGTCTTTTTGTTAACAAAATAGGACTTGTAACGTGAAGCTGTACCATTTGTTGAACAAGCTGATCACTCATATCAGTAATCAACCCGTAATAACTATTGCCGCTATTATGCACTAGAACATCAATCGGGCGATCAAGCTGTGAAACGAGTGTATCAACACCTGTTGCCTCGGAAAGATCCGCTTGAACAATGGAAACATGAACGTTCGTTAGTTCTGCTTTCAGCTCATCAAGGCGATCGCGATGACGATAATAATGCAGCACAAGACCGTAGCCGTCATGGGCAAGCTGACGAGCAATTGCCGTACCAATTCCTCCACTTGCCCCAGTAATTAACGCATACTTCATTTTAATCCCCCTAAAAAAGCATCCTTCTTAAGAAGGATGCCTAGTTTCTTTCTTTTGGAACAACTTGACAGATAGAAAACTGCGATTCCCGGAAACATTCTTTTGCTACTTGAACGATATCATCTGTCGTTAAAGATTGTAATACAGAAACAGCCTCAAACAAGCTAGCTTCATGAAACGCATACCGCGTAAACTGGTTCGCAATGTATTCTGGCGAGTTAAGCGAACGCAAAAACGCGCCAATTTTTTTCTTTTTCACCCGCTCTAACTCTTCTGTCGTCAGGGATGAATCAAAAAATGTCAGCATCGTCTGCTTTAGTTCTTCTGCTAATCGATCAGGATCACTTGTATCCCCGCCGACAATCGCAAAGCCGAATTGTTGCTCTTCTGTGTACTCATACGCAAACGTCTCGTCAATGAGCCCAAGGCTATACAGCCGCTCATAATGTGGAGAGCTTTTGCCAAATAAATAATCCAATAGCACATTCATGGATAATTCGTGCTTTAATTTGTCTTTTCCTTTCGCTGTTACGTTCGTCCCTTTAAGTCCGACAAGACATTTACTCGTTTGTACATGCATTGGAATGACTTGTTTTTCTTTCGCTACTTCAGCGGGCTCGTCATAGACAAAACGCTGAATCTCCACTGCTTTAGGAAATGTTTTTTTCGCTTGATTATCCCGAATTTGCTGCATGATTTTTTCTTGATCGACCGGTCCGACGATAAATAATAACATATTGCTTGGATGATAAAACGTTTCGTAACATTCGTACAACAGTTCTTTCGTGATATTGGAAATCGATTCAATCGTTCCTGCAATATCAATTTTTACAGGATGATTTTGATACATGCTTTCAATTAACCCAAAGTAAACGCGCCAATCAGGGTTATCATCATACATGCGAATTTCCTGACCAATAATGCCTTTTTCTTTTTCGACGGTTTTATCGGAGAAATACGGCGTTTGTACAAAATCGATTAGCGTTTCTAAATTTTTTTCAACATTCGCTGTGCTTGAAAATAAGTAAGCCGTTCTTGTAAACGACGTAAACGCATTCGCTGACGCTCCTTGCTTGCTGAATTGTTGAAACACATCTCCATCTTCTTTTTCGAATAATTTATGCTCTAGGAAATGGGCGATTCCGTCCGGCACCCGCTTCATTTCTGTCTTTCCAAGCGGAACGAATTGATTGTCGACAGAACCGTATTTCGTCGTAAACGTCGCGTATGTTTTGTTAAATCCTTTTTTCGGCAAAATGTACACATCCAACCCGTTAGGCATTTTCTCGTAAAACAGCTGTTCTTGTAATTGTTCGTATACAATTTTCTCCATGTTATTTCGTTCCCTCCATTCCTGTGAGGAAATAAATCGTATCTAGCTCGATATTGTTCGCCACGCGTACGACCTCTTCTCGAGACACGCGGTCGGTTTCCGAAAGCCATTCTTCAATCGGACGTTTTCGTTTGGAAACGACATTATGATAGAGCACTTCCACGAGCCCTCGCGGCGTATCGATGGTTTCGAGCAGTTGATTGCGAATGACTGCTTTCGTTTGTGTCATTTCGTCATCGGTAAAATCGCCTTTTTTCATTCCTTCCATTTGATCGCGAATGATTTGTACCGCTTTTTCATAGTTCACCGGCTCAACTCCTGCCATGACCATCATCAATCCTTTATGGCTTTCTAAGCGTGAAGCAGCATAGTAAGCAAGGCTTGCTTTTTCGCGGACATTGATAAACAACTTGGAATGGGAAAAACCTCCGAAAATGCCGTTAAACACTTGGAGTGCATAGTAATCATCATCTTCATACGTCACATTCGTTCGATATCCAATATTGAGTTTTCCTTGTTTCACATCTTGTTCCTCTTTTACTTCATTCACGTTGGTAATTGTCTTTTTCTCTGTCAGCTGATTGATGACAGGGCGAGTAGTACGCGCCGGAAAAGAAAAATGCGATTGCACCAATTCAAGAACGCGCTCTTCAGGAATACTGCCAATGATGTATAAGTCGATTTCATCTTCTTGTAACGCTTTTTGATAATAGTCAAACAAATTTTCCGGTGTAATGTGATCAACATCCTCCAACTGTCCGTCTGTATGAAGTGCATACGGTTCTCCTTTACACATTTCCTCAACTAGCCGCAAGTTCGCATAACGCATTTTATCATCATAAACGGACTGAATGCGTTGCTTTAGTGAGCGTTTTTCTTGTTCCACGATTTTTTCGACGAAGCGGCCCTTTTCTAAAGCAGGTTGGAGAACAATTTCACTTAACAGTTGCACTGCTTTGTTTAATAGCGGCGTTTGTTCTTTTAAAAACTTCTCATTGGCGACATCAAGGCGAATCGTAATAATATGATGTTCACCTTTCTTCGTTAAATCCACATTCAATGTTGCTCCATATAGCTCATCTAAATATGTTCGTAATTGTTTTGCGCTTGGATACGTCGTTGTTCCGCTTTGCAATACATACGGCAATAGCGCACGAAATGTAACCGTTTCTTTCGATAAAGGTGCTTTCATTTTTAATACAAGCGTATTTGTTTTATATTTGTCCGTCTCAATGGTGTGTACGCGAAATCCTTGGACGGCTCTTACTTTTTCATTGATCAAAGAGACTCCTCCTTTTCAACATCAACATCGATACTTTTATTGTTTACGTTGCAAAGCTTTTTAGTCTTATCATCAATAATACCGTTTAACGAAAATAAAATGCAAATGACGAGCAAAAAAAGAACTCGACAACAAAAGTCGAGTTCTCATAAGAATTATCGTTTTCCTTTAATATAAGGCGTACCTAACGCCTTTGGCGCTTCGGCGCGGCCGATGAAGCCTGCTAATGCTAAAATGGTTAACACATATGGAGCGATTAGCAAATAGACAGTCGGGACATTTTTCAAAAACGGAATCGATTGCCCTACGATACTTAAGCTTTGCGCAAGACCAAAGAACAAAGCAGCCCCCATTGCCCCAATTGGATGCCATTTTCCAAAAATCATCGCGGCGAGTGCCATAAATCCATGGCCGGAGATCGTTGCATGGCTAAAGTCGCGCGAAATAATGGTCGCGTACACCGCTCCACCAATTCCACCTAAGGCACCGCTAATCATGACAGCAATATAGCGCATTTTTGTCACATTAATTCCCATCGTATCCGCCGCCATCGGATGCTCACCAACTGCACGCAGGCGAAGACCAAATGGCGTTTTATAAATGACATACCAAGCAACAAAGGCAAAAATAATTGCAATATAAGACGGAATATAAGTATTTGAGAAAAATAACGGACCAATAACCGGAATATGACTTAAAACAGGAACATCAATTTTATCAAAACCCACTTGAATTTGATCCGTCTGGCCTTTGCCATACATTTTTTTCACTAAAAAGAGCGATAAACCCAGTGCTAAAAAGTTAATCGCCACACCGCTGACGACTTGGTCAGCGCGGAACGTAATCGATGCAACGGCATGGAGAAGGGAAAAAATCGCCCCAACCACCATCGCAACGATGAGCGCAAGCCACGGAGTGAGCTCTCCGAAACGATCAGCAAACGTTAAGTTGAACACAACGCTGACAAATGCTCCAATAACCATTAATCCTTCTAAACCGATATTCACGACGCCGGAACGTTCGCTAAAGACACCGCCAAGTGCAGTGAAAATAAGTGGAGCTGCAAAGAAAATCGCCGAAGGAATAATAATTTGTAAAACTTCATAAACGCCCACTTATTTTCCCTCCTTTTTGAAACGAGATAGTAATAAACGAATCAAATAACTAGATGCAACAAAGAAAATAATTAATGCGATAACAATATCAACAAGTTCCGTTGGGACGTCTGCACTCGACGGCATCTCAAGCGCCCCCACTTTTAATGCGCCAAACAGAAGCGCCGATAACAGAATACCAAAAGCATTATTTCCTCCGATTAAAGCAACGGCAATTCCATCAAATCCGATACCGGTAAACCCAGCTTTTACAGAAATATTCCCGAAAGTACCGAGACCCTCCATTGCGCCAGCAACCCCAGCAAATGCTCCGGATATAACCATTGCCAAAATAATATTTCTTTTTACGTTCATGCCGGCGTAATGGGAAGCGTGTTGGTTGAAACCAACAGCACGCAATTCGTATCCTTTCGTCGTTTTTTCAAGTAAAAACCACATAATGATGGCACCGATAACGGCTACAATAATGCCGTAATGCAATGTCGAGTAATCCGTAATCGACTGTAAAAATTCTGACTGCAACGAAGCTGTTTCATGAATTTTTTCTGATTTAAAGCCTTGATTAGACAAAACGGAACGAATAATTGCGTTGGATACATGAAGAGCAATATAGTTCATCATAATGGTAATAATGACTTCGTGCACTTTAAAATGAGCCTTTAAAAACCCTGGAATGAATGCCCACAATGCACCGGCAACAGCGGCAGCTAAAATCGCTAACGGTAAATGGATGACCTTTGGCAGATCAAATGCCACCCCTACCCATACAGAAGCAAGCCAGCCGATGATGAGCTGTCCTTCAACCCCGATATTAAAGAGCCCCGTGCGAAACGCAAACGCAACCGCAAGCCCTGCAAGAATATAAGGAGTCGTTTGCCGAATCGTTTCTCCAATATAATAATTGTCACCAAACGCTCCATATAAAAGCGCGGAATAACCAGCAATCGGGTCATAGCCGCTCACAAGCATGACGATTGAGCCGACAAGAACCCCAAGCAACACCGCTAATACTGGAACGAGAAAATTCGTAAGACGACTTGAACTCATTAAGAAACACCCGCTTCCTTCCGTTTACTTCCTGCCATCAATAATCCAAGCTCTTGTTCTGTTGTTTCTTTTGGATCGACGATGGCCACGATTTTTCCTTCGTAAATGACAGCGATGCGATCGCTTACGTTCATGACTTCGTCTAATTCAAACGAAACGAGAAGCACCGCCTTACCTTGATCACGTTGTTCAATCAAGCGTTTATGAATAAATTCAATCGCTCCGACATCAAGACCGCGCGTTGGCTGAGCAGCAATAAGCAAGTCGGGATTGCGGTCAACTTCACGGCCGATAATTGCCTTTTGCTGATTGCCGCCAGAGAGGGCTCGCGCTTTCGTATATTCATCCGGCGTGCGTACGTCAAACTCTTGAATAAGCTGGCGAGCTTTTTCATAAATAGTTTTAAAGCTAAGAATCCCTTTTTTGGAGTACGGCTGCTTATAATACGTTTGCAACACCATGTTCTCCCCGATTGGAAAATCGAGCACAAGCCCATGTTTATGACGGTCCTGCGGAATATGGCCGACGCCGGCTTCGATGATTTTGCGCGGAGGGAGATTCGTAATCTCTTGACCGTTCAACGTAATTGACCCAGACTCAGCCTTCACAAGCCCCGTAATCGCCTCAATTAATTCCGTTTGACCGTTTCCGTCTACCCCAGCTATTCCAACGATCTCACCAGCGTGAACCGTTAAATCCAAATGATTAACTGCAGTAATACCGCGCGCATCTTTTACGACTAAGTCCTTAATTTCTAACACTGGTTTTCCTAGTTGGACTGGCTTTTTATCTGTTTTAAACTGAACCTCACGTCCTACCATCAGCGCAGCAAGTTCACTTGGATTCGTATCAGCAACATTTAATGTACCAATGCCTTTCCCGCGCCGAATAACGGTGACACGGTCGCACACTTCCATAATTTCTTTGAGCTTATGGGTAATTAAAATAATTGATTTTCCTTCTTTCACAAGCGCCTTCATAATTTGAATCAATTCTTGAATCTCTTGTGGAGTAAGCACTGCTGTTGGCTCATCGAAAATTAAAATATCCGCACCGCGATACAGCGTTTTTAAAATTTCGACACGTTGCTGCATTCCGACGGAAATATCGGAGATTTTCGCTGTCGGATCAACCGCTAAGCCGTAGCGTTCCGACAATTCACGCACCTCTTTTTCAGCGCGTTTAATATCGATCATGCCACCCGTTGTCGGCTCGCTTCCTAAAATGATGTTCTCGGTAACGGTAAACGTGTCGACAAGCATAAAATGTTGGTGCACCATTCCAATGCCGAGGTCATTGGCGACATTCGGATCAGAGATGTTGACCGTTTTCCCTTTAACACGGATCTCGCCGCCATCTGGTTGATAAAGTCCAAATAACACATTCATAAGTGTCGATTTTCCTGCCCCATTTTCTCCAAGAAGGGCATGGATTTCTCCCTTTTTGACTTGGAGAGTGATGTTGTCATTGGCTACGAAGTTCCCAAATACTTTTCGAATATTGAGCATCTCAATTACGTATTCCAAACAAATTCACTCCTTAAATGAGCATATTAAAATCATGAAATGAAAAGCTACAATGTTCCATATTGTACCTTTTCATTTCATGATTTCTCGGCGATACGAGATACCAAGCAGCCCAATTCCACCTAAAAACTACCACGTCTTGTGGGCAACAGCAAAATGCCGCTATCCTAACTTTAACAGCCAATGTTCTTGACCCACAAGACGGGCTTGTCCTCGGGGGAATTTTGTTTGACCTCACAAGTTTCTTAAATCATCACACATCGATGCTTATTCAAGAAGCAAACTGGTTAGGCGCTTATGCCAGACAGTCTGCTTTGAAACATCTTTCATTGTAAAAAGGCTAGCATATCACTAGCCTTTTTATTCAGTTATTTTAATGTCGCTTCAAACTGTTTGTATTCTTCACGAGTTTTTGGTACTTTCACTTCGCCTTTAATGATTTTTTGCTTCCACTCATCAACAGCTTTTAATACTTCTGGCTTAATGTTATCTTGTGTCGGAGCAATGCCTACACCGTTTTCAGGAAGGCCGTACTCGATCGTTTTTCCGCCCGGGAAATTTCCTTCTTTTGTTTTCTTCGCCACGTCATAAACGGCAACGTCAACGCGTTTAACCATTGAAGTTAATGTGACGTTATATGTTTTTCCACCAGCTTTGACAACACCTTCTGGAGCTTGGTCTTTGTCAACGCCGATGACCCAAATTTCGCGATTTGGATCTTTCGTTTTTAAGTCTTTTGCTTCTGAGAACACACCGTTACCAGTCGCACCAGCTGCATGGTAAATAATGTCAACACCAGAAGCATACATGCTAGAGGCAATCGCTTTTCCTTTATCTGCTTGGTCAAATGCGCCTGCATACTGTACTTCTACCTTTGCTTTTGGATTAACAGCTTTGACCCCAGCACGGAATCCGCTTTCAAACTTCTCAATTAGCGGAATTTCCATACCACCGATAAAGCCGATTTTGTTCGTTTTTGTTGTTAAACCAGCAACAACACCAACAAGGAACGATCCTTCGTTCTCTTTGAAGGTAATGCTCGCTACGTTCGGTTTATTAACAACACTGTCAACAATAGCAAATTTTCCTTTTGGTTTTTGTTCGGCGATTTGTCCAACTGCATCAGCCATCAAATAACCAATTCCATAAATTAAATCATAATCGCTTCGAACAAGTTTGTTTAAGTTAGTCGCATAATCAGAATCGCTTTGAGATTGCAAATAGTCATAGCCGCCTCTGCCTTTTTTCAAGCCATTATCCTCACCAAACTTTTGCAATCCTTCCCAAGCGGACTGGTTGAACGATTTGTCATCAATACCGCCAACGTCAGTTACCATCGCTACACTAAAACCTTTCTTGTCACCTGCTTTGTCACCGTTGTTGGCACACGCACTTAATAGTGTTCCAGCAGCTAGCACAAGCGAAAGAGCTAGCCCAAAACGTCTTTTCTTCATCGCGTTTACCCCCTAATCCATGAAAATGTATACTTTCTTATTATTGAGAAGATCCTGTGTTTCTATGTATGAAATGTCACCCCCTTAAAAATTGATACGCTTCCTTAATACATGAAAGCTAAATTTATCAGACTTAAAATAGTTAATAGAATACAAAACGGGCTCGTCATTTTTATCGAAATGCATTTGTTTTAACACAAGTAATGCCGTTTCTGGTTCACATTGTAAAATGGGCGACACTTTCTCATGATAGCCGAGCGGTTCAATATGGGCCACCGCATATGCGATATCACGATTCGTTTGATTATGTAAGTTTTCAAATAGGGATTCATACTCATAAGAAATACCTTTAGGTAAGTATTTACAAGGAATTTTATCGAGACAATATACAACAGGCTCGCCATCGGCTGTCCGTACTCGTTCAACAAGAAGAATTTCCTCATCCGGTGAGCATTGAAATCGGCGCATATCTTCTTCGGTCGAACCTTGAACCGTAGAAGAAAGAAAAATCGTTCCTGGTTTTCTCCCCGCTTGTTCAATCATATCGGTCACACTACTTAATTGTTCAATACCGGAAGTAAACAGTGGTCTCGCATTTACAAATGTACCGACGCCGTGTCGGCGAATAATGACATTTTCCTCTTCCAAAATGCGGAGTGCTTCACGCAATGTCGCTCGGCTTACTCCTAATTGTTTCGATAGTTCAAATTCGGATGGGAGTTTTTGTTTTTCTTTATAAACACCGGTTTCAATATCATGTTTAATTCGGTCGATCACTTGCAAGTACAAGTGGCGATTATCTGACTTAATGGACATTCCGAAAGCCTCCAATTAGTCACAATTTCACAATTTACAGATATCAGACCTCTGATGTTAGACAATTTAACCTAGTCGAAATTACTATAACACTTTTTTTTTAATAAATAAATAGGAAATAAATATTTTGTCGAAAAAAGCAAAAAAATGATGAAAACGTTTTCAATGTGACATTCTTATTTTTTATTAAGATATCCAAAGCACGCTGCAACTACAAATATTATAAGCTAATTAGGAGTAGCTACTCGACGTAAAAACATTTCCAATTCACCCAATATTTTCTCTTTTGGATTATTTAGCTTCAGCGCCTCGCTTTCTGCCAAGCTCACTCCTTTGATGTGACCGTACCTCTTCAGGTGAGGATTGGCTTTGAAAGCTAATCGCGGCGCTGCCGTTTTTCTTGACTGTCTAGCTCCGGTGACCATCCCCTTGCGACGTTTCGGGGATAGGCCGGTCACCTTCGCTTTTCTTATTTAGCTTGGCTTGTAGCTCCTTTGCTCCGCCGAGGTACAAGCTATCGGAAGAACATTTTTCTTTGGAGCTAACCGTCCGCCTCCGCTTTTCTTATGAAGTCTTTGCATTTTCTTTTGAAATGAGCACAGCTCTCGGTTTGCTTCCTTCATAAGGCCCGACAACCCCACGTGCTTCCATCGCATCAATAAGGCGGGCAGCTCGGTTATAACCGATTCGAAAGCGGCGCTGCAACATCGAAACAGAAGCACTTTGCATTTCAATAACAAGCTGAACCGCTTCATCATACAACTCATCGTCAAATTCGTCGCTTTCCTCCACCGTATCATTGAAAATCATTTCTTCTTGATATTGTGCTTTTTGTTGCGAAATCACAAACTTAACGACTTCTTCCACTTCCTCATCGGACACGAACGCTCCTTGCACACGAATCGGCTTGGATGCTCCCATCGGCAAAAATAGCATATCACCGCGACCGAGTAGTTTTTCGGCTCCGCCCATATCTAAAATGGTACGCGAATCCGTCTGTGACGAGACGCTAAAAGCGATGCGGGACGGAATGTTCGCTTTAATGACTCCCGTAATGACGTCGACGGAAGGGCGTTGGGTCGCAATAATAAGATGAATTCCAGCTGCGCGCGCCATTTGCGCAAGCCGCGTGATCGAATCTTCTACATCCGATGAAGCAACCATCATTAAATCTGCCAACTCATCGACAATGACAACGATATAAGGCAGAAGCGGCTGCTTCGCATCGGATTGTTGATTATGACGTTGAATATATTCGTTGTATCCTTCAATGTTTCGTGTTCCCGTATGCGAAAACAGTTCATAGCGTCGCTCCATTTCGCTGACAACTTTCTTTAACGCTTGCGACGCTTTTTTTGGATCGGTAACGACAGGAGCTAATAAATGGGGAATGCCGTTATACACGCTTAATTCCACCATTTTTGGATCAATCATCATCATCTTTACTTCATGAGGTTTTGTCCTCATTAATAAACTTGTAATAATGCCGTTAATACAAACGCTTTTGCCGCTACCGGTAGCACCTGCTACTAACAGATGGGGCATTTTATTAAGCTCAGCCACGACTGCCTCTCCGGAAATATCTCTTCCTAATCCTATTAATAATTTGGCATCCGGTTTATAATTCTCCGTCGCCTCCAGCACTTCTCGCAACGAAACAGTCGCTATTTCTTCATTCGGCACTTCGATCCCGATTGCCGATTTTCCTGGAATCGGTGCCTCAATTCGAATATCTTTTGCGGCTAGCGCCAATGCTAAATCATCGCTTAAACTAACAATTTTGCTTACTTTTACCCCAACATCGGGATAGACTTCGTACTTCGTTACCGCTGGCCCAAGGTGAACTTGAGTCACTTTTGCTTTTACACCAAAGCTTTGAAATGTTTTTTCCAGCTTTCGTGCGTTCGCATAAATGTTGGCATGATCTTTTGCTTGATTCGTCGGTTTTGGCAATCGCAATAACTCAAGCGGCGGCAATTGATAATCGGCATTTTCCATTTCGGAAAACGCCATCGGCGGATTTGCTTCTTCTTCGTTGTTTTCTTCCGCCACTTCAGCCACTTGTTCGACCTCTTCTGTCCGTACAACTGTAAAGTCGGAAATAATCGGCGGAGGTGATAAACGCTCCTCCTCATCTTCATCTTCGTCTTCTTCATCGCGACTCTCTTCGACGTTTTGTTTAGGAGTTTTCGGTACAGATGGTTTCTGTTTTTTTCTCATGGCGAAAAACTGCTTCATATCTGCGACAAACTCACGCCACTGTTGATAAATGAATGAAACAATGAGCGCTATAGCTTTTCCGATCGTATCATGCAGCGATTTTCCGGTAATAAGCACCGTACCAACGATAAAAAGAAGAAAGCAAATCCATTTCGTACCAAGCTCATCAAATAACTGGTAGCTTGCTGCAAATAAAACGGCACCTATCATCCCGCCTCCTAAATCAGTAGACGAATGCTCCCCACGTACTTCCATCCAAAATAATTCCCATGTCGTTCGAATAATGCTTGGGTCGACAAATTGTCCTTGTCTGGATAACAAACGAAACAACGTTTCATGACTAAGCAATAAAAGCGCAGCGCTTATCGTATACAAGCCGATAAAAATTCTATTTACAAAAGAAGGCCACGTCCGTTTCCAAATAAGATAAAGAGCTAAAAGAAACCAAACGATGAACGAAAGCATGTACCATTCCCCAAGAAAAAAGCGAGAAAACAGCACAAGCGTCCTTCCGACTAAGCCTAGATTTGCCATGGCAATAACGGAAGCGGCCAGCATCGTAAGACCAATCAGTTCAAAACGGAACGTTTCTTTCCATTGTTGCTTATTTCGTTGTCGTTTACGTTTTGCCACAATTATTCACTCCAATTGACAAACTGAAAAGGCGGAAAAAAGCAGCCAAGTTTGGCTGCTTTTTTCTGTCTAGTGTTATTATATCATGAATGGACGAGGAATTCATTACGATGTTACAACGGAAAGCGGAAATCTTACTCCCGGAGCGTATTTTTGCTCTAAAAAATGAAATGGATTTGTGCTTAAATTACGCACGATTTCATACTCTTTTGTTTCTGTTTCTTGAACGATAAACGGAATGCCGTCGTAATAAACGATTTTTTGCTTCGTATATTCATCCATATCCGTCTGAAAAATGAGATGTTCTGGCATAATGGTATATAAAATCATTGAACTATTTTCTCTCCCTTCGTTTCGTTAAGATCAATGAGTTCACGCAACTTTTGCATCGCTTGAGCGACGCCGCCTACTTCGTCAATCAATCCATACTGTACGGCGTCAGGACCGACAACATTGGTACCGATATCACGCGTTAAGTTCCCCTTTGAGAACATGAGCTCTTTAAACTTTTCCTCGGTAATTTTCGAATGTTTTGTAACAAAACGGACAACTCGTTCTTGCATTTTATCTAAATACTCAAACGTCTGAGGAACGCCGATCACAAGCCCCGTTAAGCGAATAGGGTGAATGGTCATCGTTGCCGTTTCGGTAATAAACGAATAGTCGCAAGAAACCGCAATTGGCACCCCGATTGAATGCCCGCCCCCTAACACAATGGAAACAGTCGGCTTAGATAGTGAAGCTAACATTTCAGCAATCGCTAATCCGGCTTCTACATCCCCCCCGACCGTATTTAAAATCACGAGTAACCCTTCAATATTTGGATTTTGTTCAATCGCCACAATTTGCGGGATGACGTGTTCATATTTCGTTGCTTTATTCTGGGGAGGAAGCTGGATATGGCCTTCAATTTGTCCAACGATCGTTAAGCAATGAATGTTTGTATCCTGCGTCAATTGCGGAATATTGGTTTGTCCGAGCTGTTGAATCATTGTCGTTACTTGTTCTTCTTTTGATGGTTCTTGCTTTTCCTCTGACTCTGATGCTATATACCGTTCTTTTTCCATTGGTCTACCCCTTTCCTGTCATCATATTGTTAGTATGTTCTATAGATAAAATAAAAATGCTGATGGAACATTTCTATTCCATCAGCATCCTCGGTTGACTTTGAGCACGATCGTATTAAATTTCCATAATAATTGGTAAAATCATCGGCTTTCGCTTTGTTTTTTCAAATAAGAATTGATTAAGTGCTTCGCGAATATTCAGCTTTAACGAAGACCATTCAATAATGTAGTCTTGCATGCATTGGTTCACGATATTGGTGACCATTTTCGTTGCCTCATCAAGCAATGTTTCTGATTCCCTGACGTATACAAAGCCGCGCGAAATAATTTCAGGACCAGCAATAATTTTTTTTGCTTCTTTGCTTAATGTGACAACGACGATTAAAATGCCGTCTTGGGAGAGTAAGCGGCGATCGCGCAAAACAATATTTCCGACATCCCCGATTCCTAAACCATCAATTAAAATGTTGCCATACGGTACTTTTCCGCCAGATCGAGCCTGACCGTTGCGAAATTCAATAACATCTCCTTTATCGATTAAAAACGTCCTTTCTTCAGAAATACCAACCGCTTTGGCAAGATTCGCATGTGCCTTTTGCATGCGGTATTCTCCATGAACCGGTATGAAATATTTCGGTTTCATTAAGTTAAGCATAAGCTTCAGTTCTTCTTGGCAACCGTGTCCGGATACGTGAACTTTTCGCTGTCCGTAAACGACGTTCGCTCCAGCGCGATATAACGCGTCGATCGTTTTGGAAAACAGCAGTTCATACCCAGGCATGACAGAGGCGGCAACAATGACCGTATCTCCTTCTTTAATATTGATTTGTTTATGCGCTTGCTTGGCCATGCGCGCCAATGCTCCCATCGGCTCACCATGCCCGCCGGTCGTTAAAATCAGTAACTCCCGGTCTTCATAACGCTCAATGTCATGAATAGAAATGGTCAGCTTATCCGGTAAATATAAATATCCTAAGCGCACTGCAATATCCATTACTTTATGCATACTTTTCCCGACAATGGCCACTTTCCGTCCGCTTGCCTTTGCTGCATGCAATACTTGCTGGATTCTCGTAATATTGGACGCATAGCATGCAACAATGACGCGCCCCTCTGCATTGTAAACGACATCGGCAATTTCTTGAGCAACGAGCGTATCCGAACCCGTATATCCCGGTTTTTCCGCGTTTGTACTATCGGATAGTAAACATAGTACCCCTTGTTCACCGATTCGTGCCATTTTCCCTAAATCCACTCGGTTCATTCCGTATGGTGTTTGATCAAATTTAAAATCGCTTGTGTAGACGATGGCACCTTGAGAAGTATGGATACTAATTCCAACTGAATCGGGAATGCTATGAATTGTTCGGAAAAACGTCACCTTCGCCTTTTCAAACACCACTTCCGAATCGGAGCGAATTTCAACGAACGGAGCGCTCGAGGTGACTCCGTGTTCCCGTAATTTTTCTTCTGCTAATCCGAGCGTAAGCTTTGTTCCGTACACTGGAGCCGTAATTTTCTTTAGCACATAAGCTATGGCACCTATATGCTCTTCATGTCCGTGCGTCAAAAAAATCGCTTTAATACGCTCTTGCCGTTCAACAAGATAGGTGATGTCAGGGATAACTTTGTCGATTCCAAGCATTTCGTCTTCCGGAAACATTACCCCTGCATCAATGACAAAAATATCATCATCGATTTCAACGACATACATATTTTTTCCAATTTCCCCTACTCCCCCAAGGGAAAACACTCTTATTTTCTCTACTTGTTTCGTCCTCAATGCTACGTCCTCCTATGATGAAACTAACCCGCTCAAAGTCACTTGATTTTATTATAACTGATGTAAGATTTTCAACACAAGACAATTTGTCACAAGCTCTCTATAAATGGAGGGAATGGCAGTTTCTTTTCTCACAGAAGGGTTTAACGTGCCTAAAACCAAATAGCCCTCCAATTTCGCCTAAGAAGAGCCCTCCTCCTGTGGACAAACAGTGAAATGCCGCCATCTTGGTTCCCTGCAATAGACAATGACCTTCACCCGCAAGACAGCTTGCATCCCGAGGAGTCTGGTTTGATTACAGAGCTCTCAAATACTACATTTCAAGTCATACTTTGCACAAGTTTCGCATCGGTGCCGATTCAAGCAGCAAGCTGGTTGGACACTGGCGGAAAATAAATCCCGTTTCCCATTTATACTTTCTTAATCTTGAACGTGTTGCAAAACGCATAGTGAATGCATAAATGTACACAAAAAATCCACCCGTCTTGGAAATCATATACAGTGACCTAAAAAACACATTTC
>NZ_JACDUT010000013.1 GCF_013761245.1 Thermaerobacillus caldiproteolyticus | reverse complement strand
TTCGTCCTGAGCCAGGATCAAACTCTCCATAGAAAGTTAAACAACCTAGCAAATTGACGTGGACGCTTCGTTTTGTTCAGTTTTCAAAGAACATTTTGAGCGACTTTTTTATAATAACATTCATATTTCTTATCTGTCAACTACTTTTTTATTTCATAACTATTTTTGTAATCAATGTTCCGTAGCGACGTTTTATAATTTATCACCTTTTTATATAGAAGTCAATACTTTTTAAGAATTTTTTTGTCTAGCCTTTGTTGAGGAATGCAAACCTTATCTTCTCTTCATTAAAATTATAAAAGAAAGGCTCTTCTTTATTCTCCTAGTTGAAGAGCCGTGTTCATCTACTAAGTACGGACAAAGCATTATTCTTTATCTTTCAGTTGATAGTAACGATGAAATATATGTGGGCTTTTAGTTGCGACTTTTTCAACGGATAAGATGTTTTTTTCCACCAAATATTCTAACATAATAACAAGATCAACGGAGTACGGTTTAAGCTCCGGGTGTTGGGCAATTTCTGATATGCTCCATGGTTCATCTTTTTGTTTCAATATTTTTCGCAAGTGAGCAGATCCAGACAAAATTCGAGAGTGAATCAAAAATTCACTTGCTAAAAACAAGAGCTCCAATCGTTTCTCTAAAGGCTCTTCACTTCCGACCAATTCCTCATAAAGTTTGTAGATTTGTCCATCGATCTGCTTTATTTGGTTCCATACGGTTACTTCAGGATAAAATCCTTGCTCAATCACTGCTAGTCGCGCTAAATGGTGCAGAGCATGAATTACATGATTGTAAGCATCCAACAGCTGATTGGATTCAAAAAATACTTTGCCATCTGTATACCGTCGGATTAGTTTGGCAAATTCTAATCCCATTTTTAGTTGTCTCGTTTCCTGCGGAAACTCCATCATGCGGTTTCGTAATTGTTGTACATATTCGTTACGATCAAATAAGACCTTCCCATTCAATACCCAGTCGATGACTTTCCGGTTGGAACCGAGAAGGAGCCATTCATTTAATTGTTTCTCATCGACAATGTACAAGGCTGCTTTCTGTTCCTTTGACATGTAATGCTTCATAAAAACAGAATCTGGAATTTCCTTTCCAATAACTAATAAAATGATATCAAATGTATCAGTAATTGCAGAATTATTTATTTTTTTTTCAACCATTAAAATGCCTAGTGTATTGCGATGACTTGCCCGCTCTTGGTAAATAGGGCGCAGTAAATCCTCCATCACTCTTTTCCTCCATATTTCCTAGATATTTTTATGCTTTATTCGACAATAATCGCGAAAATCCTCTTTATGAATTTGTTCAAAATCGACCTGATTGACTAAACTTTATGATATAGTTGTGTGTAGGGGGGACAAATGAAATGGGAATCAAATATTCAAGCAAAATTAACAAGATTCGCACATTTGCTTTAAGTTTAATTTTTGTCGGCTTTATCGTGATGTATATAGGCGTATTTTTTCGCACCTCTATGTTGATTATGACATTATTTATGATTCTAGGACTACTTTTTATTATTGCCAGTACGGTTGTGTATTTTTGGATTGGTATGTTATCGACAAGAACAGTTCAAGTTGTTTGCCCAACCTGCGGCAAAATTACGAAAATGCTTGGAAGGGTCGATATGTGTATGTATTGTAGCGAACCGTTAACGTTAGACCCTGATTTAGCCGGCAAGGAATTTGATGAAAAGTACAACCGTAAAAAGAAAAAAAGCTGATAGCCTATGCTTGCTATCAGCTCTTTAATGACGATGGTGTCCATCTTGACAATCTGGACATGTACCGTAAATTTCCATGCGATGATGACTTACTTTGAATCCTGTTACATGTGCAGCCAATGCCTCAACTTCGTCTAATCCTGGGTAATGGAAATCGACAATTTTGCCACACCGTTCGCAAATCACATGGTAATGATGAGACGTAACAAAATCAAAGCGGCTTGATGAATCACCATATGTTAACTCTTTTACTAGTCCTACCTCTTTAAAAACACGCAAGTTATTGTAAACGGTTGCTACGCTCATATTGGGAAATTTTCCTTCTAGTGCTTTATATATCTCATCTGCTGTCGGGTGTGACATCGAGCTAATTAAATATTCCAATATCGCATGACGTTGCGGAGTAATGCGTACTCCTGTTTGCTTCAACGTATCAAGCGCCTCTTTTAACTGATGATTTTCAGACACCGCCATGCACCTCGCTTCCTTATAAAAAAAGAATTATTATTTTATAATTTTTATAATTAGTCTACAAGCATTTTATATACTTTGTCAATATTCGTATCCTTAATATATGAGTTTGTTCGCTTTTTTAGCATAAAAAATGTGCGGAATATCCTTCCGCACGAACACTGTTTCATTTGAGGTGGGTGTGCTCTACATTAACATACGCAAATCACTACATACTTGTATAGACACATACCCATTTATGTTAAATGTTTTACAATATACGTCAATGCTTCTTCGACATGTCCTTTTACTTTTACGCTCCGCCATTCTTTGACTAGCTTTCCATCTTTATCAATAATAAACGTGGAACGTTCGATTCCCATGTATTCCTTTCCAAAATTTTTCTTTAACTTCCACACGCCATATGTTTCGGCCACTTCATGTTTCTCATCTGCAAGCAGCAAAAACGGCAAATCGTATTTTTCAATAAATTTTTTGTGCCGTTCCACAGAATCTGTACTAACTCCTAAAATCACGGCGTTTAAATCACGAAACTTTCCGTGGTAATCACGAAAATCACACGCTTCCGTCGTACATCCCGGAGTCATATCCTTCGGGTAAAAATACAGCACTACATGTTTTCCATGAAAATCAGAAAGTGCCACCATTTCCCCATTGCTTGCTGGTAATGTAAAATCTGGTGCAGGTTGCCCAATTTGTAGCGACATCTTTTTCCCTCCGCCATTATCATTTCTATCTCTAGCGTAACGAAACAAGAAAAAAATTGCAACGTCTATCTTTTTTCCCAGTCGATCACAGCACGGGCAACAAGAGTTGCTGGCATAATGTAGCCTAATAGCGCCTCGATCACAGCAAGCCATCTTCCTATGCCAATCGGAGTAATGTCGCCATACCCGACTGATAATAACGTCGTGGCGCTCAAATAAAGACTATCTTGAAGAACAGTAAAACATTCATTCGTTGTTCCATCCACTGATTTGATAAACACATCGTGCCCATTGAGTTTAAGCACCATGTATATGAGTCCAAATCCCATCATCATCGTCATATACAAAAAAATGAGAACAAATAAATTTTCTAATGAAATATAACGAGTTGACTTGAATTGTGTTGTCCATATGGAAATCATACTTCCAAGCAAGACCGTTGCCACAATTCCAACAAATGCATACTCCATCTCTCTCACCTCGTACTTGTCCATACATATATACGAAAAAACAAAGTCAAATATTCCCTAAAGAAAGAATTCGTTATAATAGAAGCATGATCGAATGGTGAGGGAGAGGAAAAAATGCATACCATTCTTATTGTAGAAGATGATTATAAAATCGCTTCCATGTTAAAGGAGCACATTGAAAAATATGAATATAAAGTACATATCGCTTCGCAGTTTACCGATATTAAAAAGGAATTTGTCGAATTTTGTCCCCATCTTGTGCTGCTGGATATCAATCTTCCGCGCTTTGACGGTTTTTATTGGTGTCGGCAAATTCGAACCATCTCGAATTGCCCGATCATTTTTATCTCCGCTCGCAGTGATGAGATGAACCAAATCATGGCAATAGAAAATGGAGCTGACGATTATATCACGAAACCGTTTAATTTTGATCTCGTTATGGCCAAAATAAAAAGCTTGCTACGAAGAACGTACGGTTCTTACGCCAATCCGTTGCAGCCACACATATATGAAGTATCAGGACTGTACCTTCTTTATGATCAACATATGGTGCAATGGCATCAACATACGATCGAGCTAACGAAAAAAGAATTTACCTTACTAGAACGTTTGTTAAAAAAGGCAGGAAAAATTGTATCCCGTGAGGAACTTCTTGAGTCGTTATGGGACGATGTTGATTTTGTCGATGACAATACTCTGTCTGTCAACATTACACGCGTTCGCAAAAAGCTGCAACAACTCGGAATCAAAAATGCCATTGAAACCGTTCGTGGAACAGGTTATAAAATCGTAGATACGTGGAGTGAACTATCATGAAATTATTTTTACGTGAGCATATCCCGTTTATGTGTTTTCATTTGATACACGTTTTACTTATTTTATTTATTGTTTATTTATACATGCTAGAGCAATCCTTCCCCCCAACTCGCGGCATTTTTGTTTATCTTACTGTAATAAGCGTAGTATTCCTTTTTCTTTTTTTATCGTTCCGTTACTGGCAACAATATAAAGCATACCAACTGTTATCGTCCACCTTGCGCGGCTTAGATATGAGCATACAAACTTTTGCCCGCTCTCCGTTATTTTTGGCTTTTGAGAAAACACTTCATGACCAGTATAATTTTTACATTCATGAGATCCAATCACTTCGCAAAGAAATGAATGATTTGTCGCTATTTATCAACCAATGGACTCACCAAATGAAAACACCTTTATCTATCATTGATTTGCTTTTACAAAATTATGATATAAAAAGTCAATCAGACCGCGAGTTTTTGAATAGCATGCATGAAGAATTAGAGCGGTTACAACATGGCCTTGAACTTATGCTTTACTCGGAACGAATAAAACAATTCTCGCACGATTTCCATGTAAAACGATTATCTTTAAAGACAATGGTGAGCGATGTCGTTCAACACTACAAACGTGCTTTCATACGCAACCGCATTTACCCAATGATGTCGATTCCTGAAACCATTTTCATTGAGACGGACCAAAAATGGTTTCAGTTTGCCCTTAGTCAAATTGTGACAAACGCGATTAAATACTCAAAAGGAAAAAATCAAAAAATCATTCTTTCTGCTTTGCAACAAGAAAACCAAGTGTTCTTGACGGTCGAAGACTTTGGAGTTGGTATTCCTTCGCAAGATATCAGTCGTGTGTTTGAACCGTTTTTTACAGGGATGAATGGACGGCGCTTTGCCGAATCAACAGGAATGGGATTGTACCTTGTGAAACAAATTTTTGATCGTTTAGGACACGGAATTACTATATCATCTGAGGAAGGAAAAGGAACAAAAGTAACAATCACCTTTTATAATGTGACAAAAATGTAAGATTGCTAGCGAGAATTGTAAGGAAAATCAATAGGTTATTTTTGCCTCCCTTCGTATAATCAATGATAGAAAAACAAGGGAGGTTTTTTTATGGCGATTTTACAAGCAAACTCCATTACGAAAATATATCGCTCAAATTTATCAATTGCTCATCGAGCGTTAGATAATTTCAGTTTATCCATTGAAAAGGGAGAATTTGTCGGAGTAATGGGGCCTTCTGGAAGCGGAAAAACAACCTTGCTTAACATTTTAGCCACCATCGATACTCCTACAACAGGGGAAGTCATAATAGAAGGAACAAATATGGCACATCTATCTAAAAAAGAGCTCGCTTTGTTTCGGAGAAGACAGTTAGGATTCGTTTTTCAAGACTTTAACTTACTAGATACATTAACAATCGGGGAAAATATTATTCTTCCTCTCACATTGGACAAAGTTCCGGTAAAAGAGATGGAGCAGCGATTACAATCGGTAGCCAAAGCATTAGGGATTGATCAGATTTTAGATAAGCGGACATATGAAGTTTCCGGGGGACAACAACAACGAGCAGCCATTGCCCGAGCAATCATTCACGAACCATTGCTTATTTTTGCTGATGAGCCAACAGGGAATCTTGATTCTAAATCTTCTAAGGACGTCATGGACACATTAACTTCATTAAATCAACAACACGGCATCTCCATTATGATAGTGACACATGATCCTTTTGCGGCTAGTTACTGTGAACGGATTGTATTCATTAAAGATGGCAAACTGTTTACCGAAATACGCAAAGGCCGTAACCAACAAGCGTTCTTTCAAGATATTCTCGATGTGCTTTCACTGCTAGGGGGGAATGTGAATGACATTTCGACAGTTCGCCCTTAATAATGTCAAACGAAGCTTCGGACGATATGCTGCATACTTTTTCAGCAGCACCTTTGCTGTTACCGTCTTTTTTATGTATGCCGCATTTATTTTCCATCCTGATGTTGTAAACGGCTCGATTCGTCCATCGGTAAGAAAAGGAATGGTTAGTGCAGAAGTGATTATCTTTCTATTTGCGACTTTCTTTATTTTTTATTCGACGAGTTCATTCTTAAAATTACGTAAAAAAGAGTTTGGCTTGCTTACATTACTAGGAATTACTCGTAGCCAACTAAACAAACTCATTATATTAGAAAATACGATCATTGCTATTTTAGCAATTGTAACCGGCACTGCGTTTGGCGCCTTATTTACTAAAGTCTTTCTTATGATGTTTTCCGTTATTTTAGATTTACAGTCTCCATTGTCTTATTACATTGACTGGAAAGCGATCGCCATAACGGCATCGGTATTCCTTACTATTTTTGAAATCATTACTGTGATGACGTTGACGACCATCCGTTCCAAGCGAGTAATTGATTTATTAAAAGCGGCAAAACAACCAAAAAAGCCGCCTTTCTACTCGATATGGCTTTCCATTTTAGCCACGGTATGTCTAATCATTGGTTACTACTTGGCATATAGTTCGAACATCATACAAATGACGAAACGAGTCATACCAATTTTATGTCTTGTCGTGATCGGAACATACTTTTTATACACCCAAGCAAGCATTGGGCTTCTACGCTTTTACAAAAAACGAAAACGCTCCTACTATCGCGGCACAAACTTAGTGACAGCCGCTGAACTCATCTATAAACTCAAAGATAACGCCAGAATTTTAAGTATGGTAACCATTTTAACAGCGGTCACATTTACATCAACAGGCGTGCTAGCCAATCTGTATTTTGGAAAAAAAGCGGAGGCAGAAGCAAGGCTTCCACATGCTATCGCGCTTGTGTCAAAAACAGGATCTAAAGATTTGTTTGAAGAGACACTCTATATGCTGAAGAGTATTTTGAAGGCTGAACATATTCGTTTCGCTGGCCACCAAGCTACTTTCATTTGTGTATATAATCCTGATCAACCAAATAATTATGTGATGCAAAATCTTCTGCTTATGAGCGTAACAGATTACAACAAATTCGCTGATTTAGCTGGCCAACCACATGTGTCTCTGCCAGAAAATACAGCTACCTTCATGCATCCTACTCCTGATCAGGGATATGAGCCGATTCAAGGAAAACAGATTACCCTTTCCATAAAAAACAGTAATAAAATCGTTACACTTAAATTAAATAAACCAATCAAGCAGCCGGTGATTAATCCTTCAGGATATCTTGGCTATACGTTAGTTGTTCCTGATCCATTGTTTCAGGAATTGAGTCACTTCGCCACCCAAGAAACGACACAATATTATTTTGGTGCATCATATAAAAACTGGGAGTCAAAAACATCGGTAATCGAGAAGCTCAACGATTCCATTAAAAAAAATAAGAACATCGACTATAACATATCGAATAACCGTTTGGAATTTTTTAACTTGATGAAAGAAACTTTCTCGCTTATGCTCTTTATCGGATTTTTTGTCAGCATCCTGTTCTTCTTAGCCGCTGACAGCATTTTATATTTTAAACTGTATAATGATTTGGAACAGGATATAAAACAATACCATTCCCTTGCGAAACTTGGCCTAACAATGAAAGAAATGAAACAGATTGCTGCCAAACAAGTTGCCATTCTCTTTTTCATACCATTTGCCATCGCGACTATCCATGCAGGATTTGCCTTTAAAATGCTGCAAAATATGGTATCAGGTTCAGTGGTAAAAACAAGCGTACTTGTCATTGTGATATTTTTGGCTGTGCAACTGGTTTACTATTTCTTTATTCGCTCTCTGTACATTAAAAAAATTGCAAAAGTCATGTAAAAGGACAGGAAATGATATTCCTGTCCTTCTTAATTTCCTGCTCCGCGATACCGCTTTACTCCTGCGTTCCATAGGAAAACAGCAATTATAAAAAAGATGAGACCCATGACCGGTGTTAAAAATGCATAACCATACCATTCTGTTTTGCCGAGAAAATAAGCGGAAGGATAAACTCCAACGAACGCAAACGGCAAAATCCATGTTAAAATATAGCGAATAAATCGATTGTAAATATCGATGGGGTAACGTCCGTAGTTGCTAATATTGTACATCATCGGCATGATTGAGCTTCTCGCGTCCGACCAAAAGCTAATCGTAGCCAGCGAGATAAACACCCCTGCATACACAAGCGCCCCGCCTAGTACAAAAACGATAAAAACCAAAACATCATACCAATGAAACACTAAATGCAAACGTGCGCTTGCATATATCATAATAATGATTCCGGTCACTCCGCCAAGAAGCGATTCTAACTCCATGCGTTCAAGAATGATTTGAAACAAGCTGTGCACTGGACGCGTCAGCACACGATCCATTTCACCGCGCACAATATAGCGCTCATTAAAATCCCAAATGTTAAAAAATGCTCCGAACACCGCGTATGGCACTAAGAAAAAGCCGTAAATAAACAGAATTTCATCGCGTGTCCACCCATGTAACAGCTGCGTGTGACCAAATACAACAAGAATAAAAATTAAATTCACCGCCTGAAACATAAGGTCTGACACAAACTCAACAATTAAGTCAGTGCGATATTGCAATTTCGTCTTTATATATTGCGCCATATATTGAAAAAACACAGATACATAAAACATTGACTCACCTCACCCTCCTTGAATGACAAGCTGTTTTTTCGCCGCTCGCCACAACAACCGAATCGGGATGAGCAACATCACACTCCAAACAAGTTGAAATAGCAATCCATCAATAACCGCCTGACCTTGAAAACTCTCCGTAACAATCATGCTTGGAATATAGCTGATGCCTTGAAAAGGAAAATATTTCATCACCTCTTGCGCCCAAGCAGGATAAAAACTAATCGGCAAAATTAAACCGGAAAATAAATCGATGATAAACCGTTTTGCACGCAACAACCCTTCATTATTGAGAGTAAAAAACGTGACAACGCCCGCAAGCAAATTCAGCTCCGAATTAATGATGAAACTTAACGTAATCGACAGAGCAAAATATATCCATGTACTTACATTCGTTGAAAAATGAAGAGGAAAAAGAAAAATGACAATGATCATGCCAGGAAGCGAAAGAAACAATAACCGAAATATCCCCTCTCCTAGCCCTTGCATTGTCTTCATTCCTAGGTAACTATAAGGACGGATCAATTCGACCGCCACTTTTCCTTCCTTAATCTCCATAGCAATTTCACGATCAATATTATTAAAATAAAACGCGCGCGCCATCCAGGAAACAGCGACATACGTCGTCATTTGCTCAATTGACATTCCTTGAATTGACGGCTTGTCACTATAAATCGCTGACCAGAGAAAATAGTACGCTCCGATATTAATGCTGTAAATGAGAATACCGGTGTAGTAATTCGTACGATAAGCGAGCATCATTAAAAAACGAATGCGAATCATTTCGATATATTTATCCATGGACAACACCTTCTTCATAGATGTTGCGGATAATTTCTTCTGTTGAAATTTCGTTAATGTTCATGTCTTGAATGTCATAACCGGAAACAACGCGGCTAATCACTTCAGGCACAAGAGACGGTGACACATGAGCGACCCAAGCATTGGCCTGCTCCCCTTTTCTCCATTTGACTGGTAATCCGTTTGTTAGCGCGTACAAGGCGTCCAGCCTGATTTCATTTGCAAACGTAAATTGAAGTTGTTTTCCTTCTCCCCAATTTGCTTTTAGGCGCTGCAATGAACCGTCGTAAATAATTTTCCCTTCATCGAGCATAATGACGCGCTCGCATAACGCTTCGATATCGGAAATGTCATGGGTCGTCAATAAAATCGTTGTGTTATATTTTTCATTGATTTCTTTTAAAAACTTGCGGATTTTGAGTTTCACTAACACATCTAATCCAATCGTCGGCTCGTCTAAAAACAAAAGCGGTGGATTATGGATAAGAGCAGCTGCCAGCTCACAGCGCATCCGTTGCCCAAGAGACAGCTTGCGAACAGGCTTGTCTAGCAGCGGACCGATATCAAGCGTGTCAATGACATGTTCCATATGTTCTTTATAATCCCGATCAGATACGCGGTACACTTTTTTCAACAAACGAAACGACTCTTGTACAGCAATATCCCACCATAATTGCGAGCGCTGTCCGAAGACCACACCAATCGTTCGCACGAATGCTTCCCGTTCTTTATGCGGAATCATTCCGTTCACAATGACCTTCCCCGAAGTCGGCGTCAAAATTCCAGTCAACATTTTAATCGTTGTTGATTTCCCCGCGCCGTTTTCTCCGATATATCCGACCATTTCTCCTTGCTTAACGGTAAACGAAATATCATTGACAGCACGAATGATTTTATAGTTTCTCGTGAATAAGTCGCGAAACGCTCCTATTAGTCCTGCACGACTCGAATATGATTTAAATTCTTTACGCAGTTTTTCCACTTCAATTGCATTGACCATTTTCACTACCTCCACATAGGCAATAGTTTATCCAAAGTCGAAATGAGAAACAAATTGTATGCTCAAACAAATATGTTAGAATAGTAAGCAGTAAAGAAACTCGTTTAGGAGGCTTTCAAGCATGCAATTCACTAAATCTGAACAGCTATATAAAGAAGCGTTAGAACATATTGTTGGCGGCGTCAACAGCCCTTCCCGCTCGTATAAAGCGGTCGGCGGCGGTGCTCCGGTCGTGATGGAACGCGCGCAAGGCGCTTATTTTTGGGACGTTGACGGCAACAAATATATTGACTACTTAGCGGCATACGGACCAATTATTACCGGACATGCCCATCCGCACATTACAAAAGCAATTCAACGTGCGGCAGAAAATGGAGTATTATACGGGACTCCGACTCCATATGAAATCACGTTTGCGAAAATGTTGAAAGAAGCCATTCCTTCATTGGAAAAAGTTCGTTTCGTCAACTCGGGAACAGAAGCGGTCATGACAACGATTCGCGTCGCACGCGCCTATACAGGGCGTGACAAAATCATCAAATTTGCTGGCTGCTATCACGGTCACTCTGATCTTGTCCTTGTCGCGGCAGGCTCAGGTCCGTCTACGTTAGGAACTCCTGACTCCGCCGGTGTACCAAAAAGTATCGCCCAAGAAGTTATCACCGTCCCATTTAACGATATTGATTCGTTCAAACAGGCGATCGAAACATGGGGCGATCAAGTTGCCGCGGTACTTGTTGAGCCGATTGTCGGCAACTTCGGTATCGTTGAACCAAAGCCTGGTTTTCTTGAAGCGATCAATGAATTAGCCCACCAAGCAGGAGCGCTTGTTATTTATGATGAAGTTATTACCGCGTTTCGCTTTATGTACGGAGGAGCGCAAGATTTATTAGGAGTGAAGCCAGATTTAACCGCACTTGGAAAAATTATCGGCGGCGGGCTGCCGATTGGGGCATACGGCGGACGCCAGGATATTATGGAACAAGTCGCCCCGCTCGGTCCGGCGTACCAAGCGGGAACGATGGCAGGAAACCCTGCTTCTATCCTCGCTGGCATCGCTTGCCTAGAAGTGTTGCAACAAGATGGGGTTTACGAGCATCTTGATCGTCTCGGTTCAATGCTTGAAAAAGGCATTTTAGCCCACGCCAAAACATATGATATTCCGATTACAATTAACCGTCTTAAAGGTGCATTAACCGTATATTTCACAACGGAAAAAGTAGAAAACTACGAACAAGCAGAACGAACAGACGGGGAAATGTTTGCGAAATTTTTCAAGCTCATGTTAAAACAAGGAATCAACCTCGCCCCTTCCAAATATGAGGCATGGTTCATTACCCTCGCTCATACAGAAAAAGATATCCAGTATACACTCGAAGCGGTTGAAAATGCATTCAAATCATTAAAAAAATGAATAAATATGCAAAAACAAACAGAGGGGAAAAAGCCCCTCTGTTTTTATATCCCCTCTATTGAAATCGTTTACAATAAGTTACGTTTTCCTTTCCTCCAATGTGAATATTCTATCCTAAAAATGAATAAATAATTGATTTCATCTTTCGAACATGGTAAGATAGACTATAAATTCTGAAAATTCTTACCCCCCTTATCGTTATCCATTCTACACTTCTTATAGAAAGATTGCTCACAGGAGGTGAACGGCAAGAGGTGGGCTCCTCCCACTTTAACGCCACTCAGTATGAAACAACGTTGGAATCCAAGCCTTTTTAAAGCCTTCCATCACGCAGAACACGATGCCTGTGGAATTGTTTCTGCCATCGAAAAACGTCGCATCCCGACACGAGACAACATAATGACATGTATCAATGCTCTTGTAAAAATGAACCATCGCGCTGGTTTTATTAACGGGGAAGGAGACGGAGTCGGCATTCATATCGATATACCAAGAAAACTTTGGATGGAAAAGTTAGCAAATGTAGGACAAAATCCAGAAATTGCTAATAGCGATAGTTTTACAGTCGGCCATATTTTCATTAATCGTTCTGCGGATGTAGAAGACGCAAAGACAAAAATGAAACATTTGTTTAAAAAATTTCGTTTGTCTCTTATTTTTGAATCTGACAGCGTTACGTCTTCTAGCGCATTAGGACCCATTGCATTGCGACAAGAGCCTGTTTTCTGGCAAGTGGCTTTGCTGCCAAACGATCGCAATCATCTTGTACAACGTCTATTCGATTTGCTTATCGAAATTGAAGAAGACGAAAACGTCCATGTTGCGTCATTAAGCAACTTCCATGTCGTCTACAAAGTGATGGGAGCTGGTGATATTTTACCAAAATATTATCACGACCTAGCCAGCCCGCTTGTCGCTTCTACAATGACATTAGGACATAACCGTTATTCAACTAATACGCTTTCGAACTTTTTCCGTGTTCAACCGTTTAGCGTATTAGGGCACAACGGAGAAATTAATACGATAGCAAAACTCCGTGACGAAGCAACAATGATTGATGTCCCATTAACGAATGGCGGCAGTGATTCACAAGATTTAAGCCGCACAATGGAGACACTCATTTGCCGTCACGGCTATAGCTTATTTGAAACAATAGATATACTGTTCCCACCCATTATTAATGAGATGAAGTCATATCCAGCTCATCTTCAAGATTTATATACTTATATTCGCGAGGCTTGGGGGCACTTTGCCCAAGGCCCAGCCGGTATCATCTCTCGCTATGGGGATGAAGCGGTATTTAGCGTTGATGCCCTTGGATTGCGTCCGCTTTGGAAATTAGAAACAGAAGAACGATTTATTTTCTCTTCAGAGCCGGGTATCATTCCAGCAAGTGAATATACAGGCGAGCCAAAACCGCTTGCGCCAGGTGAAAAAGTCGGGCTGAAATGGTCAGATGATGGTTCCATTCAAGTATTTGAATACGCACGATTTCAAGAAGAAGTATATACGCGCTTTTCCAAACGGTTCGATATTACGAACTTCCGAAAACGCCTTGATCCCCCTTTTTTAGACAAACAGATTTTTGTAGCAGCCCCTACAAAGGTACACAACGGTCAATACGCTGCGTTCGGCTGGGATCGTGAACATATTCAACTTCTTGAACAAATGGCGGAAAAAGGAGCAGAACCCATTCGATCCCTAGGTCATGACGCACCGCTTGCGGCGATTGATCCGAATAGGAAAAATCTTGCTGACTTCATTAAAGAAAGCGTTGCTGTTGTGACAAATCCAGCGATTGACCGCGACCGCGAAACGGAGCACTTCTCAACAAGAACCATTGTCGGAAAACGGCCGTCGTTACTGGAGGCAACAGAAGCATCGTATGTGATTGAGCTAGGCTCACCTATTCTCATTGAAGGCAAAATAGGCTATGATTGTGCAACAGAATTAGGCCATCCTTCTTATGATCAAATTGTCTATTCGTTCCAGTCGAAAAAACTATCATACGTGCTTTCAGCAACCTTTACGGCGGACGAAACCATTAAGGAAGCGTTGCAGCGCCTCTCTCATGAAGCATGCGAAGCCGTTCGTTCCGGCAAAACATTGCTGATCATTGATGATTCCGAAGCACACCAAAACGGAAATTTATGGATTGATCCGTTACTGATTACATCAGCGATTGATCAATCATTAACAGAAAATGGATTGCGACGCGATTGTTCCATTTTACTTCGCTCCGGTGCAATTCGCTCACTTCACGATTTCATTGTAGCCTATGGATTAGGAGCAAACATCATCAGCCCATATTTAATGTTTGCGACGGTCGCAGCAGAAGAATCTCTGAAACCAGTTGTCAACTTGTTTAATGCGCTCAATAAAGGCTTAGAGAAAGTCATTTCAACGATCGGTATTCATGAGTTGAGAGGATATAGCCGCCTCTTTTCTTCCATCGGCTTACACAATGAAATTGCTGACGTGCTAAAGATTGTGAACTTCTTCGGTTCCAATTCGTTAAAATACGATTTTCAAGCACTGAAGGAAGATGCGCTTGCCCGTGCGGAAGACTATGTCAACGAAAACGCGAAGCCAAGAAAAACATTCCATCTCTTGCCGCGCGTTTGGAAAGCGATTGGCGAAGTGGCACAAACCGGATCATATGATAACTATCGCGAAAAATTGAACGAGCTAGAAACAGAAACACCAACGACGATTCGCCATTTACTCGATTTGAAGAAAACAGGAAAAGACGTCCCTGTGGAAAAAGTCGATATTAGCGTTGGCGATCATAGCCTGCCATTTGTTATCGCCTCTATGTCGTTTGGTTCGCAAAACGAAGTGGCGTTCCGCGCTTACGCTGAAGCAGCAGATCGACTAAACATGGTCAGCTTAAACGGTGAAGGCGGCGAAATTAAAGATATGCTTGGCAAATATCCGCGCACACGCGGCCAGCAAATCGCCTCTGGTCGTTTCGGTGTGAACGTGGAGCTATTAAACTCTTCAAATCTATTAGAAATTAAAATCGGGCAAGGGGCAAAACCGGGGGAAGGCGGTCACCTCCCAGGTTCAAAAGTTACTGCAAAAATCGCTGAAGCCCGTAATGCAACAATCGGTTCTGACCTAATTTCACCATCGAATAATCATGATATTTATTCAATTGAAGACTTGGCGCAAATGATTGCCGAGCTCAAAACGGCCAATGATAAAGCAAAAGTTGCCGTTAAAGTACCTGTTGTACCAAACATCGGGACAATTGCCGTCGGCATCGCTAAAGCAGGCGCAGATATTATTACATTGAGCGGCTTCGATGGGGGAACAGGAGCAGCGCGTATTCACGCATTACAGTACGTTGGGCTGCCGGTCGAAATCGGCGTAAAAGCCGCGCATAATGCCTTATTAGAAGCGGGATTGCGAAATAAAGTCGAAATCTGGGCAGACGGCGGCATTAAAAGTGCTCTTGACGTCATTAAAGTGATGCTGCTTGGAGCGAATCGAATCGGCTTCGGCACCCTTTCGATGATTGCGATTGGCTGTACGACATGCCGAGGCTGTCATCTAGATACTTGCCATGTCGGCATCGCAACGCAAATCGAGTCAGAAGCACAAGCCAAAGAGCATGGATTGCGTCGATTCGTTCCTCGGCAATTCGATTCAGCGGTTCGAGGATTAATGAATTTATTTACTTCATTTGGAAACGAGCTTAAAGCCTTAACGGCTGCGCTCGGATACGAACGATTACAAGATCTTGTCGGCCGTTCAGATTTATTAGAACAGACAAGAGGCCTAGAGCAAATGAATTTAACGAATTTGCTTGAAGTGTTAGAAGTCGAACAATTTGCTCAAAAAGAAGTCGCTGCAAGCATCGAGGAATCGCAATTGCTTGTGGCCGCTGGAGCTGAGTATCTCGATTACCATGTTGAAGATTTACAGCGCTCTCGTGAATTTACAACGGTCACTTCCGAGCAACGCGTCCTTGGTAGCCGCGTGTCTTGCCATCGCATTCGTGGCCGTCTTGATGGATCTTATAAAAAATTACCAAACATCATATTGCGTTACAAAAAAGGGTCTATTCCAGGAAACGGTCTTGGCGCTTACAACAGCCACGGCATTCACATTCACGTCGACGGCGGTGGGCAAGATGGAATCGGAAAAACAGTATTTGGCGGCAGCATTCTCATTTTTAAAGCAAAAGGAAAAGACGGAAAGTTTTATAACGGTTCTGTTGGAAAAGGATTCGGCTACGGTGCACAAAAAGGGCTGTTAGTAGCTCAAGGAAATGCAGATGCCCGTGCTGGCATTCGTCTCTCAGGTGCCGATATGATTATCGGTGGCCAAGTGACAACACCAATCCCAGAACAAGAACATGGAAATATCGGTGCACGCGCCAATATTAAAGGATTTGCCTTTGAATATATGACAAACGGACGCGGCCTTGTTCTTGGTGACCCAGGTCCATGGATTTGTGCCGGTATGACAGGTGGAGTCGTCTACTTACGTCATCAGCCGGAGATGGGATTAACCAAAGCCGCGCTTGAACGCCGTATTGCAAAAGGAGCGCAGGTACGCATCGAGCGGTTAAATGAACAAGGTAAAGAAGATGTCAAAGAATTGCTTTTCAAATATATCGCTTTACTTATCGAACATGAACAACATGAAGAAGCAGATTCATTAAAACCTTTACTTGAGAAACCAGAAGATCACTTCTTCCAAGTCATCCCAACAAAAGAACAAGCTGATCCTTCTGTTTCTACTGAATAATGCAAGAAAAAAGGGCATCTCGTTGCTAACGAGATGCCCTTTTTTCTTGTTCATCCCTCCGTTGATTAGGGCATATATATAGTACCGTTGTTTTCCTCTTGATATTGTGGATAAAACAGTGTATATTACTGAATTGTTTAAGTGAAATAAGAAGGAAGGGTTTGAATTTACGATGAAGCTCGGTGCCCGCATTTTAAAAACGGGGATTGCCGTTACATTAGCACTTTTTTTAGCGACCCTATTAAAATTGCCTTCTCCAGTATTTGCTGGTATCTCTGCTGTATTTGCCATGCAGCCGACCATTTATCGCTCCTATTTGTCCCTTATCGAACAAGTGCAGGCAAACGTAATCGGAGCGATTTTCGCCATCGTCGGTGTGCTTTTGTTTGGTCATGATCCTTTCATTATTGGGCTAACAGCTATGCTTGTCATTGCACTCTGCTTAAAAATGCGACTAGAATCAACCATTTCCATCGCGTTAGTCACCGTCATTGCCATTATGGAATATACAGAAGATCAGTTTATTGACTTTGCGATCATTCGCTTTTCCACGATTATGCTTGGAGTGTTGGCTGCGTTTTTCGTCAATCTGATCTTTCTTCCACCGAAATACGAAAAGAAACTCTACTATCAAATTGCGGAAAATACAGAAAATATTTTAAAATGGATTCGTGTCAATACAAGACATGCCTCTGAACATCATATTTTAAAAAACGATATCGAAAAAATGAAAGAAAACATGACGAAACTTGAACACCTTTATTTAATGTATAAAGAAGAAAGAAATTATTTTCAAAAAAATCGTTTCCAAAAGTCAAGAAAACTTGTCTTATATCGTCAAATGATTATAGTAACGAATCGAGCTCTAAACACATTAAAAATTCTTCATCGTCTCGAAAACGAACTGTATCATATGCCTGCCGAGTTTCAGCAGACGATCCGCTCACAACTCGACTGCTTACTCTATTATCATGAACAAATGTTATTAAAGTTTATCGGCAAAATAAAATGCCAATCGGACTCCGAAATTGTTAACGAGGCATGTAACGAAAAAAAACGATTGATCGAAGCATTTTATAAGTATAGCCAGCAAGGAAACGAATACCATCTCTTTTCTTTAGTTGGAGCCATTATTGATTACGGAGAACAATTAGACCATTTAGACAAATTAATTGAAAGCTTTCAGCACTATCATAAAGATGACTCTTTACCAACCAAAGACTTAGCAAACGAATAAACAGGGCTATCTCAGTTCAAGAGATAGCCCTGTTTGTCAGCTTTTCATACGCGGATCTAAGGCGTCACGCAAGCCGTCCCCCATTAAGTTAAATCCAAGCACTGTTAACATAATCGCAAGTCCCGGAAAAAACATTGTCCACGGTGCCTGTGTTAAAAAATCTTTGGAGTCAGCTAACATTTTTCCCCACTCTGGATTCGGCGGTTGCGCCCCTAACCCTAGAAACCCAAGCGCGGCTGCCTCAATAATCGCCGTCGCAATCGCTAATGTTCCTTGCACAATAATCGGTGTCATACTATTTGGCAAAATGTGATGAAATAAAATCCGCATATCGCTCATGCCAATCGCTTTCGCTGCCATAATATATTCTTCCTGCTTAATGCTTAATACACGCGAACGAATGAGGCGGCCGAAATTCGGAATATTAATGACCGCAATCGCAATGAGGGCATTTTGCAAAGAGGGGCCTAACACGGCAACAATTCCGATCGCAAGCAAAATGCTTGGAAACGCCAGCATAATATCAAATATTCGCGAAATCACTCCATCGATCCAGCGACCATAATAGCCGGCAATGATTCCAAGCAATGAGCCGGCAACGACCGAACCTAACACGGAAAAAAAGCCAACCCATAATGAAATTCTCGCTCCATAAATAACACGCGATAAAATATCCCGTCCGAAATCATCGGTACCAAATAAATGCTCTGATGACGGTGGCTGTAATCGAAGCGACAAATTTTGCTCATTAATCCCATAAGGAGCAATAAGCGGTGCCAATACTGCAAGCAGAATGAAAAATGAGACAATTCCCGTACCTACAAGTGCCATTTTGTTCTTTTTAAAACTGCGCCATCCTTCCTGCCATAAAGACACAGGCTCCTCTTGTTTTTGTACCGTTGACAGCGGCACTTGATTTCGAGCGAGTTCAGCCATGCTCGTTCCCTCCTTTATGAGTTGTACTTAATGCGTGGGTCAATTGCAGCATAGAGAAGGTCAACAATTAAGTTAATAAAGATAAAAATCGTTGCTACAATTAAAATTCCTGACTGAATCACTGGATAGTCGCGGTACCCTATTGCTTCATAAATATATCGCCCAATTCCCGGCCAGCTAAAAATCGTTTCCGTTAAAATCGCTCCTCCCAGCAATAACCCCGTTTGTAAACCGATGACAGTCAATACGGGAATAATCGCATTTTTTAACGAATGCTTGTACACCACCCAAAACATGCTTAATCCTTTAGCACGTGCTGTACGAATATAATCGGACTTCATCACTTCTAACATGCTTGAACGAGTAATGCGGGCAATAATCGCCATCGGAATGGTGGCCAAAGCCACACTTGGCAAAATTAAATGCTGCAATACTTGCATAAACTGTTCCGTATTTCCTTGTAACAGTGTATCCACTAAATAAAGATGGGTAATCGGTTCAATCGGATTTCTTACATCTTCCCGCCCTGACGTCGGCAGCCAATCCAACTGAATCGCAAATGCCCATTGTTCCATTAATCCGAGCCAAAAAATCGGCATGGATACACCAATCAGCGCCAATATCATCGCAATATAATCGAACCATGAATTTTGAAACCATGCGCTAATAATACCAGCGTTCACTCCGATGACAACGGCAATCACCATCGCCGCTAGAGACAGCTCTAATGTCGCCGCTAAATACGGCCAAATTTCCTGCGACACAGCAGTTCCTGTACGAATTGATTCCCCTAAATCTCCTTTTAACAGACCACCTAAGTATTTGATATATTGAATGTACCACGGCTGGTCGAGCCCTAATTTATGAGTTAACGCTTCTACAGCCTCTTTTGTCGCTTTTTGTCCTAAAATCACTTGAGCCGGATTGCCTGGAATCGCTCGAATCATAAAAAAGACAACCAGCGACATTCCTAAGAGAACAGGAATCACCATGAATACCCTTCGTAATGTGTAAGAAAACACGGCTCTCACTCCTTTTTCAACTGGCTATCCATTCAGAAGAACAACGCAAGCATCCCATATCCTGTAGACAAGCAGAGAAATGTCACCATCTTGACTCCCTCGATGGATAAATGCTCTTCCCCGCACAGGAGCGCCTTCCTCAAAAGAAGCCGGTTTGACACCGAGCTGCTTAAAGCATCACTTGTCCAGTTATGATTTAAGCAATTACTGCATCGATGCTGAGTCAAGGTGCAAACCGGTTAGACGCGTGCGCTAGACCGGTTTCGTTTCCCATTTATTATGAAAAAGGGAGAGGATGCACTCCTCCCCGCCACACAGATTTATTGCAACTCTACTTTTGTAAATTTATCAGAACCGGTTGGATGTGGGTTAAACCCTTTAATATTGGCTTTACCTGCTAACAATGGTGTTGAGTGTACGAGCGGGATCCATGGTGCATCTTCTTTAATAATTTCTTGTGCTTTTTTGTAAAGCTCATTCCGTTTGTTTTCATCGCTGATCGTTTGCGCTTCGACTAAAATATTGTGAAGCTCATCATTTGAATAATACGTAAAGTTGTTGCTGCCAATGCTATCTTTGTCTAATAAAGCATACAAGAAGTTATCAGCATCGCCGTTATCTCCTGTCCACCCAAGCAAGAACGCATCTGCTTCTCCTTTTGCCGCTTTATCTAAATACGTTGCCCATTCGTAAGTAACGATTTTTGCTTTAACACCAATTTTTGCAAAATTCGCTTGAAGGGCTTCCGCTACTTTTTGTCCATCCGGCATATATGGACGCGGAACAGGCATTGCCCATAGCTCCATCTCAAATCCATTTGGATATCCTGCTTGAGCAAGAAGTTGTTTGGCTTTCTCTAAATCAAATGGATAATCTTTAATATCGTCGTTATAGCCAGGAATACTTGGCGGCATTGGGTTTTTCGCTGGCTCGGCTTGTCCTGCGTAAAACGCATCAATGATCGCTTTTTTGTCAACTGCATAGTTCAATGCTTGACGAACTAATTTGTTTTTCAACGGTCCTCTTGTTGCCGTTAAACCAACGTAACCGACGTTCATGGATGGACGCTTGAAAATTTGGAAATCTTTATTTCCTTCTAACTTTTTCAAATCAGATGGATTCAAATCTTCCATTAAATCAATTTCGCCTTTTAGCAACGCATTTAAGCGCGCAGAGTTATCAGGAATAGAAACGAAGATTAATTGATTTAATTTTGGGTAGCCTTTTAACCAGTAGTCTTTGTTTTTCTCTAATACGATGCGCTCATTGCGTTTCCATTCTTTAAAAACGAATGGACCCGTACCGACAGGATGTTCCGCAAATTTGTCACCGTATTTCTTCACCGCTGTTGGGCTAGCGATCGCAAACGGCGTCATCGCGATATTTTTCAAAAATGGAGCTTGCGGACGCTTTAAGACAAATTGCACCGTGTAATCATCCACTGCTTTTACTTCTTTGATTACATGGCTTGCATCGTTTTTGTAGCCGCCAAACATCGAGCCGTAATAAGGGAATTTATCAGCATTTCCGTTGGCCCAGCGCTCAAAGTTGAACACAACCGCTTGGGCGTTAAAATCTGTGCCATCATGGAATTTGACGCCTTTGCGAAGCTCAAACGTATACGTTAAACCATCTTTAGAAATTGTCCATTTTGTTGCTAGAGCCGGTTGCACGGTTGTATCGTTCTCGTTATAGTCTAGCAATGTATCAAAAATATTTTTCGTCACTTTTAGCGATTCACCATCGGTTACTGTGGCGGGATCAAGCGCAACAGAATCACCGCCGCGACCATACACTAATGTACTTTGTGACGATTCGCCTTTTCCACTGCTTGTCTTTTCCGATTTTCCACAGCCGACAAGCACCATCGACAATGCGAGCATAAATGCAAGCAATGTCGCTATTGATTTTTTCCTCACAATGATTTCCCCCTTTTTAACGTCATTTATATCATTCGTTGTTTGCCAACTTCCTAATAAAGGTGGCAAGCAACGTAATGCCCTTGTTCTACTTCTTTAAACTCTGGGCGAGTTGTTTTGCAAATGTCCATACAAGCACTACAACGCGTATGGAAGGCACATCCTTTTGGCGGATTGGCCGGACTCGGTAAATCTCCGGCTAAAAGCTGCCTTTCTTGCTGATGCTCTGGGTCAGGAATAGGGACTGCTGATAACAGCGCCTTGGTATATGGGTGCTTAGGAGATTGGTATAACGTATCGCTATCAGCCAATTCAACAAGCCTGCCTAAATACATTACACCGACACGGTCACTAATATGCCGAACGACTCCTAAATCATGCGCAATAAAGATGTACGTTAATCCGAATTCTTTCTGTAAATCTTCTAATAAATTCAGCACTTGCGCTTGAATCGACACGTCTAGCGCTGACACAGGTTCATCAGCAATAATGAGCTTTGGATGGGTCATTAACGCCCGAGCGATGCCGATGCGTTGACGTTGTCCGCCGCTAAACTGATGGGGATACCGCTTCGCATGATAACGGCCGAGCCCTACCACTTCTAGCATTTCTTGAACGCGCTTTTTTCTCTCTTGTTTAGAGCCAATACCGTGTACGATAAGCGGCTCTTCTAAAATTTTTTCTACCGTATGACGCGGATTTAACGAAGCAAAAGGATCTTGAAAAATCATTTGCATGTCACGCCGCATTTTTCGTAATGCCGATTTCGATAAACGGGTGATCTCTTGTCCTTCAAATATGATGGATCCTTCTGTCGGCTCGAGCAAACGGAGAATCATGCGTCCCGTCGTCGATTTACCGCAGCCGCTTTCACCGACAATTCCTAGCGTTTCTCCTTTGTATACCGTGAAGGACACATCATCGACCGCTTTGACTTCACCAATTTCTTTACTAAACACTCCCCCTGTAATCGGAAAATATTTTTTAAGTCCGTTCACTTGTAACAGCGGTTCGCCCACGGTTTTGTTCCTCCTCTCTCAGCTGCAAAAAGCAACGAACTCGATGCCCGTTTTTCCCTGTTTCGTATAGCGACGGAGTTTCACGAAAACATCGCTCAAATGCGTGTTCACATCGCGCAGCAAAACGGCAACCTTGCTGAATCGAACCGGGCTTTGGCACACTTCCCGGAATCGAGTAAAGACGCTCTTTTTTCCCTCGAATATCAGGTACAGACTGAATCAATCCCACTGTGTATGGATGCTTCGGATGTTTGAAAATTGTACGCACATCCCCTTCTTCGACAATGTTTCCCGAATACATGACAATCACGCGCTGACATACTTCGGCAACAACTCCTAAATCGTGCGTAATCATCATAATCGCTGTGCCAAATTGTCGATTTAATTCTTTCATTAATGCCAAAATTTGTGCCTGAATAGTAACATCTAACGCTGTCGTCGGCTCATCGGCAATCAATAGCGAAGGATTGCATACCATCGCCATTGCGATCATTACCCTTTGTCTCATCCCACCGGACAGTTGGTGAGGATATTCCTCCATGATTTCCTCCGCACGCGGAAGACCGACAAGCTTTAACATTTCTACCGCCCGTACGCGAGCCTGTTTTTTGTTCATATCGGTATGTATCCGGATCGCCTCGACGAGTTGGTTGCCAATCGTAAATAGCGGATTTAACGACGTCATCGGTTCTTGGAAAATCATCGCGATTTCGTTACCGCGAATTTCTTTCATTCGCTTTTCGGTCACGTGAACGATGTTTTCTCCTTTGAATAAAATGTCACCGCTGACAATCTTTCCGATTCCTTTCGGCAGTAGTCCCATAATCGATAAGGAGGTGACACTTTTTCCGCATCCCGATTCTCCAACGACTCCTAAAATTTCTCCTTCGTTTATGTAAAAACTAATATCATCGACCGCCGGAATTTCCCCGTCATCTGTAAAAAAGGATGTTTTTAATCCTTTTACTTCTAACACCGGGTCCCCACTCATCGTATCCCCCCTATTTCATATGCCAGAAAAGAATTTTAGTATTATTCTGTCATTTTAATTAAAATTATGCCATGTATAGTAGGATAATACAATATATAATATTTAAAAAAAATCAAATTATCAGAATAAACCAACCACAAATGACAAACATATGAAAAAAAGCGGCTTTATCATGGATAAAGTCGCTTTTTCCATATATACTTTCTTTTTCCTAATAATATAAGTATTTTTGCTCCCTCTATTTTTATTGCTCATGATTCAATTGTTGAATAGTAAATAAATTATAATACTGTCCTTTTTGATTCATGAGTTCCTCGTGCGTACCGCTTTCAACGATTTTTCCGTCTTCAATGAGGAAAATGCGATCGGCATGGGTGATGGTCGACAAGCGATGGGCAATGATAAAGGTTGTGCGATTTTTCGCCAGTCTTTCCATTGCCTCTTGAATGTAATGCTCACTTTCTAAATCAAGAGCAGATGTTGCCTCGTCAAAAATGAGTAACGGTGGATTTTTTAAAAACACGCGCGCAATTGCAATGCGCTGCTTCTGTCCCCCGGATAATTTCACCCCGCGCTCGCCTACTTTCGTGTTGTAACCGTTTGGCAAATTCATAATAAAGTCATGAGCGTTCGCCGCTTTCGCTGCTGCAATGACTTCTTCATCCGTAGCTCCCGGTTTTCCAAACAAAATATTTTCCTTTACAGAATCGCTAAATAAAAAGCTGTCTTGAAATACTATGCCAATTTTATCCCGCAAACTCCGGACGTTGAAATTGCGAATATCAACTCCATCTAATAAAATCCGGCCGCTCGTAACATCATAAAATCGCGGAATTAAACTGACTAATGTCGACTTTCCCCCACCGCTCATGCCGACAAGAGCGATCGTCTCCCCCGCTTTGACCGAAAACGAAATGTCTCGGAGCACTGGCGGTTCATCCTTGTCATACGCAAACGACACATGCTCAAACACCACGTTGCCTTTCACTTTCTCACAACGGATAGCATCAGGGGAATCTGTAATATCATACGTTTCGTCTAAAAACTCAAACATCCGGTCCATCGAAGCGAACGACTGTGTTAACGTTGTGGAAGAATTGACGAGACGGCGCAATGGGGTATAAAGTCGGTCAATGTACCCAACGAAAGCGACCAACGTACCAATCGTTAAATTCCCAAGCAACACTTCATACCCGGCATAACCAATAACAATGATTGGGGCAATATCAGTCACCGTATTCACAACTGCAAACGCTTTAGCGTTCCAGCTCGTATGCATAAGTGCTTTTGTTAAAAAATTGTTGTTTTGTTGATGAAATCGCTTCTGCTCCTCATCTTCAATCGCAAAGCTTTTGATAACAGGCATTCCTTGTACGCGCTCATGTAAATACGCTTGCAATTCAGCTAACGCCTGAGAACGCGTTCTTGTTAACCTTCGTAACCGACCAAAAAAGTATTTCACGGAAAAAGCATAAATCGGTAGAGTGCTTACCGAAATAAGCGTCAATTTCACGTCCATCCGCACCATAATGAAAAGAGCGATCACAATTGTCGCCATGTCAAGCCAAAGATTCATAAGCCCTGTAATAATAAAATCCTTTGTCTGCTCTACATCATTAATGACGCGCGAAATGACTTCTCCCGTACGATGATTGGCATAGTATGTAAAGCTTAACTTTTGCATATGTGTAAATAAACGATTGCGGATGTCATACAGCACTTTACTTCCGGTCCATTGTGCAAAATACTGGCGGTAATATTCCACAATCGGACGAATGACAACAAAAATGAACAACATGACAATTAATGCCCACCAAAGTCGCGATGTTTTTGCGGACATGCTTAACTGCTGGCTTCCAATAATATCATCCACGACATATTTAAGCAACATCGGAATAAGAAGCGGAATAGCGAATTTAATAATCCCGATCACCATTGTAGCAATGATATGCCATTTATAAGGGCGAACAAATTGCATATAGCGCCGAATATTGTTCACGGACAAGTCCCCCTTAAAAGCAGAAAAACCTGTTTGCAACAACGAACAGGCTTTTTGCTTCCATGCCTATTTACTTTCGGTAAGAAAGAAATTTTTCATACCACATATCAATAAAATCCGGAGCAAACGGACCTTTTCTTTCATGAATCCAGCTTATGAGCTTTCGCACGTTGTTTTTTAAAATGCGGTCAATCACGTTTGGGTAGTTCATTTCGCGGCGATGCCGTTCGTATTCATCTTCATCAAGAAGAACATACGTCATATCAGGGAAGACTTTCACATCTAAATCATAATCAATGTATTTTAATGCTTCGTCGTCCCACACAAACGGCGAACTAAGATTACAGTAGTAATATATTCCGTCTTCACGAATCATTCCAATAATATTAAACCAATGCCTTGCATGAAAAAAGCAAATGGCTGGTTCTCTTGTAACCCATGTCCGTCCATCTGCCTCCGTCACAATGGTTCGGTCATTTGCAGCGATAATATAAGTGGGAGTCCCTTTTAACACCATTGTCTCTTCCCATACCCGATGGATCAAACCGTTATGCTTATAACTATGGATTTGAATGATTTCTCCTTCAACAGGATAGCCTGCCATCTTTTCTCCCTACTTTCATCTGGGCACTTCTTTTTTTATTATAACGGTTCGGTTTGGAAATGAAAACAAAAGAGCCATCAAAGATGTGGAGATGGCTCGCAAACGCGGCGATACTGTCTTTGATATGATTGAATAACCTCTTCCGTCTGCTTTTCAAACACTCTTTGAATTTCCTTTAACTGTTGCTTCATTTGTTGAATTTCTTCTTGAATCGACTGCAATTTCGCTTCGTTCTGCAGTTCGATTAACTCTTCTTCAAGCGCTTGGCAACGCTCGATTTCCGATTGTAAAAACAATAGCTGATCCATCGTTTTTAACTGTTCACTTACTAAACGGTCAAAAGGCTCCACGTTCCTCTCCCCTTTCCGCATCCTATACTCATTACATTCGGGAAAAAGAGAGGGATCTCCTTTGACTATATATGTAAAGTTGTGGTAACTTTTGTCGAGAAGCAAACAGGCGCCCTTCCCGAAAAAAGAGCGCCTGTCTAATGTTGTTATTTGCTTGAATTTTGCGCTTTGCGAGCTTCCGCTTGAGCGTTTTGTTGTTTTACTTGTTGTGCACTTGTTTCTGACGCAAATTCTGTACCGTATTGACCTGCTGCGCCAGCTTGTGCAGATTGAGCATTTTGTTGTCTTACTTCTTGAACATTAGTGCCTGCTGCTGTTTTGTTCGGTTGTTTTGCCATCGTTATCACCTCCACGTGACTTAATGTGTCCAGAAGGTGACGTTTCTATCCATAAAAATTACAAAAGTAAAGATCTTCCACCATCAACAATAATCGTTTGACCGCAAATCATATCGGCTTGCTCCGACAGTAAAAACATGACGGTATTTACAATATCTTTTGGTTCTACCATTCGTCCCGCTGGTGTCTTTGCCACTGCATCTGCTAGCAGCTCTTCGCGGTTCGGAAAATGTTTTAATGCATCTGTATCAACCGCACCGCCAGAAACGGCATTAACGGAAATATTTTTCGACGCTAATTCAACAGCTAGATAGCGCGTCAATGATTCCACTGCCGCTTTTGAGACACCTACTGCTGTGTAATTTTCTAAATAACGAATGGAACCAAGTGAACTAATGCTAACAATTTTCCCGCCTCCGACTTTTTCCATTCGTTTCGCAGCTTCCTGAGCACAAAACAATAATGCCTTACTGTTAATATCCATCGTCCAATCCCAATGTGATTCTTCAAGTTCCATCGCTGGACGCAATACACCAGAAGCAGCGTTGTTAATGAGCACATCTACGCGGCCGAACGCTTCATCCACTTGCGCAAACATTTCTTTAATCTTTTCCACTTTTCCTACGTTCGCTTTCACCACAAGCGCTTTTCTCCCTAATGCTTCAATTTCTTGTGCTGTTTGTAATGCCGCTTCCTTACTTCTCGCATAGTTCACGACAATATGATATCCTTCTTCAGCAAGGCGAAGAGCAATCGCTTTTCCGATTCCGCGACTGCTTCCGGTCACAACAGCTACTTTTTCACTCATCGATTTTTCCCCTTTACTTTTTTATGTATAAATACATAGGCTGTTTTTTAAACTATGAAAAAAGGAGGTACAGCCATGTACGTTGGTCGTGATATGACAGAGCTTTCCATGATTTCAAAATCGGAATGGAAAGATAGTGAACTTGCTTTTTTTCATCATTCGTTTCAACAAATCGCTCCATATTTAAATGCAGAAGGACAAACGATTCACCGCGAAATTATTGAAGAAATTGAAGCGCGCGGCGGTTTGAAACGAAACGAAGCCACCTATACGCAAGGCACACAGCTATCGTATGACTAAAAACAGGTGGAGACTATCCACCTGTTCCTTTCTCCTTGTACTCGTGCCAAATGCGTTGATGAGAAACAGGAAATGCATACTCACTAATTTCATGCTCATCAACAAGTTTGAGACGCTCTGTTTCCACAATGTCGCTAACGATTTTACCATAGTAGACAACAATATTCCAAATTAAATGCGAAAACACATGCTCTAAAGCCGCGAACGGCTGCTCAAGCTGGACCGTTACTCCGTATTCCTCTTTCAAAAATATTTCCAGTTGCGTTTTCGGATTTTCTCGTGAATGGACTACTTCACAGTTCGGAAACTCCCATAAATTTGCAAGCAACCCTTCACTGTCACGCTTATGGATCAGCACCTTGCCACACTCATTCTGGACAACCGCAGCCACAATCGGCATTTCTCTGACGTTCGTTTTTTTCGTTTTGACCGGTAGTTCCCCCTGCACTCCTTCATGAAACGCTCGGCAATGCGCTTGCACCGGACAAAGCAAACAGGCTGGATTTCGCGGAATACAAATTAATGCCCCAAGTTCCATTAGCGCTTGGTTAAAATAAGAAGGATTTTCTTCATCAATAATTTCTCTGACAATCCCTTCAAACAGTTTTCTTGTTCCCGCTTTCGTAATATCGTCCCATACAAGAAAAATACGCGACAGCACGCGCATGACGTTGCCATCGACAGCCGGTTCAGGAATGCCGTATGCAATGCTTAATACGGCTCCAGTCGTATAAGGCCCGACACCTTTTAGCTTAGAAAACTCTTCGACTCGATTCGGCACTTTTCCGCCATATCGTTCTTTCACTTCTTTAACAGCGGCATGCAAGTTTCGTATGCGTGAATAATACCCAAGTCCTTCCCACGCTTTTAGCACTTTTTCCTCATCGGCATCCGCTAACGCTTCTAAAGTCGGAAACTGTTCCATAAAATGATGAAAGTATGGAATAACCGTTTCGACTCTTGTCTGTTGTAACATCACTTCTGAAACCCATATTTTATAAGGATCTGTATCTTTTCGCCAAGGCAAATCGCGCTGTTCTTTTTCAAACCAGCTAATTAAATCACGCTGAAATGTGTCAATTAAAAACCCTTCAACAAATCGTTTTACTTTTTCGTTCACGTTGCTTCCTCCAAGATGGTAAACTAACGACACATGTTGATTATATCACTTTCTCCTATCCATGTAGATTGAAAAATAAGTATACGCAATCTAGTTAATTTAAAAATTATAACCAAAATATTCCTATTTTATTAAGCTTAGTCCCAGCATCATAACTGTGCTTGACGGTACTTAACTTCCAAATTTGGATAATCGAAAATAGTCAATATAAAAGGAAAAGACCAACTATCATAAATGAAGCAAACCATCCATCACAAGCTGTAACTAAGAGGCTAAGCCTATACAAAAAAGACATCTTATCCCACAGGACAAACATCCATTACAGGAAAAGATGTCTTTACTGTCATTTCGCCTCTTTTTTTAGAACTCTTATCATCGTCTCATATCTCAATTCTTTCATATAAGCTAACCAATAGAGCAGAGCAACGAATCCCCCTCCACCAACGGCGTTTCCTAAAAAGACAGGAACAAAATTGCGAAACCAATCTGTCCAAGTAGCATGCCCAGCAAATATCGCAGCTGGGATTACAAACATATTCGCAACGACGTGCTGGAATCCGATCGCTACGAACGCCATAATCGGAAACCAAATCGCAAGAATCTTTCCACCGATATCTTCTGCTCCGTATGCAAGCCATACAGCTAACGCCACTAGCCAGTTACAGCCGATTGCAGAGAAAAAAGCTTGGATAAATGTATCTTTTAGCTTCGCATCAGCAATGGCTAGCGTCTTCGCTAAAAAAGGGCCTTCAGAGGTTAATCCAACGACATGTCCAAAGACATAAGCAACAAACACGGCCCCAACAAAATTACCGATCGTTACCCAGAACCATCCCTTGATGACATCTCTAATCGTAATTTTTTTCGCTAACATAGCAAAAGTCATCGACATCATGTTCCCCGTTAACAGTTCTCCCCCGGCAATGACGACAAGGATCAGGCCTAACGGGAAAACAACAGCACCTAAAAAGTTCGCAAAACTTCCCCAGTCTTTCGGGACATTCCCGATAACGCGAATATCCAAGAGAAACCCTAATGCAATAAACGCACCAGCCAAAAATCCTAGAATTAACTGGGTCAAAAGAGGCTGCTTCGCTTTACGTGTTCCTATCTCGATCGTTAGTTGAGCAATTTGAGATGGTGTACGATATGCCAATAACCCCTTCCTCCTTTTTCTAACAAAGAATGGTATTGAAACTATTCAGGGAAACATTCCCCATCGACATCTATGATTTTTTCAGAATGAGTATATACATTTAGCGTACTATCGCGAATAAACCCCACGACCGCAATTCCTAAATCCCTTGCTAATTCTAGAGCTAATGTCGTCGGCGCAGATTTAGATAAAATAATACCAATTCCAATTTTAGATACTTTCAATAAAACTTCTGATGAAACTCGGCCACTAAAGGCTATTACCTTGTCTGCCAACGAAAGTCGATGTTGTAAACAATATCCATAAATTTTATCTAGCGTGTTATGTCTACCAATATCAGAACGCATCACGACGAGTTCACTCGGCGTACATAAGGCTGCATTGTGAATGCCTCCAGTCGCTTGAAAATCGGACGAGCTTTCCTGTAATCGTTTCATTAAATGAAAGCATTGATCAACCGTAACACGAGTCTGGTTCGTTACAGTTTTGGCTGTCCTCATATCATTATAAAAATAAAATTGTCTACTTTTTCCGCAGCAAGAACCAATAAAGCGTTTAGAGTAAAAATCTTTGCTAATCGACCGTTTCGTTGCTAATTCTACGTAAGCAAAACCACGCGATTCATCAATCGTTAGCGACTTTATTTCATCAGAAACACGAATGAGCCCCTCGGATGCCAAAAAACCAATAACCATCTCATCAAGGTGAGTCGGTGTACACACCATGGTAGCAAACTCTTCTCCATCCACCACGATAGTAAGTGGATATTCTACAGCCACTTCGTCATCTAATTTTTGGAATACACTATCCTTATATTTGATAATTTTTTGCGAATGGGTCACTGACTTGCCCATACTATCACCTCTTTTTTCCGTTCAAAAACATTTGTCACCATTATATTCGGATCTTTATTAAAAATAATTAAAAGCATGAAGATAAAAACCTTTTATATAAAAAACAAAACCGCCACATTCTCTAAATACAAAATAGTTCTACTATTTGGTATATTTAGAGAAGTGGCGGTAGTTTCAACACAGGAACGCTGTGATAAAACCAACGGCTTCAGTTGTGTATCGGGAAAAGCTTAACTGATAACAGAATCCCATTCTATTACCAAGCCAAACTTTTCATGTTTATTCTAACATGAAAACGCATTATTTAACAATATGAAATTTTACTTGAATGGTTGATATGAGCAAAGGAATGACACATTATTTCGGATTTTGTATTTTATATTTTCGAGAAAGATAGCCAAACGTCAAAATTGGATTCGCTCCTCTGTTTGTTTCTGCTTTTCTATTGCTCTGCAATTTTATCTTCAAATATAAATACAGAAACAGCAATATCTTCTTCTACGTTAATATCTGAAAATAAGTAAAGTAGCTTCGAACCTACTAAATCTTCCAATCCATCCGGCACCTTCCTTGCATACACTTCCTGAATCATGCTCGTCCGAGCAGTATGAACCATTTCCTTTCCTTCTCGTGATTGCGCAATAAATTTTTCCGTTGGCGTTAAATTTCCGTGCAATATTGTTACGGCTATATTCTCAATAAAATGCGTTTTAATTCGTTCTGGCCCCTTTCCAAACAGCTGTTTGCGAACCTTTCGGATGATATCATTGAAAGCCGCTTCTTTCTTTGACATGTAGAACCCCCCCTTTCCTTTGTGTAAAATTATAATCCTAGAAGTCACAAAAAGGGAATCAAATGAATGCTCACAGACAATCCGTAACAAATCGAAACATTTCAGGATGCCATTAAGTACACCAAAACAGCCTTTGATTTTATCTACCTCAATGTAGCCAAAAGTATAGACGACATGAACATTATTCAACTGAATCCAATTCTTCGCGAACAAACAAATACAATTCAAGCTTTGATGAAATCTTTTTTCCTTTCAAACACATAGGTTGTGTTACAAAGAGTATAGTAATATAATAGACATGACAATAGTGGAAACATAATAAGGAAACTTGTTATGTTTCTACCTCATTACCAATTGGCGGATTGGCGATTTAGTTATATTCATGCTAAAGAGCTACTCCACCATGATCAATCTGTCGAATGTACTATGACCAGATTGTTTCATGGTGGAGTTTTTTATTTTCTAAAGGGGGTTTTCTTGGTGGATGATCAATTAATTACGATTACGATTAATGGAACCGATTACAAAGTGAAAGCTGGGACGACCATTTTGCAAGCGATGAACGCTAACCATATTCCACATCCGCAAATCTGTTATGTTCCTGAAGTTGATCCCATCCAAACATGCGACACATGTATTGTTGAGGCAGATGGAAAATTAGTACGCGCCTGTGCCACTGTTGCTCTAGATGGCATGAATATTCAATCATCATCTGAGCGAGCAAAGGCAGCACAAAAGGAAGCGATGGATCGAATTCTTGAAAACCATTTACTTTATTGTACGGTCTGTGATAACAATAACGGAAACTGTAAATTGCATAACACCGCCGAGCTAATGGGGATTGAGCATCAAAAATACCCATATCGGCCAAAGGTAGACCCGTCTGAAGTAGATATGTCCCATCCTTTTTATCGTTATGATCCAAATCAATGCATCGCCTGCGGCCAATGTGTAGAAGTATGCCAAAATTTACAAGTAAACGAAACGTTATCAATCGATTGGGAAGCCGAACGCCCACGGGTCATCTGGGATGACGGGGTACCGATTAATGAATCCTCTTGTGTAAGCTGTGGACAATGTGTCACTGTATGTCCTTGTAATGCATTAATGGAAAAATCGATGTTAGGCGAAGCCGGATTTATGACAGGATTGGACAAAGATCTGTTAAACCCAATGATTGATTTCGTAAAAGAAGTGGAACCAGGTTATAGCGGCATTTTCGCCATTTCTGAAATTGAAGCAGCGATGCGGGAAACCCGTATCAAAAAGACAAAAACGGTCTGTACATTCTGTGGAGTCGGCTGTTCTTTTGAAGTATGGACAAAAGGTCGTAAAATTTTAAAAATCCAACCAACTTCTGAAGCGCCAGTCAATGCAATTTCTACTTGCGTAAAAGGGAAATTTGGTTGGGACTTTGTAAATAGTGAAGAACGAATTACCAAACCGTTAATTCGCCAAGGTGATGTATTTGTAGAATCCACATGGGAAGAAGCTCTCTCTCTTGTCGTACGAAAATTGAGTGAAATTAAACAGACGTACGGCGGTGACGCACTTGGTTTTATCTCTTCCTCAAAAATTACCAATGAGGAAAACTACCTTATGCAAAAATTGGCTCGTCAAGTATTTGAAACCAATAATGTTGATAACTGTTCTCGCTATTGTCAGTCTCCCGCTACGGATGGATTGTTCCGTACAGTAGGAATGGGCGGAGATTCAGGAACAATTCAAGATATCGCATCCGCTGGTCTTGTCATCATTATCGGGGCAAACCCGAGTGAAGGTCACCCTGTTTTGGCGACTCGCGTAAAACGAGCTCATAAGCTACATGGTCAAAAATTAATTGTCGCTGATCTTCGCAGACATGAAATGGCTGAGCGAGCTGACTTATTTATTAGTCCAAAACAAGGTACCGACCAAGTATGGTTAATGGCCGTGACGAAATATATTATTGATCAAGGCTGGCATGATGAGGCATTCATCCGTGAACGTGTTCATTTCTTTGATGAATTTAAACAAGTATTGGAGAAATATACGTTAGAATATGCCGAAGAAATGACAGGCATTGCTAAAGAAGATTTAATTCGCGTTGCAACGATGATCCATGAAGCAGATGGAACATGCATACTTTGGGGAATGGGAGTAACCCAAAATACTGGTGGCAGCGATACATCCGCCGCAATTTCCAATCTTTTATTAGCCACAGGAAACTACGGGCGTCCGGGGGCAGGAGCATTCCCTCTTCGCGGACATAATAATGTACAAGGCGCCTGCGATATGGGATCATTGCCGGCATGGCTCCCAGGATATCAGCATATCACTGATGACATTGCACGTGCAAAATTTGAAAAAGCATACGGTGTAAAAATTGATGGCAAACCAGGTCTAGATAACATCCAAATGCTTGAAGCCATTGAACAAGGAAAACTAAAAGGAATGTACATCATCGGGGAAGATATGGCACTAGTCGATTCAAATGCCAACCATGTTCAGAAACTGCTTTCTCAATTAGATTTCTTAGTCGTACAAGATATTTTCTTATCAAGAACAGCCCAATTTGCTGACGTCGTTTTACCTGCAGCACCAAGTTTAGAGAAGGAAGGAACATTCACAAACACAGAACGTCGTATCCAACGTTTTTATCAAGCCCTTGAGCCATTAGGAGACTCGAAGCCAGATTGGTGGATTATCCAAGAAATTGCTAAACGAATGGGGGCGGACTGGAACTATGCAAGTCCAAAAGAAATTATGGATGAAATTGCCAGACTAGCTCCTCTCTATTCTCAAGCTCATTATGAGAACTTGGAGGGATGGAACAGTTTGTGCTGGGGAAGCTTCGATGGCTCCCATACACCGCTTCTCTATAAAGAACGTTTCAACTTCCCAGATGGGAAAGCGCGATTCGCGTTAGCTGATTGGGTAAAACCAGCTGAATTCCCAGATGAGTATGATCTTCATATCAACAATGGACGCTTACTTGAACATTTCCATGAAGGAAATCTAACGAATAAATCTTCCGGTATTCAATCCAAGCTTCCAGATGTCTTCGTGGAAGTATCACCGAAACTCGCCAAAGAAAGAGGGATCAAAGACGGCTCTCTCGTCCGTTTGGAATCCCCGTTTGGAAGCATTAGAGTACGGGTATTAGTCACTGATCGCGTAAAAGACAACGAACTCTATCTTCCAATGCACTCAACGACAAACGAAAGCGCAATTAATTTATTAACAGGCCCAGCTACGGATCACCGTACAAATACACCGGCCTATAAACAAGCAAAAGTTCGCATGCATGTGTTAGAAGTAGATGGACCAACACCGCTTCCTCGCACTAATCCGCGCTTTAAAAAGCGAAATCCGCGAAAAGGCGTTGAAGTTCAGCGAAAATGGAAGCGTCCAGGCTATGTTCATTTGACAGACGATGTACAGGAGGTGCAATGACATGGCCAAACCGATTACAACCATTCGTAAACAAGAAATGACAGAAAAAGAAAAGCGGAAAAAGACGATAGAGGAGCTTAAAGCTCTTCTATCGGAAAAAGAACCTGCTGTCAGCGAGATACTCAACATTCTCCAAGAATTGCATGAAAGCGGAATTCTAGAAGCTATTTATGCCATGTTGAAAGCAAAAGAGGACATTGCGAAAATCCTTATTGAACAAGCAAATCGAAAACCAGTCACAACGCTCGTTAACAATCTCATGGAATTATCTGGTGTATTAACAAAAATCGATCCCGGCATAACAACGAAATTTTTGCAAAGTACGGCTTTAGGAATAACAGAAGCATATGAACAGTTGCAAACGAACGGCAAAAAAATCACTTTGTTCGAACTTCTTAGTATTTTACGCGACCCCGACGTGAATCGAGCTATTCGATTTATCATCTCACTGCTTAAAGGAATAGGAAAAGGCCTAAAAGAAGTGTAATCCCTGAAGTTTGCTTAACAGTAGCATACACCAAAATGGGAATAAAAATGTATAAACTTCATATAGTCGAATGTAAGATGGAGCTAATGTCATAAATCCAATCAGGAACCACATGCCTCTCCAACAATAAAATCAAAGACACCTTTCTTGTGAGAGATGATGACTCCTACAAGAAAGGTGTCTATAACATAAAAAGCTTCCACGAAAACTTCTCCCACATCGTTCACACGCAGATCCTGGTCAATCAATACGCTCTATGGTAGACTGACGATACAATGGTATCAACTATCACTGCCATCATTAGAGAGGCTTTTACTTTTTTGCACTTTGATATACATGATAAAACAAATCATCTACCAAATAGTGAAAATATCCTTATACATAAGAGATAGCCTTTCACCACCTACGTACGTACTATTCCATAAAAAATTCCACGATTTCATTACAATTGTCCAATCGTTGAAAAAAGACATGGATATACTATGAACTAGAACCATTACAAGGAGGTCTTTTGTCATTGGATACAGGAACACATATCGTCATGGGAGTCGCATTAGGCAGTATCGCCACATTAGACCCTGTTATCGCTCACGATCCCATGTTAGCGCAGGCGATCTTAATCGGCACTTTAGCTGGTTCACAAGCACCTGATTTAGATACGATCCTAAAACTAAAAAACAACGCAACATATATTCAAAACCATCGTGGAATTACTCACTCCATTCCTGCTGTATGGTTATGGTCTCTTTTGATTACCGGAATCATTTTTTATTTTTATCCAGAAGTCAGCATGTTTCGGCTATGGCTATGGACATTCATCGCCGTTGCCTTTCACGTGTTCGTCGATCTTTTTAATGCTTACGGTACGCAAGCGTTACGTCCATTTACAAAAAAGTGGATCGCCTTTGGCATGATTAATACGTTTGATCCGATTATTTTTTCCCTTCATCTCGTTGGAATCGGAACCATGTTTCTTGGCGCTCATCCCGGCTATACATTTTTAACGATTTACATCGTGCTCGCAGGATATTATGTTGTTCGATTTCGTCAACAAGCATATATTAAGCAAGCCATTCACAAAAAAATCCCTGAAGTCGAACATATCATTACAGTACCAACATTTCGCTTTCGTGAATGGCATTTAGCAATTACAGCAAAAGATTATTTTTATGTCGGGCGTGCGAAAAACGGTCGTATTCATCTATTAGATAAATTTGAAAAATGTCCAATTCCGAACAATCCAGTCATTGAAGCAGCAAAAAAAGACGAAAATTTATCGGCCTTTTTATCGTTCTCACCTGTCTACCGCTGGGAAGTACATGAATATAGCGACCATTACGAAGTGCGATTTACCGATTTACGTTATCGAAGTAAAGGCTACTATCCGTTTATTGCTGTTGTTCAGTTAGACCGCGATCTCAATATTGTCAGCTCATATACAGGATGGATTTTTAGCGAAGGAAAGTTGCGCAAAAAACTCGAGCTGATTCCAAACTAACTTGTTCTTCCATACACGACACGTAACCCCATATCACAAACGAAGGAGCGATTGGCATTGACCAGCCGCTCTTTTAATGTTTCAAATAATCGTCTTGGTTAAGCAAATGTTTGTATTTCGGATTCGTCGTTTGAAACTCATGTAATCGTGCGCCATATTGGTCGATCCATTGACGCACCACTCTTTCTGTTAGTTCTTTTCCTTTATATGAATATCCAGCGCGAGCATAGGTCGTTTCAAAATCTTCCCATAACAATTCGACCCACGTCCGTGCTTGTGCATAAGCAAGCGAATCATTTTTTTCCAATAAATAGTTCGTTAACCGTTCAAAGTAATCGTTCATGGTTGTCATTGTTTTTCACCTCACGTACCAATATTTGAACACATAAGACGAAAGAAACGTTCCATAATAAAAATACGTGTTGGTCATCAACACGAGTGAATGCGAAGGAGGGAATGCAACGATGCGGAATAAAGAACACAGCTTTCCCAACCAAAACAATAATAAGTTAGAAGGCGAGCCGCGCGCCAAAGCAGAATATGCTTCGAAACGAGCAAACGGCACGATCAATACCCATCCACAAGAGCGAATGCATGCTTCCGGTAAGCGGGCCGATCAATTTTAACGCTCAAACTTATCTCGATTGAGAGGTGTCACGTTATGGGTCACCATTTTCGTAAAAAATTTTACGATAATCTATACTCTAATCCTTTTCAGCAACCATGGGCAAATCCAAAACATTCCCATTCGCAAGTGAATGGGGAAACACAGCAAACGCTCGATTTAATTATTCTTGAGCGTCAAACCCGTAAACAATCGTAACGTTTTGAAACCAGAGACGATTTCCGTTCTCTGGTTTCCTTACGGCTTAAGCAAAAGTGAAATCGGCAGTGCCTCTTCTTTCCCTTCCCCGTTTAACCGATATCCCCATGCAAATACACCGTTTAAATAGCGAATTTTAAAAAATGAACCGGGATCGCCGTCAATTTCGTATATATCGCCTAGTTTGAAATCGTCAGGATTTAACAAATATGCCTTCGCCATCGCAATTTTTCGTTCATACACCGCATACTCGTTCACCATGCCCATTTGTTCCGCTTTGCGTGCCTTTTCCGTTAATATTGCAATTTCTTGTTTTAATTCTTGCTCTGTCATTTCACTATAGCGTTTTTGTTCATGCCACTGTTTCACCCTGTATTCCCCCTTGTTTTTATTATATGATAAAAAAGACAACATAACGAAATGGAGATGTGAATATGGAATCTATTGTTATCACAGGAGCCGGTACGGGCTTAGGCAAAGAATTAGCGCTACAATATGCGCAAAACGGATACAGCATCATTCTAACCGCAAGACGAATACAGCCGCTTATTGAGGTGAAACAAGAGATTGAAAGCTTGGGCGGTGAAGCATTCGCGTATCCGCTTGATATTCGTTGTTACGAAGAAGTCTATCGAACAGTCAACTCCATCATTCAAGATCATCATGTCACATGCTTAGTCAATAACGCAGGAATCGGTTATTTTGGACCGTTTTCATCACTCACTCATGAACAAATCAATGAGATGATTCAAACAAACGTAAACGGCACTATTTATATGACAAAAGCATTTTTACCGTATTTTCAAACGCTTCCAAAAGCAAAAGTCATCAACATTATTTCTACAGCCGGTTTACGAGGAAAAATAAACGAATCGGTCTATGTCGCAACAAAATTTGCGATTCGCGGATTCAGCGAAAGCCTTGTGAAAGAGCTCGAACAAACAAATATCTCTGTCACAGCGGTATATATGGGCGGAATGGATACTCCGTTTTGGCAAGGAACGGACCATATCAAAGACCGCTCCCGCCTTCGTTCTGCGCAAGAAGTCGCCAAACAAATCATAGCCTTGGAAAACGGGCAACCCGAAATCATCCTTTCCTAATTACGATTGTTCCTCCTTTAACAGTTGTAAAAACCGTTCAATCATGTCAAGAGGGAAGCCTTTTCGATAAAGCGCTTGTTTCATCTTTTGTTCGTATACATACCCGTCGTACTTTTCGTAACGGCGATGCGCTTTTCTCCCATGATATTCAAGCGCTTCCCACTCCTGTTCATCGTCTTGGCGTTCAATGCACGCCACGATGATATGATCAATCACATTTTGTGAAAATCCTTTGCGATGCAGGAGTTGTCTAACATGCTGCTTCCATTGCTGTGAAGACAGCTTTTTCTGCTGCTTTTTTGCTTTTTCGTATAGCTTTCGCGCCACCTCAAGCTGTTCTTCAAATGTGAATAATTGAAGGCTTTCTTCAACCCATTCTTCCGCAATGCCGAATTTTTCAAGCTCGTTGCGAATCACTACGGGACCTTTCGTCGTTGTTTGTTTTTGTGTACGAACATAGGCGTAAGCAAATTCACGATCGTTGACATAGCGGTTTTCTCGCAGCTTATGTAATACATCGCGAATAACTGCTTCAGCAACGCCCTTTTTCTTTAAATAATCGATAATTTCTTTTTCCGAACGCATTCGATATGAAAGAAAATACAAGGCGGTATGGTACGCTTTTTGTACCTCATCGGCATATACGATTTCTTGTAAATCTAATTCATCAATTTCCATTCCCTTTTTTAATCGAAACTGAATAAGCACATCTTGATCGACACTAAGCGCGACCTCTTCTCCGTTTTCCTTCTCAATGTAAACCATAAAACGCTCTTGATTCTTTTTTTGAACAGCGATTTTTGTAATGATAGCCATTTCGATTACACCTCATTATTTATCGTAACATATAAAAAAAGGAATAACGTATAGACAAAGCGAAACATGTAAAAAAGAGATTAAAAAGCGAGGGTTGTCCATGAACATCGCAATTGCCGGAGGAACAGGATTTGTAGGCAAAGCATTGACACATTATCTCCAAAACAAAGGTCACGACCTTTACATATTAACAAGAACAGTCCGTTCGTCCACAACACGAAACATTCACTATATCGAATGGCTCACGCCAAAAGACCGCCCAGAAACGAAACTTCCTATTCTTGACGCCATCATTAATCTAGCTGGCGAACCAATTAATAGCGGAAGATGGACAAAAAAGCGAAAAGAACGCATTATAAACAGCCGAATATCGGCAACAAGAAGTATCATTGATCTCTTGACCCGCTTACCCAGCCCGCCGAGTGTGTTCATCAACGCCAGTGCCATCGGTATTTACGGAACATCATTACACGATACATTTATCGAAGAAAGCCTTCATATCGGCGATGATTTTCTGGCCCAAACGGTGAAAAAATGGGAAGAGGAAGCGAAAATAGCAGAGTCTTTCGGCATTCGTACCGCTTTCGCCCGATTCGGGATCATTCTTGGTAAAAATGGAGGTGCTTTGCCACGGATCGTCACCCCTTATCGATGGTGGGTGGGCGGCACCATTGGTTCAGGAAAACAGTGGCTATCTTGGATCCATATTACTGACGTTGTGCGCGCTCTTGAATATATTTTAAATAACAGTGATCTTTTTGGCCCGGTGAACATAACCTCTCCTTCCCCAGTACGAATGGAACAATTCGGAAAAATGATCGCACGAATGCTTCATCGCCCACATTGGCTTCCTATACCGCACCCTATTCTTCAGGCCTTACTTGGAGAAATGAGCATGCTTATTCTTGAAGGGCAACAAGTATTGCCAAAAAAACTCAATGAAGCTGGCTTTACTTTTTCTTTTCCTGTTCTTGAAGAGGCTCTCCGGGACATACTACAATAACAACACGATTTTAATTGTATAGCAAGGGAGTTAACCATGAAAAAAATATTATTTAAGCAAGCAACTATTTATCCGATTACCTCAAAACCGATGAAACAAGCTGATTTACTTGTAGAAAATAGGAAAATCAAGCAAATAGGATACAGGCTCCCCGCCGATTCAGAAACCGAAATTATTGATTGCAACAAAATGTACTTATTTCCCGGCTTTATCGATGTTCATACACACCTAGGTTTATATGATGAAGGAACTGGCTGGGCAGGAAATGACGCCAATGAAACGGTTGAGACAATGACTCCGCATATTCGAGCAATAGATAGCGTCTATCCATTTGATCCAGGTTTTCGTGATGCCATTGCTCATGGGATTACGACCGTTCATATTATGCCGGGGAGCGCCAATGTAATTGGCGGTACGACATCAGTCATTAAAACGTATGGGAAAAACATCGCCAAAATGATGATTAAAGAAACAGCCGGATTGAAAATCGCACTCGGTGAAAATCCAAAGCGCATTCATAGCAATGGCAATAAAGAATCGATTACACGCATGGGAATTATGGGTATGTTACGCGAAGCTTTTTATAAAGCCAAATATTGTGACCATCCCGAAGAATTGCGCGTAGCCCCTATTATTCAAGCGTTAAAACGGGAAATTCCGGTCCGCATTCACGCTCATCGCGCTGATGATATTATCTCAGCGGTGCGATTCGCGGAAGAATTCAATTTAGATTTACGGATTGAGCATTGTACGGAAGGCCATTTTGTCGCTGATGAGTTAAAAGGAAAACCATTAAAAGTCTCTGTCGGCCCAACGTTAACAAGACGCTCGAAAGTTGAACTTACCAATAAAAGCTGGACGACATATCGCATTCTCTCTGAGGCAGGAGTTGAAGTATCGATTACAACCGATCATCCGTATACCCCGATTCAATATTTAAACATTTGCGCTTCCATTGCTGTTCGCGAAGGCTTAGATGAGCAAAAAGCGCTGGAAGGAATTACAATTCTCCCCGCTCGCAATTTAGGAGTGGACGACCGCATTGGCAGCCTAGAGGTCGGAAAAGATGCAGACATCGTCTTATGGAATTTCCATCCATTCCATTATCTTGCAAAACCAATTTTAACAATGGTAAATGGAGAAATAATATACAAAAAAAATTAACAAAAAACCTATTTCTTTTTTTCAAATAATCGTGTATGATGAAGAAGATCTTTATACCATACGGAATTTATTCGTTCACAACTGGATATAGACAGTCATAAAAGGGAAGGCAAATGGTGCGCCACCAGCAAGATGATGCTGGTTCTAGTGGGTTCGATTCCCACCCCGAAATTTTTTGATTGAAATATATTAAAAAATTTCGAGGGTGGTTTCCCCACGTGCGAACTGCCCTCGTGATAGGAGGGAAAGAACATGTTGAAAAAACGTGAGCTTCAAGATTGTCATGCGCTCTACGAACTGATGGTGCACCCAGAGGTCTTCCCTTTCGTGCGCCAAAAAGCCCGTTCTTATGAAGAGTTTTTATTTATGACCAAAAAAACAATTGAAGCGGAAGAACGCGGAGAGCTGATTTCACGAACCATTTTAGACGAGTGGGGCAATCCGATCGGTACGATTAGCTTATTTGATATACAAGACGGGGCTGGTTTTTTAGGCACGTGGCTCGGAAAGCCATATCACGGAAAAGGATATAACCAACGCGCAAAAGACGCCTTCTTCAACGAGCTATTTTATGAACGATCCATTCAAACCATTTTTTTGCGCATTCGTAAAGTCAATGTTCGCTCGATAAAAGCGGCGGAAAAATTGCCTTATGTGACATTGGCCAATGAAACAAGAAAAAGCTTATTAGAGCAAATAAATCAAGGTGAAGACATTTACAACTTATATGAGATTTCCAAAGATAACTATACACTTTATATGATGCGATGCCCTTCTACCATTGAAGAAGAACAGAAATGGAAAGAAGCATAAAGATAAGGGACTCTCAATCATAAGCATTGAGTGCTCCCTTTTCTTTTTATTTTTCATAAACAGAATTGGTGCATAAAATGATAATAAATGGTTAATTATATAAACAAACCAATTTTTCATAAAGTGAGGGAGTACGCTCATGGCAGACAAACGAAAACGCGACAAAACAAAAAGCACCCTAACCAGTGCACAAGAGATCACATACGCTCGTGATTTTAAGTTAGCGGACCAAGCAGGCGGCTATACCGCAAAAAAAGCACGTCATTAAACAAACATGCCATGTATACTTTTATGTTTTCAAGCCATCCTAAATGATGAATCGGAATGATTCACACTACCGTGTTTAGGGGGCATTGGTTATGGGCCGATCTCGAGGACAAAAATCTCGTGATAAAAACAAATCATCTCTTCCACAAGTTCCGAAACAATTGAAATCAGATGGTCTAGATGTCGAATATTCTCGTGAGTTGGCGGATCATGAAGATTTAGAAGCAGAAGCTCGCGCAGCAGCTGCAGGAATTCGTCAAAACAAAGCACGCGACAATCAATAAGGATGAAAAAGCAGTCTCCCCATTTGCGGAGGCTGCTTTATGCTTGGCTCTTAATGCTTCAAGAGCTGCTCTCAGCACCTCCGCTTTTTATTTCATCTGTCTGCAAATAGGGGAGTTCCATAACTGTTTGAATGCGCAGCCACTCCGATTTCAAGCGATATTCTTTTGTCTTTTGTACGATTAGCTGATCGATAGCCTGTTCTGGCGAATCGGCATATACCAGACTTCTTCCATCTAACACGGTTCGATCTTCAATTATAGCACTCCACTCGATCCGGTATGCCCTCATCTTTCAATCATTCCTTCCCCGACTAGCTACTACCTTAATTATAATCGGAATCCTTACTTTCTCTTTCCTATATTCCTATCCTCCTCTCCTGCGTTATATTTATTTCCATTCATATTCCCCATAATTCAGTTGATAAACCATTGCAATGACTTGCGAGCGATCAGTAACTCCTAATTTTTGGAAAATATTTGTAATATGGTTTTTAACGGTGTGCACACTAATATACAGTTTCTCAGCAATCTCACGGTTGCTATAACCTTGTACAATATATTTTAATACATCCATCTCCCTTGAAGTTAACAGTTCTGAGAAAAACGACTTTTGAATCGATAGCCCCCGTTCCTCTGGCTGCATTACTCGTTGTAAAATGAAGGTGAGCATCGTTGTTAACAGCGAAAGATACGCCTCTATTTCTTTTAATGGTTTCGTCTGTATAACATGTACAGCCAATACCCCTTGAATATGTTTATGAATGTAAAATGGAAATTCCATCATTATACCAAATCCCGTTTTATAAACATTCGGTGAGGCAGAAGAAAAATCTTGTTGTTGCTGAAAATAACGAGACCAAACCGTATCATAGTAGTGATGAAACTGTCGATAGGAAGAATTAGCTGTATCGGTAATTACCTTTCGCTCATTAGGATGATTGAGAAAAATGGCTGAAAAATCGCTTTGAGCAAATTCAAGAGCTAAATGCGCAGCCATATGTAAAATTTCATCCACATTGTTCATCATGTTCATAACCTTGCACATGTCGTTTAACGACTCAAGGGCAGATAAATAACGTTTTTCGTTCCGATTACATTGATTATATTGATAGGATAAAAACATCTCAAATAATTTCGCAAGTAAATGCCCCGACTCTTTGATTTCTTGACCAAACCGGGCTTTCGCTTTACTTCCAACAAAAATTGCCCCAGAAATGGAATCATTTTGTGTAAGTGGATAGATAAATAACGTTTTTAACTCATTCTCTTTATTCATCCAATCCGCAAATTCAAACTTCGCCGATACATTTTCTAAATAAAGAGGCTCACGTCGTTCTACAAGATATTTCATAATCGGATGATCAGTTGTATATATAGTCCCCAACCATTTTTTGTCACTTTGTTCTGTAGTAATGTCTTCAATAACAAAACGTTTTTCATCGATTCTTTTGGCATAGGCTGCAAAATGAATGTACGGATGAAATTGACAAAAAATACGGAGATATGACGTTATATGTAACGTTTGCTGCTTCTCATAATACCCCACAGCTTCATGTAGAGAACGTAAGCAGTGAAGATAACGCTTATTTCGTTTTTCCCCTTCAACAAGGCGGGCACAAACATGAGACATTTTCTCTAGAACTCTCACTCTAGCTTGTATATCTAATAAAGAGCATTTACTAGCTGACATAATGGAACGGTTCCAGCGTTCTTTATCTCCGGCTCCTCTTCTCGTTTCAAGATGGCTCCCAGTTATGATAAAAGGACCAGCCAAAATAAAACAATAGACCTGTTCTTCAACAATGACAGGAGTAATAATCCCTTTGGCCCCTGGAAACACTAAATCGATTACCGTTGGGCTTGTTAATTGCAAATAATCTTCCCATTGTTCTGCTAGCATCTTCTGCAAATCTTTACTCTCCGAAAACATGATTAATTCACTAAATTCATCTGCATTAGACACCGACGTCAACGACGTATAAGCAGAATCTATCATGATGAGTGGCAACCCGATCAAAGATGCATACGCTTCCTGAACATTCTGTAACAATTCCCTCGCGCTCAATTGTACTCAACTCACCCCATTTTTTATTTTTACAACCATACTTCTGAATATTAGGAATATATGACCATTAGTCATAATAGCACGTTTTACGAACATTTGAAAAGAAAATTACCCACTCTTTCCTTTTTCTCGTTCTTTATGACTAGATAATATATGAATTATTCACTCCATTTATCCTATCAATTTCCTTTTAAAAACAAAAAAGTGACTAAGCAACATCAATTGTTAGCAATCGTCACTTAGCCTTCTAATTCCATTTATTTCATTAATTTCCTCATACACTCAAATTCACAATCCTTCTTATTGGTTCGTTCGTACTAACGACTACACCATCGATTGGTCAACGCTGAAAAAAACACCGATTCAATCATTTCTTCAACGAATCATGGATTAGGCCGAGCAATGACATTGTTTTTCTCATCAGCAAAGAAGACTATATAGATACTGTGCAAACGGCAGGCAGCGCAAATTATTCGAAGAAATCGAAAACGAAACCATGTGCCTATTTTGGCGTACTGGGTTTCACGGAAACTACTCGTTTATTGGATATGCACTCCCGCGTCATCAACTTCCGAGAAAGAGACCATCGATCTGAAGCGATGTCTAAAACGTTCGACCAATCTATGAAATAGTTCAAGATTATCGCAAACAGTTCGTCAAGAAGACTACAATTTTTTTACAGCGTCATCATCTTTTCTGATGCAAAACAGCCATTTACGCTTGCATAATAATTTGCAGGCTATCAAACATGCTTTTCTTCTTCTGCACAGCAATGATGTACTAAAAGGACAAATTAACCAGTTGAAAACAATGAAACGAATGATGTACAGCCTAGTTAGAAAAACAGGTTCTTTACAGTCTTTATTATTTAAAATAATAAAAGTTTCTATGGAAATCTTATGAGATCATTCACCAAAAGACCGCAAGAACTAATTTCTCTCATCGGTTACACCAGTAATTGAAGAAGACACCCCTTTTTGACATAAAAAATGCTATTGTAGCGGAAATAATAGCGACTAAAAGCGTAGGCATAAAATCACTTCCACCGAACACAACTTCTTGCGGTAAACCAGCATTTTTACTCCAAGCATCTGACATATTAGGGGTATACATTAATGTTAAAATCCATCCTGATAAAACTTGGAACATTGAAAATAGAAGTATAGAACTAATCGCAAATAAAATAAACCTTCTCATCAAAAACACCTCCCTTTAATCCCAGTTTTACAATTTAAATGCTAAAAAGTTTCATTTCAAGCCAATTATACCTATATTTACTAATAAATCAACATTAAATTTTAACAAAGCAGATTCTGAAAGATAGCTACTCATCCCATTACTGCCAAGCCAGCCTACAAAAATGCAACAAAAACAGGGCGTTTTCAATACAAAAACCCCCTGTTAAGAATAGTCATCATTTGCTGAGCGATTTTCTAATATCCTTTTTTCCTGTTTCGCAACATCGAGATGATGCTTCCGATCCGACAGAAGACATACATTTTCTTGGCAAAACATCCCTGAGATTTTCTGTTTCACCTTCACCATCCACGAATCTCGCCCGGCTCGGCTGGCTGTCAAATGGGACATCGCGATCCCGACGAAGATATGCATTCATTTATTTTTATACTCATTTTTGAGAATTGAATAAACAGCCATATCACGAAACTTTCCTTTTATAAAATATTTTTCCCGTAATATTCCTTCCAACTTCATCCCTAACTTTTGTAAAACCCTTTGAGAACGAGCATTTTCAACCATACAAGGAGCTTCAATTTTGTTTAGCTCCATTCTATTAAAACCGAATTGAATTACTTTTTTTCCAGCCTCAACATTCAGACCTTTTCCCCAATAATCCTTCGATAGTATAAATCCAATCTCAGCACGATAATGACTTGGAGACCAATCAACAAAATCAATTGTACCAATTACTTTATTATTCTCCTTTAACGCTATTGCCCAAAGAGCTAACTTTCCCACTTCATATTGCTTTAGGATATAGTTTATAAAATTATATGAGTCTTCAACGGAGCGATGCGCCTCCCAAGGTACAAATCTTGATACTTCTGGTTTAGAAGCATAACCAAACATATTCTCTACATCATCTAAAGTAAATTTACGAAGGATAAGTCTCTCTGTTTCAAGTGTTGGTAAATCACTAAAAATATCTCTTATTTTCATTGATCCCACCATCGATCACTATTTTTTACCATTAACATTTCTCGTTCTTTAAAGATTATCCTCCTTCGACTTTACTGCCTATTACTTCAACAAGAAAAGCACCGCTTCCTAACCAATGCAATGCTCCCTGTCGCATGAAAGGAAAACACCCAATGGAGATGCTTCACTTTGGGTTCATGCAACGAGCATTTTGGGCTGATGGATTCATTGCCGTTATAACTCCCGGCGGCAGTCCTTAATGGCTGATACACTATCTCACATTTCCCTAGTGGAGGTGCGCTTGGCTTAATAAATATGGTCACTATTCTTGTCATCATTGTTGGTGCACTTGTCATTGAATATATGAGTAATGCCTATCGAACATATTCAGAAGTGTCTGTTGCGATCCTTATGGCCGCAGGATTATCTCTAGCACTTGTTCTCATGAGTCCGAATCAAACCTATTTAGGTCTATTATTACAATCAGCAAAGAACAACTGCATTATCAGTCTTATATATTGTATCCCACCGTCATATGTACGTATTAACCTTCAACGAGGATACAGCCTTTACAAGTGATCTCTCTAGCATGACAATTGGTATCATTAGGATGTTTCTAGGACTTACATCTTCTTGTAAGCTAGGTACCCCTCGTGGCGCAACCATTAGGCCCTTTGGAAATGCAGTCGCCTCAGCAGAAAACAGTTGTAGTTCTCTTGCAAAAAATACATTAATAAAATCTTAGAAGTGAGATCTTGTTTTCAAGATGTCATTATATTTGCACCAGACCTCATTTTCTGTATGACATCTGTAAAAAGTGAAGAATCTCAAAACAAAAACGAGATCTTATACAGATCTCGTTAGTTTCTTTACATAACCACGTTATTAAAAAGAGCACACACAGCAAAAGCCTCTTGGGCACCAAGAGGCTTTATCTCATCCGTTTTTACGCTAAAGAAACACAGCTTATATCCTGAATATTTTTGTTTAATAGTCCAACAATACTATTTGTTTTGTCAATATATATCAAAAAATAGCTCTATTTAGCTATATCATTTTTACTATAAACTTTGCTAATATCTTATTGCAGTATTATTAGACAAATTTCTACAAATTTATACAAACAATTTAATATTGATCGGCAAACTACTCGAAAGGGTAGGACGCAAAGCTAAAGGGGCTAAATCTACTTTCAATAGACACGCCAGCCAGTTGCCCTTCTTATGAAGAATCATTATGATTTTTTAAGAAGGCTCTTATCATTGTCTAATCAACTGTCCTCTTTAGATGTTAGAGGACAGTTTTTTAGTTTAAGTAATTACAATTTAGAAAGGAGTTGTGATGATGGAGCAGAACATAAAATGTGTCGTTATCAAACTACATAACGAACAATTTGGAATTGATATTCACCAAGTTCGTTCTATTGAGCGATTGCAAAGTATCACAGTCCTTCCTCATACTCCCCCCTATGTCAAAGGGATTATGAATCTGCGTGGAAATGTGATTCCTGTAATCGATTTACGCCAACGCCTTTCAATAGAATCGAATTCGTATACTGATCAAACGAGATTAGTAGTAGTAACAATCAAGGAGATAGATGTAGGGCTTATTGTCGATGCCGCAAATGAAGTAATGGATATCGCCGGAGAACAAATTCAACCTACGCCTACTATTACCCAAAACAAAAAAATCGATTTTTTATATGGAATAGCAAAATTAGAAAATCAAATTTTAATCCTATTAGATGTAGAAAAATTGTTAGGCAATGATGAACTCATTTATTTAGAGCAGCTAAAAGAGCTGAAAGAAAACCTAGGAGTGGAGGATGAATGATGAAGAGCCTTCGATTAAAAATTATTAGTGGATTTTTCGTTGTTATTTTATTGTTTACCATCGTGTCAATTTTAGGTTTAAAAGAACTTAATCAGTTAACTGCGAATGGAACAGAAAACGGACATACCTTTATAGTAACCCTCACTATTATTTCTATTATTCTCAGCTTGGCGATTTCCATTGTCCTTTCCAACATGATTGTAAAACCGCTTTCCCAGGTAGTAGAACGTATGAAAATGGTAGCAGAAGGAGATTTATCAGCAAAACTGCTTGAAACAAAATCAAACGATGAGATTGGTCAATTAACTCAATCAATGAATGAAATGATTTCAAACTTGCGAAATATCGTTGGTGAAGTAAGAAATACAGCGGAACAAGTAGCTGCATCTTCAGAGGAATTAACAGCAAGCGCAGATCAGACAACAGCAGCAACGGAACAAGTCTCTTCTGCGATTCAGCAAGTGGCAAGCGGAGCTGAAACGCAAACGAATCAAATTGAGCGAAATGTTACTTCGTTAGAAGAAATTGCACAAGGAATTATCCGGGTTGCCGATAGTTCTAATCAGGTTACAGAGCTCGCAAAACAAACTACTCAACAAGCTGAAGATGGCGGAAATTCTGTTGTACGTACAGTTGAGCAAATGAATTCAATCTACACAGCGGTTATCGAATCTGACAAAATAGTTAAGTCTTTATATGAACGTTCAAAAGAGATTAGCAAAATTCTTGATGTGATTAGTGGAATTGCCGATCAAACAAACCTTCTTGCTTTAAATGCAGCAATTGAAGCAGCAAGAGCGGGAGAACACGGAAAAGGCTTTGCAGTCGTAGCTGATGAAGTACGAAAACTTGCTGAACAATCGCAAACATCAGCAAAACAAATAGCCGACTTAATTACAAAAATCCAATATGACACAGAAAACTCTGTAAAATCTATGTCGGAAGTTTCGAAAAACGTAGAAAGTGGTCTTGAAACATCAAAAGAAACAGCTGAGAAGTTTGCACAAATCGTTCAAAATATGAAAGATATTGCGCCACAAATAGAAGAAATTTCTGCAACCGCTCAACAAATTTCTGCAGGAGTACAAGAAGTAACATCGACAGCGCATGAGCTTACGGCGATTGCAAGAGAAAATGCAGCTACATCTGAAGAAGTTGCTGCTTCTACAGAAGAGCAGCTGGCCTCGATGGAGGAAATTACTTCTTCAGCAAAAATGCTTGCAACGATGGCAGAAGAATTGCGAGAAGTGGTTCATAAATTTAACCTATAAAATGGGGATGCATCCCCATTTTATAGAACAATAAACATTCAGAATCCATAAACCCAGAAGGCGATCGTGAAATAATACTAAGACTATTAAAGAAATCATGACCAACATTTATCTATGAATGTATTTTAACCGATATATCGCTTATCTAATGAAGAAATGCTTCTAAGGACGTGTATCGTTTAATGATTTATTCCCCTCTCGATTGCATTGAGTTTATTGACCTCACTGCATATTCTCTCCATGTGCTCATCACGTTCTCGTTCGAAGTCTGCTTTTTTGATTGCCGCGTTTTCTGTAGATGAATAAAAAGCATTCGTGTCGCTTGGCAGCACGAGAGAGTACGTTTGTGCCACGCGTGACAGGAATTCGCCCGGAATCGTCAGCATATACATGCGATATTTTTCAAACGCTGTCTCGATTGCTTCGTTTGTTTTTTCTCCGTTCGTATCGCGTAAAAACGACAATTGAGAAAATCGTTTCCCCACTCCCCCCTTGTTGTTATCATGTAGTTAGAAGGCCATTGCATATGCCGAAAGAAGTCCTGGCTTTTTTTATTTTTTGTATCAAGCACTTCAATAGTGGAAATAAATCTTAATGGAACAAGGTCAATCCACCCGCTTGAATAATCTGGTACTTGTACACCCTATAATGACCTTGTTCCTTTTTAAGCCTATAACCTCGGCTCCTCCGCATCCAAGGAAACTCAACTGTCATTTTGTTTCCTATTACAACCCTAGGTTTTTCATATCTCCATATAAGAAACTCATCTCAATGTCTTTTCCTTCTTTGATCTCTAGCTTTACAACTATCTTCCTTGTTAATTCCTCTTCTGAACTTTTTGTTTCCATATTAAATGCTAATCCCTCTAAACTTCTTATTTGATATATTGTTATTGATTTGACTTACTATCCTGGAAAATAGATTTGGTAAAAAAGGGATTGCTATGACTCCGAGGAGGTAAACGAAAAGTTACAATCTCATCTCCCCCCATAACCTTCCATTCTTTTGGAAGCTGTATAAATGGCTCAACTACCATCTTTTTCAGGAATTTTTAACACTGCTACATCATATTCATCACTACAAACCATAGCAATAGGTATAGTAATAATCCCAGCATGAAATTTATCCTCTCTTTTTGTTAAACAGCATAGAAAAATTAGGAGATAGATTAATAAAATCCTCAACTATATAAAATTGATTTAACTTTTCAACTTCATAACAAGTATAAAATCTCCAAATAATAAACAGATTCCTATTAAAGTTAAAATGATTCTATAAACCCAATATGGTAAGAGAAGTCTTAGTGCATTTAGAAGAAAAAGGCCTCCGGTTTGGTCACCTGAACCAAAATTTTGTTCAACAAACTTTGAATGAAAACTTTTATTGTACTTTAATGCTAAGAATAGGGAAGTTAACCCCATAATCCCCAAGAAAATAATCACTCCTAAATCATTGCTAGACATGATGTCAACCCCTCGCTTTTCCATCATATTACACATTTTTATACGCATTTTTTGGAAAAATGGTTTCAGATATAACAAAATTTTCATTCATGCATATTTACTTATTGGAACTTACACATACTATTTTTTATTGCAAACTCCCGTCAAGTCCACATGTATTCCTGAAGAATCAACACATACACCACTGCCAAACCTCAAAAATTAAGATGCTGTTCTAATCTTTTTCTCAACTGCAAACGCAGCCACCGCCGGTTTAACTTTTTATAGAGATTTGATAATTTTACAGGTACCCCGCTTTCCTCCTTTTAACGTCACAGCATATTTACCCACTATTTTAAGAGGAGGATGCTTTATAAAGCAGTACTTATGACACTGTATCGTCCTAATGCAAAACAAAAAGGTCAACATCTTTTCAATGTTGACCTGTTCTTCAACTAGCTCGTTAGTTCTATAAGAGTATTTTTTAGATCAATCTATTTTAACAAAGATTGTGAAATATTCTTTACCCAGTTGTGTTGATGTTCCCAACACTGCCACACATCATATATCCATTCTCTAAGCATAGCATCTCGATTTTTCCCTGGTTGCTCTTTCAAAACGTCATTAACAGTTAGTGAATAGGGCTTGCTGGGGAGTTGTAACGACGGCCAGTTATATTTTCGTCGACTAAGCAGCATATGCACTCGCTGCACTTGTTTTCCAGTGTAACCAAGCTCAACCGCATAATATAATCCAATTAATGAAAAAGCAATTGTGATATTTTTCATACCACCGCCTGCGTGCTGTGCACTGTATGCATCGATAGCGTGCTGATGCACAAAATCGATGTCTTGTTTACTCATCGTATACAGGCTAAGTTCACTGTATTTTTGGTAACATTCTCCCGTCGCATTAAAACGATACGGCAATTCTATTCATTGATCGGGTAGCATTAGCCCGCAACCAGGGCATTTGATAATCTGTTCATTCATTTTCTTCACCCTTTTCATTACTTTCACCTTAACTGCCACTGTTTTTACCTATAATAACATACTCTTATGCTGAACTCCCTTCTTCATCTAACCTGTCATTTAGTTGAACAAGCATTACTTCACGATTCCTATTGTGTACTTAAATCTTGTCGTCCATTTTCTCTCAAGTAAGCGCCAATCCTCTCTTTCAAGTCCGGCCGTCTGCTAATCACAAGTCATAAGTATATGCTCCGTCTAGAAATACGTTGTACTAAATATGCCGCTTGTCCAAAATCTACAGCCCTCTTACATACCTCCTGATCGCAAGTCGTCTCATGCTTGCTGCATCAGTGTTATTCGTTCTTTTAATTGTTGCAATTCCTCTTCTGGTGTTAATGGCCGATCAACATATTCATATGCACGTTGCTCAATGATAAGCGTAACGACCAATCTATCTTAACAGAAACAATATCAACATCTGCTGACGTGATTCGCTTCTTCTTAAGACCGGTTCTGGCATCAACACTGCTTCCTGTACGTGCTGCTATGGTAAAACTCACGCGCTTTCTTATCACAAATACGTTCATCGTAATATCGATGTCGCTCTGCCTTATCTTGTTGTTCTTTGTGCTATGCATAATACCTTCCTCAGTCGGATTGGAACAAAGTTTAGGCTTGCTCGGCCCTCCGAGAAAAAAGCAAAAGCGCCATTAATGGCGCTCGATAGTTCTTTTTATAAAAAATTTTAAGTTTGCTTCGAAATATTTTTGATTAACGTGGACAATTATTACGAATAAAAAATTAATGGCTGAAATAATTAAGCCAGCTAATGTATTTGAATACAAATATAGTATAGCTACAACCGTTAACATAGATAACCCATTGCTATACTTTAGTGCTCTTAATTCATGCACCCGTGATAATAAATGACGATACCTTTCTCTAATTTTTTCTCCGTTGTCAGCACCAATAATTTTACTGTCTAAGTCATACTCTTCCTTAAAATACTTGTCCCATTTATGACTTATAACAAAACCAAAAAGCATACTTATTTGATGGATAAGATAACCAACTGGAACTCCAATCCCTGCAAGAATCGCACTTAAACTCAGGATTGTTAAACCATATTTAGTTTTTAGACTGACTAATAATTCTGGTGTACTAAAGATGAAATAAGAAATTAGGCTAATAATATAGATCCATCCCGGAATACCCCATCTAATAATGTACTTTGTCTCAACATTCATATATCATCACCAATTTTAATATTCAACAAAAGGAGATATTTTCCTTCATTATACAAATAAAAAAACACCCCGAAGGATGATTTATTAGGTAAATATTTTTTGAACTAACTCCATTACTGCATTGGCAAATCCTTGTATTGCAATCTGCTGTTAATTAATTCACTTTATCCATTACTTTTCTCCACCTACTTTCCGCTTCTTTTTTCGTTTTAGAAACAGCAACATCGATTGATTCTTTTAGTGATTCCGCAATCTCAACACTTCTCACAAGCAATGGTATGGCATCATTTAAACGAGAAATATTACATTCTATGTTTTTAATGTTTAGCTCTGTTATCGTTTGTTGATTTTTGACAAAAAGAAAAACCGCCTATAATAAGAGCGGTTAATTGAACTATCGAACCCCATTAGTGAAGTAACAAAAAATATTGTCGGACTGTAATTTTGCTGAACCGTAAACTCCGGCTCTTCACTCTATCTTTTTCCATCATGATCCCTTCCAAAAACGTTTTGTCACTATCCGCTCCCACCACTTCCACGGCAGTACATTTTTCAAGACAATTCCTAACTTCACGCCTTTGCCAACCGGATACCGCAATTTCGGATAGGGAGACTTTGCTACTTGCACAATTTGTTGGATCACTTCATCCGGAGCAGGTGCCGTGTCAGCAACTTGGTTGACATATTTCAAAATTTCCTTCATCTCTTTAACATAAGGAGAATTCGGATTGATCGTTACCGCTCCCATCCCCTTTGACCAGATATCCGTTTTATAGGATCCCGGTTCAATCAAAACTACATGAACGCCGTACGGTAGCATCTCCATACGCAAAGACTCGCTGAATCCTTCCACCGCAAACTTGGATGCCACATAAGGTCCCATAGAGGGGAATCCGATCCGTCCGCTAATACTGCTTATATTCACAATCTTGCCGCTTCTGCGTTTCCTCATCGACGGCAAAACAGCTTTCGTCACTGCCACCAAACCGAAAAAATTGGTTTCAAATTGCCGCCGCCATTCTTCAACAGCAAGTTCCTCCGTGAAGCCGCCCGCTGCATACCCCGCATTGTTCACCAACAGATCAATTCGTCCGTAACGGTGAATCACATCCTGAATCACAGCTTCCGCGGCGGAAAAATCGGTCACATCCAATTGGATTATCTCAATCCGATCTGTTACACCCGCTTCTTTAGCCGCTGCTTCCAGCCGTCCTTTGTTATCCAAGTCTCTCATTGAAGCCAGCACGCGATAGCCTTCGCTGGCAAGTGCCACACTTGTCAGCAAACCAAAGCCGCTTGAAGCTCCTGTAACAAATGCAACAGGTTGTTTGTCGAAAGTCTGATTCACAAGATTCCCTCCAACTTCTCTTGATGATAGCATTGGGATCTTTACAAGAATAATGTAGTTTATTAGTTCAATAAAAATAACGAAAATCAACATTAACGTTTAACAAAGCCTAATGTTTCTAAAACTTATTAGTAACTACGAGCAGTGATCAACATTGACTGGCTAAGCTGTGACATGTCTGATTCGGTATATTTTCTAATATAAAATATCTAATTTCAGCTTATCCTTTATATTACTAAAATCCCTCTTTTTTATTTTGTTTTATAGGTTTATTAATTTTCTACTTATGAATTTCTCATCCATAAAATCATCCCCTTCTATTTCTATCATAAAAGTGAACATCCCCCAAGGAAGAAAGAGAGCATATGTGACATGGACACGGGAAAAACTCAATCGATTTTTTATTACATTTGGCTAAATTAGAAAATGTCATATACTATATGCTCTTTCTCACTGCGGCTTATACCGTGATGCGTCGAGGCGAGGTTTTATGGCTTAAATGGCAAGACATCGATTTTGCCAACTCGCGAACTCATATTCGGCGAAACTTAATTTACTCCGAAGGTGGATTTCGATTTGAGGATTTTAAAACAGGGGCTTCCCAGCGCGTCATTAACCACATAATCGGCTTTCTCCTAAAAGAACTGAAACGATACAAAGAAAAACAGGCGGAAATAAAATCGATTGTTGGAAATCACTATGATGATGTTACTTTTCTTTTCAGAATAAAAAGCAGTCACTTCTATATTTCCATTTTTCTATATCTAAAATTGCATTTTTCATTAGGATTAACAGTGCTTGCCTAAATTGTTGTAGCTTCTTTTTTACTGTTAATGGTCATTTTCTTTCGCCAGCTATGAATTTCTCATATGCATATTGAAAGGATGTTGCACCAAGTTGACATATATCAGGGCTTTTGGAATTTCACTATAAAAATTTTTTCATAATTTATTAAAAAGATGTTCTAGGAGGTGACATTTTGTACAGAAAAACAAGGAGAAAGAATTCGCCGGGTTTTTGTATTTTTCCGGGATATAGATGGTGCGGACCAGGATGTAGCGGACCAGGTGCACCGATTAACGATGTAGATGCTTGCTGCATGAGACACGACCTTTGTCTAAAACGAGGAATACCATCTTGTCCGTGCGATTACGAATTTATGGATTGTCTCCGCTCTAAAATGAATCCGCATACCCAGAAAGGCAGACATGCCGCTCTTATGTATCGATTTATGCGATTAAAAACACTCGGATGCGGGGGATATCCTAGATTTAGAAAATAGCTTGGACTACTGCCGGTTCTATACAGAAGATGGGAGTAGTTGCATTATTATGTTCAATCAAAAAAATTCCCAAAAAGAATTTGCAATAGAGAGTGATGTCTTAGTAAGTCATGAGGCAACAATCGGTAGAACAGCTATAGTTGGAAGTTTAGAAACAGAATATATCGCGCTAACTCTCCAAGCAACTTACTTCTGATTTGGCTAAAGATGAAGCTCTCGCTCTTTAAGTTGATGTTGTTATGACGCACGTCAATGACCAAACTGTTAATATACAAGCAAACATCACATACGGAGATAACAAAGCAAGCGGTTTAGGCAGATTCAGCCACTCCTTGATCGCAAAAAAAAATTCATAATCACAAAATAGGTATCTACTCAAACTAAATATCGTGAATTTCCATAGTTTTTTCGATTTATAATAAATTTTTTCGATCGGGGGTATTTCCCAATTGTTGATATGGTGAGAATTTAAACTAGATCCGACCCGGATTTCGGAAATTGATTTTTGGCCGTCCGAGTCGGAGTGTTTATTTTAGCTGAGAAAAGCAGTTTATTTTTTGGTTACAATATGAGCTGTAATTTCGCCACACACTCCACATGGGCGGTATGTGGAAACATGTCGACAGGCTGGATGTAGTCGATAGTGTATCGCTCCAATAACGTGTCAACGTCTCGTGCTAGGCTTGATGGATTGCAGGAGACGTAAACGACGGTTTTGGGCTTTACTTGAAGAATGGTTTTTAATAATTGTTCGTCACATCCGGTTCTTGGTGGGTCGACGACGATAACATCCGGCTTCCACCCAGCTTTGATCCATTGAGGAAGCAGCACTTCCGCCTTTCCCGTCACATACATCGTATTTGTCAACCCGTGTCTTTCCGCATTTTTCTTCGCATCTTCAATTGCTTCCGGAATCGTATCCATTCCGCGAATTTCCCCCGCTTCTTTCGCAAGCCAAAGCCCGATCGTCCCGACTCCACAGTATGCATCGACGACCTTTTCGTTCCCCGTCAATGCTGCGGCTCGTTTCACTTCATCATACAATTTCACCGTTTGAATCGGATTTAATTGAAAAAATGCTCGCGCTGACAGCTCAAACGATAAATCTCCTAGCACTTCTTGAATGTATTCTTCCCCTTCTAGCAACAATGTTTCTTTGCCGAAAATGAGAGATGTTTTCTCTCCATTAATATTTTGCACAATCGATTTGACTTCCGGAAGTCGGCGCTTTATTTCTGCGATGAATAGCTCTCTGCGCGGCATTTCTCTTTTCGTTGTGATCAGTACAAGCTGCACATCTCCCGTATGAAAGCCGACTCTTGCGACAATCGTCCGCACAAGTCCGGTTCGTGTCCTCTCATCGTAAATCGGAATGCGCAAGTCTTGTAAAATCGTTTTGACGATATTGGTGACGCGATTCGTTGCCTGATGTTGAATAAAACATTCCGATATATCAATTAATTGATGAGAATTAAGCCCATAAAGGCCGGCAATGACGTTTTCTTTTCTCTTTCCGACTTGAAACTGGCTTTTATTGCGATAATACCAAGGGTTGTCCATGCCGATCGTCGGTTGAATCCGCAGCGTTTCAATAGGAAGACGGCAATGGCGCTCAAACGCTTGAATAACGATATCACGTTTTTCACGAAGCTGGGATTCGTAATCCAAATGTTGAAGTTGACAGCCACCACATTGTTCATAAACGGGACAACGCGGTGTAACGCGATACGGCGAGCGTTTCCGGATTTTTTTGATTTTCGCTTCTGCGTATTTTCGATGAATGTTCGTTGCTTCCACGACTACTTCTTCTCCCGGAAGCGCCCCCGGCACAAAAACCACTTGCTTTTTAAAATAACCGACACCTTCCCCGTTAATGCCGAGGCGCTTAATCGTCAGCGGAAACTGTTGTCCTTTCTTGATGTGAATTGTCGCTTTGTCCATATCTCCAACTCCTCTATTCAATACTTCTCCACAAATACAGAGAAGCATAACTTAAATATGGCTCCCATTTTTTACTTATCGCTTCCATCTGTTCCGTAGATGGTTTCTCATTAAGATGTAAAAGCTGTTGCAATGCTCTCTGCAAACCAATATCTGCTTTTGGAAACAAATTCGGTCTTCCGAGCCCGAATAAAAGAAAGTTTTGCACTGTCCACGGACCGATGCCGCGAATCTGCAGTAGTGTTTTCGTTATTTCCTCATCGCTCGCCTTCGCCAACTCGTCTAACTTGATTTTTCCTGCTGCAATGAGTTTGGATGTATCAATGATATATTCGGCTTTTCGCCCGCTGAATTGCAGTTTTTTGAGCTCATCATAGTTGAGTGCGGCAATGTCTTCGGGACGTGGATAAAACCATATACCGTCAATTTCTCTTCCAAATGTTTTCACAAATCGTTCGGTAAGCCGATACGCAAATTTTAAGTTCAGCTGCTGATGAATAAGACATTTCATTAGGCAAAAATAAAGATCAAATTCCAATATAAGCGGCGTTCCTTCATGCTTGATAAAAAGCGGTTTTAATTCTGTTTTTAAGAAATGAGCGTGAATCGGCGTAAGCGGTGTGTCCCATTGAAAAATATGCGAAATGCGCGTTAGAATTTCTTCCTTTAAAGGAGAATGTGCCGCCGTCACAAGAAAGCACGGAGAATCCTTTGTTCCGATACTTTGTACAGAAACCGCAACAGGAATATCTCGAATATAAAGAGGAACGGTAATTTGCTGCTGCTCTACATCAACATGCGATAGCGGATCAAGCGCTAAGCGTTCTAATGCGCGAGAAAAATTATATGGAGCAGCTACTTCGATTCGTTCTTGCCACATCAATCTTCATCCTTTTTTCCTTTATTATAAGCCAAACAAAACCCTTTGAACAAAACATTCAAAGGGTAAATAGCCACGGATGAAGCATCATTTTTTCCATCATTAAATCATCGAGGCTTTTAAATGTATAACCTTGTTTGCGCAAATCGTCAATCACTTTCGCTAAGGCATCGGCATTGTCTTTTGAAACGGTATGAAGCAATAAAATCGCTCCTGGATGGATTTGTTTCACAATATTATCGTAAGCATATTGCCATCCTTTTTGCTTATCGATATGCCAATCGACGAATGCAAGCGACCAAAATACGTGGTAATATCCAAGATCCCGAGCAATCGCCATCGTTCGCTCGCTAAAAATGCCCCGCGGTGGACGGAGGTACATCATCCCCTTTTGTCCTGTTAGCTCTTCTGTTTTTTTACGAACAGATTCTAATTCTTTTCGCAGCTTTTCGTCACTGACTTGTGTTAAATCGGGATGATGCCACGAGTGATTACCGACAATATGACCTTCTTTTACCATTCGTTTCACTAAATCCGGCGCGGTTTCTAAATAATGCCCTGTGACAAAAAACGTCGCTGGCACGTGCTTGGCTTTTAACACGTCTAAAATTTTCGCCGTATACCCGTTTTCATAGCCGTTATCAAATGTTAAATAAATTTCTTTTTTATTCGGATTTCCTAAATAAAACGCGTCATATTTCGCCAGTAAATCATCAAGTTCTTTGCCGGCGGAAGGAGGTTTATGACTCTCGCTTCTCTTAAACCCCCAGTGAATCGCTTTGTTGGACATTGCGTTTGCTTGATAAGGCAGGATGATACATATGGTCATCATACATAATGATACAACAACAATCCATTTCTTCATTGTTCTCCCCCTTAAACATGTTGCTAAAAATAGGTTTTTCTTTTATTGGCAGTTTAATCAATCCATTTTTTTACATAAAAAAAGACAAATACCCTAATTTCATTTAAAAACTGCCCGTGTCCGGTGAGCAAACAGCGAAATGTCATCATCCTGGCTCACGCGATGAGCCAATTTTCTTTCCACGTAAAAAGTGCTTGCACTTCAAAGAAGACTGATTTGACCGCAAAAACTCTTAAGCGTCATTATTTGCGCAAACTTTGCACCGATGTTGATTCAAGAAGTAAACTGATTGGTTGCTGGAGCCGGAGGTTCAAATTTTATATTTTCTTATCCTTCAAAAAACCGCTAGCAGATAAGCGCTAGCGGTTTTCGCGATTAATTATTTAAATACCGGCTCTTTGAATTGTGCCAGCTTCTCTAATGATGACTTTTCCACATCTTCATGCAGGCTGTTGCCATGTGAATCCATTGTCACGACAGCGGTAAAGTTTTCTACTTTTAAATGCCACATCGCTTCCGGAATGCCGAATTCTAATAAATCAACTCCTTCCACGGATTTAATACAGTCGGCATAATATTGCGCCGCACCGCCGATGGCATTCAAATATACGCCGCCATGTTCTTTTAACGCTGCAAGCGTTTTGGCACCCATTCCACCTTTCCCAATGACAGCACGGACACCGAATTTTTTCATAATTTCACCTTGATAAGGTTCCTCGCGAATGCTTGTCGTTGGACCTGCCGCTTTGACCTGCCAGTTACCGCTTTCATCTTTTAACATGACCGGCCCACAGTGGTAAATAATTTGTCCATTTAAATCGACAGGAGCGTCATGATCCATCAAATATTTATGAATGGCATCGCGGCCTGTATAGATCATTCCGTTAATGCGAACAACGTCGCCGACTTTGAGATTCCGTACTTGTTCTTCTGTAAGCGGCGCTTCCAACACAATTTCACGTTTATCGCCAAGCTGTGCTGCTGCGGGTTGTTCTGCCTTTTCCAGCTCCCTAGCAAAATCGACATCTTCTCCTTCTTGATAGAACCATTCTTGAATCTCGCCTGTCTCCGGATCGATTTTCACACCAAGACGGCGGAATGCCCAACAGTTATATGCAACGGAGACGAAGAAGCTAGCCGGGATACGATGCATAACACCGATTTTACAGCCAAGCAATGTCGTTTCCCCGCCAAATCCCATCGTTCCAATACCAAGCTTGTTTGCATTTTCCATAATGTATTCTTCGAGCTGACGAAGTTGCTCGTTAGGATTGACATCATCAACCGAACGGAATAACTGCTCTTTCGCTAATTCATAACCGGAAGATCGGTCTCCGCCAATACCGACCCCGATAAATCCGGCACTACAGCCTTGACCTTGAGCTTGATACACCGCATGTAAAATGCATTTGCGAATGCCGTCTAAGTCGCGGCCGGCTCGTCCCAGTCCTTCCAACTCACAAGGCAAGCTATATTGAATGTTTTTATTTTCACAGCCGCCGCCTTTCAAAATTAAACGGACATCAATATAGTCTTTTTCCCATTGTTCAAATTTGATGACAGGCACGCCGACGCCAAGGTTGTCACCGCTATTTTCTCCTGTTAATGAATCAACAGAGTTCGGACGAAGTTTGCCGTCTTTTGTTGCTTGAGCAATTGCAGCGTGGATCGCCTCTTTCATCTTAATTTGGTTGACGCCGACCGGCACTTTAATTTTAAACGTCGGAAGACCTGTATCTTGACAAATCGGCGATACGTTTTCATCCGCCATTTTGATGTTGCCAGCAATCGTTGTTAACGCCATTTCTGCACGTGTACCGGCATTTTCTCTTGCTTTGGCACGTGCAATCGCCCGGCGCACATCTTTTGGCAATTTCGTTGACGTTTCTACAATAAGTTGATACATGCTTTGTTGAAACTTTTCCACACTAAACGCCCCTTCCCCTTTGGTCGTCTTATGTATTAATATTTAGAATAATTTTCTTATTTATTATACTCTTTTTTCGTGACTAAAGAAAACGGATTGCGCTGGAAAAAATAAAAATCTGTTTGTTGCTATTTTTTCTTTGCGTGTTTGCACATATTCCGAGATTCAAGTCCATAGTTTAGTGGTAGGTTGTGATAACGATCGCTGCTTAAAAAATTGACAACCATCTATATCGTTTTTCATAATTAACGTTGGTCAAGGAATTTACAGAGAAAAGGAGATTTATATGAACCGTCTTACACTCGAACCGATTACACCGTCTTTTGACCCATGGGAAGCGTATTTAGATATTGAGCAATACGGCCAATTGGAGTTAACAAATATTGAGTTTACGACAACCACGTTATGCAATATGCGCTGTGAACATTGCGCTGTCGGTTATACATTGCAAACGAAAGACCCGGAAGCGTTACCGCTTGAATTATTGATTCAACGGCTGGAGGAAATTCCTCACTTACGCTCGTTAAGCATTACAGGCGGAGAACCGATGCTTTCGTTAAAATCGGTAAAAGAATACGTTGTTCCTCTATTAAAATACGCCCATGAACGTGGAGTGCGTACACAAATCAACTCAAATTTAACACTAGAGCTAGAACGTTATGAAAATATTATTCCTTACTTAGACGTGCTTCATATTTCGCATAACTGGGGAACGATGGAAGATTTTGTTGAGGGCGGATTTGCGATGATGGAGCGCAAGCCAAGCATCGCGCAGCGCGAGAAGTATTTTGAACGGATGATTGAAAACGCCAAAGCACTTGCGAGCATGGGAGTGATTGTATCAGCAGAAACAATGTTAAATAAACGGACTCTCCCACACTTAGAAGCAATTCATCGCCAAATCGTTGAAGAGATGCACTGTAAGCGTCATGAAGTGCATCCGATGTATCCGAGCGATTTTGCTAGCGCCCTAGAAACGTTAAGTCTTGACGAATTGCGGAAAGCGATTCATCATCTTCTCGATATTCGCGACGAAAACGTATGGATGCTGTTTGGAACGCTTCCATTTTATCCTTGCAGTGATAACGAAGAAGACTTGGCTTTATTGAAGCGTTTATATTCAAGTAAAAACGTGACCGTTCGCAATGATCCGGATGGTCGATCCCGCTTAAATGTGAACATTTTTACAGGCGATATTATCGTCACCGATTTCGGTGATGAACCGACGCTCGGAAACATTCAGCACAATACATTGCTAGAAGCGTATGAAAAATGGATGAATTCTCGCCTTGCCAAACAGTTGAACTGTCATTGTCCATCCGTTCAATGTCTCGGCCCGAACGTGCTTGTCAAAAACTGCTATTATCCAGACATCGACTTTACTATACGAAAAGCGCGCATTACAAAGTAAAAACGTCAAGGTTCTCCCTTGACGTTTTTATCTAGGCTGGTCGCTCACGGTAAACGAGAAAGAAAGCCGATCTTGTACAGGAATCCATGCACCGACTCCTTGGGTCGTCACATTTTTAACAACGATTTTCTTTTTGTTCCCTTTTAAGACGATGTATACTTCCCCATATGTGACTTTCCCTTTTTCGTTTACCGCTGGGGCATATGCATACAAATATCCAAGTTTTTTGACAGGAACTTGATACGGTTGGTCTTTTTTTGTTCCGATCCCCACAACGGTACTAAACGCCAGTGGCAAGTTTGTTTTTTTCATCGCCTTTAGCAACATCATCTTTTTTACTGCTTCTTCGTTCGGAACTTGGGCTGTTAATCCGCCGCGTACATGTTTTAGTGTTTCTTGCTTATAATAAAGTTTTTGCGGCGCATTGCCGCCCCGGTTGTCCAACACGTTTGTATTTATTTTTTGGTATTCCCAGTTTGTCGATGTCTCTAATGATTGGTAGTTCAGCGGCCACTGTCCTAAATAAATGGTCGCACGATACCCGATGGCAAATGGTGTACTTGAAACCGATGATTCGTTTAACAAGCGAATGAGCTCCGGATTTTCGATTTTTGCGTTAGATGAGTTAGTGAGTTGTTTGGCAAACTTGCTTGGCTGTAAATAAGGTAAGTCTTGCGTTGGATTTGGATACGTATTTTCCTTTGATATATCTACAATCGAGTTGGGGACTGCCTGTTTTGGAGCAGCGCCGGCGGCTAAAGCAAATGAATATACAATAAATACGCTAATGAGACAGCAAAAACTCCATTTTCTCATCTTGTGCACTCCTTTCCATAGCTGCTTTCAACGTTATTTTTTTCAAAAAAAGGCGGTTTATCCATAAAGAAAAAATTTATTATTTTTGTTCAGAATATTCATAAAATAAATGTAGTATGCTATATTATTTAGTAAGTCATTCTTTTCATGAAGATCTATATGTTTTTCCTCCTATTTGATACATGTTTTGCCCAAATAACAAAGGGACTCTGTTTTTTTCACAGAGTCCCCTTTTTTGAAATGAACTTCCTTCTCTATAATAAGTAAAAACCAATGCCCATAATCGTATAAGCAGCAAGCAGAGTGGCTCCTTCAAACCAGTTCGTATCTCCATCGTTGGAAAGTACGATCGTTAATAGCACTGAAGTGGCCATTGCAATTAATTCCGGCAGTGAAAATACGAGCGGCATTCTTGTTGGAAACAAAAGCGACGCGAGCACAAGCACCGGAGCGACGAACATCGCAATTTGCAGCGTCGAACCGATCGCAATCTCCACAGCTACATTCATTTTATTTTTGTACGCCATAATGACCGCGGAAGCATGCTCCGCTGCGTTGCCGACAATCGCGACAATGATGATCCCAATAAACAGTTCACTCCAGCCAAACGATTCTGCCACAGTTTCAAATGTATGAACAAGTTTCTCCGATATGTAAGCAACCGCTACAGTCGCGAGCGCTAGAATAGCAATCGATTTTCCTTTCGTCCATTCCGGTTCTTCGTGTTCTTCCACTTCATCTGATTTATGTTGGTATACCCCGCGATGGCTGACAAGTTTAAAATATAAAGCCGCCAAATAAAGAGCAATCATAATAATAGAAATGCCAACGCTAAGCGATAACGTTTCCGCCTTTGACATATGGATAGAAAACACTTCTGGAATCACAAAAGCAACCAAAATCGCAAAGGTTAGCAATCCGGCGTTATGACGCGCGTCGTATACGTTAAATTCCTGACGCTTATGCTTAAGTCCTCCCACAAAAAAGGATAATCCCGCCACCAACAATAAGTTCCCGAGCACAGAACCTGTCAGTGACGCGAGCACGACTTCGACTAACCCTGCTTTTAATGCAAAAATCGAAATAATCAATTCAACAGCATTACCAAACGTCGCATTCAACAAACCACCAATGCGCGGACCCGCGACAATCGCTAAGCTTTCGGTTGCTCTCCCCATATAGCTTGCTAATCCAATAATCGTTAAGCAGTAAACAGCAAACATGATCACAGCCGGCCAATGAAGGAGCCCGCCTATGACCGATAGCGGCACACCAATCAGCACGATCAACGAAAACACTTTGTTTATCATCCGCATTCAACCTTTCTATCTGTGACTAACTCAAATGATTCCGTTACTTCAATGCTTCCCTCTACAGATTGAACCATCGGGCAATTTTTTCTCGCCACCTCGAGCGATTTCGCTATCTGTTCTTCACGCAACCCGTTTCCTTGAATGACAAAATGAAGATGAACCTTTTCAATCCGATTCGCCTTTGCTTCGTTTCTTTTGACATCAGCACGAATCGTCATATCCTCCACATGCAACCGCTTTTTCTCTAATACTTTTCGCAATACGCCCCCGCTGCACACAGCAATGGAAGCGGCAAGCAGCTGATAAGGACGAAAGCCGTATGCTTCGTCGCCAGCAACATGTAATTCTCCGTACGGCAACGTCGTTTGAAACCCTACTTCTTTCATCGTAAATTCCATTTGTGTCACCTCTTTTTGTTGTCATCAAATCAGAGACGATGTACTATGGTAGATAGTATTTTTGAAAAACGGGGTATGCATGATGCGGTTTTGGATTTTAGTCAGTATTGTTGCAATTTCCGGCTTGTCTCAAGGAACGCTCCTTCCTCTAATTTCCATTTTATTAGAGAAAAACGGGGTTTCCTCATCGGTAAATGGGATACATGCAACATCGTTATATATCGGGGTATTACTTATCTCGCCTTTGATGGAAAAGCCGTTGCGAAAATATGGATACCGCCTCATTATTATACTGGGTGGTTTTATTGTACTACTATCACTCGCTTTATTTCCACTATGGCATTCATTTTTCTTTTGGTTTTTATTACGGCTGCTGATCGGCATCGGCGACCATATGCTTCATTTTGCGACGCAAACGTGGATTACGGATTTCTCTCCTCCTCATCGACGCGGTCGCAACCTATCATTGTATGGATTGTTTTTTGGAATCGGATTTACTGTTGGGCCGCTGTTGGCATCACTCGTAGAAATAAACGAGGCATTGCCATTTTTATTGTCATCGTTGCTCAGCTTGGTTGGATGGCTCACCGTGTTTTTATTGAAAAATGAACATCCGGAGACAGAAGAAGAACACTCCCGCTTTTTTGATACGTTTCGCCGCTTTTTCAATGTGTGGCAATATGCATGGGTCGCTTTATTACTTCCATTGGCATACGGATTTTTAGAAGCATCGATTCATGGAATTTTTCCCGTTTACGCCCTAAGGGAACACATTTCCATCCAGCACGTTTCTATCATTTTACCCGCCTTTTCCATCGGGAGTATCGTCTTTCAACTGCCGCTTGGCTTATTAAGCGATCGGTTTCAACGGAAATTCGTTGTTGCGTTTGCTTTATTGATCGGCAGTGCGAGCTTTCTAATCGCATGGTTGTTCGTTCATTCACTTATTGGTTTATTTGCTTGCTTTTTTGTTGCCGGAATGTTTGTCGGCTCCTTATTTTCGCTTGGGATTGCGTATATGGCTGACTTGCTTCCAAAGCACCTATTGCCAACTGGGAACCTTCTATGTGGCATTCTTTATAGCGTTGGAAGCATGAGTGGTCCTTTTATTACAGGAGTAGTTATGCAATATCAGCAAAATGGAAGCTTTTTTATTACGATCAGTTTTCTTCTTTTCTTTGTTTTTATTATGTTGTTATATAACAAGAAACACGAGGTCGCTGCTAAATGACCTCAATTTTTTTGCTTATTTTTCAAAAATGGTGTTGACCGCTCTTCTGTTCTGTTATATAATACAAGCAAGATAAAAAGAAACTGTTTTAAAACAGAATAAAGGAGCGATGGCAAATGAGTAGAGCGGAACGGAAAAATATGATTGATTTTATTGAAAAAATGAAAGGAATCGCACGGGAACAGCTCGTCTACATGACCGATGCCGAAATTGAACACATTTATAATCAGACATATTACCATTATGAAGAAATTGCTGAATAAAAGGGCTGTCGACATATGACAGCCCTTTCTTTTTTAATGATATCCGTTTTGTCCGTTGGCACTGCTGCTTGTTTTATGCTTTGGCTTATTTTTTCCTTTTTGCTTTGTGCCACCGTCTTTTTTCGTACGCTTCGTCATTCAGAAGCCCTCCTCATCTTGAATAAAACGGCCTACAGTTATTACTATCTCCTGTTCCTCATTGCTTATGAAAGGAAGTTTGTACATGTTAACGCTCTCGCTTTCTTCCCTTACGCTCGCAATCGAAAATTGCGTTCATTTCACCGCCCAAAATAATAATCATTCCGGATAAGTAAAACCAAACCATTAAAATAATCATGCCGCCAAGACTTCCATACATGGCGGTATAATTCGCAAAATTACCGACGTAATAGGAAAAAGCAAGCGAGGTAATGATCCAACCGATCGTCGCAAACAGAGCGCCGCGAACGACATCGGCATAGCACAGTCGCTTATTTGGGGCAAAATAATATAAAGCCGTAAACACAATAAATAAAATAACAAAACTGACCGCCCAGCGAAACGCATTCCAAATTGTTAAAAATGTATGGGAAAAGCCAAACTCAGAAAACAAAAACAGCCCTATCGTTTTCCCGAAAACGGGAAGCAATAATGCGACAATGATGACAAAAATCATGCCAAACGTAAGTAATATCGAAACGCCTCTCGCAATGAAAAACGGCCGATTTTCTTCAACATCGTAAGCGCGATTAAAGGCGCGAACAATCGCATTCATTCCATTAGAAGCTGACCAAATCGCACCAATAATACTAAGGGACAAAAGCTTTCCATTTTGGTAATCCATAATTTTGTGAATGTTCGCCTCAATTAAATGGATCGCTTCCTCTGGCGCATATTGCCGTACTAACGACAAGACATCCTCATGCGGCAAAGGAAGGTAGGCCAACAATGTAAATAAGAAAATTAAAAAAGGGAATAGAGAAAGAAGAAAAAAATACGCTAACTCCGCTGATAAGCGAGGAATTTCATCCTCGTGAAATCGTCTCGCCATTTCACGGATGAATGTCAAATTAATCATCATGGACTGTTCCCCCTTCACTTTTTCATTTGGGGATTCCAACTGTACGTCTCCTTTAATATCTCAATGATTTCAGGGGTTTTTTCCGCTATTTCTTTTATTTTTTCTGCTGTAAATATTACATCTTCTCTCAATGATTCGAGCGATTGACGATATTGTTGTATGCGTTGGCGCAATTGGCGTATGCCATCCGTCCGATGTTGCCATAGTGATGCTCTCACATCTCGATCAAAGAGCGAAATCGCAGCACCGATCGCAGCACCGATCATCACATTTCGCCATAACTTAGAGCTTTTTTTCACTTTCTCCTCTCCCCTTTTCTGGCTAGAGTCCTTTCTCTTTTTTTATCGTTTCAAGCAAATGTTGACACCCTTTTTGAATTAATTCGTATACTTCTGTAAAATTTCCAGTATAGTATGGATCTGGTACATCAACCATATCACTATCTGGTACAAAGTCAAGAAGGCGACCGATGAATCCTGTTTTATTATAACCAGCTAAACGCCGTAAACTTCCGACATTTTCTGCATCCATCGCGATAATATAATCAAATGTTTGCAAATCTTCTTCATTGACTTGCCGTGCTTGGATTCCCGTAAAATCAATGTTATTTTCTTTTAAAATCCGTTGCGTCCCTTCATGCGGTGGATTCCCGATATGCCAGTTTCCCGTTCCGGCAGAATCAACAGTAATTTTTCCCTCTAGCCCCTCTTTTCTTACTAAATCCCGAAAAATTGCCTCCGCCATCGGCGAACGGCAAATGTTTCCTAAGCAGACAAATAGCACTTTCACCATATTTCTACATCTCCCTTCGATACCCATTATAAACAAAATTAAAATAGCGATGCATACCTTTCACTACTTTTATTGTCTAAAATGTGTGTTACAATAAACGTAATTATGAAGAAGAAGGGAATGACAAAAATGGATTTATCGAAGAAATCCTTTGAAAATGTTGAATATATGGTGGAAAAAATAAAAGAGAAACTGAAAGTATTAAACTTCGATGCCATTAAACCGTCGCATTTTTCCGAAGAATGGTATGACGAGTTAAAAGACATTTACGAGATGGTCATGAAAAAAGCAACGTTTAGCCCAAGCGAAATGCAAGCCATTGCGGAAGAGTTGGGAAATTTACGAAAAAAATAGAAAGGATGGAGCATTCCGTCCTTTTTTATTTTAACAAACTTGGCGATTGTCACATACGCTAAAACACACGTACAGTGCCAAGAAGAATGGACAAACATGGTGTACGAAATGACAAAAGATTATATCAACTACAGAAATACGCGTTCAAGCGAAAAATTAGAAATGTCAAGTTTTTATCGTCAACCAACAAGAAATCTCGGCTCATTGGGATGGAACTCCGTTACAGGAAACGTATTAATTTTTTATGAGGCGCACAAGCTTTATGTCTGGCACCATGCATATCTTCGGACTCGATCCAACGAAACACATTGTCGCGCATCGCACATTAGATCCAGAACGAGGAACCGATCCGCTTGATGCCTTTTGTCTTTATGGTGTGACATAGGATGGATGTATTCAAGATGTAAACAGACACATTCCAACAAAGAGATGAAAAAACAGTAAAGCAACCACAGGTCAAAGGAGCATCATCACATTTACTTGTAAAAATCAGAAATCACAGACCTTTTGTGAAAAAAATTCAAGAAGATTTCATTCGCCTTGTCTTCCCTCTTCCTAGGTATGGAGCGAATGGCATTTTTGGTGAAGAAACAGAAGATGCGGTTATGGCTTTTCCAAAGCGTACGGTCTCCGCACTGATGGAATTGCCAGATCTTGAAACATCAAACATTAAGAAATCGTAAAACAGCGGCTGCATCATCAGGAATTCCCATTATCAATTAAAGCGACGAAGGCGAAATGTTACAGCGGGCATTAAAACATCTCGGCTTTGACCCAAAATGTATGGATGTCATCTACGAAAAGCAAACAGAGACGCTTTCCACCTATGTATACTGCTTTGCGGGATTTATAGGGCAAATACAAGAAAAATTTATGCGTATGGAACTACAGCACAAGTGAGCGTTGTCATCAAACGTATAAAACAGCGGCTTTATAGCCACAATGTTCGCTTCAAGAGGGCGGTTTCTTTTTCATTCACCTCCCTTTTTATTCTATCTAAAAATAATTCCTATCGAAAAACTCGGGTTGACTTTTGAAAGAATTATGTTAAAATTTTAGTCAATTCCATACTTATCAAGAGCGGCGGAGGGAACTGGCCCAATGAACCCCGGCAACCTACTTCTTCAGAAGCAAGGTGCTAAATCCAGCCAAATGGGAACCATTTTGGGGAGATAAGGTAGAATACGTTACCTCTTCAGTCTTTCCGAAATGGAAAGTTTTTTTATTATCAAAGTCAAAGGCAGTGTGATTCTCTCTCGATCCTATTGTTCTTCACGTGCGCTTCAGGGCGTGAAAGCGATTGGACTCAGAAGAGCTAACTGCCGAGCTAGACAATAAGAAAAGCCAAGATGGCAAGGAGGGACTGTTGTGGGCAACGATCAGCAACAACTCGAGACCATTTTTACAAAAATTAAGGAAATGTTAGATTCCATGAAGTTTGGTTCTATTACTCTTGTTATTCAAGACGGTAAAATTATTCAGCTGGAAAAAAACGAGAAAGTAAGATTAAGATAAATTAAAAAGTACGCTGACTAGACAAACTAGAGGCGGCTTCCCTTTTTTTGCATGCAAACCATAGAGGGGAAGATCGCCTTTTTTTATAGCAATCACATGTAGGGGGAACAACATATGTTAACGTATCATACGTGGGACGAAGAAAAACCGTCATTTTCAAGTGACAATGAAACAAAAGGAGCATTAGATGTTTTGGCTTGGGCATATGACCATTATCAAGATGATATCGTATATGCCTGTAGCTTCGGTATTGAGGGCATCGTCTTAATCGATTTGATCGCCAAAGTAAAACCGGATGCCGAAATCGTCTTTCTTGATACAGGGCTTCATTTTCGTGAAACTTATGAAACGATTGAAAAAGTAAAAAAGAAATATCCATCTCTTCGCATCATTATGAAACAACCAAACTTATCACTTGACGAGCAGGCAAAACAATTTGGCGATGAATTGTGGAAACATAATCCGAATAAGTGCTGTGAATTGCGCAAAATCGTGCCGTTGCGTGAAGTATTAACCGGTGTGTCCGCTTGGATCTCCGGCTTGCGGCGCGAACAATCGTCCACACGTCGACATGTCGAGTATTTAAACAAAGACGAAAAATTCCGATCGATTAAAATATGTCCATTAATTCATTGGACATGGAAAGATGTATGGAATTATGTTCATAAGCATGAGCTTCCGTACAACGAGCTCCATGATAAAGGCTATCCAAGCATCGGCTGCGAACCATGCACTTCCCCTGTTTATGATTTAGAAAACTTACGCTCGGGAAGATGGGCCGGACATGAAAAAATCGAATGCGGTCTTCATGAATCATAGGAGGAGCCGAAAACATGTTAATCACCATTGCTTTTATCGTCTCCTTCTTCTTCGCGATGAACATTGGGGCAAGCGGAGCGGCGGCCGCAATGGGAGTTGCTTATGGGTCCGGAGCAATTAAACAAAAGTATATCGCCCTTCTTCTTTGCGGCCTTGGTGTATTTCTTGGAAGTCTCGGCGGAGGTGAAGTCGTCAAAACCATTGGCTCCGGCATTATTCCTTCATCCATTTTAACGATTAAAATTGTCATTATTATTTTAACGGCTGCAGCAATCTCCTTATTTGCAGCGAACATTATGGGCATTCCTTTATCAACGAGCGAAATTACTGTTGGCTCTATTGTCGGCGTTGGAGTCGCCTATCAAGCTTTATACGTGCAAAAACTTCTTTTCATTGCTTCCATTTGGGTGATCATTCCCATTATCGCGTTCGCGTTCACCTTCGTCGTCGGCAAATGGTTTTTAAAGCTCAAGAAAAAGTATCCTCAAGTCGAACAAGGAACGTGGCAAAAAAGTTTTATGACACTACTCATTATTACCGGCTTTTTCGAGGCATTTTCAGCCGGAATGAACAACGTTGCTAATGCGGTGGGGCCACTAGTCGGTGCCGGATTAATTTCCGTGACAGACGGAACGATTTTCGGCGGATTGTTCGTTGCGTTAGGCGCCACTTTACTAGGAAGGCGCGTGCTTGAAACGAACGGAAAAAAGATTACCAACTTTTCTCCGTTTGAAGGAATCGCTATTTCCGGTACCGGTGCCATTCTCGTCATCATCTCATCCATTTTTGGATTACCGGTACCATTAACACAGATTACAACATCAGCCATCATTGGCATCGGTACGGCGAAAACCGGATTTTACATTTGGCAAAAACGAGTCGTCATTCAATTATTAAAAGTTTGGCTTATTTCGCCGATCTTTTCGCTTGTTATTTCTTACAGTCTCGTCAAATTACTGCTAGACAGCGACCTTTACACGATCGTAGCGATTTTTAGCGTCTGTCTTGCCACTCTTGGCATCATCAGCTTAAAGAAAACGATGGCCGAAGAAAATCGGTCTTTATATGAAGATGGCAGCGGCATTTAATAGTAAAGCATAGTTATCCAATACGAATAATATACTAGGAGGAATGAAAAATGAGCGTAAGCATTCCACATGGAGGAACATTAATCAACCGTTGGAATCCCGATTATCCTATTGACTCCCTTCACAAAGAAATTCCGCTCAGCAACGCAGAACTAAGCGATCTTGAACTGATCGGAATCGGTGGCTATAGCCCGCTTACCGGATTTTTAAGAAAAGAAGATTACAATGCAGTCGTTGAAACGATGCGCCTTGCTGACGGTACCGTTTGGAGCATTCCGATTACGCTTGCCATCAACGAAGAAAAGGCAAAAGAGCTCTCCGTCGGCGAAACGGTAAAGCTTGTTTATGATGGCGACGTATACGGAGTCATCGAGGTTCAAGAAATTTATCAACCGGATAAACAAAAAGAAGCGCTCCTTGTCTACAAAACCGATGACTTAAATCATCCAGGCGTAAAGAAATTATTTGAAAAACCGAACGTGTATGTCGGCGGGCCTATAACCCTTGTCAAACGCACTAATAAAGGCAAATTTGCTCAATTCTATTTCGACCCAGTGGAAACACGAAAGCATTTTGCCGAACTTGGCTGGAAAACCGTCGTCGGCTTCCAAACCAGAAACCCAGTCCATCGAGCTCACGAGTATATTCAAAAATGCGCCCTTGAAACTGTTGATGGTTTATTTTTAAATCCACTGGTCGGTGAAACGAAATCCGATGACATTCCGGCCGATATTCGTATGGAAAGCTATCAAGTGTTACTCGAAAACTATTATCCGAAAGACCGAGTTTTTCTTGGCGTCTTCCAAGCAGCGATGCGCTACGCCGGACCACGCGAAGCGATTTTCCACGCGATGGTACGCAAAAACTTTGGCTGCACCCATTTCATCGTCGGACGCGACCATGCCGGTGTCGGCAACTATTATGGGACATATGATGCCCAAAAAATTTTCTTGAATTTCACACAAGAAGAGCTCGGCATTACTCCGCTATTTTTTGAACATAGCTTTTATTGCACGAAATGCGAAGCGATGGCATCAACGAAAACATGCCCGCATGACCGTGAATACCATGTCATTTTATCCGGAACCAAAGTGCGCGAAATGTTGCGGAACGGCCAAGTACCTCCAAGCACATTCAGCCGCCCTGAAGTTGTTCAAGTACTCATAAAGGGATTACAGCAACGCGAAGCCGTTTCCCATTCTACTCATTAAAGGGGGAGCTACATTGAGCACGAACATTGTCTGGCATCACACCACAATTACAAAAGAAGACCGGCGAAAGCGAAACGGTCATCATAGCTGCGTTTTATGGTTTACAGGCCTTTCCGGCTCCGGTAAATCCACCGTGGCCAACGCTGTCTCGAAAAAACTATTTGAGCTTGGCATTCAAAATTACGTATTAGACGGAGATAATATTCGGCACGGCTTAAATAAAGACTTAGGTTTTTCTGCCAAAGACCGTACTGAAAACATTCGCCGTATCGGCGAAGTCGCCAAACTATTCGTCGATAGCGGTCAATTCGTCTTAACGGCTTTCATCTCTCCTTTTGCACAAGACCGGGAACTCGTTCGCAGTTTAGTTGAGAATAATGAGTTTATTGAAATTTATGTGAAATGCCCACTGGAAGAGTGTGAAAAACGTGATCCAAAAGGGCTGTATAAAAAAGCTCGAAACGGTGAAATCCGCGATTTTACCGGCATTGATTCACCATACGAAGAGCCGGTTTCACCCGAATTAACGATTGAAACACACCTTCACTCCATTGAGGAATGTGTAAATAAAGTGATTGCGTACTTGCGCGATCGACATTTTATTAAGGGGGAGTCATAAATGGCATATGAAAAAGTATGGGCCAACAATCCAAATTTAAACAAAACGGAGTTGAGAAAATTACAAAAAGATGGTCTAAAAATTTTCGAAGACATTCCATACTATGCTGAACATGGGTTCGCATCCATTCCGCAAGAGGAATGGGATTATTTTAAATGGGCGGGTCTCTACTTGCAGCGCCCAAAAGAAGCTGGCTACTTTATGATGCGTGTTTGCGTCCCTTCCGGCATTTTAAATAACGAACAACTAGAAACATTAGCAGGAATCGCCCGTGATTACGGTCGTGGCCTGTTTGACATTACAGCCCGTCAGGCTGTTCAATTTCACTGGCTGCAAATCGAGCAAATTCCTGACATTTTCGATCGATTAAAACGGGTTGGGTTGTCCACTGCCGGCGCCTGTGGTGACATTACCCGCAATATCGTTGGCAACCCGATCGCTGGTATCGACCCAGATGAGCTGTTCGATACAAGAGAAATCGTTCGGGAGGTATACGAGTTTTTCCAACATAATGAGGATTTCTCAAACTTACCGCGCAAATATAAAATATCCATCAGCGCAAACGTCTATAATACGGCCAATGCCGAGATTCATTGCCTTTCGTTTACGCCGGCGAAAAAAGTGATTGACGGAAAAGAAACACTCGGCTTCCATGTCAAAGTAGGCGGCGGTTTATCATCCGCTCCACATCTTGCACAAACACTTGATGTCTTCGTGACACCGGATCGAGTGAAAGATGTGGCGATCGCTGTAACAACCATTTTCCGTGACTACGGTTATCGCGAAAAACGCCATCGCGCCCGCCTCAAATTCCTTGTCGCTGACTGGGGCGTCGAAAAATTTAAAGAAAAGCTTCTCGAACTCACTGGTCCGCTTCCATCTAAGGGAGAAGATGTGCAAAAAGGCTGGAACGCAGGATACTTCTACGGCGTTCATCCACAAAAACAGCAAGGGCTCAACTATATCGGCTTTAACGTACCGGTCGGCCGCTTAAGCGCGGATGAAGTGTTTGAGATTGCGAGAATCACCCGTCAATACGGTAACGGCGAAGTTCGTTTCTGTAACTCGCAAAACTTAATTATTCCGAATATTCCAGATAAAAATGTCGATGCGGTGCTACAAGAAAAAGTATTTAAGCGGATTACCATTCGTCCCAAAAAGTTCGTCGGTTATTCCGTCTCTTGTACTGGCATAGAGTTTTGTAACTTAGCAATCGTTGAAACAAAAGAGCGTATGCGGCGCATTGCGGAATATTTAGATGACCATCTGGAGCTTGATGTTCCGGTACGGATCCATATGGTCGGTTGTCCAAACTCATGCGGTCAGCGACAAATCGGCGACATCGGCTTGCAAGGAATTAAAATGAAGACAAAGGACAAAGGTATGGTTGAAGCTTTCGAAATTTACGTCGGCGGTACATTACGAAACGGAGGCAAATTCAACGAAAAATTAAAAGGGAAAGTTGACGCCGAACAACTTCCAGAAGTACTTTTACAACTACTAACCTATTTCAAAGAAACAAAACTACCGGGCGAAGCGTTTTTAGACTATCTTGATCGTGTCGGCTTAGAGACTCTACAAATTGAGTTAGACCGCATTTTACAACAACTAAGCACTGTTGCTTAAAGGTAGAAATGATGAATCTTTATCGGTTTGAAGTAACAACCCAAACAGACATCATTTACGTGGTCATTGCGGCACACGATGATGAACAAGCGTTTCGTCTCGTTGAAGTAGAACTAGAAAAACATTTTTTAAAAATACCTGACTTTATTGATATTTCTCTTCATGAAAAAAAACCGATTCGTCGCGGCAGTGGGTTCATTGTCTATCGTGAACCCCGCCGTTAATCGAAAAGGAAAGGGCTGAACGAAGATGGGCAAAGTGTATTTGGTAGGAGCTGGTCCTGGCGATCCGGAACTCATTACCGTGAAAGGACTCAAATATATCCAACAAGCCGATGTCATTTTATACGATCGTCTCATTAATGAGGAATTGTTAGCATACGCCAAAAAGGAAGCGGAACTCATTTTTTGCGGAAAGCTGCCAGGCTATCATACGATGCAACAGGAGACAATCAATCATTTTCTTATCCATCATGCAAAAAAAGGAAAAACAGTCGTTCGCTTAAAAGGGGGCGATCCATTCGTATTCGGCAGAGGCGGTGAGGAAGCAGAAGCACTTGTGAAACACGGCATTGAGTTTGAAATCGTTCCTGGTATTACCTCCGGGATTGCAGCAGCTGCTTACGCCGGCATTCCTGTTACCCATCGCGATTTCAGCTCAAGCGTTGCCTTCATTACGGGGCATAAGCGAGACGGAAGCCATGAAGAAATAAAATGGGAAAGCCTTGCAAAAGGCATCGATACGTTAGCAATTTATATGGGAATCAGTAACCTTCCATACATTCGTGACCAGTTGATGAAATATGGAAAATCACCTACAACTCCGGTGGCCGTTATCCAATGGGGAACATTACTTGAACAGCGGACAGTGACTGCCACGCTTGGTACGGTTGTCGAAGTCGTCAACGAACACCAAATCAAAAATCCAAGCATGATTATTATTGGAGAAGTTGTCACATTGCGAGAAAAAATCCAATGGTTTGAACAACTATTACTGCAACAACAACCACTAGCTAACGAAGCATTTTAACGAGGTGCATCATGCAAGCCGTATTATACGTTTGCCATGGCAGTCGCATTGCGAAAGCCTGTGAAGAAGCAATTGCATTTGTAAAACGATGTCAAGCGAACATCGATATTTCGATTCAAGAGACATGCTTCATTGAACTGACGGAACCGGATATTGCAACTGGAATTGATCTATGCGTCCATAAGGGAGCGACACGCATCGCCGTCATTCCTGTCTTGCTTTTGGCAGCAGGACACGCCAAACACGATATTCCAGAAGAAATCAAAAAAGCTCAACAGCGCTATCCTCATCTTGATATCATTCTAGGCGAGCCATTCGGCGTCCATGAAAAAATGATACAAATTGTAACCGAACGAATCGCTGAGCAATCCGTATCGCCCGATGATGATGCAATGATTCTTCTTGTCGGGCGAGGCAGCAGCGACCCTGATACAAGGCGAGATATCGCCACTATCGCACAATTGCTTCAAGAAAAAACAAATGTTCCGCGTGTCGATGTATGCTTTTTAGCCGCCATTCGACCATCTCTTCAAGATGGTTTGCGCGAAGCAAGTCGCTCTTCGTACAAAAACATTTTCGTCGTTCCTTATTTATTATTTACGGGTGTATTAATGAAAACAATCGAAACAAAGCTCCGTTCCCTTTCGTCGTCCAACAAACAATGGATTTTATGCAACTATTTAGGGTACCATCCCCTCCTTGAAGAAATTGTGAAAGAAAAAGTGAACAGGCTGCTCCTAGTCAACAAGGGTGTCTGACGTTTCAGATATCCTTGTTCTTTTTCACTATCAACATGTAATTCCTTCATACTAATAACGAGGACACTTTCATTCACTGTCCTCACCTTCACCTATTCTTCCATTAAGACTACTTTTAATTCTGGTGATCCTTTCACTAATCCTGTTGCCGCAATTGTGTATGATTTATTTGCGCCAAATCGCACATTTGGTACCAGTAAGACGACTTCACTCGTTTCTGCTAGACGCACTTCTAAGTCTAACCGTTCATTCACTGGTACTTTTTTATAATCGGTTACTTGTCTGTAACGTACATTGTCAAACAGCACATCTCTCCCTTTCACCGTGATATCAACTGCCGGGGCGTTAGGAGATAAATGAGCAAATCTCACTTTCGTTTCTCCATACGATACGTATGGGTTGTCAAAAAATGAAAATAACCGCAACCGATCGACTGTATCAATGACAGTAAGTGTATAACGCAAGCTTGGTAAAATATAGACAGTTTGCCTGAGTACAGGGCGATCTGTTTGTCCGGATGGATAAATTTCAATTCGATATTCTCCGGTCGGAACTTTGACGTATTGGCTTATTTGTTTATATTTGAATCCTTGAAGAATTTTTTGTCCATTCACATACACATCGACTGCTGTTGCGGTTGGTGACGCATGGAATACGCGGACCATCGCCGTTTTTACATCTTCATCTTGTTCACGCTCATGGTACGCTTCCATGAACTTTTTCATATATTCGTAATGCTTTTGGTAATACATCATATGCTTTTGAGGATCACGGTATTTATAATAGCAAGCCAGCAAATCATACATCACCGCTTTTTGCGCGTACATACCGGTGGCTTTTTCTTGATGATGCATCATCTTCCCTCCGTCAAACTCAATATCGTTTCACGTATTCAACGTATGCAAAATAGCTTGGGCTGTTGTATGATTTTTGTAAAGAAATGCAAGGAGGAAACGAAAATGAGACGGTTGCATGCCATCGTTGACGGTCGTGTTCAAGGGGTCGGCTTTCGCTACTTTACTCAATACGAAGCCACAAAACGACAGTTAACTGGCTGGGTCAAAAATAATGAGAGCGGAACAGTGGAATTAGAGGTACAAGGTAACGAAGAAGCCATTCAATCCTTTATTGAAAAACTGCACGAAGGATCGCCGTTTGCGAAAGTAACAAATATCGAAATAAAAGACATCACCCCCATCCCTAATGAAAAAACATTTCGGATCATTTATTGATATACTATCCTTCGCACGTTTACAAAAAAAAGCCCGGTTTTTCTTTTTAAGCAAAAGACCGGGCTTAATGCGTGAGAATGATATTAGGCAAAGCGCGGATGTGATGCAACATGTTGCAGACACGTTTCTGCAATGTGCAAGTTCGCATGCTCGTTTTTTCGATTTGCTTCACGGCAAACCGGATGGAGCACATCAATTGAAGCTTGCGGATACTCACCGCACACATCAACACCGACTACCCGTTTGTAAGACAGCAGCTGATGTAGACATGCCAGTAAAGACGATAATGTCATCGTTCCTTGTTCCCAATTTGTCACCGCTTCATCGCGACAAAGCACATCTTTATCAATACTAATATAAACAGACTCAGATGGAATATTGGACAAAAGAAGTTTTGGAGAAAGCAATGGATATTCATTCGGAAAGATCGTGATGTTAGAAGAAAAACGAGGATGTTGCTGCAATATTGGTCCTATTATAATTACTTTCTGCAGTAAAGGAATATTGTTTAATGCATAAGAAACCCATGAACCACACGAAATCATCGTTTCCTGCTCGGTTCCGATATCAGTATGGTAGTCAAACAAGACAAGTGTAAATGGTTGCTTGATCTCTTTTAATAGCAAATAAGAAATATAATGATAGTTTCCGCTACCGATGAAGACAAGTCCTCTTCGAGTGCGTTGACGGATACGCGTTTCAAGTTCACGCAATGACTCAGCTTCACAATACAAATTCGTATGAGCTACATCCGTCAAATCGATCCATTCATGCGGCATGCGAAGAAGTTGTTGCTGCGAAACGTAAGTGCCATCTATGTTTAAAAACGTTACACCTTCCCCATGAAAACTCATCGAAACCACCTCTTTCATCCTCATTTTGGTGCAAGTTTCTAAACCTATGAAGCTACGTTTTCGCATATCTTTCTTTTTTATTATAAACAAAAACATTCGTACAGGCGAAATGTTTCCTTTTGTGTGCCTCTTTCATGTAAAATAGTAAAAAATGAGGCTCGAGGAGGGAGCTTTTTTGCAGCCAATTAACATTCAAGAAGTACAGACTGTTCTCAATCGTTTTGCGAATCAAGATGTGTATTTACATTTAGAAACAACAAACGGAGCGTATGCGTCGCACCATAATGAAGGATTTTTCTCAGCGGGGGCTTACATTCGCAACGGCCGTATTCGTTTTAGCCACGGAAAAATTGTTGGAAAAGGACCTTACCGCGTCGGATTGAAGCTTGATTTTGGCTGGGTGTATGCAGAAGGTTTGACGGATTGGGAAGTCACGGACAAAGGACAATTGCTGTTGGCAGGCCACGATTACGAAGGAAGACTCGCTGTCGCGTTACAGTTAAGCCATGAACCATTTTAAAATGAAAGGATGTTGAAAATGGAAAGACATATATTGGTCGTGTTTCCACATCCCGATGATGAAGCGTTTGGTGTATCTGGGACATTAGCATTGCACGCGGAAGAGGGAACACCGATTACATACGCTTGCCTGACGCTTGGAGAAATGGGGAGAAACATGGGAACGCCGCCTTTTGCCAATCGCGAAACGCTGCCGCTCATTCGAAAAAAAGAGTTAGAAGACGCATGCCAAGCGATTGGTATTCGCGATTTGCGCTTGCTCGGCTTCCGAGACAAAACGATTGAATTTGAAGACGAAGATATGCTTGCTGACCACATTGGCGCAATCATCTCTGAAACGAATCCGTCGCTGATCATTACGTTTTATCCCGGTTACAGCGTCCATCCCGACCATGACGCGTGCGGTGCCGCGGTCATCCGCGCCCTCGAACGCCTGCCGCTAGAAAAGCGTCCGCCCGTCCATTGCATCGCTTTCGCGAAAAACTGCGAACAAGAACTCGGACAACCCGACATCGTCCGTGATGTCAGCGCGGTCATTGACAAAAAAATCGCAGCCATCCAAGCGCATCGATCGCAAACGGAGGGACTGATGAAAGCAGCAGCGAAACGAGGCCAAGACGCGCTTGAATGGCTCAAAACAGAGCGTTTTTGGACGTATAAGTGGAATCATTAAGAAAGGTAAGGAGAGCGGGTATCTCCTCTTCCAACGAGAAATGCTTGTTTCTACTAGCTGTGCCTGCGATGACCGGAAGCGTGTCAGCGAAGCTGTTAATTCAAGCAGCCGACACGCTGTGAGCCGAACGGGACTGACACTTTCTTATTGTTCTGTTAAACTTTAATGTTGATTCTAAAGCAAATGGAAGACCACCTTTGTATTGAAGTGACCCCTGTCAAGTAGACAGGAATAAAAAAGAACATTTAAGCAGCCTGAGTCCTATATTCATAAGGACTCAGGTTGTTTAATTTTTT
>NZ_JACDUT010000012.1 GCF_013761245.1 Thermaerobacillus caldiproteolyticus | reverse complement strand
AGGTTTTTCGTATTTTCCCCATAGAAAAATCCCCTCCATAGTAGACAGATTAATTGGCTTTCTTTTTTCTGTCTACTATAAGGGGATCATATCACAATCGGGGTGGCGTTTTTTTATTTTAAATGATCTATTAAAGAAATGAGGGTTATTTTCTGCTTTAACTAATGGATCAGTCTGGTTGAAGAAGGAGGATTAAAAGAAACAATATTGAATATCAATATCTAAGTGAAATTAAGAATATACAGGTGGAATATGTGATGTATATAACAAGATGGGCAACAAAAAGCGAGCTTCCGTTGCTTGCAGAATATTGGTTTAAAATGGCATGTGAGATGGGAGAAAAGGATGGTATACCTATACCAAACATTGAACGTGTTCACGAAGTTAGAAACTTATTTATTAAGGAGAGTGAAGAGAATAATCTGGGGTTTAGGGTTGCGGTTGATGAGAATGGAAATATTGTGGCGTGTGCAGGGGGACTTATTAGAATGGAATATGCCACTCCTCTAAGTGAAGAGCAAACTCTTTTTGGTTGGGTAATTTGTGTTTATACAATAAACAATCACCGAAAAAAAGCTTGGCTTCTCAATTGGTGGAAGAAGTCTGTTCTTGGCTAAAAGAGAGAGGGGCAAAAAGAGCTCGACTATGGGCCAGTTCACAGGGAAGGAGAATCTATGAAAGTATTGGATTTTCCCCAATGCTGGATATGGAGAAAGTATTGTAATGAGTAATTTTTCTTCTGGAACGAGAGCTTTAATGGAATAAGAACAGCCCAAGACCACCATACAGTGGTCTTTTTCTTTTTAGTCAAGAATCAACAATGAAATTTAACAAAGTCATTAAAAAATGTTAAAGGGGTGTTGCGATCTGGCAGAAGTGAGAGAGTCAAGCAAATTAGGTGGACTAAAAGTAAAAGCGGATGTTGATGTATCAGATATGCTGAAAGGGTTAAAATCACTAAGACGAGAAGAAGACATTGAAGGCTCTTGAGAAGGTTCGAGAGGCAAAAGAACGTGATGTTATCAATTTTGTGACGAAAGTAACAATAAAGATGCAATGGATAGTGAGCAATCCGCAAAGGAATTGAAGAACAAAGCAAAGCATTGAAGGAAAGAATTGAAGCTAAATGACAAATATTTCTCTAAGTAAAGTATGTTCTAAATGAAAAATCAGGTGAAAGGCATGGAACGATATCAAGACGAAGAACAGCGGAAAGGTTTCTTATTTTTGATGAACTGCGAAAAAGGCACTCACTTGCATGGTTACTCAAAATTGGCGAGGTTTCAAAAGCCGGATATGACAAGTGACGCAAAAAATAGACCAAAAGATCAAGAAGATTTTTTGCCGAAAGAATATATATGGTCTGTTCATCAGTTACATCCGTACGTTGGATATAACTGAATGACAAGGGCATTATCCAGAGAAGAGATTATGGTAAATCATAAGCGTGTGCGACCTTTATGAGAGAGCTAGGTATAAAATCGATGATTTGCAAGAAACGACCTTTCTACGGATGAAGAGGATCTGTGGAATTTCCTCATGTCCTAAACCGCGAGTTCTGTGCCAAGAATCTGTTCCAGAAGCTCGTAACGGATATTACTTATGTGCGTGTAGGAGATACTCTTACTTGTCTGCGGTTTTAGATATATAACGTTTTAGATATATAACAAAATGAGATTGTTGCGTGGGAGTTATCTGAAAGAAATGATCTTGAATGGGCATGGAATACAATGAAACAATTGGATAGGAAGCCGTTTGACAAGAATGTTCTTCTTTATTCAGGCCAAGGGTTCTATACACAATAAAATCATATGAGAACCAGCTCAAAGAACTCAAGATTCAAGGAAGTCATTCTCGAAGGGGAAATTGCTTATGTATGTATTGAATGTTTCTTCTTACATTGAAAGACAGAGAAGTTGTGTTGAGTGCGCCCAAAAACGATCGAACAGGCTTATCAGGCTAAGTATCTTCATTTTTACAGTCACAGTCGTTTTCAAGAAAAACTGAACGGCCTTTCCCTGATAGAATATAGAGAAAAGACCGCAGCTTAAATACTCTTTTTTCATTGTCTACTTGACAAGGTTTTGTACACCCTGCCTCTTTTAATTGGCTACAAGCTTGACAGTCTCATAAGAAGGGGTAGTTTAGTACCAGAATCCAGATCCTGGTCCATAACCACCGCCGAAGCCATATCCTCCCCGGAAACCGCCAAAGCAGCCACAACCAACAATGATTAATAAGATGAACAGAACGACGATAAATGCAAGGCCACCACCTGCATATCCTCCACCACTCATTTAATGACACCTCCATTTATTAGCCTACAGTTTATAATACGGGACTTTTTATCAGTTTGATTGGACTCTTATCATTTTCCGCGAATGCTGATTATTTGTTATTGAATTATACTGCTCCGTTAGCCAATCATGAAGTGAGCTTCATCACAGATGATGGAAGTGAATTCATTCTTCCATGGAAGTTGAACAAGAAAACGAGTACGGAGTGGCGTGTGAGGTGCTATGTAAGCAGGAATTATAAAAGCGCTTACAGAATAGAATTAAGAAGGCGGAAAAATATCGTTCTGCCTTCTCCTTTCACATGTTCTATTATTTTTGGAAATCCAAAAAGGGGAGTTATGTATTCCCATCGCGGCATTGCGTTACATAGCATGGATCATGGATTAACGGATAGTGCGGCACTATTTGCAAAGATGTCGCTATTCCGGTTGCGCTGATGTTTCATGCAAACGCAAGGGGGCTTCCGTTTGCTGCCACATGGTTTGGCACGACATTAGTGATGCCTGAACCAGCATTTACACCAAAACTGCTTGCGGAATTAATCGAAATGGAAAAGTGACAATTACAGCGGGAGTGCTGACGATGTGGCTTGGATTGTTAAGTTGAGTTGGAAAAAGGAAACTATGATTTAAGCTGGTTGAAACGTATTTTATGCGGTGGTTCAGCTGCACCAAAAGAATGATTCGCGAGGTTGAAGAAAAATACCGTTTGTACACGCCTGCGGGATAAAGGAATGAATCCTCTTGTCATTCTTTCCTGTTTAAAATGCTATCCAATGACGAATAAAAATTAGAGGTTTGGACGAAACAAGGATTTCTTGTCCCAGGTGTTGCGATGAAAGTGATTGGGAAAGATGGTGACGTGCAATGGGATGGAACGGAATGGGAGAATTATGTTTGCGTAGTCCATGGATTGTTCTGAATATTATGATGACGAGCGCAGCAAAGAAGCCTTTCGTGACGGCTTGCTACACACAGGCGCACAGGAGATGTGGTTACATTCGATGAAGAAGGATTTGTAAAAATTGTCGATCGCATAAAAGATATCATCGAAAACGGTGGGAAATGGATTTCCTCTGTTGATTTAGAAAATAACTTAATGGCACAGGAAGCGATGGTCATCGCTGTGCCGCATCTTGAGTGGCGAGAGCGCTCAATCGCTTGTGCCGTCATCGAAGAAGGAAAGACGGTGGCAAAAAGGGAGCTCTATGACTTTTTATGACCGTAATTTGCAAAATGGTGGCAGTCTGATGACGTTGTATTTATGGACGAAATTCCAAAAACGATTGTCAGAAAATTTTTGGAATTAAAACTACGCGAGCCATTGCGTGAATATTTTTCTAATGTTCAATAATGCGTGATCAATAGGAGGAATGATGATGGTACAAATAGTTGCTGTCATTGGCGCAGGATTGATGGGAAGCGGCATTGCTCAATCTGTAGCAATGGGAAATAAAACCGTCTATTTATATGACATTTCTGAAGAGGCCCTTGAAAAGGGAAGAGCCGCGATTCAAAAAAGCCTCGCTCGTTTTGTTAAAGCAGGGAGATTATCGGAACAAGAAGCGAAACAAGCGATTGAATGTATTCAAACAAGCACAGATTTGCAAGAAACGGTGAAAAATGCCGATGTCGTTATTGAAGCAGTGCCGGAAGATTTATCGTTAAAGAAGCAAGTATTTCAAGAACTGGACCGCTATGCGAAACGCGGGGCGATTTTAGCAACAAATACATCGGAACTAAGCATAACCGCTATTGCCGCTGCGACGACACGCCCAGACAAAGTTATCGGCATGCATTGGTTTAACCCCGCTCCAGTGATGAAATTAATTGAGATTGTAAAAGGGATGACGACATCGGAAGAAACGATTGCAGTGATTCAACAGTTGTCCGAAGAAATCGGCAAGGAAACAGTCATCGTCAAAGATATGCAAGGGTTTGTCACGACCCGGGCGATTGCCGCACATATGATTGAATGCATTCGCATGTATGAAGAAGGGGTGGCATCAGCCGAACATATCGACAAAGCCGTCCGCCTCGGTTTGAATTATCCGATGGGACCGCTTGAGCTGGCTGATTTAGTCGGCTTAGATACGATGCTATTTGTCAGTGAAAATATGGCAGAGGCGTATGGGGATCGATTCCGTCCACCTCAAACGTTACGAAAGCTTGTCGAAGCCGGACATTTAGGAAGAAAAACAGGAAAAGGATTTTACACCTACAACGAATAAAGAAAGGGAGAGCCGAGTATGAGAGAAGTTGTCATTGTTGAAGCGGTCCGCACCCCTGTCGGGAAACGAAACGGTATGTTTCGCGAGGTTCATCCCGTTCACCTTGCTGCTGTTGTTTTGGATGAAGTTGTAAAGCGAGCACAAGTTGCGAAATCTCTCATGGAAGATATTGTGATGGGTTGCGTGACTCCGATTGCTGAGCAAGGATATAATATCGGACGTCTCGCTGCGTTAGAAGCGGGGTTTCCGATCGAAGTGCCGGCTGTACAAATTAACCGGATGTGCGGCTCCGGCCAACAAGCCATCCATTTTGCCTCACAAGAGATACGATCAGGAGATATGGATATCACGATTGCTGCCGGTGTCGAAAGTATGACAAGAGTACCGATATTAAGCGACGGAAACGAACGGACGATCCCGCTGTCGTTACACGAAAAATACGAGTTTGTCCATCAAGGCATTTCCGCAGAGCTTATCGCCGAAAAGTATGGTTTGACGCGTGAGCAGTTAGACGAGTATGCGTATGAAAGCCATCGGCGCGCGATTCGTGCTCAAGAACAAGGAATATTTGATGAAGAAATCGTGCCTGTCCAAGGAATTGATAAAGATGGAAACGCTATTACGGTGACAATTGACGAAGGACCTCGCAAAGATACGTCGTTAGAAGCATTAGCTTCACTCAAACCCGTTTTTAAGCAAGATGGAAAAATTACAGCAGGAAATGCTAGCCAAATGAGTGATGGAGCGGCAGCCGTATTATTAATGGAGCGTCAAACAGCACAGAAATTAGGAGCAAAACCAAAAGCGAAAATCATCGCGCAAACGGTCGTCGGCTCTGACCCGACGTACATGCTTGATGGCGTTATTCCAGCAACGAGAAAAGTATTACAAAAGGCAGGACTAACGATTGATGATATTGACCTTGTGGAAATTAACGAAGCGTTTGCTCCTGTCGTCTTAGCATGGCAAAAGGAAATCGGTGCGCCGCTTTCGAAAGTCAATGTCAACGGAGGTGCCATCGCCTTAGGTCATCCGTTAGGGGCAACAGGCGTGAAATTAATGACGTCACTTATTCATGAACTGGAGCGAAGACAAGCTAAATACGGTCTATTAACTATTTGTATCGGGCATGGCATGGCGACAGCAACGATTATTGAACGTGTACAAAATGAGTAAAATGAACAAACCGGCGCAAGTTCTTCCGCGCCGGTTTTTGGATGATTTTACTTACATGTTCTCGCTTGTTTCTTTTTGTAACGATCGATTCGGCAGCTTCCATTTATACGTGTACGATAAAATGCGCAATACCGCAACAACGATGAACAACATATAGAGCCGAATAGGTGAATCAGCCAGCCCCGTACCGACTGCTAAGCCGGCGACAATTGCCCATACAGCATAAATTTCTGCACGAAGTACAAGAGGTTTTCGTCCTGCAAGCACATCGCGAATAATGCCGCCACCGCTTCCCGTTAATACCGCGGCAACGATTACTGCACTTAGCGGATGGTTCATTTTCACAGCATAAAGCGCACCTTGAATGGCAAAGGCTGAAAGCCCGAGCGCATCGAAGAAATTTCCCCAGCGCTTCCAATGTATCAATGTTTTATGAGGAAATAAATAGACGATCGTCATAGCAAACAGCGCCACATGAAACAGCATTCCTTGCTCCCATAACGCAGAGACAGGAACGCCGATGAGCAAATTGCGAATCGCTCCACCACCAAACGCGGTCACAATACCAAGAATGTAGACACCAAGAAGGTCATACTCCTCTTCCATTGCGACAATCGCTCCGCTAATCGCAAAAGCAACGGTGCCGATAATGCTTAATACTTCCCATGTCATACGCGTAGCCCTTTCTACTTCGTTTCACTGTAAAAATTTTATGAGGAACGCGTTTGAAAATCAATCATCATTTTTGAAATATAGCGATTTTGTGCGAGATTTGCTATGATTAATGAAGATTCATTTCGTCCAAAAGAAAGAAGGTGTTGGATTGAGAGAGAGACAAACAAACGAGCGGGAAAAAGTCATTTTAGTCGGTTGCCAACTGCCTCATGTAGATGATGAACGGTTTTTCTATTCAATGGAAGAATTGAAATCGCTTGCTCATACAGCGAATGGCGATGTCGTTATGGTTGTTACACAAAAGCGCGAGACGATCCACCCAGCTACTTATATCGGAAAAGGGAAAGTGGAAGAGCTCAGCCGACTTGTGGAACAATTCGCCCCAGATGTCGTTATTTTTAATGACGAATTGTCGCCAAGTCAAAACCGCAATCTTTCTCGCCAACTTGAAGCTCGAATCATCGATCGGACGCAACTCATTTTAGATATATTTGCCCAGCGTGCTAGATCAAAGGAAGGAAAGCTGCAAGTCGAGTTGGCACAGTTGGAATATTTATTGCCGCGTCTAAGCGGACAAGGCACAGAGCTGTCTCGACTTGGTGGTGGAATTGGAACAAGAGGTCCGGGGGAAACGAAACTTGAAACAGATCGCCGCCATATTTACCGTCGGATTGATGAAATCAAGGCGCAGTTGAAACTGGTTGCCGAACATCGCGAACGTTACCGTGAGCGCCGTAAAAAAAATCATGTATTTCAAATTTCTCTCGTCGGCTATACGAATGCGGGTAAATCAACGTTATTCAATCGTTTGACAGATGCGGATTCATTTGAAGAAAATTTATTGTTCGCGACACTTGACCCGCTAACGCGAAAATTGACACTTCCGAGCGGCTACACGACACTTTTAACCGATACCGTTGGTTTTATTCAAGACTTGCCGACGACATTAGTTGCTGCCTTTCGCTCGACGCTCGAAGAAGTAAAAGAGGCTGACTTAATTTTACATATCGTTGACTCGTCGAACCCTGATTATTATCATCATGAGAAGACAGTTTATGAGCTATTGGACGAGCTTGATGTGTCATCCATTCCGATTGTTACCGTTTATAATAAACGTGATATGATCCATCCTGATTTTGTGCCGGGTGCCCAAACGCCTTCGGTAACGATCAGCGCATTAGATCCAAATGATTTACAACAACTCCGCCAATTTATTGAAAAAATAGTAATTGACTTAATGGATTGCTATTATGTATTTATTCCAAGTTTTGAAGGCAAGCTGCTCGCTCAGTTGAAAGCAGAAACGATTTTGCGCGATTTACATTACAATGAACAAAGCGGCATGTACGAATGCAAAGGATATATATTGCCTTCACATCCGCTTAACGGACAGTTAAGAAAATATCAAAACTAGAAAGGGTTGTTTTATGTTTCAGCATTTACGACATGGGAAAAAAATCGCACCAATTGTGAAAGAAGTAGAAGCACAAATCGCACCGCTTCATAAAGAAATCGATGAACGAATTGATGACAATCAATATCGCGTCTTGCAAAGTTTTCGCCGCCATAAAGTCAGCGATGCCCATTTTATCCCGTCGACAGGATACGGATATGATGATACAGGGCGTGATACGCTAGAACAAGTGTATGCCGATGTGTTTGGCGGTGAAGCAGGGCTTGTGCGCCCGCAAATTATCTCTGGGACACATGCGATTTCGATTGCGTTATTTGGCATTCTTCGTCCTGGTGATGAGCTTCTTTACATTACGGGAAAGCCGTACGATACATTGGAAGAAATTGTCGGTATTCGCGGCAGCGGGGTTGGTTCACTAAAAGAATTTCATATTGGCTATCAAAGCGTACCATTAACAAAAGAAGGGAAAGTGGACTTTGAAGCGGTCAGACGCGCCATCCATGAACGTACAAAAATGATCGGCATTCAGCGTTCAAAAGGATACGCAACCCGCCCGTCGTTTACTATCGCAGAAATTAAAGAAATGATTGAGTTTGTCAAAGCCATCAAACCGGATGTCGTCGTATTTGTTGACAATTGCTATGGAGAATTTGTCGAGGACAAGGAACCGTGCCACGTTGGCGCCGATTTAATCGCCGGCTCACTCATAAAAAACCCAGGTGGCGGTCTCGCGAAAACAGGCGGTTATATCGTTGGAAAAAAAGCATACGTGGAAGCGTGCGCATATCGAATGACCTCTCCGGGAATCGGTGCCGAAGCAGGGGCATCATTATATAGTTTACAAGAAATGTATCAAGGTTTTTTCTTAGCTCCTCATATTGTTGGTCAAGCGTTAAAAGGCGCTGTATTTACAGCAGCAATGCTAGAGCGTCTCGGCATGAATACACACCCAAAATGGAACGCCAAACGTACGGATTTAATTCAATCGGTGCAATTCGATGATCCGGATCAAATGATCGCATTTTGCCAAGCCATTCAATTTGCATCACCTGTAAATTCGCATTTTACTCCGTATCCGAACTACATGCCGGGCTATGAAGATGACGTCATTATGGCAGCGGGAACGTTTATTCAAGGGGCTAGCATTGAACTGACGGCGGATGGTCCGATTCGTCCGCCATATGTCGCTTATGTTCAGGGTGGATTGACGTATTCACATGTCAAAATCGCGATTTGTACCGCTATTGACCAATTGATAGAAAAACAGCTCATTGGCGTGTGAGAAAATATAACATTCAATTGACATAATATGTTACATGATGTAAAATAAAAATAATCTAATATAAGGAGGAATTGACGTGAGTAGCAACAACATTCGTCGTTCCATGCCGTTGTTTCCGATTGGCATTGTGATGCAATTAACTGAGTTGTCTGCTCGTCAAATCCGCTATTACGAAGAACACGGATTAGTTTCTCCTGCACGTACAGAAGGAAATCGACGCTTATTTTCGTTTAATGATATCGATCGCCTTCTTGAAATTAAAGACTTAATCGATCAAGGAGTGAACTTAGCCGGCATTAAACAAATTTTCGCTTCTCGTCAATCGACAGCTTCCCATGAGCCGACAGAAAAGGTCGAAAAAGTAGTCAAACAAGAGCTATCGGACGAGGAATTGCGGAATGTATTACGGGCGGAATTGATGCAAGCAGGGCGATTTAATCGTGCATCGCTTCGCCAAGGAGATATCGCTCGTTTTTTCCATTAATAGCGTTTGTTTTTGTTTTTCACATAAATATTTAAGACGATGAACCGGGGAGGAGTTTTATAATGGCAAAGTACACGAGAGAAGACATTTTGCGTATTGTGAAAGAAGAAAACGTCAAGTATATTCGTTTGCAATTTACGGATATCCTTGGCACGATCAAAAACGTGGAAATTCCAATTAGCCAATTGGAGAAAGCATTAGACAACAAGATTATGTTTGACGGTTCTTCTATCGAGGGGTTTGTCCGCATCGAAGAATCCGATATGTATTTATATCCTGACTTAGATACATTTGTTATTTTTCCGTGGACATCGGAAAAAGGAAAAGTGGCTCGCTTCATTTGTGACATTTACAATCCAGACGGTACTCCGTTTGAAGGATGTCCGCGCTACAACTTGAAACGAATGTTAAAAGAAATGGAAGCCTTAGGCTTTACAGCGTTTAATCTAGGTCCAGAACCAGAGTTTTTCCTATTCAAGCTCGATGAAAAAGGTCATCCTACGCTTGAATTGAATGACAATGGCGGTTATTTTGACTTAGCCCCAACGGACTTAGGAGAGAACTGCCGTCGCGATATCGTGTTAGAATTAGAAGAAATGGGCTTTGAAATTGAAGCTTCTCACCACGAAGTAGCGCCGGGACAGCATGAAATCGACTTTAAATATGCTGATGCCGTCAAAGCATGCGACGATATTCAAACATTTAAGCTTGTTGTGAAAACAGTGGCTCGTAAGCACGGTTTACACGCAACTTTTATGCCAAAACCATTGTTCGGTGTGAACGGTTCAGGAATGCACTGCAACTTGTCCTTATTTAAAAACGACGAAAATGCGTTTTTCGATCCAAGCGGCGATTTGCAATTAAGCGATATCGCTCGTCAATTTATTGCCGGCGTATTAAAGCATGCACCAAACTTTACAGCTGTGACAAACCCAACGGTTAACTCTTACAAACGTCTTGTGCCAGGATATGAAGCACCTTGTTATGTAGCGTGGTCTGCACGCAATCGAAGCCCGCTCATTCGTATCCCAGCTTCACGCGGCATGAGCACACGCATTGAAGTGCGCAGCGTTGACCCTTCAGCAAACCCTTACTTAGCCATGGCGGTGCTGCTTGCGTCTGGATTAGACGGTATTAAAAACAAATTAACTCCTCCAGCTCCGGTTGATCGTAACATTTACGTCATGACAAAAGAAGAACGTTTAGAGGAAGGAATCGTTGATTTACCAGCGACATTAGCAGAAGCATTGGAAAACTTAAAATCAGATGAAGTCATGATTCACGCATTAGGGAAACACTTATTCGAACATTTTGTCGAAGCAAAAGAAATCGAATGGGATATGTTCCGTACCGCTGTTCACCAATGGGAACGCGACCAATATATGGAGTTATACTAAAAAAGAAAAAGGCTATCTCGTATTGAACGAGATAGCCTTTTTTGTAAGGTCAGAAAAGTATAAAGTTTAAAAGAAAACTGTCTTACTCCATCTATATCAGGTGGTCAACTGTCTTTCGAGTGAAGAGCATTTGCCCATCGTGGGAGTCAAGATAGTGAAATAGGTGCGCTTGCACTTTTCTTGATTTTAGTTAATCATACGGTAAACTCCAATGACCTTTCCAAGAATTGTCACGTCACGGACAATAATCGGCTCTAAATGAGGGTTTTCCGGTTGCAAACGAATATGGTCTTGCTCTTTAAAGAAGCGTTTAACGGTTGCCTCGTTTTCCTCGGTCATTGCTACAACAATATCTCCATTATTGGCTGACTGTTGTTGGCGTACAATGACGTAATCCCCATCTAAAATGCCTGCCTCAATCATGCTGTCTCCCATCACTTCAAGCATAAACACATGATCTTCCGGTGAAACAAAGCGCTCTGGGAGCGGAAAATAGTCTTCAATGTTTTCAACGGCAGTAATTGGCTGTCCGGCTGTCACCTTGCCAATGATAGGAACATTGACGACATTGGTTTTTTGCATCGAGGAAGTAAAATCAGCATCTAATATTTCAATGGCGCGCGGTTTTGTCGGATCACGTCGAATATACCCTTTGCTTTCAAGCCTTGCTAAATGTCCGTGTACGGTTGAACTAGAGGCAAGTCCAACAGCTTCACCAATTTCACGAACGGAAGGAGGGTATCCCTTCGTCTGTACCTCTTTCTTAATAAAATCTAATATTTGCTGCTGCCGTTTTGATAGCTTTGTCATCATATACACCTCTTACCTCATCGTTTGCCTACATTATAGCATGTTCATTATTAAAAAACAAACATAAGTTCGAAAATCTATTGACACAAACAAATGTTCTTGATTATAATAAAAGCACAAAGGCGAACAAATATTCTTATGAGGTGATAAACGATGAAACGAAAGCTTGCTCACTATATTGTTTTTTCGATTCTTTCATTTATGTTACTAGCTGGATTTGCGTATGCAAGCAAACCGATTCATAAAGAAGATTATCTAGAAATCACCGTCACACCCGGCGATACACTTTGGAAATTAGCAAATAAATACCGGAAATCACATCAGCTTTCAACCAATGAGTTTATTGAATGGGTCATCGATGTGAATCATTTGTCGAGCCAACAAATTATGGCGGGTGAAAAGTTGGTTATTCCTGTGTTAAAATCAAAAGCAGATGACCCGCTAGTAGTAAGCAAATAACAACGGAGATGATCGAAAGTGAAAGCGATTATTTATTGTCGCGTAAGCACAACGAAAGAGGCGCAAGAAACATCGTTAGAGCGGCAACGGGAAGAATTAGAGCGCCTCGCTGAACGGTATGGATTTGAAGTCGTTAAAATTATTACTGAACAGGCGAGCGGCTATGAAATTGAGCGGGACGGGGTTTTAGAGTTGCTGGCTGCGCTAAAACAGGAACGAATCGATGCGCTTCTCATTCAAGATGAGACAAGATTAGGGAGAGGGCATGCAAGAATTGCTTTGTTGCACTGTATTCAAAAAGAAGGGGTCAAAATATATACGATCAGCCATAACGGAGAGATGCAATTATCCGAGGCGGATTCAATGGTGCTCGATATCATTAGCATCGTTGAAGAATATCAACGTAAAATACATAATCTAAAAATTAAACGAGGCATGAAAAAAGCGATTGAAAGAGGATACCGACCGGAGCGGAACTTAAAGCATGTGGGAGAACATGTTGGAAGAGAACGAATCGAGCTCCCAGTTGAAGAAATTGTCCGTTTGCGCCATAACGGTCTGACGTTTGCGGAAATTGCCGCAACGTTGCGTGGATTCGGCTATGACGTCTCGAAGGCGACTGTTCATCGCCGATATCAAGAATACGTTCAGTCAGGCACATAGAACTGTCAGCAGATGGAGAAGCAAAGCAGTTGTCAATTTTCGATTTCTCTAGTAAGATAAGAGCATATCAACGATATGGAGTGAAACAATGTTATCGAAGCAAAAATTATCACGGATTAATGAGCTGGCAAAAAAATCTAAAACGGTAGGTTTGACAGCAGCGGAGCGCGAAGAACAACAGCGGCTTCGCCAAGAGTATTTACAAGCATTTCGCAAAGTCATGACCGATACGCTTCATTCCGTTAAGATCATTGATCCGAACGGAAACGATGTCACCCCAAAGAAACTAAAAGAGAGTCAAAAAAGACGGCTTCATTAATAACGATAGTGAAAAAGAAAGCATCTTACGCATACAGATGCTTTCTTTTTTCAAAACAATAGTTGTACATGTTTCCTCCTTTTCTATATGATAGTGTTGATAGAACGTTTTTGAACGAAAGGATGAAGACGAATGGAACATACGATTGACCAATTAGCCATTACGACGATTCGTACATTGTCCATTGATGCGATTGAAAAAGCAAATTCCGGACATCCGGGAATGCCGATGGGTGCTGCACCAATGGCATATACGCTTTGGACGAAGTTTATGAATCATAACCCGAGCAATCCAACATGGTTTAACCGCGACCGCTTTGTGTTATCAGCAGGCCATGGCTCCATGCTTTTGTATAGCTTGCTTCATTTAAGCGGCTATGATGTTTCCATGGAAGATATTAAACAGTTCCGTCAATGGGGAAGCAAAACACCGGGGCATCCGGAATACGGTCATACGCCGGGAGTAGAAGCGACGACGGGGCCGCTCGGTCAAGGAATTGCGATGGCAGTCGGGATGGCGATGGCGGAAAGACATTTAGCGGCTACATACAATCGAGACAACTTTGAAATTATTAACCATTACACATACGCGATTTGCGGTGACGGTGACTTAATGGAAGGAGTCGCTTCTGAGGCGGCTTCATTAGCCGGACATTTAAAGCTTGGTCGACTTATTGTTCTTTATGATTCAAACGATATTTCGCTGGACGGCGAATTGAATCTTTCGTTCTCAGAAAATGTTGGACAACGTTTTAAAGCGTATGGTTGGCAATATTTACGCGTGGAAGACGGCAACAACATTGAAGAGATCGCCAAAGCATTGGAGGAAGCGAAAGCGGACACAACTCGTCCGACATTGATCGAAGTGAAAACAACGATTGGTTACGGATCGCCGAATAAAGCGGGTACTTCTGATGTCCACGGTGCTCCGCTCGGTGCCGATGAGTTAAAATTGACAAAACAAGCGTACAAATGGACGTTCGAAGAAGATTTTTACGTACCGGAAGAGGTGTATGAGCACTTCCGCAAAGTCGTGAAAGAAGCAGGAGAGAAAAAAGAGGCAGAATGGAACGAATTGTTTGTGCAATATGAAAAGGCTTATCCAGAGTTGGCGCAACAGTTACAGTTAGCAATTGAAGGTACATTGCCAGAAGGATGGGAAAAAAGCTTACCAGTTTATGAAGAAGGGAAAAGTCTAGCCACTCGCGCTTCTTCAGGAGAAGTGCTAAATGCTATTGCCAAAGCGGTTCCGCAATTTATTGGAGGCTCTGCTGACCTAGCCGGTTCCAACAAAACACTTATTAAAGGCGCAGGGAACTTGATTCCGGAAAGCTATGAGGGCCGCAACATTTGGTTCGGTGTTCGCGAATTTGCGATGGGGGCTGCGATGAACGGCATGGCGCTTCATGGCGGAGTGAAGGTGTTTGGAGGCACGTTCTTTGTTTTCTCTGATTACTTACGTCCTGCCATTCGTCTTGCCGCATTGATGGGCTTGCCGGTCACATACGTTCTTACCCATGATAGTATTGCTGTAGGAGAGGACGGTCCAACACACGAACCAATCGAACAGTTGCCGTCACTTCGAGCAATGCCAAATTTATCCGTCATTCGTCCGGCTGATGCGAATGAAACGGCAGCGGCATGGCGCTTAGCTGTTGAATCGACGAATCAACCAACTGCGTTAGTGCTAACACGCCAAAATGTTCCAACATTGCCGAATACAGCTGAACGGGCCTATGAAGGCGTGAAAAAAGGTGCTTATGTCGTTTCGGAAGCAGCAAATGGAGCTCCAGAAGCTTTACTGCTTGCCTCCGGTTCGGAAGTAAGTCTTGCTGTGAATGCGCAAAAAGCGTTAGCCGAAGAAGGAATTCATGTTTCCGTTGTAAGCATGCCATCATGGGATCGCTTTGAGAAACAGCCGAACGAATATAAAGAACAAGTGTTACCACCTGCAGTGAAAAAACGTTTAGCAATTGAAATGGCTGCTTCTCTTGGTTGGGAACGCTACACTGGCGATGAAGGTGACATTTTAGCGATTGACCGCTTCGGTGCCTCGGCTCCGGGTGAAAAAATTATGGAGGAATATGGATTTACGGTAGAAAACGTTGTGAAACGTGTCAAAGCATTACTAAACAAATAATCGTTGGAAAAGCTGTCTCTGATCAGGAGGCAGCTTTTTTAGATCTCTCAACGCGTTTCAGGAATAGAAGAAGCACCGCTTCTGCTTTTTTATTTCTAGATCAGCTCGTGACTTTTAGCGGAAAATAGCCTTCCAAAGTCGAAATGTAACTATTCCCCAGCGGAAGAACATTTTCCTTCGGAGTTAACCGCTCACCTCTGTTTTTCTAGCAATCGACAAAATTAGTGGTGAATTTTTACGCTAATAGACAAGTTTTTCCTGTTTCTTTTTTTATAATGAAGATAAGAGAAAAAAGAAATGGGGGACGGAGATGATTCGGTATTGGATTTATTTATTCAATGAGGAAGTAGGAAACGAATATTATCCTCGCGCAGAAAAAATCGTCGAACTATTGCGTGAACATCAATATGCCAAAGCGACGTTTAAAAACGTCTGTGACAAACAAGTTGCCTTTATTACGGAACGTATTTCATTTTCGAGAATTGAAATGGGATTAAAAGAGAATTTTCCTGGACAAGTAGAGAAAAACTTAGAACGAAATATGTTGATTTTTAAAGGAGAGGCAAATGAGGAGGAAGCATTATTGATTGTTCAAAAGCGCCGTCTGCTTCTTGTGACAGACAATGATGCAATCGTCCGTCCTATTTTTCATGCGTTGGCTACCATTTCTCCTTATTTTTTAGCTGTTGACACACAGTTTTGTCATTATCAATGGCTCAATTTTTCTCAAAGCAGCAGAAAATTTGCGTAAATAAAAGATTTTTACGGGGAAATATTGTATAATAACACATTGTTTAGTACACTGTTAGGTAGACAACATGAAGGAGGAAAAAGTATGTTGACGACGATTCTCGTTGGCATTCTAGCGCTTATCGCTGGAACAGCGCTAGGATTTTTCATTGCCCGCAAAACGATGATGAACTACTTAAAGAAAAATCCACCGATTAATGAACAAATGATTCGCATGATGATGATGCAGATGGGAATGACGCCATCGCAAAAGAAAATTAATCAAATGATGAAGGCAATGAACAACCAACTAAAATAAATATTGGACAGGCACTCGATTGAGTGTCTTTTTATTTCACTAAAACTTTCGGAATTTTTCTATTTTTGTTACAATAATATAGCCCGTTTTCAAGATGTTATGGATGGGAGAGATGTTATGAAAGTATTTAAAGACTTAATGTGGTTTTTTTATCAAGAGAAAAAGGCATACATTACTGGGATTATCTTATTGATAATCGTTGCATTATTAGAGATGGTTCCCCCAAAAGTCATTGGCATTATCATTGACCACATTAAGAACGGAACGATGACGAAAGCGTATCTCGGTCAATGGATTGGGATTTTGCTTATTATCGCTATAGCACTATATGGTTTGCGATATCTTTGGCGCATTTTAATTTTCGGCTCTGCGGTGAAGCTGTCACGTCAACTTCGCAATGAACTGTATGCGCATTTTACAAAAATGTCATCCTCTTTTTACCAGAGAAAACGGATTGGCGATTTAATGGCACATGTGACAAACGATTTACAGGCGATTCAACAAACGGCCGGAAACGGTATATTGACACTTGTTGACTCACTAATGTTAGGAAGCTTCGTTTTGATCGCCATGGCGTTTACGATTAGCTGGAAGTTAACACTCATTAGCTTAATTCCGATGCCGTTCATGGCGTTGGCAACAAGTCATTATGGGACGTTACTCCATAAGCGGTTTTTAAAAGCACAAGAAGCGTTTTCTTCGTTAAACGATAAAGTACAAGAAAGCATTAGCGGAATGAAAGTGATAAAAACGTTTGGTTACGAACTAGAAGATGTTGAATCATTTCGCAGGCAATCCAATAAAGTGGTTTCCAAAAATATGGATGTTGCAAAAATTGATGCCTTGTTTGATCCGACGATTTCGTTTATTGTTGGCCTGTCTTTTTTCTTAGCGGTCGTGTTTGGCGCAAAAATGGTGTTAGCAGGGGAGCTAACGATTGGGCAACTCGTGTCGTTTACAACGTATTTAGGCATTTTAATTTGGCCGATGCTGGCGTTTGGATGGTTGTTCAACATCGTCGAACGGGGACGTGCCTCTTACGATCGCGTTCGGAGCTTGTTGAGCGAACAAGAGGAAATACAAGAGGTAGAAAATGCGATTTCCACACCGCCGATAGGGGATATTGTATACGATATCAGGCAATTTACATATCCAAACGAAACAGCTCCTGTGTTACAACATATTTCTTTTACGTTAAAGCGTGGTCAAACGCTTGGCCTCGTCGGAAAAACAGGAACAGGAAAAACAACGTTATTAAAGCTGCTGATTCGTGAATTTGATCAATATGATGGACAGATTCGATTCGCTGGTCATGAAATTAGCCAATACAAACGAAATGCATTGCGCGCTTCCATCGGCTATGTGCCGCAAGACCACTTCTTATTTTCAGCAACCGTTAGAGAAAACATTGCTTTTGCTTGTCCAGAAGCGAGCGAGGACAAAATTATTGAAGCGGCGAAATTAGCAAGCGTTCATGAAGATATTGAACAGTTTACCGACGGCTATGACACGATCGTCGGTGAAAGAGGGGTGTCCCTTTCTGGCGGACAAAAACAGCGCATTTCCATTGCACGTGCGCTGTTAATGAATCCGGAAGTTCTTATTCTTGACGACTCATTGTCGGCTGTTGATGCAAAAACGGAGGAACGGATTTTATCCGCTTTAAAAGAAAATCGTGCTGGTAAAACAACGATCATTGCCTCACACCGATTAAGTGCGGTTCAACATGCCGATTTGATTCTTGTTTTAGACAATGGGCAAATTGCCCAAATGGGAACACACGAAACGCTGATGAATGAGCGCGGCTGGTATCGCGATATGTATTATCGTCAGCAGCTGGAATCATTAGTCGAACACGGGGGGTAATCATGGACAAATTATTAACTCCGAAAGAGCAACGGCAAGTATTATGGAGATTGCTTTCCTACATAAAGGGTTATAAAACAGAGGCGCTCGTTGCGTTTATTTTATTGATTTTTGCAACGGCAGGGGAACTTATTGGACCGTATTTAGTCAAAGTGTTTATTGACGATTATTTAACGCCGCGTCGTCTTGAGGCACGCCCGCTCCTTTGGATAGCTGGCGCATACTTAGGGGTGCTTGTCGCCAAAACGGTCATTACGTATTTCCAGCTTGTCAAATTTCAAGAGCTAGCATTAAATATTATTCAATTGTTGCGTATCGACGTGTTTACAAAAGTGCATCAGCTTGGAATGCGCTATTTTGACCAAACGCCGGGAGGAAGCATCGTTTCGCGCGTCACAAACGATACGGAAGCGATTCAAGACATGTTTGTGAGTGTGCTTTCTAGCTTTGTTCAAAACGGTGTATTTGTGATTGGGATTTTTATCGCGATGTTTTTGTTAAATGTTCAACTGGCGCTGTATTGTCTATTTATTTTGCCGGTGATACTGTGGATTATGAAACTGTATCGCCATTATAGTCCGATTTTTTACAAAGAAATGCGCGAACGATTAAGCGAATTGAATGCGAAATTGAATGAATCGCTGCAGGGAATGGCGATTATTCAAGTATTTCGTCAAGAAAAGCGGCTGCGTCAAGAATTTGCGATGATTAATGACAAACATTATGAAGCAGGGATGAAAAATATTAAAATTGATGGCTTGCTTTTAAGACCAGCCATTGATGTTGTGTACATTTTGTCGATTATTGTCGTGCTCAGTTTTTTCGGTATTTCTGCAATGGAAAGCCCGGTAGAAATCGGGGTGCTGTATGCCTTTGTGAACTATTTGGAGCGCTTTTTTGAACCGGTAACTCAAATGATGATGCGTCTGTCGTTATATCAGCAAGCGATCGTTTCCGGTGCGCGCGTGTTTGCACTTCTTGACCATACAGAATTAGCACCGGGAGCGGCAGAAGAAAGAGGCACAACAATTTCCAAAGGGACGATTGAATTTCGTAATGTCAGCTTTTCTTATGATGGAAAACGCGATGTATTAAAGCATATTTCCTTTATCGCAAAACCAGGCGAAACAGTAGCGTTAGTTGGGCATACCGGAAGTGGAAAAAGCTCGATTATTAACTTGCTCATGAGGTTTTATGAATTTGACCGCGGCGATATTCTCATTGATGGTGTATCGATTCGTCATTATTCGAACGAAGAACTGCGCAAGAATATCGGCCTCGTTTTGCAAGATCCGTTTTTGTTTTACGGCACGATCGAAGAGAACATTCGCATGTACAATCGCGACTTAACCAATAAAGATATTGTTGAAGCTGCACGTTTCGTGCAAGCGGATGAATTTATTAAAAAACTTCCGCAACAATATCGCCATCAAGTCGTTGAACGGGGCGCTACCTTTTCAAGTGGACAACGGCAATTAATTGCTTTTGCGCGCACGATAGCGATGAATCCGAAAATTCTCGTTCTTGATGAAGCGACAGCCAATATTGATACAGAAACGGAAGAAGCAATTCAAGAGGCGCTTGCCAACATGCGAAAAGGACGAACAACGATCGCGATTGCCCATCGCTTGTCCACCATCCAAGATGCTGACCAAATTCTCGTTCTTCATCGCGGTGAAATTGTTGAAAGAGGGACGCATCAAGAACTATTGGCGCAAAAAGGACTTTACTATAAAATGTATTTATTGCAAAACGGGCTAACGGATGTTGAAGAATATGTATAAGGAAAAAGCGCTTTTTCACTCTTGCCAGTGAGGGGAGGAGCGTTTTTTCTTCTTAAACTTATATTCGTTATATTGATTTAACAACAAATCTAGCTCTTGGCTTAATTGAAGTGTGACCGTTGCATTTAAGCCGTTTTTCGCAACGATTTCTATTAACTCATTCCGTTTTTGTTCAATGAGTGTAAGAATTTTTTGCTTTGACACGAGAGGTCAAGTCCTTTCTTTTCAAGGATTATATAGGTATTGTAAACTATTTTGGTAATTAATTCAAAAGAGAAATAACTATTTTTCTTGTTTCACCATTAGATAATTCAATCGAAGTATCACCAAGGTACTCATTTTTTTGGTAAAATGAAAATAAAAAAGAGTTTAGGAGCTGAATAACATGACTGACGTCAATGTTTTTTTGGCATTTGGAGCCGGATTTTTGTCGTTTATTTCGCCATGCTGTTTGCCGCTTTATCCAGCGTTTTTATCATATGTTACCGGCGTATCGGTCGCAGAGTTACAATCGGAGAATGCGATGTTACAAAAGCGCAGTTTGTTACATACGTTTTTTTTCTTGCTTGGTTTTTCGTTTATTTTTATTTCGATCGGGTTCGGTACATCGTTCATTGGTCAGTGGTTTAACGAATATCAAGATTTTATTCGCCAGGTTGGTGCAATTCTTATTATCTTTTTTGGGTTTGTCATTGTTGGAGTATTTAAGCCAAGCTTTTTGATGAAAGATCGACGTTTTTCCTTCCAGAAGCGGCCTTCCGGTTATGTCGGTTCGATTCTGATTGGTATGGCCTTTGCTGCAGGATGGACGCCGTGCACAGGGCCGATTTTAGTATCTGTCATCGCGCTAGCAGCAACGAACCCAAGTTCAGGAATGATTTATATGTTAGCGTATTCATTGGGATTTGCTATCCCGTTTTTTCTTCTTTCCTTTTTTATTGGCAAGATGCAGTGGATCCGTCGCCATCATGTCAAAATCGTGAAAGTAGGCGGATATACAATGATCGTGATGGGAGTTGTATTATTTTTTGACTGGATGACCAAAATTATTGTTTATACAACAAGTATTTTCGGGGGATTCACCGGCTTTTAAGTTCCGGCAAGTTGAATTTCATCGTCAAATTCGTTACATTGTTTGATAGGACCGACGACCCGTTATGCACATATGATTCTTAGCTGAGTAGGGGGATGATCATGGCCAAAATACTCATTGTAGACGATGCAAAGTTTATGCGAATGACGTTATCGAACATTTTAAGGAAAGCAAACCATGAGATTGTCGGGGAAGGAGAAAACGGGCAGGAAGCTGTGGAGCTGTATCGAACATTAAAACCCGATGTCGTTACTTTGGATATTACAATGCCCATTATGAACGGATTGGAAGCGGTAAAGGCAATTAAGCGCGAGGATGAGAACGCAAAAATTATTATGTGTTCAGCGATGGGGCAACAAAAAATGGTTGTGGAAGCGATCGAAGCAGGGGCGATTGATTTTATCGTCAAACCGTTTGAAGAAAGTCGCGTCATCGAAGCAGTGAATCGCGCGTTAATGTAGCGATGCATAATAATAAAAAATATACCAATGAGTAAATTAATGGTAAAGGATGATGATTGTGGCAATAATTAGTTCAATTATCGCAGTGTGTATGGCAGTGTTCATTTTATTTGTGAGATTGAAAGCGTCGAAAAGGCCGACAAATGCAAGAAAAATTATTTTACCTCCCATTTTTATGAGCACAGGTGCACTTATGTTTTTAGACCCACCGTTTCGAGTTACAAAAGGTGAGCTGTTAGAAGCAATTGTGCTAGGGGCTTTTTTCTCTATTTTTCTCATTAAAACATCAAAGTTTGAAATTAAAGATGGACACATTTATTTAAAACGCTCAAAAGCATTTGTTTGGATTTTAATTAGCTTACTCGTCATTCGCCTTGGCTTAAAATCATATTTAGGAAGAACGATTGATTATCGTCAATTAAGCGGGATGTTTTACTTGCTGGCGTTTTCCATGATTGTGCCGTGGCGAGTTGCTATGTATATTTCTTACAAAAAATTAGAAAGACAGCTTAATCATAATCCAACGATATGGTCAACGTAAAAAGAAAAGCGGAGGCGAGATGCCACCGCTTTTTATTTGCTTTGGAGCAAATGTTCGTAAGGGGCTAAATTAATTTGTTTTTCTTTCAAGGCTTTGACTAAAAATTTATGATCGCGTTTAGGTGTGGCGATAATATAGCCGCGGATCACTAAATCTTTTGTAATACAGGATGCATTTTCTTGAAGGGCTAGTTCGCCGATTTTGCCGGCGATTTTTTGCCGGGCAACATCGCGAAACAGCTCTGGTACAGGCTTTACTAAATCTTCAAGAAGCGCTTTTTCCTCATCGCCCCATAAGTGCCGTGTCTGTTCGATGTAATATTCCTGCCAGTCCAATTCGGACTTTCCATCTGCTTTCGGCAATCTCTTTAAAAATTTGCGAAACATAAAAAAACCACCAATTGACATTGTGATCAACAAAAAGACGACCCAAAACAAAATAAACAAAAGAAACCAACCTGTTAACATACTTTCACCTCAACGCAAACTTCCATCTCTATCAATCATTATCGCGAAAATAGCTATGTTTGGCAAGAAGGGCTGCTTTTGGCTGATATGTCGTTGATTGTTACGAAACTGTAATAGAACTGTAAAGAAGAGCCGCGATCCCTTATCTATCAATGTATTCGCGTATGTCATAGAGATGAAATGGTAATTCCGACCAGTGATATGCGTCTATGAACATGCTAATCTAGGAAATGCCGACGAGAGAGCCAACAAGCAACTATGAGGAGGACAAAATGATGAAAAAAGTCTTTTCAACACTCGCAGTAGTTTGCTGTATGGTTGGAGCGTTTACAGCACAACAAGGGAATGCGGCAACGACGTATACATACTATAAAGTACAAAAAGGTGATTCTTTTTATAAAATTGCTAAAAAATATAAAACTACGATTTCCACAATAAAAACGTTAAACAAACGGAAAAGTGATCAAATTTTCGCTGGCGAAACGTTAAAAGTGCCTGTAACGGTGAAAGCAACCAAGACAGTATCAACAGCGAAACCTTCGATTACGGCGGAGGAACGGAAATTAATGGCGCAGCTCGTTCAAGCGGAAACGGGCTCAAGTGAACCGTTCGCCGGAAAAGTAGAAGTAGCTTTAGTAATTTTAAATCGTGTAAAAAGCCCTGCATTTCCTAATAGCATTAAAGGAGTGATTTATCAAAAAACGAAAACAGGCTATGCATTTGTACCTGTGAAAACAGGAAAACTGACTCGCATTCAGCCAACGAAACAAGATTATGCGGCTGTCGATGAAGCATTAGCGTTATTTCCAAAAGATCGCCGCGGTTCCCTCTACTTCTACAATCCAAAAATCACTAAAGACAAATGGATTCTTTCAAGACCGGTAACGATTCGCATCGGTCATCATGTGTTTGCGAAGTAAACATGCTGCTTGCTTAATAATAAACCATTGATGAGGATGTTCCTTTATAAAGGAGCATCCTCTTTTATTATTGGCAATAAAATAGTAAAGAGATGGAGAAGAAAACAGCTTTTTACTGACTGTCTAGTAAACAATAATTGATAGGGGAGAGTGTGATGTGAAACGGATTGATATCGTCTATGAAAAATTAAAGGAGTTAACATCGAGCAACAACGAGTGGATTAGTGCTCAACAGCTAGCGAGCATATTGAAGCTAGACCGAGCCAACGTCAGTAGCGATTTAAACAAGCTGTGGAAGAAGGGAAAAGTACAAAAAAGAAATGGAAGACCTGTTCTTTTTTCCGTTGTGCGACAAAAATCCAGTGAGATGTTTTTAACAAAATTGGATGAACTAATGTATCATCAACCAAGTTTAGCGATCGCTGTCGAACAAGGAAAAGCCGCGATTCTTTATCCTCCAAAAGGAATGCATATGCTTATCCTCGGTGAAACAGGGACCGGAAAATCAATGTTTGCCGAGCTTCTTCATGAGTTTTCCATCGAAATTCGTAAATGTTCACAAGATGCTCCATTTATTGCATTTAATTGTGCCGATTACGCCAATAATCCGCAATTATTGCTTGGCCAACTGTTTGGCGTCAAAAAAGGAGCATACACTGGAGCGGCTGAACAAAAAGGGCTCATTGAAAAAGCAAACAACGGTATTTTATTCTTAGATGAAGTACATCGGCTGCCGGCTGAGGGGCAAGAAATGCTATTTACTTTTATCGATAAAGGGGTGTACCGCCGGCTAGGAGAAACGGAGACAGTGCGAAGTGCGAATGTATTGCTTATTTGTGCGACGACGGAAAACCCGGAATCGAGTCTACTAACCACATTTCGGCGTAGAATTCCGATGAATATTTATTTGCCTCCGTTGCGAGAACGAACGACAGAAGAACGATGTCACTTAATTTTTCATTTTTTCAGAGAGGAAGCGATTCGATTAGGAAAAGAAATTCACGTTTCCGCTAATACGGTTCGAGCGTTTTTATGCTATCCATGCCCGAATAACGTTGGCCAATTAAAAGCAGACATTCAGCTAGCGTGTGCCAAAGCATATGCCGATTATGTCACAGCGAAAAAGAAGAAAGTTCAAATTAATAGCCCGGATTTACCTCATTATATAAAAGAAGGTCTTTTCATTGCCAAAAAGCAAGCAAGATCTCTTGTTTTTCAATATCGTTACTATATTTTTTCTCCGGATCGTGAAGAGATGAGTTTTGAACCAAACGAGGCAGACTACCAAAATATATACGAAAGCATTGAAAGAAAGTTTAACGAGCTGAAGGCGCATGGTGTAAATGATGATGAGCTTGAACTTTTAATGGAAATTGATGTGGAAAATTATTTTACCCAATATATGAAAGGAGTAAACAGGCGCATTCATACTGGCAATGACTTAGCGAAAATTATTGATCCGCCGATCATTCAATTAGCGGAAACGATAATCCAGCAGGCAGAAAGAGCCCTTCGTAAACGGTTTGCGAAAAAAGTCGTGTATGGTCTTGCTTTGCATATTCAAACATCGATTCAGCGAATTCAAAACGGCAAAAAGATTATGAATCCGCATCTCAATAAAGTACGAATGATGTACAAAAACGAATTTAACCTTGCTTTAGATTGCATGAAAATGATTGAAGAACATACGGGGCTTGACCTTCCCATTGATGAAGCTAGTTTTCTAACAATGTTTTTTGTGCTGGATAATGAAGCAATCAACGATCATGAAGAACATGTGTCTATTTTAGTCATGATGCATGGAAACGGAGCAGCCACAGCAATGGCTGATGTCACCAACCATTTGCTTGCCACTGATCACGTGAAAGCGATTGATATGCCGATGCATTTAGAGCCAAAAGAAATATATGAACGAGCCAAAATGCTTGTGAAACAAATCGCTTCGAAGAAAGGTCTTCTTCTTTTAGTTGATATGGGCTCGCTTACTACATTTGGAGAACTGCTAGAAAAAGAGGTTGGTATTCCTGTGAAAGTCGTATCCGCCATTAGCACCCCACACGTTCTCGAAGCAGCGCGGAAAGCAATAGTAGGCTATTCGCTCGAAGAAATTTATGAAGATGTGAAAAATGTTACCCCATTTTATGTAAACCGCCCACTATGGAATGGAGATGAGCAAAAACAAGAAAAGTTTGTAATTATTACTGCTTGTGTAACCGGAAAAGGAAGCGCTTTAGCGATAAAAAAAGTGCTTGAGACGTATTTGCATTTTGATAATGAGTTTGTAGATATCATTCCGATTCATGTCGCTAGTGAAAAAGATATGCAGATGAGGTTGTCTCAAATTGAAAAACATTACCGCTTGTTATGTGTGATTAGTAATGTCCCATTTTTAGGTAAAACCCCATATTTTTATATTGAAGAGGTGTTAAGTTTGCGGGCTATCAAATCAATTCAAAAACTGATTGATATAGAAGAAACATATACAAAAATGATTGAAATACTGACCAATCATCTTCAATGTATTCGAGCAAGCGAAGGGATTGCTGCGATTCGCTGTTGTTTTGCAAACATTCAGCAGAAGCTGCAAATCAATGTCCATCCTCACGATATGATCGGGATGGTCCTTCATACGTGCTGTATGCTTGACCGTCTCATCGCAGGCGACAATTCTGTTCAATATGAGCAAAAGGAAAAATATATAAAAGAGAACGAGTGGCTATATCATCTTGTGAAAAAAGAGTTGCATTCTCTTGAAAAGAAATATCGTGTCAACCTTACTAAGGATGAGCTGTGTTATATTATGAAATTTTTTGAATATTGCAAAACAAATTGTTAACACACAATATATGATTCTTTGGTTTTCTGAACACTATTGTAAACGTTTTCAAAAACAATTTCTGTTTTTATAACACACTGATGTTTTATGCTTACTCGCACGCTTTTTTTGCACCTTGGCATGAATATTGCAGCAGTATGTTAGTGAGAACTCATAAGGGGGAATGATTCGATGAACATTTTATTAGTTTGTGCCGCTGGCATGTCGACAAGTTTGTTAGTAACAAAAATGCAACAAGCTGCTAAAGAAAAAGGCATCGAAGCAAACATTTGGGCGGTTTCTGCCGATGAAGCAAAAGCACATCTCGATCGTGCTGATGTGTTGCTGCTTGGACCGCAAGTTCGTTACAAGCTGTCGCAATTTAAAAAAGAAGGCGAAGCGCGCGGTATTCCCGTTGATGTCATTAACCCAACGGATTACGGACGTGTCAATGGCGCAAGTGTTCTTGAATTTGCGCTGCGATTAAAACAATAAAAAAGGGGGACGGGCGAATGAATGCGTTTATCAGTGTGTTAGAAAAATATGTCATGCCAGTCGCCGGTCGAATCGCTGAACAAAAACATCTTCAAGCGATTCGTGATGGAATTATTTTAGCGATGCCATTATTAATTATTGGTTCTTTATTTTTGATTCTTGGGTACCTTCCAATTCCCGGCTATAACGAATTTATGGCTGGAACATTCGGAGAAAAGTGGCTGGAAAAGCTTCTTTATCCCGTTGGAGCCACCTTTGATATTATGGCGCTTGTCGTTAGCTTTGGGGTTGCTTATCGGCTTGCCGAAAAATACAAGGTTGATGCGCTGTCGGCCGGCGCGATTTCACTTGCAGCGTTTTTGCTAGCGACTCCTTATAAGGTGCCTTTTGTTCCTGAAGGTTCAAAAGAGACGCTGATGGTTGGCGGCGGTATTCCAGTGCAATGGGTTGGCAGTAAAGGATTGTTTGTCGCAATGCTTTTGGCACTTATTTCAACGGAGATTTATCGAAAAATCATCCAAAAAAATATCGTCATTAAGCTTCCAGACGGAGTGCCACCAGCGGTATCTCGTTCATTTGTTGCACTGATTCCGGGATTTGCGGTCATTTGTCTTATTTGGGTATCCCGTTTACTTTTAGAACTCACGCCGTTTGAAAGCTTCCATAATATCGTTACCGTATTGTTAAACAAACCGCTCAGCACCTTAGGTGGCAGTTTATTTGGAGCGATTATTGCTGTGCTCCTTGTTCAGCTTCTTTGGTCTGTCGGCTTGCATGGAGCGGCAATTGTCGGTGGCATCATGGGTCCCATCTGGCTTTCGCTCATGGACGAAAATCGGATGGTTTTCCAAGCGAATCCGAACGCAGATTTGCCGAATGTCATTACTCAGCAGTTTTTTGACCTTTGGATTTATATTGGTGGTTCTGGAGCGACATTGGCGCTTGCAGTAGCGATGTTGCTTCGTTCACGAAGTCAGCAGCTGAAAAGTCTCGGACGTCTTTCGATTGCGCCAGGCATTTTTAATATTAATGAACCGATTACGTTCGGCATGCCGATCGTGATGAACCCGTTACTCATTATCCCGTTCATTCTTGTGCCAATTGTGTTGACAATCATTTCTTATGTAGCGATGGCGACAGGTCTTGTTGCCAAGCCGAGTGGAGTGGCGGTACCGTGGACGACACCGATGATTATTAGCGGTTATTTAGCAACCGGCGGGAAAATATCTGGTAGCATTTTACAACTTATTAATTTCTTGATCGCTTTAGCGATTTATTATCCGTTTTTTGCGATGTGGGACAAACAAAAAGTAGCCGAAGAAGGCGATATCACTGACGCAAAAATGGATTCAACGATGACATAGCAAAGGTGAGGCGAGAACGATGTCGATTCGATGCATTATTAACGCGGATGACTTTGGTTATTCCAAAGGTGTTAATTTAGGGATTTTAGAAGCATTTCAACATGGAGTCGTGACATCTACGACGATGATGGTGAATATGCCGGGGGTGGAACATGCCGCCCAGCTGGCAAAAGAGAATCCAGATTTAGGAGTAGGAATTCATTTTGTGCTAACATGCGGAAAACCCGTTTGTTCCGATGTTTCATCATTAGTGAATGAAAACGGTGAATTTCGTAAGCGCGATGAACAGCTTCTTCATGCGGATATCAATGAGATTGAGAGGGAATTAACGGCTCAGCTTGAAAAATTTTTCTCACTTGGACTAACGCCGACTCATATCGATAGCCATCATCATGTTCATGCTCACGAGAAGGTATTTCCGATTGTAAAAAAACTTGCTCAGCAGCACCATTTGCCTGCTCGGCCTGTACCTTCTACGGATATGTTTGATTTACAGACGGTGGATGTGTTTATTCATCAATTTTACGGTAACGATTTGACAAAGGAATATTTTTTATCATTGGTCAATCAAATCGGCGACGGGCAAACAGCAGAAATCATGTGCCATCCTGCTTACATTGACCTTCCATTACAAATAGGCAGCTCGTATTGTCTTGAGCGCATCAACGAACTAGCGATTTTAACTGATCCAGAGGTACGTCAGGCAATCTCGGAAAGAAACATCGAACTCATCACTTATCGCGAATTAAAACATACGTAGGGGAGAAAGATATGGGAACTTATGAAGAAACTGTATTTCAACTCATTCTTCATGGCGGAAACGGGAGAAGTTATGCGATGGAAGCTATTGCTGCCGCCAAAAAGGGAGATTTTATAACAGCAAGGAACCATCTGCAAAAGGCAAGCGAAGAGTTACATGCCGCTCACCATGTCCAAACCTCGCTCATTCAAAACGAAGCGAATGGGAAGCGAAAAGAAGTCACTTTGTTGATGATACACGCGCAAGATCACTTAATGAACGCGATCACGCTAAAAGAGCTGGCCGCTGAGTTTGTTGATTTATATGAGTCATTGCAAAACAAAGGGGGAAGAAAAATATGAGCATACAAGGATTGAAAATTGTCACCATCGGCGGAGGGTCTAGCTATACACCTGAATTAGTTGAGGGATTTATCAAACGGTATGATGAGCTTCCCGTCCGTGAGTTATGGCTCGTTGACATTCCAGAGGGAGAGGAAAAACTAAACATTGTCGGCGAACTAGCGAAACGAATGGTCAAAAAAGCAGGCGTGCCGATGGACATTCGTTTGACGCTTGATCGACGCAAAGCACTAGAAGGAGCAGATTTTGTCACGACCCAATTTCGCGTCGGTCGCCTTGAGGCGCGCATGAAAGACGAAAAAATTCCATTAAAATATGGCGTTATTGGTCAAGAAACAAACGGACCGGGCGGATTGTTTAAAGGGTTACGAACGATTCCAGTCATTCTTGACATTATTAAGGATATGAAAGAGCTTTGTCCAGACGCATGGCTCATCAATTTCACGAACCCAGCAGGAATGGTGACAGAAGCGGTACTGCGTTACGGCAACTATAAAAAAGTCGTCGGTTTATGTAATGTGCCAATCGGGATGCGCATGGGAGTCGCCAAACTGCTTGGTGTTGATGCTCGTCGTGTGCATATTGATTTTGCCGGGCTTAACCATATGGTATTTGGGGTAAATATCTATGTAGACGGTAACAATATGACAGAGGAATTGATTGATCGATTAACAAGCGGTGAAGCGTCTGGGATCACGATGCGAAATATCGTCGATCTCGGTTGGGAACCCGGTTTTTTAAAGGGATTAAAAATTCTTCCGTGCCCGTATCATCGCTACTATTTCCAAACGAGCAAAATGCTCGCTGAAGAAATGGAAGCAGCAAAAACGGTTGGCACGCGTGCGGAAGTCGTAAAAAAGCTAGAAGACGAGCTATTTGAGCTGTACAAAGATCCGAATCTTGATATCAAACCGCCGCAACTTGAGAAGCGGGGAGGTGCTTATTATAGCGATGCTGCATGCAGCCTCATTACCTCGATTTACAATGATAAGCGCGATATTCAGCCAGTGAATACGCAAAATAATGGAGCGATTGCCAGTATTCCGAACGAATCAGCTGTTGAAGTGAATTGTGTGATTACAAAAGAAGGTCCAAAACCGATTGCGGTTGGTGATCTTCCAGTCGCAGTAAGAGGACTTGTTCAGCAAATTAAGTCATTTGAACGAGTCGCTGCGGAGGCAGCTGTAACAGGTGACTATAATACCGCTCTTGTGGCGATGACGATTAACCCTCTTGTTCCATCAGATACGATTGCTAAACAAATTTTAGATGAAATGTTAGAAGCTCATAAAGAGTATTTACCGCAGTTTTTTTAAGGGTGAAAACCTCGTAACATTCAATTGCTCTGCCGAAACGGCAGAGCAATTTTTACACCATAAAAATATTATGTAAACAAAAGCTCTTATTTCGAAGAGCTTTACAAATCTATTTCATGAATAGTGATCATATAACGATTGGGATGATTCGCGCTTATTTCTTTGCTGATGTGAATTTCCAAAATAGGCGATGTAAAATAAGCACGAATGTTTTTATTCAGAAGAGGGAACGGCAAATGAACGACCCGTTGTTTATTAATGTTTTCGTTTTCGTGTACTTGAATAATTAAAGCATCGTTTTCACATGTGACGAATATTTGCTCTTTTGTACAGTTGATAAGCTCTGACTCTACGATATATTCGGTTTCCGTTTCAAATACATCGACACGAAATACCGTCTCGTCTAAAATGCTGGAAAATGGATCGCTACATAATGCCTCAAGCCATTGTTCCAATTCAGACTTTTTATCGTTTCCCACTCTATAACAACTCCCTCCGCATTCACCGATAGAATGGCTATTTTCTATCATATGCATCGCATTTGAAAGCGCTCGCGGCGGGAGTTGTAGAAAAAATCTTCCATTACATATCGTGACTGGAATTATGCTTTTGACGCGTATGGTTGCGGTTTTTCACTTTTTTTGATCCGCTTAAAGGCTCTGGTTGGCCGGGATTATCACCTTTTGGTGCATTTTTTCGCATATCTGTACTTGTATTTTTATTCGTCATTTTGATCTTCCTCCTTCTATTCATTAGGATAACAGCATTTTCTCTGTTTATTCGCGGTATAATTTGTGCCGCATTTGAAACGATAATAAATGCGGAATGCAACTTGCGAAGGAGTGAACAGACATGCCGTATCATAAAGACAAACAACAGGCGTTTCAAGCAGCGCAGCAAGGGACGATGGAAGCAAAAGAATGGTACGATCATTTAGTACGTGACCGTGCTGACTATGGAAGTCAGTTGAAACATTTAAAACAAGAAGTGAATGAAGCGTTCGAACAAATTAACAATGCTCTTGAAGTCGCCTCCGAAAAGCAACGTGCTCAACTCGAACAATTTCGTAGCGATTTACAAGCGATCGTTGATGAAGTGAATGAAATAGAATAACAATAAGGGAATGTCCTGTTTAGAGACATTCCCTTATTGTTAATAAGAAGTATAAAGTTTGAACCGCTGTCTGGACTGGCCCGCAACGCTTTCTGGAAATTTCTTCGGTCGTTTTGACTAGCTCGGCGGCCAACTAGTTTGATTTTTGAATAGACATCCATGCAGAATTTGCTTAAAGCATGATCTGAAAAGTGATGCTTTAAGCCGTTCTGGCATCAATAACCTTCTCCCTCGAAGTGCAAGTAAAGGGCATTTGCCCATCTCGGGAGTGAGGATGACGGCATTTCGCTGTTTGCCTATAGAACGTGGCAGTTTTTAGACGAAATAGGGCGCTTTTCTTATGCTAGATGACAAAAGTATTATTGATTCTTTTTTCTTTTTTTATTATTTTGGCGCTGTTCCTCTGTTAACGGTTCATTTGCCAGCTCCTCATTGTAGCCTGCTCCCATCCCTTGCGCACTTGCGGCATTCATCCCTGGAATGACATGATTGGCCTTACGTTTTGCCATTCTCTTCACCTCCGCTACTAGTTTGTGACGGGAAGGGGAATTTATTCTTTTATCAAAAGAAAGAGCGGATTTATTATTTACAATGCATGGCCCCTTATAATAAGATAAAAGCGTAACAATTTTGCGGGTTTTGGGAGAATTCATTCTATTTTTTCGACTTTCGCTCGAAAAAATAGTATAGTATTGTATGAGGGGGTAATACATATGGCAAAACAAGACGTATTTCAAGCCCGTTCTTCATTTGAAGTAAGCGGTAAAAAGTATAATTACTACCGTTTGCAAGCGCTTGAAGAAGCAGGGATCGGCAACGTCTCCCGTTTACCGTATTCCATTAAAGTGCTATTAGAATCAGTACTTCGACAAGTAGACGGGCGTGTCATTACGAAAGAGCATGTAGAAAACCTAGCAAAATGGGGAACGTCTGAACTCAAAGACATCGATGTGCCGTTTAAGCCATCACGCGTCATCTTGCAAGACTTTACAGGCGTACCAGCTGTCGTTGACTTAGCGTCGATGCGCAAAGCGATGGCAGATATAGGTGGTGACCCATATGAGATCAATCCGGAAATTCCGGTTGACCTTGTTATTGACCACTCTGTGCAAGTCGATAAAGCTGGAACGGATGATGCGCTTGAGTACAACATGAACCTAGAGTTTGAGCGCAACGCAGAGCGCTATAAGTTTTTAAAATGGGCACAAAAAGCGTTCAACAACTATCGTGCTGTTCCTCCAGCGACGGGAATTGTTCACCAAGTAAACCTCGAATATTTAGCCAATGTTGTTCATACCATTGAAGGGGAAAACGGCGAATATGAAGCGTTCCCGGATACATTAGTCGGTACGGACTCTCATACGACGATGATTAACGGTCTTGGCGTTCTTGGCTGGGGAGTCGGCGGAATTGAAGCGGAAGCAGGAATGCTTGGACAGCCTTCTTACTTCCCAGTACCAGAGGTAATTGGTGTACGTTTAACCGGAAAATTGCCAAACGGTACAACCGCAACGGACCTTGCCTTAAAAGTTACGCAAGTTCTTCGCAAAAAAGGCGTTGTGGGCAAGTTCGTTGAATTCTTTGGGCCAGGTGTAGCGACATTGCCGCTTGCTGACCGTGCGACTATCGCGAACATGGCGCCAGAATATGGAGCAACATGTGGTTTCTTCCCGGTGGATGAAGAAGCGCTTGAATATTTACGTTTAACAGGTCGCGATGAGCATCATGTTCAAGTCGTTGAAGCATATTGTAAAGCAAACGGCTTATTCTATACGCCAGATGCGGAAGAACCTATTTTCACTGATGTGGTAGAAATCAATCTTTCTGAAATCGAAGCAAACCTTTCTGGTCCGAAACGTCCACAAGATTTGATTCCGCTTTCCAAAATGAAAGAGGCATTCCGTGAAGCGGTGAAAGCGCCGCAAGGAAACCAAGGCTTCGGATTAACAGAAGCGGATCTTGATAAACAAATCACGGTCACTTTGAATGGCGAAGAAGTGACGATGAAAACAGGAGCAATTGCCATCGCGGCGATCACAAGCTGTACCAATACTTCAAATCCATATGTATTAATCGGTGCTGGTTTAGTGGCGAAAAAAGCCGTAGAAAAAGGATTACAAGTTCCAAAATACGTAAAAACATCACTCGCACCGGGTTCTAAAGTAGTTACTGGCTACTTAAAAGACTCCGGCTTGCTTCCATACCTAGAGCAAATCGGTTTTAACATTGTCGGTTATGGATGTACGACATGTATTGGTAACTCAGGACCGTTAGCTCCTGAACTAGAAAAAGCGATTGCGGAAAACGATTTGCTTGTTACAAGTGTGCTTTCTGGTAACCGCAACTTCGAAGGTCGCATTCATCCGCTTGTAAAAGGGAACTATCTTGCTTCACCGCCGCTTGTTGTGGCGTATGCCCTAGCCGGTACGGTGGATATTGACTTATTAAATGAGCCAATCGGCAAAGATAAAGATGGCAATGATGTGTACTTTAATGACATTTGGCCATCCATGGAAGAAGTCAAAGAAGTCGTCAAACAAACGGTAACACCAGAACTGTTCCGCAAAGAATATGAGCGCGTGTTCGATGACAATCAGCGCTGGAATGCGATCGAAACAACGGATGAGCCGCTTTATCAATGGGACGAGGATTCCACATACATTCAAAATCCGCCGTTCTTTGAAGGACTATCTCCAGACGTTCGCGAAGTACAGCCGCTTACAGGCTTGCGAGTTGTTGGAAAATTCGGTGATTCCGTCACAACTGACCATATTTCACCAGCCGGCTCGATCGGCAAAAATACACCAGCTGGTCAGTACCTCATATCAAAAGGCGTCGATCCAAAAGATTTCAACTCATACGGATCTCGCCGCGGCAATCATGAGGTCATGATGCGCGGTACGTTTGCGAACATTCGCATTCGCAACCAAATTGCGCCAGGAACAGAAGGCGGTTACACAACGTACTGGCCGACAGGCGAAGTGATGTCCATTTACGATGCGTGCATGAAATACAAACAAGACGGCACAGGTCTTGTGGTTATCGCTGGTAAAGACTATGGAATGGGAAGCTCCCGCGACTGGGCAGCAAAAGGTACATTCTTATTAGGAATTAAGACCGTCATTGCCGAAAGCTTTGAGCGTATTCACCGCTCGAACCTTGTCCTAATGGGTGTATTGCCGCTTCAATTTAAAGAAGGGGAAAATGCAGAAACATTAGGATTAACAGGAAAAGAAGTGTTCGAAGTGCACATTGACGAAAACGTCAAACCGCGCGATTATGTAAAAGTAACCGCTACAAATCCAGAAACAGGAGAAACGAAAGAGTTCGAAGTATTAGTTCGTTTCGACAGCGAAGTCGAAATCGACTACTATCGCCACGGCGGTATTTTGCAAATGGTATTGCGGGAAAAATTGAAAAAATAATAGAGAAACAGAAATCAAACAAGCAGGCAATTTATTTGCCTGCTTGTTTGATTGTTAAAGTTTATGCATATTGCCTAATTGATCTTATTTTGTATTACTTTTTTTCGCTGCATTTTCGAGTTCGCTTTTCGGATCGGGAGTAAAGGTCGCATCTTGCCCGAATCCTTGTGGATTCACACCGGGTGCTTTTGTTCCACGATTTTTGCCGCCATTTTTCGCCATCGCACTCACCTCCGAGGATAGTGTTGCCTTTTTGTGAAAAAATATGTTTACATCACAAGAACAGCGAAAGACCCCTGCTTATCGAGGACTTTTGCGGAGACTGTCGCCTGCCGCAGCGGCACCGAAGAGGCGCGAGTTGATGGTGTCTGAAGCTAAACAATAAGAAAAAGAGGAGGCAGCCGTTGAAGTTAGACACTGATTAAATGACCGTTTGAGAAAGGAGAAGGAGGCATGAACCGGGCTTAAAAACAGCATTATGGACAATCGCGCTTGCACAGCTTAAAAAAATCTCGTCAAAGAAATGTGAGACGGGGACGTTAGCAATGATCACTTTTTTGAAACGGAGGAATGCCGAGCTCCCATTCTGCAGGAGCTACTTCACTTGCAACCTTTATTGTCTTACCATTGATTCGCATTAGCCGCTTTATTTGGCTTCATTGTGATATATGTGCGCAAGGAGTGCGCAGACAGGCTGGAGAGCTGGCGATTCACCTAAACATGGATTTAGCCGAAGAGACTAAATGATTGGAAAATGATCCGAAACAAATGGTGTACGAGAGACAAAAAAAACGGATTCGTGAGTGTCTTGGTCATCAGCCGATCAAAGTCATTGGCGGGGGTTTACTAGGGATGAAGACAGGAGCGCTTTCTTACTTATGTACATGCAAAAAATGGCTAGCCATAGCGTTAAAAATGCGTTAAGATGGTAGCGAAGATCTCATTCAGGAGAGGGAGTATGGGAAAGCAGACGGTAGAACAATATTTCGATTTTTTAGCGAGCAAAGGATTTCGCTTAGGCGAGGATGCACGCAATTTTATTCGCTTTGGCCAACAGTATACGGGGGCAAACGATTGGCTAACGATTATGGCGTTAGAGTGGACGTTAAAAATTCAAAAGCACTTTGACGGAAGTTTTTACTTATCATTACTTGAAGAGCTAACCCAGCGACAAACAATCACACGCGAGCAGGTCCTAATGTTTATGAAAGAAAAAGGATTTGTGGGCCGTTAAAAATCCTCGAGGCTAATTGCTTCGAGGATTTTATCGTGTCAGGTGCCGCTTTGTTGATAACCGTTTTCCAAAAGACAATGAAAACCGAAACTCTGGCAAAATCATGCCGGATAAAATGCCGATACAACCGATGATGCCAGCGGGCGAAAGTCGTTCTCCAGCCCATATGTATGCAGTGATCGCAGCAAATACCGGCTCCATCGCAAAAATAAGCGCGACGCGTGCAGCTGTCGTGTATTTTTGGAATTTGGTTTGAATCAAAAACGCAAGCGCTGTTGCTAGCAAAGAGGTAATCATTAACGCCGTCCATACTTCTTGTTGCCGCAAAACCGCCACGTTCCACATTTGTGTTCCATCTTCAAACAAGAATGCAAACACGGAACACATGATGGCAACGGTAAAAATTTGTATCACCGTCAGCAACAGCGTCGGGTAACGCGATGAATACTTTCCGGTCACAATGATGTGCATGGCAAATGAAATCGCGCAAAAGAACACAAACACATCGCCGCGATTCATCGACCATTCGCCGCCATTCATTGTTAAAAAATATAAGCCGGCCGTCGCGATAAGTGCGCCAAACACAGCGTTAGCCGTCGGTTTTTGTTTTAAAAAAAGAAATGAAAATAGCGGCACTAACACAACGCTAAGACCGGTAATAAACGCGGTTTTTGATGATGTTGTATACAGAAGCCCAATCGTTTGAAACGCGTAACCGCTAAATAGCCAAAGCCCCATCCATCCCCCGGCACGCAAAAGAGAGGAGCTCCATTGTGTAAGAAGTGAGCGGTAAAACAACAAAAGCCACAATAACAAAAACAAACCGGCTAGCCAAAAGCGTACCGCATTAAATGAGAGCGGTTCAAGAAATGAAATGGCGTTTTGAACAACAACGAATGTGGCTCCCCAAACGAATGTCACAGCAAGAAGGCTTACATCTGCTATCCACTGTTTGTTCAACTCTTTCTCTCCCCCGTTTTTTGAAATTGTTGGATTGCTTTTCGCGCCAGTTCATCGGCGACACGGTTTTCTTTACTTGGTATCCATTTGAGAAAAAACAAATCGAGTTGTTTGGATAGTGCAAGAGCCTGTTCTAACAGCGGTGCATATGTTTTGTTTTTCACATATTCTTTTTCGATCGCCCTATCAACTAATTGGGAATCGGTGCGAAATGAAACGGCTTGATATCCTTTTTCAAGACAAATTTCCAGTCCTTTGATGAGAGAATGGAGCTCAGCTTCGTGGTTTGACATCACACCAAGAGGAATCGAATATCGCTCGACCGTTCCGTTAACTTTAATAAACACTCCTGCCCCTGAAGGCCCTGGATCCCCGGCGCTTGCGCCATCGATATATACTTCGATCAATAGTTACTCCTCCAATATGAAAACTAATGGTAGTGTACCATAGTTATCAAAAAATTTACATATCTTTTTTTCGGAAATCGTTTTGCTATAAAACAAAGGGAGTGCACAAAGAGTAACGGTCTATTTGAGAGTATATATTATAAAAAATTTTCCATCATTCGTTCGTTGGAATACATCGAAAAATGTGATAGAAGTAAAAATTAGTGTATCGATAAGCTGACTTGTCATTGTGTGCTTTCATTATTGCGAATCCAAAACTGTGCATCGCGTAGAAAGCGTTCTTTGAACCAATGAAAAAGATAGACATCCACTGACTCACAAGAAAAGCGCATACACTCTTCAAGCGCAATTCGCGGCAGGAGGGCAAAAATTGTTTCAAGCGATGAGTTGCGCATAATCATTTGCATGCGGTTAATATAATAAGGTAAGTTGCATAATGACAGTTAAGGAGATGGGCGTAAAAATCCGAGACAAAACCGCTTTTAAGTCTCTTTTTACTATATTTTTCGCTTAAAATATTTGTGTAGCAAGAAATGAAGTACCGGACATAATAAATATTGTCGAGCATTGCTGTTAATCCGAATTTTTCAACTTGTATATTAGCGACGACAGTTGAAACCCTGATCCAAACAATCCTAGGAGGCCAAAAGGTGATAGATGAGCAATACAAGGGAAAACGTCACCATCATTGCGATAACCCGAGGCATTCATTCCACATGTTTTTCCCCTCTGTATTGTATAATAAATATAAACAACGATTGTCATTATAACTGCATAAACGTAAATGTACGGTAGAGGAATTTGTCGTGGAAGGATGAAACGATGTGGATGTCATGATTCGATGGGTATATGTTACACCAAAAAAGCAAGAAGTAGTGTTAACTTCGGACCTTCTTCCGGTCGAACAGGCGCTTCTTCTTGCTGAAGATTTTGAGAAAACTGGGCGTGTCAAAGAGTTAACATTTATTGACCGCCAACATGTGACATGGACGAAAAAAGAGTTGATTAAATTACAAAAAGAGTTAGAAACTGAGCCACACGACGTCATTGCGTATTTTGACGGCAGCTTTGACAATGAAACGCTGCAATCGGGCGTCGGTGTCGTCATTTATTATAAACAAAACAACGATCAATATCGTTTTCGCGCCAATCGCCAGCTTGATGAATTAAAATCGAACAACGAAGCGGAATACGCGGCATTTTGGTTTTTAGTGCAAATGCTTGAAGAGTTGGGTGTCCATCATTTGCCGGTTGTATTCCGTGGCGATTCTCATGTTGTACTTAATCAGCTTTCGGGAATGTGGCCATGTTTTGAAGACGATTATAATGCATGGCTTGATCGTATTGAAGCAAAACTGGCGGAGTTAGGCATTCAGCCGGTTTACGAGCCGATTTCTCGCAAACAAAATAAGGAAGCGGATCAGCTCGCTCGTCAAGCGCTAGAAGGAAAATCAATCGCAAGCACGATGGAACTTGGAAAGAAGGAGTAGAAGCAAATAATGAGAGAAGAGAAAGCAAACAAGAGAAAAGAAATATTAGCAAAACTAAATGAACTTCACCATATGTATTGCGAAGGATGTTTCTTAAAAAGCACGTTTCGCAAAGAAATGGGGAAAACGTACGCCCAATCGTTTTGCATTAATCATTGTACCGTTGGTGAAATGATGAAACAATATGGAGAGATGCTACTTGAATCTTCTTCTCGTTCAGTTGAATAGTGCAGCAAGTAAAAAAGGATCTCACGCTAAACGAGATCCCTTTTTGAAAAAGATGTGATGATTCTCTTTTTTGTCATTGTCTAGGGCTTTATTTTTTCTCTTCTTGGACTGTCAGCTTTTCTATGGAGGAAAGGGGGGGAAGAGTATCCTACCTGCGGCGCCTTTACTTTCCCTGATTGTCCAGCTTAGTAGTTCGTAAATACCCTTCTTCCTCAGAGGGTAAGCCGTCTTTCGGGTGAAGAACATTTGCCCATGGCGGCTAGGCGGACCACTTCCGCTTTTCATATTACCGTAGGGCTTCGTTTAATTGATGTTCCGCTTGTTGCAGTTGCTGTTCACACCGGGCAAGAAACTCTTCGTCAACGCCAGTTGCTTCACTGCGGGCGCGGGCAAGTTGTGCGTGCGCATTGTCAATTGCCTGCTTTGCTCCGATTAGCATCTCTCTGTCTAAACTCATTGTCGCTGAACCCACCATTTTTTTTGCTGTCTCCACAAACATTTCCACCTGTTTTAAGTCGTTATAGCCAGAATGAATATCACGTTCCATCTGGAACCCACCTCCTAGCTGATAGTGTTTGTTGTTCGAAAAGGGAATATTCGCCCAAAAAGAAAAAGACCGGCATAGCGCCGGCCTTTTTATCTGCCTTCGTCCTATCGTCTATATTAACGAACGCTTACTTATAATTTGACTACGTTAGCAGCTTGAGGTCCACGGTTTCCTTGAACGATTTCGAAAGACACCTCTTGACCTTCTTCTAACGTTTTGAAACCTTCACCTTGGATGGCTGTGAAGTGAACGAATACGTCCGCTCCGCCTTCTACTTCGATGAAACCGTAACCTTTTTCGTTGTTAAACCATTTTACTTTACCGTTTTGCATAATACTTAATTCCTCCTAATACCTTTAGCACCTTTCGGCTAACTTAAAAATTTTATCAAATAACGGAATATACTCCACAGCTATCTAAGGTGAACAAGCCAAGCTGTCTTGCATGAGATATATTCTGTTAAATGATGTATTTACTATACACTAATGCGAGGGGCATCGTCAAGGAGAACGGAATAACTTTCAGAAAAAATTTACAAATTTTTTTATAACATGTAAAGAAAGAGGAGAATCGCTTTCGGTTGTCTAATATTTTTTATCATAAACTTCCGGCTATCAAGGGTGTTAAGCAGAGAAGGGAAAATAAAAAGTACACATGGATGAAAAGGTGACACCATACATTGATAGTAGGAACGTAAAGGGGGCTGGGGCATGTATCGCGGAAAGATCAGTGAAAAGGATGTCATTATTCGGTTGGGGAGACGGGCAAAACTTCATCATATTGACAGTGATAAAATTTACCGTATGGTGCTTTCTTATGGAGAAATCGCTTTTGAGAAAGGCCAAGATATGTTTTGTATTTATCATGATCGCATCGGTTTTATTGTTGCTGAGGTAGAGAAAAATGATGTTCCTGTGATTCGGGTAGATTATGTGATTGATCAGCAAAACGTGTATGAATGACTGTTGACAAAGAACAGAAAATGACATAAATTATCTGTAAGCGCTATCATTATAGATATAATCGGCTTTGGTAGCCTTAGACCTTTGCCGAAGCAAGGCATAGGTCTTTTTATCTTCTTACGTGGTATCGGGAAAAAGGTGAAACAAAGTAGGAGATCGGGCCGTATACGTATAGTATTGTGAAACAGATAGAGAAAAGAGGTGTATCCACATGTTATTGCGCAGAATGATGTCAAAATTAGGAGTCGGTTCGGCGTATGTCGATTTAATATTAAATAAGCAAGTTTATAAGCCGGGGGATATGATCGAAGGACAATTGCATATCCATGGAGGTACAGTAGAGCAAAAGATTACAAAACTAGACGTTGATTTTGTCCGAAAAACGTTGCGTGATGGCAAGGAAGAAGATACCGTTATCGCTACCATTCCAGTCGACGGAGATTTTACCATCGAGCCTGAACAAAAGAAGGTATTGCCGTTTACGTATCAAATTCCTGAAAATATTGCTCCTTCGCAGCCGGGAATTTCCTATCGGTTCATCACTCGATTAGATATCGAAGATGCCGTCGACATCCTCGATTTTGACTATATCCAAATTGTAACGAAGTAGAGAAAAATTTCAGAAAAAAACATTGACAACGCTTACATTTTCTATTAATCTTATAACTAAGTTAATAACTGTGGCGGAGAATTCGGAGACCCACACATGTTCCTCATCAAGAGGAGATGTGTGGGTTTTTATCTTTTCCGCCACATCCAAAAAGCAAAGGGGGAATGGATGATGTCGGCATTTATGGCCGAACTTGTCGGCACCGCTTTACTGATCATTTTAGGTGGAGGAGTTTGCGCTGGAGTGAACTTAAAAAAATCGTTTGCGCAAAACTCTGGATGGATCGTCATTACGATGGGATGGGGGCTAGCTGTAGCCGTAGCAGTTTATGCCGTGGGACAATTTAGCGGGGCACATCTCAATCCGGCTGTAACTCTCGCGTTAGCATTCAACGGCGATTTTCCGTGGGCGGATGTCCCTGCGTATATTGTCGCGCAACTGCTTGGTGCGATTATCGGTGCGACAGTTGTCTTTCTTCATTACTTGCCTCATTGGAAAGAAACAGATGACCCGGGCGTGAAATTAGGTGTATTTGCGACAGGCCCGGCAATTCCCAATCGTTTTGCGAATTTGCTGAGCGAAATGATTGGCACATTTGTATTAGTCGTTGGCATTTTAGCGATTGGCGCCAACAAATTCACTGATGGCTTAAATCCGTTCATTGTTGGGTTTCTTATTGTCAGCATCGGCTTATCACTTGGAGGAACAACAGGCTATGCCATTAACCCAGCACGCGATTTAGGTCCACGCATTGCTCATTTTTTCCTTCCGATTCCCGGAAAAGGTTCATCCAATTGGCAATATGCATGGATTCCTGTTCTTGGACCGGCCTTAGGCGGCTCATTTGGCGGATTATTTTACAAAGCTGTATTCGTAGGAAAAGTCACAGCGGCGTTTTGGTATGTGCTTATCGCAATCATCGTCGTGTTAGCGATTACTTTTGTTCAACAGACAAAAACGACTACCTATCAACAGACAAAAAATGCTTTAATGTAAATATAAAGGGGGAGACAGTTTATGGAACAATATATTCTTTCATTAGATCAAGGGACAACAAGTTCACGCGCGATTCTGTTTAATAAAAATGGAGAAATCGTGCATATTGCACAACGAGAGTTCACTCAACATTTTCCAAAACCAGGTTGGGTCGAGCATAATGCAAATGAAATTTGGGGCTCGATTTTAGCCGTCATTGCCAGCGTCTTATCGGAAGCATCCGTCAAGCCGGAACAAGTGGCAGCGATTGGGATCACGAATCAGCGCGAAACAACGGTTGTATGGGATAAACATACAGGATTACCGATTTACAATGCGATCGTTTGGCAATCGCGCCAGACAGCCGATATTTGTGAGCAGCTAAAACAGCAAGGGTATGACGAACTATTTCGCACAAAAACAGGCTTGCTCATTGATGCCTATTTCTCTGGGACGAAAGTGAAATGGATTTTAGACAACGTGGAAGGCGCACGCGAGAAAGCAGAAAGAGGCGATTTGTTGTTCGGCACGATCGACACATGGCTTATTTGGAAGCTATCGGGTGGTCGCGCTCATGTCACTGATTATTCCAACGCTTCGCGAACATTACTGTTTAATATTCATGAGTTAAAATGGGATGATGAAATCCTTGACATTTTAGGAATTCCGAAATCAATGCTTCCAGAGGTTCGCCCTTCTTCGGAAGTGTACGCCAAAACGGTACCGTATCATTTCTTTGGCGTGGAGGTTCCGATTGCCGGCGCAGCAGGAGATCAACAAGCGGCGTTGTTTGGGCAAGCATGCTTTGAGGAAGGAATGGCAAAAAATACGTACGGGACTGGCTGCTTTATGCTTATGAATACAGGAGAGAAGGCGGTTCAATCGAAGCATGGATTGCTGACAACGATCGCGTGGGGTATTGATGGAAAAGTTGAATATGCATTAGAAGGAAGCATTTTTGTCGCGGGTTCGGCGATTCAATGGCTCCGCGATGGGCTTAGAATGATTAAACAAGCACCAGATAGTGAGACATATGCGGAAAAAGTGGACTCTACCGACGGCGTGTATGTCGTACCAGCGTTTGTTGGATTAGGAACGCCGTATTGGGATAGCGATGTACGCGGGGCGGTATTCGGATTAACGCGCGGGACGACAAAAGAACATTTCATTCGTGCTACATTGGAATCGCTTGCTTACCAAACGAAAGACGTGCTTACAGCGATGGAAGCGGATTCAGGTATCGCGTTAAAAACATTGCGTGTCGATGGCGGTGCGGTGAAAAACAATTTCCTTATGCAGTTTCAAAGCGACATATTAGGGGTGCCGGTTGAGCGACCAGTGATCAATGAAACGACGGCGCTTGGCGCTGCGTATTTAGCGGGGCTTGCGGTCGGCTATTGGAAAGACCGGTCGGAAATTTCCGCACAATGGCATCTAGAAAATCAATTTGAACCGCAAATGGAAAAAAACAAACAGGAAGCATTATATGAAGGCTGGAAAAAAGCTGTGAAAGCGGCAATGGCGTTTAAGTAATCAAAAAACAAAAGAGGTGTTGACTTGACACCTCTTTTGTAGTTACTGAAGGTGACACATCCCTTTCTGTAGTAACCGAGTTGCTTCGTCACTCGATAAGGGCGGGCTAAGAAAATATCCTTGCGCCTCTTGGCACCCTTTTTCTTGTAAATAAAGGAGCTGCTCAAACTGTTCGACTCCTTCCGCAATGACGTTCATATGCAAATGGTGCGCCAGAGAAATAATTGTGTTCGTAATAACGCTGCCATAATAAGAATGAGGACAATCCGAAATAAACGATTGATCAATTTTCACCGTATCGACATCGAGACGTTTTAAGTAAGCAAGCGATGAATATCCTGTTCCAAAATCGTCAATCGAAATCCGCACCCCAAGCTCTTTCATTCGGCGTAAATTGTCTGAAATGGTCGCCTCGTTGTAAACCATAATGCTTTCTGTGATTTCTAATTCTAGCCATTCTGGAAGTGTGTTCGTTTCTGTTAAAATCGCTTCAATTCGTTTCGCGAAATGTCGGTCTTGCAGCTCTTTCACGGAGACGTTCACAGCGATTCGAATCGGTTTTAGCCCGTTTTTCCGCCACTGTTCATGTTGTCGACATGCTTTTTTTACAATCCATTCTCCAATCGGAACGATGAGACCTGTTTCCTCTGCCAGCGGAATAAATTGATTTGGTGGCACTATCCCATAAATAGGATGTTGCCAACGAATGAGCGTTTCCATTGCGACAATATCTTTTGTTTGCACATCGATGACGGGCTGGTAATAAACGGTGAGCTCCTCTTTTTTTATCGCATTATGCAAATCGTTTAATAAGAATAAATTCGCGCCTTTTTCTTCATCATATATATAGTAACTGTTTTTTCCTTTCCTCTTGACTTCGTACATAGCCATATCAGCATATCTCATTAGTGTTTCCACTTCCATACCGTCTCGTGGATAAAAGGCGATACCGATACTGCCAGTAAGACACAATTCGAGTTCATCGACATGAATCGGTTCCTTAAGTAGTTGTAATATTTGTTCTGCTATTGCAATCGCTTCTTGCTGGTGACCGATATTTGGGAGCATGATTATAAACTCATCTCCGCTCATACGGGCTGCAACTCCTTTTGTTTTAGCAGTCTGCTGCAACCGTTCAGCCACCTTTTGTAATATAACATCTCCTATACTATGTCCGAGCGAATCATTAATATATTTAAAGCCATCTAAATCGATGTAGAAAATCGCCCCGATTTTTCCAGATTGCTTTGCTTCTTCAAGAGACTGTGAAGCGAGTTCGCGAAACAAGTGGAGGTTTGGAAGACCGGTTAAGGAATCGTAATATGCCATTTGCCGAATGCGCTTGTTTTGTTCGACACGCTCTGTGATATCTTTAGCAATTCCCGAGACACCAACAATTTTTTGATTGACAAAAATCGGGACAAAAGTAACACTTAAATATAAAATTTTTCCTGATTTATGTCGAATACGGACATCAGCGTGCTGCGATTTCCCTTTTGCTGTTTGTATAAACGCTTTCACGGTTTTGGATACATCATCGGATATGACTAAATCATGCATTGACATCGATAATAATTCTTCATGGCTATATCCCGAAATTATCGAAGCTGCCTTGTTAGCGGAGAAAAATGTTCCGTCCATCCTTAACGAAAACACCGCATCTTGATTGTATTCAAATAATGATTTATAACGCTGGTGACTTTCTTGTAATTGCCCTTTCATTTGCCCATGTTCAATGGCCAATCCTGCTAGTGAGGAAAAGGTGTAAATGATGTCGATATCGTCTTCTTGCGGTGCGCAAGGCTCATAATGATACATAGCAAATGTTCCAAGCACTTTTTTCTTTGAGGAAAAAATCGGAACCGACCAGCAGGCACGCAATCCATGCGGTAAGACAAACTGTTTAAATGGTTTCCAAAGAGGATCATGCTGGATGTCAGTAACGATGACCATTTCCTGCCGGTACGCAGCCGTTCCACATGAACCGGCGTTAGGGGCAATCTCTAAACCGTTAATCGCTTCAATAAAATCATTTGGCAAACGAGAAGCAGCTCCGTGATATAACCGCTGATGTTCCTCATCCACTAGCAAAATCGAACAGACAATATTCGGAAGAATATCTTCCATCGTATGAACGAGCTCCATTAAAACGTCAGAGACGGGTGTCTCTTTTGCGATTAATTCTAAAATTTTCTTTTGACCTGTTAATAATTGCTTTGCGCGTTTTTCCGAGGAAATATTATGACAAGAAATGAGCAGAATATTCATTCCTTGTTCTGTTTGAATGCGACGAATATGTTCTTGAACAAATAAAACTTCTCCATTCTTTTTTACTTTTCGAAGTTCTAGTGAATGAACGATATTCTTTTCATGATGAATAATAAATTGGAGCTGTTGCTTTACAAGCCGGTGGTCATCTTCATGTGCGATAGCGAAAACAGGCATGCCGATTAATTCCTCTCTCGTATAACCGAGAACATGAGCAGTGAACTCATTTGTATCCAATATATAACCGTCTTCGTCTACAATCAATTGCATAGCAGGCATGAGAAAATAAAAAGGCATATAGGACGTTCCCGATTGATTCATATGCATTCAAAAGCAACCCCAATCGCGTAAAGAATATACAACCGCTATAAAATTCATGTGCACTACTATATTATCATTATTCGTATGGTTTTTGTCGAAAAAAATAGAATAATAGCGAATAATTTCAAATCGATAAAGAGTATTCCATAAAGTATGTAAAAATGCTTTCGTTGATATATTTTCTAAATAAGTAATTAAATGTATAGTAGATCCAGCTTTAGATGAACGGTCTAATATTGGTTTAACAAATCGCTACATAAATTGGATGAACCAAATAACGATATTTCAGCCGACAGAGTAAGAGCGGGATAAAATGCCCATTAAAGAAATTTAAATATAAAAAAGAACTATGTTTTAAATAATCAATAAGATTTTAGAAAGATTCCAATAAAGATAAAACGACACCTATGACTGAAAAATGAATATATAAAAATTTTTTGGTTGACTAAAAATATTAAAAATTATTGAAATTTAGAAAATAACATAATAATATATTTGTATAAGAATGGAATGATTTTAATATTTTGAATAAAATTGATTTTTATACAAGAGAGGGGGGTTACTTTGTCGAAACAACCGATTTTACAAATTGAAAATTTGCGAGTTTCTTTCCGCATTCATGACGAATACTATGCGGCTGTCGATGGAGTCTCTTTAACGGTAAATGAAAATGAAGTGGTGGCGATTGTCGGTGAATCGGGATGCGGAAAGAGTGCATTAGCCCTTTCCATTATGGGGTTACATCCACTTGAAAGAACGAAATTAGAGGGGACAATTGCTTTCAAAGGAAAAAACCTTTTGCCGTTATCTGTACCGCAGCTCAATCAAATCCGTGGAAAAGATATCGGAATGATTTTTCAAGATCCTCTTACAGCTCTAAATCCTTTAATGTCAGTAGGACGGCAAATTGAGGAAAGCATGGATTATCATACAAAACTGTCTTCATCAGCAAAAAGACAACGTACACTGGAGTTATTAAAGCGGGTAGGTATCCCAAATCCAGAAAAAACGTATGACCGTTATCCGCATGAACTTTCAGGAGGAATGAGACAGCGAATCGTCATTGCCATTGCGATTGCTTGTGAGCCGTCTCTGATTATAGCAGACGAGCCTACAACAGCTTTAGATGTTACTATTCAGGCACAAATTATGGGGCTATTAAAAGAGCTGCAACAACAAATGAAGACAGGCATCATTTTAATTACCCACGATTTAGGCGTCGTAGCCGAGATGGCAGACCGTGTGGCGGTAATGTATGCGGGGGAAATTGTTGAATTAGCCGATGTCAATACGCTTTTCAGTCGTCCTTTACATCCGTATACCCGCTCATTATTGCATTCGATTCCTTCTGTTCAGACTCGAAAAGAAAAACTTCACGTAATTCAAGGGATTGTTCCATCATTGCAAAAACTGCCTAGAACAGGGTGTCGATTCAAATCACGAATCAGCTGGATTGATGAATCCGAACACGAAAAGAACCCGATTTTGCGAGAAGTAGCACCGGGGCATTGGGTACGCTGTACATGTTATAAAAATTTTTACTTTCCACAAGATAACATAGGGGACATGAACTATGGCATTTCTTAAAGTGAATCATTTAAAAGTTTACTATCCAGTACGTGGCGGTTTTTTTCGGAGAGTAATTGATTACGTGAGAGCAGTTGACGATGTTAGCTTTGAATTAGAGCAAGGAGAAACATATGGATTGGTGGGGGAATCCGGGTGCGGAAAGACAACAACAGGACGAACCATTATTGGACTAATCAAGGCAACAGCGGGAGAAATTTTATTAGAAGGGAAAGATTTAACTAAACTAAGCCGACGAGAATTTTACCATTATCGAAAAGATATACAAATGATTTTTCAAGATCCATACTCCTCGCTAAATCCAAGAAAACGAGTGTTGGATATTATTGCTGAACCGCTCCGTAACTTTGAAAAGCTATCACCTCAAGAGGAAAAAAGAAAAGTGCAGTACTTCGTTGAGAAAGTTGGGCTACATCCTGAATCCATTTACAAGTATCCTCATGAGTTTTCCGGGGGACAACGGCAACGCATCGGCATTGCACGAGCTCTTACGTTAAATCCGAAGTTAATTATTGCTGATGAACCTGTTTCTGCATTGGACGTTTCAGTTCAAGCGCAAGTGTTGAATTTTATGAAGGAGATCCAAAAAGAATTCCAGCTTACTTATCTTTTTATCAGTCACGATCTAGGAATTATCCGTCATATGTGCGATCGCATCGGAATCATGTACCGCGGTCAATTTGTAGAAGAAGGAACAAGTGAAGAAATATTTCATGATCCACAACATATTTATACAAAAAGACTCATTTCTGCGATACCAAATCCGAATCCACAACATCGCCAAGAACAAGTAAAGCTTCGGCAGGAAATCGATAAGGAATACCACAATTCATATCATCAGTACTTTGACGCTGAGGGGAGAGTGTATCCATTAAAACGGATTTCTGAGACGCACTCTGTTGCAATCCCGTAGAGAGGAAGTCGACAAAATGTTGAAATTTATATTGCGACGAATTGTCATTATGATCCCTCAACTATTTCTTCTGAGCATTCTCGTGTTTTTATTGGCAAAAGCAATGCCTGGTGATGCGTTGACAGGTCGATTAGCGAACAATCCAAAAATGGATGCACAAACATTAGCCGAGATGAAAGAGAAGCTCGGACTAAACGATCCGCCTTATGTTCAATATGTGAGATGGATTAAAAACTTAATGCAAGGCGATTTAGGAATATCTTACATTCATCAGCAGCCTGTCACCGATTTACTTTCAGAGAGAATAGGAAATACGCTTTTGCTGTCTGCATGTATTTTGATATTAAGCTACATCATCGCTATTCCATTAGGAATTGTCTCTGGAAGATGGACGAATTCATTGGCAGATAAACTTATCGTTGGTTATAGCTATTTAAGTTTTGCAACTCCATTATTTATCTTTGCTTTGTTAATGCTTTTTGTGTTTGGCTTTATACTCGGCTGGTTCCCTACAGGGGGGAGCGTTAACATTCAAGTAGAAAAAGGAACAGTTGACTATTATATAAGTAAAATCAACCATCTTATTTTGCCGTCGTTATCAGGAGCATTACTTAGCACGGTTGGAACCATTCAATATTTACGCAACGAAATCATCGACACAAAAATCAAAGATTTTGTAAAGACCGCACGAGCCAAAGGAGTTCCGGAATCACGTATTTATTCACGTCACATTTTACGCAATTCATTTTTACCAATTGCTGCTTTCTTAGGCTATGAAATTACTGGTTTAATTGGTGGATCGATATTTTTGGAGTCAATCTTTAGTTATCCGGGGATCGGACAATTGTTCCTTCAATCGATTATGCAACGTGATTATAGTGTCATCACCGCGCTTGTGATGATCTCAGGTCTTGCAACGCTATTAGGCACATTATTATCAGATATTATTTTAAGCGCTGTCGATCCGCGCATACGAATTGAGTAATATTATGGAGGAGGACCTAACGATGAAAGCTGAACTAGGTGGCCCGCAACAAGTCGAAGTACAAACGGAAAAAAGTCCTTCTAGTTTCTCCATTATGTGGCGTGAATTAGTGAGGGACAAATTAGCGCTCGGTTCTCTCATTCTACTTTCGATCATTCTTCTGATTGTTTATGGATCTTCTCTCATTTTAGATAAAGAAGAAATTGTAAAGGTAGATTTGCTATCCATTTATGCTCCGCCTTCTTCAGAACATTGGTTAGGCACGGATTACGGTGGAAGGGACATTTTTGGGCAGCTCATTATCGGCGCCAGAAACTCTTTTACGATCGGTTTAGCGATTACGCTCATCACCGGATTCATCGGTCTTACCGTTGGTCTTATCGCTGGTTATTTCGGAGGCGTTGTCGATAATATTATCATGCGTATTATTGACTTTATTCTTGTGTTGCCATTTTTAATGCTAGTCATTGTGTTTGTGGCAATTGTACCGAAATATAATGTGTTTACGTTTATTCTCATTATGAGTGCTTTTTTATGGACGGGAAAAGCACGACTTATTCGGGCGAAAACGTTGGCGGAGCGAGAACTGGATTATGTAAGTGCATCAAAAACGCTCGGCACACCCGACTGGAAGATTATTGTTCGAGAGATTTTACCGAACTTAAGTTCAATTATTATTGTTAACTTAACATTAAATCTCGCTGGAAATATTGGAATTGAGTCAGGGCTAAGTTATTTAGGGTTTGGATTGCCGGAAAGTACACCAAGCCTTGGCACTTTAGTCAGTTATGCCATGAATCCCGATGTTTTGCAAAATAAATGGTGGGTATGGTTACCTGCATCATTGCTCATTTTAGTAATGATGTTGTGTATAAATTTTATCGGCCAAGCACTTAAACGCGCGGCTGATGCAAGACAAAGATTAGGCTAACTAAAAAGGGGGAAGAGAAATTGAGGAGAAAATGGCATTGGAAGTTTTTCAGTGTTTTAGCCGGTATCATCCTATTGTTATCGGCGTGCAGCAATTCTAGTTCTACGAGCAGCAACAAGGAGCCAAACCAAAACAAGCAAACCTCTCAAAAGGAAGATATTAGTAAATTCCCGATAGCCGTCAAAAATGATGGAAAACTAGTAGACGGAGTTCTTACATACGGATTGGTGTACGATACTCCGTTCGAAGGAACTCTCAGTCGTGCATTTTATGAAGGACAGCCGGATGCTGAAGTGCTACAGTTTTTCGATGAACCGCTACTTCGAATGAATGAAAATTACGAAATTACTAACGATGGAGCGGCTACGTATGAGCTTTCGAATGACAAAAAAACAATCACGATTAAAATTAAAGATAATGTCAACTGGCATGATGGAGAGCCTGTAAAAGCTGAAGATTTAGAATATGCTTATTTAGTCATCGGCAATAAGGATTACACAGGTGTCCGCTACGGCGATGCACTTATCCAAGATATCGTCGGTATGGAAGAATATCATAGCGGAAAAACAAATAAAATTTCCGGCATTAAAGTCATTGATGACAAAACGCTATCCATTACATGGAAACATGCGAATCCATCAGTGCTAACAGGAATTTGGACTTCTCCGCTGCCAAAGCATTACTTAAAAGATATTCCGATTAAACAACTGGCGCAATCCGATAAAATTAGAAAAAACCCAATCGGGTTCGGCCCATTTAAAATTAAAAAGATTGTCCCAGGGGAATCCGTAGAATTCGTGCGCAATGACGATTATTGGGAGGGAAAACCGAATTTAAAAGGCGTTATTGTAAAAGTGGTTAGTCCAAAAGTAGTGCTTCAGTCATTGAAAAAAGGCGAAATTGATATTGCTGAATTTCCAACTGATCAATATGTAAATGCGAAAGGGACAAAAAATATTCAATTTATCGGTGCAATTGATTTAGCGTATAACTATATCGGATTTAAACTCGGTCATTGGGATGCGAAGAAACAAGAAAATGTCATGGATAATCCAAAATTCCAAAATAAAAAGCTTCGTCAAGCAATGGCGTATGCAATTGACAACCAAGCTGTCGCAGATAAGCTATATCATGGCTTACGCTTCCCAGCTACAACACTAATTCCACCGTCATTCCCGGGATATTATGATAAAACGGCAAAAGGATATTCTTATAATCCTGAAAAAGCGAAAAAGCTGTTAGATGAGGCAGGGTATAAAGATAAAGACGGAGACGGGCTTCGCGAAGATCCAAATGGTAAAAAATTTACAATTAATTTCCTTTCAATGAGTGGAGGAGACATTGCCGAGCCGCTAGCGAAGTTTTATATACAATGCTGGAAAGATGTTGGCTTAGATGTGCAGCTTGTCGATGGTCGTTTAGCTGAGTTTAACTCGTTCTACGATATGGTGGAAAAAGACGATCCGAAAGTCGATGTGTTCGCAGCAGCGTGGTACACTGGTACAGATGTCGACCCATATGGATTATATGGCCGGGATGTGATGTTTAACTATTCACGTTGGGTGAATGATAAAAATGATGAATTATTAGAAAAAGGCCATTCTGAACAAGCATTTGACACTGAATATCGTAAAGAGATTTACAATCAATGGCAAGAATTAATGAACGAAGAAGTACCGGTCATTCCAACGTTATACCGCTCTATTATTTATGCGGTGAACAATCGTGTGAAAAACTATTCGGCTGATGTTTACCAATTCAATTGGAAATGGAAAGATGTTGGAGTAACATCAGAAACACCAGAAGTAGAATAACAAATAAAAAACAAGAAGGGCTTGTTCAACGTACAACCAGCCCTTCTTTCATTTTGACTATGCATCGTCAGCATTCGAAAAAATCGTTGTCATTACCAAAAGATAATGGTAAGATAAACCTAAACTGAATAGTCTTATCAAGAGTGAACGAGAGACCGGGCTCAATGACTTCACAGCAACCTGCATGTCATGCAAGGTGCTCCTACCCGCAAAGCGATTTCGCTTTGAATGATAAGAACGGCTATAAGCTCTTTTCGTGTCATTCATAGCGAAAAGAGTTTTTTTATTGTTGAAGGAGGTGGGAGGAGAAAGGATGAATGAGAATCAACTTATTCGCAGTTACATGGCGTCGCATCTAAAAGCGAAGACATTTGCGGCTCATGTTGCTTGTTGCATAAGACAACAGCTTTTACAATTTGACCGATCGGCTGTTGTTCATCTGGATCACGGCACGAATTTTTTTCTATTCTATGGTCAAGCATTGGGACGATCGTTCCAAGTCATATTGACACTAGCGGAAGTGGAAGAATTAAAGGCGGAAGGGCCATATGCACTTGACCGCTATATTTGGTACGAACTAGAAGCAAAAGGGATTTCAATTTTACATATGACCCCATATTTGCAAGCGGTATTTTTCAATTAAAAAAGGAAGAGGAGAAAGGAATATGACAATCAAAAAATTTGAACATGTTGGCATTCAAGTCAAAAACATTGAAACGTCAAAGCAATTTTACCAAAACGTCGTTGGATTAGAGCTAATCAGCGAACTTATTCATACAAACGGAAGCATGAAATTAGCTTTTTTGGGACTGAACGGCTCGATTATCGTTGAACTCATTGAAGGCTATAATCCGAATTTGCCGGCAGAAGGAAAAGTTCACCATGTTGCCTTTACTGTTGAAGGAATTGAGCAAGAAAAAGAACGGTTGCAATCACTTGGAGTTCCACTTGTGTGGGAAGACATTACGACGCTTCCAAACGGCGCGAAATATTTATTTTTCCTCGGTCCGGACGGAGAGTGGATCGAATTTTACGAACCGGCACAATAAGAAAAAGCGAAGGCAATGATGATTAGCTATCGGCATAGATACGAAGAAAAACAACAGCGCCCAATTCATCTGGGTGCTGTTGTTATGTCATATAGTCGAATTTGCGAAATGCCCATTTTAACACGTTCGGTACGACAAGAATCACGAGCAGCAGGCGGATAAATTGCAGCGAGCTTACAATGGAAGGGTCTCCTCCCACTGATTGGGCAGTCAACACCATTTCAACAAGTCCGCCCGGTGCAAGGCTTAATAGTGCCGTTGCCAAAGGGAGATTTGTCAGCTTCGCGAACACGTAACCGCAGCCTAACGAAAGTGCGATTAACAATAATGCCAGCAAAAAATACACCCAACCAAATTTTCCGCCGAGCTTTATATCTTCGACGGTAATTCGATTTCCCATATTCATTCCGACGCTAATTTGTGCGAATACAATCAACCAAGCAGGAAGTGCTGGTAATTCAATCCCGCTCACATGCATCATTGCTGTTGCCGCTAACGGACCGACGACATAAGCTGCTGGAATCAGATTTCGCAATAACAAGCCACCAGCGATACTAAGCGCAAACCAAAGATAGTTGCCGTCAGACATCAAAGCAGCGCCATTTGGCAACGCGCTGGCAGAAGCTCCGCTGTTTAACCAATGCACAACAAAGGTCGGCACAAGAAAAACGACCGTTAATAAACGAATCGTCTGAAAAATCGTCACTAACGCCGTATTCGCATTCAACGATTCGCTTGCGGCGACCATTTCTGATAACCCGCCAGGAACTGAAGCAAATACGCTTGTGATTTTATCGACGTGAATCCATTTGGCTACAATGACACTGTTGGTGATAGTGATGGCAATCATCAAAACAGCGACAACAAGAAACGGAACAATATAAGGCGCTATTGTGAGAAACGTATCTTTCGTAAACGACAATCCAAAATATGTTCCTAAAATAATAAGTCCAATATTCGAAAGAAATTTTGGCGCTACTAACGTCCGCTTTGTCACCGTTTTCCACACGAGCATCCCCGTAATTGCTCCAAGCATCCATGGAATCGGTGAATGGATCATATAAAACAACAAGCCAGTAAGCCCAGCAACTAAATACGTCTCTAACACTTTCATTGTCCGTAACCCTTTCCATTCTCTGTCACTTCTATTGTAGAAAAAAACGAAAGGAATGGAAAGGAAAATGCTTATGTTTGTAAGATTCCTCAAATAAATAATACTGTTACCATTCAAATGAACCTAGTATCATCATTGTGCGTTAAGAGGTTTTTATGCATGAAACTAATTTCATTCAAAAAATTGTAAATTGCAAACAATAAATAAGACAGAAGCGGCAGAAGTGGAAAACATCCGCAGCTTATTTCAAACGATGACAAAACGGTTTGGTTTTTTGAATAAAAATTGCTGTTCGGTCGACGGGATGGAGATTTCGTTAGTACAAAGTCATATCTTGTACGAAATTGACCGGTTGAAACAGCCGTCCGTCCAACAAGTAGCCGATTCGCTCGGGATGGATATTACAACGTTTAGCCGGCAAGTGCAAAAGCTCGTCCAAATGAGATTAGTGAGAAAAACACCATATCCAGAAGATCGTCGTATTATGATCCTCTCCCTAACAACGGAAGGGGCATATATCGCGGCAAAAATTGATGCGGAAATGAACGAATATTTAGCGGAAGTGTTTTCGCATATGAGCGAATTTGAAAAAGAAACCGTCCTTCGCTCGATCCAACTTCTGAATGACTGTATGGCAAAATCGAGCGTTTGTTGTAAACCGATGTACGGAAGTAAGTGATTCGTTCCTTGCCTATTCAAATGAATGATATTTGCATTTTACAAACAAAAGGGGGAGAGGAGCATGTGGCAAGAGGTGTTTCAATCTTTCTTTAGTTAAGTGTCGAATGAACCATTCTCCTTGTTGGAAATTCGTTTGTCGTGCACTTATTGTAAGGCTCATTCCTACGAAACATTAGAGAAAACGACGACGACAAGTCACCCACTATTGCTATTGCTTTTGCATTTGTTCCCTGTTTTGCTTATGCTCCACCATTCCGATTATTGTCTATCTTTTGAGCCGAAACGTCCGTTTTTGCTTTGGGATGACGTTTCTTTTCGTCTCACCTGTATAGGATTTAAGCTACATTAGGATGATACCATCATCACTTCGATCTTTTCCATTCTCATTGGCTTTGTACTAGAGAAGCTTGGATTTCAACATGAAGTCAAACATGTCATCGTCAGGTCCTAGGCTGATCGAGCATTAAAGAATCATTCGCAGAAACAGGGACGCTAATGAAAACCGTCTATCCATTTTTACTTATCGGAGTTGCGATTGGCTTTCTCATTCATGGCATCGTTCCAACAAAATGGGTCATTACGTATTAGGCAGAGGCAGATGGTGGCTTGTTCTAATTGCAGCAATCATTGAGATCTCGCTGTATGGTCGCTTATCAACGATGATTGCAAAAGGAATGGCACTCTTATGTCACTTTACCTTAACTATCTGTTTAATGATGTATGAAAAAAAGAGCGACCTTTTTGGGCACCCACTCAGCGAAGGGAAGACGGTGAAACGCGGAAAAAGCCCCCTTTTTTATCAAACAAAAATAAAATTCCCGCCAACAACATTTATCATAGCGGGAGGAACAACATTGAGAAGATGACATTAGGATAGATGAAAAAAATCCTTTGTCGTTTCATCGATTTTACGGAAATAATTGTGAACGGAGACCGGAATAAAGAAGATTTGATGCTGCTTGACTCTTTCATAGTCAATGTGCCAAATAAATGATTCACTTGGAAGGAAAAAAGCGACTTGATCAATAACAGACTTGTCTTTCGCATAATCAGATTCCAAAAAAGAGATGTTGCTCAGTTCCTGTCCATGGCGAAGAAAATCGTTTACAAATAACCGCAATGAAGCGGTCAATCGATGATCACGAACGATTTGCCTCAGAACTTCTGAATCTGTTTGGTGAAGTTCATCAAATAATTGGTCTGTGACTTCGATGGGTTCAACGTCGTCTGCCCTCATATCGCCGCTTACTCCGTAGTAATCGCAAAGCAAGTGTAAATAACCGGATTCCGTATCGTGAAAAGAAAAATAATGGTCATTCCCTTTTACATGTTGAATCAGTGTATTTGAATGATGAATGTGATGGAAAAACAACACTTGTTTTTTTCAAGTCTACGCATCGTACTTTTTTCGTGATTGTACTAAGAGATGAATTAAGTTTTCCAGTCTGGGAACTGAAGATTCTCTCGTATCATCTAGGTAACCTTTTGGCTTAACAATTGTTCTGTTTGCTGAACAAAACGCTCCCATTCTTTTTCGTGTTTGATTAATTGAAGATCATTGAAAACTTGACTAGCTAATTCACTGTAGCCAGATAAAGCCAATGCAGAAACAAATTCATTCGTAGATAAGCGAATTGTTCCTTTTGCGTTCATATTTTTTCTTTCCTTTCTTAAAAGAAGTTCGTTGTCGAAATACAGCGATGATGGGGTAAAACTAATTCGATATAATGTCAAAAACTTTGTATTTCAGTTAAAGACACCAACAACCATAAAAAATTGCCATACTACGAGAAGAAGAAATAAAACAGCGAACAACTTGTTCAGTAATAATGGCATACGGGATAAAATTTGTTGAATATAATAACAAAAACCAAGCATAAATAATCCACAATACTTATAAAAATAATCTGATGCACTTTTTGCGTCAGCTTTGACAGCTGCCTTATAATAAAAAAAGACAAGACGTTGGAAAAGGACAGATATTAATGTGAACATTATATTAGATGCTAGCCAAAGTTGTACATAAGTACTAGGGTAAGGAATGTTGGCTGGAAGGAAAACGAAAGAAACTAGGGTAAAAACGATAAATGCAATAGCCATTCCCACCCATTCATTTCTTTCCCGTTTTTTCGTTATAGCCTGAATGATGCGATGTAAGCTCAGTGTTGGCAGGTTAGGGACAAAGCAAGCGGGCAGAAACAGTAAGATAAAGAAAAGTTCAAAACCAGAGAAAAACATGGAAAAGGTTACAAACGCATTATTTGTCCATTGATTTTTGTTGATTAGAAATAGAAATATAATGAATAAGAGAAAAAGGTGACTTTGCAAAAAGAAGCGAATGCCCCTTTTCAACGAAAATATTTCTGTTTGTTTATTTGCTGCTAAGCTTGATTGCTGTTTTGCTTGAGAATGTGGGAGCCCACTTCTCATAGTAGATATCTCCTTTTTTATTATCAATTATCATCTATTTGACTGCATGAGGTACTGTCAAGAATTTTGTGTAATGTAAACTACATTCAGTATACTATTAGACATAGGTAGGGTTCTTCTTTCTCTAAGATTTTTAGTCCAATCGAGAATACCCTACCTTTTTTCTTTTGATCTAGTAAAATGCTTTACACAAAATTTTATATATCATCTTATTTTGCCATACACTAATAAAAAAATTAGGATAGATGAAAAAATTCCTTTATCGTTTCTTCTACTTTTTGAAAATATTCTTGAACAGACACAGGGACAATAAAGATTTTATTCTTCTCAATCTTTTCATAGTCAATATGCCAAATAAACGATTTGCTTGGAAGGAAAAAAGCTACTTGATCCAAAGCGGATCTATTTTTCACATAATCGGATTCCATAAAAGCGAAATTGTTTAATTCCTGCCCATTTTCAAGAAAGTCCTGTAAAAATAAACGCATAGTGGACGGAACCTTTTCATCTCGTATTGCTTCAAGAAGAACTTCCGGTTCTGATGTATGAAGCTCATCAAACAGCTTATCGTTTATTTCCATAGGAAGGATATCTTCTCGCTTCTTTCCGGTATTTGAAGCAAAAAAGTGACAAAGCAAGTTAAAAAATCCTTTTTGAGGATCATGAAATGAAAAGGAATGTTCATTTCCTTTCACGTGTTGAACTAAAGTTTTGGAATCATGAACACGGTGCAGTAACAATACGTGTCTTTTTTTCATATTCACGCATCGAACTTTTTCTCTGGACTGTACTAACAGATGAATCAAATTTTCTAATCCCGGAACTAATAAAGATTCTCTTGTCACATCTAAATAACCTTTCTGATGCAACAACTGCTCGACTTCACGGATAAAACGTTTTTCTTCTTCTTCATTTTCTACTAAAGTAGCGTCGTTTAATATTTGGCTTGCTATTTCGCTGTATCCGCATAAAGCCAGAGCAGAAACTAATTCGTTCATCGATAAAGCAACGGTTCCATTTGTACTCATGTGATCGCATCTCCTTCAAAGTATTCACTTATAGCTACATCAATCATATACGCCAAGAATCACAAAAGATTGCAAAATTAGTACAAGGAAAGTTAAAATCGCAAATAGTTTGTTGAGCAAAAACGGCATTTTGGATAGAAGTAATTGAATATAATGGTTAAAGCCCATAATAAATAATGCACTGTATTTAAAAAAATAATTAAATATACTTTTCTGGCCATTCTCTACGTTCACATTAAAATAGTAATAAGCGATAACAAAATGCTGAATAAATATGGATACAAAAGCACATACCCAACTAACCGCAAGCCACACTGGAAGATAGATGCTTGGATAAGGCATATCGAAAATAAGACCTAAAGAAATAAGAGTTGCTAGGAAAAAAACTAATGCCATTCCTATCCATTCATTTTTTTCTCTTTTTTTGAAGATCGATTGAATGATTCGTTTTATACGGACCGGTTCATAGAAAAAGCAAGCAGGAACAAAAAGCAAAATAAACAAGAGTTCAAAACCGGAAATAAAAATGAAAACCATGATTGAACCGTCTTCATCCCAGTAATTTTTATTGATGAGAAGTATAGCGAGAATGAGAAGTACAAAGAGATTACTCTCTAAAAAAAAGGCTGCTCCTCTTTTAATAGAAAAATTTTTTTTGTTCTTTTTTTTTAATGGAAATGTGCGAACTTGTTGTTTCAATTTAGAACTTGGAAATAATACTTTCATTATATAAATATCTCCTTTATTAAAGTGATTTTGAATTGAACGGTATCTACCATCTCAATTTTTATTACACTAATTAAAAAAATCCGCAATAAACTTTTCCGCGTTTGCTAAAGAATCACTTACCATTTCTGTAACGTTTTCAATGCCTTCTTCAATTTCTTTTCCAACTTCCTCCACACCTTCCTTGATTCCCTGTACAACTTCTTCAATTTCGCGTCCGACTTTTTCGCCAAAGTCTTTTGCCGCATCTTCTATCAACCATGACCCAACAATACCAACTCCGGCACCAATAGCTCCGCCAATAATTGTTCCTGGACCTGGTGCTATTAATGAACCTATATATGCTCCTGCAGACGTTGTAGCAGCAACACCAACATCAAGTCCGAGACCTGCCGAAAATCTCCCGAATTTTTCATACAAAGATTTATATTGATTCTCGTCACTGAAAAATTCACCTGCATTTGTACCTAATGAGAACCATACCCCTGCTAATGGCAACCTTTTAATAAGTTTTGATATAGATTTAACATCTGTAAATTGCCGAACGGTGCTTCTAATATCCACTTTTGCATTGTATTGTTTTAATAAGCTTTCATCAAAGACAAGGATTTTGTGTTGTTGTGCGACGATTTTCCCAAAACTGATTTTATTTGTTTTCGGATACAAACCAATAAGGTCGCGTAAAACGCCGCTTGGTGCATTGTGATATTTTGCTAAAGCTCTTTTAATTATATTGCTAGAGTTTTTATCTCCTTTTTCTAATAATTGGTAGATTCTTTCTGCAAGCTTTGATTCGTATTTTTTATTTGCTCCTTTTACCCACGTCTGGGATGCTTTAATAATAAAATTCCCTTTTCCATCTTTTGATAAAGTTAATAAACCTGTACGGAGAACGTGAACTGCAAGCAATCCTTTTGCAACACTAAGCCCGCCGTTGAATTTGCCGAGGGAATCGAGCCATTCAGCGACGGCGCCAACAAAAGTGGAATCTCCTTCTTGTATAGACAGCTCAATCGCATCATCAATCATTTCTTTGAACGTATCTGTTTCGGAAATGAAATTTTCGATTTCTTTTATTTGTTCTTTACTTAAGAAAACACCGCCTTTTGTCCATTCGTGCAGTCTCTGGGTGAATGAACGAATTTGAGCGAGCTGCTCTTGCATGGATGTCAGTTCGCTAGAGATTTCTTCATCCAGCTTCGCCAGTTCATGGACAGTTTTTTGGGCGTGACTTTTTGCCGATGTGATTTGATGGTGAAAATGAAGAATTTGAACAGGAGTGCCATGAACTAAATCTGCCACGTCGAAAAAATATTGATTGATGCTATTGACTGTTTCCTCAGTAAAGTTTTCTAACTTATTAAGATTTGTTTTTACTTCTGTTTCGATAAATTGTTCGCTTATAAAACCGTTATTTGTTTCAAAATGTTCGATCCTAGTTAAAATGTCTTTTAGGATGTCTAAATACTGATGAAGAAATTGATGCAGCAGGAGAATGGCAGGGATATGCAAAGTAGCAAAGTGTTCTTTAATCGCTTCACCGCCTTCCCCCTTTAAAGCATCGTCTAAATGGATTATTTTGTTCACAGCATCGCGAACAGCAAGAATTTGTTCTTTTTCTTGCTGTTTTTGACGGATCAATTGATTGATTTCATGTGAAACTTCCGATACTTTTAATACCCTCATCATCTTGACTCCCCGTTATATGGTCATCTTTTTGGCAATATTTCGGTCTGTCTCCGCAAGATTCTCAATATGTCTGCGAACATCGCTCTCAATGTGTAATAGCGTATTTTTATAATCGGTAACGATTTGATAGTAAAGGTCTTCAATTGCTTTTATTTTTGTGATGAAATCAAGAGAGGAAACAGGGAACGATGGATGTGAATGGTTAGTGTTTAATTCGCCGATTTTACGTTTTAACTCGTCTAAGGACGCTTCAACTTCCTGTAAATGGACTTTAATTTCTGTCATTGTGATCCCACCTGTTTACTGAGCCTTTAGATGAGCCAGCTGGCTTCGTTTTGAAGAGATGGTGTTGGAAATGCTTGTATTCATCGCTTCTAGTTCCGATATCTTTTTGGAAATATCATTTAGAAGGTCTTCGGTTTGCTGAATAATGCCAGTGTATGCGTAATTGATGCCGTTTCTTATATCTAAAAACATTTCGGCATATTTGCCCTGCCATGTATAGGAAGTGAGTTCGGGGTCAAATACAAGTGTTTTGTGATCAACCAATTCGCTAAGTTTATTGGATATGCCGCTTTCAGCTTTTTTTAACCGTGCAATTTTTTCGTGATTACCGCGCAATTGGTTTTCAAGATTAGAAATATCATTATATAATTGGTGAATGATGTATTCTTTCTCCGTCATATTCATCTTCCTTTAAAAAATTCAAAATAACTACTGCTTATAAAAAATATGGAATTTATTATATATTTTACACAGTATTTATTTTCTAAGAAATATGTAACAGGAAAATTAAGGATTTGGAATTACTTTTCTTCATAAAAACATGATAAAAAGTACCTATTGGAATTTTAAAAAAGCAGTTAAATTAGCCTGTATTTGTAAAAAAATATGCCTGAACGTAGTGGGGCTACTTGTGAGAGAGAAAACAAGCTACTATCAGACCAATTCGCATTAGAATTGGTCTTTTAATTTTTGTTGTTTGCTACTTTGGCGTATAAAATCGCAACTAAATTAGCATAAAATGACAATAATTATTGTCATTTAAAAAACTAATATGTTAAAACTATTGCGAATTTATATACTAAAAAGACAGCAACTTGCTCTTTGAGTAATGATTGGGAATTTTAGACAAAAAATACGCTTTAAATGATATAATTCATTTAGGGGAATACAAATGGGGGAAATAATGGAATGAAAAAAATAATTTGTTTTATGGTAACTATGTTCCTAGTGTCTAGTTGCGAGGAATATGAGCCATCAAAAGACGATATTGTTAATAAACACGGGAATATAATCAATCTTGATAAGTTTATGCAATTTGTAGAAAATGTTCATCAAGGTAAAGACGATAAGATTAGAATAGTTGCTTATACACATGAAGGTGACCCAATAATACAAGACCTTAAATATGATGGAGAAAGTATTACTTTAAAAACAGATGCTACAAGAGATAAGTTTGGAAATGGAAGTATAAATACTTCAACTTGTAAATCAATCAAAATAGAAAAAACCAAAGATAGAATATATTATTTATTAGATGGTTGTGACCAAGGTAGCACTAAGAATAGTGTTTTAGTCATTTGGAATAGGTAGGCATATCATTACGATAATGCCCTTTTGAACTGCGATTTATATAGTCATTTTTATGATAAATACATTGCTATTACCTTGTTATTTGGTGCATTTTTTAATATTTTCTTTCCTTGAAGTGAACCCGTTACCTAGACGAGGAGTTTCTTTTGGTTTTTCTATATTATGTAAGCCGGCTATGATACAATAAAATTGGAATATTTTAAATATTTTTTATATATAAACGATTATGTTTCCACAACACAGTAGCAGAAATACCTCATAAAATAATGAGAAACATTTTTTATCGGTTGGGAGGGAAATGTGATGGCAGGGCGATTGGTAAGGACGGGATATTTATTAGGAGTTGCGCTTACCCTATCATCGATTATTTATTTTTTTGCTTCTAATTGGAAATTTATGGACCGTTTAGAAAAGGTGGGGTTAAGTGTTGGGCTGATGTGGCTGTTTTACGGCGTGAGCGCGATTTTAGCGTATGGCATGAAGCGTCACGATTTTTTAGGAAGATGGTTGTTTGTTGCCGGGGCGGTGGCGTTTGGGATTACGATGGCGCTCATCGGGCAAATTTATAATTCGCATGCAGACAGCTATTGGTTATTTTTCATTTGGCTTATCCCAACAGTCGTGTTGGCTTGGATCACGAAGTATGAAGTGTTTTATGTCATGAGTGTAGTGCTATTGGAACTAACATGCTGGTTTTATTATTTTCCATCTTCGTATAGTATAGTGAGGGGCGAATGGGAATCGTTTTTTCTGCTTTTGTTATTCGCATTCATAAATGGAGTCGTGTTCATCTTGCATCGATCCACCGTCGTTTCGTATCTCGCATACACGGCGATGCACGGATGGCTGTTTGTCATTTATTTTCATAAGCTTGTCTATCATTATGTTGAATGGTGGCCGTACGTTTATGTGCTTTTCTTTGTCGGCTTCTTTTATTACTTTTTCGCTGTGGCCAAAAGACGCGCTTATGTGTTGTTAACAAGCTTGTTTGCGGGAGCATTTTTGATTGTAGAATATTTTCGGTTTGTCGGCGAGCATTTTAAAACGGGATTTTTGCTTGGTGGGTTAGTGGTTGCGGCAGCGATTGTGTATGCAAGCGTGTATTTGTTAAAACGTGTTAAGCATATTTCGAGCGAGGGGGCAAAAGGACGTATTTTTCTCATTGCTTTTCAAGTCATCGTCACGCTTGTCGCTTCGTTCATCGCGATTGCGAGCATTATGGGGCTTCTTACGATATGGATGGAATCCTTTTCGATGAACTTGTTGTTTGCGATATCGATTATTGGTTTTGTCGTTCCAGCGATGTGGGGAAACAGTTGGAATCCGACGGTACGATACACGCTGCTCACCATCGGCTACGGTCTTGGAATCATGACGACATGGGAAATATCGCTGATTTTGCTTACCATCTATAGCATCACGCTTCTTGTTTACTATGTGCTATCTGCTGACACAGGAATGCGCGCGCTTACGAACATTGCCTTATCCTTATATTCCGCAATGATTATCTATAATTGGACAGATAAAGGACGTCTTGCCTTGTTAGTTGTCGTCGTATTGAACGTATGTCTATATTTGTTTCTCAAACGAAAGAGCGGGTCCCGCCTATTGCCTCTCACGTTAGGATTAGGAGCGTTTCTTTTATTAACAAACATGGATTTCTTTCAATTAGATGTAGACGTTTGGTATGTCATTTCCAATCTATTGTTTGCGATCACGATCATCGCGCTTCTTTTTACTCCAGCGATTCATCGCCAGCGCTATGAACATTTGATTGTCTGGGGCTATTTTTGGCTGTTCCTTTTCTTCAAGTATTATGAATTTGCTTGGGATTTGTTGGATAAATCGATTAGTCTGTTGCTTGCGGGACTTTTGTTTTTCATAGGAACGGCGGTGTTGGAAAATCGAAGAAGACCCGTTTGCACTAAAGATAGCGACGGGCTGTATCGAAAATGGTTGCCTTTGTTGGCTGTCATAATGGCACAAACGATATTTGCGGGTTATATCGTATGGGATAAGGAACAACATTTGCGTCACGGAGAAGTAGTGAAACTCGAATTAGAACCAATCGATCCGCGTTCTTTGTTGCAAGGAGATTATGTTCGTCTTCGCTATGATATTTCGACGATTCCTCATATAGATGGACGCGGCAAAGTACAAATTGTATTACGGAAAGATAAAAATGGCGTGCATCGGTTCGTACATGTATATTCGATGAACGGCAAACGACAAGGTGGATACATTCCTCAAGAAGGGGATGTATTGTTAAACGGAACGCTTTATGGCGATACGATTATTTACGGTATTGAATCTTACTTTGTGCCAGAGGGGACGGGAGGAAACTTGCAAGAACGTGCACGCTTTGCTTATGTACGCGTGAGTGAGACAGGGGATGCGTTGCTGGAAGAGATTCGGGAGAAATAGCGAGAGATGAGTGTTTAGTGAATATAATGCGAAAAACAAAACGGTTTAGAGAAGTATCTTTAGAAGAATATTACGATTTTATTTGGAGTCATGCCACGTTTGATGTAGTGGATTCAAGATTTAGAATTAGCGAAAAAAAAGAAAAGATTTTCGCTGAAGCGCTCGATGATCTCCGTTCACAAGGAAAGCTTTTGCGGAGCAAGGACGCTCGTCCCCTTCTTATGCGTATGATTTAATCAAATAGTTGGAAGAGGCGTTTGATGAAGTCATTTCAAGAGAGAGTACGGAACAATTGAGAAATAATATGGCGGCATTACGAAGAAGAGACAGAATGAGGGAAAAAGATGATTTCAGAAACGAAATAGCTTTTGAAATCATCTTTTTCTATGAAAATACATAAAATATAGCCTAAGAGTATTGATGACGTATAAAATTTTGTACAAAATACCTGACTATTAGACTAAAAGAAAAAGAGCGGCCAAACTCATTGAAGGAGTTTTGGTCATCCAGCCAGCGGAGAGACGGCGGTGAATCGGACGACAAGCTTACGGATGATGAAGGTCAAGCCCAACATATCGGCACGTTTCGGAGCGAAGCAGACGTCCATACTATTTCGTCAGGGGCGTAGCGCGTCGTATCCATCTCACCAAAAAACAAAAGCAAGGAGTGTTGGCGAACCTCAAGAAGCTGATGGTTATTCACTTTATCTACATAAAAAGGATATTTCCACTGATAGGATGAATGGTTACAAAGAATGAAGAAAATAAAGAAGCGTGCTAAGTGCTTAAAATTGTTGTGAATCCGATTGTTGCCACATCTGTTTACGGATGTGTTTTTTTATTGTGCATCGGTCTATGTTTTGCACAATTCTGCTCACAACATTTGGGCTTATCTTTTGCCGAAAATTCAATATAATGAACAGTAAGATGAATCTAGATTCCATCTATTAGAGTATAATTATTTGCACAATGGAAGTGAAGGAGCGCTCCAACATGATACTCGATGCCCGTTGTGTCCAAATCTTGAATATGCTGCTTAGTTCTTCTACTCATGTAACTGCTGATAAGTTGGCTCAGTCCTTGCAAATCTCAAAGCGAACAGTCTACTACGATATTCAAAAAATCAATGACTGGCTGCAATGTCAAGGTTTTTCAAAGCTGAAACATGTACGCACAATCGGCTTTTATGTGGACGATCAAGCCAAAAAGAAAATTGCGCAAAAATTGCAAACGTTGCAACCGATTCGACATTACGAGTATTCTTCAGAAGAAAGAAAAGCTTGGATTGGATTGTTGATTTTTAGTCGTAATCACGCGATCTTTTTGCGTGACTTCTTAGAAAGGCTTCAAGTGAGCCGTAGTACTTTATTGAATGATATCAAGGAACTCAAGGCAGAATGGCAGTCGTTTCAATTGAAATTAGAATTCCATCGTAAACAAGGATATTTCATCAAAGGAGAAGAAACGCAAAAACGGAAGGCGATCGTACATCATGTAGCGCAGCTTTTGGCGACGGTTGGCTATGAACGACTATGTTCTGAATGGTTTGGCGGACACACGTTACGTATCAACGATATTATTCGCCAGTCAGAATCATTTTCTTCCATTCGTTACACTGATGACGTTATTCACGCATTAACGATTTATCTTTCTATTTTTATGAAACGATGGATTCATGGCAAATACGTTCAAATGGATGCTCAAGAAAAAGAAGTATTACAGTCGACTAGGGAATACAAAGCGGCTCACTATATAATTACTCAAATTGAAAACGCTTTCCGGATCAGTATTCCTGAAGATGAAATTAGTTATCTCACAACCTATCTTTTAGGTTCAAGAGTCACAGACGATAAGCAAATCGATCAAAGCAGCGAAATCGTCACGTTAAAACAAATGATCAAAAACATGATCGACGATTTTCAAACGTACGCTTGTGTACAATTCAAGCATCGTGAAGAGTTGGAAAAAAATTTATTGATTCATATGAAACCAGCGTATTACCGTCTAAAATATGGTCTTCATTTGCAAAATGAATTAACCCAATCTGTCAAAGCAAATTATCATGACATCTTTACTTTAACGAAAAAAGTTGTTCATCATGTTGAGAACATCGTCGGGCAATCCGTAAACGATGATGAAATCGCTTATATCGCCATGCATTTCGGTGGATGGCTTGACAGAGAAGGGGTGTCTGTTCCGACTCGGAAAAAAGCGATCATTGTGTGTGAAAGCGGCGTTGGGACATCGCGAATTTTACAAAAACAAATGGAAGAATTATTACCAACCGTTGATGTCATTGACATCATCTCGGTAAGAGAATATCGAGCTTATTCTCTGGAGCATGTTGATTTTGTTGTTACAACGATTCCATTACAATCGCGAGATGTCCCTATTTATATGGTTCGTCCCATTTTAACAGCTGCGGATAAAATGTTGCTTTTAAGAGAAACAAACCAGCTTTCTGAAACTCATGCTTTATCAGTCGAAGCATTATTGGAGATCGTTAAAAAGCATACAACGATCATCAATGAAAAAGCATTGATTCAAGAACTGCATGAATATATTAGTCAAAGTAAAAGAAAGGAGGTTTTTAAAAAACCAATGCTGAAAGATTTGCTTACAAAACGACACATTCAATTTGTTGAAGAGGTAGGTGATTGGAAGGAAGCGATTATACTTGCTGCGAAACCGTTATTGGCCAACGGTCATATTACAAACGAATACATTCAGGCGATGGTTGATAATGTGATGACATTGGGACCTTACATCGTGATTTCACCAGGAATTGCTTTGCCACACGCTCGGCCGGAACATGGAGTAAAGAAAATTGGAATGAGCTTTCTTAAAATAAAAAACGGTTGTCTATTCTCTGAAAAAGAAGAACACCGGGTATATGTTTTAATCGTTTTAGCTGCCATTGACAATGAAACACATTTAAAAGCGCTTTCGCAACTAACAAAATTGTTATCTGATAAAGAAAATATGCGTGTATTATTCTCAACCAATTCGGTAGAAGAAGTACTCACATTAATCGAAGCATATTCTCATTAAAATAAAATATCAATCATGGAGGTAAAAAAGATGAAAAAAATTCTTGTCGTTTGCGGAAATGGACTTGGAAGTAGTTTTATCATCGAAATGAATGTCAAAAACGTGTTAAAAGAGCTAGGGATAGAAGCCGAAGTTTCTCATACTGATTTAGCAACAAGCAAAACAGAAAAAGCGGATTTATATTTAGGGGCAAAAGATTTAGTCGAAGCACTGGATGATGGTACACGAAATGTTGCCAAACTGACAAATATTCTTGATCTTGATGAATTAAGATCCGTGCTAGAGAAACATTTGTAAATAAAAAGAAGCAGGCGGTCGCCTGCATAAAAGAAAAACTTTCCCTTTTAGAAGTATACGAAAGAATGAGAAAACAAGAAAGAGATTTTTAGAGAAAAAAATGATACTCCTAAAACTGACGATAAAGAGAAGGAGAGTGCGCGATGTTTGATTTCATTATGAAAGATGTATTAGGCTCACCGGCGATTTTAGTAGGCTTGTTTGCCTTCATCGGCCTATTACTGCAAAAGAAAAGCTTTCCAGATATCGTTTCCGGCACGTTAAAGACGATTATGGGATTTGTGATTCTTGGTGGCGGAGCCGGAATTTTAATTGGATCACTGAATATTTTCGGAAAAATGTTTGAAAAAGCGTTCCATATTCAAGGGGTCATTCCGAATAACGAAGCGATCGTTGCCATTGCTCAAAAAACGTTCGGGAAAGAAACAGCGATGATTATGCTGTTTGGAATGGTTGTCAATATTCTTATCGCGCGATTTACTCGTTTTAAATACATTTTCTTAACTGGACATCATACGTTATTCATGGCGTGCTTAATTTCCGCTGTATTTGCTACAGGCGGCGTTACCGGAATTCCGCTTGTCATCATTGGTTCTATAATTCTTGGAAGTTTAATGGTATTTATGCCAGCGATTCTTCAACCGTATATGCGCCAAATTACCGGCACCGACCAAATCGCCTTAGGCCATTTTGGCTCCATCGGTTACTTTACTTCAGCGTGGATCGGGAAGCTGCTTGGAAACAAAGCACAATCCACAGAAGATATTAAAGTGCCGAAATCACTAGGATTCCTTCGCGATACATCGGTTGCGATGTCACTGACAATGGTCATATTATTCTTCATTGTCGCCCCATTTGCCGGAAAAGAATTTATCGAAAAACAATTAAGCGGAGGCGTAAACTTCCTTGTCTTCTCCCTTATGCAAGGGATTACGTTCGCCGCAGGGGTATACGTCGTATTAGCAGGAGTACGCATGCTCATTGCGGAAATCGTTCCAGCATTTAAGGGGATTGCGGATAAAGTGGTGAAAGACGCAAAGCCGGCGCTTGATTGTCCAGCGGTGTTTCCTTATGCCCCGAACGCCGTCATCATCGGCTTTTTATCAAGCTTTGTGGCGGGAATTATTTCGATGTTTATCTTGCCGCTCGTTGGCTTAAAAGTCATTGTTCCTGGGTTAATCCCACACTTTTTCACCGGAGCAGCAGCGGGAGTATTCGGCAACGCCACAGGCGGCAGACGAGGCGCCGTTTTCGGAGCATTTGCCAACGGAATCTTGATTTCTTTCTTACCAGCACTCTTACTACCAGTACTCGGCTCGCTCGGCTTTGAAGGCACAACGTTCGGAGATTCGGATTTTGGAATTGTGGGGATTTTGTTGGGGTATTTGATTAAGTTGTTTTCATGACAGAAGAGGAACACCTCTGCTTTGACAGGGTAGAGGTCGCTGGTTCGAGCCCAGTCGGAATCATCAGTTAAAGAAAGTCTGAAATCCTTTAATATCAAGGGTTTCAGGCTTTTTTCGTTTTATTAGCGATTGTGTTAAAACCTCCGTGATTTTAAAAACTTGCACAAAACTTGCACCTTTAGTTAGCTAAAGGATTTTGACTCAGTTTTAAGAGGGTGTTTTCAAATTTTTCTGCCGCTTGTTCTTGTAAATCATCACTGACATGTGAGTATAAATCTAAAGTTATACCGACCCGCGAATGCCCCAACCGCTCGCTAACCACTTTTGGATTTTCACCTTGCTGCATTAAGATTGTTGCATGTGTATGCCGCAAATCATGGAAGCTTATACGTGGTACATTTGCTTCTTCGATCAAGCGATAAAATTGTCGTAATAAGTTTCGCGGATCAAGAGGTTTCCCATCATCAGTGCAGACAATTAAATTATTGTCTTCGTATTGTCTCCACAATTTCTCCTTTTGAAATTCTTGTTTTTGTTTATGTTTCTTTAACACATTTACAACATGCTGAGAAATTGAAATTTGTCTTTTGGATTTTTGTGTCTTAGGTTCTTTGAAAATTAATCCTTGACCCGATACAAAACATAAGCTGCGTTTGATTCGGATCTTTTTATTCTCAAAATCCACGTCATCCCATTTTAGTCCTAAAACTTCTCCGCGTCGCATCCCTGTAAAAATCGCAAGAAAGTAAGGTATCTCAATAGAACGATTTTTAATCAAATTTAGAAATCGATTTACCTCATCTACTGTCCATGTCGTTTTTTCTTCACTTTTCACCTTGGGGGGTTTAGCATTCCTTACAGGGTTCATTTTAACCAATGACCATCTTACAGCCTGATCAAATGCTTGATTGAGCAAATTATGCATATGTCGTATATATGCACCTGAATATCCATCGTCTAATTTATCCACATAAAAACAGTCAATATCAAATGTCGTAATTTCATTAATCTTTTTATGTTCGAAATGCTTCATGATGTGGTTTCTGATTATATATTCCCTGCTGTTTGCAGTCGTTATTTCTACGGTTTTTTTGTAAGAGGTATTAAACCACCGCTCCATGAATACAGGAAAATCTTCTGTACTTTCTTTAAAATAACTTCCCTCATCGACTTGTCTTTTGATTTTAAGAAGTTCTTTCTTTGCTTCAGTCTTTGTACGGAAGGGTCCGAAACTTGCTTGCTTTCTCTTACCAGTGACCGGATCTTTTCCAACATCGATTCGAAAATAAAATCCTTTTTTCTTTTCTTTAATTAACTTGTCAAAGTTCATCATTACACTCCATTCCCAGTTTGAACTTGGAATAGTGTGCAGTATGTGGTTAGGTAAATATTATCAAAATAATACTTTTTAGAAAAGCGTTACATTATTAAAAAGGAGAACATCATGATCTTGAAAAAATAGATATTTAGATTTTGGAGAGGCATACAATTCCAGATCGTATAACTAAATAAGATATAACCATATAATATGAACAGTTAAAAAACGTGGTGGTAGCTATGAAGATTATGAATAGAAAAGTGGAATAAGGGTAAGGAGGATATTTTAATTTTTTAATAAGTGATTGACTGCTTCGATCTACAAAACGTGGAAGTGAGAAGAGGAATATAAAGAATTAGTTTTATAGATTTTTTTGAAAATTGACTCTGTTAATCTTCTTTATATTTTTATTTATGTTGATTTTTTCTGGCTCACATTAGTTAAACTAATGGTATGCTTATTCCGAAACAGAAAAATAAGGCGATTGAGTTAAATCAAATCAGAAAGGGTGTAATAGATGAAATTTGTATATTTGAATGATACAGGAAGAATAGTAAACATTCACCCCGCAACATTTATTCACGGTTGTAGTGCGAGTGATGCACCTATTGAACCACTAGAAGAAAGGCTGTTTGTATTACCAGAAGGTACATATCCTTGGATCAAAATGTGGGATTACGGTGAAAAAGGATTAATGATTTTAGTTTCACCAAGACAAGACACTAATTAGCGCACAATACGGCAATTATACATTCAGCAACAAAATAGCATATAAAAATTATGTATAGACGCAAATCCTCAGATAGAGGATTTTGCGACTCTATTTAGTCACAGATTATGAAAATATATGTTGTTCAAGTTCATTTGTTGATTGACGAATCATTTCCTCGTCAGAGTGTGAATAAAAGTCTAGTGTAACTTGTATACGCGAGTGCCCCAGCATGTCACTTACAATTTTTGCATGAACACCTAGCTTCATTAGTAATGTTGCTGCTGTATGTCGTAAACCGTGCAAGTTAATTTGTTTAACGTTTAATGTTTTTACGATTTCTCTAAATTTACGTGTTAAATAATCTGGATCGATAGGTTCTCCTTTATCGTTAATGAATATAAAATTTTCACTGTTGTAACTATTTCCGAATTTTTTCTTCATTTCATCTTGTAAAGCTTTTTCTTTTTTCAAGAGTTCTACGACAGTATCAGGAATAGGAATTACTCTATTGTCAGAGCTTTCGGTCTTCGTTTTTTGTTTATATTTTAATCCTTCGCCCTTTCGTCTGTATAATGTACCGTTTATTGTGATAGTTTTATTTTTAAAATCAATATCTTCCCATTTGAGACCTAAAAGTTCCCCTCTTCGAACCCCGGTAACCACATCAACCAAAAATGGGGTAACTAATCCTTTTTTAGAAGCTGCTTCTAAGAAAATATTCACCTCTTCTTTCGTCCACGCCCTATTTCTTTTACTTTTGTTATTCTTAACAACAATTTTTTGAGCGTTTTCCATAGGATTTACTCTAATTAACTCCCACGCCACTGCTTTATTAAAAGCTTGATTAAGCAAGCCGAAAATGATATGAAGATATGATTGAGATAAATCTTTTTTCTTATCCTCTTTCTCTTCACATTCATCTGTTTTCCTTGGTTTTCTACCGTTTTCTTGTAGCTCGGCAAAAAATTTATCGATTAAACGTGTGTTTATATCTTTGAGAGGCATTTTGCCGAAATAGGGAATAAGCTGGCTATCAATAATATATCTTCTCGTTTCAATAGTTGTTTCTGATTTGTTTTGACAGTATACAGTATCAAACCATTCATTAATAAATGATTCAAATTCTTTAACTGACGGCTTAAAGTAAGTTCCTTGCATCACTTGTGTTCTAATTTTTATAAGTTCTTTTTTTGCTTCAGTCTTCGTTTTAAACGGCCCAAAACTTTGTTGTCGACGCTTGCCGGTTGTTGGGTCTTTCCCAATATCTATACGAAAGTAGTAGCCTTTAGTTTTTTTCTTTATTAATTTATCAATATCCATCATGAATCTCCTTTTTTGTTTTGTAAAAAATTTATTTGCCAGTTCCTTGTAACTGAGATAGCCATAGGAAAAACTCATCGCGGCTAACTCGCATGGAACGTCCGAACTGTATGAGCGGAAATCCATCTTGTTTCATCAACTCGTATGCCTTCGGTTTCGAAATTTTTAATAACTCCGCAATATCCCCAGCTGTTAAAAAAATTGGTAAGTCTTCTTGATTTTTATATTTCATATCTGAATCCTCCATCTAAATTTATATAAATTAAAAGAATCAAATTTTGATTAACTGGTTAATCATTAACACTATAGCTTCGAAATTTTTTCTTTCGAATACTTTTGATTCAAAAAAATTATTTTTTCTTTTCGGCCATCAAATAAACTAAAACATCAAATTTGGGGTTAATGATCAATCTTTAAACAGGGTAAAGAGACCGCTGCGAAATAGCTACTTAAACAGGGCGAAAGATTCCTCGGACGAAAAAAGCTACTTAAAACAAAGTGAAGTAAACAATAAAAACTAAATAACTTCAAAATAAAAAAGAACAAATATTCTTGTAAAATCAATACTTTTCAGTAAAATTGTAGATAGGTATAATTCTACAAAAATGGACATATAACTGTATTAGGAATCGACATAAAAATTATTCAAATTACAAAAAGCCACAATTATTAAGTAAATAAGTATTTGAATAAATCAAAAGTGAGGAGGAAATATGGGGGAAAAAAGACCATTTCAAATTCTATCAATTGATGGTGGTGGGATAAAGGGACTATACTCTGCAGTTATTTTGGCTGATTTTGAAGAACGATATGGTCAGTTATATAAACATTTTGACTTGATTTGCGGTACTTCTACAGGTGGAATTATCGCTCTAGCATTAGCAGCAGGTATACCAGCAAAAGAAATTGTAAACCTTTATGTAAAACATGGTCCTATAATATTTCCATATAAAAATCCAATTTATCGTCTAATGCAGACATTCAAACAAATTTTTATTAAGTCTAAATATAGCGATGAAAAATTAAGGAGCGCTCTTAAAAGTGTTTTTGGGGAAAAACGAATAAAAGATTGTAAAACTTATGTTTTAATACCTACCTCAAATATTACAACAGGAAAACCGTGTATTATAAAAACTGACCATGGCGATAGACTAAACCGAGACAGTAATCATTTGCTAGTTGATGTTGCGTTAGCAACTGCTGCTGCACCGGCATATTTTCCAATACAAAAGATTCCGACGATGCCTAATTCCGATGATCAATTTGTAGATGGTGGTTTATACGGGAATAATCCGTCATTATTTGGCATACAAGAGGCATATCACTTTTTTATTGGGCAAGAAAATCATGATTATGAAAACTTTAGTCTATTATCAGTATCTACGTTGCATCAAAATTTTGGATTTCAAAGGATACTTGAAAATCGCCATCTCTCACTTATTCGATGGGGCCCCAAGTTAATTTCTCTGATGATAGATTTACAAACAATTTCTACCCATTTTCATATTGAGTATTTGAATAAGTCACTAAATGGTCACTATGTAAGAATTGAAAGTGAACCACTTACGGAGAAGGAAAGTAAGTTGATTAGTCTGGATATGGCCTGCGAGGAGTCTATCAACCTTTTGATAAAAAAAGGGCATGAAGCAAGTAGTAAGTGGATAGATGATCCACGCTTGCAACGCTTTTTTGAATTAGACAATCAGCAAACAAAGTTAAGGGGTGAGCCAGTTGGCACAATGCAATGATCTATTTCTAAAATTTGATGAGAAAATTAAATTAAAGCCGGAAAAGAAGAAATATTTACGAACATCGAGAAATGCACTGAGGGAAAAAATTAAGGGTTATTTTGAAGAAACGTTAAAAGTATCTAAACCACAATTCTGGGGACAAGGTTCTTATATGATGAACACCACAATTGAACCGATTGAGGGAGAATATGATATTGATGATGGTGTATACCTCATGCATTTGGCCGACAAAAAAGAAGAAGATTGGCCAGCCGCCAGTACTGTTCATAACTGGATAGTGAAAGCGGTTGAAGGGCATACAAGTACGCCTCCAGTCAATAAAAATACATGTGTACGCGTTATTTATAAAAACGATTACCATGTCGATCTCCCTATCTATATAAAGCCAGAAAATGCAGAACATCCTAAATTAGCTCATAAAACAAAAGGGTGGATTGACAGTGATCCAAAAGCGTTGACAAATTGGTTTAATGATGAAGTTAAGAATAAGGGGGCTCAACTAAAACGAATCGTACGGTACTTTAAAGCATGGAAAGATTATAAAAAAGGAGACGATAAGTTTCCAAGTGGTATGATTTTTACCATTCTGGCTGCCAATCACTTTGTTGAAGGCTATGAAGAAGATGATGACTCAGCATTTGTTGCTACTGCTCAAGAAATTTATGACCAATTAAATTCATCCTTTAGCCTTAAGAGACCTGTTTTTCCTGAAGAAGAATTGCTCGATGGATGGTCAGAAACCGCAAAAACTAATTTCCTTAATAAACTATCTAATCTTATTAAACAAGGTCAAAAAGCGCTGGAAACAGAGGATAAGAAGGAAGCCGCTGATATTTGGCGGAAAATATTTGGTGATCGTTTTCCGGAGTATACTCCACCTGAAGAAAGAATGGACAAAGGGTATGCACTACAAACATCAAAACCGGCGGTGTTAGGAAATCATGGACGATCATCTTGATTTATTAGACGTCTATGCTCAGATACGAAACGAATCCGTTGAATATCTAATAAGTAAATATGAGGCTATTATTGTAGAGAAAAACGAAAGAACAAATGATTATCCTGTCACTCTACAGATTAAAACTATTGTGGCAGACTATGAAGTTAAATTATTGATTAGTCTGCCTTTTAACTTTCCGGATTCGTTTCCAAAAGTTAAATTAGACGAACATAGTTTTAGGAAATTATATCCTTTGCCACATTTGAGTAAGTCTAAAACACTTTGCCTTTTTGATGATGTATTAGCCAGTCCCAATCCGGCTAATCCTTTAGGTGTTATAGACGCAATAATTCAGAAAGCCAAGGAAGTTTTGACAAAAGGGGTATCAAAACAGAACTTCCAAGATTACACAGATGAATTTGAAACTTACTGGGATGAAGACAGTAAAGGAAGTTATTTGTCGATTGTAGAGCCGTTTGAGGTACCAAAAGAAGTTTATTTAGTCCCATTTACGTACGCAAATTGGCGCCAACAAGGAATTTTTGCAAATCAAAAAAGCGATGCTATTAACTGGGTTCAAAATTTAGGTGGAACGGTAAGAGAAGAGGAGATTGCAAAAGTGTTGTATATACCTTTATCTCAACCTATGCAGTTTCCTTTTCCAAAAAGCAATAGAGATATATACCATTTATTAAAAGACAATAAACTAGCCATACAGGCTCTTTCGGAATATTTGACTAAGCATAAAAGGCCGACAAAAGTATTGTTTTCTATGCAATCTGACGGTGATTATTCATGGGGGGTATGGGAGCATCTTCCCCCAATGAAAGAAGTAGTATTAAAATATAAAGGTTGGAAACGAATAAAAACTAGTATGGACGGCTTTAGAAAGGATAGTCGGCATGGATTGCTTGAGATAGTAAAGGAATTTCCAAAGAGAGAAATTGCAAAATACTCTGTGGAAGATGTTAGAGCAGTGCGCCTGAAAAAACGTGGCGGTGATGGTAAATCCGAGAATCATGGATTAAAAATAGCCATCATTGGTTGTGGAGCACTTGGAAGCCATATTGCGCAAAGTATGTTTGATATCGGAATAGAGCATTTACTATTAGTCGATTATGACGTTTTAAGTTTTGAAAACATCAATAGACATCTATGCGGAGCTAGTGATGTAGGTCAACCTAAAACAGAAGCCGTTAAAAGCAAACTGCGAAAACATTATCCTACTAGTCAAATACATGTTTATAACCGTGATGTTTTATCATTGTTAGCATTCAGTCCCAATGCTTTAAATTCTTATGATTTAATCATTGTAGCGATTAGTCACTTTCCGACAGAGTTGAGATTAAATCAACTGCAAATTCAAGGTTTAATCAACAAACCTATGTTACACGTATGGGTAGAACCTTACTTGGCAGGTGGACATGCTATTTGGATTAATCCAGAAGACAAAATTCATCTTAAAACAATATTTGATGAAAGTGGTGCTTATAAATATCAAATATTGAAAGATGGAAACAAGTATACTAAAAAGGAACTTGGCTGCAATACATCGTACGTTCCATATGGTGTATTAGAGTTGAAAAGATTTATATTCGACTTAATGCTGTTTATTAAGCAGCAATTAAATACTGAACCACGTAGGAGCAAGGTTTTTACATGGTTAGGAAATATAACTGAGCAAAGAAAAAGCAGGAGGTTATTAGCACCGAAATGGGTAGGTGCCACTGATTTTTCTACAAGGTTTTATGATTTAGAAAATAACCAAGAAAGTGTTGATTAATGTGATATATAAATTTGGTGAAAAACATGTAGTTTTTACTGAAGAAGTAGTAAAAACGTTTGAAAAGTATAAACAAATAAGAAAAGAACAACATGAGTCTGGTGGGATTTTGCTCGGAAAAGTGTACAACGACACTATTGTAATCGACATGATTTCTGAGCCATCAAAAGAAGATAAATCAGGACGTTATTTTTTTGAGAGAAATGTTCGCAAGGCTCAAAAGATTATTGAAATGGCATGGAGAGAATCGAATGGAGAAAGGATTTATTTAGGTGAATGGCACACACATCCAGAGCATACACCTACACCTTCAAGTGATGACAAAAAGTTAATAAAAAACATGTTAAATGATTCTCGTATGGAAATAGACTTTTTATTTATGGTGATAATCGGGATTACCAACAATTATGTTGCGATAAAACGGAAAGGACAAAAGCATATGGAGCTACTCAAAAAAGTTAGTGCCAAAGAAGGACTGGAAATAACACTTTACGAAAATCCAAAAGGTAAAATATATGGATTTAAAGTTGCGGGGTATACAAACTTTGCTCCAAAGGGATACGATATCTACAATGCTGCGTTTTCACAAATTTTTTTCGGCACAATTAATTCTATTGTTGCTCTAACTGGTGTATCTGATTATATTTTGGAAGAAGCAAAGGCTTTCATAAGGTTCGTTATTCCTCGTCTCCAAGATAATGATGATGAGAAAATTTTTATTCTCTTTGATTCAATGGCAGTTCAGATACAAATGGTGTTAGAAGAAATGAAGCAAAAGGGACTAACAATTGTGAATGTAAAAGTCGAGAAATCTATTCATTCTTAGTGAATAAGAAAATCATAATGGTAGGGGATCGGAGAGGATTCCTTACCTTTTATATTCCTCAAAATCTAATATTTAATAAACAAATATATGCTAAAATGAATAATGAAAATGGAAGATTTATGGAGGATGAAACAGCATGTCAGTTAAAGCCGATATTGATTTTCAGAAAGAACTATTTGAGGCAGCCAATAAAATGCGTGGGAGTGTTGCTCCTGCTGATTATAAACACTATGTACTTCCATTAATCTTTTTACGTTATCTCTCTAACAAGTATGAACAGCGTCGAAAAGAATTAGAGCAAATCGTAAAAGACCCAAACAGTGATTGGTATATGGAAGATGCTGAGATGCAGCAAGTCATCATTTCTGACCCCGACCAATATAAGGCTGAGAACGTCTTCGTAGTGCCTGAAGAGGCAAGTTGGTCTTATATTATGAAAAACGCCAAACAGCCGAATATTAAAGAAATTCTTGATAATGCGATGAAGCGTCTTGAAGAGGAGAACCCAGAATTGGAAGGCATGTTGCCTCGTATTTATCAAGGTTCGAACTTACCGGCTGAAAATGTGGCAGGCTTAATCGAAATCTTTTCACGCGATGTATTTAGCGCCAATACTCAAGAAAGTGTAGATATACTTGGACGTACATATGAGTACTTTATTAGTTCTTTTGCCTCTTCTGAAGGTAATAGAGGTGGAGAATTCTTTACACCATCGAGTATCGTTAAATTGCTTGTTGCTATGCTTGAGCCGAAAAGTGGTATTGTTTTTGACCCTGCGTGCGGTAGTGGCGGCATGTTTATACAAAGTGAAGAATATGCGTCGAACAAACATGCACTTTCGTTTTATGGGCAAGAAAATGTAGTAACGACAGTGCGTCTTGGAAAAATGAACGTCCTGCTACATGGTATCAATGCAGAAATTCGCTTAGGAGATTCACTTTTAAATGACCAGTTTCCTGATTTGAAGGCAGACTACATTATTGCCAACCCGCCATTTAACCAAAAAGATTGGGGAGCAGATCGTTTATCAAAGAAAGACCCTCGCTTAATTGGACCTGTTACAAACAGCAATGCGAACTATATGTGGATGCAGCATTTTCTATATCATTTAAACGATACGGGCACCGCAGGATTTGTCATGGCAAACGGCGCGATGACCACGAATGTGAAAGAGGAGAAAGAAGTTCGTCAAAAATTAGTTGACGAGGGGTATATTGACTGTATTGTTCAATTACCTGAAAAACTGTTCTTTACAACAGGTATTCCATGTTGTTTATTCTTTTTAAGCAAAAACCGTGATGGCAAAAATGGCTACCGAGCACGAAAAAATGAAATTTTGTTTATCGATGCCCGTAAAATGGGGACCCTCGTTAGCCGTAAGCAAAAAGCGTTGTCTAAAGAGGAAATTGATAAAATCGCAGCCGTTTATCATGCTTATAAATACGAAGAAGCAGAACAATATGAGGATGTTGCTGGTTTTTGTAAAGTTGCAACAATTGAAGAAGTACAAGAAAATGACTACAAATTAACACCGGGTATTTATGTTGGAACAGAGGTATCAGATGAAGATGATACACCGTTTGAAGAAAAAATGGCTGAGTTAACTCAGCGTCTTTTAGAACAGTTTGAAGAGTCCAATCGCCTTCAAGAGAAGATTAAGCAAGACTTGGAGGGATTGATGTGAGTGAGTGGAAGCAGATATCATTAGGAAATTTAGTAGAAAGTATCTCTAAAAGACATGCTTTTAATAAGGATCGTTTAATATTTCTTAACACATCAGATATTTTTAATGGAAAGGTTTTAAATAATGAATATACAGATATAAATACTTTACCGGGACAAGCAAAGAAGAGTATTCAAAAAAACGACATTTTATTTAGTGAAATTAGACCTGCGAATAGAAGGTTCGCTTACATTGATTTTGAATCAGAAGATTATGTAGTATCAACAAAACTCATGGTATTACGTCCTAAAAACAATGATATTCTACCGAAGTATTTGTACTACTTTCTAACTTCGGAAGAATCTCTGCGGCACCTTCAAGAAGTAGCGGAATCTAGATCGGGAACCTTTCCACAGATTACTTTTTCTGAAGTGAAAGAGATGGTTATAAATTTACCCCCACTAAAAGAGCAGCAACGTATAGTCGAAGTTATTGATTCTCTAACAGAAAAAATTGAACTTAACTTAAAAATTAACAAAACTCTAGAAGAAATGGCCATGACGCTTTACAAGCATTGGTTTGTTGATTTTGGACCGTTTCAAGATGGGGAGTTTGTTGAGTCGGAATTAGGGATGATTCCAAAGGGATGGGAAGTAAGCAGTCTTAAAGAATTTGCTAATATCCTAATGGGACAGTCTCCAAAATCTGAATTCTACAACCAAGAAAGAAAAGGATTGCCATTTCATCAAGGGGTTAAAGACTTTGGGGTTCGTTTTCCAGTTCATACGGTTTATTGCACACAAGAATTACGAATTGCAAATAAGGGAGACATTCTTTTGAGTGTACGTGCTCCAGTTGGACGAATAAATATTGCTAATAATAAATTGGTAATCGGTCGAGGTTTATCTGCGCTTCATTCCAAAAGTGGACATAACTCATTTTTACTGTACACACTCAAAAGAATATTTGCTTTTGAAGACCAATACGGCTCAGGTACAGTATTTAATTCCATTAACAAAAAAGATATTGAGCAACTCAAATTTATCCAGCCACCTCAAGAAGTTCTTGATAATTTTGAAAATCATGTATCGAAGTTTGACGCATTAATAGAAGGTAATACAAAAGAAATTGAAGAATTACAGGAGTTAAGAGATTATCTCCTCCCACGCCTTTTATCAGGTGAAATTGATTTATCTCAAACAGAAAAACAAGTAGAAGAAGTACTTTAAATTGGATATAAATTCGACTAGGAGGTGCAAGCAACATGACGAGACCTCTAGGTGAAACGGAATTTGAAGAAACGACAATTGAACGTTTAAAGCGATTAGGTTATGACTATCTTCATGCACAGGAATTGTTTCAGCGTGGAGAGCGTAACAGTCTTCATGAAGTAGTTCTTTATGGTCGGTTGGAAGCCTTCTTAAAGAAGGCTTATCCGGCCATACCTGAACATGAAATAAAAAGACTTGCTCAAGTATTAACAGCGCCAGATGGTGTAAAGTTGATTAACCGCAATATGCATTTTCACAAAATGTTGACGAAAGGCCTCGAATTCTCTTATGAGGTAAACGATGAAACGTATACGCCTCATGTCTTTCCAATCGATTGGGAACATCCAGAGAACAATGACTTTTTAGTAGTCAATCAATTATCCATTGAGGGACGTATGGTCCGTAGGCCAGATATCGTTATATATATTAATGGTTTACCACTGATTGTATTTGAGTTAAAAAATCCGAACAACGAACAAGCATCTGTTTATGATGCATATACCCAAATTCAAAACTATACGTATGATATCTCTCAATTATTTAATTACAACGCTTTTACTGTTATTTCCGATAATGTAGAAACTAAGCATGGGATGCCATTTGCCGATTACGATTTCTTTGCTTCATGGAAATCGATTGATGGGCGAAATGTTGATAACAACCGTGCCAATACGATGCGCACACTGATTGAAGGATTATTTCCGAAAGATCGTCTACTAAATTATATTCGTAATTTCATTGTCTTTTTGGAGGAAGGAAGTAAAATTACAAAAGTTGGTGCGAAATATCACCAGTTTTTCGGTGTGAACTTTGCAGTCAATGAAGCGATACGTGCGACGCGGCCTGACGGAGACCGGAAAATCGGGGTTATGTATCATACAACGGGTTCGGGTAAATCGCTAAGTATGTTATTTTTCGCTGGAATCTTGTCTCGCCACCCTGAAATGGAGAATCCATCAATTGTCATTCAAGTGGATCGTAATGACTTAGACGAACAGTTGCATGATACGTTTGTGCAAGGAAAATCATACATCGGCCATGTAGAGCATGCAGAAGATACAGAACAGTTAAGAACCCTACTGAGAGGGGAAGCCGGGCAAATCATTTTCTCTACGATTGAAAAATTCCGTAAAAAAGAAGGAGAAACCCAGCACCCGGTTTTATCGGAACGACGAAACATTGTTGTGATTGCTGATGAAGCACACCGTACCCAAGCCGGTTTTGCAGGTGGATTTGCCGCTCAATTACGTTATGCTTTACCGAATGCTTCCCATATTGGATTTACAGGAACTCCAGTCGACTTTGTTGGGAACCATACGGAAGAAATTTTTGGACATATTATCCATCGTTATGATATGGCTCAGGCAGTGGCAGATAAAGCGACATTACCAATCTACTATGAAAGTCGCTTAATCCCACTTGATTTATCTGCTGAGGACATTGATGAAAAATACAAGGAAATTATCGTAGATGCTGGGGGAGACGATGAAGAGTCAGAGAACTATAAAAGAAAATGGGCCGCTCTGGAAAGAGTCGTCGGTACTCCAAAACGGCTCCGTCGTTTAGCCAATGATATCGTATCACATTTCAACCAAGTGGCCAATCCATTTCAAAAAGCCATGATTGTTTGTATGAGCCGGCGAATTGCGGTTGATTTGTATAATTACCTAAGAGATATTCCTGAATGTCCTCCTGTTGAAGTAATTATGACAGGGGATGTATCGAAGGATCCTAAAGAGTGGCGCGAAGTTCAGCCGGGAAGTAAATATGCTCATATTAAATCCAAAAAAGAGCAAGAAGAAGTGAAAGCCAAACTTCGTGACCCAGAAGATCCTCTTAAATTTGTGATTGTCGTCGATATGTGGTTAACAGGAATGGACGCCAAACCGCTTTCTTATCTTTATGTCGATAAACCAATGAAGGGACACAATCTTATGCAAGCCATTGCCCGTGTAAACCGTGTGTTTCCGGGAAAAGAAGGCGGGGTAGTCGTTGATTATATTGGAATTGCTACTTCACTGAAAGAAGCAACTTATAAATATACGCAAAGTGGTGGCACAGGAAGCCCATCTTATGATATTTCAGAGGCTGTTAAGATCTTTATGAATCATCTGGAGGCAGTAAGAGGGTTTATTCCAAGTGAAATTGATGTTCAAAACTGGCGAACAAAACAAAAAATAGAACGAGAAGACTTCATTGCTGATCTTGTCAATGTTCTTTTAAATAGTGATCCAGAAGAATATATTCAAGAGGCAACAAAACTTGAAAAGTCGTATCAGTTGGTGAAAAATCAGCCAGAAGTGCTTGAACTTGCAGATGAAGTCATGCTGTATTTAATGATTAAAGCACAACTTCGCAAACATTTGCGACAACCAATTGAAAAACCGAGTGAAAATAAAACATTAGAAGAGCGATTATCTGAACTCATTGATAACAGTCTGTTAGCGAAAGAAACTGTTGATATTTTCAAAATAGCAGGGATTGAACGCCCGGATATCAGCATATTGGACGATGCATTCTTGGCAGATTTAACGAAAAAAGAGCATGAAGATTTACGCTTAAAGTTACTGAAAAAACTTTTAGAAGATCAAATTAAAGTGACATTTAGCAAAGGAAGTCCACAGTCAAAGGCATTAAGCGAACTGTTAGAGAAAACGTTAAAGGATTATCATAATCGTGTCATTCAGGCCGCTGATGTAGTCAGAGTGATGATTAAAATGCGCAAAGAGATGGAAGAGGAAATGCGTAAGCGACATGACTTAGGACTCTCAGAGGAAGAAATTGAGTTTTACAAAGCCATCACTACTATGGAGCAGGAAGCATTCTCAAACGAATTTCTTGCAAATTTAATCCATAAGGTTGTCAAAGCCTTAAAGAAACAATTAGCCGTAGACTGGACGAGTCCTCACCGTCGAGATGTTTACGCTAAAGTGAAATTAGCCGTCAAGCATGTACTCATGAAAGAAAAAATTACGGGTCAACAATTACAATTCTTAACAAACAAATTCATGGAACAAGCCGAACAGCAATATAAGGACTGGCCAATGAATGCGTAACTTAGTTGTAATTAAAAGAGCTAATCACAGATAAAAGTGATTAGCTCTTACTTTTTTGTCTAAACGAAAAAGAGTGAAAAGTATATTCTTTCTTTTATGAAATCTTTTCTTAGAATAGTTGATTTAAAATTGAATCAATTTTCGTCCCTATTTCAGTTGCAATATGTGAAGCGGTTATACCTTCTAAGATATTTCTAATCGTTTTAAAGCATTCTCTTACTATGGTCTTATTGAATGCCGGAGAGGATAACTGTGATTCTGCAGTTGAAATATTAGCTTCAAGTAACTTTTTATCTTTTTCATTTAAGCCAAGATCATTGATGCAATTCTTTAAATTCTCAATTATGTCCTCAATATCGTTTATATTTAGTGTCTGTGATTGAGTTGAGTGAGAGCTTCCTTGTTGTATTTGGGAGCCGTATACAGAACCTCCGATATAATTTTGAATGTTGTAAGTTACAGACTGAGCTAATTGCTTTTCTTCTTTTGTAAAGGTCATATCTTCACCTACTATTCCTTCAGACTCTAAATCTAATGCCCATTCTAGTACGGCATTTCTAACAGAATCAACAATCTTCTGAAGTTGTGATTTAGGGATTAATCTTGCAATTTTTAAGGGAACTTCCATAGTTTCTAACAAGTATTTTTCTATCTCAGGAGGTAGCTCCATTTGAAGTGTTTCATCTGAAGTGTTTCATCTGAAGTGTTGATAAGTGTCACTATCTCAGATATTGCTTGAGTAATCACTCCAATCTGTAATGCTTTAGTCAATTTTGTATTATCAATAAAAACTGGAATCCAGCCATAGTAAGGGTTAAATGCCTTAATCTGTCCTTGAATTATCCTATAATCCGGCACATTATTATCCTTGTAGCCATTTAACTCTAAATTTGTCCACTTTTCAAATTCTTTAATTTTAAGCTTCTTTGCAACAACATAAGCATTTCGTAACAAATCAGTGATTGGTATAGATGAATCCATTGCTTGTTTTTGTAAGTCACGAACTAGAGATCCCAAGTGTTTCCCTCCGGTATAAATTATTGTACCAAATATATACATTGCAGCTTGCATAGAACGTTTTCAAGTAATTTATACTTGGTTAGATAACATTTTTCTTTTTCGTATAAAGAACTCCTAAAGACTATTCTTTTATCTTGTATTATCTATATTAGGATTTCTCTCACTTGAAGGTAACAGATTGATTATCTTTTCAATATCTGTTTCCAAACCCGATAATACTTTTAATAGATTGGTAACTTCTTGTTCTGCGTTATAGGCAAGAAGAGCTTTTTTCTCAGCGGCCTCTTGGACTGCTGTTTCTTGGAATGAATTTAAATATTCATCATAAGCTTCTATTGCGTGTTCTTGTAGATACTCTGTAGCATAATCTTCTTCATCAAATCTTGCTAACTCAAAGATTTTAGTGTCCTCTGAATAAAGTTCTCTGATATTGGAGATATCAATATTGCCTATATGTTTCTCGATTTCATCTGTTAAAAGACCATCGGAGTCTAAATCTTGCAAAATTATAGCTAATAAATCCTCTAATTCCTTCAAGACTGAATCAAGATATTCAATTGTTAATAAGTTTAAACTATTATTGTGAACATCATAGTATTCATAATAATTTCCTGCATGATCGGCAATTGCGTGAGTAGACATGTGTATTCTTTCTTTTGCATTTACTAATTTTGAATAAATTAACCTAAGCATGATTTTAAATCTTGTAGAGTTATTGGAATAGTAAGGTTCGGAATTATTCTTTAAATAGGGTATGATATTATTCTTAATGAAGGCAATAAATTCTTTGTCGTACACAATAAAACCACTTTCCAAGTTGTTTTTTGACTCATCGGAAAAGTTTGCAGACCCCACATATACTACATTGTTAGTCATAATTATCTTAGAGTGATTATCAAAACAGTAGTAAGTATTTACAATTGATTGGTACTTTTCCGGGTCGAGACGTCCAAGGTATACGTTTATTTTTTTTCTTGCTTGTTTTCTTGCTCGATCACTAAAGTAATGTTCATATCTTTGAGGAATATTTGTAAAAATCTCAATAGTTGTTTCATCACTAACTTGTTTCAGTTGATTTATTAGCATATCGTTATTTTCCGAAATATTAAATGTTAAAATAAAGATATAACTAGTATTTCTAAAATCATCAAGTACTTCTTGATAACCAATCTCGTCCTTGGTAAATACGAATTTTGCGTTATTAACTTCTTTAGTGAATTTCATTCCTTCAAGCTCCTTTCCATATCAGTTTTAGTATTTAGATGGTGTTGCAAAACTAGAGTAAAAACTCAAAATTATGCATAAGAATGCATAATTGTACATGCAGTAAATAGCGATGAAACCCATACCAACGT
>NZ_JACDUT010000011.1 GCF_013761245.1 Thermaerobacillus caldiproteolyticus | reverse complement strand
CGTTCGTCCTGAGCCAGGATCAAACTCTCCATAGAAAGTTAAACAACCTAGCAAATTGACGTGGACGCTTCGTTTTGTTCAGTTTTCAAAGAACATTATTAATGATTAGTGGAGCGGGTGATGGGAATCGAACCCACGACATCAGCTTGGAAGGCTGAGGTTTTACCACTAAACTACACCCGCTTGATTCAAAGAGTCGGGAAGACAGGATTCGAACCTGCGACCCCATGGTCCCAAACCATGTGCTCTACCAAGCTGAGCTACTTCCCGGAATAATGGCGCGCTCGAGAGGATTCGAACCCCTAACCTTCTGATCCGTAGTCAGATGCTCTATCCAATTGAGCTACGAGCGCAAACTGTGTTTTAAAGAACATTTTCTAGTATAATATTTGTTATATAAAATTGCAAGTACTTTTTTAATATGCGGCCGAGAGGACTTGAACCTCCACGGGGTTGCCCCCACTAGGCCCTCAACCTAGCGCGTCTGCCATTCCGCCACGACCGCTTAATCGAGATGATGAATGGTGCGGGTGGAGGGACTTGAACCCCCACGCCGTGAGGCGCCAGATCCTAAGTCTGGTGCGTCTGCCAATTCCGCCACACCCGCAAAAAAGTGAGCCATGGAGGACTCGAACCTCCGACCCTCTGATTAAAAGTCAGATGCTCTACCTACTGAGCTAATGGCTCATGATGAAAATGGCTGGGCTAGCTGGATTCGAACCAGCGCATCACGGAGTCAAAGTCCGTTGCCTTACCGCTTGGCTATAGCCCAATGAATCACTTCTCTGAGAATGCTGCATGAGTAATCACAGCAATATTATTTGATAATTCTCGAATAAAATACACATGACAATTCGTCTATTTTATTTAAATGGCGGTCCCGACGGGACTCGAACCCGCGATCTCCTGCGTGACAGGCAGGCATGTTAACCACTACACTACGGGACCTCTTAATCATTATACATCTGTCCAACTAACTTTTTATAATCCGAATAAAAGGGGAGGTGGTGTTTTGGATAAAACGCCAACGCCCCCGCAAACAAATAGTGACCCGTACGGGATTCGAACCCGTGTTACCGCCGTGAAAGGGCGGTGTCTTAACCACTTGACCAACGGGCCAAACTGTATATATCAAAGTGGCGGAGAAGGCGGGATTTGAACCCGCGCGCCGTAAAAACACGACCTAACGGTTTAGCAAACCGTCCCCTTCAGCCACTTGGGTACTTCTCCAATGGCTCCGCAAGTAGGATTCGAACCTACGACCTACCGGTTAACAGCCGGTTGCTCTACCGCTGAGCTATTGCGGAATGAATTTAGAATCACCTGTCGACTTCTTTTATTATAGTGAGGGATTTCGTTGCTGTCAATATCTCTTCTATTTTCAATTTACCTTGTCACCTATCAGCGACGGCTTTTATAATTTAGCACATATACTCCATTGATGTCAACTATTTTTTAAAAAAATTTATGTAGCTTAATCTTATAATGATAATTTGCGGGCAAAGCAATACATTATTAAAGAGATTTCTCCTAGGGGGGATATGAATCCAAATGGGTTTATAAGAGCCCTACCTGTTTTAAATGACATTTCCTGTCTCAATTTGATCATCAATCATACTGCATTCATTTACTGCTAATAGGTGGTCAATCAATGTCTAACTCTAGCTCTTTTTTCATTTTCCGAATAGTAACTTCTCCCGCTAATTCTCCTCGCCCCTATTCCATTATCTCCTAAAAGTATACTTCCCTATTTTTACTCTTTTGATAAGAGTCTTCTTAGTTGCGTTCATCCATAATTATCTTCTTCCCTATATTATTATTAAAATAAAGCTTCTAATCGTCCCGTACATTTCCCACAAACATATTTACTTGTGTTCACTCGCCTTTTCCGTCTATACTCAAGGCCGCAATTTGAACAAATATACACGTAAAACTTGTTAGCTGTTTTTTTCATTTGATGAGGAAGCGGTCGGCAATATCGCGGTGCTTGCACTTGCTGTAATAAGATGCGGAAATCCTGATCGCGATGCCGATAACCTTTTCCCTCTAAGTGAAGATGATAATGGCACAATTCATGTTTAATAATTGAAACGAGTTCTTCTTCTCCAAATGCCTCGTAATATTTTGGATTGATTTCAATGTTGTGCGAACGTAATAAGTACCGTCCTCCTGTTGTTCGTAACCTAGAATTGAACAACGCTTGGTGTTGAAATGGTTTTCCGAAAAATTGTAAAGATATTTTTTCCACGAGCTGCTGCAAATCGTTTTGCTCCATTTTCTTCCCACCTTTTTTGACACAGGACGACCTGCCTATACATACATTATATACTAACCTTTTCATAACGGAGGTTATTGTCTATGCCTACATGGTTAAAAAAACAAATGAGACGGGCCTACTATGAGAAAAATCGTTATCAAATTAAATTATTAAATCAATGCTGGTTTTTTTATCAGAAAAAACACTGCTCATAAAGGCAGTGTTTTTTCTCATATCTCCGGCGGAAGCATGGATAAGGCGATTCTCCCCTTTGCCACATCGACATCTTCGACCCAAACTTTAACGACATCACCTACCGATACAACGTCAAGTGGATGCCGTACATATTGTTTACTTAGCTTCGAAATATGAACGAGACCGTCCTGCTTGACTCCGATATCGACAAACGCTCCAAAATCGACGACGTTACGCACTGTTCCTTCCAATTCCATTCCTTTTTTCAAGTCTTCCATTTTTAAAATATCTTTTCGCAATAGCGGCTTTGGTAATTCGTCACGCGGGTCGCGTTCCGGACGAATAAGTGCGTCAATAATGTCCCGTAACGTTAATTCTCCAATACCGAGCGCTTCAGCCGTTTCTTTAACCGCGAGCGTTTGCAGTGCTTGCCGAAGCGTTTCGCTTCCGATATCTGCAGTGGTGAAGCCGATTTGCTGTAACAGCTTTTTCACTTCATCATATCGTTCAGGATGAATGGGGGTTCGGTCTAATGGCTCGTCCCCATCCATAATACGCAAAAAGCCAATACATTGTTCGTATGTTTTCGCTCCAAGCCTTGGAATCGTTTTTAATTCGCTACGATTTCTAAATTTTCCTTGCTCTTCTCTTCGCTTAACAATATTTTCAGAAACGGTTTTGGATAAACCCGATACATATTGCAAAAGAGACACAGACGCAGTATTGACATTGACACCGACTTGGTTTACGACGGTTTCAACAACAAAGTGTAATGATTCAGCTAACTTTTTTTGTGAGACATCATGCTGATACTGTCCAACGCCTACCGATTTTGGGTCAATTTTCACTAGTTCCGCAAGCGGGTCTTGCACGCGCCGCGCGATGGAAACAGCGCTCCGTTCTTCTACTTGTAAATCCGGGAACTCTTGACGGGCAAGATCAGAAGCGGAATATACGCTCGCTCCTGCTTCGCTGACAATCAGATAAAAGATTTCTTGTTGTACCTGTTTTAACGTATCGGCAACAAACTGTTCCGTCTCACGTGACGCCGTGCCGTTCCCAATTGCAATCATTTGCACAGAATGATCTTGAATGATGCGAATAAGTTTTTCTCTCGCCTCCTCCAACCGCTCATGAGGTGGATGGGGATATATCACATCGACTTTCAACAGCTTGCCCGTTTCGTCTACAACAGCCAGTTTACAGCCTGTCCGATACGCAGGATCAATACCGAGAACAATTTTCCCTTTTAAAGGCGGTTGGAGTAACAGCTTGCGTAAATTCTCAGCAAAAATATGAATGGCCCGCTCTTCAGCTCTTTCCGTTAATTCATTGCGAATGTCCCGTTCAATTGACGGTTCAATTAAACGCTTGTACCCGTCCTCGATCGCCTCTAAAAGGAGAGGAGCAGCAGGCGATTGATCATTTGTAATCGTCTCGATTCGTAAATATGTAAGAATCTCCTCGACAGGTGCTTGAATCGAAAGGCGCAACACATTTTCTTTTTCTCCGCGGTTCAATGCTAAAATGCGGTGCGGAACGATTTTATGTATCGGTTCTTCGTATTCGTAGTACATTTCATATACTTTTTTCTCATCTTTCTCTATGTCTTTTCCTGTGGAAACGATAATCCCTTTTTTCCATGTCTGCTCGCGAATCCATTGTCGGAACTGTGCATTGTCGGAAACTTTTTCTGCGATAATATCTTTGGCGCCTTGGAGCGCTTCTTCTACCGTCAACACTTCCTTTTCCGGATTGATAAACTCAGCTGCTTTTTCCTCTGGCGACGGACTTATCGGGCACGTGAACAACCATTCCGCTAGCGGTTCAATCCCTTTTTCTTTGGCGATCGTTGCTTTTGTGCGCCGCTTCTGCTTGTATGGACGATATAAATCTTCGACTTGTTGCAGCTTGGTTGCCCCACAAATAGCATCCCTTAGCTCGTCCGTCAATTTTCCTTGCTCATCGATGAGACGTAATACTTCTTCTTTCCTTTGTTCAAGGTTTTGCAAGTAGTTCCATTTCTCGAGTATATTGCGAATTTGTACTTCATCTAGGGCACCTGTTAACTCTTTCCGATAACGAGCGATAAATGGAACAGTATTTCCTTCTTCAGAAAGCGAAATAACATTGTTTACTTGTTGGGCTGAAAGCTGCAATTCATTCGCAATCACATGAATGAGCGATTCTGCTTTTGACAAATTCATTAACCTCCAATTGTTTGATAATTTTTATTTTACCAAAAGTAAAAAAATAAAAATAGCTACAAACGATGCAGCTATTTCCATCCAATAGTATATTTGCATAGCCGGACAGATCGATTGCGTGCGACCTGCCCTGTTCTGAAACAAATTCGATGTATTAAAAGTCAATCAGACCTAGACTAATTTGTAATGCTTCGTCCACTTTATCCATCATTTCGTCATCTAGATGAGTAATTTTATCCGTTAGTCGCTGCTTATCAATTGTACGAATTTGTTCTAAAAGAATGACGGAATCTCGTTCAAATCCGTAGCGCTTTGCATCGATTTCAACATGTGTTGGTAGCTTCGCTTTTTGGATTTGCGCCGTAATCGCCGCCACGATGACCGTCGGACTAAAGCGATTTCCGATGTCATTTTGAATGACTAATACCGGACGAACGCCTCCTTGCTCTGAGCCAACTACCGGGGAAAGGTCCGCAAAATAAACGTCGCCACGTTTAACAATCAAAGCATTACCCCCCGCTAACTAAACGTTCAACGGTGTGGTCGGCCTCATATTCTGCAAGAAACGCTTCCGATGCAATGGATAAGTTAATTTTTGCCATTTCCATGTAACCGCGTCTCATCGCTTCGCGAATTTGCCGTTTTTTCCGCTCGCGAATATACATTTTAGTCGCTTGATAAATAAGTTCATTGCGATTGCCGTTCTCTTGTTTCACAAGCACATCCAATTCCGTTAATAATGCTTGAGGTAAACGAACGACGATCTCCGTTGTTGCGCTAGATTCAGACACGAACATACACCTCCACGAACTGCAGCCAATTAGTTGCTCCCACTTCATAATACCATTAAATAACGGCGATGCAAAGCCATTCCCGTTCTTCTACCTATTATCGTCTGAAAAAATTTTCAGTTTATACATACCCCTTGCCATCTAAAACAAGATTTCTCACTTCCATTATACTCTTCTTTTTTAAAAAAATACGGGGAACTCGATAACTTATTGTACAAGGAATTTCATAATTAATCGTGCCAAGGTATTGAGCAACCTCATCGATAGAAATATAGGCATCACCTTGTCGTCCGATGAGTGTCACTTGTGTTCCTACAGGAACTTTTTCGGGCAATCGAACCATCAATTGGTCCATACAAATTCTCCCGATAATCGGTACCCTTGTTCCATTAACGAGAACATGGAAATGTTGAAGGCGCCGAAGCCATCCGTCAGCGTACCCAATTGGAACCGTGCCTACCCACTCTTCCGTTTCCGCTGTATAAGTCGCTCCGTAACTTACTTTTTCCCCGGGCATCAACTGCTTCACATGGACAATGCGGCTATGCAATGAGAACGCTTCCTTTAGCTTGTATGGCAAATATGGTTTGATTTCAGGGGAAGGTGCTAAGCCGTACATCGAAATTCCAAAGCGGACCATGTTAAACACTTTTTCCGGAAACCGTAAGCTTGTTGCACTATTTCCGCAATGAATAAAACACGGCTTGTAAGGAAGCCAATCCAACATTCGCAAAAAGTTTTGATATTGAAAAGAAAAATAATCTGTATTTACTTCATCGGCCGTTGCAAAATGAGTATAAACCCCTTCCAAAGAAAAATAAGGATGTTGGTCGATCATCTCAACAATTCGTTTTGTTTCTGCTTCGTCTTTTACCCCTATTCTCCCCATTCCCGTATCCATTTTTAAATGAAAAGAAATAGGAATGGTTTCTTGATAAAGGAGCGCTGCTTGCTCAAGCCACTCTGTTTGAAACACCGTAAGCGTAATTCGTTCGCGTGCGGCGATATTGATATATTCAGGCCGAACAGCACCTAATACGAGAATGGGAGCTTCCATTCCTTTTTTTCTTAATGCGAGCGCCTCGTCCAAAAACGCTACAGCTAAATATGAAGCGCCGGCCTCAAGAGCTGTCTTAGCCACTTGTACATCGCCGTGCCCGTACGCATTTGCTTTCACAACCGCCATAATATTTACATCATTCCCTAAAAATTCCCTCAATGAAGAAACATTATGACTAATCGCATCTAAGTCAATTTCTGCCCATGTATCACGGTAAAATGAGTCCTTCATCTTGTTATGCACTTCCTTATTCGCAATCATTATATAAAAATTATTGTCTCTTATGGTGGTAATGTCAACAAAAGATAATTGTTTCTTTCACGATTTACATAAAAGAGCGGGCATTAGCCTTTGTCATGCACCGATCTTTCGCTGATTAGAAAACTGTATCTGTAAGAGGAGCAACGAAAAAACCGAATTTTTCGAGGTAAACTTATATTCAACAAAAAACAGGCTCTATTCATTTGAGCCTGTACGGAAATCCTTTATTTAGTAGCCTTTCCTTGTACGGAACGAGCGATCATGACCATTTCTTCCGGCGTTAAATCGTCAGAGGCAATCATAAAGTCAACACCTTTATATGACCAAGTGAGTGAATGATCCGTGAGTGCACCGATAGCAAATCCTAAATCTACCGGATCGCCGTTTACGAGAGTTGGTGTACTTGTTGCCGGCAATACACGCGCTTTTTCTTGAACTAATGTAAACGATTTTTTTCCTCCAAACGTCATAATGACTCGTTTGGCGTTTTCTGTGGCGATCTCTTTTTCATCCACTTGCTCAACGCCAGATGGCAGATCAGCCGGATACATCACTTCTAATGCATCGGTCTCTCCTTTTGCCATCGTCGGCACTTCTAAACGCGCTCCTGTCATGTTTTTGGCTGTATCGAATGCATTCTCATCAAATTTTTTATTAAATTCGACTTTAGAAAACTCCACCGTTAAAAGGGCATTCATATCCGTATCCATGACTTTCACAGATACTGGAGCTAAGTCTTTTTTGTTTAAAGTAATTTCTTGTTTTGGAATAATGTTGCTGTTTGGATAATTGGTTTTTGTTTCAAATACATAATGGTCTTTCGTCGCTTTAAAGCTTGCTTTTGAATCACTTAAAATGTCTTTCACTAGCGATTCATACAAATACGCTTGGCTGCTGTTTTTTGGCCAATCGCTTTGGAAGCGGAAACTTTTGTTTAATGCCGGAGTAAGAACAAATACCCCCTCATCATTGCGTAAAATGATTTGGCTTTGATCTTTCTTAGCATTTTTTAAACTAACGCGGTAATACGACGGCTGCTTATACCAAATTTCTATGTTATATACTTGTGAATCTGAGCCTGTCTTGAGCGTCATTTTTGCTTCTGCCCGATAGCTTGATACTTCATCCATCTTTTCATCAAGCGCTTTCACTACATCTTCTTGCGATTTCGTCCCACATCCAGCTAGCGCCAACAGCAACACGATGCCCAGCAATACGCCAAACAAGTTTCTCCTCATGTTTTCAACCCCTTTGCCTCATATCAACGTTAGGAGACGTGCTCTCCTATATGCATTACCAAATATATGAGACAGGTTAGTTGAATATGCAGACTAGCATGACAAGCGTTCAATAATTACTTGGGCAACAGCGTAATCGCAGCTATGCGAAATTGAAACATGAACACGATGTTCATCTGTTTTAGAAATAACGATTGGCTTTCCGTGCTCATCATTTAAAATCTTAATATCCTGAAATGATAAGCTTCCCCCAATTCCTGTCCCGAATGCTTTTGCATACGCTTCTTTTGCAGCAAATCGTCCAGCAAGAAATTCGGCTTTTCGTCCATTCGATAGTTGAGAAAAGATCAATTTCTCTTCCTCTGTTAAAATTCGATCGATGAACTTTTGGTTTTGTTCCATTAACTGCTGTATTCGTCCTATCTCTACAATATCAATGCCAATTCCAACAATCATCATCTTCTATCCTTTCTGTGTCCAACATACATTTTAGTAAACAAGCTATAAAAAAGAGGAGCGAGTTACATGTTTACCCGTACAGAAAATGTTCACACATTCCTTCGTCTCTATCCAGTGGTGTCGATCCTTGTTTCCTCCCACTTTTTATTTTGGTTTATGTTCTTTTTGAATACCCCGGCAACTGATTCAATTTTGAAAACCTTAATCGGCTTTAACGCTGCTGTGTGGAAAGGGGAATATTGGCGGTTAGTGAGCCCGCTGTTTTTACATCTCCACTTTGGGCATATGATTGTCAACTCGATTTCGCTTCTTTTGTTTGGTCCGGCTTTAGAAAAAATGTTAGGAAAATGGAAGTTCATCATCGCTTATATAGGAAGCGGGCTATTTGCCAATATTGCAACACTCTTTCTTTTACCCGCAATGTATAGTCATTTAGGCGCTTCTGGAGCCATTTTCGGCCTGTTTGGTATCTATAGTTATTTAATCATATTCCGAAACGATGTTATCGATCAGCAGCATGCACATATCATTATCGCTGTATTATGCATCGGTTTTTTTATGACCATCACAACGCCGAATATGAATACCGTCGCCCATCTTTTCGGTTTTTTAGGAGGAGCGATCATCGCGCCGTTTGTCGCTTTCAATCTTCATCTATATCGCCGCTAGGTCGATACCAGTCCTCTATCCTACACAAATCGTTCTCGCTCATGTCAATGACAGAAAATCGTTTTGAATGCAAGCCGGAACGAATCGATACACCGACGGTTGCTAGCTTCTTTTGTTGCTGAAAGATCGATTGTTTCCTCTCTAGCGATTGAATTCGCTGCTTTTCTAAAAGAACGATTATTTTGGTTACCAAGCGATAGCGAAGGGCTAACTGGCATCCAGCTATATTCCAGCCGCCATCCTTATAACGTGCATATCCTAACCATACTAGCGGCAATAACGCTAATAATAACGCGTATCCCCACGGGCGAAAAAAATAGCATATGATGAATATACATATAGCAGGAAACAACATCACCCGCCGCAAATAGCGCGGTAACGCCCGACGAGGGAGAGATATAAACGAAAACGGAATCGTATAACCGGGTACAAACGTTTCTAAACGCTCGTTAATGTCCTTCATATTCACAAGAGGAAATAACATAGTCGAATAGTTTGCATCTTTTTCAAATGTACTTCCGGCACTTTCAATATACACCGCCGCATAACCGAACAGCTCGCGAACAGGGTTTTGTGAAATGCGAATCGCTTGAATATGAGCGAGTGGAATGGTAAACTGTCGCTTCTCAAGCCATCCATGTGAAATGATAATATCCTTTCCTTTTCTTTGCACCGTAAAATGGCGATATTTTACCACGATTATCAAAATGGAAATGAACCACGCTAACGTAACAACAACTACAGCAGCTACAATAAGAAGCACCGCATCCAAATGCACAAACTGCCTGAGCTTCCGAAAGATCGCTTCATACGGAATCCATTCGTCAAATTGGCTGAAAAGCGCGCCAATGGCGGAGAGCACAATTCCGAGGCGCCCAGATGTAGAAGCGGCAATCAATAAGTCTTTATAAGCCGCCTTATAGCATAAAAGCGCTTCAGTGCTTTCTTTCTCTACTGAAAATTCGTCTTGAAGTAAAAGTACTCTTAATCGTTCCGCTTCCTCTCGTGTAATTGCTGTTAATACTGCTTCCGCCTCTTGGTTCCCACCTGCTGTTTCAATTTGTAATTTCACTAGACCAAATAACCGTTGCACAATGCCAGAAGAAATATGAATTGCCTGGATATTCTCTTGGGGAATATAGCGCCTTTTTCTTACAAATACCCCATATTCAATTCGCAATTCCCCTTGCTCAATTCGGTATGTAAACCGATACCAAGAGGCGATTCCTACGATCAATGACATCAATAAAACGATACTCACTCCTACCCATTTTAGCCCCAAAAATGATGGGTGATTATTTTTTCCAAACACAAGTACAACCACAAACGGAATAATCCACTCGCGAACCATTTTGATAAAATAAATGAGTGAAGCAATCGGATGCAAACGACGAGGTTTATTCATCTGAATCAGCCATCCTTGCTAGCACAGAAATGCGATCGCGTAACGCCTCTGCTTCTTCCACATCTAAAGCAGGGATTTCATGAACTGTTGCCGCTGTCCAAATCGAGATGGTCGCGAGACGATATTTGCGCAGGAGCGGCCCTTGTTTCATATCAACATGCTGAACTCTCACCATCGGAATGATAGTACGTTTTATCACATATATTCCGTGCTGAACCTCAATTTCGTGCTCATGTACATCATAACGCCAACGTTTCCAACGCAAAGCCGGAAACAGCCATACAAGAAGATAAGTGGCAAAAACAGAGAGCACGAAGGTGACCATACTAATCCAATACGGCCAATGAAAAGCGAACGTTAGCCCTAACACTACAAAAAAGCCAAGCCAATATACGCATGAGGAAATCATCCCGTCTATTCTCCATACACGCAACGCTCTCTCGCTAATTCGGTGTTTCGGTTCCCCTCTCATCGGTTTCTCCTTTCTGTTTTCAACAATCATTCCTAACGGTTAAGCCTACTGTGGTGAAAACAGGTGCTTTCGATATAGAAAAAAACTCCACTATTATATACAGTATACAGAAAAAAACCGCTAATATTTAGCGGTTAACGAATAAAAAAATTGTCCTATCGATCCATCCGATTTCGTCAAACTTCTTTAAATCATGAACAAGGCGAAAAAGCGCTTCATCCTTTTATTTGGCTTCGGTCATTTCACATTTATACTTTCTTATCTTTATATATAAAAACAAAAACGGCGCCTATGGCACCGTTTTCTCGTTTAGCGAGCGACGCGACGTTTTTTTGTTCGTTCTTTTGCTTGACCACCTTTGCGATTCATGCGTTTTTTCTCTTTTTTTACCGGCAGCGGTGGCTCTTCCGTCAATGTCACTGGAGTCGTATCCGGCTCTTTTGTCAACATTTTAATACACGCAGCCACAAGAGAGACGGAATCATGTTCTTCCAATAACTCTTCAGCAGCACGTTTATAAAAAGATAAGTTTTCGTTTTCAACAACCGACACCAGCTTCTCAATCGCTATGCGCTGTTGGCCTTCTAGCGCCTCATCGAGCGTTGGCGGCTTCATACGCTCCATTTTTCGCTTCGTCGTTCGTTCAATATTATGAAGCTGACCGATTTCACGCGGCGTCACAAACGTCATCGCCACCCCTGTTTTTCCAGCGCGACCTGTACGACCAATGCGGTGCACATAGCTTTCTGGGTCTTGTGGAATGTCAAAGTTATAAACATGTGTCACTCCAGAAATATCTAATCCGCGCGCAGCCACATCGGTTGCCACTAAAATTTCGATGGCACCTTCTTTAAATTTACGAAGCACGGATAAACGCTTCGCTTGGCTCAAATCACCGTGAATCCCTTCAGCAGCATAACCGCGTAAATTTAACGCCTCCGCTAGCTCATCAACGCGACGTTTTGTGCGTCCAAATACGATCGCAAGCTCCGGCGCTTGAATGTCTAGTAAGCGCGTTAAAATATCGAATTTTTTCTTTTCTTGAACTTCTAAGTAATATTGCACGATATTCGGAACAGTCATTTCCTTTGCTTTAACTTTAACAAGATGAGGTTCTTTCATAAACCTCTCTGCAATACGGCGAATCGGTTCTGGCATTGTTGCTGAAAAAAGCAACGTTTGTCTTTCCGTTGGTACATGGCTTAAAATTGCTTCGATATCGTCGACAAAGCCCATGTTCAGCATTTCATCCGCTTCATCTAACACAACAGTATGAACGCGCTCTAAACGAAGCGTTTTTCGATTAATATGATCGATGATTCGCCCCGGTGTTCCTACAATGATATGAGGACGCTTTTTTAAAGCGCGAATTTGCCGTTCAATATCTTGCCCGCCATAAATCGGCAGCACACGAACGCGCTTGACAGCACCAATTTTATATAACTCTTCGGATACCTGAATCGCTAATTCACGAGTTGGAGCCACAACCAGCCCTTGAATCGCGTCATTTTTCGTATCAATCTTTTCGACAAGCGGGATGCCGAACGCAGCTGTTTTTCCCGTACCTGTTTGCGCTTGACCAATGACATCTTTATTTTGCATGCTTAACGGAATCGTTTCCGCTTGAATCGGTGTCGTCTCTTCAAAGCCCATTCGACTAATAGCTTTCATTAATTCATTGCTTAATCCTAATTCATGAAATGTTGTCAATGTAATTCATACTCCTTTTACTTCCTTACTGTACCAAAACGAACGATGTCATCTTGGACATTGTAACAGTTATCATACCATTTCCATACCGCATTTGCAATAAATACCATCTTCAAATATTTCCCTTTAGAAAAGCTTCTACCTCTTTAAATAGTTGTTCACGGTCAGGACCATGACAAACATGGTGGTGAGAAGAAGGCAAAAAACACAATTTTTTTAAGGGTGAACCAACGTTTTCATATAAATAATGCGCGCTTTTTATCGGAACAATCCCGTCTTCCTTTCCATGAACGATGAGTACAGGAATATGTACGTCAGGTAAGCGCGGACGGACTTGGCTCACTAGCTTTCGGAACTCTAATACCGCGGTAATGGGAGTGAACAAGATTTTATGCTTATATCGTACAAACAATGGGTTTTCTTTTAATTTTCGCCGCAAACCATCACGAATCATATTGCGCATATCTTTTAACAGCTGCCGCGGATTCACGTAATAAAACGCAGCGCTCAACAAAACAAGTTTGTCGATGCGATATTTCGTCGCTAAGTAAGCGGCAATGACTCCTCCCATCGAAAAGCCAATGACATAGACAGTTTCGCATTCTTCCATGAGCTTTTGCAATTCTTCTTCTGCGGCTCGAAACCACCGGTCATATGTAATTCCTTTGAGCTGTAATGTCTCACCATGACCGGGCAAGGTTGGTGTCTCAATAAGCCAATCCGTTTTTTCACGCAAATAGTTAGCAAGCGGTTCTACTTCATAAGGCCCACCAGTGAACCCGTGTATACATAAACAGCCAATCATCGAAAATCACCATTTCTTTGAAAAATCGAAAGCGACAGTAAGAAGCAACATCCCTACTTTTCCACAAAATCGACACTCTTACACCCTCTACTGCCGCTTGGCGATATCGAATTGAATAACAGCTATTGCAAATAGTTCAGCAATTCCTCAAGCTTCATGCCTCTGGATGCTTTTAAAAGAATAACATCGTTAGGAGAAAGCATAGAGACGAGATCTTTGGCTAATGCATCTTTGTCATCATATGCTTTTACACGCCCGGATGGGAACGAATCTTGCGCCTCCAAAGCAATGTGTCGAGCCAACTCTCCGTACGTCAACACGTAATCGGCTATATTCGGTTGCAACATCGCACCGATTTGTTGATGAAAGTCAACTTCCTTATCGCCAAGCTCCAACATATCTCCTAAAACAGCAATTTTTTTGGCATATCCCGTTAATTCTCCAAGCAACTCAAGCGCCGCTTTCATCGATGTCGGACTGGCGTTGTAGGCATCATTAATAATCGTCCATCCACCTTTTGTTTTTGTCACTTCCATCCGCATACGAGTAACTTGTAAGCCAGAAAGACCTGTCTTGATCTCTTCCCAGCTTACTTCGAAAAAGCGCGCCACAGCAATCGCCGCTAATGCATTATACACATGGTGTTTCCCTAAAATCGGGAGAAAGAATGAAGCATCAGGTGCTTGATTGACCGTAAACACTGTTCCGCTCGCTTCTAAAAAAACGGTGAGCGGATAATAGTCATTGCTTTGTTCGCTCCCGAACGTGATGATATGATACGGCAATTCCATCTGCTGTACTCGTTTCGCCAAAAGCGGCTCATCGCCATGATATACAAAAACACCGTTTTCGTTTAATCCCGAGATAATTTCCAACTTCGCCCGAGCAATTCCATCACGTGAACCTAACTCTTGCATATGTGATTCGCCAATGTTCGTAATGACGGCTGCATCAGGTTTGGCCAATCGGGATAGGAGCTCAATCTCCCCGAAATTGCTCATTCCCATTTCTACAACGGCCATTTCCGTATCTTCCTCAAGGCGGAGCAACGTTAATGGTAGACCAATATGGTTATTAAGATTTCCTTCCGTTTTTTGCACTTTATACTTCGTTGACAATAGAGCGGATACGATATCTTTGGTCGTCGTCTTTCCATTGCTTCCTGTAATCCCGATTACTTTTACCGATAGTTGTTCACGATAACGATGGGCAAGACGCTGAAGCGCTTGTAATGTGTCGTCAACAAAAATAAGCGGAACATTTTCCGGCGGATGCGGCTCACTTTCTGCCCATAGCACTGCACACGCCCCTTTCGCAAACGCTTCACTCACAAATGCATGGCCGTTAAACGTTGTTCCTTTGAGCGGAATATATAAATTTCCAAGCTGAATCGTTCTTGTGTCAGTAGAAACTCCTTGAGCGATTAGAGACTCAAACGATGTTGACAAGCCGTGCCCCTCTACCATTTCTTGAATATCGCGTAACGTACGAGTAATCATGTTGTATCCCCTTCATTTCTAAACTTCAAACGTATAGGTAATCGTCTGTTTTTCCTCATGACGCTCAATCGCTAATTGTACGAGACGTTCAATAAGTTCAGGATAAGATACGCCGCTATGTTTCCAAAGAAGCGGGAACATGCTAAACGGTGTAAACCCTGGCATCGTATTAATTTCGTTAATATATGCGACTCCGTCTTCTGTTAAGAAGAAGTCCGCGCGAACAAGTCCGGAAAGATCCAATGCTTTAAACGCCGTAATCGCCATCTGTTTGATCGTTTCATATTGTTCTTCCGTAACGTTAGCTGGAATAATCAATTCCGTATCCCCGTCTTCATATTTCGCTTGATAATCGTAAAATTCTTTTTTCGGCACAATTTCTCCAACAACCGAACAGATCGGCTTGTCATTGCCAAGGACACCGATTTCGATTTCACGACCGACGATTGCTTCTTCAATAATCACTTTTCGGTCGTATTTAAACGCTTCTGCAAACGCTTCTTTTACATCTTCTCGTTTTTTACATTTCGTAATTCCAACGCTCGACCCCGCATTTGCTGGCTTGACAAAACAAGGATAACCGAGCTCCTGTTCCACTTTGCCGTACGCTGCCTCTTCGTTTTCTTTCCATTCGCTTTTTGTAAACGACACATATTTCGCTTGACGTAATCCCGCTTGCGCAAATAAGTTTTTCATCACCACTTTATCCATTCCAACGGCGGAGGCAAGCACACCGTTTCCGACATAAGGAATATTCAATAACTCAAGCAGACCTTGAACGGTGCCATCTTCGCCATTTGGTCCATGTAATAACGGGAAGATCACATCAATGACGGTTTCTTCTTGCTGCTTCGTTCCTTCAACTACAGCAGCCGCTTCCTTTACAACCGGTGTTTGATTTAAAGCAACGGGTAAAATCGCCTTCTCCTCTGCCTTCAATTGAAGCTGCTTGACATCCTTGACTTCTCCCGTCAACTTTTCTCCTTTCACCCATTGTCCTTCCGTTGTAATATAAATAGGAATCACATCAAATTTGTTTTTATCAATGGCATTCATCACCGCCATGGCCGTTTGCAATGATACTTTATGTTCGGGCGATTTGCCGCCATATAAAATTCCAAGTCTCGTTTTCATTCGGGCTCCTCCTCATCTTTTTTCAACAATCTTTATTTTAACACGTTTTCCATCGTCCCGTATGATACTTTTATATGACCAACACAGGTTGTTTCGCTACTTGATAAAAAAAGCTCAAGCGCCCCAATTTTGCCTAAAAACTGCTCGCATCCTGCGGGCAAACGGCGAAATGTCGCCATCCAAGCTCCCGCGTAGACAAACGCTCTTTACCAGCTAGACAGCTTGTCGCTCCAAGGAAGCTGGTTTGAGCACAAAGTTCTCAAGCATCACGTTGTCATGCCATGCTTTGCGCAAGTTTTTTACGAATGTTTATCCAAGCAGCAAAATGGTTTGGCGCTGAAACTAGACACCGATGAACGATTAAAATTTATAATTTCTAATCATTTAGAAAAAACAACACCATCTAACCTTCTATTGTCACTGTTAGATGGTGCTGTTTTTTGTTATTTCAAGAGAACGTGATTTTCCCTCTCATACACCATAACAATTTCTTTTAAGGCGTCCTGAGCGGTTTTTTCGATTTGTGAAAAATACTCAGCAATTCGTTTATAAAAACGATTTTGTTCCACTTCATCATTTAACACGTGCAGGATTCTTTGCTCATAATCGTCAAGGCCGCTTAAATTGTAAATCAGCCCTTTTTCTTCTAGATAACGCAAATTAATTTGTTCTTGTCCTGGTAAATACCCAATCGTAAATAGCGGTAACCGTTTATGCAATACCTCGCTCACCGTTACTCCGCCCGGTTTCGTAATCACTGCATCCACTTCATGATACAGGCAATTCATTTCCTCAATATCTGATATATACGGAAGCGGACGAATATGTGGTTGCCTCCAACTTGAAATTTCCTCGTAAAGCTTCTTATTAGTTCCACATAAAACAGAATATTGAAAGGCACGAGAACCTTCCATTTTTTCAAAAAAATCTATCATATTTCCTAGTCCTTGATTGCCGCCTGCCAGTAAAAGATGGAAAGGCCGTCGTTTCCCCCTATTTTCAACCTTTTTTGACATCAGCTTTTCATGAACAGGAATGCCCGTTACAATGATCTGCTCTTCCTTAATATGATATTTCGTTATTAACTCTCGTTTTGCGTCGGCGTGGGGCACAAAGTGATAATCAATTCCTCTCTTTCCCCAAATCCCATTCATAAAAAAGTCTGTATATACATTGATAACAGGCGCTTTAACAACCTTTCGCTTTTTTAAGCGCTGCAAAATCCGCGACGGAAACGAATGTGTACAAATAATCAGCTGAGGTTGTTCCTTCTCTACCATTTTTTTCATTTTATATTCAAAATAAGGTAGCCATGGCTCGAGATGAACGAATTCTAACCGTCCAAAATCCGGATACATTAACGTTTTATACACATGATGATACAACTTAGGATGTGAACGAATCCAGCGTAAATACATTTCGGAAATAACTTTCTCGATATACTCATTACAATAACTTAAAAAATCTACTTTTTTACATAGGACGGTTGGAAATTGTTTTTGTAAAAAATCAATGAGTGTATCGGCGACTTTATGATGGCCCGAACTCATTTGAAACAGCGGTAATACAAGAATTCTCATCATCGCTAGCTCCCTTTAATTTTCGAATGATTTTTTGCTAAACAATTGCTTGAGCCACAAAGCAAGCAAAAACAAAAGGAAGAACACAATCCCGATTAAAGGAAGGTAAAAGAGTGGAACATGAACATGTTGCCCCAACAACATTCCGACTAACATAATCGGAACAACCCATAACAATGCACCTATCGAAGCAAGCAACACAAACGAACCAAACGGAAATTGGATAACCCCTGACATATATGGAGAAATTTGCCTAATACCTGGAACGTAATATCCAAATAAAATAACCCATTTTCCATACTTTTGAAACAACTGATTCGCTCGCTCCCACTTTTCCGCTTTAATCCCTACATACTTTCCATATCTTTTAATAAAAGGCTGGCCTAAAAATCGGCCAACACCATAAGCTGTTATCATTCCTATTGTAGCACCACACCAGCTCACAACAAAACAATATTCCCACAGTAACTGTTGTCGAGCAATTAATATGCCAAGAAAAAATAACAAGCTTTCCTCTGGAGCAGGAATACCGACAATTCCAAAAAAGAGGAAGAGGAAAATAATCAAGTACCCATACGACTGGATATACGAAAAAATGATATTTGTATCCATACATCCCTCTCTCTAAACAGATGAAATCTGTTTTTTAGTTTGCGCATTCATCATATCGCTAATCGTTACCCATTTCATTTTTCTTGCTCCCTCTTCCTTTAACAATAATTCTAATGCCGCAAGCATATTTTCCGGAGCGTTTTTATCAGCTCCAAACGTATCTCCGCTATCATGGAGAACAATAATCGCTCCATCTTTCAAGCTGTTTTTTAATCGCTGAAACAGTTCGATCACACCGACATGTACCTTCCAGTCTCCAAGGATATTGGTCCACATAATTGTTTGATACTTCTTTTGCAAAAGAAGTGTACATACATTAAAATGCCCCCAAGGCGGCCGATAATAAATTGGACGTTGCCCTGTAATTTGTTCAATCGCCTCTGCCGACTTCCGTAATCCTCTCTGTAAAAAAGGTGGAAATACAAACCAATTGCTAATATGTCGATAGTTATGCATCCCAATTTCGTGACCTTCTTCATGAATTCGCTTGACGATATCGGGATATTTTTTCGCCTTTGTGCCAACAATAAAAAACGTCGCTTTCACTTGGTGTTTTTTTAATATATCTAACAGACGAGGCGTATAATATGGATCGGGACCATCATCGAACGTTAACGCAATCATTCCCGACTGCGTTCCTTTTCTATAAATGCGAAAACCAGTTTTACGAATAAGAATCGTCGGAATGATTCCATAAAATAAAAAGCAACACAAAAAAGCAATCAGCCAAATCATAGATTCCACCTCTTTATTCGACCTCTACTCTTCCACTTTAACAGCAGCAACATCCATTGAAAAATAGTAAGTTATAGGATTTTCGCAGATTTCCATCTTGTTCTTTGCTATAATACAATACGGAGTGATAAAAAGAAAAGATTCAAAGATTCATCGGCATATATTTCAAATTAGAAAAGCACAAATGCCGCATTTCTCTCGAAACCGCGTGCTCTACGCCGATTTCTGCGATTTCAATGATTTGGCCCGAGAGAGCCTAGACGGAAAAAATGAAAGCGGCACTATCTTTGTATCATGATAAAAGACAGGTGATCAGATTGAACAAAAAAATTCTCCTTACCGGCGGCGGATCAGCCGGGCATGTAACCGTCAATTTAGCACTCATCCCCAAACTGAAAGAACAAGGTTGGGATATTTCCTATATCGGTTCACATAACGGTATCGAACGAGAACTTGTTTCTCAAGTGAAAGATGTTCCGTATTTTCCTATTTCAACTGGAAAATTACGCCGCTACTTCGATTGGAACAATTTTAAGGACCCGTTCAAAGTCATCAAAGGAACGCTTCAAGCGTACCAAATTATGAAAAAAGAAAAGCCAAGCATCGTGTTTTCCAAAGGCGGATTTGTCTCTGTCCCCGTAATCATCGGAGCTTGGTTAAATGGCATTCCTACCATCATTCACGAATCCGATATTACACCGGGACTTGCCAACAAAATCGCGATGCCGTTTGCGACAAAAATATGTGTTACATTTCCAGAAACGCTCCGTCATGTCAAGGAACATAAAGGTGTATACGTAGGAGCGGTCGTGCGCGAAGAATTAAAAAAGGGAGACGCTAATCAAGGATTTGAGTATTGTCAGTTTCAAAAAGGAAAGCCCGTTCTTCTTGTCATGGGTGGAAGTTTAGGGTCAAAACGCATTAATGACGCATTGCGTGCCAATCTACAAACACTTCTTTCGGATTTCCAAATTGCTCATATTTGCGGAAAAGGAAATGTCGACGCTCAATTTGCGAATGAAAAAGGATATAAACAGTTCGAGTATGTCCACGAAGAACTGCCTCATCTGATGGCGATGGCGGACATCGTGTTATCACGCGCCGGATCAAACTCGATTTTTGAATTTCTTACATTGAGAAAGCCGATGCTTCTCATTCCCCTTCCGAAAGGGGCAAGCCGCGGTGACCAAATTTTAAATGCCCGTTCCTTTCAAAAATCGGGATACGCCGAAGTACTGTTGGAAGAAGAACTGACAAACGAATCGTTATTAAAAGCCATTTATCATTTATACCGAGGCAGACAGAAATACATTGATAATATGAATAAGTCCGAGGCAAACGATGCGTTAAACAAACTCCTTGCATTGATTAACGAATCAAGCAAAAAGTAACTTGAAAAATCCGGAAAAAAGATTATAATACTAAAAAAGTCAATACCCAATTCGATGACGAAGAGAGTAGTTATATAGAAAGCTCCAGCGAGTCAGGGATGGTGGAAGCCTGATGTGGACTATATAATGAAACGCCCTTCGGAGATGCTTGTCTGAACGCTGATTGGTCAGTAGGACTGGCCGGGGAACTCCCTCGTTAACAACAAAAGCTGGTTCATATCGAACAATCAGAGTGGTACCGCGGGTGACGAGCTCGTCTCTATCAAGAGACGGGCTTTTTTGTTTAATTCAAAGGAGGAGGAAACATGAACTATAAGGTCTATTTTGCCAAACGCATCGCTGATTCACTTGACGAACAGCTTACGGAACAACAAGCATATGAACTGATTGAAACTCCAAAATATGCATCTCATGGAGATTTAGCATTTCCTTGCTTTACGCTGGCAAAAACGCTTCGAAAGTCTCCTGCTCTCATCGCTGAAGAGTTTGCCGTAAAAATGAATGATCCATTATTTGAGAAGGTCGAAGCAAAAGGTGCTTATGTAAATGTCTTTTTAGACAAAGCTGCTGTCAGCAAGCAAGTCGTTGAAGCCATTTTACAACAAGGCAGCCATTATGGCGATTTATCGTTTGGGAAAGAACAAACAATTGTCCTTGATTTTTCTTCACCGAACATCGCCAAGCCGTTTTCCATGGGACATCTCCGCTCCACCGTTATCGGAAGCGCCATCGCCAACATCGCCGAAAAATGCGGCTACAAGGCAGTAAGAATTAATCATCTAGGCGACTGGGGCACACAATTCGGCAAATTAATTGCTGCTTATAAACGATGGGGCGATGAAAGCAAAATTAAAGAAAATCCCATTAAGGAGCTGTTCAGCCTCTACGTAAAATTTCATGAAGAGGCAGAAACAGACAAACAGCTTGAAAGTGAAGGACGGGCATGGTTTAAAAAGCTGGAAGACGGTAACGAGGAAGCACACCGGATCTGGAAATGGTTTCGTGATGAGTCTTTAAAAGACTTCTCCCGCATCTACGAATTGCTGGGTGTTTCGTTTGACTCCTACAACGGAGAAGCATTTTACAATGACAAAATGGAGCACATTGTGCATTTGCTTGAGGAACAAAATTTATTAAGCGAATCGGATGGGGCGATGGTTGTTCGGCTTGACGAAAAAGAATTGCCGCCTTGCCTCATTAAAAAATCAGACGGAGCGACATTATACGCAACTCGTGATTTAGCGGCAGCAGTTTACCGTTATGAAACATACCAGTTTGCTAAAGCCCTTTATGTCGTCGGACGTGAACAAAGCCTTCATTTTCAACAAGTGTTCTCCGTGCTCGAAAAGCTTGGTTTCGATTGGGCAAAAACGATGGTTCACGTCCCTTTTGGTCTCATGTTAAAGGACGGCAAAAAGATGTCAACGAGAAAAGGCCGCGTGATTTTGCTTGAAGATGCCCTCAAGGAAGCGATCGCGCTGGCAAAACAAAATATCGCAGCAAAAAACCCAGGTTTAGAAAACAAAGAAGAAGTGGCACGCCAAGTCGGTGTTGGCGCGGTCATCTTTTATGATTTAAAACATGAACGAACGAACAATATTGAATTTTCACTTGAAGACATGCTGAAATTCGAAGGCGAAACAGGGCCATATGTGCAATATACGTACGCAAGATCCTGTTCCATTCTTCGAAACGCTCAAACAGCAGTGACAAACACCATTCACGGACTAACTACAGAAGAAAGTTGGAAAATTGTCAAACTGCTTGCTTCCTTCCCGAGTGTGATTGAAAAAGCGTACGAACATCTCGATCCTTCTTTGATTGCTAAATATGTCATCGATTTGGCCCAAGCGTTTAACAGCTATTACGCCCACACAAAAATCCTTGTCAAAGATGAAGAACTGAACTCGCGCCTTGCCTTGGTTCAGGCGGCAGCCATTGTATTAAAAGAAGGATTACGGCTATTAGGAATTGAGACGCCGGAACAAATGTAGGCAAGAGCGGGAACATCCTAAAAAACAAACATGGCATCTGTAAAATATAGATGCCATGTTTGAGACTATAAGAAGCGCCAGAAGTTTATAAAGGATATAGCATTTAACATGAACTTATAGATAAGCGGACCATAATAGTGAAGTTATTCAAAAAATATTATTTTCTTTTCTGAAATAAAGGAGCCATTCGATCAACCCGATTTGTCCAAATACCACCTGTATAGTTAGATAGTAAGCATTTATATCTTCGGCTGTATCAAAACCTCTCGAAAAATCGCCACTCCCTCCAACGATCATTACACGAGTATCGACATTCTCCATTCAATTCAAGAAATGATTAGGCTATCCCCATAACCAAAGAGCAATTATTTCAGATATATAGAGTTGGAGATGTTCACACGTCGATGACACAATACCAGCTCATACGATGAAAATATAAGGAAATAAACAATCATTCATGGCAGCTATAGACATGCCTCGAAGGTTCGGGAGCAGTTTTTTAAAGCAGTGATGGGATCATCGCCACCATATGCCGTTAATGGAGCATCGTTTAGTTAGATTCTGTTAAAGGCAATTATTTTTCTAAAATATGTTATAACCAATGAACACGAACGCTTCGAGGAGGTTAGCAGGGGCATAAGTAAGTTATTCAACAACTTGCTTAAATTCTTAGGCACATTGATCCTACGCAAAAAAAGGAAGCCGAGCAATGGCTTAAACGCTATGTTCTGTCGGTGACCGGCTGATTGATAAATTGCATGAAATTCGCTTCAAGGAGGAGTTGAATGTCCTCATTGTGCAAGTGAGTTCGTTGTCCGTTTCGGGAAATACAATGGTCGCCAACGCTATAAATGCAAGTGTTGTCGCAAAACGTTTAATTGATATGCCACATACTGCTCTCTATCGCACTCGTAAAAACAATGAGTGGATTGCTTATGATTAAGGGATATTCTCTACGAAAATCTGCCGAAATCGTAGGGGTTACTTGAGTTACGCTTTTTACAAGCTGCTCAATGCGTTAAAACAAATAGACTTCGAGCAATTTGAAGGTATCGTTGAAGTGGATGAAACCTACTTTCTTACTCCCAAAAAGGCAAACATGATGTTACAGCTCGCAAGTCTCGCCAACGCGTGGTAAATCAAAACATCGAGGTATTAGTGTTCTTGCGGCTCGTGACCGAGCCACATCCACGGTATCCAAAGTGACTTGTATGGGTTAAAAACTCAAGAGGACAAAGCCATCATCTCTAAACTTCATAGCGATAATGTATTGGTTACAAATGCTTGGAGAACTTATTAAGATTTACGCAAAAGAGAAAGTCTTGAAGCATTATCTCATCAAGTCTAACGGTACGCACGCCATTAAGGGCAGCTACCACATTCAGGCTGTGAACGGTGTTCACAGTCGTTTAAAACAATGGAGTGAACGCTTAAAGATGCTGCAAGTAAGTACCTTGAGAACTATTTGGCTCGATTTTGATTCGTGGATAAACGAGGAAATGAATCCACCAAGCAGAATATTAAAGATATGCCACTATCTTCTTTCTCCTTTGAGGTGAATGATACTTATGAAAACATTCATCTTGCTAAATTTTCAATATGATTATCATTGTTTCATTAAAGAGCAGTAATTCATATGGTGCTTGTAATAATATCTAACATTGTTGTTGTGAGAAAAAAATTCTTCGTATTAAATTAAAGAAGATAGCTTAACTAATTTGAGGTGATGATGTTGGTTAGTGATGTGAAAATTGAACAATTAAAATCAATTGAAGAACATATTGATGAGCTTTCGGAACTTCTGATACAGGTAGTAGAAGACGGTGCGTCGATTGGCTTTTTACCACCATTAAAACTTTCAGATGCTAAAAAATATTGGGAAAACGTATTAACCCCTGAAGTGATTCTATTTGTCGCTAAAATAAACAATCAGATCGTCGGAAGTGTACAGTTGCATTTATGTACTAAACAGAACGGTGGTCATAGAGCCGAAATCGCAAAATTAATGACACATCCTAATTATCGACGGAATGGCATTGGTCGTTCACTAATGCAAAAGGCTGAAGAAAGAGCAAAACAGGAGGGGAGGTCATTATTAGTTCTCGATACAAGGGAAGGAGACCCTTCTAATCATCTTTATGCTTCAATAGGTTATATTCAGGCTGGACGGATTCCTAACTATGCGAAATCTGCAAGTGGCGAATTGCATGCAACTATTTTCTATTATAAAATCCTCAGCTAATCTAATGGAACTACAAATATTTTCAACTAACAGGATTCGATAGTTTAATAAATTCAATGGCAAAAGAGGTCGGTCTTTACTCTGTAAAATTAAAGATAGGTGAATAAGTATGATTAACCGATACCATTGGTTTAAAGGATATAAGATTCATCTCTGTACCGCTGTCAAGGGAATCATCTTATCTCTGTGTTGGCACAACGGCAAATCGGAATAATGCCGCAGTGGCTCCAGAACTGCTTTCTTCTTTGCCGAAGCGGAGAATCAAATGAACACTAGGCGATGCTGCATATGACAGCGAAAAGGCCCGTCAGACAGAAGAACAATCAGAAATCCTATTGATTTCCCCCATCAACCGTCGCAACAACGAGGAATAGAAAAATACCTATGGACTGGTTCTTTCTATACTTTTTGAAGACGAGGTTTGACCGATGGCTGTTTGGGCTTCGCTATGAGATAGAATGGATATTTAATGATCTAAAAAATGACGCTCTGGAACAGCCGCGATGGTATGAATTTCAGCGATATTTACTGCATGTGTTATGCTGCACTCTTATGCATAACTTCGAGTTTTTACTCTAGCTTTACAACACCATCTTTATAGAATAAAAAACTATTTAGAATGATTTGAAAAGGGAATTCAGTAGAATAAATAAAACAACGATAGCAACAACAATAAACACTTCTTTTTTACTAGTATTTTCATCTTCTTTTCCTTGCTGTTTTATCTCCCTATACTTTTTTTGGATCTGTTTTTGGATCTGTTTCTTTTTATCATCCAATTTTGTATGAACCTCCTTAAATTAAAAATTAGTATGTACTCGATTTTTTAATGATTTTAACATAGAAAGGACAGGCTAATTTAGAGGTAGCATCAGGAAAACATGATTTATTAAGTCCAATAACAAATCTGAATATATTTTTTACACAAAAAAGACTGATTCCTCCCCTTAATTTAATAGAGAAATCAGTCTTTCTATACTGCTCCCGGCAAGGATTAGCGGGAAGAGCTGTATGCGAAGATCCGTGCGTATGAACTCTATAAGAAGAGTGGTCAGAGATAGCTTCCCCTACTCTATTGGATGAAAAAATTTCCCCTTTATTAATCATACCACTCTGTATAAGCACTATATGATGGATTTGTTAATTTTTCTATTTCCATCAACAAAACTTCGAACATTGAACGTTACTGCACATGTTCCTCCCTTACTAGATAGTTCAAAAGAAGCTACTGTATCGTTAAAAGTGATGTCTTCTTCTGATTTAGAAGGTCTTCTCCACCAGAATAAAATGTTTTGGATTGAGTATAAAACGTTGAAGAGCCTAAAAAGTCCCACTCGCCAACACCTAGTAATATCATTAGAGATTTTGGTAATCCTAATATTAACAGTAGACTGAACATTAATCCCACTTTCAGACTGTCCAAATATTTTTGCCTCTTGTCGTATTTATAATGCTTTTCTCCTTCCAAACGATTCGTAGCTATCTTGCCAACGGAGAATTCGGCGTCCTGCCAGCTCCAGAAGATAATCGGTCAATTTTCCAAGCAACGCAAACAATAGAATGCTGGCAATGATGATCGCCGGACGCCCCGTCGTTTGACCATCAGTCAGAAGAAACCCCAATCCTTTGCTTGCCCCCATAATCTCTGCAGCTACGACAAACATCCATCCTAATCCTAGACCGCTTCGTAGTCCGACAATGAAAGAAGGAAGGGCCGCCGGAAGAAAAAAATGGCGAATCAATCTCCAACCTTGATAACCGTGCACCCACCCCACTTCCAGTAGCCTGCGATCCACTCCTTGAATGCCGGACACTAAATTTAGATAAACCGGGAAAAAGACGCCCAAAGCAATTAATGATATTTTTGAAGTCTCACTAATGCCCATCCATAAAATAAACAGCGGCACCCAGGCCAAGGAAGGGATATTGCGCAACGCTTGAATAAGAGGATCTAACAAATATCGAATTGTACGAAAATATCCGTTCAACACTCCAAACAATAAAGCTAGAGCCGTACCGAGCAGAAATCCCATGCTTACCCGGTATAATGTAATTCCGACATGTTCTAGAAGTTCGCCCTCGCGAAACAAATCCACAATGGTGGAAACGATTTTCAAAGGGGAAGGCATGATATTTGCGGCGATCCAACCGTTAATCGAAGAAATCTGCCACAAGATTACAATAAATATTGGAACGATGAGACCCATTCCGGTGATCACAAAATTTTTGTTCCATTGACGCAACCGCAATCCCCCCTTAATTCTTGTCGATATGTTTTATATACTGCGGATCGATTAAATCGTCGATCGTTTTCTTTATATCCACGGATTTGTCAATGACGCCGCTTTTCAGCAAGATTTCACCAGCCGCTTCAATTGTCTGCTTGTGGACTTCGCCGATGACCGGGTTGGTCAAATCTGTACGGCTGAGCACTTTGGCTGTGACTTCTTCGCTCTGTTTGCTTTCCGCGGCCACGATTTTCACAAATTCGTCCGGATTCTCGATCGCCCATTTTCTAGCTTTTTCATAAGCTTTCAGCACTTTTTCCACAATCTCAGGATGGTCTTTCGCGAAGGCTTCCCTGACATTCAGGAATCCATACGTATTCCAATCCGCGTTGCGGAAAAACAGCTTAGAGTGCTTCTCTATCTCCGTCTGTGCGATATATGGATCAAGTCCTGCCCATGCATCCACATCTCCTTTTTCTAGGGCAGTTTTACCGTCAGGGTGTTGCAGCTGAACGATTTCCACGTCTTTTTCGCTCAATCCCGCAGTATCCAACGCCCGTAGCAAAAAGATGTAAGGATCCGTTCCACGTGTGACAGCGATTTTTTTCCCCTTTAAATCTTTTACCTTTTCTATAGGGGAACCCGCACGTACAACCAATGCTGTCCATTCAGGTTTGGAATAAACATAAATCGATTTGATCGGGTTTCCATTCGCCTTTCCGAGCAGAGCAGCGGAGCCTGCTGTCGAACCGAAATCGATGCTCTTGCTGTTCAATAGCTCTAACGCTTTATTGCTTCCAGCACTGAAAACCCATTCGACTTCGATGCCGTCCTTCTGCAGTTCATCCTCCAACCATTTCTTTTCTTTCAATACTAGACTAACTGGATTGTAGTAAGCGTAATCGAGTTTTACGGTTTTCACTTCTGACGCTGTGGAAGCCGAGCGGTTGCAGCTGCTGAGAATCCCAATTGCGGCAACGATCAGAAAAATGAAGGCGACTTTATATATCTTTGAAATCATCGTGAAGATCCCTCTTTCATTCGGTAATGATATGAAACGTTTGAAAATGATTATTTAGGGAGAGACTGCCAATACGGATGCGGGAGCCCCCCGCTCCATGAGATGATCGAGAATCAGTTTTTCGTAGTAAGCGAAATCACTGTTTCTTTCCCTCGGTCGAGGTAGATGTACCGGTATATCGATTGCAATCGCGCCGTTTTTGATGAGGACGATGCGATCTGCTAGTGCAACTGCCTCACTGACGTCGTGTGTTACCAGAATGGCTGAAAACTGCTGTTCCTGCCAAATCCGTTCGATCAGCTCCTGCATTTCGATGCGTGTCAGCGCATCTAATGCGCTGAGCGGCTCATCCAACAGAAGAAGACGTGGAGAACCTGCTAGTGCTCTCGCCAGAGCGATGCGCTGACGCTGTCCTCCGGATAACACGCTAGGCCATTCTTTGGCTTTATGTTCCAGTCCCACCAATCGCAGAGCTTCCTCCGCTCTAGCTTTGTCTCCGTTTCTTGCACCAATTTGTACATTGGCAATGACGCTTTTCCACGGAAGCAATCTGGCATCTTGGAACAAGATCCTAGTATCCGGATGAATTCCCCTGACTCTCTCTTCATCTAAAAGGACTTCCCCTTCTGTCGGAACATCAAGTCCAGCAAGCAGACGCAACAGCGTGCTTTTGCCGCAGCCGCTGCGCCCGACGATGGAAACAAATTCCCCCGGTTTGATTTCTAAATCCAACCGTTTCAGCACTTCGACATTACCAAACTGTTTTCTAACACCTTTTACCTGCAAATGGGAACCTATAGACTTTATACCCAATACCCATTCCTCCTAATTCTGATTGTGCCATTTTGCGGAATATGGCGGATGATCTGAACAGAAACAATTGACGAACGTTCTATAGACAGCGCTATACTTCTTTTAATCAACTGCTTGTTAGGAAAAATAAACAGAAAAACTCGGTTCATACTGAAACTTGTTTACCGCAGCACCAAACGATTCAGTCATTTCATTTACGTGCTCGAAGATGGTTTCGATCTCCCGGATGGAATCGAACGGTTGCTCGTTCATTACAGCAACTGCCTGTGTCGCTGAAGTCACCCCTTTTGTCGTTTTGGATGTTTCTTGAATCGATTCCACGACCAACTGGTCTCCAGTGGACATTTGCTTAATGGTGGTTGCCACCTCAATAATTTGCGGACTCAATTTGTTTACTCGGCTCGCAATGGTCTGAAATCGCTAAAAGAAAATCATCTCGCTTAACACATAGAGGGCTGTAACACCAGAGAATAACACATGAACTGTTTACTTTCGTTTTTGCACAGCCCATGGAAACCTGTCTTTTTTACAGTTGGGGGCTTCACTTCTGTTCAATGTTTTGTAGAAAAAATTCCCATGAGAATGAAGTGCCACAGGGCGCTTTGTTTAAAACGGCCTAAGGGAATCCCTCAGGCCTGAACTCAACCATATGTGTTAGGTTTTAATCTCCGCCTTCATACCAAAGTTCGAGAGGCAAACCAACAAGAGCTTTTCCTATCCATTCACGAGCAATATTGTTGGAAGGCCCCATAGCAATACCGGCGCGGGCATCTCTAAACAACCGCTCAAATACTCCCCGCTTATATCCGTAACCGCCTGTGACATCCAGTGCGGCCTTTGTCGCTTTATTGGCGACTTCCGATGCATGAATTTTGAATTCGACAAGCGGCAAAAGCAGCTCAACTTGCGGTTTGCCCTGTGCCTGCAGCTCGTCCAACTGTTTGGCCAATGAATATTGCCACGGCTTCAGGCTATCAATCAAAACCTTCACCTCGGCTAATTGTTGGCGGATCACTTGGTAATCCGCAAGACGTTTGTTGAAATCGCGATGAATCGTCCCTTTTACGTATGAGGTTGCCGCTTCCAAGGCTGCTTCCGCAACGCCAAGCCAAGTAGAGCCAAGTCCGATCAAATAGATGGGAGAAACGCCGCTCTCTAATATTTCTCTTCCCTGGCCCTCTTTCCCAAGTTTGTCCCTTTGATGAACACGGACGCCTTCATAGGTAATCGGACCGCTGTGATTTCCCCGAACCCCCAGAGCTTCCCATACTCCCGGCTTAATTCCCGGCAACTTCCCGTCCACAATGAAAAAACTGACATCCGTTGGTGTCTGTGCTCCTGGCGAACGGGTCTGAAAGACATAAAAATCTGCTTGACCAGAGCTGGTGGTAAACGATTTTTCCGCATTGAGAATGTAGTATTCTCCATCGCGGGAAGCTTCGCTTAAATTGAACCACCAGTGACCTCCCGTCGCTTTTTCGCTCGTGGAATAGGTGCCGATAAGCCCTTGGCGGATCGGCTTCAGCCAGCGCTCCTTTTGATCGTCGTTTCCGTACAGTGAGATGGTTTGAGCAGCACCTACATGCATGACGTAAACGAGTGATGTGGAAGGGCAGCCTCTGGCGATCTCTTCCGCAGCTATGGCAAAAGCGACATGATCCAGACCGCGTCCGTCCCATCGTTCAGGAATCAATACACCATTCCATCCTGTTTCAGCAAGCACTTGAAGATTTTGTTTAGGGAAAATGCCGTCTCTGTCGATGATGTCGGCATTCGGTTTAATGACTTTCTCCACAATGGCGCGGATTTCTTCTCGCAGCGCTTCATAATTCGGCTGTACGCTCGAGCTATTCACTGTTACGCTCATATTCACAATCTCCTTTGTAAGTAATTTTTTATACGACATCCACGTTTAACGCTGCTTCCTTTTCACGAACCAACGGAATCACTTTTTCGCCGAATAATTGGATGTCTTCGTCATAATGGAGGAATCCGGTCAAAATGAGATCGACACCGATTTTTTTGAGTTCGATAATGCGGTCCGCCACCTGTTCCGCCGTACCGATCAATCCGGTTTTGAAACCGTCGTTGTATTGGACCAAATCGTTAAAATCCGAATGAGCCCACATGCCTTCTCTTTCTGGAGAGGCTTTGCCGGCAAAGCGCACTTGGCTGCGGAAACCTTCCACAGCTTCGTCATCCGCGTATGCAATGATGTCGCGAAGCACCTGCTTAGCTTCCTCTTCCGTGTCCCGCACGATAACAAACGCGTTGACGCCAAATTTCAGCTTACGGTTGTTTGCAGCCGCCAGCGATTTCACCTCATCGATTTGCGCTTTAAGGCCATCAATGGTATTTCCGTTCATGAAATACCAGTCAGATACTCTGGATGCCATCTTTCTGGCGGCGGAGGAATTGCCTCCTTGGAAAATCTCCGGAACGTTATATGGTTTTGGCTTTAGAGGGGCACCGTTAATTCGGTAAAAATCACCGCGAAAATGGGTTTCCTCCTCAGTCCACAATTTTCGAAGCACACTGATAAATTCTTCGGATCTACGATATCTTTCGTCGTGATCCAGCCAAGGCTCGCCGTACGCGTGAAATTCTCCTTTAAACCACCCGCTCACTACATTAATCGCAGCACGTCCATGGCTGATTTGGTCAATGGTAGAGATCATTTTGGCTACCGTCCCCGGATGCCACAAGCCGGGAAGAACAGCCGAAATCAATTTTATTCTCTTGGTTACCGTCGCTAAAGCTGATGCCAACGTGATGGCCTCCAGTTGATTTTCCGCACCGTAGCTTGCAATAAACCTGGTCTGCAGCAATGCATATTCAAATCCGGCTTCCTCAGCAATTTGGGCATACCTAGCATTGTCTTCAAAGGACCATCCTGTCTTTTGAGGGATCTTGGAAATGACCAATCCTCCGCTGACATTGGGTACCCAATAAGCGAACTTCAAAGACATATTTTTCACCTCTGTTTAGATTTATTTATAGACAAAGGGGAAGTCCCTCTGCTATTTAAGGAATAATTGGAACGGATAAAAGCATCATCTGAGTGGAATCGGAATAGGTGCATTGAGTTGACTAGTAGGTGTGCTTCTTTTATCTTGTTGCAATGAAGATGCTGCCTGTTTTACTCGACTCTTTCTAGCGATAATCCCGTTCTTCGTTTGATTTCTTCAGCAAATTCCGTGGACGCTTTATCTAATCTGTGGATCAAATCTTCTGATAGATTGTAGCCTTCTTGTTCATTTCGGGTTATCCAAGTATCGACCGCATACACCCCGCCAAGAATGTGCCTGCTGCCCAATGCGGATAACACCGGTTTCAATGCATAGTCGATGGACAAAAGATGGGCGATCGTTCCTCCGATAAACAGCGGAAGAATGACTTTTCCTGATAACCCTTTTTGCGGAAGCAAATCGAGATAGGTCTTCAATACTCCCGTATACGCCGCTTTATACACCGGACTCGCGATGATGATCGCCTCCGCTTCCTCCACCTTTTTGTTAGCATGCAGAATAGCTTCGCTGTCGAATTTGGCTTTGATTAAATCCTCCGCGGGCAATTCCGCAACTCGGATGTGCTCAATTTCAATGCCCTCTTGCGACAACCGTTGTTCTACGTATTGAATAATTCCGTTGAGTCTTGATGCTAGAGAAGGACTCCCGTTGATAATGACTGCTTTCCCCATATAAAATTCCCCTTCCTACAGTCAGGTCTAATAACATATAAATCCTATTGGATTAGTATGTTTTATGCTTGTAATCATATCATCGTGCCCATTTATTGTCAATATCCAAAAGAAAAAAGACACTTAGCATTCGCTAACGTGTCGGGAGAAAAACAGGAATCTCTTCAGACTAACGAAATTCTCCTCATATTCAAATAATGGATCATTTATTTTTACAGCAAGCTCTTCGATGCGGCGGTGAAAGTAAGGGACTTTTAAAGCTCTTTTCGCAGTGTAAAGCAAGAAAATACTAAATCTCCGCAAGAAGCATGTTTAGGAATTTCAACCAATTCGTATACTTGTGCTGTAGAAAGATGTACTGGAAGTAGAATAGCAGCTCGATTTTGTTGGCTGGCCTCTATACAACCATATTGTTAGAAAATGAGGATGCTTTAGAGGTTGTAAATACGATTTGTCATCCCGACCGCTTAGAGGAGGAAATAATCAAGCACAAGCCTGATGTCATTGTCATGGATATAAGAATGAAAAGCGATAACGGAATTGAATGGACAAAGAAAATAGTCGAAAAATATCCAACATGTAAAGTCGTTATTTTATCAGGATATGCCTATGACGAATACATTCGCGCTGCTTACGAAGCTGGAGCCTATGCGTTTGTGACAAAAGAAAATTCCGTCTTTGAATTAGCCAATGCGATTCGGCAGAGCCATTTAGGAATCAAATCTTTTCCAATGAACCGATTATCCGATTATAACACCCCTCTCACAAAAATAGAATTAAAAATTCTCCAATTCATTTCCGAGGATAGGACAAACGCAGAAATCAGCGAGCTGTTAAACATCAGCAAAAGAACAGTCGAACATCATGTATCTTCGATTTTACGAAAATTGGATGTTGACTCACGGGTCGGAGCGGTCGTCAAAGCCATCAAGCTCGGGTTATTGGATTTTTGAGTCATTCGATGAATCCCCTTGTCTCCTAGGGATTCATCGAACTATCTTCTTATCGTTCGTATGTCATAGAAATCGCCTTATTGGCATTGCGCACATCGTTATGAAGCAGTTGATTCAAGTCGTAGGCTGGGTAGTAGCCTCGTTCATGCATATAGTGAAACACTTTTTCATGTGTATCAATTGCCTTCAGCAAATGCTTTAAAAATGTCTTTCTCAACATCGGCGTAGCCGTCTCCGTAATCGCTGCAGCATAATTCCGTACCGCTGTTTTTGCAAATCCTAATACCTAATAAGTCATCAGCATATAATGTGCTTTCATCCCGTGATTCCCGCGCTTCCCCGTACATCGGTGCCACAGGAATAAACGGTAACAACTCCCGCAAATTAGTCTTCAATCCTTCAATCGTATGACATAAATGGATTTTAATGCTGGACACTCTACTTTTCCAACAGACTTTTTCATTTTGGTGAATGCATTAGCTTTTGTGCAACTCGAATGTTTCATGCCATGCTAAATGGCGGTGAACATGCGTTGTTCCATAAGTATACGCATGCATTTTTTCTCTTCCTTGCATAATGGGGGAATCACCGTTGACTTTATATGCGCGAGTGGAGAAAAAGCTCACCAAAAAGACCTCCTCCACATGAGAGAAGGTCTTTCCAAATTATAGTATATCATCATCCCCGTCAAACCAATCATCCATAATGTCTTCCACATGATCTTCTACGTCAAACGCATCTTCTACTACATCCTCTATCAGTTCTTCTGCAACCATGCCAGCAAGCATTCCCGCTGCAAATCCGCCGATCGCTCCCATCATTCCATGTCCATGATGTCGAGATGGGTGAAGATGATAATCCGGATGATGCGGAGAATAATAACCTGGATGATGTGGAACATGCACCGAACCGACGTATAACTGAGGTTGTTGCACCATTTCGTGCAACAGCATATGCAGCTTTTGTGTTAATCCTTCTACATCATTGATTTCATCATAGCTAAAGAAAACTTCTCTTTTTAATTCTCTTTCGCTGAAACCGAATAAGCCGCTTAACACATCCACTTCCAGATGCAAACGAATGCCGCTTTCCTCTAAGAAAGCTAAAAATTCTACTTCCTGAACCATTTCTCTAAATGCACCTGTTGGGAAAAATTCGAACTCTTGCCCATATGCCGTTACTTTACCTGAAGTAGGTTTTTCGCGAAATCCAAGCTTATCAAACGCATAAAACAGCTTTTCCAGCGGCAACGGAGGTAGTATACGAATCGCATCTCGGTCTAACGCATCGACTCCTTCAGCAATATCAAGACGTGTTACTAACATGTAATCCACGCCATAACGTGTTATCGGCAAATGAGTAGGTAACACATAAGAAAATGGTAATACTTTTCTTTCTCCCGGTTTGATCGTAAATGATGGAGAAACAGGAATAACAGCAACCGTTTGACGACGTTCTTGCCCATTGGCATGAACAATGACATGCAATTCCACATCTAATTTACGAATATGCTGTTCCACTGCTCCCCCTTCAATAAAAAACTCTCCCTCGATTTTCTCACCAAGTCGCACATGAGGATGATGTAAAACAAGATTGACTTTCGCAGAACCCACACCCAATTTAGACAATAGCTTTTTTAGCATGTATCATCTCTCCTCATTCTTTTTCCTACAATCGATTTTTACGAATCAACCATGGAAAAGGATTCAAAAAATCCTAAAGGTTATTGTAACCCTTAGGATTTTTTGAACTTACTTAAAAAAGATTTTCGCAATGCCGAGACAAATTAAAATCGTTCCTGGAATCATTGTTGCTTTTTTCATCACTTTTATTTTCGAAAATTTATATCCCGTTCGCAGACCAAAGCGAATAAAAACGATATTCATGATAGATACCAATACAGCAAGAACAATCGGAGAATATCCTAAAAAGGAAGCACTCAAGCCCGCTCCAAATGCATCCATAGATAAGGCGATACCAATTAACATCGCCTCTTTCATGCTGATAGTACCTGATCCGTCAAGATCCGCCATGGATGGCCTTTTTAATATTTGAATTACAATCCCAAATCGATTCAGACGAAGTCTCCATATTCGCGTACGCGCTGGCGGTATCAGACGTTGTTCCACACTCTCATCTTCATCTTCTTGCTTCCTAACAACATTGTAAATCGCCCATACGCCTAACGCAATCAAAATGAACGCTGCCGCCCATCGTTCCACTTGAACTGGCAATACTAAAACCAAAAATGTGCCAACATACATTGAAAACAATAGCATTATCCCTGACAATAGGGCAATGACCATGATCGAGCGAAATGGAAACTTCATTTTTCGTAATCCATATGTTACACCAACACTCAAACTGTCTAAACTCACGGCTAACGCTAACATCAACATCGATACATATTTCATCATAGTTCCGTTCCCCCTGCGTTACTATATGCAACATCGCAAGCAGGCGGAACTCGTATACATTTATTGCATATTTTCGACGCTTATCGATTTCCGGGGAAATATTTCTTCTCCTTTCGACATTTCCCTTTTTATTTTTTCAAGTGATACGGCAACGTAGCAATGACAATATCTTTTTTGAGAATCAAAAAGAATCGCAAAATAATCGCTGTCTGATTATGCAATAACGTATGCCACCATTTTTTCACAATGAACTGTGGCATTAAGATAGTGATTGGCGAGCCTTTTGTTTCTTTTTCAACATCGTTAATATAATCCAACATCGGAGAAAGAATCGTTCGATATGGTGAATAAATCACTTTTAACTCAATGTCTGGATAAAACTTCTCCCATTTGTCTCGCAGCTTTTTCTCTTCCTCTTCGTGAAAAATAACCGAGATAGCCGTAATATCATTGGAAATACTTCTTGCGTACTGTACCGACTGAGCCACAACTTTACTAACTCCGGAAATTGGTATAATCACTTTCGGTTTTACGACTTTTTCACGCTGTCTCCATTCCTGCTCATCCAGTTTTAATTGCTCACCGAGTTTTTCATAATGGTCACGAATTTTATAAAACATTATAACTAGCAACGGAACCGCAATAATGACTAACCAAGCACCTTGAGTAAATTTTGCTATAACCGTAATGACAGTAACTAATCCTGTAACAATCGTTCCAGTAATAATGATGGCCAATGTTGCTACATTCCGTCTTTTCTTTTCTTTCCATATTTTTTTAATCATTCCACTTTGTCCAATCGTAAAAGAAAGAAACACGCCAACCGCATATAACGGAATGAGAGAATGTGTTTCACTATGAAACACAATAATTAAAATAATCGCCAACACACTGAGGAGAATAATTCCGTTTGAAAATACAAGCCGATCGCCTCGCGCCGCCAAACTTCTTGGCAAAAATCGATCGTTTGCAATAATCGAAGCAAGTTGCGGGAATCCAGCAAAGCTTGTATTGGCGGCTAACACTAAAATCAACATCGTAACCATTTGAAAAAGATAAAAGAATACACTGTTTCCAAAGACATGGTGGCCAATTTGTGAAATCACGGTCTTATGCTCCACCGGTGTCACACCGAATCCTGCGGCTAAAATCGTAATTCCTAAAAACATCGTCCCTAATAATACAGACATCCATCCCATCGTAATTGCAGCGTTTTTCGAACTATCCGGCTTAAACGCAGGAACACCATTACTAATCGCTTCTACCCCTGTCATCGCCGAACATCCAGAAGCAAAAGCTCTTAATAGAATGAACATACTGTATCCCGATGTGAAGAAATGTTCAGCGGAAGCGTGTTCTCTATAGTTAAAACCATGCCATCCCTCATGCCATAGTTGCCATCCACCAACAGCAATCATCACTAATACGGATAGAATAAATAAATACGTTGGATACGCAAACACTGTCGCTGACTCTGTAATCCCACGCAAATTTAAAATCATCAACAACAACACAAGCGCAACGGCAATTTCCACTTTCCAAGGAAGCAAGCCGGGAAAAGCCGATGTCAGCGCCGCTACTCCTGAACTAATGCTTACAGCAACTGTAAGAATATAATCAATCATTAAGGCTGCACCAGCGACTAGACTTGTCGTCGTGCTTAAATGGTCTCTCGCTACAACGTACGCTCCACCGCCTGAAGGAAAAGCGTAAATAATTTGGCGATAAGATAGCGTCACAATCAATAACAACACTAAAATCGCTAGGGCAATCGGCAATGAATAAAAGAACACGCTCGTTCCTAACAGCATGAGCACTAATAAAATCTCTTCCGTCGCATAAGCAACAGATGACAGCGCATCGGAAGAAAATACAGCTAATGCCTTCCATTTCGGCAATTTCTCATGCTTCAATCGCTTCGTTTCCATTGGTGAACCAATCAATAATCGCTTTAAAGAAGCCATAGTTCCTTCCCCTCTTTTTAGATGCTTGGAATTTTTTAAACATACACCAGTCTCTCATTATCTTTTTGCATTTTCTGAAACAATCATTCGAAAAACATAAAAAACCGTTGAGGGTGTACTCAACGGTCAAACATTCCTTCACATCCCTCCCAAAACGCTTACGAGGTTAGCTGTCGGGTTAGGACTATGAGAGTAGCCCTTCCATTACGGATTCACCCCAAGTAACGCGCGTTACAACATGGTTCCCCCGCTCCATTATGGATTCAGCGAATTAATACTATAAATGGTAAATCATAGCTGATATCTTACTCTCCTCAATCATCGTTGTAAAGGAGCAAAAAGAAGGGATTAAGCAGGAATTGGCTTATTTTATCGCTCTTTTATTTTTATTTTCGTTTCTTTCTCATGCTTGCGTGAATTTTACGCTTTAAGCTCAACCAATCATCATTTTCCCTTTTTGATAACAGAACAAATCCGGTTCGCGATATAATGTCACCGCATAAGCAATTGCCAACGGCCCAACTCTCCCCGCAAACATCGTGAACATAATAAGAATCTTGCCAAACGGCCATGGCGATTTTACCAAAAAAGAGGCTATCAATTTGTAAAATTGTTCCCTAATGCCGTTGGAAAAGCAAGACGCATAAAACCAAGCGTCCCGCTTATCGGCTTTGACAGCATTCCGATTCGTGATGAACTGATTATAAGTTCCAACCCGATATGACAGTGATAAAAAAGCGCCTAAAAGGCTTTGCTTTTAGGCGGGTTACTGGTTATTCTCCTGTTTTTTCCAAACATCGAATACGTTCGCCAAATTCATCGCGAACGCGCTGGAAAACAGCCCGTTATTCTTCTTCTAAACGAGGCAAAAAACATCATCTTATTCCATAGTCACTTCATCACCGATCCGGAAAAGATATGAATACCCGTCCCAATTACGAGAGCAGAAATCATAAGTAACACACCGAACACATTCCACTCGCTTCAATTGCATCAATCGATACAATGATACTGAACAGACTAACATTAGATATACTCTTAGCCCGCATGTCAAACAACAAACAGAAGGACGAGATAAAACAATACATCTCCCGTTCACAAAAATAACAAACGGCAGTAAAATGATTCTTTTTACTGCCGTTCTAGTTGCTCAGCACGAATTTTCTGCCCCTAATGGATAACTATTAGAAATACACGATATAAATGATGATCGCTAAAATAATACGATAAACCGCAAACGGAACAAGTCGAACTTTGTTAATAAGCTTTAAGAAAAAGCGAATAGAGATGAGCGCGAACACAAACGCACTCACGAATCCGACAATGAAAAATGGCAATGCATCAACAGTAAAGTATTGCCAGTTTTTCAGCAAGGAAAGGACACTTGCTCCTAACATAATCGGAACAGCCATAATAAAGGTAAAATCAGCGGCTGCACGGTGGCTCATTCCTGCCAATACGCCACCCGAAATCGTCGAACCTGAGCGGGAAAATCCCGGCCATAGAGAAAGACATTGAGCAAGCCCAACGATGAACGCTTGCTTATATGTAATCTGGTCAACGGTTTGTGCTTTTGGATTTTTGGAACCGAACAGGTCCGCTACGATCATAAAGATCGCGCCAACTACCAAACCAATTAACACTGTAGCGGTTGAAAATAAATGTTCATCAATATAATCTTCAAACAGCACCCCTAACACGCCGGCAGGAATTAATCCGACAATGACTTGTGTTAGCTTAAGGCGAGATGCCGAGTCGTTACGGTGTCTTCGCAACCCTAGCAGATCGATAAAACGATCTTTAAACACAATCACCACCGCTAAAATCGAACCGAGCTGAATTACAACTTTAAACGTATTAGCTACATGCTTCGTTAAAAAATGCTCCGATTGAAGCCACATATCATCAACGATAATCATATGCCCCGTTGATGAAACAGGGGCAAATTCTGTTAATCCCTCTACCATTCCTAAAATAATTGCTTTTATGATTGTTATTATATCCATCATCTACCACTACTTTCTCTTAATTTTTTAAGATGTTGTTTTTCGGCGGATAAGGCGGATAAAATAAATAAAACGAGGAAAATCACAGCTCCTAAGCCAATGATCGCATATACAATATTCGAGTAACCTCCATAAAGCGTGTAATTTTCTCCCACGATTCTCCTAATGCAGCTCCCGCTGAAAAACAATGAATGGCATTCCATAGCAGTGTTCCGATGTTCGTAATAAAGCAAAAACAGCCATCCACCATCTTGCGCAGGGATAAAAATTAAAACTAATGAAATCATTCGGCAAAAAAGAACCGTCCAATATCCAATTGATGAAGCCAAGAATTCGCTTTTTGAATATCCTCTTTTTTCACCCGAACAATATACCCTCTGCGATCAATGATTTTCTTCCATTTTTGAGAAGAAAACCAATACCATAAAGGTCGCTCTCCCCTTTCACGGCTCCCGCTGTCGCCGATGCCACATCTCCCGAAACAGTTAAAGCAAGATACGTCGTCATAAACCCTCCGAACATAAGACTCACTTCAGACGGAAGCAATGGAACACATTCTCCAAAACCATTATGAAAAAATATCGATATATCCAAATTTATTCATAAATTCTGTGATCCACTCTTGCATGTTTGCCTCCTAACTTGTCACGGAAGTAATTCATCTCGTACCTATTTTAGTTTAGCCATCTTATCGTCCTTCGTAAATAGGGATTTCGTTCCCCTCCCTAAACTCCAACAACAAGTCCACTTTTTATAAAATAATAGGAATAAAACGAAGCATGTTATTCGTAAAATAATCAATATGTAACGCGATGTTTATAATATAACAAAATAGAACATAAATGTTCATACAAATCCCAGTTCCAACATTAAATAATTAGTAATAAATAGAAAATGAGACGATTCATTTGACGAATCACTGAATAATGTATTATGCTACTTTACATGGAGAACGGTTATTGACTGTAAGAAGACAGTGATGTACTCCTTGCTGATTACGCTTTACGTATCGATACTTCTTCAATGGAATAGTCGAGTAACAGTCGTTTTGTAGATATATAGCATGAACGCTTCTTTTATAAAAAACACTAAAAAACAGGGGTCGAATTGGAAATGAAGGGGATAAAAAAAATAATAGAAAAGAGTCAGCATGCGTTTAACGGGCATTTTGGTTTTTTTATCTTAGCCGTGTTTTTATTTTGGATGAAGACGTATGCCGCTTATCGGGTTGAGTTTAACTTAGGAATTAGTAATTCCATGCAAAAATTTTTGTTATTCATTAACCCGGTTAGCTCTGCTATTCTCTTTTTCGGTCTAGCTCTGTTAGCGAAAGGGAGAAAGCCTTATATTTGGCTCATTGTTTTAGATTTTATTCTATCCTTTATCTTGTATGCTAATATTGTGTATTACCGATTCTTTAGTGACTTTATTACGTTCCCAACTCTTACGCAAACAAACAATTTCGGTGATTTGGGCGGAAGTATTTTGGAGTTGTTAAAAGGATATGATTTTCTCTATTTCTTAGATACTATCATTTTAATTGCATTCGTCGTCACGAAGCGAGTACAACTAAAGTCTACTCCTTTAGGACGTCATAAAGTTAATCTTGTGTTTGCCATTGCTATTTTTCTTTTTAGTACAAACTTAGCTTTGGCAGAGGTAGACCGCCCGCAATTATTAACAAGAACATTTGACCGTAACTATATTGTGAAATATTTAGGAGTTTATAACTATTTGATTTACGATGCCGTTCAAAGTATGAAATCGTCGACACAACGCGCCTTTGCCAATAAGAACGATATTACTACGGTTCTCAACCATGTACAAGCAACGTATGCAAAACCAAACCCTGCTTACTTTGGCAAAGGGAAAGGAATGAACGTCATCTATATCCATTTGGAATCGTTCCAAAACTTTTTGATTAACTATAAGCTGCACGGTCAAGAAGTAACACCGTTTTTAAATTCATTGACTCGTGATAAAAACACGTTTTACTTTGATAACTTCTTCCATCAAACCGGACAAGGAAAAACGTCCGATGCAGAATTTATGTTAGAAAACTCCTTGTTTGGATTACCACAAGGATCTGTATTTACAACGAAAGGACAAAACACATACCAAGCAGCTCCAGCAATCTTAGGACAGCAGGGGTATACATCAGCCGTCTTCCACGGCAACTATAAAACATTCTGGAATCGCGATGAAATTTATAAATCTTTTGGATTTGACCATTTCTTTGACGCAAGTTATTATGATATGAATTCAAAAGATGTATTAAACTATGGATTAAAAGACAAACCGTTCTTTAAAGAATCGATTCCATTGTTAGAAACGTTAAAAGAACCGTTTTATGTGAAGTTTATTACCTTATCGAACCATTTCCCTTATCCAATTGATCAGGAAGATGCAACGATCGAACCAGCTGATACGGGCGATGGATCTGTAGACCGTTATTTCCAAACAGCACGGTACTTAGATGAGGCTGTGAAACAGTTCTTCGATTATTTGAAACAATCTGGTTTATATGATCGTTCGATTATCATTTTATATGGCGATCACTACGGTATTTCTGATAATCACAATCAAGCAATGTCGCAAATTATTGGAAAAGAAATCACACCGTTCGAACATGCTCAATTGCAGCGTGTACCATTATTCATTCGTGTTCCTGGTGTCAAAGGCGGAATTATGCATCAATATGGTGGAGAAATCGATGTGCTACCAACACTACTCCATCTACTAGGAATTGATACGAAAAACTATATTCAGTTTGGTACAGACCTCTTGTCACCAGAACATCAACAAATCGTCGCGTTTCGTAATGGGGATTTTGTCACACCGACGGTTACTGCGATCAACGGAAAATATTATGATTCGAAAACAGGCAATCCGATTAAGAAAAATGATGAAATTAAACGCGATGAACAAATCGTACGAACAAAACTAAACCTTTCTGACAAAGTCGTATACGGAGATTTATTGCGTTTTTACACGCCAAAAGGATTTAAACCGGTCGACCGTACAAAATACGACTACAATCATCGCGAAGAGACAACAGAAGAAAAATAATGCGCTTAGTTTTTAACTACTAGGGAAGCTTGGTTATAGCTTCCCTTTTTTATTTTCACAAAAGGGGCCCACGAAACATTGTCCTATTTCATCACGCTTCCAAAGAACCTTTATTTTCGCCGAGCTCCCAGCGAAACCAGCGAGCATGTCCGTCCGTTTCTGCTACGATTTCATTGTATTCTCTTCCATCGATGAAATAATCAAGATGGAGCTTGAAATCCCACATATTATTATACAAATGGAACACATCTCTCGTTTTCCCCAGTTCTTTAATATGTTCCACTAACATGTATTTCGCATCGTTCGGTATTTGGTTGGCGACATGGGTATGGAAGATGCATATGGATGTGTTTTCAGGAATTTGCCTTGCAATTTCAGGAAGCAACTCTATCCCATCTCCTTCGATGAGGTGAATAGGTTGCTTTTTTAAACAGTGTGCAGCTTGTTCAAACAGTTCCATTCGTTCCCTATGCTCCGGCCAAATAAGCGCTTGGAGCCATAAATAATCTTCTCGATTGGATAGATGATTGATATGCAAATCAATTCCAACCCTAGAAACAACCGGAGGGCTTTGCGGTAACAGGAATGGTCTACATTCTCCTTTGATTTCTGATGTAATGTGAACCGTTGAGTTTATATTTCCATACTTTTCATGAGAACCGTATGAATAACAATATTGATCCCATATCAGTTGCAAACCGGCACTTGTTCCAATTTCAATCAACGATAAAGGCTGCTTTACCAGATGATAAATGAAACAAAAACTTGGATACAGATACGCGCAACGTCTTACTTCATTTGTCTGAACGAACTTGTTTTTTAATACGGAAATTATTTCCTTCCTATACAGCAGGCAAAAATCACGAAAATAAGGAAATGATTGCTTAAAATCTTTTGGGTTTTTAACAATACTTCCGTAGTACTCCCGCAACTCGTGTTCTTTCCCTTTTAGCAACAAATATTGTACAGCACCAAACAGCAAATTCGGAACAGATTGGCCGGGGCGAGCGTATGACGCAATTTCAAGCAGTTCATCATCTTCAGCAACGTTCAGGGCCAAATGCTCATATAAATCACTCACTCCTTTACATTCTCTAACAGCAAAACTTTTAAATCGATTTGAGACTATCTTCTTTTCCATTTTATCCTCTCCTCAAGCGAATCAAATGAAACTGCTATGCACCTTCGTATAAGTCCAAAGGCGTTTCTTGTATTGTCCATCCTGCACATTCAAAGTTGTAATAGCTGTTAGGTCTATTACTTCGACATTGACCATCATGGCTGGCAACTTATATCTTTGTTTCACCATCCTCCCCCCACACTTCGGCAGCTCGATTATATATTTCTCTGATCCTGATTTTCCTTCCTTTTTTATCAATAGCCATTCATCCTTCTGTTAATAATTTTTTTCAGCTAAAGAGTAAAGCCGAATAGCTTGACTAATTCCCCGTCTTTTCGCTAATAAAAAAATATGGTATCATACGGATAGATTGCACATACTAATAAAAAAGAGACCGAAAGTGCGGCAACACCTTCGGTCCTTGCAATAGCAGACTCAAAGGAGTCAGCCTATTTGAAAAATAGACCTCATCCTGGTAGAATTGGCGGTTCAAGGGAGGTCTATTTTTTATTTTTACGGTTAAATGACAGTATCGCTATCACTAGCATCCCGAAAGAAATCATAAGAGACAGGGATTCGTATACTGTTATACGCTCACCCCCCTTCAAAAGGAAATAGGGGCAAGCCGACCACCCTTGAACTTCTGCTATTGCTGATTGTATTATAGCACTTTCCCTACAAGAATCTTGTCAAAAATTCTGGATGAGTATGATCCTTTTCCATCTTTTCTGCGCGATTGATTTTCAAAACTAGTCTTCAATTTTAAAACAAAATTTAAGTGCTTTCGAGTTATTGAACGATCGTTGACCAACTATGTATCTGTTATTTTCCCTTCTCTTCCACTGGTATAAAATATTGATCCTTGCGATAACACAACGCCTCCATGGTAGCTATAAGGGTTTGCTCACTTTCTACACGAATTTTATACCATGCCGTACGATAATTTCGTTTCTCTTCTGTAGCGGTTGCTCTCAAGCGAGATCCCTTCATACCGGGAGCCATAAAATTCACAGTTGTAGACAGACCCACCGAGGTTTTCCCATAAGAATTACATGCTGCTGCGAACACATAATCAGCTAAAGCAAATATAATGGCTCCATGTACAGTTCCATGGGTATTCAACATATAATCCTTCACATCCAGCTCGGCAGTCGCAGTTCCCTCTCCTAGCTCTATGAGCTTAATTCCTAAGTGCTGGGCATAGGGCTCGTTTTCAAACGTCTCAAGTATCTGCTTGTAATATTTTCTATGTATTTCTTGTTCGCCCATGTTTACCCCTCCTACGTTAAAACTACTTTACAAAGCATATTAGCCCTTTATGTCCGCCCAACATTTACAAAAAAACGATTTCATTTTACATAGAAAAACACGATTCAAATCGCGAAGTGATGTTTAAAACCAGTCGTTTAATTATTCGATGTATAGCTTAAATACTCCTATTGATAATTACAAAAATTTTTTATCAATCCCTTTTTGTTACATGTAAGGCGCTCGATAGCTAAACACATTATTAATTCTTAGAGAACGATAAAATCTCATATATGTCTTTTGCACCTTTTCCTACTTTTGAAATCCGCTCTCGACTATTCTAGGTAAACTAAAAAGGATTGAAAGTCCTGCGGAATTCTCCTGCTTCCTGTTTATGCTCTCATATACATTGCGCACAAAAATTTATGAGGCAAGGAAACTTCTCTCCATACCGCAAAGTAAAAAACCGCCTTAAAAATTTAGGCGGTTTCCTGAAGTTCTATTGATAAAATCCAAAGGTGCTGTCGATATGTCTTATTCTGGAATCCGACATTCAGACGAAAAGCATTACCTTTATCATATCTTTTCTTTTTGTATTATATTCGGCAATTTCCGTTGGCGCACTGGTTGTCGTCATCTTCCGGCGTTAAGCCTTCCAAAAGCGTTGCGCTATTTTCTTCTTCCCACACTTTTTCAAGCGCCTGAAGGAAAATCTCGGTTGGCTGCGCTCCAGAAATCGCATATTTGCGGTTGATGACAAAAAACGGAACTCCGCGGATTCCTAATTGAGCAGCTTCCTCTTCATCTTTTCTCACTTCTTCGGAATATCGGTTGCTTTCAAGAACATGTTTCACTTCTTCACGGTCCAGCCCAATCTCCGAAGCCAGCTCTGCCAATACAGCATGATCGCTAATATGTTTCGAATCGGTAAAATAAGCTTTCAGCAACCGTTCTGCCATCTCCAAAAGCTTTCCATGTTCATCTGCATATTTAGCGAGACGGTGGGCATCAAACGTGTTAGTCGGAAGCATCGATTCAAAACGAAATGTCAAACCAACCGCTTCCGCTTGTCTGGCAATATCTTCATTTGCCTTCTTTGCTTGCTCAATCGTGATCCCATACTTTTTCGCAATGATTTCATGAATCGTCATATCATAACTTTTTTTCGCATTCGTGTCCAGCTCAAAGCTTCGAAAAACTACTTCTACTTGATCTTTTTGCGGAAATTGTTCCAAAGCTTTTTCTAAACGCCGCTTCCCGATATAGCAAAAAGGACAGACAAAATCAGACCAAACTTCAATCTTCATGTTCACACCTCATTTTTTATCTGAAATAGATGAAAAATTCTAAACTAATTAGTTCAAATCTCCTTTCTCTATTCCCACATTGTATCCGATCGTGCTACTAAATCCAAATAAATACACTTAAACGAAATTTATGTCGTGATTCGAAATCTTTTATTCACCCATTTAGAAACAGCTAAGATCATTAAACCTAAAATGAAAAATACAACCCCGCCAGCTTCAATCCGATACCCAAATTCAGGAACCCATCTTTGAACCAAAATGAAGCTTAAAGTGACGATAGAACCTACTAAACTTGCAATGAAAAAATCTTTTACTTTATTAGACGTTTCAAAAGCCGAACGTTTTTGCCAAAACATAATGGCAGCCACCACGAATAAGAGAATGATAGCTTCGATAAGAAAGATGATGACAGCTGTCCCAAGGTAGAAGGCATGATCCAAGTCAGTAAAAAACTCCACAATCATTTCAATTCCACCTTTTACAAGTGCCGCCCAACCGGCTAATTGAAAAATCAAGTAACCGATAAAAAAAGCAGCACTCATTCGTTTTTCTTTCGGCAATTGGCGGATTAACTCATCACAATATTCCTTTGGATCCTCTCCGAATACTTCTTCTGCTGTCTTCCCTTTGTTTTGAGCCTCAAGCAGATGGTCCAACAGCTCCATCAACAGTTCTTCACTTTGCTGTTCAGAAAGGGTCAGATGAGAACGAATATAAATGAGCATTTTGCTATAATATTCTTCATTATGCTGATTTAATTGCTTTCGCTTTTCATTATTGAGCTGAATCAAATCTTTAGCATTCATCTTCATTCCTCCCGCGTAAAATCGTTTCGACAGGCTCTTTAATGCTTTCCCATTCCCTGATGAACTCCTGCAGCGCTTCCTTTCCCTGCTTAGTAAGACGATAATATTTCCGCTTCGGCCCAGCTGGTGAGTCGCGCATTTCCCCTTGAATGAACTTTCCCTTTTGCAATCTTAACAAAATCGGATAAATGGACCCTTCGCTGACATCATCTAATCCAAACTGCTGCAGCTTTAAAGATAGTTCATAACCATAAACATCTTCTTTATCAATAATGGATAAGATACAACCTTCCAGAATCCCTTTTAACAGTTGGCTTCGCAGTGACATATCATCATACTCCTTATATACCTTGTAATACAAGATAGCTATTGAAACAAAAACTATCTTGTATTACAAGATAGGTTCATCCTTATTATATAATGACCGTTTTACAATTTCAAGAAAATTATTCCAATTTATATCAAAACGAATTATTTTCATATTTATTATTCAACCGTTGGTATTGCCTACATATGTTCATGCTGAAAAATCTTTTCATCTCTTTGATTCACGATTCACTAAATGAAAAATCACTCCTCTTCGAAAGATAAGTTTACCGGTTCATCAAGAACATCATAGGCTATTTCGAGATTTGTAGTCGGTACACTTTTATCCACTTCCTCAAACTTAAATTGATCGACCCAAACATGTCCCTTGCCAGAGAGCAGAACGCCAAAAGAGATAAGAGCGCTATTTTCCGGAACATCAAGAACGATGGAGTATAAATTCCAATTCGTATCTTTTACAATTGGCCGGTCGCTCATATTATCGAATTGAAGAACATCATGCAGGACGTTATCAACTCTCATCCATAAGCTGCAAAAGCCGTTCATATTTTTCGTTTTAACAAAAGCGGAGATCTTTACTCGTTTCCCTAAAAATTTGTCTGCTTTGAACTGTTGCATCATCGTAGCGAATTCATCGGCTGTTTGAACCGTTACAGATTTTAAATAGCCTGAGCATTTTCCTTGATGGACGACTTTCGTATCAATCCCCATTTCATAATTGAATGGATGGCTTCCGCTCAAAAACCATCCCTTCATTTTTTGCTGTTGTTTCATCTTCTTTCCTCCATTTTTATCAATAATTGAGTTCATAATTCGGCGGTATTGGCCCGGCGGCATATGATAAACTTTCTTAAAAGCTCTTGTAAAAGATTCTTGCGTTCCAAAGCGAAAATGATAAGCGATATTAATAATCGGTTCATCGGTATAAAGCAGCATACTGGCAGCGCTAGCTAACCTTCTAATTCGCACGTAATCGCCAACTGTCATCCCAGTTTCCTTCCGAAAAATTCTAAGAAAATGATACTTGGAGAAACCTGTGTAAAAAGCCACACTTTCCAATGTCAGAGGCTCATGCAAGTTATCCTCAATATAACTAATGGCTTTCTGTAATATTTGTTGGTAATTCACCGTCCGCACCTCCTTTGCTTATAGAGTACTAAACATGGAAAAGGAAATCTTGACTTTTTTTGCTAAAAATTCATCTCTGCCTTTTCAACAAAACAACCGTTAATTCTCCCCGCTCTCCCAAGGCTTTAAATAAAGGTGATCCTTTTGAGCAGGAAAAAGGATATAACAACAAAAGCAGGGCAAATGCCCTGCTTTTGTTCACATTAATTTTTGTTTTTATCCGCAAAGACTGCCATGGCATCGCGCATAAATTTCGCTAAGCCTTCACCAAATTGATCGATGTTTTTGGTGAAGCGTTCATCATCCACGTACATTTGACCTAATCCTTTGAATGCTTCAAGTGAGTAATTACCAAAGTTATTGTTCAAAAAATCATACCATTCTTTAATTGCTGCTTGCGCCTCTTCTGATTCAGGCGATCCATTACGAAGGGCCGCAAGTTTTTGATAGATCGAATTCATTGCTTTAGCCATAGCTTCTTGTTCATCTTTAGACATGCTCCCGATTTTAGCGTTTGCTTTGTCGACAGCTTCATCTCCCCAACGTTCACGCGCTTCTTGCTCGTATGGATTATGACTAAAGTCAAAACCTTCAAATTTCTCTTTGTTCGTCATTTGAATTTCTCCTTTCATATGCTGAATGGTCTTATCAATCGTAGCAATCACTTTGTCGAGCCGCCTGCGTTTCTCAAGCAACATTTTTCGCTGCAGCACCAACGCCTCATGTCGATCAAACGAAGGACTATTGATAATTTCTTTAATTTTCTTTAAAGGGAAGCCAAGTTCTTTAAAAAATAAGATTTGTTGTAACATCTCAAGATTATCATCGGAGTAAAGGCGATAGCCGGATTCGGTTATCTCATCTGGGGTTAATAACCCGATTTCATCATAATAATGCAGTGTGCGCACACTAATGCCAACTAAATCTGCCACTTCTTTCACTTTCATTGCCATCGTTTTGACCTGGTTACTAACATCTATAAAAATCGATCCACCGCGATGGAACCAGGAAACATCGCTTGCCGCTCAGGAAACACCTGAGTTCCATCAGGAAGGGATTTCCCTTGTCATTCACCTGCTGTGAAAGACAGCCCGTGGATCGCTGTTAGCGACAGCACCTGTCGTGCACCATTCCTTCCATCGGTCAGTACACGACAACGATTTTAGTAACTAGGTCTACACCTCCTTTAGTTGAATTTGATACTGGTTCAGCCAACAACATTTGTGCAATATGTTCCATAATGACCACTCATGTTCCTCTTTGAAGTTCTCTATCTTTTTCAGCATCATACCTAGATATTGTCGTTGTTTCGTTCCGCTGTTCGATTGCTTGTAGGATTCTTCCATTGACCCTAACATGGCAATCAATGGTGTTTCACTTTCTTTTTTATGGTGTCAATGAGTTCTTTTGGCAATCGTTCATTGTAACCTAATCCTCGTCTACCAATCACAAAAGCGGCACTTTCATGGACGGATAAACCGTATTTCTTCATATACTTAAAACGTCCGATGACACTTGTATACGCTGGATTCACCTTTTTGATACGAAAGCCAAGCCGTAACCCCCGGCGAATGATGGTGTCAGTCAGTTTTTTCTTTTTGAAATGGTGAGTGAAGCGGTTAAATTTCTTGTCCGTATCATGTTGCTGTCTCAGTTGAATGTTTTCGATGACCACTGCCCCAACATTCTCTTGAAGCAGCCAGTTATACACATCTCGTACTGTTTCTCCAACGATGTTGTTTCGTTTATTCGCTCTTACGTATTCCAGTTCATGACAGTAAAACACTTTTGATTGGAGAAAGTTTCCTTGTTTCGAAATGATACTTACGGCGATACGGTCAATATTGATGTCAATTCCAGCGATTCGTTCCCCTTGAATCGGTTCATCGTAGGTCAGTTCTCTGCCATATACCTCTTCTTCATAGATGAGATGGACATAATATTCCCCGTTCTTGCGTTTGATTTCGACGGTATATGGTTGATATTGGATCATCGGCTTGCCTTTTGCATTCACTCCGACTTGTTCCCCCATGACGAGATTGATGATTTCATCTTCATATTTTTCAGGAACAGACACAGGTAACCTCAAGCGGGGAGCGTGTTTCCCTTTTGGTTGTCCAAGCGGATTCGCGATTTCCACATAACATTCATACGTGTTATCGTCATACACCAGGCGAATATTTAAATTTCCTTTCTTGCTTTTATCGCCTCTTGCGTACAACTGATTCGTTCGCAAATCTTTCCATTCTTCGTTCGTGATGTTTCCTTTCAAGCGCTTATAAAAGTGTTGTTTTCCGCCAAAAATCACGCTTGGAACCGTTCCTTGGTCGAGATGTCGCTGCAGCTCATCTTCTTTGGATTTCAGTTTTTCTAATCGTCGGTGTAATCCGTCTAAACACGTTTGAAGATCGATGTTCTTCGGTGTTTTTCGTCCGTATTGGTATTCATCTATTTTCTTCACTGTTTTTTCGATTTTCGCCTGCACATCCTCTAGCCGCATGGGAAGTAACTCACGTTGAGAAGTAATCAGTGATTGAGCAAGCAAGACCGCGTCTTCGGCATACCGTTTGTTGAGCGGGAATTGGTGCGGAAGGTGCTTGATGATTTCTTTTGTGTTCCTTCCCTCTAGCAAACGGTTGAATGCATATCGCTTCGCTGAACAAAAAACGCGCATCAACTCATCCAACAAACGAAGTTGTGATTCGTCATTAGAAACGATTTTCATCACCCGAACCATTTTCATCCCCTTGCCGTCCCCCTATGTTTCGATCTTCCAGAACATATATTCGCTAAATCTTCTTCATTTCCTTTTTACATGAGGAATAGGAAGATGATTTTTTAGCATAAGATCGGTGATGATTGAAAAGATGGGGAACAAACATCCATCTCTTCATGTCCAATAACAGGAGATATTTACATTATTTCATACATTTTTATAGATGTTTAATAAGCTACTTATACCTCCCTTCAATATTCACTATAAAGTATCACGTTACGTGAGGGTCAACATAAGTTTTGAAAAATATAGGTAATAAAATAAATGGGAGGGATACAGCTCCCTCCTTTCCATTCCTTTCATTCCCTGTGTACCAAGCGTATTCTCTCGATTTTCCCTTCCCGCTTTTATGCAAATAAAAAAGGACTGAAGGTAGTCAGAATTGCTTCTGATTCCCCTTCAATCCCTAAACGAGTTTTTGTAGGAAATAAATATTTTTCATTGTCTCCGTACTTGACTTATATCTTTTTACTTCTTAACTAGAGAATTGCATCAAGCGCGTATTGTCCAGGTCCAATAAGAGCAACACCAATAGCTACAACCAATAATATTAAGTTATATTCAAATCCATTTTGCGTAATCCAGTACCCATTAGGACCATGAACTTTTACAATAGCAACGAGCATTGTAATGACAATCAAAGCGCTAGCTACTGGAGTAAGGAAACCTGCTGCGAATAGAGCTCCCCCAACAAATTCTCCTAATCCTGCTAAAAGCGCCATCGTTACGCCTGGTTTTATGCCAATCGACTCCAGCCAGCCACCTGTCCCTTTTAATCCATGACCACCAAACCAACCAAATAATTTTTGCGCCCCGTGTCCCATAAATGTTAATCCAATCACTAAGCGAATCATTAATAAACCGATATTCATCATGTTTGTATCCCTCCTAAAGATGTTTTTAAGCTATTTTTATAAATAAGTGACGAATTCAGCAACTGGTTTGCGGTACCCCCTTGGTTTTCTGCTTTGAACTTTTTCTTTTCCTAATGTAATCATCAGCACCGGCTCATACTGGTCAGAGATGTTTAATACTTGCTTTAAATGCTCCGGATCAAATCCAATCATTGGGCAGGTATCCCAACCTTTACTTTTTGCGGCCATCATAAATAACATCGCAGATAAAGAGGCATTCCGAATGGCCTCATCCCGTTGGAAAGCTTCGCCTCTGCTTTCGTAAAATGACACCGTATCTTGTACCATTTGATCGAATTCTTGTTTATTTAGAACTCCGAGCAAAAGAAGACCTTCGTAAATGCGGGCAGCTTCTCGATAGGCTTTTTTATCACCTAAAACCACAATGACAGCTGAAGCCGTAGACACTTTATGTTGTCCATAGGCTGCTTTTTTTACTTCTTCTTTTAACTCAGGATTAAGAACAACTAAATAGTTTGTGTGCTGTAAGTTAAAAGCTGATGGAGCCAGTTTGACTAGCTCAAAAATCTCATCAAGTTCTTTGGTGCTGATCGGATGATTCTCAAGAAAGTTACTTGCAGACCGGCGTTCTTTTACCAATTGTTCAAAATTCTCCATGATTATGCCCCCATTACTTCAAATTAAAATATAATGAATCCGAGATATTATACGAAAGATGACCGTTCATTTGCTTAGTGTTATACTTTTTAAAAGTTTTTTCTATCCATGCGAAAAGGCTTCGACACTCTCCCCGATCCGCTTTTTATGCTTAGGTTAGAAGAAAATTCATTAGGTTTGTACTTACATCAGTGATGCCTCGAATTATACTTTTATGTTTGATGGCTTGATCCTTCTTAATGAAAACAGCAGACTCAGTTTCATCCTTTGTTTCTATAATTATTATGTTTAATAAGCACACATAAGAACCAAACAATTTTTCGTTAGTGCATCCTTACAAAAATATCTCGGATTAAATTATCTTTAATTCGAGATAATAATACCGCAAACTCTAGTATTTTGTCAACATGAAACTCTTATAACGTTGCAGGGCCATTTCATCTCCTGATCTATCTTCATCAAACGATTTTCTCGCTTGCTCTTATGCTTTTTTCCAACATTTAAAACACAATAAAATTCGTTGATTTTTCTATTTGCGTATAGAGTCTTGCTGGCTGAAAAAAGAGCAAAAGGGAAGAAAAACAAACTCTTTTTCCGCTCATTCAACTTTTTCCCGATTTTCCTTCTCGCTTTGATTCCAATAAAAACCTTTATTATGGGCTTCTACACATTGAACCTGTTGCCAAACGAATAATGAATGCATAATAGGGCATAAAAAATCCCCCTTGGCAACCATATACACTAGCCAAAAAATACAATCCCAAGGGGTAAACACTATCATGATTCCAATTTTGTCATTGAACATACAATGTCTAGAAAAATGGATCCTCTTTTACAGGCTTTATTTCAGTATATCACTCGACTTTCTTTACCAAAAGCACTTTATGTGACAGGTCGTCCGCCTATTTCGAAAAAATCGCTGTTGAAATGTTTGCTATTTTCCATTGAGCTCTTGCGTCAGTTGGTCAACATACTCAATGTCGTATTTATGGAGTCAACAAAGCTCCGCACTTTTCTATGGTTTCACGTGTGAGTAAATGATTTCACTGGTTAAAGAATGATGACTTAGAACAGCCACGCGTATCGGTTTCATCGCTATTGATTCCATGTGCAATTATGCATAATTTTGAGCTTTCATTCTAGTTTTGCAACATCATCATTATCTCTTTAATAATCTACTAGATGTTCCTCTGCATCTTCGAAGATGTTCAATAGTATTGATGATAAATCTGATTTGCTTAGGGACATTTTCACTGATAATTAATGCGGCGTTAAACTACCTGAAGAGCCTGCAACACATCCGCTTTCAAGTCATCGATATGCTCGATGCCGACCGAGAATCTCACGAAATTGGACGGAATTCCAGCTGTCCGCATCTGCTCCTCGGTCATCACTCCTTCCCACATTGCGGCTGTATGTACCACAAGGGAATCGATTCCTCCCAGGCTCACCGCGTTAGGAGGCAGTTTCAATGCAGAAACGAACCGCTGAGTTTCTTCATATCCACCTTTAATGGCAAAGGCAATTACTGCTCCGAAACCTCGCATCTGACGTTTTGCCAACTCGTGTTGTGGATGACTAGGAAGACCGGGATAATACACCCGCTCAACCTGTGGCTGCTTTTCCAAAAACTCAGCCAAGGCTAAGGCATTGGCATTGATGCGTTCAATCCGCATCGGAAGCGTGCGCAGACCACGCAATAATAGCCACGCATCCATTGGAGAGAGAACCGAACCAATTGAAATATGCGTGTGCCAAATACGCTCAGCTAATTCCTCGCTGGTGCAGATGACACCAGCTGTCAAATCATGGTGTCCACCCAAATATTTTGTTGCGCTGTGAATAACTACATCAACTCCCAGATCGTGAGGACGCTGATTGATCGGCGATGCGAACGTGTTATCGGCTACGACGATAATTCCATGCGGGCGCGCCAACTCCACCACAGCAGCCAAATCCGTCAACACCAAAGTCGGATTAGCTGGTGTCTCCACCATGATGAGCTTTGTGTTAGGACGTATCGCTTCAGCAAAGGCATTGATGTCCGCCTGTTCGACGATAGTCACTTCAACACCAAATCGCGGTAGCATCTCATCCATGATCTTAGCAGTACTCATATAGTGCCGCGTCTGTGCAATCACATGATCTCCTGCACTGACTAGAGCTAGAATGGTCGTAGCAATTGCACCCATCCCAGAGCCAGTGACCAATGCGGTTTCTGTTCCTTCAAGCTCAGCCATAATTTTCTTTACACGCTCATGCACTGGATTACCATAACGCGTGTAATACCGCGGATGACGAGGGGTTCCCGCCATTTCTGCGAATTCACTGGAATTATGGGCACGAAACGTAGCTGTGTAATAAATCGGCGGAGCCACTGCCCCATCATTGGTTACCCAATCATCAGCATGTACGACCAAGGTTTCGTTTCGGAGTCCTTCAAGGTTCAACTCTTCATGATTATCACGTTTGCTCATCTGCTCTCTCTCCTTTGCTTTTCTAAATACTCAACTACTAGACGATAAACACAGTTAGCTCCGATCTATACCAATCCATCTTCGTGGCAAAGAATTTAGCGTCAACCGAAATATTCCGCTTTTTGCAAGATTTCTACACTTTTTCTCAGAATACGTAATGAAATAATCGATGAAAATATAAAGAAACTCATCTTTGATTTAAATAATGGTAAAAATCTACTCTACCATTATCTCACGGTAACTTTATGGTAGCCATTCTTATAAGTATAAAGCTTCAATCACCCCGATTTACTTGAATGAACTCTCACATCACTCCCAAGAATTCTCTCGACTTATACATATACAAGTACTAGCTAGTATTTTGGTCGGTACGGATTTCTCTTTTAATTGACAGAACTTTTTTTCATTTCGTAACTTAATAGATATTATATAATTTTTTAAAAAAAAGTAAATCGGTAGTTCTATATAAATTCAGTTTGAAATTCCGACATGTTTAACCGACACTGATCCTTGTCTATACTGCTCTACACAAGTAAATCAAGGAGCGGATGAATCATGAAGAAAAAAGGATGACAAATGACGAACAACCACAGTTGGATCACCGCTAGAAACGCAGAATGAAAAATGCGAACATAGGAAAACGGAGTGAAAAGATGCACCTGCACTAGCCGCAATATAAGCTTGAAAAGATGTATAAACCGTTGTCGTTAATGTATCGATCTTTTTCCTTTAATATTTTAGTTGTTTTAATACCTTCATCAGTAACCGGAATTTTAATGATAACTTTTCCAGTAATTTGTTCAATTATATATTCTGCCTCAGCCACTACTTCTTCAGCCTTATCGCCAAGAGCTTGAACAAACAGTTCTTTTTCATTACCTAAAATAGTTCGAATTTCTTTTAACAAATCTAAATAAGTTTGATTTTCTTTGGCTATAATTGAAGCATTAGTAGTAACACCCGAAGTCGGAAAATATTCACATAAACGTGAATTTGTTTTGTATTTGCAGAATCAATATATAATCTCATTCTAACCACCCCTATAAAATACTATGGACTACTTTATGTTTGATACTTCATCATAAAAACTGATTTTGTCTTCTGAAGAACAGCTATTTTGCAATGAAATCAACAAACTTGATTGGGAGCTATAGAGCTTCAATAGTTAATTGACATTCAGGAAGATTATCCGGAAGAAAGAATCAAACAAACAATCAACTGACCAAAAAGTAAATAAAATAAAAAAACATTGACATAATATTTATTCATCTATATACTGTTAGATAAAACTCTGAATATTAAGTTAATTTTCTCTTATCGAGAGTGGTGGAGGGACTAGGCCCAAAGAAGCCCGGCAACCTTCAAGCAAAATTGCTTGACAAGGTGCTAAATCCTACAAGTCATCTGATATGATGACTTGAAAGATGAGAGGTCAGCGTTATAAAGTTGCCCTCTTCATCGGAAGAGGGTTATCTATTTGCTCATTTTTTAAATCTATATGAGATAACAGCGCCTTTAATCCTAGTATTCATATAGAATTTATAAAATTAAATTATAAGGATAGGAGGACAAAATGATAAAAAGAGTAGATTCTTGAATGCATGTAGATGTTTTACAAAAAATTCTTTGATACGCCTATAAAAAATACCAGAAAGGAGAAATCATTTTGAGCATTGTAAGTAAAAAAACTTACCCCTCTTATTTATCTGATGAGTTATCAAGAAAATTTGTACAAAATGAACGCCAAGAATTTCTTTTACATCAAGCATCAGAGCTTGCTGAACGATTTTACGAAAAAGCTGACAATATAGACAAAGAAGGAAGGTTTCCATTTGAAAATTTTCAAAAGCTAAAAGATTGTAATTACCAATCACTTACTGTTCCTAAGCAATATGGTGGAGAAGAAATTTCACTGTATGAATTTCTTCTTATGCAAGAGCGATTAAGTCAGGGAGATGCTTCCACAGCTTTATGCATCGGTTGGCATCTTAGCGTTATTTATGATCTAAGGGAAAGACAAACATGGGATAGCGAAAAATTTAAGTGGCTGTGTCATGAAATTGTACAAAATAAAGTGCTAATTAATCGATTGGCAACAGAGAATGGAACGGGAAGTCCTACAAGAGGCGGAAAACCTGAAACGGTAGCGATCAAAAGAAATGGCAAATGGGTGATTACAGGAAGGAAATCCTTTTCATCTATGGCAATAGCTCTTGATTATTCATTAGTTACAGCCACCATTCAAGAATCGGGGAAAGTCGGATCTTTTTTAGTTGACCATCGCCTTAATGGGGTTAAAGTCGAAGAAAATTGGGATATGATTGGAATGCGAGGCACGCGGAGTGATGATCTTGTACTGGATCCAGTGGAATTACCAGAAGATTCACTGGTGGAATTGGATCAATTGGAATCATCGAAAGGCAATATAGGGAGGGCATGGTTACTTCATGTTCCAGCATGCTTTCTTGGGATTGCGATTGCAGCTAGAAATTATGCCATTTCCTTTGCTTCTGAATATCAACCGAATAGTCTGTCTAGCCCAATCAAAGATGTTCCAGAGGTTCAAAGAAAAATTGGCGAGATGGATTTAGAGCTATTAAAAGCAAGACATACTCTTTATTTTGTCGCACATCGGTGGGATACATACCCAGAAAAACGCATGGAAATGAGCGGAGAATTAGCGGCAGCTAAACATATTGCCGTAAACAGTGCCAATAAAGTCGTTGATTTAGCGATGAGAATCGTAGGAGCTAGAAGTCTACAAAAATCTAACCCACTGCAACGATACTATAGAGATGTTAGAGCTGGAATTCATAATCCGCCAATGGATGATACCGTTATTTCTTTACTCGCAAAACAAGCATTACAAAATTTCAATTAAATCTATTATTTTTAGTAAGACATTTATGTAAAACAAGATTTTCCATTTTGCACTACACATTTAGGGGGAAGAACAATGAAAGCATATAAAATACCATTTTTGTTTATTGCGCTAGTATTTCTTATATTGTCAGGATGCTCAAGCTTGACTCAAAAAGCAAATAGTTCAGTGACTAAGACAATTAAACTTGGAGCAACTGCTGGACCGTATAGTGATCAAATAAAGCAAGCCATAAAGCCTTATCTCGAGAAAAAAGGATATAAAGTGGAAATAGTTGAATTCAACGATTATGTTCAACCTAATATCTCTTTAGACCAAGGTGCAATAGACGCAAATGTATTTCAAAATGAAATTTATATGAAGAACTTTGCAAAAACCCGACATATGGAGCTTTATGAAGTTATTAAAATCCCAACCGCGCCTATCGGAGTATACTCCAAAAAACATAAATCATTAGACGAGATCAAGGATGGAACGACAATAGCTTTATCTAATGAGCCGATAAATCAGGCACGAGCTCTTGCTATGCTTGAACAACTTGGATTGATTCAACTAAAAAAAGGAATTGATCCGACAAAAGTATCAGAAAAGGATATTCAAAAATATAATAAAAAAATTGTTCTAAAACCTTTAGAACCAGCACAGCTTCCACGAGCTCTTGGGGATGTTGATTACTCTTTTATCAATGGGAATTTTGCTATCTCATCTGGATTAAAATTGAAAGATGCAGTCGCATTAGAAAAGACGCCTTCTTACTATTTAAATGGGGTTACAGTACGAAAAAAGGATAAAAACGCTAAGTTTGTAAAAGATATCATTGCAGCTTATAAATCAAAGGAATTTAAAAAATTAATTAAAGAGGATGAAGAATACAAAGGTTATGTATGGCCTGATTGGTTTAAATAAATGCAAAAACAGTTCTTTATTCCATAATTTTTAACAAAATGGGAGGAAGAGAGTGTGGCAAAACAAATTATTTTAAATGCGTTTGAAATGGCAAGTGCTATGCATAATTCACACGGATTATGGAAACATCCTGAAAGCAAGAGACAAAGAGGATATAAGGATATCGATTATTGGATTAAGATGGCAAAACTTTTGGAACGTGGTAAGTTTGATGCGGTCTTTTTTGCGGATGTACTAGGAGTATATGATACATATCGTCAAAGTAAAGCTCCTTCTATACGTGACGGCCTTCAGTTTCCAGTGAATGATGCGGCGTTCGTTATTCCTATTATGGCAAGTGTTACGAAACATTTGTCCTTTGCTTTAACAGTTAGTACTACTTACGAACATCCCTTTAGTACCGCAAGACGTTTTTCTACTCTTGACCATTTGACGAAAGGAAGAATTGCTTGGAATGTTGTCACTTCTTATTTACCAAATGCCGCGAAAAATTTTGGTCTTCAAGAAATGATCAAGCATGACCAACGTTACGATATTGCAGACGAATTCCTAGAAGTTACATATAAACTTTGGGAAGGCAGCTGGGAAGAGAATGCATTCATTGAAGATAAACAGAGTGGTACATTAATTGATCCAGACAAAGTACATGAAATAAATCATTCAGGAAAGTTTTTTTCCGTCGAAGGCCCGCATCTTTGTGAACCATCTCCACAACGTACACCGGTAATCTATCAAGCAGGTACTTCAGAAAGAGGCAGAGAATTCGCAGCTAAGCATGCTGAGTGTGTTTTTGTTGGTGGCCCTACACCAGAAAGAATTAAATACTATACAAATGACATAAAAAGACGTGCTGAAAAGTATGGCCGTAACCCAGATAATATCAAAGTATTTGCTTTTTTAACGGTTATTGTTGGAAAGACAACGGAAGAAGCAGAACAAAAATTTACAGAATTAAATCATTTGTGGAGTCCAGATGCTTCAAAAGCTCAATTTGGTGGAGCAAGTGGCTACGATCTAGCAGAATACGAAAAAAAGGATTTAAATGATCCTTTTGAATTTAAAAATACAGAGCACGGTCATTATAAGGCGGCTTCTCTTACGAAAGATGCATCTAAAAAACTTTCGATAGGTGAGGCACTTAAAAAACTTGAACAATTAGATCGGGAGTCTATCATTGTAGGAAATCCAGAAGAAGTAGCAGATGCCATTCAATATCGATTTGAAGCTTCAGGTGTGGATGGATTTAATCTTAATCATCTTGTTACACCTTCTAGCCTAGAGGATTTTATTGAATTGGTTGTTCCTATACTTCAAAAAAGAGGCTTATATAAGACTGAATACAAACAAGGAACGTTAAGAGAAAAGCTATTTAATCATGGCAGCAGATTATTACCAGAAGATCATCCAGGTAGTGCTTATCGTATGAAATCATTTGTTTTGTAGTGTTTGTAAAAAGGGCAATATCAAAGATGATATAATACCTCTAAAGTAGACACAAAAATAAAGATAACCCTAATGGTTATGTTAGAATCACATTATGTCTACTTCGGAGGTATGTTTTATGGAACTAAAATTATATCATCATAGTTTTACTATTCCTTTGAGCTAAAAATTCAAGCGATTTAACTATAATTACTCTGAATATTCACGTACTGAAATGGCAGGAATGTTGAAAAGAGGATGATCAATGAATGGATGATTATGACTTTTTACGATTTACGTCTTGATAAGATAATACAACTAAAGCTACAAATATTAAATTTTATCAATGTAATAGCAACTTTCTCAAAATATTGCTATTATTTATTATTATTTATTTTTTATATCGGATACAAAAAGATAAATTTTAACAGTCAACAAACAAATTACTATCATAAATAACTGAATTTATTTATTTATTCATCAATCGGTTGCTTTCGTTTAATAAATAAGTTCCAAGATTGGAAGCTTTGCCTTCTTATCGCAACTAGCGTCAATTGATCAAATTAGTGGGCATGATGCTCAGGGAAAAAACTCCGGCCAGCACAAAGGACAAAAACGGAGCCCCAAAACGAGGACGAAAACGGCTGTGCGCCCTGCTGTTCCGGGCGATAATGCCCCTGATCTGACACAATGAAGCGTTTCGTACGTTGCATGAGTACTATACGACCTAGGCGGTGAATCCGCTGCGCAAAGAAGCAGTCGATCGTGGTGTTATGCGGCAAACTGTTGAAAGTGTTGTTTACGATTGGTACGAAGCAACAGGTGTTTGATGGGAAACGAATGATGCAAGACGTCCAAGATCAGATAGCTTATCGCCTGCCTCCTAGCGTAAAACAAACTAGAAACATAATGGGCGGGATGGCACCAGTAACGAAAAAAGAGGCCACACTTTCAACACCTATTCCGAAGATCTGAATGGGAAGTTCATTTCTCTCTTATAACTAGTCATATAATCTACATTAACCGACTTGGCTTCCCCAAGCCGTCCGAAGAGAGCAAGACCCTTTACGCGCCTATAATGGGGTGAGGCAAAGGAAGGAGCGTACTTGGGAAGGAGGTAAAAAAATAAAACGCATTTTTTGGACTGTTGCATTAAAAAGTGCAACGGCCTAAAAATGCGCCAAGGTAAACCTTTTTCAATCCTTCACGGTATATAACTATTGGTTTATAAATCAATATAGGAAGTCCATTAAGTTTTCATATTCTCTTAGTTTGGATAGCGTCCGATTTTCGATTATGTCATATACTTTTTGACGACTTGGATCCCCAACGACACATTGATATTTTCCTCTTTCTGTTGTCCCTTTAAATTCATCAATCGCTAAAATTGTTGGAAGGGATTGATTCGTATAAGAATAGTGCTGATCAATAATCGAATGACAGTAGAATGCCCTAATCCGGTTTCGTAAGCGACTTGTTTAAAATGCATGCCTCTTACCTTGATTAGTAAGTTTTGAAGTAATCTTTTGGTTATACGTTGATAATTATCAAGAAAGCTATAGGATTCATAAAGAGCGAATTTTTCGAATGACTGAAACATCGGACTTGATCATCTCGGATCAACACGGCGGGCTGGTACAGGCCATGGAGAAGCATTTCCAAGGAACGACATGGCAAGCGATGCCAAACGCACTTTATTCGCAATATCCTCGATGCCGCACCAAAGTATATGGAGGATGCCTTGCTTGAGGAGATCCACGAAGTTCTTCATGCACCCAATAAGCAAACGACCCGACTGTTATTGAAACAAAGTGCTGGCCAAATGGATAGATGGGCGCCAAAAGCCTTGCAAATCCTCGAAGACGCCACACTATATTGGGCGATCCGGACCGTTATCGGCGTCACTTGCGCACGACCAATGGGGTGGAACGGCTGAACAAAGACATTGGCCGTAGAGAACGGACAATCCGCATCTTTCCAAATTGGGAATCGGTGTATCGCCTCGTTGGTGCTGTGTTGATCGAAATCGACGAAAAATGGATGTCAGGACATAAATACTTGGATATGTCCGAATATTGGCAGTGGCAAAAAACGAAAGAGCAAGGAACCCGGTCGATAAATCAAGAAGCTTCGGCGATGAAAAGAGTAGGATAACCTCTTCGCTATGTTAAGGAGGACATGTAATGCCGGAGCGAAGCGAGGATCTGCCGGGAAAGCCCCTTGGATCATTTTCCGGGAAGACGACCAGTAGGGAGACTTGCCGGATTTACCTACCATGCGCCAAGTCATCAGGTCCATGTTTTCTATCAAAGAGGAATTTACACAATCATTTGGACTTGATCCTGAAATTAACATGAAAAAAAGGGAGTATTCGGTTTTTTTAAAACCAAAACTCCCTTTCGATCTATTTTATTACGCTAACTGACTCTCCAACCCCCATTATATTTTCATATCAATCCTAGATTGTGAATCAATTGAAATCCTATACGGTTCAAACGTTTGAAATTGACTGACAAAATCATTCCAATCCTCTCTTAGCATGTTAATGGTCTTGTCCACATCTGCCTCGGAGAATTTATTCCAGTATTTCCCTAGTTTACCTTTCTCAATTTCTTTATATCCCCTCATAATTTTTTCATATCCGATTTGAAAAGAGGAATTTGTGTTTAAACCGGAAAATAACTGGCTTAATTGTTGTTGTGAGACTTGATCCGCGTGATTGCCATTTTGTATTTTTTCTATGGCATTTTTCATTTGATTGGCTATTTCACTGTACGGGCCGCCTTTTCCCTTAAACCGATCATAAATAATTTGATAGGTTTCCAATGATGCATTCACAATCTGTTTTAATTTATCACTCGTGTACTGTTTTGTTATCGCCTTCAGTTGATCCTTTATAGAACCACTCGCGACGTTATCAGCTATAAGATTCAACTTTTCTTGAGTCTGTAGATAATACATGCTGGCCTTATCACTTGTCCAACTTGAAAAGTAATCTCCATTATATTTTAATGCTGCTTGTACTAATCCAGATAGTTGATTTTTTTCTTCTTCAGATACCCCTTCTAGATTTTCAAAAAATGATGAGAAATACTGGTCGTAATCGGAGTTTTGCTGTTCCTCACCCTTCACTTCAGTAACTTTTATCCTTTGATTAGATGTTGTTACATTACCGATGACATCAGAAAGTGTCAGTTTATCCAACGTTATACTTGATGCATTCTTGATCTTGACCGATAGTGCTGTTTGATTCAATGGGATACGCTGAACATTTTTAAAATTTAAAGTATGATAATTGAAACTAACGGAATTGTTCAAGATTTCATCACTCCCTCTATAAACGTTGATATATCAATGGTTGTAGCCGTTTTAGGGGTGTCAAAAAAATGTTTTCGACACAGTTTCTAACATTATTTCCTAAATATATATATTACATTGAATGGGTACGCTTCGCGACCACTACTAATTAAATTTAGTTGTAGTGGGGAGGAAGCGTATGGGATGCACCTTGGATCTCTGCATCACTTATGATGACGGACCCTTCCATGTTTCTTGGCATCAGTGTGTCTATATTCCTTCGTTCGGTCTAGTCATCAGATAGAGGCCGGCAAGCTCTTTTAGGGGCCTAAAGTCGAACGTTGAATATCGTGACAGCTTCTCCGTGTCATCCTTATTGTCTAGGGAATCGCAAGGCATGCAGGCATCAAGCTGGCGTTTCGAGACCAAAGATGTCCCGCATCATTCGCTTCGCATCGAACGCTTGGCGCTTCGTACACACCGCGTGCAGTACCTTTCAGTAATTTCCCACATAACACCACAATGGATTGCTTCTTGCGCAATGGGTTTATCAGGTCGTATCGTGTAATAAGCTGGCAAAACGCTTCGTTATGACGTATCATCGACATCATGGTACGGAAGAGGAGAGCGCAATCGCCTCCTTCCACGCTTCGAGATCCGTTTCTGCCCTTTGTGTTGGCCGGAGGAATGTTTCCGCAGTGTCAGGCCCGCTAATTTGACGAGTTGCCGCGGAGCCTGATAATGCAAGAAACTCCCGATCTCTGATAGCAGTTCCACGATGGTCGCATCCCCCAAACCCGGAACCGTTTTGAGCCATTCGTATTCCACAGATGTTTGCGCAAGTTCAATCAGTTGTTCTGTCAGTGCCTCGATTTCTTCTTCCAGTTGGCGATATCAGCGGACAAGCGTGGCAATTTCGATACGGGCCAGCCGTTGTCCTTCCGTTACGCCAATGGAGTGTTGGGCTAGTTCCATGAGCTTCTTCGCTTTCGGCTTTTGAGGGGATTGTAATCCCTCGCTTTGCCGATAAAGGGCCAGCACTTCTTCAATCTCTTTCCCTGCCAGATCCGATGGAAACGGCGTCTGTTCCAACACAGCGAGCACCATTTTTCCGAAAGACGGAAAGACTTGCGTAAATTCCGGAAATACCGATCGAGCCAGCGAATCATTTGATTCTGAACCGCCTTCTGCTCTTTCACGAGTTTCGATCGAAACGTCGCCCCTGCACACAGCTCAGCCTCCATCCCTTTGAGAATACGTGGGTAGCTGAATCATCTGTTACTAACCGGGCAATGACGAGCGCATCTTTGACGTCATGCTTAGTTAGAAGGTTGTCGTCCAGCTCTTTTGGGCGCTTCACGTGCATCGGGTTCGTCATCACAAGAGGAATCCCCTTTTCTTCAAGGAAATAGGCGAGGTTCAGCCAATAGTATCCTGTTGGCTCGATGCCAACGATCACTTCGGTTTTTCCGAATTCCTCCATCGCTTTCATGACACACTGGTATAACTGTTCAAATCCTTCTCTGGATTGTGGAACGGGAAACGACTTTCCCCCCCTCGCTCATCCACAAAGCAAGCATAATGCTTTTTTCGCAATATCCATGCCAACAATCAGCGTTTGATCGGTGACTTAATTAATCTTCTTGTTTGAGATAGAATCCATGATAACCCTCCTTGGTATTCAAATTAGGGGGGCAATTCATCAGATTGACACTCCCGAATCATACCAAGAGGGCTTTTTTATTCAAGTTCCCAAAAAAGCTTCTAACAGGAATGCTCCTATTTAGTGTGGCCTATATATTGAATAAGCAAAATGGTATAACGAGTCTTCGTTTGAATTTAAGATTTGCCCATTAGATAGAAAAACAAGTGGTATTATATCAAAATAGTGGTAGCTCGCATAGTTAGCATAACTAAAATTACCTACTGCTGGTGGTATAGATGTAAATGAAATAGTGAAATAACCATTACGATCAGTAGTACTTGATGCATAATAAACTTCATTATTTAATGCTGTAGTTATTCTTGCCTCAACATTTGCATATGGCACGGATAATCCATTTTCATCCAAAAGTTGACCTTCAATATTCATAAAATTTTGTATTCTCCACTTATAACCATAACCATAATTTATATAACCTTCTACATTATCATTCGTATCAATATTTGAAACTACAACAGATGTTGCTTTTCCTGCCTTTTCTCGAATATCTAGCGTATATTCTTGATTGGGGTCAAAATCCCAAGATCTCGATTGTACTCTTAATAAATAAGTTCCGGCGGGAAAAACTATTGAATAATTAGTATTATCTTCAAGGCCAGCTAAAGGATTTAATGAGAGGTCAAAAATATCAAGTTGGTAATCTATAGATGTTGGATTATTTAAATTCACGGTAAGCGTTTTCTCTGTATCAACCTGAAGTATTACCCAGTCCATATCATAGCTATTATCTATCGTTTTGTTTTGATAGATATTATTCATGTAGGCTGAAGCCTGATAAATATTATCGTCTGGTTCATATTGATCGTATGATGAAGAACGTTCCACCAAAAAGGCAAAAGGTGAATCTGGATCGGAACCAGAAACAGAGTTGACTACCATGTAATAGGTACCTTCTTCACCTATTAGACTCAGTTGCTCATTTAATCCTGCATTATAAGTCGAATTAGCTACTTCGTCTAAGGTCATTGTATCTTCATTTAGTTTAAAAAGATGTAAGTCATAATCAACAGAAGACGACTGAACTGTTTGCAAAATAACCGTCAATTTTCCGGAAGTTTCATTAGTAAAGTGATACCATTTTTGTTGTCCATCTTTTGTTATATAGTCTGTATAAATATTACCGATTTCAATACCTGCTGCATTGTTTGGAGAATCATTCAATGCTTGTATAGCTGCATTCGATGATACACTGTTATTGCTTTTAGCTGCTGCGAGATTCTTTTTTAACACCGGCCGAGTTTTATTTTCTAATACTTTAATATTCCCTTCCGGATTTTTATAATCCTTTTTTTGGTTCTTTTTTTCTAGCGAACCATTAAATGTCACCTTTGACATGTCCGTGTTTTCAGCAGCATTAGCAGAACTTAATATTCCAATTAATGGTAATAAAAACACAACAAGCAACGAAACAATAATTTTTTTTATTTCAAACACCCTCCTTTTTTTAGAAATGTCAATTTATTTCATCTATATATATCGGAATTTTTTCACGATTATTAAGGACATTTCATAATTTTTTCAAATATTCTTGTCTGTTCCATTAAACGCAATTCATGGGTTTCTTGCATCAGTATAAAAATAGGCTATCCCAAAGACGCCGAGTAATTGTAGCTTTAAAATAAAGTATGAGCAAAAACACTTCGTAAGCTCACATTTTACGATAAATAAAAAGAATCCATTTTGAAAAAAGATTGATCAAAATGGATTCTTCTCCAGCAGATTCAAGATTAGTTTTTATAAAAAAGTTTGATTATTTTTTCTTATGTTTCTCAACAATCGCGCCCTTTAATGGAATAAAACTGGGCTTCTATTTGCTGGTTTAGTTCAATACATTTTAAAATTTTATCGCCCTCTAACTACTATTCATTAAACCTTCCCATTAAAATGGTATTATAGTAATTACCGTCTGATAGAACTCTGTCCTTTTTTAAAATCCCCTCTACTTCAAACCCATATTTTTTATATAGCTTTATAGCTTTGTCATTGGTTTCGAGTACACTTAAGTTTATTTTTTTAATTCCATTTGAGTCAGCCCAATGAATCGATTCTTTTAGAAGATTTTTTCCTATTCCATATCCCCAATATTCTTTTAATACACAAACACCAAATTCAGCTTTATGAGAAAATCTTTTTAGCTTGTTCCTTTCACATCTGGAAAAACCTACTATCCTCTTATGAGCTTCCGCAACTAAAAATAAGTTGCTACTTTCTGCATCATCTTTTATTAATTGTTTAAAACCTAATTCATCTATGTACGCCTCGCCCTTTTCTCTATCTAGATTTTCCGTTTCACCATCTATCTGCAATCTTATTGCAGACAATATTTTTGCATCCTCTTCTATTGCAGGCCTTATATCATTCATCAAAAATTCTTTTGGATTAACTTTCATTGCAGTTCCCACCTTTACTGCATCACCCTGCAAAATATGGATGAGTGACTATAAAATGCGCTTTTCTTTTGAACAAATCCGAAAATTAAAAACAACCTCTCGCGGATATATTACCCGAGAGGTTCAACCTTAATATAAAAAATAGGGCACTTTGAAAAAAGGTGAATCAATACATGTTCTTATTTAATGGAGCGAGTAACTTCTTTATGAAAAAGTTTATTCATTTTTATAAGTTCTTATTGAACTAAAGCATCTGTTAATTTAAGTATAAATTTCACAATCCAGCTTTTAAAAGAAGTTGCTGTACCACTAAGAAAAAGTCAACAATAATGGCAGCCGTGAAATTTCTTTATTTAGATACCATACTGACTTTTAAATTCGAAAATCTCATCAACAGCTTGGTGATACCCACCCGATTTTTGAAAGGATTCCCTAATATTTGCAACAGTCTGATGGAAAGATGGGTGATTTAACACATGATCTGCAGCTTCACGTAGTTGATTTGCAGTCAAGCTTTGCATTTGTAATTTAATACCGGCTCCGATATTGGCAACTTGCCCGGCAATGATCGGCTGATCCGCGCTTTGTGGAATTACAATTAGCGGAACCCCATAATAGAGACCTTCATTGGTACTGTTCATTCCACCATGTGTAATAAATAATTTACTGTATTTCAGCACCTCAGTTTGCGGAACATAATTTTTTACAATGAAGTTTTTAGGAATCTCCCCCAAATCAGATATTTGATTTTGTTTCCCAATAGACATGACAACAGTATGATCAGTGTTCCCAAATGCCTTAAAACAAAGCTTATAGAAATCAATTGCTTGGTTAAAGACCGTACCCAGTGAAATGTAAATCGGGCTTTTCCCCTTTATTGCAGTAAGATCGAAGTTTTCTTCCATTAATCGTGAAGAGATGGATGGACCTACAAATTTGTAAGTTTGCTCGAATGTTTCTCCAAAAGGTTGAAACTCCCTAGTTGTATAAACGATGGTAAGTGGTGCAGGATTACAAAAAACTTCGTAAGGAGAATGGATCTCTACACCATATTTTTCCTTCACCTTGGCCGTCAGGTGTTGAAATTCATCGTCTATAGGTTTAACTATTTCTGTAGGAATTTCTTTAGAAAGCTGCTCCAGCATTTTATCGAATGATGCTTTTGTCTGCGCAAAAGAAGTACAAGAATTGATTGCGGGAAGCTTAAGGATTTGGGCAAGTAAACGTCCACAACCAAACATGGAGTCGTGGATGATGTAATCAAAATGCTCCCCTTTGATCTGTTCAAGAACGCTAGGTATGACGATATCTGCCGTACGTAAAAGACCGTTGATTCTTTCAAGTAAATAATTTCTTCCACCCGAAAGAAAGGCTTTTAAAAATTTTTGACCGTCAAATGTTCGTACAGTAGCTCCCGTCTTCTCAATCCGCTCTCTAAACGCTTCAATCGTAAAGTACACGACCTCTTCTCCACGCGAAATAAGCTCTTGCACAACTCCAATAGTCGGATTGATATGTCCTTCTGATCCACCATTAATAAATAAAACACGTGCCATCTCTACCACTCCTTAGGTAAATTGTGTAAGAACAAGGGACACTGCTCTCTATACCATTGCTCAACTCAAATAATGGAATTAAATTTATCATAGTACAATATTTGAAAATCTCAAACTTTTAATCACCCTTATAATCTAAAATGGATTTGGGCATCAAGCGAAGTCATTTAAAATAGTGCCATTTTCAATAAACTGCCAGTTAGTGACTCAACAAAACAGTGCAAACAACAGCAGTGGAATCTTTAACTCTTGCACCTGTCAGCGAACATTCTTACCATCCTTACCCACACTCGTTATGTACTAAAATGTTTAAGTATTACATTAGTTCGACATAATTTTTCAATAACCTTCATTCACTAACCTGTCCTTTAGTTTAATAAAAAAGCCCCTGTAAAAACAGGATCTAAACGAATTTCAGAACATCGTAATGTTTTTTATAAGCATCGTGACTAATTTTAACATTACATTAGAGCTTTTTAACTTTAGTTGGTGTCACACACAACTGCTCTGAAATTGATTCAATTTTAGATTCTCGCCCACATTTTTGAAGCAAACCTTTCCATATGTAACAAATAGTATTTGTTTAATTACTATATCTAATGTAGTGTCAAGCTCTTTCTTAGGAAAAGACGTATGAGCATCAATATCTACAATAAAACCAAAACATAAGATTCTTCTATTTCGATTATGCAAATTTGCTTAGATCCTTCACATATTGAAGAATTTGATTCAATCATAAGTTAGAGCAATTTTTTATGAATATAAAAAAATAAAAAACAGAAGCATTATACTTCTGCCAAAAAATCATCAACTGATTTATAAAATAATTAATCAATGGGTTATCAAAAATCGACCTCTAATAAGTATTCGTTTCCCTTAGCTATTTTTAGATTTTGTGGAACTCGTATGGATATGATATCCAGACCAGAACTCTAGAGTATGGTTTGGTTTCATTCGCGATTAATATTTCCATTCACACTTCATAAATAATTGGTTTTCCTTTAACTCAGCAGTAAGGCTCCCGTTCATTTTTTCCATTAAACTTTTCGCAATCGGTAAACCTAGGCCTGTACCTTTTCCAGTCCTTGTTTGGTCTGCTTTATAAAAACGGTCAAACATATGATCTAAATCTTGTTCACTTAACTGGTGAACCGAGTTACTAATTGTCAGTTGAACGGATGTGTTCAATTTTTCAAGCTGGATCGTTACATTTCCGCTTGAATGTCTAATCGCATTTACTACTAAATTTTCTATGACTCGTTTAACGGCAGATAGATCGGCCATAATGATGATATCATGATCTGGAATATTGATAGTTGGCTCTAGATTTCTTTTATTAAATTCCTCGTAAAATCCTAATAGTACCTCTAATATCAAATGATTTAATTTAATCATTTCCATTTTTACTGGATAATCTGCTTGTTCGATAATCGAGAGTTCGAAAAAATCATCAAGTAAAACCTTTAATCTCATTGCACCATTTTTAATGATACGGGTATATTCTTTTCTCATCTCTGGAGTTATTTCATCTGATTCTAACAATTGAATATACCCCAATATCGAGGTCATAGGGGTGCGAATATCATGTGAGATGTATGATATCGCCTGTTTTAACTCATTTTCAGTCATGCGCTTTTCTGCTTTTGCTTTCTTTGTTAAATCAATTTGGTTATTAATTTCCTCTGCCAGCTTCTCAAAATCTCTATCAAAATAGCGAATATCTATTTTCTTTTCTGTACTATTTTTGTTTAATGCATTGAGTTGTCGAGTTGCTCTTTTGATTTCCTTTTTTAAAAAATATAGACGGGTGAGAACATATAATAAAACCGTAATAGATACTATCGTTACATAAATCATATACATCACCCGCCCACTCTCTTACTTAATTTCCTTTTTTCTAAAAATGAAACTTCCTAAAATCCCGAATACTAGGAATGTCAAGATTGGAACAACGATAAAAGTTAACACATCATCACCGTTCCAATGACCTATCTGATCAATGGTTAATATTGATTCATGTGACATAAATATAGAATGAGTAATGATAGGTTCCAAAAACGAAACTTTAGCACTTAAAAACTCTAACAAGCTCCCGATAAGTCCAAAGAACAAAAGTAGAAATGCTATAGCCTTTCCACTGTCAGTAAAAATGACCGAAAAGAGCGCCATAATTGAGGCGAAGGCTGCTGCATAAAGCGTAATTAATCCAATAGTTTGGAAAAAAAACGTCCATTCAGGCATGATATTGAAACCCGAATAAATAGCACTAGCGCCCGTCATTAAAATCGGTAATATTAATAAAATTATGATGGATCCAATCGAAAACACAGTCAACTTAGCAAAATAAATTCGTATTCTACTATTGCCAGAAGAAGCGATATTTTTCATCGTTCCCATCGAATATTCACTTGCAATAAAGAAACCCGCTAAAATAGCTGGAAAAAGCCTTACTATTTGATCGTTGATTGAAAGAACGTAACCCCGATAGAAGTCATTTCCACTAGGTAAGTTAGAAACTCCTTCAAATAATCGCATTTGATCAAGAGGATACAGAACAGCGAAAGCAATTAAGAACAATGTTAGTACCCAAAAAGATCGATCTTTTCTTAATTTATACCATTCTGTTTTCATAAGGTTACCCATGCTGTACACCTCCGATGCGATTGGTAAAGTAGGTTTCTAAATCTTCTCCCATTGGCATAAATTGTTCGATAACCAATCCCTCATTTGTTAGGGCTTTTGAAACTTCCCCTGGTAAATCTACATATGCAAACAACTTAATCGATCCGTCTGGCATTACTTCAAAATCTTGCGTGGCAAAATGCCTTTCTATAACGGTTGCCGCTTTGTTTGGATTATCTACTTTAATATGCAAGTATTGCTGGCATTTTTCATTTAGTTCTTTTGCCGATAACTGCTCTAACAATTCCCCATTATGAATGATTCCATAATGGGTTGCTAATAAATGAAGTTCGCTTAAAATATGGCTTGAAATTAAGATCGTAATTCCATACTCTTGATTAAGCTTCTTTAATAATCCTCGTATTTCGACTACTCCCATTGGATCTAATCCATTGATGGGCTCATCAAGAATCAAAAATTCAGGATCTCCCAATAAAGCGATGGCAAGTCCAAGACGCTGCTTCATCCCTAAAGAAAAATTCTTGACTTTCTTTTTCCCTGTATCCTGTAAACCTACTAGAGCAAGTGTTTTTTCAATACATTCCTTCCCAGGTATCCCTTTTAAAAGCCGATGTACTTCTAAATTTTCAGAAGCCGTCATATGCGGATATAAAGCAGGACCCTCAATGATTGTCCCGATTCGTTTTCTTACTTCGACCAACTCTCGTTCATTGCTCTTTCCAAATAACTCAATCGTCCCAGTTGTCGGATAGGCAAGACCAGTTATGAGGCGAATTAACGTTGATTTTCCAGCCCCATTTTGCCCAATCAAACCATAAATGGATCCCTTTTTTATCGATAAATTCACTTTATTAAGAGCCATTTTATTATGATATTTCTTAGATAAATTGTTAGTTCTAAGAACATATTCATTCATATCGTTTTCCCTCCCTAAACAAGGCTATGCATCCTTGAACTTCTTTTTCATTTGAACACCCTTTTACTATAAGAAGGAAAACATAAGAAAAGCTTAAGAAAAACCTTAAGAAAACCTTAAGTTTTAAGTCGGTATCCCATCCCCCAAATCGTTTCGATATACTCTTCATTCGGATTCGCTTTCGAGAGCTTCCTTCTTAAATTACTCATATGAACATTAATCGTATTATCGTCCCCGTAGAATTCCTCTTTCCAAACACTCTCGAACAAATTAGCTTTTGTGAATACCTTCTTGGGGGAGGACATCAATAGAAACAATATCTCATATTCACGCGCTGTTAATTTTAGCTCTTTCCCATTCACAAACACTTTTTTTGCATCTGTATCCATTACAAGATCTTTATGGCGAATCTGATTGGTTGTTGGCATATCCGCCATACGTCGATATCTTCTTAAGCAAGAATCGATTCTGGCAGAAACCTCTTCAATATCGAAAGGTTTCGTAATATAGTCATCCGCCCCAGCCCTCAAAGCATCGATTTTTGTTTGTGTTTCCAGCTTTGCAGAAATAATAATGACAGGAACATTACTCTCTTTCGTTACTTTCCTTAGAATTTCTTCGCCAGACAAACCAGGAAGCATTAAATCAAGCAGGACCAAATCCCATTTTTGACTTTCTAAATAAATGATCGCCTCAGTCCCAGAGTAAGCGGGCTTAGGAGTATAACCGTTTTTGCTGATAATATTACAAAGTAATCGATTAATATCCTCATCATCTTCAATTATTAAAATATTTACTGAATCATTCATCTTATTCACCCTCACTATCACCTTTCCCATGTACAATAACTGAATTCGTTGAGAAATTAATATCATCACGATTTAATTTTACGGCTTTCCCAATACGGCAGCCAGTAGAATACAAAAATTCAAATAACGCATTTCAATGGAGGTATGACAAGCTTCCCTGAGATGCTCAATCTCTAGTTCTGAAAGGAATTTTGGAATTCTTTTTCCTAATTTCGGTTCTTTTAATTTTGCAGCAGGGTTTTTAGGAATAAAGCCCTCATTATATGTCCATTTGAATAGTGATTTAGTGATTTAATGCAACGAAGCCTGTGTTCTAAACTAGACACTTTAAGTGTTCTCCAACCTGTATTAGGTACCCTTTTCATTTCTCTGTAGTAAGTTCACCGATCTTAATATCACCGAAAAATCGTAACAAGAGAGTATTTTGAAAACAATATGTTTTTAATGTAAGAGGTGAATATCCCTCAATTTTTTTATCTAATTGATACTTTTCTTAAGATCCTGATAATAATATTAATCTTTCACTCTCCCATGTTATAAATCAATTAATTTAGATCTATTATGCTCCAGGAGAGTCTTTTTTATACGCAAATTATTCAACAATCGCAGACAATAACAAATTATCGAACCGTGGGAACCCTTGATATACAAGAAAAAAGATCTTTTCTTTGCTCAAGAAAAGCGCCCTTTTCTGGAATAACGAACGTAACACACTCGCCCGTTGTCCATATTTGAAGGCGCTGTAACCACTTTTGATTGCTCAAACGATTATTATCCTTTATAGCTAATTTTTCCTGTTTCAACTAATTCCTTAAGTCCCATGAGCATGAAATTCCAACCATGTTCAGATCCATGTTCTCCCCCAAGAATTTATTCACAAAAGCCAATTTGTTCGAGAGTGAATCCGAATGAAGAGTATATCGAAACGATTTGGGGAATGGGATATCGACTTAAAACTTAAGGTTTTCTTAAGATTTATCTTAAGCCTTTCTTATGTTTTTCTCCTTATAGTAAAAAGTGTTCAAAATGAAAAAAGAAGTTCAAGGATGCATAGTCTTGAATTCTTTAGATTCAAACGGATGGTTGATGATAACTATCATTCTTTTGAACACGTTGTAAAAGTATGATTTAGGGAGGGAAAACAATATGAATGAATATGTTCTTAAAAGGATACAGAACAGCAAAAAGCAATTAACAGCCGGAGAAAATAGCACTAACACCTGTCATGGTTGGCGGGCAAATGAGTCGGTATAGTATAGTGGTGAAGGAGGACAAAACAATGGCTAAAATTATACAAACAAAGAACTTATCGAAATCTTACGGAAAAACACAAGTCTTAAAAAATATTGACTTGACAATTGAACAAGGGGAGTTCACCGCGATTATGGGGCCTTCTGGCTCTGGGAAAACGACATTAATGAACACCCTCTCAACGATTGACAGCTTTGATGGCGGGGATGTTTGGATCGAGGGAAAATCGCTGTTAGATATGAAAAAGAAAGACTTACGAGAATTCCGTCAAAAACGAATGGGATTTATTTTTCAAGATTACAACTTACTGGATACCTTGACGGTGAAAGAAAATATCCTGCTGCCGCTCTCGTTACAAAAAACACCTGTCGCAGAAATGGAGCAGCGATTAGCAAAATTGATTGAAGTGTTAAATATTGAATCGATTTTACATCATTATCCGTCTGAAATTTCCGGTGGCCAAAAGCAGCGCACGGCTGCAGCGCGGGCGCTCATTACCAATCCTGCGATTGTGTTTGCCGATGAGCCGACGGGTGCACTTGATTCCCGATCTGCTACCCAACTACTAGAACAAATTCAATTGCTCAATAAAACCTTTAAGACAACCGTTCTGATGATTACCCACGATCCGTATGCAGCGAGCTACTGCCAGCGCGTGATTTTTCTCCGTGACGGAAAAATCGTCAATGAAATGTTTAAAGGAGAACAATCGGAAAAGGAATTCTTCAACCGAATCCTGACGATTCAAGGTACCATAGGAGGCGACCGACGATGAGTTTGCTCGATTTATCATGGCGCAACATTAAACGAAGTTTTCGGCTGTATTCGATCTATTTCATTTCCATGCTCATTGGGGTCATCATTCACTTTACGTTTTCATCCTTAATGTTCAACGACGATATTTTAGCAGCCATTGAAAATAAAGAGAATTTCCAAATCGGCGTATCCGTCGTGTCTGTTGTGGTATTCCTGTTCATTATTTTCTTCATCCTTTATGCTAATTCGTTTTTTATGAAACAGCGAAAAAAAGAATTTGGGATGTATTTGCTTTACGGAATGAGTGAACGGCAAATTGCCTTGATGGTCTTTCTTGAGACATTATTCTTGAGCGCGATTTCACTCGTCAGTGGGATTTTGGCCGGCGGGTTGCTATCTAAATTCTTTGGCATGCTGTTGATGAATCTGATGCAATACGATGATGTGATTTCTTTTGCCTTCCCGATCGAGGCAGTGGGATTGACCATTCTTTTATTCGTATTACTAATAGGCATTATTAGTGTGCAAAGCTACCTGAGTGTACGCCGGGTCCAATTGGTAGAATTATTTCATGCAAAAGCCAAAATGGAAAAACCGCTTAAGTTTTCCACATGGCTTGCGTTATTATCCATCCTGTTGTTAGGAATAGCCTACTTTCTCATTAGTCGGGAGGGAGATTCGGTTTACTGGAAAGAATACACCATGGCGAGCGCGATTGCCTTGACAGTCGGAATCATCGGTGGGACATACTTATTTTTCCGTCAATTTTTCGGCTGGGTACTGGAGAAGATTAGCCAAGGGAAAAAATATCATGAGGGCAACAAGGTGCTATGGATTTCCTCTCTGCGTTTTTCGATTCGTGGAAATACCTTGAACCTCACCTTCATTTCATTATTCAGTGCGGTAATCATTTTTTTAGTAGGCTTCGTTTCGATTAACTATTCTGTTCAATTTGATTCGGCAAGGAAAGAATTTCCGAACGATATTGCGTTTACATCGCAGGATGAAAAAACACAGAAGCAAATTGAACAAATCATTGAGAAAGATCATCCGATTATCTATCATAAGAGAATCGAGGGGCTGTCTGCAAAACCAGTTACAGACAGGAAAATCGCCTTTGACGGCACAGATAATTTTACAGAGCAACTCCTTCTGTTCCCTGAGTCACAATTTAATGACATCGTCAGCCTGCGCGGCGATGATCAACAAGTAAATTTGCAGAATCAAGAAGCAGTTGTCCTTTCACAAGGAACATATAAACCAATCAAGTTTACAGAAAGCAAACAGCCAAAATTTACAGTAAACCTTAAGGAAGAAACGACATTCAATCTAGTTGAAAAAAAGGACTATGCTTTACTAAGTATGGCTACAGACTCAAACGGTGAGGCTAGTAAGAAACCTTCCGTATTGATCATTTCCGATGAAGCATTCGCAAGACTAAAGCAGGAGAAAGCCCTTGTCTCGTTCGAAATCTATCAAATCGAAGATGCCAAAGATTCTGCTGCTTTATCGCGAAAAGTTCATGCCATTGTTTCAAAAACGCCAGAAGCGTACTACGCTGCGTTTGTTGATCTTTATACGATTGATATTGAAAGTTCATCCTTGCTGCTATTTTCAGCTGCTTTTCTTGCGGTCATCGCAGTATTCGCCTTAGGAAGCATCATCTACTTCAAGCAATTACGAGAAGCGACGGAAGAACAAAGACAATATTCGATTTTACGAAAGATTGGAGTCGATGACAGTGAAATGAAGTGGGTCATTCGCAAAAAATTATTGTTTGTGTTCTTGCCTGCGCTCCTCCTCGGCATGCTTCACAGCTGGTTTTTCTTGAGTTATCCAGCGATGGAGGAGGTTAAAGATTACCCACAAATCACTTCGATTATTTCAGGGGTCCTGATCGTGTATTTTGTCATCTATTTTCTGTTTTATTCATCCTCTACCAGTGTTTACTATAAAATTGTGAACCAAAAAAACGCAATGAACTAGTCATTGCGTTTTTTTGCTGTAAAAATAAATACGGATCATCATCCTTCGGAAAATGAATGATAAATTGGGTATATACGTTGACCTCGGACGTGCAGCTAATAAATGAGCTTGTTCGATAATTGCTGAGCCAAATATAAACTCATTCCGGTAGACTTCGTATACGTTCGTCCCGTTCCTCTGATAAAACCACGACTAAAAATTCACGGAAGGTTTTTTGGCTGATACCAATCCCTCTGGCCCGAATCAGCAGCTGTTTTTTTTTTTGCGGGGGTTCGAATGCTGAAGATTTGCTCCTGCATATCTCTCCTCTTGGCTGAGAGCATATTAATTTTTTAGGCGAGTACAGCTTTACAGTCGGTAAATCTCATGCTGTTCATTCGCTTCGTCCGTTACGTACATAAAAAGGCTCTCGATTCCTGCTTAGCTTAAGGAAATCAGGGTTCTTTCTTCCAAAAGATGTATCATCGTATAATTGACGTTTGACGTCAGGCCCCCTATAAATATATCTTCTTTAACTATCCTGCTCGTTTAAGTATAATACTTCACAAACAATCTTTAATTAGTATTTTTACTCTTCCTTTTCCTCAACCATCTGGCCCTTTAGTGGAACAATATTGCTAGAGTTTTAAACAATATTTTGTAAATTAAACATCCCCCCTTATCAAAATTCCTTAAATTCTTAAAATTATCAGTTAGTGAATAACTATAAAATTAATAGAGTTAATTAAATATTTGTTTATATATCCCCTCATCATAATATATACCCTTTTCTTTCATTAGGTTCCTTAACACCCCATCAAAAGTAATAACAACACCCTTATCGCCTTTTTCTATACAGTCGAACGCTGAAAATATACAGCAATCAGTAAAATCATTTTTCGTAACCTTATACCCTTGTTGTAAAGCTTTAGGTAAAAGAACTGAATTAAAATAAATTTTTTCATTAGGTGTAAGAAAACGTCTGCCTTCACGAATGACTTGAGCTTCAAATTCATCTATTTTATTACTAATTAATTTATTAAGTTCCTTACCCTTTATGCCTTTTAAAATTTCTTTAGCTTTTTGTACCCCACTTAGACTAAGCTGGTCAATTTTTTCATAATCATAGTATTGTTTAGATAAGAAGTTTTCAGGTCTTTCAAACATATTTTTTATAGTTAATCTATTTTTAATTATATTTTCAAGTTTATCTATGATATAGCCTAATAAAACGTCAAACTTTTTAGAAGAAATTTCTTTTTTTTGATCTGTAAGATAATAATCCAATAAATATTCTTTTAATTTACTATCTATTAAAGTACGATTAAAGGCCATAGTGGAATTAAATAATTCAATCCCTACTTCATCACCATATGTATCAAATAATTTATCGCATACAATCAACAAAATATACATAAAATATCTGCTTATACTTGTAACTTCATACTCTACTTTACTTTCAATATACACGCCCATATCATAAGGCTCATCATTTTCACATGCAGTAGCTAAGGATTGCCAATCAAAATTCCATGTACTTTCGTTCAAAATTTTAATATTATACTTTTTTAGAGCATTGAAATCATCCACAAACTTATTAAAATTATTGAAATCTGAGCTTTTTAGATCCTTCATATAGATTTCAAATAAAGTAGCACTATGTATAAATTTTTCTCCTTCATAATCCATAATAAAATTTTTGAATTTTTCTTCATTCAAATCTTTAATCTTTCTTGGATTTCTACCTCTAACTATATCTAAGAACGTATTATAAGCTATCGTGTCTAATAAAATCACAAAATTCACCTTCCGTTATTTTTTAAGGATACACATTTCTACCCTTTTCTCTACTAATATCGAAATATTTTTCTTCTATTTTATATTATAAAGAAAAATAGAAAATAATGGTATAAAATTCCAACTTCATACCATCTTTTTAAATAACTTAATTCGCTTATAAACTACAAATAATTTGCGATAAATATAGAATGCACCTTCCACTACGACAATCTAATTAAATAATAACATAGATTATCTGTGAATATTTCGAAATTTCAAGAGAAATTTATCATAAATTACAATTAGCCATAATTCATTCGAAAGTTACCTTAAAACTGTACTCCTTTGTTTTTAGGGATTTTTATGATTTAGGTCTTGATAATGAAAATTAAACAACTTTTTTATTACTCAACATAAAAAACAAAAGCCTGCTGGATTGACCAACAGGCTTTCAGTTCCCGGCTTTTTTGTCATTCAACAAAAACTGTACAATTACAAAAAAGTTGTTTAATTTTGAGGTTCAAAATATGCATAACACCGTTCAGAGATCCGAACGGTATTAAAAAATAGTTGTTTAATTTTCATAGAGAACGGCTGAGGCTTTTATAAAACAATAACAAAAAAGTTGTTTAAAAAACTTGCTCCAACACCTAATTCTTGTTATACACATAAACACTTTTTAAACTTTCTAAAAAATGTTTAAAAATACCAAAGTTTCCTTCAGTACTAATAAAAAAGTTATTTAATTTTAGGCCAGGAGTAAAGTTATATCTGTTTTCGTAAACACTGCCTGTATCTTCCTAATCTACTAAAGAACAAAATCCTCATAATTGATTACATACTTTTTTTATTGACTGTATCTTTAAAAAAGTGCTCCAAAATAGCAGAACTTGGATGACTTGATAGTGATACCAGTTTATTTGCCAAAGCTACAGGGAATAAAGCGTTGTCATACATATCACATTTCAATTTTGACAAATTAACTAAAACATTATCGATGTTCATATATAAAGGTTTACTTGGGTTTAGATAGACATCAGATGTACTTGTGGGAATAGTTACTACAAAAACTTGTCCTAACTTAGTTTTATATATTAATTTACCACTGTAATATGAAGTTGATGCGTAAGGATCTTGATTATCATCTTTGGATGGAAGAATGTTACCATAAATATAATCATTACTTAACATAAAGGCAGTTCCTTCATCCAATTTAGATTGAATTTGATGAGCGTGTTCTACAAAAACCCCACTTTTTTCAATTCCCACTAAGTTAATCGTTAAACCCAAACTATCTAAATAATTTAACAATTTTCTCACATGCCTAAACATATTAGCTGTTTGTCCAAAAAAACCTAAAGGACCGTCCTTTATAAATAATGTTTCTTTCAACCATTGTTTATTCTTATCAAAAATTGTTCTTATTAGATCGATAATAACAAACTGTTCCAAGAGAGAGGTAAGATACCCTAAGATTCCCCCAGCCCCCAGTTCATTATCAATCGCTTCATGTAATCTAAATACATCAGTTAAGTAGATAATCTGTTGACAGTTAGGGTTAGAACATGTAAACGTGTAATCATGCCTCATTTTCTCTTTTTCTAAAATAACACCTTTTTGTTGACAACAAGGACAATTTGATAAGATATATTCATTTACTCGTTCATTGCTATCTTTTGGTAAAAATTCATAAAAAATCAACCAATATAATGTTTTCATAAAATTGCTTGTCCTTTCCTCCAACTTTCGAGGTTTGGACATAAAGAAATTATATATTGTTTTTCGAACCGAATTTATTAAGTTTTTCTCATTTTCTATAGTAATATTGCAGACTGGAAGAGCTAATTTAAGCCTCTCCATCTGCTTTAACTTTTGCATATCTTCTGGTTGAATAAAAGGCTGATCACTAATAGAAATTAAATCCTCAACTTTAAACATTAGCGCTCCAAATTGAAAAAAAGCAATAGTAGCAGAAGGATATGTCTTCTGCGCAGACACAGAATCATATCCTCCATCTACTGCTACAATATACTTGATCGGTGTTGGAGCTTCTTCATCAATAACCAATATTTTTGAGCTGTCTATTGTAACCTCTAATGAACTCTTTGGAAAGTTACAAGATATCAAAAAATTCTTTAAATCTGGATCATTAATAATTTGAGTATGAGCAGACTTACTGGCATATTCATTAGGACGCTTACCATACTTACTAGAATAACTCATTGTGATTATTCCTTTCTGCTAAAAATCTATCAATTTGAACTGGAATGACAAACGAGTTTGAGTAAGTCTTCATCCTTACAAATCCCTTATCATTCGACGCACTAAATCTAATTAACGAGTCCGTAAAATCTTCAAAGTCATAATATTTACGTAATTCCTTAATTTCATCATGATTATTAAGATGAGAAATAAACCAGTTTTGAGTATTTTTTAGAATGTTGGAACTAATAGAACTTACTTCTTGAGTTGCATATATTAATCCTAAGTGTAATTTTGCTCCCTCCTTAGCAATACGGTTATATATCTGACTTAAATCTTTATCATCTTTTTTTGGAAATAGATTATGAGCTTCTTCAAAATAGAACTGAATAAAGTTATTGGGTTTATTTTGAATAAAATTATTCATTGCATCTTGAAATATTTTTTCGCACAGACGTTGCGAATACAACTTTTGTATACTAGGTAAACCCTGAGATAAATCTATAATAACAATTTTTCCTTGCCGCAAATACTTTAGTATACTAATTTCATACGACTCGTCCTCAGAATCAGTATGGAGTTCCCCTAGGGGTCTTAGCTTTATGTAACCACTAACAGAAGGCTGCTTTCCTCCTTCTCTAATTCTTGTTAACATAATCAACATTGCTTTTAAGTCATTATCCATCCAATCATGACCTTTTTTCTTTTCATATTGAGCAAAAAATGAATTTTTATTGTTATATTCTTCCCATATTTTTTCAAACCAGGCTGTTGCTTCTTTTAAGGAAACACCCTTAGAAGGATCAATACTTCCATCCTCCTTAACTAGCTTATTTAACTCTTCATTTCCAGAAAATTTAATGTATCTACCATTTTTAGGAGGCTTAAATCCAGCAGCCGCTAAACAGCACTTGTACGCAGCTAAAACTCTTTCCGCTCTAACTTTTGTCGATCTATCCACAATAGAACTAATTTTTTCAGGGCTTAATAATTCAACAGCCATAAAATTCTTTATATAATCCCCTGATTCTTCAGCTAATGCAGCTTTAATAAGTTCAAAACCAGCTTCAATATCTTTATAAAAGTTAACTTTTAATACTTTGAAATCAGGCTTTTCCAATACACTATATCTAACTACATCATTTCTAAACAATTCGAAGATTGCTGTTCCTTCATCTTGTAAGTTAGGGTTGGCATATTCACCATTTACATCAAAAATTATTTGTCCTACTGGATATTGGGGTAACCCATTATTAGTAAAAGGTTGATTTTCGGAAGCATTTTCAAGAGTACTAGGAGCCTTTTGACTTAATTCAACTGTGGCTTCTATTATTTTTTTAACTGTATTCGATTTTCCTGTTCTTGTCATCCCGAATAGTGCTGTTCTTTTTCCTAAAAAGTCCTGAGCTGTAACGTAAACCGGAACCTCATCTTCCTTCGCCTGAAATCTTGTACTAGAACTATAACGCACTTTTCCAAACCTTACATCGGTTTCATTTTTGGTTATAAAACCATTTGATTTAAAGTTAATGATGGCTTCTAATATTTCAGGAGTTGGCTTATAAATTTTATAATTGTTCGGAGCATAAAAATTTTCTACATCTGCTCCAAAACAAGTATGACCTTTTTCATTTTTATAAAATGTCCCTAGTATCCTACACTCTAATCCAGAAAAACTAAACTCGTACCGCGTAAATTGATCCAATTTATTTTCAGGTCCTGAAGTATCAAGATCATCTTTATAATATTCAACCATAGCACTTACAATATCGTTATCAGTAGGTAGTTTAATTGGAGTTAAAACTCGTAACAATAATGCTTCATCTACATCTAACTCATTCTCGTAAAATGCTAATAAAAATGCACCTTGAGGTAAACCCTTTACTTTTTGTTTCCATGCATCACAAGTAAGTATACCTGCTTTCTCATAATTAAGATAAAATGGTCTTCCAACATATTGATCTTTAGAATTTTTTAGCGCGAATAAATCCACACTCGTCATCTGGTTAAATAGTTCCATAGACATAACAAATCACCTCTATAAATATACAACTTTTACCCTAATTGTATCACAAAAACATTTGCACTACATTTTTTTACAGTAAATAAATATATATTATTACAAAAATAAAACAACTCCCCTATACAAACATTTAAGGAGAGTTGTTTCTATTAAAAAGTAAAACGTTCTAATATTGCTGGTGAATCTAGAGAATATCTTAAGTTAGGTCTATTTCCCTTATAGAGAATCAATATCCTGTCTATCTTGGTTGCATTCCCTTGAGTTTTTCCCCATATCCGGGTAACCTTATCGGAAGAAGGGAGATGATCTTCTACAATTCCGAAAAGTCTCATATTAGTTCTGTCCCTGAGCTTTTCCCATACATATTCTGCAAGCCTTAAAGGCTCTTTTCGAGGGCTTGCAACATCACCTATCACAAAGCACGCAACACCTGTATCTACTAGAACTTCTTCGCACTGCCTAATAATTTGCTCCATAAAATCTACATATCTATCCAGAGTGTGATTGTCATCTAATTTTAAATTTTTATCAATCATTTTAATATCTTCGCCTAATAACCACAAACGAATCCAATTAAATGTTCCATAATTCACTACCTTTAAATAAGGTGGTGAAGTAAATACCATTTTTACATTTCTATTTACTATATGTTCATTATTTAATTCTATAAAATTTTTTGCATTAGCCAAATATGCATATCCTTGTCTTGTAGGTCTATTATTTCTGTATAACTTTTTAACTTTGTTAATTAGTTGATCAAAAACATCCACCCTAGGTTTAGTCAATCCATGTTTTTCTATAAAATTTTTAATATAATTAGGGGACATAGAAAATGTATTGGGCATACTTATTGATAAGTAACTAGTTCCACCACTTTTTCTATGTTTTCCATGCATTATTCCCATTAAAGCTGCTAACAAAAAACGATCGACATTAGACAAGTCATGTTTCCAATTTGCAAACCTATTCTTAATAAATACTAGTTGTGGTAAGGTAATATCTTCATCAAAAAGCATAAAAATTTCTTCAGGCACATCACTTATATCAGGTTTTTCATACATCTCTCTTAACTCTTCTATACGATTTAACGCCTCTTCAAGAGAAGGAGGATTTAGCTTTGCACTAGTTAACAAATAAGCTAGTGGATTTAAATCAACACCAATTCCTATCCTACCAGCTATACACGCTTCTAGTGGTGCTGTCCCTCTCCCCGAAAAAGGATCTAATACTACGTCACCTTCTTCAGTAAACTGCTCTATAAAATACCTTGGCATTCCGGGCGGAAACATTGCTAAATAAGAGCACATCGGATGAAAACTATGTCCCCATCTTTTCGGTTTATTTCTCCATGTATATGTAATTTCTTCAACTTGCGAATTCTCTCTATGAATCAAAAATGCTACCATATTGTAATCTTCACCCCAAATGGTTAAAGTTATTTCTTTGATGCCATCTCATCAATATATTTCTTTAAAAAGAAGTAATCCCTTCCTACTCTAACACCCTTTAATTTTCCATTTTGAACACTTCTTACAATAGTTGCGTGTGATTTGTTAAGTTTTTTTGCAACTTGTTTTGTTGAATAATAGTACTCATTAACTATCTCTTTTAAATTAATTTCTTCTTTATATTGATTTAAGATAGTCTGTAATTCTTGTATCAATAGTTGACTTTCATAAGCTGTTTTAAAATCTTGATTTTTAATTGCTTTCCTTAGTACCTCTTCATGATAAATAACTCTTCGTACTATTTGCTCTCTCAAAATATTTCTACCTCAGCAACAGATTTTTAAAATTCATCACATAGTAAAATTATACTAAATATTAACAATAAATGCAATTTAGATTTCAATTGTAGCAAATAAAAGTATAAGTAAATTTTATAATTTTTATCTTTCCAACATTGTTTTGTCAACTTTTCTATGTTCCTGTTTATAATATAACTAAAACATAAGAGGGAAGAGCTAAAAATAGTTGCATTACACTTATTCATACATATATTTTGCACCAATCTCTCTACAAATATCTACTTAACCTTTGAGCCCAATTTTGAGGTGTTTCCTGAATGTGTTTTACTTTCGTATGCCGAATCATCTGCAAAAATGAATTACTCCAACTCCCACTATTGTAAACAAGATTTCTAAGCAATTTTTGAATGTGTGACTCATCTTTGTATAAGCTCCCAACCGATGGGATAATTAAAGTCGAGATAGAACGGTTATCAGGAACTGCCACCTCAATTATGTATGAAACTTTGCCTTGGTTCACTATTCTAGCAACGGCACAAACACGCCTTCTTCCGTCTGGCAACCGAGAAAATTTTCTTCCTAGTGGCAGAAATACTACATTTACAGAAACTGATAAATGAGGATAGCTTTTAGATAAACGTTGAATCATCTCAAAAAACTGTTCCAAACCGTAATTAGCAATAGAATCAGCGATTTCCAATGTTCGAAATTCAATGGGTGCAACCGTTCCACCAAAAATGGATTCATCTACTCCAACAATCTGCTGCTGAGTAGCTCCGCCACGACCTTTATTTGAAATATAGGCATTTCCCTTGTTCACTTTCTGCGCTTGTTTTGATATTCTTTTAATGACGACTGAATGACGGAAAGCGAATTGAGTGGGTTCTTGTTCAATGACTAGTTGATGAGTATCCTCTTTTGATCGCTTTCCGTTTTTTTCGTTTAATACATATTCTGTATCTCCATTTTTCTGTGAAATCCTCGTCTTTTTGGGAGCATTCGTATAAACATTTCTCTTAATAGACTTGTGACTGTATTGGATTTGAAACACAGGAAGCGTTATATTATCAATCCCAAGCAATTCTAATATCAATACCTCATTTTGTTGCTGTATCCCTCTATATGCAATCCTGGTATTCTGAATGGATGGGACGGCCATCTCTAACGGAATACCATATGAGACATTTTGATTTGCCGCATAGCTATAAGCATTAGTTTGAACGGAACAAAAAGATTTTTTAATTTCATCGTTTAAATATAACCAAGCCATGTAATGAACAAATTCATTAGTAACAATTGTGGAAGGAATTTCATGGGCTAATTCTATAAACACTGTTTGCGAATTTAGATAATGGACATTATTGATAAGGAAATCTAATCCATTGGGTCTCAACAGTGCGTTAGCTAAAAGCTTGTATTTAACATATAAGGCACGTATAAGTTCTGCATGTGAAACATAATATGTTATTCCGTTTGAAGAAAAGGACCAAACATGTTGATGGATTAGTTCGGGCATCTTGTATAAGAAGTAACCAAATTTTTTACAAGCGTCAATCGCCTTTGTCGTTTTGCCTTTTCCCAAATCTTCAATCATTACTTGATTGTAACTCCCTGCTTTTTGCGTTGATAGAGGCAAGCCGTCTCTGTAAAATTGTCCTAATCTTAATAGAGGAAATGCACCTATAGGTAACTCAAGGATCTGGCATTTTTTTGATTCTTTAAAAGCTGCTTGTAAATACCACTGCTGGTCTTTTCCCTGTTTGACATTCCCAAACCAATGTAATGATACGACTTGTTGCTGATTAAAGGGCCATGGTCTGATTTTTACCACCTATATCACCTTCCACTCTTAGCTGCTGATACTTTATGATTTCATCATTAATAGCTTGTTGTACCTTTTCTGCAACATTCCCCTTTAAACCGGCCAACCGTTTTACTTTCCATTCCATAACTGATTCATTCTTACTGAACAAATAGTGACAGGCCCATCTTACTCTACGAATCTGAAATTGTTCTCTCGTTTCAATTTGTTGAAGGATATATTCCTTTGTTTTAGGTAGCTTATCCAAATGTTTTTCTAGTAGCGATAACTTTCGAATTTCTTTACCTATTCGACTTTTATTAATATAGATAGGCTTATCAGCACTTTTAAGTTTCTTTATAACTAATTTGACTTCTTTAAGAACTTCTTCGTCTCTTTCAGACCAATTAATTTTTAAATGCGATGACTGCCTGTTAGGCTGCTTAGGTGAATGTTTTTTCAACCACTCCCGATCATGTCGGTAAAGCCAAGCATAAAGAGCAGGTTCTATACTTCTAATCTGCGTAACTGATTTATTGGGATGTTGCTTTAATAGTTTCATCCATTCCTTCTGTTTTTTAGATTTCACTAATTCTAACTCATCTAGCTTGTTATCTGTTATTATTGGCTTTCCTTTATTCGCATACTTGATAACTGTCATAATATCGCATTGCAATTCTTTTGCTGCTGCATAATAACTCAATTTTTCAACATGTATCATGCGATGTAATTTATCCAACCATACTTGTCCATACTGCTTGATGCGACCAATTTTATATAAATCTTGTTCACTCTTATCCGGTCCCCGGCGGGAATAGATAAATCCACACGTGCATTCAAATGTGCCAACAGGTCTTCTTGTGTCTGTACAAATAGTTGTTTTAACATTGGGAATCACTCGTTGTTTATAATGCTTGGCAGCAGGATTTAAGCAAAAGTAAGGTCCTTCGCCAAACGGCTTATACTCCTTGTGAGCATATTGATAAAAGGTATCTATTTCTTCTCCCAGAAAGTAAATAAGCAATAAATGGCGAATAGGATGAAAAGATTTACGATGTTTGCGTGTTATGCTTTTGAGCCAACAGGATTCACTCAAAATATCAACAGAGGACTGCATGGCTTCTAAAAATTCTTCACCATAAAATAATGTAAATTGCTCAGCCAACAGTTGCTGATTAACTTTCCCATTAATCGTTGCGTATCCATGTCGTTGTAATAAATAGCGATAGGATGATTGGATACCCTCCCATGTGAAATGAAAATCTCCTTGAATAAGCTTTACACTTTGTTCTGCTAGAATTTGAAAAAACCTCTCTGTACGTTCTAAAAATACCTTTTTGACTCCTAACCTAATACAATTACTTGGAGATGCTGCAATAAACTCATGTTTATTTTTTCCACGGAATGGAACAGAAGAATCGCATAAATACTGATTATGTTTAAGACACATATATACACCAGGTAATTGATGAGAGACTTTCCAATACGACTCACCTATAGTTTCTATATCCTCTTGAAAACATCGAGGACAAAAACGAAAATAAGTCCATTCCTTAATAGCGTTTGCCATTATCCCTGTCATCATATGGATAGCTCCTGAATGTTCACCACTTTCCATAGCCCTATATACTTTGTGTTTTATCTCTGATGTTGCAAAGGTTGTATAATAACGAAATAATGTGTGCTTCTTTATCCATTGAGCTACGTCGGGTACTTGGAAATGCCTCAATTTTTCATAAACAACGTTTAAGTTTGTTGGTAAATCAGGAACAGCCACGATATTCGTCTTCCCATATAAATCTTTCATCGTTTGCTTAGGGCTAATATTAGACGAATGGATATGATATCGTGCAAACCAGCTATACAAAAGTTCATCGTTATATAAGGTTGGAAAGTAACTTAGCATGGAGTTTCCTCCTAGATAACAAATTCATCTAGTGGTGCTTTAATATAACCTGCCTCTCGTAATGATTCATAGGCTGACAGCTTCTGCTTGCGACCTTTATCGATGATGACCCGTAATGTATTTTTTGACGATTGATTTACTTTGCTTTTACTTGGTTCCATCCGTTCTTTTATTAAATTTAATGCTCTTTCCATCAACTCGGCTTGTGAAGCTTCCGGCAAATCCTTTATGGCCTTTGAAGCTACCTTTTCTGCTAATGTAGGATCAATATCTAAATTCATCAATGCAACCATTAGTTTTTCAAGATTGGAAATTTCTCTTTCTCTTCGTTTAAGAGCCTGCAATTCTTTTTTCTTTTGTATGGTAGCCCTTAAATCAATTTTCGATTGATGATATTGTAGATACTCCGCAATATCCATAGGCATAATATCCTCATATTTTTCTAGTTCAGAAATACGCCCGTCTTTTAATGCTTTCAACATCGGTTGGACAAGCTTCAAATCATCTTTTGCAACTCTCCTTATGAGGGCAGGTGTAATTTTTTCTTCTCCTGTTTCAATTGCTCGACCTTGAGATAATGCAAATAGTTTTACAGCGATATCTACTATTCCTTGACTTTCCTCATAGAGTGTCTGATTTAATTCCTCAGTTAACTCTGTCTTGTACCTAATCCATTGATAATTCCACATACTTTCGATAAGCAAATCCCAGTCATCATCCTTTTTCATTTGCTGCCATACCATATCTCCCTGCCCACTGCCACGACGGGCTTGACGAAAATCTTGCTGCAAGACACTTTTTGCACGCATTGTACCAATCATCATAACTGGTACACCAATCTCATTGACCAGAGTAACAAAAAAGTTCATCATCTTTTCTGAATTATTATCGCGAGTTGTTAATAAATGCTGAATTTCATCGATAATTAAGGCCCCTACACAATGCAAGCGAGCAATTTGTCCCATTCTTGTTACCATGGAACTGATAGAATTTCTTCTGCTACCGAACCGTTCATAATAATTAGTTCCAACTAACGATCCATCTTCAAGAAAAAATCCATACATAATGATTTTAACGAACCATCATGTGGACAATTCAGTTTTAGCCATACAACTTGAGTAATATTTAATGGGTGCTTATGAATGATTAACTGTGGATATAAAGATAAAATCCTCTCAATAGCAGTAGTTTTTCCAATGCCGGAAAACCCCATCAAAGTAATACTAGAGGCTGTTGAGCGTATATCGTGCTTAATTTTTTGCCCTGTAAGTGAATGATGAGCCGCAGATAAACTCTTTGTAAAATTGGGAGATAACGGATTTCTACTCACATAACCATACCTCAATAATCGTGAAAATCTCTGTTCTAAGTCTAGATGTTGCATAACTGGTTGGAAAAAACGAGTTAATCTTGGAATCGCATGATATCGAATATGTGTAGGTAATAAACGCTCTTTTTCATCAAATTCTGGATAATAACTCAATGCTTCAAAAGCTTCTTCTGGAGACAGAATAGGAGGTAGAGCTTCAATTAAAGGATTTCCTTGAAAATCAATGACATCTTGCTTTTTATATTCAGCTACTTGAGCATTTAATTTTTCTCCCCATTCACTCATCTTTCTTCTCCTTTCGTCTCCGTAAATATTCTCTTACATTTGGTCTGGCATATTTCTCTTCGACCTCAATCCCCCTATTAATCGGTACAATATCAGCTTGTTTGTGAGGTGTTTCTTCTGAACCAATTTGAAATACTTCGTTTTTTCTTATTTCTTCTCTTTCTAATTTTCTGTGTTCTTTAATAGAGCTGACTCGTTGCAATTTACTTAAACTTTTGTCTTGTAACTGCTCTTTTTTCTTCTTTGCTTCTTTCACAATAGCTTCAACTTCCGAAATATAATCAATATCTTTTTGCAATTGCTGATGGCTATTATCATGCTTCAGTTGTTTTTCGTATTCTTGTAAATAACGAATTTCATCTAAACTTGTATTTTTTAAACGTTCCGACGGTGTCAAAAGATAGCAAGTTTCATATTTTGTTAACCCTGGATCTATCAAAAAAACACTTGTCATATTTCTTGGATCATACGCGATAGTCACTTTCCAAGAGCCTTTTTGTCTCGCTGTCTCAAACCATGATTCTTTCAGTGCACGTTCGCAGCTGTAATAAATACCTTTGAAGCGTATTCCCTTATGTGTAACCGTAGCGTCATCCCTTGGCATTAAGTGTAATTTTACAAGGTCTTCAGGATAGTACCTAAGTTTTCCCGTACGATTTTTAATACCCCAACTCCATAAATGAAGTGGAATAGGTTGAACATCATCTCGAATCATATCTTCATCCCGTATATAGTCTTGTAGAAAGTGCTTTTGATTATAATGCAAAATTTGCTTAATAAGAATTTTAGTGAAGTCTTCCAAGGTTAGGACCGCATCTAATCGATAATCACGAGCTCCACGTTCTTGAAAGTCTTTCTCGACATAGCCAGGTAGAAAAGGCCTTACTTTTTTCTGAATAAGATCAAAATGTTTTTCAACAACGCCTTTCCAGTCAGCTCGATAAGGGGCTGCATTCTCTACATGGATATTAAAAGCCTCTACTAAGCGATCAGCATTAAAGCCTTCAAATTCCCCACGATCTGCTAACAATATTTCTGGCAAATGTTCACTTGGCCATTCTTCTTTTGATATTTCAATTCCATATTCAGCACAAAATTTTTGTTTATCTGTTACAGTGTTCGCCATTGCCATCATGGCACCGAGCCACGAAGGCCCCTCAAGGCCAACATACATTCCAACAACCATGCGACTAAAAACGTCCATCACTAAATAAATTACTGGTCGTCCGATTATCCAGTTTGGATTATATTTAGAAATTAAATATATATCCCCAACGGTTGCATCAATTTGAAAACGTGAACCTGGACCATGAACCTCCGAAAGTGTTGTATTTAAAACAGCCCGGTAATCTTTATCAAACTTTTTACGTCCCTTCCTAGCAATTGTCGATTCTAGCAATGTATATTCTTTGTTGTACCAATAACGGAACTGTGTTAACGTTGGTAGACTCTCTTTATCTTCAATAATTATTTTTTTTACGCCATCCTCAATGTAAATATCTTTAGCGTAAAACTCTTTAATCATCATTTTGTATGCATCAGTCAACCGATTTTCTTTTGAAGTTAAATAGTATTTTTCTAACGCAACCCGAAAAATTTTTTTAGTTCGTTCATCGACATTTATTCCTTGGGAAGAATATTTTCGAGGTCTACCACGTTTTTTAACACCTGCTTCTTTTTCTTTTCCTCTCCCACCTGAATTATTGTAATCAGGCAACAGAGCATTAATGTTCTTACCACGTTGCCAGTATTTACGTAAATATTTACGGACTGCAGGATAGGTTACTTGATGTTTTTCCATTGCATCCTTTATATATTTTGAACGTTGCTTTTTCTCGTATATGGCTGGTTCATCATTAACCATCTCTTCAATAACTTTCCAAGCTTGATTTCTTAGCTCTATATACTTTTCAGGAATATCTTGAATACCTGAACTCATAAAAGGATCTTCTTTTATTTTGATAAGTGATTCCTCTAAAATTTCGTCAGTTAATTCTTGAATTAACCGTTTAAAAGGAAGAGCTTTTTCATCATAAATGTCAATTAGATAAGCTACTACATTCCCATCATCTATCCATAAAATACGGTATATTTCACCACTAAGAGGATTTTTGAGTAGTTCATTAACAAAGAAATTCAATTAGCCCACCTCTTTTCTGTTATAAAGTTAGGCGGAAATTCAAGAATCGTTGTGTTCGACATTAGATCTATTTTTTTCGTTATATTTATTTTGATAATCTTGTGTGCAAGCATATATTTGAACATAGATAAAGCACTACCATTTGCCAATTTAAATGTTTCATCGAATTCTTTTAATAGATGAAGTATCGGCATATTGTTTTTGGCTAGTGCTTCATATAGTGAATAAAGCAATTTTTTATCTAAATCATCCGATAAAAAATAAGCTGAATGTAACCACTTGATATTGTCTATTGCATCTCTTGGTAATTCCTTTTCTGTTACGATGCCCCAGTCTACACCTTGTTTTGTCCAATATTCTCTTTCGATTTCAAACTTTTCGATAACCCTTGATGAATTTAATTCTTTATTTTCTTTTACTGTTCTGGCAAAGTAAATAATTTCTTTTTCTTTTCGTACTGTGATGAGAAAATCTGTCGTCATTACAATCGGGGTCTGTGTTGCGGAATCTATGGGGTGTTTTATGTTTTTCTCCTCAGCGATGGGAAGCGTCACATCACGTGGTAGAGGGAATTGTTCTCTAATATCAATAACTTCATCTGCCCAATCGAGTAAGCAAAAATAATTATATTCCATATCGGATAGGAGGTGATGCGTTCGACTTGTGGTCCAACCTTTTACACGATGGGCTCGTCCACTTGAAGGCACGTCTTGAATCATTAACCAAGGCGTATAATTAGATAACTCGCCTTGGCCACGACCTTCTTTATAGTAACGAGCAATTTTTTCCTCCGTCCAACCTGTTTTGCGTTTTGGCATATAACCACCTCCTAGGACATTAGAACTGTAATTACATAACCAACAATTCCCGAAATTGCTGCTCCTAAAAGAAAAATGAATAAATTATATCCCCAATTCTCTTTAACTAATTCATAGAATCCTTGAGGAGTTAGACCGTATACTTCCCTTAAGGATGAATCAGTTTTTAATTCATTGTCTATTATTCGGTCCACAATAATATGAAGTATATCTACTTTCCTTAAAGTTGATTGATGTAATTTAACAAACTCTTTTTTTTCAAAAGCCTCTGCTTCCTCTGCTCCAGAAAGAAAATCTCTTTTTGTAATATTGTTTTTATCCACTAGCTTTTCAAAACGAGGATGTTCTTTAATATAGTTAGTACCATATATATCGACTATTTTCCTAGCAAGGTCAAATTTGTTTTTATCGTGAATAACAACCGGAGTTCCACCTAGAACACTGTATCTGTGATTTATAGCTTCAAAACCATAATTGATATCCCTCATGTTCCAATGAATCCAGTTATAATTATTATGACTGGTTACAAATTGAAAAAATTCATCTAGCATTTCTCTTTCTAATTCATCATAATGCTCTTCTATTCTATCTAACTTACCTTGCTTCTCTGCTACTTTATGAATAGAAAAAGAAACTGTTTGACCCGTACTATAATACCTAACTGCTATAGAGGTTATTCTAGGGGTTCTGCCATCCTTGATATTGTAGAAACTCTCACATGAATAATGAATTAATAATAAATTAGAATCTCTTTGAACCAGTTCGTTTAATTCTTTTAATGCATCCTTCCGCTTTTTAATTCTATTTTTCACATTCGCCAACAAAATCACCTCACAAAAAAACACACGTTCGGAGTTACTTCCATTTTACTCCATAACGTGTGTTTTTTTAAACAACTTTTTTATTTTTTAAACGACTTTTTTATTACTCGACAAAAACGGGACATGTGTTTTTACCTTTTATTCAACCGTCACGCTCTTTGCCAAGTTGCGTGGTTTGTCAACGTCGCAGCCGCGGTGTAATGCAGCGTAGTAAGCGATAAGCTGCAATGGCACAACGGAAACAAGCGGCGTTAACATTGGATGAACCGCTGGAATGACGTAACGGTCTTCTTCTGTTTCTAAGCCTCTCATCGAGATAATGCAAGGGTTCGCACCGCGGGCAACCACTTCTTTCACATTACCGCGAATACTTAAGTTAACGTGCTCTTGCGTTGCCAAAGCGATTACCGGTGTACCATTTTCGATTAACGCGATGGTACCATGCTTTAATTCACCGCCGGCAAATCCTTCCGCTTGAATGTAAGAAATCTCTTTTAATTTCAACGCGCCTTCTAGGCAAACGTAGAAATCAACAGCACGACCGATGAAGAAACAGTTGCGTGTTGTCGCCAAATATTCACGTGCGATTTTTTCCATTTCTTCCTTCGCATCGCAAAGCATTTCCATGACGTTTGCGATGATTCCTAACTCTTTCACAAGGTCAAAATCAAGCTCAATGCCCTTTGCTTTCGCTGTAACGGTAGCTAAAATAGCAAGCACCGCGATTTGTGCCGTATACGCTTTTGTTGAAGCCACAGCGATTTCCGGACCTGCATGAAGCAATAACGTATAATCCGCTTCACGTGATAGCGTTGAACCAGGCACGTTCGTAATTGTGACCGCTTTATAACCAAGCTCTTTTGTTTGAACAAGCACGGCACGGCTGTCTGCTGTTTCGCCGCTTTGTGAGATATAAATAAATAATGGACGTTCTGACAGCAACGGCATATTATATGAAAATTCGCTAGCAACATGCACTTCGACAGGGATTTTCGCCCATTTTTCAATCAATTGTTTACCGACTAATCCAGCATGGTAGCTTGTACCGCAGGCGATAATGTAGAGACGGTCTGCATCAGTCACAGCGTTAATAATTTCAGGATCAATCGTTAAATGACCATTTTCGTCTTGGTATTTTTGAATAATGCGACGCATCACAAGCGGTTGTTCGTCAATTTCCTTTAACATGTAATGCGGGTATGTTCCTTTTTCAATGTCGCTTGCGTCTAGTTCGGCTGTATATGGAGAACGTTCAACAATTTCGCCGTCCAACTTCTTAATTGTAATAGTCTCTCTTGTAACAATGACCATTTCTTTATCCATTAACTCGACATATTGATTGGTCACTTGCAACATCGCCATCGCATCACTAGCAACGACGTTAAAACCGTTACCGATTCCCACTAACAGCGGGCTCTTATTTTTCGCCACATAAATGACATCTCTATCTTCAGCATCAATGAGCGCAATGGCGTAAGAACCTTTTAAAAGTGTTAATGTTTTACGAAATGCCTCTTCTACGTTCAAGCCGCTGTTCACAAATTTCTCAACAAGCTGTACGATCACTTCCGTATCAGTGTCACTTTTTAGTTCAACATCTTGCAAGTAGTCACGTTTTAAGATCGCATAGTTTTCAATGACACCATTATGCACTAATGTAAAACGACCTGAGGCACTTTGGTGTGGATGCGCATTGACTCGGCTTGGCGCACCATGTGTCGCCCAACGTGTATGACCGATACCAAGTGGAGCTTCTACACTTAGATCGACAATTTGCCGTAAATCGGCAATGCGGCCTTTTTCTTTAAACACATGGACTCCTTCTTTATTTAACACCGCAATACCAGCTGAATCATAACCACGATATTCTAATTTTTCAAGTCCGCGCAATAAAATTTCTTTTGCATCTTGTTGTCCAATATATCCGACAATTCCACACATAAAAAGTATTCCTCCCTTTTTTAGGGAGGCTGTCAGACAAGGGTCTAGCCCCCTCGAACTCGAATCATAACAATCCATCACATTCATTCTAATCGATTCATTTGAGGGGGCTGGTCCTTTGTTTCGACAGACTCCCCTTTTGCGATTCTCTTTGCGATTACGTCCTTCCCTTTGTCCAAAGAGTCGCCTCTTTGTTTTTAGAAAGGACTTACGGCTGTAATCGCGACAACCGGGAGGCATCCGCCGAACGATCGATAAACCTCCTCCTCGTCAACTAAGCTTTTTTCCGACCAAAGCTTAGTCCAGGCGCTTTACAAATCAATTACTTCTTCTACCCACCTTTCTATCTTGAATCACAACACACAACAAAGTTATATTACAGTAATTCACTAAGACACGTCAACTCTAATATAACTTTATAAAATAAAATATGCATAAATGGAATAGAAGGTTCCATTTATGCATAGGATGTCTGTGACAAATAACAATTATTCGATACCCATTTCTTCTCGAATCACAGTAGCAATGCGTTCTACATAGTTTCGGCATGCTTCTTCCGTTGGTGCCTCTGCCATGACACGTACGAGTGGTTCCGTTCCAGACGGACGAACAAGAATGCGACCGTTCCCATTCATCTCCGTTTCGACCGCTTGAATGACTGCTTTTACATTCTCATTTTCCATGACCTTGTGCTTATCCGCTACTTTCACATTGACTAGAAGCTGCGGATATTTTGGCATTTCACTAGCCAGTTCAGAAAGTGGTTTTTTTGTGATTTTTATAATATTGACAAGTTGAAGAGCAGTTAATAGCCCATCTCCTGTTGTATTATAGTCGAGGAAGATGATATGTCCAGACTGCTCTCCCCCTAGGTTATAACCATTTTTCTTCATTTCCTCTACGACATAGCGGTCGCCGACTGCAGTTTGCACGCTTTTGATTCCTTGTGCCTCCAGTGCTTTATAAAATCCAAGATTGCTCATAACCGTTGAAACAACTGTTTGGTGTTTTAGTCGACCCATCTCTTTTAAATATTTCGCGCAAATATACATAATTTGGTCACCATCAACAATGTTTCCATGTTCATCCACAGCAATCAAACGGTCACCATCTCCATCGAACGCAAGCCCGACATCTGCCCCTTTCTCTTTGACAAATGCGGCTAGTGCCTCAGGATGTGTCGAACCGACCCCTTCATTAATATTGATTCCGTTTGGTGAAGCTCCCATTGTCAATACATCAGCTTCTAAGTCAGCAAATAGATGGGTCGCCAACGAAGAAGTAGCTCCATGCGCACAATCAAGCGCAATTCGTAATCCTGAAAAATCTTCTTCGATCGTTTGCTTTAAATATTGTAAGTATTTTTGGCCACCTTCAAAATAATCGTTGACTTGTCCTAAATCCTTTCCAGTTGGTCTTGGCAATGTATCTTCTGTACTATCTATTAGCTCTTCGATTTCTTGTTCCTGTTCATCAGAAAGTTTGAATCCGTCTGGGCCAAAGAATTTGATCCCATTATCTTGGACAGGGTTATGGGAAGCGGAAATCATAATTCCCGCTTGAGCCCCTAACGCTTTCGTCAAGTAAGCAACTCCCGGTGTCGAAATGACACCAAGACGCATGACCTCTGCCCCAATGGAAAGCAATCCAGCGACAAGCGCTCCTTCAAGCATATGTCCTGAAATGCGTGTATCTCGGCCAATTAACACTTTTGGACGTTCTTTATCTTTCGTTAATACATAACCACCGCAGCGACCAATTTTGAACGCTAGCTCCGGTGTCAGTTCACTATTAGCCACTCCACGCACACCATCAGTACCAAAATATTTACCCATTATGCCTATCTCTCCTTACTCATTGATTATCTTTTGGCTAATTTTTATCTTCACTTTATTTTTTGGTAAATTCCATGTAATGTTTTGTGGACCATTGACCTCGACCGGCACTTCATGCTCGCCGACCCCTAGTTCATTGACATTGATATATAACTCTAAATCATCCGCTTGAATGCTATTTAATATACTAGGAGCTCCGGATAGTTGAACATCCATGTTTTGCTCTTCCGGTTCTAAAAATTCAACCGTATACTGGTCACTTAATCCTAATACGTGAATAGGTAGTGCTTTAAACGTCTTCGTTTGTTCCTCTTGAACTTGAATGTTAATTTTGACTTTGGAAGGATCAACACTTTTAACCCCTTCCGGTAGCGGGACTTTCATTTCTAACGTTGTATCTTTTGTAATTTCTCCTAGGTTAATCGTAATGCCATCAATAAATTCAATACGATCAATTTTTTCTTTTGGTCCAAAAATTGTTACCTGATTTGGGACTGTTTCAATTTTGACGATGCTTAATCCTTTTTTCAAAGTTCCTATCCGATTAATTTTTAATGGAACCGATTTGCTAGGGCTTGTGACAGGTACCGTTACTTCTACAACAGAAGGATCAACTTCTAAATTCAGTACCCTTCCCTCATTATCATAAACAGTTACTTTGGATTCTTGTTCAATCGTTTCTTTAGCTCCCTCAAGATTCACTCTTGCTTTCACTAGTGCTACTCGATCAACAAGTTCTTTTGCTCCTGTAATCGTCACCATATTTGGTTTTACAATTGGTTGTTCTACCGAATAACCGGTCGCTACTTTGTTTTGATGGATAAAATCAACATCAACCGGAAAATCTTTTGAAACCTTTTCATGAATCGTCACTGTCGCCGTCGCAGGCTGGATTTTTACATTGAGTTTGTCTGAGATGTTTTTATATTTGATCGGAACTGTATGGGTGCCTAACTCTAAGTTGGTTAAGTCCACATAGATTTCAAAATCACGCTGTAAAGCGGTTGGCTTCAAAATGCTAGCTGGCCCTTCTAACGTAACATTGACGGTTTTAGGGATGCCTGATACGACTAAGTTCTCTTCATCATAATAAGTCACGACAGGAACATTGGTGATTGTCTCAATATCTGTTTGACCTACGGAATTACGTGTAATAGCACCTGATTTCGTTTCCTTTTCTTCAATGTTTACTGACATATAGAGCATAATCGCCAGTAGCAACGAAAAAATTTTCATAAACCAATGGTTGTTCATCAATTTATCCATGCTTCTTCCCCCTCCATTGCCAGCGGGATGAGGAAGCGGTCTTCGTTGCCGGTGTTAACTCCTTTGTGAGCAGCTCACGAAACTGCTCTGGAGTTAAGTCTCGATGCAGCTCCCCGTTTTTTGTCACTGATACAGCACCCGTTTCCTCTGATACAACGACCGTCACGCTATCAGTTACCTCGCTAATCCCTAATGCGGCACGATGACGCGTTCCTAGCTCTTTTGAAATAAATGGGCTTTCTGATAGCGGTAAATAACAGCCTGCGGCAGCTACATGATTTTTCTGAATAATGACCGCACCATCATGCAAAGGAGTATTTGGAATAAAAATATTGATTAACAATTCGGATGAAATTTGAGCATTAAGAAGAATTCCTGTCTCAATATAGTCTCCCATCCCTGTTTCCCGCTCTACGGATATGAGAGCACCGATTCTCCGTTTTGCCATATATTCGGTTGCTTTAATGATGGCTTCCACCATTTTTATTTGTTCTTCGTCCTCAGACCCACTGCTTCTTGAAAATAGCTTTCCCCGTCCTAGCTGTTCTAGCGCACGCCGTAATTCTGGCTGGAAAATAATAATGATCGCTAAAAATCCCCACGTTAATGCTTGATCCATGAGCCATTGTAACGTGCTAAGACCCAAGAAATTACTTACAATTCGCACAAGTATAATGAGAATGATTCCTTTTAAAAGCTGAACCGCTTTTGTCCCACGAATCACCATAATTAATTTATAAATTACGTACCAAACAAGCAAGATATCAACGATTTTGCCTAAATAGCTTAAAATCGGGAGCTCTCCAAAAGGCATTCTCACACTTCCTTTATAATTCGAATTCCTGTATATTTTATTTACACAACTCTTCTATTATATCACATATGTAAAAAAGCCATCAAAGAGATGGCCTTTTATTCAAATGCTTTCATCACATCTTTTACTGATTCTTTAATATTATACCAAATCCAGTCAAATACTTGATTAATTTCTTCAATTTCTCCTGTTACTTGTCCAGCAGACGCCAAATATTTTTCACCATGAATAACTGTGACATCGCCGTTAACCTTTCCTTCTATTTTAATCGAACCATTACGTACAACAATATCACCTTCAACCACTTTCCCTTTTGGAACAATCACCGTTCGATCTTGAATAATAACATTTTCTCGAGTGGAAACAGAAAATTGCTGCTCGCCGTTCCATGTTGTGAAAAGACTTCCAACCATTAAAGCCAAAAATAACGAGGCCGCTGTAACAAACGGATGATTTTTCAACCATCTTCCTAATCGGACCATTTTCTTTTCCTTCGGCAATCTTGCCATGACATTCGCAGTAAAATTCGAAGAGGGAGTGATATGAGAAGCATGCTGAATAAACGCAATCGTTCTCTTTAAGCTATTAAAATGATGAGCACACGCTGAACATTGCTGTAAGTGTTCTCGCAGCTCTCTTTCATCATCAGGAGTAATATCGTCATCTAAGTAATCGTGCATTAATTTAATAATGTGATTCGGACACTCCATTTTCTTCACCCCTCTCATAGATGGCCCAAATGTTTTCTTAACGCTTCTCTTCCTCGGTGAATTCTCGTCTTTACCGTCCCAATTGGAATATCAAGAATTTCACTAATTTCCTGTAAGGATAAGTCCTCAATATATTTTAACACAATCACACTTCGGTACTTCTCTGGTAATTTTTCTATTGCCTTTTGCACGGTTTCCTGTAATTCCAGACTTTCTAATGTTTCCTCAGGAGAGGCTTCCGTTGATGGAAGTTGAGAATACACCGTTAATCCTTCTGTTCCGCTAACTTCCTCATCTAAATAAACAGAAGGCTTCTTTTTACGTATTTTATCAATGGATAAATTAGTGGCAATTCGATAAAGCCACGAAGAAAATTTCATATTAGTATTGTACGTATGAATATTAATATAAGCACGAACAAAGGCTTCTTGTGCTGCGTCTTCCGCTTCATGCCGATTCCCTAACATTCGATAACACAATCGATATACCTTATCTTTATAGAGCTCGACAATTTCAGCGTACGCATTTTGATCTCCTTTTTTAATGGCCTTAATTCGCTTCTTTATAAATGTTTCCATATAACATGATACCCCCGCTCGCTGCGGCTATTATTGTATTACGATTTTCAAGAAAAAAAGTTTCACCAAACAATGCATGTTTATTTTAGCATATTCACCTAAATTTTACCTAAAAAATCATCAAATTGCTGGTATATTCCAATAAAAACAGCAGACCTTTGTTAGTCTGCTGTCTTTTTTATTATACTAATTTTTCTCCAAAAAGCGAACCCATTAGCGCAACAGCAACAGAGGCTGTTTTGTTTCGTTCGTCTAAAATCGGATTTACTTCAACAAATTCTGCCGAAGTAATCAATTTGGCTTCCGCAAGCATTTCCATTGCTAAATGACTTTCTCGATAAGTGAGTCCTCCAATGACAGGCGTCCCCACCCCTGGAGCATCGTGCGGATCAAGACCATCTAAATCTAATGATAAATGAACACCATCGGTACGTTCTTTTAAATAGGCAATCGTTTCTTCCATTACTTTAGTCATACCAAGACGATCAACTTCATGCATTGTATAAACCTTGATACCCTTTTCATGAATTAATCGCTTTTCTCCTTCATCCAACGAACGCGCCCCAATTAAAACAATGTTTTCTGGCTTGACTTTCGGGCTGTAGCCCCCGATATTGGTGAGAGCCGGATGACCTAATCCAAGGCTTGCGGCTAACGGCATACCATGAATGTTGCCAGACGGAGACGTTTCTGCCGTATTTAAATCCCCGTGAGCATCGTACCAAATAACACCCAAGTTTTTGTAATGTTTTGCTACACCAGCTAATGTCCCGATCGCAATACTATGGTCGCCTCCTAGTACAAGAGGAAAATGTCCCCTTTGAACTACCTCATCTACTGTTTGAGCAAGTTTTTCATTTGTTTCTGCAACCGCTTTCAAATTTCGTAAATTCAGTCGTACTCCTTCATCATCAATTCGCTCGGCTTTACCAATGGAAATATCACCCAAATCTTCAATTTCATAATTAAGATTCTCTAAGCGTTCAATGACTCCTGCATAGCGAATCGCACTTGGTCCCATATCTACACCGCGCCGCGTTTGCCCTAAATCCATCGGAACACCGATAATTGATATTTTTTTCATGCTGTCTCCCCTTCCCCATGTATTACATATATTGTATCGAATAATAGAACATTGACTCAACTTAACATTTTTTTGAATATTTATTCAATAAAGACAAAAATAAAAAACTCCTTAAATCTTCAAGATTTAAGGAGTTTTTCTGATGGAGCCTATCGGGATCGAACCGATGACCTCCTGCGTGCAAAGCAGGCGCTCTCCCAGCTGAGCTAAGGCCCCAACATGATAAAAGCCAAACAAAGCGGAAGACGGGACTCGAACCCGCGACCCCCACCTTGGCAAGGTGGTGTTCTACCACTGAACTACTTCCGCACAAAAATGAGCCATGGAGGACTCGAACCTCCGACCCTCTGATTAAAAGTCAGATGCTCTACCTGCTGAGCTAATGGCTCATGATGAAAATGGCTGGGCTAGCTGGATTCGAACCAGCGCATCACGGAGTCAAAGTCCGTTGCCTTACCGCTTGGCTATAGCCCATTGATATAACTTCATGAAATACTTCTTTGAATATACTTCGTGAATCAACACCGAAGGATTAATTTGAGAATTTCTGAAGGAAATTCACGAAATAATCCGACATTGGTATAACAAGTATGTATATGAGGTTGTTCCCACAGCTTAAGGATGAAAAAGCAATGGTGGAGGGGGACGGATTCGAACCGCCGAACCCACTGGGAGCGGATTTACAGTCCGCCGCGTTTGGCCACTTCGCTACCCCTCCGTATTAATATATAGGGAATGGTGCCGGCTGCAGGACTTGAACCCGCAACCTACTGATTACAAGTCAGTTGCTCTACCAATTGAGCTAAGCCGGCTTCATATGTATGGTGGAGGATGACGGGATCGAACCGCCGACCCCTTGCTTGTAAGGCAAGTGCTCTCCCAGCTGAGCTAATCCTCCAAAAAATAAAAGATGACCCGTACGGGATTCGAACCCGTGTTACCGCCGTGAAAGGGCGGTGTCTTAACCACTTGACCAACGGGCCAAAAGAAATAGACAAACACAAGCTTCCAACCGGGCTTGAACCGGTGACCTCTTCCTTACCATGGAAGTGCTCTACCAACTGAGCTATGGAAGCATGGCTCCGCAGGCAGGATTCGAACCTGCGACCAATCGGTTAACAGCCGATTGCTCTACCACTGAGCTACTGCGGAACGATTAGATCTGCCTAGCGACGACCTACTCTCGCAGGGGCGCTGGCCCCAACTACCATCGGCGCTGGAGAGCTTAACTTCCGTGTTCGGGATGGGAACGGGTGTGACCTCTCCGCCATTGTCACTAGGCAAGATATCGAATTGGACAAGTATGATTATAACGAACCTATCGGTTCTGTCAAGAACTTTTTTGTTCTCTCAAAACTAGATAACCGATATCCATGCAAAGAAGCGAACGCTCGGCTTCACCTTTTTCTTGGTTAAGTCCTCGATCGATTAGTATCCGTCAGCTCCACGTGTCGCCACGCTTCCACCTCGGACCTATCTACCTCGTCATCTTCGAGGGATCTTACTCGCTTGA
>NZ_JACDUT010000010.1 GCF_013761245.1 Thermaerobacillus caldiproteolyticus | reverse complement strand
GAAATGTGTTTTTTAGGTCACTGTATATGATTTCCAAGACGGGTGGATTTTTTGTGTACATTTATGCATTCACTATGCGTTTTGCAACACGTTCTTAACAAGTAAAAGGGAGTTCTTTAAATGGAATATATATACTTACTTGTTTTACCAATAATAGGTGTTTTGTGGTTTTTAAATTTAGCAAGCTTTTTAAAAAATTTACACAGTAATGGAAACACACTTAATCAAACAATACTAGGTGCCGTATTAACCTTTATCTTTACTTTTCTATTTATGTACGGGTTTTTAGGAACGCATTAATTATTCAAACACCTCCTGTACAAAAAGGATCGAACTACCCCCACTTACCGGCTAATGGACGATGGAAGTGGGGGATTCTTGTTTGTTTCCTTTGGCCGTTGTTGCTCAAAGGAAACAAGCCGCCCTCCTCTGTTCAACAAGGGAAGTAGCCATATAGGGATGTCCAAAGTGTCCCTTACGGAGGATACTATATGCCTGCTAATACAGCACATATAGAAGGTACACCATCTTCCCTCGTAGGCATCCAAAGAACTCATTGCAATACACCATGTTAAAGCTGGCGATATCATCTGCTTTTTAATTGCTTGCTGCGACTGGAATGCACAGACAGGAAGTTGTTGATTTGAAGCGGGAGAAGGTTGATTTTAACAATAAAACAATCCAAATATATGAAAAAGTTAATAATAAGGAACGGCTTTTTCCTCACTTTTTACTGCCAATAAATACTAATACTCAAAGAGTTGAATCACCTTGGATCTTTCTAAATCACTAGTCATCAAATCGGCGTGTTAGAAAGGAACAGAAATTAAAGAATTTCTGGATTTTCTAAATATGAAAACATTAAACTCTCATCAAAAGAGATGTTTTCTGCGGGATAAGGAGCACAATTTAGCAATTAAGCATATGCATCTATTTCTGTTATAAATTTATAACTTTATAGGCGGTCATGATAGACTATCTTGCCTGTGAAACCATATATAATTTATTTCCCCTTTTACGTAGAATCATGACCGCAGATGCTCCATATCAAGTAATGTGGCGTATGAGTTAATATTCAATGAAACGGATACTCTTATTTGCCATTTGATACATTCATTTTTTAACTGCTAAAAACAATTATCTGTATAAATTGCAAAGCTGCGGAATATCTTCTTGATTCGCTGTTCTTATCGCTACATCTCCCATCTCTTTTCCCCTCCATCGTATCTTTATTTAAAAGATTGATTTTGCATCTTGCGGCAAGTCTTTTACGTGTTTTAGAAACTCTAATGCTCTTTTGCATTCTTCTTCAGGAAAGCGAAAACCATGCACTTGCCCAACATGTTTAGCTGTTTTTTTGAATAAGTCATGAAATAAAAATAACGAATCCCAAATATTATCATAATTCGCATTTGTATACGTCTTCTCAAAGTCATTCCAAATTTCAGGCTCTAAGAACTTTTTTAAATGTCTTCCCCCTTTTCCAATTGAGTATTTATAATCTGTTTTAATTCCTATATGCCACTCAAGCATTTGAATTAATGGCTCACGTAAAACAACATCTATTAAACGCATTAACAATGGTAATTCTTGTCTCCAAATAGTTTTTGGAATATGAGATCCTAATCCCCATATAAAACTATTACAACAATCGTTATATAATTTTTCCGTTGGTTTTTTTATAAGATAACTTTGTTCACTTGGAGGTGGGATATCTGGAATATTGTGGTCTTTGTCTAGTAGAACCTTTGTCAAACTATCCTTAATTAGTTCATCCACTTTACTAGTGTGCATAAAATGCATATCAATTCGGTTTCCATCCATAAATTGCATTAAATATGTATAACGGCCATCGCCAATGGGAGGTGGAAAAATTTTATCTTCAGGTTTTTCCATAAGCATTACTTCCCCAAAGCGAGACAAAATATAGTTTTCATCTTTAAATGGTTCAACATCTGTAACTAAATATACAATATCATAATCTTGAAATATATCTTTATTTATATTTGGATTTACACGAGAACCGTTCATTAGCACTCCACGTATACGATGATCTTGCTTAGCAAATGTTATGATTAAATCCAACATTTCTTGTTCTGTTCTCATTTTCACATATGTCACCCCTTCCTTCGATACGAACGGTCTCCATATTTTCTTTTTAGCATTCCTATCCCCCAAAGTTAAGAAGTAATATCCTAATTATACCATCCAAAGATTATATTTTTTATTGAACTAAACTGCTTCGTTAGCCACCCATGCATCGGCGGCACCATCAGAAGGATGAAAATGCTAATTTTCAGACTTACCTACCATACGTCAAATCATCAGGCCCATGATGTCTATCAAAGGGAAATTTACAAAATAATTTGGACTTGACTTTTTATAAATATGCTCTTTAGAATTTGTTAAAAGGTCTTGTGCCATTCTTTATCATCTAATGGTACACCTTTTTTAACATAACTAATGGAAATCATTCCATGTTTTAATCCAGCGTTCTTTTGAATAAATGATACAATCTCATTAAAAATTTCTTCATCCTTTTTAGCCGGCTTTCTAGGTACAGATATGATAATAGTAGGTGCCGCATCGTATTCTTTATAACTACTTGGCTCATTTGGATTAACGTTATATGTTATTCCGGTCCTTTCGTCATAATCTACCCACAATTTGTCCAACGCTCCAAGTTTTTGCTCAATATAAGGACGTATATTGTTTTCTAATTCCTTTTCCCACTTCTCCGCAATATAGGAGTCTTCCATCTGTTTTGTTTCTTCATTGTAGTAGACTAAAAACTGTGTATGATCCTTTTTGTTCTCTGCTTTAGCAGCGTAATCAAATGTTGGGAAGTTGCCCATATTATCAAATAGTGTGTCATAAATAACAATTTCATCTTTAAATGTATTTTTTATATATTCCTGTGCTTGTATTTTTACCTTTTTCACTTCATCCTCATCTGGCTTCATGCTTTGTACAAATGCGAAAGCAAAAAGCCCTATACCTAATGCGAATATGCCGAATACACCGATACCAATTTTTATTTTTTTATTCATAATAATCCTCTTTGAATTGTTTTGTTAATTATAACATAATTTCCATTTTTCTGATATTTATTCTTAAATTAAACTGCTCTTCACTTCAATAAAAAAGGCATTACTTCCTGTTTATTGAAGTAATGCTCTCGTTCGCCACCCATGCCGTATTTCGCGACACCAAAGACGGTGGTGGGAATTGAGTAAGAAAAGAATGATGTCTCTTTTTGATTCCTTTTGTGGCAGAAGTATCAATTCTTTTTTATCTTACTGTTTCTTTCTCAATGTGTGTTCACTTTGACTTTAAGTTCTTATTTCCTCTACATTATTCTTGATAATTCATTCCCTCATTCTCATACGTGTGAATAGCTCTTTGTTTGAATTCCTCCGTATAACGGTGAAATGTTTGTCCTTTTCGTGCCATAAAAAATCCCCTCCAAATATAGTGTAACACCCAACTATTAAAAATGGGCTTTTTACACTGTCTGCTTAAAGGGGATAATATCATCAATCGGTCTTTTTTGTATGTCCTGTTCAACTAACACTAACCGTTAGCCAACCATAAAGTGAGCTTCACCACAGATGTTGAAGTTAATTCGTTCTTCCATATCGGCTTAACAGGAACCTAAAAAATTTGTCTGAAGCTCTTCCTCTATCACCTTCATCACCTTGTTATCCAAATAAACTTTATAAGCCTTTGCCTTTGGTCTAGAACTAACTATATTACTTATGTTTTGTTCAATATAATGGATGGCAACTCCATCATCTGCTGCAATACCAGCTTGTATGGCTCCAGAATAAATTAGTTTATGATATGAATGCCTTATGTCTAACTCTCCATCATAATGCGGACAATGACTGCCTTTTAGAAAGCCTAAGCATTTCATTGGTTCTAATTCCTCTCCAAATGAATCTGTGACGCCTTCCTCGAACCAACATATAGAACCAGCACTAATGCCGGCTAAAACAATTCCTTGGTTCCAAGCTTTTCTCAAAATATCATCTAACCCCCACTCTTTCCATAAAACTAATAAGTTTCTTGTATTTCCCCCACCGACATATATAATATCCTTCTCCAGTATAAACCCCTCTAAATCTCTTGTTGGCGGTTTAAATAAAGATAAATGAGAAGGTTTGCAATTTTGTTTATTAAAGAAGTTATAATACCTTGATATATAATGATCTGAATCCCCGCTAGCAGTGGGGATAAAACAAATCTTTGGAGTAGTTTTTTTTGTTTGTTTCAATATGTACCAATCCAATAACGGGTTATCCGGTTCCATTGAGAACCCTCCGCCGCCTAGAGCAATGATTTGTCGCATCTTATTCCTTCCTTTCTAAAAAGAACTATTTTCCACACCGATAATTTCTACAAATTAAAATCAAATCCTTTTTCAACTAACCTTCCCCATTAGCCACCCATGTCGCATTTCACAGCACCACAGATTATGCAAGAAATTCTATTCTTCCATGGAAGACAACCGTACCGCATAATTGCGACACCATCAGCAAGGATGAAAATATTCACTTTCAGGATAGACTTCCATGCCGCATTGCGTCACCAACAAATGATGAAAATGCTAATTTTCGGGATAGTTAAAAAATGGTTGTAAGCAAAACACCCGCGCATTTTGCGGGTGTTTTGCTTAAATAACCATATCAATAATTCCATTTATCCATTCAGGATTTTCTTCGATTCCGAGCTTATTACAAAGATTTTTATGGACTCTTTTAAATTCTGGTGGTGTTATGTCAAGAAAATGGACACGTTAAACAGAGAGAAATAGCTGAACTTAGGCAGCTACTTTTCTCTGGTTAGCGTAGTAAGCAGCCTCAAATTCACATGGCGATACATATTCAAGAGCGGAATGACTCCTTTTTCGGTTGTAGAAGCATTCGATGTACTCAAAAATGGCTTGTTTCGCTTCTTTCCGCGTGCGGAATCGATTCAGATAAATGCACTCTTTCTTGATGAGGCTATGAAACGACTCCATACAAGCGTTGTCGTAACAGTTCCCACGTCTCGACATGCTCACTTGAAAATGATGTTCCTGTAAAAGTTGCTGATAGTCATTCGAAGCATATTGGCTCCCACGATCCGAATGATGAATCACTCGTTCCGTTGGTTTTTCGCTGTTTAGAGCCCGTTGTAACGCTTTAATGACGAACTCTTTCGTCATTCGTGTATCGATATACCATCCTATAATCTTACGAGTATATAAATCCATGATACTGGCTAAATACAACCAGCCTTCATCGGTAGGAATGTACGTAATATCCGCCATCCATACTTCATTCGGAGCCGTTGCTTGAAAGTTTTGTTTCAATAGATTGTCATAGACGTTGTAAGGATGGTTACTGTTCGTAGTGGCTTTGAATTTACGGACGGTAATGGATCTCAAGTCTTCTTCGCTCATGATGCGAGCGACCGTCTTTTGAGACACTCGAATCCCTTGTTTGCATAGTTCTTGAGTAATTTTCGGGCTTCCGTAAATCTTACGGGACTTTAGATACTCATTTCGAATCTGTTGAGTGAGTTGTTCTTTTCGTTCTTTCTGTTTACTTTTCGGACGCTTGAGCCAGTCGTAATACCCACTTCTTGAAACATCGAGCACTTGACTGACACATCTTCACCACGCGAAATTCGTTTCGGTGTTGAAAAATGAACGCGTAAATTACTTCTGGTTTCTGGTGAAGATGCCTAACGCCTTTTTTAGGATGGCTAATTCCTCCTCCAACTCTTGATTGCGACGGCGTAACTCAATGATTTCTTGATTTTGCGGCTTGATGTTGCCTGAACCCACAAAACTCTTTCCGTTGCTTTCTTTGTATTCTTTCACCCAACGGTGAAGAGTGTTGTAAGCCAAACCTAACTCTTTTGCCACTTGGGCGATGGACTTGTCCCCCTCCAAGCATAACTCAACGGCTTGAATCTTGTATTCTTGATCAAATGTTCTCTTTTTCATGATTGGACACCTCGAACCGATTGTAATTAAGTTTATTATAATCTCTCTGTTCTCTGTGTCCACTTTTTAGACTAACATCATTGACATATAAAATTAATAGGAAAAATATATATCACAGGTAAATTATACCAAACATTTAATTTTTCCGTCTAAAAGTCTTCGTTAAATTAGAATTTCATGCAATCTTATTATATACAGAGATAGAAATCTTCTCCTTTTGGTCAGTTGTAATGTAGAGTGACAGAATTTTACCGACATAAATGACAAAATTATACCAACTATATACACGGTTGTGTAGTGTGCAATTGACCTAAATATATATTGATATGCTCTATTAAATATCCTTTGCTGATTTTTGACTAAAAGAAAAAGACCACTGTATTGCGGTCTTTGGCTGTTCTTATTCAATCCAAGCAATCTGTTAGCTTAAAAATGTTGTTTTGAAAATTTGCTCATTTCCTTTTCTTAACTTTAAGAAGAGAATGAGTGAAATAATAAAGTTTAACATACAAGTAATTATAAAAAGAGAAGTGAAATATTTACCTCCTACTGTCGGAGAATCAGATACCATTGCTCCTAATAAAAAAAACATAATACCCAAACAGAAATGAAACACAATTAGCTTTTTTGTATTGTGCTTTAAAAGTAAATAACCACTTAAAATGAAAATAAAAGTAAGGCTAAACATCATCAATATAGGAAATATTGGTTTAAATTTTGCTGCATATATAAAGTGGTCCAATTGTGAAATATCGGTGCTTTCCATTACTTCACCATTGAACACCTTTGAAAAAAATGCAGAATGTTTCCATTCCCATGGTCTATCTCTCAATTCACTTCCTTCATACCATGAAGCAAATGTAGAGAAAACAAAAAGCATAAACGCTGACGCATATTGAAATATAAATGACACTCTATTCATCCCAATTTCACCTCTTTTTTTAATTTATCACCTAGACCTTTTATTCAATAAACCTACAATATTAATCATCTATGCCAACAGATTGCAGAAGAATTATTTAATTAAGTTCTTTCTTATCTTTACTATAAACAATAATTTTATATGGGTCATCTTTTACTGCTTTTTTCGCCTCTTTTGAGTTAATAAAATCAACTACCATTTTCTCAATTTTATTTCCAAGCTCCCTTGCTTCGGGATCTGATGATGAAACCGTTGTTTTAATTGTAATCGTCATTGGGGAAGGATGATTAGAATAACCTACTCCCTTCACTTTATACTCTTTTTGACTCATTAATCCCTCAGCAATTGTTTTAATTACTGTACGCCATCTAGCTTCTTGTTCTCGCTTTTCCATATCAATTTTGTGGATTTTTATTGGGAATGCTCCAATATTTTTTGATTCAATCACGCTTTGAACTACTTTTTTAATCTCATCTACCTTTGGCTCAGTATTAGGGACATCCAATTCGACTAATTTTTCTTTATCGTTATTTCGTACTCCAACGGATAAAACGGTAAAATCGTATTTTTCTAATTCTTCATAAATAGCATCCATCAGTTCCCCGCTTTGGCGCTCAAACTCTAGTTGCTTCGGGTCTTCGATTTCTCTGTACAGGTTTTGTTTATATACGTTAACGGTAAAAGCATCATAATTTCTTGATGCCAAAATGTCTTTAACCGTTTTTTCCACATCATCTTTTACATCGTTGTAATACTCTTCTGTTCCTACAATTGCTACTTCAACCTTCTTCTTAGGGATCAACTGTATTCCCACACTATCAATGTTGTATTTTCTCCGTAATTCTTCTGAGATTACATCGATAATAGGCTTAGATTCGAATAATTGGTTTAAATAAGGGATTTTTGAAGCAACCTCCGCCATTGTCGGTGAAATAAACGCTGAACCAATGAACAAACCAAATAATAATACAGCCGCTCCACTAAAATAAGCGATTTTCTTCCTCAAGCTCCACTTTTTCTTTTTTCCTTTAAGAATTGCTGATTGGATTGCGTCATTCAGTTCTTTTTCCGGAATTGAAATTTTATCCGCTTCTTTTTTTAAATGAGATAGGAAATCATTCATTTGATGCACTCCTTTCTTAAATAAATTCTCAACTGATTAATTGCTCTATGTAAGTTGGTTTTCACCGTACCTTCTGGATAATTTAAAATCTTTGCGATTTCTTTTATCGGAAGGTCATTGTAATATCGTAATTATAACGGTTTTATATTTCTCTTCTAATTGGTCGATAGCATCGACTAAATCCATACGTTCTTCAATATGAAGTCTTTCGATATTTTTATAATTTCCATATAGATCCAATTCCTCAACAGGAATAACCCGCTTATTTTTTTTTAAAATCAAGGGCTGTATTAATTAAAATTCGCGTGAGCCAATTTGAAAAATAATTTGTTTCTTTTAACTTTTTTATCGAAATATAAGCCTTATAAATCGTTTCATGAACAATATCAATTGCATCACTTTCATTTTTCACATAGAGATAAGCCATTCGATAAAGCTTTTCTTTTTCAGCTTCAATTAATTCTTGAAAAGCTTTATCGTTTCCTCTTTTTGCTTTTTTCACTTTATCCTGAAATAACATCTTTCCTCCCCTTTCCTTTCACTCTTTAGACATAAAATAACGTTAAAATGTTTCAAAAAAATATGCTATGTTAATGAAAAAGGTTATAAATAATGTTTAAAATATTAAAATACATAAAAATAGTGTATAATCTACCGGTCAGAAGCCTCCAGTGGTGTTAGAAGCAACAGGACATTACCATCCTCCCGTTGTTAAATTTTTGGAGGATCATCACTATGTATTCATTATCATCAATCCACTCATCTCCTATAGAGCCAAAAGTTCAAGTTTATGAAAAGCAAAGACCGATGCCATGGACTACCATCACAGAAAAACGCTCGGATTTTCATTCCGAGCGTTTAAAAAAATCATTTATTAACTCACCTTTTTAGTATTGTGGTGTAATATCATTCCTATTATTCCTATTATTTCTTTACATCAACCAATTCAAAACGCTCACAAACCAGCAACATATCTTCTTTAAATTCGCGACCAATTTTACTTAAACTCTTCTTTAAAGAATTTTTCATAAGCTTCTTTCCAATACTGATATGTTCTATCTAGTTTTGTGTATTTTGAATAATACTGCTGAAGGATTGATTGATTAGAATATTTTATTCTGCTCTATCCTTACATATTTTGCTGTTTTAATCTAGACAAATAAGAACGCACGTGCTAATATTTACATACATAAATTAACTCATTTTATTTTTTCGATACAATTATCACGAATTATCAAAGTTTATACGCGATTATTAAGTTAACTTACTGTTTTATCGTTTTTTATCCTTCACTTTATATTATGTCAACTGGATAGAAACTTAAGCGTACCAATAAGTTGATCTCTCAAGTACCGATAAGATTTTATATCGTGTACTTCTTCCCCTCAAGTTGACGATAATTATTAGTGCTGTTCCAATTAAGTTTTATGGACGTCCGGATAACTATCAGGTACGGTCCATAATTTAAATTTACGGGTGCGCCCTCATAACTTAATTTTTAAGGAGGTCGTTCCGTATGAACTTTACACAGGCAGCTGACGATTTTTTTGATGTATTTGGAAATTGAAAAAAACTGTTCACATAATACACTACGCAGCTACGCTTATGACTTGAAATGTTACAAAGAATTTTTAATAAAACAAATCAGATCGCTTGATTTACATGATATTTAACACCTTCTACAAGTCGACGCTTTGTTCAAGATCAAGTAATCAATCATGGTATTCAGCCACGAACATTGCACATTGCAACGACGCATTTCATGTTTAAAATCATTTAGCCAATTTTGTTCAAAGGAAAATTATAACAAATTTGATGTATTTTTCGTTTATCACGGCGTGAATAAAATTTGATGCTCTCTGTTTCACTATTACCTAACAAATATTGAATAGTATCTAATATCTTTGGAAACACCCTTTTCATCTAACAATGTCGCAATGGAATATCGGAAACCATGTGGTGTAACTCTTCTCTCCCCTTCCCACCCTAAATATCCACAAATTTTATCAGTCATTCGATTTAATTGTTTGTTTTGTAACGCTACCCCTTTGATTCCGTAACAAAGTGGATCATCGGATGTTAATCCATTCTCTTTAATATACTCCCTCAGACTGTTCAAAAACTTTGGTGGTAACGGCAAGAATTGGACCTTATGTTTGGAATTATACACTCCAAAATTGTAGATAATTGCTTGTCTTTAAATAAGCCAGCTTTGTTTTTTTTGATGAAATGATGCTCGCCTTACTTTAAATGAAAAGTGCAAGTTTTTTCACGATTTTCGTGATTTACCTTGCACTTTTCATACCTTATTCTATCCCACACGGAGAACGATCAGTTATTTGCCCGTTCTATTTGCGTATTCTGAATCTGCCGGATAGCGATCCCCCGAAATCTCGATCTTCGAGAGCGCGTCGTTCAAATCCTTTAGTTCGTCGGGAGTCAGCTCAATGTCCGCTGCGCCAAGATTTTCTTCCAAGCGCTCCAATTTACGCGTGCCGGGAATCGGAACAATCCATGGCTTCTGGGCAAGCACCCATGCGAGTGCGATTTGAGCCGGTGTTGCGTTTTTCTCTGCAGCAACCTTCTTTATTAGTTCGACCAAAACCTGATTTGCTTCGAGATTCTCCGGTTTGAAGCGAGGAACAATACTGCGGAAATCGGAGCTAACGAATGTTGTATTCTTATCAATTTTTCCAGTAAGGAAGCCCTTACCCAGCGGGCTGAACGGAACGAAACCGATTCCGAGTTCCTCGAGCGTAGGAAGCAGTTCTTCTTCAGGGCTTCGCCACATCATTGAGTATTCACTCTGAACTGCAGTGAGCGGCTGAACCGCGTGTGCACGGCGAATCGTGTGCACCCCTGCTTCAGAAAGTCCCCAATGCTTAACCTTACCTTCTTTGATTAGGTCTTGCACTACTCCGGCTACTTCCTCAATCGGTACATTTGGGTCAACACGATGCTGATAGTACAGATCAATGGCTTCAACTTTTAGGCGTTTGAGCGAGCCTTCGACGGATTGCCTAATGGTCTCCGGCTTGCTGTCAAGCACCTGCTTGCCATCTACCATTTTAATACCAAATTTTGTGGCGATGACCACCTTCCCCTTGAATGGGGCAAGCGCTTCACCTACCAACTCCTCATTCACATATGGACCATAAACTTCGGCGGTGTCGAAAAAAGTAACACCCCGGTCAATCGCCGCATGGATCAGCGAAATCATCTCCCTCTTGTCTGCTGCCGGACCATAACCATAACTCATTCCCATGCAACCAAGCCCGATAGCAGAAACTTCTAGTCCGCTTTTTCCTAATTTACGCTTTTGCATAATTTATCTTCCTTTCTTTTTTATCGTTTGCCGTATCAAAAAAGTTAATACCGGCCTCACGACAACGTTTAAACATTGCTTTAGATGTTTCTTCATCAGCGTTTCCGCCAAAAGACATCGTACCAAAACATAAACTTGAGACTTTAATGCCTGTTTTCCCTACTGTGCGATATTTCATAATAAATCCTTCTAATTTTAATACCAGAAAAGCTCAACCATTGGCGCGCTTTGAGAAAGTTCGTGTAAGCCCGAAGGAAACGGATGCAACGGAGACTGCGACGAAGACTGTAGCGGCGCCGATCCAACAGATCGCCAGTATAGACGATCCGCCCACGGCAATTCCTCCGATACCAGCGCCTGCTGCAAAGCCGAGCTGTACGAAGGTACTATTCAGACTAAGCAAGATACCGGAGGCTTCCGGAGCGAGTGAGAGTAGGTTGTAGTTCTGGGTCGGTCCGAACGTCCAAGCAGCAATCGCCCAAAGCATGAGTAACGGGATAGCGACGATGGTCGTTCGGGCGACGATGGACAGCAACGCGAGAGCGAGGGCTTGTACGACCATGCTGCCGACAAGTGTGCGAGCGGTGCCGGTCCGATCCGCCAAGAAGCCGCCAAGCTTGGAGCCGATCAAGCTCGCGATGCCCAAGGCGAAGAGAATGACGCTCACTTCCTGTTCACTCATCGACATGACAGAGGTCAGGAATGGGGTGATATACGTATTGACCACCGAATAGCTGATAAACACGAAGAACGTCACGCCGAGGGCGAAGGCTATCTTTGGCTTCTTTAACAGGGCGAGTTGCTTGCCAAGAGGGACGGATGCTTCGCCTTCCATGGATGGAATCGTCTTTGCGACAGCGAAAATTCCCAGCAGGGTGAAGATTCCAATACCCCAGAATATCACCTTCCAATCATACGCCGCAGCGACCACGCGCCCAATGGGAATGCCGAGGACGAGAGAGGCACTGAAGCCCAACGCAATGTTAGACATCGCTCCAGCCTGTTGCCCGGAAGGCGCCAGATTTGCAGCGGTGGAATAGGCGGTGACTACGAAAACACCCGTTCCGACCCCGAGTAAAACGCGAGAGACCATCAGGAAGCCGAAACCCGGAAGGGCGAGCGTCGAAACGATGCCGAGTAAAATAATGGCAAGAGCTAGTAGCAGTTGCTTGCGCCGATCCATCTTCGCAGTCGCCACCATGACGGCTGGCGTGCCGTTGCGTTGGCAAGCGCGAATACGGTAATAAGCTGTCCTGCTGCCGATACCGATACGCCGACAGAAGAAGCGACTTGATCCAGAATGCCCGAGATGACAAATTGTGACGTGCCCACAAAAAAGCTGATAAGGGTTAGCATGTAAATTTTCTAGGTTTTATTCACGGTGTTCTATCTACTCCTCAATCTATAATTTAATCCCTTTTGTCCTAAAGAACGAATTACTCGTACGCGATTCGGATCAAGATTTCTAAGTCTGCTTGAGTTACGCAGATTAAAGCGTTAACTGAGCATCAGTTTCTTTTAGGAATATATCAGTAGCAATTCAAGCAATTCCCCCGTTTGCTCCAAGGATTAAAAGATTACTCAGTTTTAAAACTCCCTTTCATTCATTCTAAAGTATAGAAAAACCAGAAATGATACACTATGAACCACTACTATGGTTCATAGTGAGTATAACAAAATAAGGCTTTACCACGGCAACTAGACAACCAGTTGCTGTGCCTAATGTATGTGCAACCAAAGTTAGCTTACTTTTGAAGTTTACCATCACTTATGACACGGTTCTCCGTATTTCATTTCGTTGTGTTGTATAAGAGCATTAAATATCAAATTTACGGTTACAGAGCCATTTCACGATTTCAGGATCGTTATGTGAAAAGAACAAGCTCTTTTTCGTATCTAACGTAGCAATCATCTCCATATCCTCTTGGCTTAATTCAAAGTCGAAGATATTGAAGTTTTCGATGATTCTTTCTTTATGAACAGACTTTGGAATCGCGACGATTCCTCTTTGTGTCAACCAACGTAAAATCACCTGAGCAACGGATTTATTATACTTTTCAGCTATTGATACTAAAACTTCATTCTGGAAGATGTTATTTCTTCCTTCAGCAAAAGGCGCCCAGGACTCTATCTGAACATTGTACTCTTTCATAAGTTTTGCGCTTTCTATTTGTTGGCAAAAAGGATGCGTTTCAATCTGGTTTACAGCAGGAACTACTTCATTATGAATAATCAAATCTACCAGACGATCCATTTGGAAGTTACTAACTCCAATTGCCCTAATCTTTCCCTCACGATACAATTCCTCCATAGCACGCCAAGAGCCATATACATCACCAAATGGCTGATGAATTAAATACAAATCCAAATAATCCAATTGCAATCTTTCCAGTGATTTTGCGAATGCTTTCTTTGTGCTCTCATAACCGGCATCCTGAATCCAAAGTTTTGTGGTAACAAATATTTCCTCCCTTGGCACGCCACTCCGTTTGATTGCTCTGCCAACCGCTTCTTCATTTTGATAAGCGGCAGCGGTATCGATCAGACGATAGCCTGTCATAAGGGCGTCATAAACACATTGTTCACATACGTCCGCATCTGTAATCTGATAAACTCCAAAGCCCAATATAGGCATCTCAACACCATTGTTCAAAATTACTTTTTGCATATGAAATCCTCCCGTGTTTTAAATATTAAGTGTCAAGTCACAATCCTTCTTTTTTACACTAAATGATTTGGATGCACATTGAGTGATTTCTCCCATATCCGGTTGATTATACATAATGGGTATTGTCCCTTCAATGTACATCTATTAAAATAGGAACGAGATCCTTTTAAATTGTTAATAAAAAATACAATTCTTATTCAGGTTTATTCACTCCCAAACTACGACGAACTTCCATTCCTGGCGTTACAGCTAATTTAACAACCAAGTCCGCAACACTCTTACGTGATACAACCGAACCTTTAAATGGTTCGCCTTTCTGAGTTGTCTCATAGTCAATTTCATCTTGATTGGTAAACCATGCAGGTCTCAGGATTGTATAGTCAAGGTCTGATGCTTCAATAATAGCAGCTGACTTTCGATATGGATCTAAGATACTACCATACTTCTCTCCCGGGACTTCATCATAAATTCCCATTGAACTGATCCAAATTAGACGTTTCACACCCGTCGCGTTCATTGCTTCCACGATGTTTTTCGCCATTTGTTCGAGATTGCCAGCCAGATTGGCATAAACGACATCCTGCCCAATCATGGCTTCTTTTAATTTTTCAATATCCAAAACATCGCCTTCGATTATTCGTACTCGATTTGAATTGATGTTTTTTAGTCTGTGTGAGTTACGAAGATAAAGTGTCAACTGAGCATCGGTTTCGTTAAGGAATAAATTAATAGCAATGCGAGCAATTGAACCATTTGCTCCAAGAATTAAAACATTTTTCAAATTCAAAACTCCCTTTCATTCATTCTAATCATTAAATGTAAATAGATTACCCCGAAAACAATAATATGGGGCAATCTAAATAACGTAAGTTTTCTTTTTAGAGTTCTTGAACTGTTGGACGAATAATCATCTCGTTAATGGCTACATCAGATGGTTGTTCAATGGCAAAAGCAATGGCACGAGCGATGCTATCAGCATCAATCGCAACTTTGTAGAATTCATCAATTGCAGATTTTAGTTCTGGATCTGAAATCGTTTCTGGCAATTCACTAGTAACGGCTCCTGGCGAGATGATGGTTGTACGAATATTGTTGACACACTCTTCTTTACGAAGACCTTCCGTAATAGCACGTACAGCAAATTTTGTAGCACTATAAACAGAACCTGCAGGTCCTATTAAGTGTCCTGCTACGGAAGAAACATTAATAATATGACCTGATTTGCGTTCTCTCATGGATGGAAGTACAGCAGCAATACCATAAAGCACACCTTTGATGTTAACATCGATCATCGTATCCCATTCATTGATTTTTTTCTGATAAAGAGGTGATAATGGCATTAATCCTGCATTATTGATCATTACATCGATTTTTCCAAATTCTTTAAGAGCATACTCAGCTAGCTCTTCCATTTGTTCATATGAAGTCACATCTGTTACTTTATAAATAGCTTGCCCGCCATTCTTTTGAATCTCTTCTTGTACTTTCTTTAAACGATCTTCACGACGAGCTGCTAAAACCACTTTTGCACCTTTAGATGCAAGTTCTTTTGCGGTAGCTTCTCCAATCCCACTAGAAGCACCTGTAATAATGACAACTTTATCTTGAATATTAGACATACTACATAACATCCTTTCTTAATAATTTAAATAATCAAGTAACAAAAAGCCTTAAACATTGAAAAAATGCATACCTTTTGGGCTACTTATATTTTTACTTTTTTTCGAAAACAATTCTTTTACAACCATAATGGCAGACATCCGATGAACCACACTTTTCTGAATGCTTTCAGTTTTTGTTGAGCTGTATTCGTATTCTTTCCCCCTTTCTTCATTAAACATTGAATTAATAAATAATAAACATTGATATATTAATTAACATCTGTCTATAATTATAAATGTGTACAGGATGCTTACAATGGTTAAATGAACACGATTTGTTCATTAGTGAACAAATCAATTAAAATTGTTAATTATCTTTAAGAAAGTTGGGTGATCCTCACAATGTCTAAAGTGGATAGAAGAATACTCAAATCTCAAGAAGCGATAAAAAAAGCTTTTATTGAATTAATGTCTGAAAAAAATTTTGATGACATTACGATACAAGATATTGCCGACAGGGCAAATGTTAGCCGAGGAACCATCTATCTTCATTACTTGGACAAATTTGATCTACTGGATAAGCTCATTGAAGAACATATTAACAATATGAGAGAAATTTGTGAATCGACGGCTGAAGCGGAATATAACGAGGCGAATCTTCCTTTGTTCGAATATCTTGAGCATCATTATTTGTTTTTTTCAACGATGTTAACGAGCAAAGGCGCCCCTCAATTTCGTAGTAAGTTCATTGAGTTTCTCATCGAAGAGTTCAAGGATGAAGTGGATATAACAAAAGAAAAAAATCAAGGATTAAATGAAGACGTTATTCTTCAATTTATTGTGAATTCTTATGTAGGAATCGTGGAATGGTGGATCGCGAATGGAATGCCTTATCCTCCTCATGTCATGGCAGAACAAGTAGGGATTTTGTTAGAGAGGAATCTATAGTGATCTCCTATGAAAAACCTGCTTCATTTTAGTGAGGAAGAAAGAGGATAATTCCTTTAGGAAGATGCTTTAACTAGGAATATTGTCTTTTACTATTCAATTAAAATGCAGGTTGTGAAGGACTGTACTTCAACTAACGAGTGCGTTGAAGAAGACAATGAAAGAATGACCAAAAAAAGAGGCTGTCCTCAAAAGGTCGTTTTACCGACCTTTTGGGACATCCTCCTTTCCATGATTAGTTTCTTAATTTTAGTTGTTGGTTTTCAATGACATATATATGATCTGCTACACGTTTAATAAACATATGATCATGTGATACGAGAAGGACGGTGCCTTCATATCCTTTTAAAAGCGTTCTAACGCTTCAATACAAAAAACATCTAAAAAATTTGTCGGCTCATCTAAAATCAGTATATTGTATCTTCCCAAAAACAGTTGACACAATACTAGACGGATTGCTTCTCCACCACTTAAATCGCGGACATTCTTTCTCAAATCATTTCCTGTAAAATTCATTGCGTGTAGGACTGCACGAATCTTGCTTTCATCGTAGTCGCTTCTCTCCTTCATATATGCCATTTAGGTGGTAAATCCGCTCTTAATTTGTTATTTTTATTTGCATCTTTTCGTTTATTTTATCAACAGTTTCTATCCAACCATATTTTTTAAATTGGTAAAATTCTTCTTTGTAAAAATTCAAGAATATTCTGAAATCATTATTCATTTTAACCACCGTCTTTCTCATAAAATAAAAATTTAAGATAAAAGTAACATATTTACAACATCCCAATTATTATAAAAGCGACTACAGTCATAATTATTCACACGATCATCAATCCAACGACCATGAATTAAGTTGATGTAAAATCGGGAAGAGGATTTTCCTTATTCTTAATAATTTCTTTAGCGACAGCGATGGTCATTGCTGTATCATCGGTAACTTTTCCGGGCGATAAGTTTAACCAGCCGCCACCGATTATATCCGTGACTTTTCCATATTTCTCTTGAATCTCTGTTATATTCATGAATTCAGTTGTAGCCCCAAGAGCATCTCCAATCGCTAATCCAAACAGCCCACCTTTTATTTTATCAAGCAATATGTCCAGCTCCTTTAAAAACTTATATGTTTAAAAACAATTATTTCGTATACGTACGTTCCCATTTGAATTACACTATGAAATTTTGATTAATTAAGAACTTAATTCTTCTCTGATAAGACAAACTGACTTAATTAATTCATATGCTTTAGCTACGTTCCCATTATATATTTCTATTAAAGGTTTTATAATATAGATTTCAACTGCTTGCTGATTTGATAAAACATCGAGCGGCAGAAAATAATTAACGATTGTCATCCGGTTTGGATAGACGGTCTTATAGAGTTTACGATGTGTTTCATCAAGCACCTATGATGTTTCGCTCCAGCTTGCATAGTAAATTTCATCGGCCACTATTTTCTACTTTGATGTAACAACAGAAAACAAAAGGAATCGTGTTCATTAACTCTCTAGAAGCTTCGTCAAAGATAATGTTGATTCCTACTCCCTTTGTAGTATCTTGCTCAGTTGCAAAAACACGTTGCTGAAAATACGGCAGCCAGAAACGAGGTTGAGCATAATGGGTGGAACGGTCCCACATCACGCCGTTTCCTCCAACAGGATTCCAACCGTATCTGACAAAAAGGTCATTGACAACTGAGATGAAATGACTCGTTTCGGTGCATATTTTAAGTATCGCATCATATATATTTTTAATTTCTTTTCCCACACTCATTTTTCCTCTCCCCAAAAATAAAAGTCTTTGAAAAGCACATTTTGTTTTGGGTGACTGAAGCCGCTAAAAGACCGAAGGCCCTTTCGTTCCAATAAAACTTTTAAATCCTCTAACATTAATTTGAAGCCCAAAGGAATGTTGGCTTCGTTAATGCTTTATCAACAACACTCCATGCAGCTTACCAATTTACCCAGTAAAAATGCATCGCGTCTTCATCTTTTCGATACAAACTTTCAATTAAACACCCTCCTCAGTTAAACTAAAAAAGAAGAAGATCAAATGACCTTCTTCTTGAATACTTTGGTGATAGATGGGCTTCTACTGCTATCTTGAAAATATTGAAATTGTAGAACGTGCAAATTGGAAACATTTGAAAAAATGGATTTTACTCCTTCTGTCAGTAGAGCATTTTTACATCATGAGCATTTATTTTGAATTACGAAATGAACTTTTTATTTTGGAAAGTTTATTTTGTAAATTTGCGTGATCACGCTTCATTTGACTAAGACGATTCGTTACAACTTTTTTTCCATATCCATGTGGTGCGGAGGCAATTAATATTACATTTTCTTTATAATTGTTCATTTGAGAGACCTCCTAACAGCATTTTGATAAAGTAACAATAAGAATATCCTTTTGATTCAAGTATAGCATTAAATATATGCTCTTGGTAAGCCTTCAATTTATAATAATCCCATTCTCCTAGCAGCGGCAGATGAAAGCAAAATACATAAGTCTTTACTTTAAACAGGAAATAGCATATTCTTTTTTCCAGTGAATAGTATAGCTTTTCATTATGATTATGATCATTATATGTTTGCACAACGTAAGAAGAGGAATCATCTAATGAAAAGTTCTCAGGAGTTGTTAATCCATCATATTCTTTGCAAATCATCTGGTCATCTCTTTTTTCGTAAAGAGTTACGGCTTTACAGTCCATTAATGCTCCTATAGCTTCTTGCTGGTACTTTGTATTTGTAGAGTAAATATTGCAGCCGACCATCTTAGATCGTAAAAGCGCTAATAGCCTTCTCCAATTTGTAATTTGCCCATTCTGCAATAAACTTATGAATTCAAGTGATAGTTCATAAAAATCCCCGTATAATTCAACATGTTCTAAGCTTCGTTCGATTTCTGAACGAATATTTAAGTATTGAAGGCTTTCTTTGAAAAGAGCTGAAAGATAGCTTTTTATGTTTGAAAGAATTTCGACACCTAATGAACATTTTTCGAAATATATGCCTTTTTGTTCTGCATCATAAAGAAAGTACCATACGTAATTTTCGGCAACATGAGGCTGCTCTTTAATGTTTTCGCTTATAAATTTCAACATTGAATCCGGTTCTTTACCGTGTTCGCTTAAATACTGTACTAACGATTGTTTTATTTGAGGTCTGATCGTCTGAAAGTAGGTATCAAGAACTATATCGTGAACATATACGATAAGACGTTTATTTTCATGATATGCACGTAAAAATTCAAGGTGAGTAACAGTTTTCCCTTCATCCTCTAAGAATGTTCCTGCTTTGTCCGCGATAAATAGTAGAAAGATATCACTTCTTGATACGTATTCCAAACAAGTTCGGATGGCATCTTGGTGAATATATCGCATACTATCTTCAAAACGAATAGGTTCATGCCCCATATTTTTTAATTCTTCAAATACAGCGTTTCGTATAGAGGAAAGAGTATCTTGTGCAACAGAACTTATAAAAATAGTAGTTCTATCCATATTACAATACCACCTTACTTTTTAAACAATCTCCCAAATCCGTAGCAAATTTAGGAACAATAGTTCGTTTGCTAATTCGTGTCTTAAACTTGATTCGAGAATTTCTTCAGAGGGTTTCATTTGTGTCATGAATTTATGAAGTTAGAATCTATTTGATTAATGGAATATTGTTGTCCTACCTTTTTTCTTTTATTCGCAGCATGGTTGAGGTTCTTAACAAAGATTCCTTTCTACATCTGCTTAGATAATTTATCTAACTTCTCCAAGTTTTCGAATATAGACATGTCCCCTTCAAATCATGTGTTGCTCTAACCTTAGCTCCTTTTTTAGCATAAAAAATTACTTTAAAAACATTCATTAGAGTTTAACTTCGACAAAAACTGCTAAATTCCTTCTCCTCCAATGATAAGAGTGGTTTAAATGAAAGTAAATAATTTAAGTAAATAACACAAAAAATGGTTTTTCTGCTATATTTTATAAACAAATTTCGACATCTAGGCTTTATAAAAAAGTTGAACTTGAATCCACGACAACAAATAAAAAATGAAGTCGTTTCTCTAGAAAATTATAAAAGGAATAGAATATATATCAATATTTAGAGTTGAAGTCTTATTAAAGAAAAGAAACACCGTTCAAGTATCAGAACGGTGTAATAAAGATGATTAAATGTTCTTTTTAAAATTGTTACTTCCAAGGGAAGTTACTACCAATTACCATGATGTCTTTAATATAAAATCAGTTAGTTGATTCCATATATTCAATAATAGACCACTTTTCCGATTTCTCAGAGCGGAAAGGATTTATTTCGTATTGTACATCAATAGCTTTTTCATCAAATCTCAGTGGGTTATTCACTTCAATGAGTGTAAAATTCCCGTCTTTTTCGTATACTCTATACAAATAATACCGTTCTCTATATTTCTCTGCAGATATCGCAATCACTTCGGATTTATGGCGTTTCGCCAATTGTAGACCTACGACAATCCATCCAACATAAAATAAATGCCACCACTCCCGGCACCATGTCATATAGTACATGCATCGCAAATGTTGTAAGAATCAAAAGAGAAAGCGCGCCTGATAATAAAGCTTTCCCTAAACTTTCCCTTTGTTTTTTGATTTGTTTTTCTCCTAACCACACAAGTAAACCGGAACCGGCAAACCCCATCAAAATTCTGATTGGTTCCGTTAATATTCCCATTGCAGCAGCAAGCGTAAATCCCCATACCAATCCGAGCAAGAGAACGAAGATAAATATTCTAGGAAGCCACACTCTTCCGATGACATACTCCCAATCTATCGGACCGGACTCTTTCTGCTGCACTGGCGGAGAGACTACTTCTTTTTGTCCTTCTCTTGTTTTAAACTGAATCGCTCTTCCTTTCTTCACAGGAGCTATGATTTCTTTTCGCTCTTGCGCTTGAGGTACTTTTTGCGCCTCTTGTCCCCCTTGCAATACCCTTTCAACTTGCGTCTTTAATACATTCATTTCTTTTTCTAGAAAAGCAATCCGTTGTTCTAGTTGTTCTATACGTCTTTGGTCCATTAACTGTCTCCTTTCATTTTCTTTAATAAGATAGATAAAAATACTCATGACCTACCATATTCGAACAAAAATCTGTTGTTTTCATTTTGATCTCTCCGATTCATCCAATCATCGTGATTTATATAATGAACAACGATTTAAAATTCCCTAATGTTACCTGAATGATTTTTCACAAATGCTATTCGTGTATGAATCATACAAAAACTTCTTTATTTAACAATTAAAGTAACTTACACTATGTGATACATAAAGCAATATCTTACAAATAAATTCCATTTCTATATCTATACAATAATCTATATATTCTGGTAAAATATATCAAGAAAAAATTGGAAAATTTGGTATTTATTTTAATATGAGATATTGAATTGTAGTCATGTTTAACTATGTAGCTCTTTACTTGAATCGGAATGCTCAACCCTTATTAATCAAAGAAAGGAACAGAAAAGTGATTTCGCAAGTACTGATCTCAAACAAATCTTTCAAAGAGGTGACATCGTGTGGAACCCGGGTGGAGGAATAAAGTCGGATGAAACACCGAAAGAAGCTTGTATGCAAGAAGCTTCTTTTTAAAGAGAATAAAAAAATCGGGGAATTTCTTAGCTTCTACTCTCATTGCTGGCAACGCGTTGTCAATAAAGTTATTAGAAGCGACAGAAGACGGTACATGAACCTGTCTTTTACCTTATATAATGGATGGCATTGCAAAAGGAGATGTTATTTTGTATAAGTATCTGTCAATGGGATTATAGATATTAAGTATTTTTATGATTATGTTTTCTAGAAATCCAAATGGGTACCTTCTAATCTTTATATGGATTATAGGGGCAATTCTTGGTTTAATAGGTAAAAAGACAAAGGAATCGGGATGGCTGATTAAACTGGCAATATCTCTGAATGTAGTTACAGTCACAGTATATGTTTTATGGGTATTTATTATTGGTTTAATTTGGAGTTCACCTTAACAATATATTTTAATGGAATTTTAAATGAGACCTGTTATAACAATAAAAAATGATGCGCCCAAAATAATGTTAGTTTGCATATTAATTCTAGAGAATTTTAAAATCTTCCCGAGTTTATGCTTATCCTTTGATTCTGGAAAATTATCTGGTAAGAACTACTTTACGGCTATTTCACACCATAGACCAAAGGGAACCTTGACCCGCTGAAGGTGAACCTTTGTTCCTTTATTTTTCAATGGCTATGTTAAATTTTAATGTTGATTTTATACTGAAATAAAAAAAGGCTTGGTTCTTTTTTTATAGAACTGAGCCTTTTTTATTTCAGGTTAGAAGATTGAGATACGCTCTCAATGATTTTAAAAATGTTTGTGTAAACATCCTTAATATTTACTTCATTTTTAACATCGTTATATAAATAAAATTTCCAAACGTCATCCTTATACTCTTGTTTAGTACCGCTATAAAGGTAGCCAACTGCATAGGAATTTTCACCAACTTCAGGTGCAGTTTTGTATGTTACACCTTCATTTACAAACGGTAAATGTGCTTTAGTAGTTTCGAAAAAAAATGTTGGAATTGTTAAGTTTTTATAGGTTGAAACATACTTATCATCATCCGCTTCTGAGAGATGCTCTTTCATAATAAAAACCGCATCAAACTCATTTGAAATTTCCTTTACACTTTTGGAAATTTCCTCTAACGAAAGAGATTTAAAATCTATATTCTTTTCTCTAACTTCTGGTGTTTTACCTACGACTGCAATTGACAAATTTTTTCCTTTATAGATTTCGGACTTTACTTCGTTTTTATTACATCCCACTAAGCAAAATATTAAGACCATTATTAACAGAATTATTTTTTGCATTTGCTTCCCTTCATTCTTAAAAATTCATTTTAGTTCTATATTTAGTTCTATATTGTTTTTTGTTATTTAATATTGATACATTCTCAATGTGTAGTAAAAATGAAAAAGGATGTTGTTTTCGTTTTAACAATGTATAAGATAATCTCTGATTCTTTTCCAATCATTTATTTGGTCTTGTTTACTCCTATTACGAAACCCATTTTTCCCGCAATGATAAACAGGAAAATGCTTTATAATTGACCCATTCATATCTAAAAATATTGGTTCCCGTTGGTTAACCGCATCTTTAAAGGAAGGACAACCATTAGTATATAATGGCTTTAGTGCTTCAAATGGTTTAGAACCTAGTGTGATTAAAACATCTGGGTTTACAATTTTTATTTGCTTCACTAAAAAATCAAAACAGTTGCGAAACCAAGATGTTTTTACAGAACCACCTAATCCCTTTGTTTTTTTCATGCATAGTATCGCATTCGTAAAAAACATAGGAGTAGTATCAAAATCGAACCCTGCGATCTCTAATAAGTCCTTTAACCGTTTATTTGTGAAATTATCTGGATTAGGTTTTCCTTGTTGGTGGATATAATATTCCTCATTACCCCAGTCTTGACCTATTACCATTACTTTTGCATTTAGGTCTCCTTTTAACTTTGACCAAGGCCCAATACATTGATCTTCGTTGTCAAAAACCCCATTCATTATTTTGGAAGGATTAGCAACACCATTACATGCAGAACAAAGTTTCCGTTCCTTTACTAATAGTTGATATGACTCCTTCTTATTTGTTTTTTTGGAAGGTGAATAACTTAAATGGAAGTTCATTCTGTCCATTCACTATCACATCCGATTCATTTATTAGATTACTAGCAGCATTTAATTTAAATTCTGCTTTATTTTTTGCAAACTCTCTAACATCGTCAGTCAATAAATCCTGTGGGTTATCTGCTCCTATTAGCACTGTCACTATATCCATTTCTTCACATTTTACTATATCTATTATATAGAAGGGAAGAAACATATTAAGGGCATCATCATCAATTCCATATTCAAGCATATCTAACTCTTTATAGTCATCTTGAACCACCTTTTGCTTTTTCTTTCATCTTCATCTCTCCTTTATAAATTCTTCTACAACTTTCTATGACGATTTTATTTTAGTGACAGAATTATTTTGGCTTGCTATCGCATCCAAGAAGACTAACAATAATTATGTCACTTTTATATCTAAACCAACCTAAAACTTAAAAGGATGGTCAATCTATCCCAACAATTTGACTGCGACGTTCAAGCAATACAACATCACACCATACACCATTTAACTTTCCTATACGTTGTCGTATACCGACTTCACGGAATCCAACACTTTGGTGTAAACGTAAACTTGGTATGTTTTCAGGGAAAATCCCCGCAGTTAATGTCCAAAATCCTTTTGCCTCTGATTCTTTGATCATGGCTTGTAGAAGTCGTTTTCCAACTCCCTTTCCTCGACTCACATCTCGAATATACACGCTCACCTCTCCCACTCCTTCATACACGCAGCGATCCGATACTTTACTTATCTTACACCAGCCTTGAATACTTTCTTCGTCTTCGGCGACTAAACATAAATTTGCAGCAATAGTCGATACCCATTTTTCGAACGATGGTACTGTCATTTCAAACGTTGCTTGTCCTGTCGCAATTCCTTGCTCGTAAATTTCCTTGACTTGCAGCCAATCCTCTTTGCGAAAGCTACGAATATTCATATTAAAAATCCCTCCTTATTTTCATATAGAAAAGGCAATAGGAATCGCCCTAATGCCTTTCCAGTAAAATTAGCAACACTCACGATTAGATGTAGATGAGCAGCATTCACTTTCCATCGTGGCCTTGTCTGTAACATCTTGGCTTTCTTTTACTTCCACAATTTGAATGTCGCAGCAACCTTGCTTTTCTTTGGAATGGCCAAATAGAATTTTCAACATGTTCATTTGAAGTTCCTCCTTAAATGATATAGAATAAAAATCCTGATAACGTCGCCATCGTCATGACAGAGCCTACAAACGCAAAGACTAGCTTCTTTCTAAAGATACTGTGTAATAATGTTATCTCCGGTAAGCTTGCACCTGCTGAGCTAATCATCAGCGCCATGACTGGTCCCAATGCCATGCCTTTTGCAATCAACATTTGTGAAATTGGAATCATTGTGGAAAGACGAATATACAAAGGAATGCCGATGATTGCTGCCAGTGGAACAAGCCACCACTTATCACCCCCCATATAGGTTGAAATCCATTCTGTCGGTACAGCACTATGAATAATGGCTCCAATGCCTGCACCCAAAAGCAAATATGGATAAACCGTTTTCATTAAGTGAAAGGTCGCCTGTAAAGCTTCTTTCATGTTTCGTTTTTTTCCGATCTCTGCTTCTCCTTTCACCATTATTTGCTTCATTTGATTTTCAAATCCAAGTTTTTCAAGCGTAAAACCAATCAGTATGGATAAAATGGTTGTGATAATGGTATAAGAAATGGCTACTTTTACTCCGAGTGTCGCGGTCATTAATGTCAATATGGTGGGATCAAGCACAGGTGAAGCAAATAGAAAAATCATCACAATACCGAAACGGACTTTCTGATTTAGAAGCGATATAACAACCGGGATCGTAGAACAGGAGCAAAATGGTGTAACAAAGGCAAAAGCGACAGCAGCCAATGCCCCCAATAACGGATGATTCTTTGTTAACAAACTTTGCATTTTATCATAAGAAATATATCCTTCTAAAAAATTAATGACGAACGAAATAGCCAAAAATAAAAGAGTCAATTCTAGGGCAATATAGAGAAAGTCTTGAAGAACTTCTAAGTCCATTATTATCTCTCCTTATATTAAATTTATTTGCAGAATGCAAATATTAATTTTACTAAAAGGCAAGCTATAATAAACTTGCCTCAAAATAACGGTTTACAACAAACGCTCGATTTTGCCATACAGTCGTTTAATAACTTTATGGAACGTAGAACTGATTCTTTTTCAAATTCACTCATATGAGAAAACACTTCATTTAAATATTGGTTCATCTCTGCGTCAATTTTCGAAGCCACGTACTTTCCTTCCGGCGTCAATGATAAAATATATATACGTCGGTCTTCAGGATATGGTGTTTTCTTGACTAAATTCATCTTAACAAGCGTTTGAATTTGCCGGCTAAATGTCGTAATATCCATAGCAAGGGAATCAGCCACTTGCTGCATGGACGGTTCTTTTAAGCGATCGATTTCGTATAGAATGTGGCTTTGAACAAGAGAAATCTCGGTTCCACCGATGGAGCAACAATTTTTGTTTAAAAGACCAAATCGTTTAGTCATGACTTGGAACAGTTCGCGAACATTTTCCATTTTTTTCACCTCTTAATAGCATTATAGTATATTATTTGTATTTTGCAAATAAAAACACAAAAAAACTGCCTATTTTTTCGGCAGTTTTTAAGTAGGACATTTCATCTTCTGAGTTATCCCGGCTCTCGGCTTTGAATAATACAAAGGTTTATTAATCGTTCATTCCCCAGTTTCCGCAAAACGCTTAATTCTTTCACCAATCTCATCACGAACACGCTGGAATACAGCCTATTTTTCTTCTTCCGTTCCCTCTGCCTTTGCAGGGGCATCGAATCCCCAGTGTACACGTTTCACATGTGGTGGTGGCACCGGGCGATGGTCTGCCGCATGACCACATAATGTTACTACCAAATCAGCTTTGTTTAAAATTTCAGGATCAATGACATCGGATGAATGGCATTAGCCACTCCGACCGCTGCGACCTCTTCCAAGTCGATTTTAGAAATGAAGGAGACAGCAACAAATCCAACTAAGCTTTGGAGAGAGTTTTCAATAATCGCTGGCACAGCCAATGAGAGGAAAGCCGAAATATAAGCTCTCTCTTTCATTACCTACACCCCTGACAATAGAATGCCAATCCAGGCAAAACCAACGCTTATGAGAACTGACAATAATACATACAATATGGCTTTACCGAAATCCTTTTTTTCAATTAAATGAACCGTTTCATATCCAAATGTCGAAAACGTAGTGTAAGCGCCCAGAAAACCAACCCCAAAAAACAACCATAACCACGCAGGAATATTTTCATTTAAATGTAATGCAAATACCTCCACTAATATAAAGGAGCCTGTAATATTTATAATCCACGTTCCTATTGGAAAAGTTGTTGTCACTTTTGAAGATATCCATTTGCTTAATAAAAAACGAGTAATGGCACCTAATATTCCACCAATACCAACAACAAAAATCATTTTGCGATCTTCCCCTTTACTTTATCTGATCTGTTTATACGGGCTAGTCCAATTCCGCTGAAAGCTAATGCAATACCTCCAACAACACTAAGCAGAACATACAGTATTGCCATTTCGATTTGGTTATTTTTGATTAAAATAACTGTCTCGACTGAAAAAGTTGAAAATGTAGTAAATGAGCCTGTAAAACCAGTTCCTATACATAGACGCAAAGTAGGGCTAATTTTTATTTTTTGCAACGTTATGGTGAAAAACCAACCAAGAAATAAGCACCCAAGCAAATTAATGATCAATGTTGGTAAAGGAAAGCCATTATGTACTGGTATCCATTGCCCCATACAGTATCGAAGTACGGCTCCAAAGAAGCCACCAATACCAACAGCAATAATATTCATTTTTATCACAATCCTTTCAATATATGGTCAAAAATAAACAGACTCCTGCCAGAGAAACCTCTAGCAGGAGTCATTGGTCATAAAGACGGTTATGGCGAACTCCACCGCCTATTTAGCTGGTCTTGATGATGATATTTTATAATGGGTAATTTAAAAAAGCAATTCATTAACCGAAGAAAGCCTGAAATAATAAATATGCGTTTAAGCTGATAATAACAATAGCTACAATCCAAGCAAAAACTTTAAGCCATAATGGGTTAGCGAATTCCCCCATTTTCTTTTTATCGCTTGTGAATTGAATGAGAGGAACCACCGCAAAAGGAGAGCTGTAAAAATACATTTTTCCTTATTAAAGAAAAACCCCAATCCAATAGAGATTCCTATAAAAAGAAGCAGAGATACCTTCTCTGCTTCTTTTTATGATTAGTTTTTTAATTTTAGTTGTTGATTTTCAATGACATATATATGATCTGCTACACGATTAATAAACATGCGATCATGTGATACGAGAAGGACGGTGCCTTCATATCCTTTTAAAAAGCGTTCTAACGCTTCAATACAAAAAACATCTAAAAAATTTGTCGGCTCATCTAAAATCAGTATATTGTATCTTCCCAAAAACAGTTGACACAATACTAGACGGATTGCTTCTCCACCACTTAAATCGCGGACACTCTTTCTCAAATCATTTCCGGTAAAATTCATTGCGTGTAGGACTGCACGGATCTTGCTTTCATCGTAGTCGCTTTTCTCCTTCATATATGCCATTACGGTTTCATCTTTCTCAAAATAATAGTCCATTTGTTCATATGATCCGATGACAGCTTTGGGAGATATGATAATCCCTTCTCCTTGTTGTATGATATGACGAAGGAGTGTTGTTTTCCCTGAACCATTTTTTCCCGTAATCGCGATAGTGCTCCCTAATGGGAATTGGAAACTAGCTTCTTTGAGTAGGGTTTTATTCCCTGCCTTTAACGTTAATCGATCCGCCATAATTGGAAACTTATTGTGTAGCTTGAGAGCTGTCGGCTGAGGAAAATAAAGTGTTTGTTCCTTTTTTGGTGCCTCCACTGTTTCGAGTTGTTCCGCTCGCTGCTCAATCGCTTTTGCTGCACGTTGAATCGCCTTTTGGCTTGTATCTTTTGATTTAGTCATAAACATTTTATTTGCCTTTGCTTTCGTTTCCTTTTTTGACATACGTTTATTTGGCTGAGTAATTTTTTCCGCCTTTTTCATCTTCTCCTCTGCAGCTTTTAAAAGACGTGTTTTTTCTTTCACATATTTTTCGTAATCCTTAAGCTGTCTATTACGAGCGAGTTCTTTTTGTGCTACGTAGTCGGAATAATTTCCCGTGTATTCCGTTACACGCCCGTCTTCTACTTCCCAAATTTTTGTAACGAGTTCATCTAACACATGACGATCATGGCTTACAAGAACAAGAGCGCCGTAGTAATAACGTAGCTCATCGATGAAAAACTGTACACCGTCCTCATCTAAGTGAGTTGTCGGCTCGTCAATCAATAAACCGTCATGATAGGTGGAGAAAATTTCCGCTAACTTCAAACGCGTTTGTTCACCACCACTTAAATTTTTCACTTCTGTTTGAGGTATAGATAGCTTTCCTAACAGCTCATAATCTATTTCTCTTTCAACTGGTCTGGACAGTTGATCGAAATAAGCAAAATCTGCAAACCGATGTACTTGACCTTTATCTGGAGTAATTTGACCGGCCAAAAGTTTCAATAATGTACTCTTTCCAGCTCCATTTTTTCCGACAATCCCGATACGATCAAACTGGTGTACTGCTAGTCGAGGGATATCTAATACTAATCGATCTAAAAATGAGACTTCAATATTTTTTAATTCAATATATACTTTTTCCATTATTCACTCACTACCTCCAATTCATTTGTGCGGTTATCACTTTCTTTCTCATGCCTTGTTTGCTCCAACTAAAATATCTAAATCTACTGTGATCGCAGCGGAATCCCGATTAATAAACGCATCAATGCGTGCTTTATCCGCAGACCAAGCAAGCGGGGTCATTTGAACCAAATTTTTAAGCTCCGCTTTCTTAAGGTTCTTTGTATAACATAAATTGAAAACATCCAGTAGATGGAGATGTTTTTTAAAAAGTGACACGATTTGATCATTTTTATAGACCTTTTTTTCATTGTTATCAAAGAGTACTTCTCGTAGCTCCTTTAGATAATTAGGACGAGGAACAACTTTAATGACCAGTCCATCTTCAACTAAAATCCTCTTGAATTCCTTGTAATTGGAAGGAGATAAGATATTAAGAACCACATGAAACGATTGATCCGCCAGTGGTGATTTGGCCAAGTCACCTACTAGCCAAATTTGGTTATCGTATCTCTTCGCTGCCATGACAATGCCTTCCTTTGAAATATCGAGACCAACCCCAGTCATTGCCGGAATCATACATTCGTCCAAACTCTTTTGTAAATGGGAACCTTCTCCGCATCCTAAATCTGCAACCATAAAAGGGTTAAGAGAAGCATCCATATACTCCTTTATCACTTTCGCAATCGTTTCATGCATGGAAGTGTATAAGTTGCTTTCCATAATGATCTTGTGTCTTGCTTCAAACAGTTCCTTCTTGTAATGACTATTAGAGGGATGAGTCATCAAGTTTATATATCCCTGTTTTGCGAAATCAAAAGTATGGTTTTTAGAGCATATTAGGCTTTTAAAATCAACAACCCTCATCGAACTTTTACAGAGTGGACATCTGAATACCCCTACAAATTCACTAACAAGTTCTGCACTTTTTATTTTTTTGGTCATGTTATCTCTCCCTTTCGAAATAAAAAATCACAGGCGATCTGCCTGTGATTCAGAGTAAAGGGAAGAAGACCCATCCTTATTAGATTAGGGGCTATTAGAAGCCGTCACCAAATAAACCTTCCTTTTGCTAAACAAAAGAAGGCAAATTATACATAAATAAAAAAAGACAGAACGGATCCGCCTGTCTTCACATTACATATTTTCTATATGAAATGAAGATTATTAAAAAAGGACAGACTGCTCCCATTACTCTGCATACACAAGCAGAGCCTTTGAACGTATTTAATTACTGGTTCAAAGTTGGGAAACGCAATCTGATAAAATACATTTTTTTAATAATCCTCCTATAAATTCAAAAGTACAGATATTATTATAGAGATCCTTTTAGAAAAAGTCAAATAAAACTAACACTTATTCCACTATTATACAACGTTACTTGAAGAAAGTGTCCCTAAGTCTAACTTCGATCCTCTTTCTTAAATACCTGCTGATTCTCCACAATCTGGCCCCTTTAAATATAGCTGAAGATTTTAAACCACATTTTTGGTAATCGCTCAACAGTAAATGCAGCAGTGCGAGCTTTGCCCATCGCTATTTCACCACTCACCCAGGCACGCCCTGCTTCGCTTCGATAGCTTTTTGAGGTCGGTCGTCTTTCGGGTACTTCCCCTCGAAATATAGGAGTACATGTTCGGTGCAGTCAGTAGCCCAGAGCACCAATGTTCTGTGATCTAGCTTGCTCAGAATTTCTGCAATCGACTTACTTACTCTTGTATCTACAAAGCCTGATATTTTTTAGTATTAATCCCGAATTCATTAGATCGATTCATTTCCACTACAATTATGTCCCTCATTTTAACAAATGTAACACCAAAGAGAAATCTATTAAAATTTATTACAGGTTTACCTAACCATATCAAAGATTCCCTGCTTATTTCAGGGATAGAAAGTTGAGTTAATTACCATTATTTTAAAACAAATCCTTTACGTTTGATATATTCGCTGTAAAACTCAAACGGTATATCCTGAGTCAGCATGTTAATATTTTTCTGTGACCAATTTGCTATCTGCTGATTACTCGTACGATGTGCATAATAGTACTCCATATCTTTATCAAATTTTTCAACGAGTTCTTTTAAATGACGGTTATATTTGTTTTCAAAGAACAGAGCGGACTGGGGTAAACGTGGTTTTTGTTCCGGCATTTCGTTTGGAACACCAACAGCTAGTCCAACTAAGGGAATCACATTATTGGGTAAATCAAGCCACTCATCCAGCTCTGTCACCGCACCAACACCTCCTAGAATCACAGTCCCTAGCCCGATAGACTCAGCCGCCAAATTAGCATTTTGTAAAGCAATGGCCGTATTAGTAATGCCGGTTTGATAGAAGTAAGCAAAACTTAAATTATTTTTCATTTTTTCTTTTTCAATATCATTAGCAGTTACCATGATACGATAAAAATCAACACAAAAGATAAATAAATAACCACTTTCCTCAATCGCTGGACTTTCCGCTCGTTTCGATAATTCTTTTTTTAAGTTAGGATCAGTAATACCAATAATGGTAAATGATTGTAAATGACCAGATGTTGGAGCCATTTGGGCAGCGCGAACAATTATGTCAATCTGCTCTTGAGTTAGCGGAATATTTTTGAACTTTCTTATAGATCGATGATTATTAATTGTTCGGATGACATCATTCATTAAAGATCCCTCCGTATTTTAGTTTCCACGGAAACTATATTAATAAATAAATGTAAGAGTGTCAATCAAATGATTTCCAAGTAAACTTATGTTATAATTTTTTATAAAGAAAGGAAGGAAGAAACCTTGATGACTGATGCGGACAACGATATTAAAAAAATCCAACAAAGAATTAAAGAATCTTTACTTCTTATTTTCACCAGTGAGTCAGATGATGCTTCAGATAAAATATGGTTAATCGAGAATACCTCCAATGACCGTCTCAAGCAACTAATTCCTAAACTGTCTGTTTTAAGCCTTCATACATTAGAGATAATTAGTCAAAATGAAGGCATTAAGGGTATAGATATCGCTCAAAAATTAGGTGTGACAAAAGGAGCAATATCTAAAGTTACTCGAAAACTTTTGGATTATGGTTTAATAAGAAAAGAACAACGTCCGACAAACCTTAAAGAGATTTATTTCTATGTCACGCCTTTGGGTGCTGAGTTATCAAAATTGCACCAGCAATACCATCTGGAATTGGATAAAAAGAGTTTTGAACTATTTAGAAGCTATGACTTGTCGTCACTTGAGCTTGTTGCTGATTTTCTAGAAAAATTAGCCCGACTACGTTAGTTTTAAAATGTTGGTTTGGAATAAATGATTAAAAATATTAATGGAAGCTTTATTTGGCAACAAATAAAATATCTCCTTCCCTTTTCTCACCTTCACCTCAGCTGAAGAGGAATGGGTAACCGTTTCTCGTCCATATGCTTTCATCCACCTTTGCACGAGATTCGGGCTAAGTTCATATCTTCTAGTTACCAATGTTTTATTTCCAACTTCTAATGCTTCTCTCACCATTTGTAACTTAAATTCCTTTGAATGTTTTCTTCATTTCATGTATAGCAAAAGCCCCCTTCATTTGGTCACTTCATTATAATGTCCAAATTCATTAGGGGGCTTAATGAGCTATTTAAATTAAATATTATTACAAAAGGAACTCTTCAAAATTATTCAATCGTGTCCAATTCCCTTTTTTCTTTTAAAAGTTTTTGAAATTCCATTTCTAATTCTTCAGATGGTTCGATACTTAAGCGACTTAGTACTTCTGATATTTTTGTTTCGAGTAAGAGACGTTTATCTTTTGCGGTGTCTCGAGTTTTTTGTAGTTGAGCATGTTTATATTGCTGATAGGTTCCTTCAAACAATTTAATCTTTTGATTACGAATGACCAAAATTCGTGTAGCGATATTTTCAATGAATCGGCGATCGTGGGAGACGAAGATCACGCTCCCTTCGTACTCTTTTAGAAGAGACTCTAATGCTTCAACAGATTCCGTATCAAGAAAATTCGTCGGTTCATCTAAAATTAATGTATTGATATCACTTAAAAATAGTTTTGCTAGTGCAACTTTTACTCGCTCACCGCCACTCAAAACCCCTACAGGCTTATAAACATCATCTCTGAAGAAATGCATTCTCGCAAGGACCGTCCGAATAAGCGTGTCATTCTGCTTTGAAGAAGACTGGACATTCTCTATAATAGATTTTTCCACATCTAATATATTTAAATTTTGGCTAAAGTAGCCTATTTTCACAGACGGAGAAAGCGTAATACCAGGCTCTTGGTTGATGATCTTTTTTACAAGCGTCGTTTTCCCGCTTCCATTTGGACCGATAATCGCTAATTTGTCACCACCTCGAACATGGAAACTTGCTTTGCTCCAAAGTACACGTTCGCCAATCATACCTGTTACATCCTCTACACGAAAGATAATCCGATTTTTAAACGTTTCTGCATTCGGTAAGTTCATCTTAAGTGGTGGGAGTTCTTTCACTTTTTCTACCTTTTCAAGTTTTTCTAATCTCGTTTCAATGGCTTTCGCTGTTTTTTGCAGTTTCTTTTGCTTTTTGGCAAAGTATGGCTTTGTCCCTCTTACTTCCGATTCACTGACTCTTTTTGGCGTCTTCGTTGCTCTTTCCGCTTTTTTCTCTTTTAATTTTAATGCTTCTTCTAACTGCTTTTTCTTTTTCTCATATTTTTCATAAGCTAATTGTGCTTGATGTCTCTCTACTTCTTTTTGTTTTACATAATCGCTGTAGTTGCCTGTATACTCTCTTATCTTTCCTTCATTGATTTCCCATATGGTTGTACAAAGAGCATCCAAAAATTCACGATCATGCGAAACAATGATAAATGCCCCCTGCCACTCTCTCAGCTTCTTTTCTAACCATTCAATATGGTCTGTATCAAGATTTGTCGTTGGTTCATCTGCAAGTAAAAGTTCCGGATCTTTAACAAGAGCTTTTTGAATATATTCTTGCGTCACTTCACCACCACTTTTTGTTGTATCTGTTCGTTTAAACTGCGGTAAAAGTTCACATTGAGTATGTTGAATAACGACACCTTCTTCTGGAGAAATCTTTTTAGCTAGAATTTGAAGTAACGTCGTTTTCCCACTTCCATTTCGACCAACTAATCCAATTCGATCATTTTGATGAATTTGCAATTGATCCACATCTAGTAATAAACGATCCTGTACATAGTGCTTTACATGATGAGCTTCTAATAAAAGCATATTAACATCTCCTTTTATCAAGTTTAGGAGACAAAAAAATGCCCCCTATATACATTCAGAATAGGAGACATAAATCATATATAGGGCACACCAAAAGAGACTACCCCCTTTAGGTCCACCTATAGAAGTCCAATCCTATTCTGAAAAACGACAATTGAAGGCATCATAAATAGAGCAGAGATTGCCTGCTAAAAATAACCTTCAATTGTTTGCTTTCGTAAATAGGATTAGTACTTCATTTAGTTGGTTCACCCTTCCGTTCTTTAATTTACATCTACTTTAAACGATACATTTAAGAATTGTCAAATCCTAAGTGTAAATAAACAACATTTTTGTAAATTATTTATTTATATTTATTGCTGCACAACACGCTTTTATTTACTTAAACAACGTTCTATCCCGCTTAAACCTAAGTAAAGGAGTGAACCCGCTTTTCCTCGTCTACACATCAAAAGAGGCAGCGGAAAAGTGGGACTTTCAGATAATACCGTAACACAGTGATGTAACCGTGGAAAGTTTCATATCAATGAAATAAGAAAGAGTGGCGGAATTTGGTTAGTTACGTATGATGATTGGTACTACTGAATATGCGTAGTACGAAGATAAAGAGAATTAAACAACATTTTTTATCATTTTTAAATGACTTTTTGTAATGGGTATTCGGATTATATGGTGGGGTACCCTTTGAATTTTATATCTTGTAATAACGTTATTACACATCTTCTTCGTCTTGTGCATGTGAGTTTAAGCCCTGCAAATAATTTTTTATCTCTTCTACTGTCATCAACGCTATAGTATGATTGTATTTGTTTATATAGCTGTAAATACCATATATCGTTTGGTATTTATCAGACTCTCCTGCCCGCCAGTAATACTCAAACCGTTCTGTGATGTATGTTATTACCTCTTTTAAGTCTGTGCAGTTTTGTTCTACATAAGTGAGTATTTCTTTTAATGTTTCTTTATCAAAATGCCTGTTCATTTTTATGCTCCTTTGTTTGTTGTACAATATCAATCCACTGCGTAATAATCGTTAATCTAAAAACATTTTTAACGGCTAAACTTCTCTATACAATCCGAAGAGCCTTTGTAATTTAAACAACATTTTTGTAAATGAAACATCTTTTTTGTCACTTAACACATGAAACAATGGCCAGATTAACCGGAAGAGATATTTTTTAAGTTGAGATTTAATTAGTGTTGCAAATGTTCAAGTTATTGTACATTTCGACGAAAAAGTGTATCCCGACACTTTTATACTACATTTAAATTTAAATTGTATTCCACCAATCGGACATTGTTTTCATTCTTGATTGGATTAATTTTATCTTCAGGTTATACGCGTATAGATTATTTGCACCGGGACCATTGTTTTCGTCAAATTTGTTAGCAGGGTGTACAATTCCCCCCTGCATCTTCGATTTAATTTAATTTTAGATATTCACCTGTGTAAGAGCTATTCATATTCGCTATCTCTTCAGGTGTCCCCTCTGCAACAATCATTCCTCCGGCACTTCCTCCTTCTGGTCCCAGATCGATTACCCAATCAGAAGCACGGATGATATCACTATTATGTTCGACAACAATGACAGTATTACCTGCATCTACTAGCCTATTTAGCAAGACAAGTAACTTGTTTACATCTGTTGGGTGTAATCCAGTGGATGGTTCATCCAATAAATAAAGGGTATGGTTGTTTGTCTGATTCTTTAATTCCTTTGCTAATTTCAGTCGTTGCCCCTCGCCTCCAGACAATGTGGTGAGAGATTGTCCCCATTTTAAGTAACCAAGTCCAATCTCACATAATAATTGAATCATTGGCGCAATTTTTTTGTGATCTTCAAATATAGGCAGGCTCTCTTCAATTGATAGATCTAGAAGATCTGAAATAGAATACCCCTTATACTTTACCTTAAGTATTTTTTCTTCAAACCTTTTGCCGTGACAAACCGGACACTCCACTTCAAACTCAGGAAGGAAGTGCATGTCCAAAGAAACGAACCCCATGCCTTGGCAGTTCTCACATCGTCCACCAGGTGTATTAAAAGAAAAGTCCTTTGCATCAAAATTATGTTTCTTTGATTCCGGCAGACTTGCATACAAATTTCGAATGAATGTAAATACTTCCGTATAAGTGGCAATATTCGAACGTTTCATTCTGCTCAGTGGCGACTGTCCAACTGTAATAACTTTATCAACATCCTCAAACCCGGTAATTTTTTCACAACCATCATAAACGCCGCTTTTCCCTGTTGAAAGTACATCAAAAACTAACGTGGACTTGCCTGAGCCGGACACTCCCGTTACAGAAATTAAACAGCCTAGCGGAAAAGAGACTGTTATATTTTTCAAATTATGCTTATTAGCGTTATGAATTGTCAAATACTTTCCTGTTCCTTTTCGCCGGTTTATCGTAGGTATTGACCTGTTTCTTAAGAATGCCCCGGTAACGGAATGTTTTTGTTCCATTAATTCCCGTAAGCTTCCCTCACCTACTACAGTACCGCCCAAATTTCCAGCACCTGGTCCCATGTCGATAATATAATCTGCCTCTTGCATCACATTCACATCATGTTCAATGACAAGAACCGTATTGCCTAAATCTCTAAGCTGCTTCATGACTTCAACCAGCTCTTTTGTATCCTTTGGGTGAAGTCCAGTTGTTGGCTCATCCAGAATATAGAGAACACCTGTCAGAGCTGAGCCAATAATGGAAGCTAACCTTAAACGTTGAGCTTCCCCTCCAGAAAGGGTTATCGTTTGTCTATCAAGGGATAGATACCCTAATCCAACATTGATAACTCTTCTAACTTTTACAATTAGATCATGTAAAAATGTTTCAACCATTGTTTTATTTTCTGGTGTCAGAGATCTCTGCAACTCTGTTAACCATGATAGCAATTCTTCAAGGGAATAATTAGAAACGTCCGTTATCGGGGTTCCTGCTACCAGCACTTCCCTGCTCTCTTTTTTTAATCGCTTTCCTTGGAAATCGGGACATTGTTGCGAATAAAAAAGATGCGCTTCTCCTGAATTCCCGCCTTTTTCATTGTATCTTCTCCTCATTCCGGTAAGAACACCTTCAAATTTTCCGGCCCTCACCGTTTTGGGAGGTTGTTTGTCAGGAAAATAGGATGTAAATTCCTTGCTTTCTACCCCATAAAATAACAAAGCGCGTTGTTGATCAGTAAAATGTTTTAATGGGAGATTTTCATCAATCGGAATACCATAATAATCGCAAGCTGCTTTAAAGATACTCTTCTGGTATTCTCCATAAGCTCCGTTCCAAATGTTTACACAACCTTCACTTAAACTGAAGTCCTCATTGAATACATATTCGATACGAATATCATCAACCTTCCCCAATCCATCGCACGTCGGGCAGGCCCCATCGGGAGTATTAAATGAAAAATCGGATAGGGTGAGTTTTTCTAAACGCTGATGACAATTTGGACAGTAGATATATTGTTTGTAACCTGATGATTCTTCATCGGGAGCTGGGTTTTCCAGGGATGGCAAAGTTGTCGTTTGGCAATTAAAGCATTTACGTTCCCCTAACTTTTCATAGATAACCCGTAAATAAGTATACATATCGGTTACGGTCCCAACAGTTGAGCGAGGATTACGATTGGTCACATGTTGTCCAACAATGATAGAAGGGGATAGACCTATCATGAAATCAACTTTAGGTTTACTGATAAAGTCAATGGTCATCCCTATAGATTCCATATATTGCCTTTGACATTCTCGATGTAGTATATCCATTGCTAACGACGTTTTTCCCGAACCGGATGGTCCAGTCAAGACAATAAACTTATTTTTTGGAATGGTCAATGAAATGTTTTTTAAATTATTTTCCCGCGCGCCTTCAATAATAATCTTATCGTTCAAATTCATACCTCCTTTAATTTTACCGTTCAACCTCCATTGTACAACATTGATGCAAGTGCTAAACTTTAGGAAAAAACATAATTAAAATATCAACTTTCAATATATAAAAATCCGTCATCTACGCTTTAATGTTTATCAATAAGGTTCACACCTTTTTCTCTATAAAACAAATAAAGACAGAAACGTCACTTACCATAAAGCACAGTATATTATCATTCGAAATTAATACACGGATATTATGCTTTAAAATAAGGTGTATGTTCCATTAAACGACGACATTAGTGCAAGTGATAATGTTTGCTTAACATTTACCAGTATTGAAGAGGTTTATTGACAAATATCCGTCATATTCGTTCATTTATATCAAGGCAAGGAGGTTTTTATGTGATTAGACCCATTGACATTGCTCGGAAATTAAATATCAGCACAAGTGCTTTAAGACATTATGAATCATGGGGAATTGTTCCTCCTCCCGAAAGAAAGCCAAATGGTTATCGCATCTACACAGAAGTGCATGTTGCTTATTTTGAATGTATTCGTGCCATGTATCCAGGGTTTGGTATGGACCTAATACGAAAAATCATGCCTCTTGTGCAGCAAAATAAAATAACCGAGGCACTATGGCTTGTTAATGAAGTTCAAGCCAATCTATATCGTGAAAGAAGAAGGGCTGAACAAGCTCTGAAAGCACTGGAAATGGATGATCCTAATAGATTATTTTTAACTAGGAAAAAGAAGGATTGGTTTACGATTGGGGAAGTCGCAAAAGAGATTGATGTACCTAGTACAACACTTAGGCACTGGGAAAAAGAAGGTTTAATTATGCCAGAGCGGGATAAGGAAAACGGATACAGAAAATATAGCCCTGCGGATGTTCGTAAACTATTGATCATTCGAACACTTCGATCAGCGGTATATTCATTAGACACTATACGAGAAATAATAAATGAATTTGACAGCAACAATATTGCCCATGCAAGAAAAATTGCTAAAGATTCTCTTAGTTATATGGATTACTTGATTATGGAACAACTTCGCGGAGCCTATTATTTATACAAATTATGCAACAAAGTTAATTCAAAAGAAACCAAACCTTGAGTGAACGGTTAAGAAAAAGAAAAGGATAGACGTTTGCGGCGTCTATCCTTTCCGTTCTGTTTGTTAATGGAAGTAAGCATCGTTATTACTGTTCCAACCACGGTCATCACTATCGCCGAGTATAAAAAAATGTCTGGTCCAACAATCCAGCTTCCGCAAAGAATTACGATTCCGTCAAGAATAAGAATACCGACATTATAGTTCGTTAACCTTGAAATGAATTGCGCCAATAAATCTGTTCCTCCCGTACTTGTATCATGACGTAACATAATTCCAATTCCTGTACCAACAAGTATCCCACCGATGATGGAACTTATAAGAATGGGGATTTCAAGACTTCCTCTTCATGGAGAGAGAATATCAATCATAAGTAATGAAAGAAGCATACCATGTAAACTGTTATAAAAATAAGGTCGATAATAAAACCAAGCAATGACATAAAGTGGAGTACTCAGCAAAATAATCGTAAGCCCGACTTTAACATTCCCATTTTAATGATTAACCTAATCCCTATCATTCCTCCATCTAACAGCTCATGGGGAACTAAAAAACATTAATCCCAATCACTTGTAAGATTACAATAAAGTTATTTAATTTTATAACCTCAAACACACAAAACCCCGTTCTGATTTAGGACGGGGTTAAAATAAAGTTGTTTAATTTTTGATATAAAATGCTTTACCGAACTCAAAACTATTACAAAAAAGTCGTTTAAATCTAAGGATTCTTATTCGACAATCGCGCCCGATTGTTAAACAAGTTAATACAGGCTATGTTTGAATCAGAAAGAAATTTCAATAGATTTTGAAATCTATTATATATTAGGTGTCTTCATCACTTCGGTATTCTAAAATATCTCCGGGTTGACATTCTAAAGCCTTACAAATCGCCTCTAAAGTTGATAATCGAATCGCCTTTGCCTTTCCATTTTTCAATATAGAAAGATTAGCCATCGTGATTCCAACCCTCTCCGAAAGTTCTGTGACGCTCATTTTCCTTTTAGCCAGCATCACATCAATATTGATGATAATTGGCATGTTATTCACCTCAGATCGTTAAATCATTTTCTGATTTTATATCGATGGCTTCTTGTAAAAGCCTTTGGAGAACAGCAGCAAAGACTGCAATAATCGTTGAAGCAAAAATAATGCCCAATCCGATTAGCATGATACCTGGGGCGTCGTCTACCTCCGCCATGAGATAGAAGAGTGGCATGCCTACCACATACAATCCGCTGATGGTGAATGCACAGTATTTGATAACCTTTAAAGCTTTTACCGATAATTCTGAGAAGGCTTTGTTTTTATCAATATAGCTTAAAAGTCTGAAAGTCTGATACAGAGCAAAGTAAAAAGGTATCGCCGTTGCATACAAATCGATTAAAACGAGATATTTCATATAAGCATTATCTGGAAACAATTCTGCTGCATAATTCGCTATCTCAGGCACCAAAAATATGCACAAAGCAAGAACTGGGATTCCAATAAGAATAACAGCTATCTTTAAAAAGAGTGTTTCTCGTTTCATAAAAAGCACCTCACTAATTTATTTTTGAATAAATTTTAATACATTATTTATCGTTTTAAAATAAAAATTTATTAAATATTGATAAAAATTTGTTGTTAAATTTGACCGGAAACTTGAAGTCGGGAAAACCTTACCATTGATTCTCATATAATTATAGAAGCATCTCCGTGAAATCAGAGATGCTTCTTAAAATTAAAATATCAAACACAAAAAACATCAAAAGAAGGATATTGGGCTTATTGTGCAACATCCCGTTAATTATAAGTATTTTCCTTTAAAATAACTGGTACGCTATTCAACAATATGGCCCGTTTGTTGAATAAAAAACTAAACGACTTTTTTATTTTTTAAATGACATTTTTATAATTTAAACAACTTTTTTATTACTCAACATCACTAACAAAATACTCCCCACTATAATTGCCTTTTTCAATAATTTCTTCTCTCCTCAGTTGTATTTTCTTTCCTGCCCTACATATAAAGAACTTGTCTTTTTCGCAAAAAATAAACGGCAGCCATCTATTGCTGCCGTCTTTCGTCACTTTATTCGCTGTGCTATTCTATTGTCGCTTCTTGTACAATAAGAGAAGGAGCCTTTACACGTTTTGTGATTTCAACTAATTGGACATGATGACCTTCCATTTTTAACACTTTAAATTCGTAATCGCCGTAGGAAAGAATGCCACCTTGTTGAATATCAAATTTTTCAGTTAAAATCCAGCCACCAATCGTATCAACATCCGTATCATCGATATCCGTTCCGAGTAAATCATTTACGTCTTCAATCAATACTTTTCCATCAACAATAGTGGTATGTTCGTTTACTTTGCGAATCATTGGAACCTCGTCTATATCAAACTCGTCTTGAATCTCACCGACAATTTCCTCTAATATATCCTCAACCGTCACAAGCCCTGCTGTTCCTCCGTATTCATCAACTAAGATTGCCATATGAACCCGTTCACGCTGCATCTTTACAAGTAAATCGTGAATAGGGATAGATTCGATTACTTGAATAATTGGACGAATATAATCGTCTAACTTTTTTTCAACTGCCTCTGGAGTTTGAATGCAATCTGTTAATATTTCCTTTATGTTCACCATGCCAACGATATGGTCTTTATCCCCATCTATAACAGGATAGCGCGTATATTTTTCTTGTTTTATAATTTCAAAATGGTCCACAATCGAATCATTTTTATCTAATGCGATAATTTCAGTACGGGGTACCATAATTTCTTTAGCGATCCGATTGTCAAACTCAAAAATATTGTTTACGTATTTATATTTTGACTGATTAATTTCTCCACTCTTATAACTTTCGGATAAAATCAGTCGCAATTCTTCCTCTGAATGAGCGATTTCATGTTCCGCTGCAGGTTTTAGCCCAAATAATCCGGTAACGACACGGGATGAGCTATTTAATGCCCAAATAAACGGATACATGATTTTGTAGAAAAAGATTAAAGGTCTTGAAAATAACAAAGTAATGGCTTCTGCTTTTTGAATTGCCAATGTTTTCGGAGCTAGCTCTCCAACGACCACATGCAAAAATGTAATTGTAGCAAATGCGATCACAAAAGAAAGGAAAGATGCTACAGACTCATTCAAATTCATTCGTTCAAATACCGGATGAAGTAAATGTTCTACGGTTGGTTCGCCAAGCCATCCAAGCCCTAATGAGGTAATAGTGATACCGAGCTGGCAAGCTGATAAATATTCATCCAAATTAGAAACGACCCGTTTTGCAGCTCTAGCGTTTCGATTTCCTTCAGATACCAGCTGATCAATACGTGTACTGCGTACTTTGACAATGGCAAATTCGGATGCAACAAAGAATGCCGTTAAAGCAATTAAAACACCAACCATCAGCAAATTAACTATCTCCAATTAAGCTCTCTAGCTGCATGCAAACAGCTAGAGACTCCACCTCCTGTTAATTTTAACTATACATTATTCTTCCTCATTATTCCCTTGAAAGAAAATCATAATAAACTTTATTAATTCTAACGCAGAGATTAATGCGGCAGCTACATAAGTTAATGCAGCAGCATTTAAGACTTTATTCACTCCACGTACTTCATCATTGAGGATAAATCCTTCAGCAAGAAGAAGTTTTTTGGCACGAGAACTTGCATTAAATTCTACCGGCAGCGTAACTAATTGAAATGCCACGGCTGCTGAGAAGAGAATAATGCCAAGCCCAATGAGTGAAGTTTGATGCAGCAAAAGCCCACCTAACAATAGAAATGGAGCAATTCCAGAAGAGAAATTTACTACTGGGAACATACGATGTCGCAAAACTAAAGCACCGTAGGACTGTTGATGTTGGATCGCATGGCCAACCTCATGGGCAGCTACCGATACAGCAGCGATAGAACGTCCGTAATAAACAGGTTCAGATAATCGAACGGTGCGTGACAATGGATCGTAATGGTCTGTTAATGCACCAGGTACTAATTCAACGGGAACATGATATAAACCGTTGGAATCCAGAATCTTTCTTGCTACCTCAGCTCCCGTGAGTGAAGAGTTAGCATGAACTTCCGCCCATTGATGAAAGGTTCCTTTTACTTTAAATTGTGCCCAAAGTGACAGTCCAAAGGCTAAAAAGATGAGAATATCCATTGGATGAAATAACATCACATTTCTCCCCTTTCAAGTATTAGTATTAAAATTCTTCATCTTCTTCGCCAAAGAAATCGTCAAAAACCCCTTCTTCTTCAGCTTCTTCATCAAAGCCTAATGCTTCCTCGATGGCGTCACCTACGAGTTCTTCCACTAACATTCCCGCAAACATTCCTGCAGCAAAACCGCCAATCGCTCCCATCAAGCCACTTCCGTGTCCATGCACATGAGGAGTATGGGAATAATGAGTCATGTAAGATGATGCTGCATATTGATACGGCTGATCGATCATTTCTTGAATTGTTTCGTGAAGTTTGTCAGCTAATATGTCTACATCTAATTCTGCATATGGGAAAAAGATTTCCCGTTTTAATTCTTTTTCTTGTATGCCAAAGACTCCTGCATATACGTCCACTTCAAGAAGCAGACGAACTCCTTCTTCTTCTAGCGATGCAAAAAACTCCACTTCTTGAACAGTCTCTTTAAATTGCTCAGTTGGAAACAGTTCAAATTCTTGGCCATACGGTTTTAGTGATCCTGAAGTTGCCTTTTCCCGGAAACCCAGCTTTTCAAAGGCAACGAAGATTTTTTCTAAAGGCAACGGTGGAAGAATTTGTACTGAATCTTCATCTAAATGATCGACACCGCCTGCAATATCAAGACGGGTAACAAACGTGTAATGAATACCGTGTCTTGACACTGACAGAGTTTTTGGCAATTCATATGCAAAAGGCAACACTTTCTTCTCGCCAGCTTGAATGACAAAGGCAGAAGCGACTGGAACCGTTGCCATTGTTTTTGTTTGTACTTGCCCGTTTTGGTTTAATGTTAACCGGAGTTCTATATCAATTTTGTTGATCTCCTGTTCTACGGTCCCTCCTTCAATGAGAAATTCACCACTAATCGTCTCTCCTAAGCGTACTTGAGAATGATGCAGCACAAGATTAATATTCGCAGAACCAATCCCAAGCTTTGATAAAAATTTCTTAAACACCCTTTTTCATCTCTCCTTAACATCTATTGATTTAAATAAAAGGATTTTCTCCAAGCAATATCGCTAATGCGTGTAACAACGCGTAACCTTGTTGGGTCAATGGTTTTGTCATCAACTTGATCTGCTGTTCATTGAATTGTTTAAGTAACGGTTTTAATTCCAATACTTCTTCTTGAATATGTTTCATTTCTTCTTGAAGGTGCTCAATTTTATCTACAATTTCATCTACAGAAACTTGTTGATTTTTTATAATCTGTAATCGTTCTTTGATTTCTTCAAGAGTTAAATGTTGCTTTTTTAATGCATTGATTAACCGCAAATGCTCGATACTCTCTTCGGGATAATAGCGATAATTTGTCTCGGAGCGAACAGGTTCCAGTAACCCTAATTGCGTATAATAATCAATCGTCCGTTTGGAAACGCCAGCTAAATCTGCAAGTTCACCAATTTTGAGGAACTTCCCAACGAAACTCACTCCCTGATATATTTTTAGAATATCAATTAAAATTATATTTTCGAAAAACCATACAGTCAAACGTTATACTGTTAATTTTTTAAAAATTAGTTCCAATCACTACATACGAATATATTCTGATTTTGGATTCATACAATGAAATAAAAAAACAAACCTTTAAGGCTAATAAAAACTAGCTCAATATTTTCAGGGCTCCTAAGCAAATGAGAATGCTTACTAAAATAACAGTCATATTAATTTCTTTACCATTTCTGTGTCATGGTTTCACGTGAAGTAACGAGGGGTGATCTAGAAATATTTGATCATAGAATTTATGAAAATAAGTGTCATATCTTAGGGTCTGGTGAAAGCGGCGCCGCTTATATTTTAATGACTTTTATAAACTAGAAAAGCAATATAAGGTTTTTCCTCATATCTCTTTACATATTTTTAATACTAGATCTGTTTAACTTTATTGTTGATTTTATATCAAATAACAAGCATATCAGATTTCTTTAGAGGTTCTTCTTGGAAGTGCAAAATCAATTTCCATTTAACTGGATAAAAATAATAAGGCTTGGTTCTAAGTAAGAATAATAGAACCAAGCCCTATTCTCTCTAATAGAACATTTATGCATTCACTATGCGTTTTGCAACACGTTCATGTTCATTTGATTTGTTTTCCAATATGTATCTTCTGTTAAATGAAAAACACATAGAGATGGGTTATCATGTTGCCATTTCTTTTGATATTTACTCGAAGAGCATTGGATAACTGAAGCCCTTGTTTCCGTTGATAAAACCGTTTGTCACATGGATGTTGTATCATCGGAGTATTCGCCTCTTAAATCTACTAGATTTGTTCCGTGAGCGGTGGTTATTTCTGTGTTTAAAGTAATTGCTAATAATAAAACGCTTGTATCCGAGTAACCTAATACCCATTTTTATTTATCTTTTCATCATCTCTATAAATTCATTTGCTCTCTTTTTGGCACTCGCAGACTTCGCTTTCTCTTGTGTCCAAACTGTTTCCCCACAAACCACTTTATATCCTTTTCTTTTCATGCTTTCACAGGCTCGTTTAAACATATGATGTAATTCTATCTTTACACCAGAGGAAGGTGCTGTTACACCAATCATTGCCCCCTTTTTTTAAAAACGGATATTTTATCATATACATTCTCCTGTTCTTTCCTATCTGCCTAGAATTTATTTTAGTTTATCTGTCTCGTTATTCACCTCGTTCTTAGAGGCTTAATGGAACCCAAAAATTCATCTGAAGCTCTTTATGACCTTCATAACCTTGTTCCTTTGGTTTAGAACTAACTATATATCATTATTGCCTTACTTTTCGAATTATTTTATCATATTAACCATCTAAATGAATAACAAGGATGAACCTGATAATGAAAGGAGAAAAATATGTACTCATTTGTGCATCAGCCAACAGGTATATTTCCATCCGTTTGTTCTCTGGATTGCCCCGATCAATGCGGGTTACTAGTACATAAGCAAGATGGAAAAATTGTAAAAATACAAGGAGATCCGGATCACCCTGTGACCAAAGGAAATATATGCAATAAAGTACGGAATATGACCGAACGAATTTACGATCCAAAACGCTTGAAATATCCAATGAAACGTACGGGAGCTAAAGGTGAAGGGAAATTTGAGCGGATAAGCTGGGACGAAGCGATTGAAAAAATTACTGCCAAATGGAAAGAGCTGATCGAAACAGAAGGACCTGAAAGTATTCTTCCGTATAGCTTTTATGGCAACATGGGAAGACTTAGCGCCGAAGGAATGGACCGACGGTTTTTCCACCGGTTGGGCGCTTCCCTGCTGGATCGGACAATTTGTTCGTCAGCTGGGTCGGAAGGTCTTAAATATACAATGGGAGGCGGCTTTGGAACAGACCCGGAAGATACGATTCATTCAAAATTAATCATCTTCTGGGGAATCAATGCTGTAAGCACCAACATGCATCAAATTGTCCTTGCCCAAAAAGCCCGAAAAAATGGTGCGAAGATCATCTGTATTGATGTTCATAAAAATCAAACCGGCCAGTTCGCAGATTGGTTCATTCCAATATTGCCGGGTACCGATGCTGCTCTCGCTTTGGGCATGATGCATATTTTGTTTGCCGAAAACATGGTAGACAATGATTTTTTAGAGAAATATACAGTCGGACATGAAGAGCTGCGTGAGCACGTTGTCCAGTATGATCCTGTCACTGTTTCCGGAATTACAGGTGTTCCTGTTGAAGACATTTATAAACTTGCCAGATTGTATGGGCAAACCACACCTTCCTTTATTCGAATCGGCAACGGTCTTCAGCATCACGACAATGGGGGCATGTGTGTCCGGACCATTGCTTGCCTTCCTGCCCTGACCGGACAATGGCTTGTAAAAGGCGGCGGAGCCATCAAGTCAAATAGCGGGTATTTGACCCTTAATAAAATGAGCTTGCAACGCCCGGATTTGTTGCAAAATAAACATACACGAGTCATAAACATGAATCTGCTCGGCCAGGCATTATTGGAATTAGACCCACCGATAAAATCCTTATTCGTGTACGGCACAAACCCTGCGGTTGTTGCACCGGACAGCAATAAAGTAAGAAAAGGATTGGCAAGGGAAGATCTCTTTGTCGTTGTGCATGACTTATTTTTAACAGAAACAGCAAAATACGCAGATATTGTACTTCCTGCCACATCTTCATTCGAAAATACGGATCTTTATACATCATACTGGCACCACTATGTTCAAATTCAGCAGCCAGTTATTGAACGATATGGAGAGTCCAAATCAAATGTCGAAGTGTTCCAATTGCTTGCGAAAAACATGGGCTTTGAGGATCCGTGTTTATATGAGACAGAAGAAGAAATGATTTCACAAGCCTTGGATAACCCAAACAATCCTTACCTGAAAGGAATCGATTATGAAACATTGGTTGAAAAGCAGTATATAAAAGCAAATGTAAAACCATTGCTGCCAGGAAAACTGCTAACACCTAGCGGAAAAATTGAACTTTATTCAAAAAAAATAGAACAAGATGGCTACCCTCCTTTACCAACCTATACGCCTATTGTTAACGATGGAGACTTTCCGTTTTTGTTTGTGCCCGGTCCCAACCACAATTTCTTAAACACAACCTTTTCAAACATTGAAAAACATATCTCTCTTGAAAAAGAGCCTTGCTTGCATATGAATATTAAAGATGCTTTATCGAAAGGGATTCAGGATGGAGATAAAGTCCGAGTGTGGAACCATCGCGGAGAATGCATTTTGAAAGTTTCTGTCGGAGAAAATGTACTTCCAAGTGTCGTTGTCACGCAAGGGCTATGGGCAGATTCCCCAGGCCTGAAACATCTGGTAAACTCACTTACCCCAGATCGAGTAGCCGATATGGGCGGTGGAGCAACTTTCTTTTCTGGTCGCGTAGATGTGGAGAAACTTTAAAAATGTTTATGGAGGGCCTTATTGGAACGAAAATGTGGACCGGGACGTCCCTCCTTTTTCACCACCGAACAACAAAACAAGCTCAAATTTGAATTGGTTTTCCAATATGTATCTTTCTGTTAATAAAAAGCATATGGAGATGGATGATCATGTTGCCATTTCTTTTCATATTTACTCGAAGAATATCGGGTAACTGAAGCCCCGTTCGCCACATGGCTGTCATATCATCGAATTGTTCCATGAACGGTGGCTATTCCTGTATTTAAAGTAATTGCTAGTAATAGAACACTTGCGGGCAAACCTAATCCCCATTTCTTGTTGGTTCATAGAATAAATCTATTATCTGCCAACATTCCATCCGCTTGAGAGCAAAATTCCCAATAGTGTGATCACTCCACCTATTAGAGAGAGAATAGTTGGTATCTCACCAAGCCATATCCACGCAATGACAAATGCAACAGTTGGTGTTAGATAAAGTGAAGTTGTTGCCTCCGAACTTCCCACACGTGATGTTATGTAAGCTAAAGCAAAATAAGGAAGTACCGTTGGAAAAAGACCTAAGTATACAACACTAAGAGTCACTTCCATTGGAGCTTTTATCATTGCTTCGCCAAGTCCTGGAAGAAAGACAAGCATAAAAAAGGTGCCTGCCCATATGGTATAGGTAGTAAACTCAAGAAATCGATATTTTTTCAAATAAAACTTTTGAAACACGAAATATAAACTCTCTGAAAAAGATGCTAGAAGAATCAGTAAAGCTCCACTATTTAATTGTAGTTGATCTCCTGTCCCTAGAGAAATTAGTGTTACTCCAGAGAAACTGATGATCGCTCCTATCCAGCCGCATATTCCTAACCCTTCGCGGAAAAATATAAGAGCCAGAGGTGCTGTGAAAATGGGAGTTGTCGATACAATAAGGCTTGCAGCTCCTGCACTAACCGTTTTCTCTCCAATGTTTAAAGCTGTATGATAAACTGCGAAACCTAAAAAACCTAACAATAGAATAGAAGGAATATCCTTTAAATCTGGCAAACGCATACGAATGATAAATGCAAAAACAATAAGCGCTGCTGATCCAACAAGTAAGCGTAAAAGGGAAAGGTGTGCAGGAGTGTAAGCTTCTAACCCCACTCTAATTCCCGCAAAAGCTGAACCCCAAAGAAAAATAATAAGTCCATGCGCACCTATAACACTTAAGTCGAGCGGTTTTTTCATTTCTTCACCTCCTTTATGGAGATTTATAGAAAACCAACCAATATTCTTTTCTGCTTCTTATTTCTTGTTATCTTAATCGATGCTTGGTAAAATGTCTTCAACCAGTTGGACAGTTATTAACCCAACCACTTTAGCCCGAAAAAAGAATATGAAGGAGGTGTTTTTCATGGACAAAATCGAGCAGAAACCAAATAAATGATCTCCTAAATATAAACAAATTATGGATTTTATCAAAGAAAAGATTGCAAACGGGGAATGGCCTATCGGAACCAAAATTCCAAGCCAACGAAAATTAGCTGATATGTTTGGAGTGAACCGGAGCACTGTCATCATTGCTTTAGAGGAATTAATGGCGGACGGAACGATTGAGGGAAAATGGGAAAGGGCACATTTGTTGTCAATAATACATGGACGTTACTAGCGACAAATCTGTCACCTGCTTGGAACGATTATATCCAATCAGGAATACAAAAACCGAGCCAAGCGACAGTTCAGGAGATCAACGAAGCTGAATCAAATACAAATCTTATCCAACTTAGTAAAGGGGAACTTTCCACGGAGATTTTTCCTATAGACACAATGAAGCTTATCATGCGAAGAGTATCGGAAAAAATGGAACCTTTTGGATATGAAGACCCGAAGGGATTTCTCCCTTTACGTCAATCATTGAGTAGCTATTTAAGAGCGAATGGCATTCATGCTTCTCCTTCGTCAATTTTAATTGTTTCCGGGGCATTACAGGCTTTGCAATTGATTTCGGTTGGCCTTTTGCCCAGAGGCTCAACCGTCTTACTTGAAAAACCTTCATACCTTTACTCGCTGCGTGTGTTTCAATCTGTTGGCATGAAGCTTATAGGTCTACCAATAGATGAATACGGTCTTTTACCAAATTCTCTTTCCTTATCATCAAAGAAATTGCGAGGTAGAGCGATTTTATATACCATTCCTTGTTTTCATAATCCAGCGGGGATTTTAATGTCAGAAAAAAGACGCCAAGAGATTCTTCATGGATGCGAAAAAGAACAACTTCCGATCATTGAAGATGATATTTATCGGGAGTTATGGATCGATGAACTCCCACCACCTCCTTTAAAAGCAATGGATAGACATGGACACGTATTGTATCTTGGCAGTTTATCCAAAACCTTAAGCCCAGGTCTAAGAATCGGTTGGATTGTCGGTCCGGAACCTGTCATTAAAAGATTGGCTGATATTAAAATGCAAACCGACTACGGTTCTAGTTCATTATCCCAAAGAGTCGCTGCTGAATGGTTAGCAAGTGGCTTATATCAACAGCATCTTGAGTCTGTCAGAGAGTTGCTTAAAATACGACGAGCAGTAGCATTAGAAGCATTAGAAACTTATTTAAGCGACATAGCCACGTGGGATATACCAAAAGGAGGATTTTTTATTTGGTTGAAAATACTACCTAAACTATCAATGAGAGACTTTTACGTAAAGGCATTATCTAAAGGTATACTTCTTAATCCAGGGAATATTTATGCTCAAGAGGCGAACCGTTATCTTCGCTTGTCCTTTGCTTATGCCACATTAAAAGATCTTAAAAATGGAATCTATCAAATTAATCAAATCATTCGTGAACTGGCAAAAGGGTAAGAAAAAAGTACTCAAATCAGGAATAGTTTTTGTTGGACCATTTTTAAGTACCGATTCAAATAATTATAGGATTTTTACTCTTATTGCTGTCTATGACAGCTACGCTGTTGTTAGGCCTGCTTAATGGTGATATATTAATAAATTCACGACTAAAAAGATCTTTGACCATTGCTGTACAAAAGGAGGAACTTTTAAATGAGGTTAAAACATCGATTTAAAATTTGGAAAAATCATTTTCTTCTTCTATTTGGAATTGGAGTTTCTAATGTAGGTGACTGGATTTATTTAATCTCACTAAATTTAATTGTGCTTGATATGACAGGATCACCCCTTGCCGTATCTGCCCTTTATATCCTCAAACCTTTGGCTGCATTATTTACAAATGCTTGGGCTGGCAGTGTCATAGACCGGTTAAATAAACGTAATCTCATGATTATATTAGATATCATACGAGCTATACTTATCGCCTCGTTACCTTTCTTTTCTTCGATTTGGTCTATGTATGTAGTTGTCTTTTTAATAAATATGGCAAGTTCTATGTTTATCCCAACATCTATGACTTATATTACGAAATTAACTCCCTCTGAACAAAGAAAACGTTTTAACTCTCTTCGGAGTTTAATTGAATCTGGGGGTTTTCTGATTGGTCCAGCTATTGCCGGTATACTATTTTTAATAGGTACGCCAATATTGGCAATCTATATGAATGCATTAGCCTTATTTTTGTCAGGATTTGTTACCTTATTATTGCCTAACCTTGAAAAACAAACCTTTACTAAAACGATGGATGAAAAAATATCTTTGGAACTTTTGAAAAATGATTGGAAAATAGTTATAAAATTTAGTCATCGGTATTTTTATATTACATTGATCTATTTTTTATTTAGTTGTATGATGGTCATGGCAACTGCTGTAGATTCGCTTGAAGCTGCTTTTGCCAAAAAGGTACTTTCCTTATCAGATAGTGAATACGGGTTTCTGGTAAGTATAGCTGGTGTAGGTATTGTCGTTGGGGCTATTGTAAACACGATTTTTGCAAAAAAATTAGCTACTTCTTTATTAATTGGTTTAGGCTCTTTAAATGTTTCCGTTGGCTATATCATCTATGCATTTTCAAACTCCTTTTTTATAGCGGCTTTAGGGTTCTTCATTCTTTCCTTTTCTCTCTCTTTTGCAAATACAGGATTTCATACATTTTATCAAAACAATATACCTGTTGAAGTAATGGGGAGAGTAGGCAGCATATATGGGTTAATTAAAGCTTTTTTAATAATTATTACAACCGTTATTTTTGGAATTATGTCTCAATTCATTTCAATTAAGTTTATTGTGATAACAGGAACATTAATAATGTTATTGATAACAATGATGCTATGTCTATTCAGCTTACAACCATCGAAGAAAAAATACTATCTAACAATGACAGCAGATTCCACAGAAATAAATAATATATAATATAAAAATCGCTTCTTTATCTTCATTAAAGAGAAGCGATTTTTTATGTAAAAACTCTATAATAATTGTTGGGGCCTAAGCATAATATTTAAGTTCTTCTTAGAGGTTTAATAGGAACCCAAAAAATTCGTCTGAAGCTCTTCCTCTATCACCTTCATCACCTTGTTATCCAAATAAACTTTATAAGCCTTTGCCTTTGGTCTAGAACTAACTATATTACTTATGTTTTGTTCAATATAATGGATGGCAACTCCATCATCTGCTGCAATACCAGCTTGTATGGCTCCAGAATAAATTAGTTTATGATATGAATGCCTTATGTCTAACTCTCCATCATAATGCGGACAATGACTGCCTTTTAGAAAGCCTAAGCATTTCATTGGTTCTAATTCCTCTCCAAATGAATCTGTGACGCCTTCCTCGAACCAACATATAGAACCAGCACTAATGCCGGCTAAAACAATCCCTTGGTTCCAAGCTTTTCTTAAAATATCATCTAACCCCCACTCTTTCCATAAAACTAATAAGTTTCTTGTATTTCCCCCACCGACATATATAATATCCTTCTCCAGTATAAACCCCTCTAAATCTCTTGTTGGCGGTTTAAATAAAGATAAATGAGAAGGTTTGCAATTTTGTTTATTAAAGAAGTTATAATACCTTGATATATAATGATCTGAATCCCCGCTGGCAGTGGGGATAAAACAAATCTTTGGAGTAGTTTTTTTTGTTTGTTTCAATATGTACCAATCCAATAACGGGTTATCCGGTTCCATTGAGAACCCTCCGCCGCCTAGAGCAATGATTTGTCGCATCTTATTCCTTCCTTTCTAAAAAGAACTATTTTCCACACCGATAATTTCTACAAATTAAAATCAAATCCTTTTTCAACTAACCTTCCCTATTAGCCACCCATGTCGCATTTCACAGCACCACAGATTATGCAAAAATTTCTTTCATGGGGGACAACCATACCGCAATTATGGGGCATCAGCAAATAATGAAAATACAAATTTTCGGGATAGTTAAAAACACCCGCACTTTTTGCGGGTGTTTCTGCTCAAATAACCATATCAATAATTCCATTAACCCACTCAGGGCTTTCTTCGATCCCGAGCTTATGACAAAGATTGTTATGGCCCCTTTTAAATTCTGGAACTATCCTTTTCATCACATTCATCATTTCAAGGGGATTTCTACCACATTCCCAACTTTCAAGGAGGGATCGTTGCCAGGCTTCTAGTTTACTCCTTTCACCTTCGTATTTTGCCCAATCACCAAACGTATTTGGTTGGATGCCTACTTCCATATACCAAGCTGTTGCCATTGATAAACGTAAGCTGTCAATACATTTCAAAGCATAATAATACTCTTTTCTCATTACTCTGCGATAAGCTTCATGAAAATACGCAAAAAACTTTGTTCTCCAAAGCTCGAATTCTTCCATCGTTGGTTCATAGGACAAAGCCATTGATTGATCTAAAATATCTGCCAATATTCCATTCGTATCTTTTATAATTTTGATATTTTTCATCCATACAGAAGGCTGAATGTCTTCAGGTTTATAATAAAATGTATCCACTTTAACGAAACAATCATAGTGAGCGATGGAATAAGTTACAAACGGACCTAAATCCTCAAAATAAAGAACATTTCCCCATTTTTTAGGCCGATTTTTTTGTTCGAGATAAATTCTTGAAATTTTTCAGGTAATACAACGATGCGGAGGTCAATGTCGGAATATAAATCCATATTTTCATTTCCGATTGAACCGCCATAAAAAGCCGCTAATACATCATCGTCATTGAACAAATCTTTTTCAATTGCAGTCATTAACTCTTGACGGTGCATCGGAATTTCTAAATCTCTTTCTTTGTGTCTAGTTACAAATCCCACACATTGAATGACAACTCCTCGTAAAATATATTTTTAGAATATAAATCCATATTGATTTTATATATTAGATATTTAAACATTTGATTCCTTTTTTATGTCCAGACAAATAAAAGCACATGCGCTAATATTTACTAACTCAATTATTATCCATCACTTTATATTTACGTGGCTTTAGAGATTAGATTTTTATTTAGCCGTTCTTGAACCAACGCCTCCTGTTAATGGAATATTATACCAAACCAAGATCAAGGGGTATCATAATTACCAGCTCTCCTGTGAGGTGGAAAAATAGTAACAAAAATGGCAACGACTGATCCTATGACTGTCTCAATTATACGTGCCCATTCATAACCTCCTGAATGTAAAAAAGCCAAAACCATTACGACAGTTACACCTATTTGTGTGATACTATCTTGATGAAGTTTAAGAGTTTTCGCAATTGCCATCCCTACAAAAATACTCAAAAAGACTGCTATTCCTGACGGTATGATCCACTGAGAAATAAACAGACTGCATGCCACTCCGCCTGCAACCCCTAAAAAACGGTTAATCGCTTTGGTTACAGCCTTTTTAAAAGTTGTATCAGTAATTAAAACTGCTGTTAACGGAGCAATAAAAGGATAGAAATGGGGAGTAATTAAAGTCGCTAGCCACCATGAAATTCCTGCTGCTAGCGATATTTTAAAAGTCTGTAAAGTGATTCCTACACGATTTAATTCTCTACTAAGATGCTTTATAAATACTTTGGTGTTCATAGGTCTTTCCCCGTTATTATCCTTTTTGTTATTATTAGAGGTAAATTATTTCAATCCGAGTGAAATATACTTAATTTCGAGATAGTCTTCAATTCCATAGCGGCTACCTTCACGGCCCACCCCACTCTCTTTAAATCCACCGAATGGTGCTTGGGCAGCCGAAGGAGAACCATCATTTAAACCTATAATTCCATATTCTAATGCCTCTGTTATATAAACTGCCTCTTTCATATTCTCTGTAAATACGTATGCAGCCAATCCATAAGGACTATTATTAGCACGTTCAATAGCTTCTTCTACTGTTTTAAATGTTGCGATAGGAGCAAGCGGCCCAAATGTTTCCTCATACATGCAGTACATATCGTCAGTAGCATTCATAATAACAGTTGGTTCCATAAAAAAGCCTTCTTCTTCTTTTATGGAGTTACCTCCTACAAGGATTTTAGCCCCTTTTTGCTTTGCGTCTTCAATTTGTGCCTGTACTTTACGAACTGCTGCCTCGTTAATGAGTGGACCTATATCTACGCCCTCTTCAAATCCATTACCTACTTTCAATTTTGCCACTTTTTCTGCTAGTTTTTTAGAAAATTCTTCAGCAATCCCTTCTTCTACAAAAATACGGTTTGCACATATACATGTTTGGCCTGCATTTCTAAATTTAGAAGCTATAACGCCCTCTACGGCTTTCTCTATATCTGCATTAGCTGTCACAATGAACGGAGCATGCCCTCCTAATTCGAGAGATAACTTTTTCACAGTGTCAGCAGCCCCGCGCATTAAAATTTTCCCTACGCGTGTAGAACCGGTAAAAGTGAGCTTGCGCACACGTTCATCCTTTTGCCATACATCTACAATCGGTTCAGCATCACCTGTTACAATATTAATGACCCCTTTTGGAATCCCGGCTTGTTCAGCGAGTTCCGCCAGTTTCAAAGCAGTGAAAGGCGTCTGTTCAGATGGTTTCAAAACGGTTGTACAACCAGCAGCAAGAGCTGGGGCAATTTTTCGTGTAATCATAGCTGCTGGAAAATTCCATGGAGTGATGGCTGCAATAACACCTATAGGCTGTTTTTTTACTATAATACGTTTATTAGGAGAGGATGCCGGAATAGTTTCTCCATAAATTCGTTTTCCTTCTTCAGCAAACCAAGAGATATAGCTATTCGCATAGAAAATCTCTTCTTTTGCTTCGGAAAGAGGTTTTCCTTGTTCAGTGGTGATGATTTCCGCCAGTTCATCCGTATGTTCTTCAATTAAGGAATACCATTTTAATAGAAGTTTACTACGCTCTTCGGCAGTCTTTTTAGACCACTCCTTAAAAGCAGAATATGCCGCATCTACTGCCATTTTCGCTTCTTTCTTGCCGCCGTTTGGAATAGTTCCGATGATCTCCTTTGTAGCTGGATTGATGACATCAATGGTTTCTTTTGCATCAATCCACTGGCCATTCACATACATTCTGTTTGGATACATAAGATTGTCCCCCTTAGATACACTGCTGTTGTTTTGAACTCATCCACAGACTATCATGATTTTTGCATTAGGAGTACTTCCTTTATATACTATGGGTATAACAAAAAGTTATGAGGGATAAAAATGAGAACAGAGTGGCTAGAGGCTTTCTTGGTAACAGCGAAGACAAAAAGCTTAACAAAAGCTAGTGAGCAGCTTCATATGACACAGCCAGCATTAAGCAAACAAATTAGAAAATTAGAAGAAGATCTAGGAGCAACTTTATTTACACGTTCTGCAAAAGGAGTAGAATTAACAGAAGCTGGGGATATTTTATTTAGAGAAATTGAACCTGTTTTACATAAAATTCGTTCTATACAGAGAAAAATTCTATCTACACAAGAAACATCAGAAATTAAAATTGGAACGTGGCCAAGTATTGCCAGCTTTTATCTCCCATATAAATTAGCTACCGCTAAGGAACACAACCGGGAAGTGAGTATTAAAATTTCTTATAGCTTTTATGATATTTTAAATAACCTGCATACTGGAGACATCGATGCTGCGCTATTAGATGATCGAGAAATTCAACATTCATACTGGTCTAAGCCTCTTTTTAAAGAACCTTTTTATTTGTTTGTCAATCATCTTCATCCACTGGCTAGGCATGAAGATATAATTTATTTTAAGGATTTCAAAGATGAACCTCTTGTTGTTCTCCCTTCTTCATGCGATGTTCGCATGTTAATAGAAGAAGCATATAGACTTCATCATTCTCAACCGAATATTTCTTTTGAAATTGACTTTGGCCAAAGTATTATTGGGTTTATTTCAGCAAATTTAGGCATATCTATTCTTCCGGAAATTTTCACCTATAATATAGATCGATCCATTATTAAGGTTCTTCCGATTGCAGATTTCAACATAAAGAGACAGATCTCACTTATCGCCCGAAATCCGGATATAGGAAAATTGTTATTTACCTTATTTTTTAATTAATAATCTTTTATGAAAGTATCGATCATCTATAAACTGGGGCTTACTTTAAATTTTTATATGCCATTGAATTCTTTTACTCTCAAAAAATTTTTAAAATCACACCTGCTGATATTTCTTCATGGGTTAGCCATCTTGAATGGCTATTTTCGATAATAAATCTTAACTGTACATAATGTTTCAGGCAGCGATCCGAGATTATTTTATCAATGTTAATTATTTTCAATCTGCTAATTCATTTTTTGAATGTTTAACATCAGGACTAACAGGAAAACCAAGAACAATAGATTGTTAGATGTCCACAAAAATAATATGATTTCACGAATAAAATTTTGGAATTTTGAATTGTTGCTGAAGGGATCTAAAAGTCTCTAATATCTAACATATTATGTGCAGGAAAGGTTAGTTAGCTACATATGTTTTAATTAAAAGGGGGTGATTGAATAATGAAGCAGAAAAAATGGGGAGCTGGAGGATTAGTGTTTGTTGGCTGCATGTTTCTTGGTGGAGGATTGGGAGCTTGGTTAGGAAGTCCCCAAATCGGATGGCTCATAGGAATGGGTGTTGGATTTCTTGGGATGGCTTTAACGAGGCTTATGGGCAAATAATAAAAATCAAACACGGTTCTTCTCTTAGATAAAGCAATATGCATGAAGTAATGAATTTACTTATATACTAGCCCTGTAACCTGTAATAATTGTACTCATACAAAGTCACTCTCTAAAAAGAAGTGGCTCTTTTTTATTTTTAGTCACTTTTTACATCCAACGATTTATTTGGTGTTGAGATTATTTTTATGATAGAACTTCTTGTTCATCAAACAAAAAAGCCCATCACCAAAATGGGCGCAGCTTGATTTTCTCTTCTAGTTTTCGCTAAAATATGATAGAGTTTCTGACCTTTTATTCATTCAGCAAAATATATCGATAAAAGAATAGGCACATATAGGTAACTATTTTCCTACCCTAAAAGGGTGAAATTCGTATTCCTTTCCAAAGAAAATGATTCGAGGGGTTGGAATAAGGATGAAAAGAACACTTTGGAGCTTATTACTATTTTTATTAGTATTCATACTTACTATTGGTTGTAGCTCTAAAACATACGAAGAAAATTTTAGTAAAGGTATTGGTGATTTTAAAAATGCTAATTTTGCATCAGAAAAGCTTCTAAGAAGTCATTATATTAAACATGTAGTTAAACAAAAGGAATTTGGCAATATAACAATGGATGAATACTTAGAAAGAGCAAGGAATCTAATTAACTCAAAACCAGGTGGGAATATCTTAACAAAAACTCGTTCAAACGGAGATATACTGTTCTATAATAAATCGACTAATGAGTTTGCTGTAGTTACAAAAGATGGTGTTATAAGGACTTATTTCAAACCTAAAGAAGGAATTAAGTATTTTAAGAAGCAATAGGAGATGATAAAAATGAAAAATATCTGTCCGGTTTGTGGTTATGATGGGTTAGAAGAAATGCCTTATGATCATGATGGTAATCCTTCTTATGAAATATGTGATTGTTGCGGTTTTGAATTTGGATTTGATGATGACAGTGAAGGACTTTCATTTGAGGAATACCGTAAAAAATGGATTGAAGATGGAGGAAAATGGTTCAATCCAGATATGAAACCTAAAGGGTGGGATATTAAACGGCAACTATTAAACATTAATGTTCAGTTATAGAACATTGTGTCTTATTTTACAAACCTTAAATACAAATTGTTTACTCTAAGGTAAACACTTTTTTATTGTTAATGTCCAGTATAAAACTTTTTTTACTGATTATTCACATTTTTATGGTTACATTCTTCTACTGTTTTGATTGCATTCCCCTTTTCATCTGTACACCATGATTGAGATTGGAAAGCTAGAAAAATGGCTACCCACCTTTTCTCTTGTTCAAAATGTATTAGAATTCCCCCATCCTGCCATATCCCGTTATCATTTTTCCATCTCCCTACATTTCCTTGGTTCATATGAATATCATGTATACCATTACCAGGTAAAAAGCCAAAATACTTATCAGGTTTATTTTGCTCTGGGCCCCATCTCTCTCCAAAAGCGTATATAATTGCCTTCTTATCAATAGCTTGCTTAATATAATATTGAATCTTTTCGTTCAAATCGTTATCTGGTCCCTCTACATCAGCTGGGAGAGGAATCATCTTTCCAGGATCGAATAAATTTCCTCTGATATAATCAAGCCCAATGTCTGGGTTATTATTTTTTATAGGAGTAAAACCAAACTCTAAGTCAGGTAACTTTGTAATGTCTTCTGAATGGAAATCCTCCCCAACAAAATATAATACTTCTGAAGGATAAGATTGAGATTTAATATTAATGGCTATTCGATATTGAATACCTTCCTCATCATCCTTGATAAGAACTTGATAATGAGAATTCTGTCCTCTTCCCATCATAGAGTCGACCGGTTTCCCTTTTAAAACTCCATAATTTTTTAAAGACAAATTCCGTCATCTCCTGTTCATTTATAATGATTAAATGCATTTATTGCTTAAAACTTAAATACATACACAAATAATCTTCCTAAAATTATTCAATCCTACTCATGAATTCGACATCTACATCTAATAAACCTTCAAAAAATTCTAAAAAACAGAGACGCTCTTCACTCATCTTTGCTAAGCAAACCGATTGAAAAAATATTATAAAAAATTATTAAACAGGCTATCTGAAGATAGTCTGTTTCCCTTTTTAACTAGTAAATAAAAGTAGCTATAAAAGCACACTAAAACAATATTTAAAAAAATAGCTTGGACTGTTCCCTGTTTCCCCACCCCGTTTGAAATTCAACATTTAGATACGTTTAAGTATGGTGAACGAAATGTATATTATTTAAGTTCCTTGTATTATTTACATTTTCTGTAGATATCCCGCTGTTTGGGTATTCCCTTACGTTTCCTTTTTGTTTTTTTATAGATGATATATATGTTGTGAATTTTAGCATTAAATTTTATTCGTTCTCCTGTCATTGTCAACAACGATTTAAAATTGGTTCTTACGTTCTTTTGGTGAATGATTACCTATCATCCTATTGGGGATTTTTATTGTTTTATTAAAATAATGAGTACAGCCTATAGAGAATACGTTTTTCTAACAGAGCTAATCCAGCTCGGCCATACATCATTCGTTTAATAGTTTTCAACCGGTTTATTTACCCTTCTAGTACCCCTACTGTATGGGAGAAGAAAAGCATGTTTTACTGCCTGCAAATCGCTGCGCAAGCGCCGAGCATATTGATAAAACGGCTGTTTTGAATCGGAAAGCTGATGGAAAAGCCAACGTAAAAACGAATTGGTAGTCTGCTTGACGAATCGCTTCGTGATCATCTTGCACCATTTCATAGATGGGGCGAACATTTGAGTAACTTTCTAGACATTGTTCCAAATCCATGATCTCCTTCTCAGAAAGTTGATGACGTGGAGTCCATATCCAAATTTGGTACGCTATGATTGCACTCCAAAAAACGACCAACGATTGTGCCGGTCGTTTTTTGGATTATTCTAGAATATCCGTTTTTTCAAAGGTTGGGTAATGATAGTAGGCATGGACTTTTTGTGTTTTTTCATCCACATAGATAATAGAGTATCCTTTTATATTGGCTTGTTCATCATATTCCACAAAGACGATGGATCCTTTATATTTTTTGACCCCATCAATGTCTACGTCATCTAATTGCGTTCCATCTTCCGTTAAGCTTGCGGTAAACTGATAATGGTCAGGAAAAGCTATATCATATCGGTACATTGTTTTCTCGTCCAACGCACTGACGATTTTCACTCCTGTAACCTTTAAGAACGCTTCCACTTCCTCTTTACTCATGCCTTTATGGAGAGTTCTTTTCACTTGATCATAAGTGATTGCTGTGTTCGTTTGCTTCTGCTCATTGGTAGATGATTTTTTATTGGCTGGATGTTGATTAGTCGAACTCTTGAATTCTTGTGGCTGTTTAACGTCTTTTACCTCTTGTTTCTGCGCTTCGCTTTTTGTAATTGACTTGGCTGCGTCTTCTTTTGTTGTTAGATTTTTCGTTTTATCAGCAGGAGCGGTAGTAACCTTGTGATCTTTTTGCGATTGAGTGTTTTGCTGTGGAGTATCTTTTTTCGGTTCCGCTACTGCTTGCGTATCAACATTTTTCTGATTAGCAATGTTTTCGCTCTGAACAGTCGCCATTTTGACTTGATTTCCTTCTCGTTGTACCATTTCTTCTGATGAACAAGAAACTAATAACAATAGAAGAATTAAAAGAAAAGCCGTGAATAATTGTTTTTGCATGTGATATGATCACCTCCTGTTATATTGGTTAATCGATTCCTTGACTTATGTCTTGATGACTATTTCCTTGACTATTTCCTATCGATTTCGATAACTTCGATCAGTGTGGACTATCGATCCGGAAAAATGAGTATTTCTTTGCATCAAAAAGCTTTCGGAATGGGCATTTTGATGAATTTGTCATCATGATTGGATGGAACCCCTCTTCCATCCGTGTTGTTTGTGACAAAAAATAAATGATCTCTCAATATGAATATATCCCGCACGCGCCCTACGTTGGAAACGATTTGTTTATATGTTTTATTTTTTAAATCGAACGCTAAAACACCTTCCCCCCGTAGCTGTGCAACATACAAAATCCCATTATGATAAGCAATTCCAGATGGCGCCCAAGTATGATCTCCTGAATGGAACAATGGTGCGATCATCCCGTCTTCTTTCTCATTTCCTTGAATAAAAGGCCAGCCATAATTTCCTTTCGGTTTAATCAAGTTAATTTCATCATGTGCACTTGAGCCGTGCTCAGAGCTATAAAGCTGACCTGCTTCATCCCATGCCAAGCCTTGTGGGTTGCGGTGTCCATAGCTATAGACAAGGGAGTTGGAATAAGGATTATCGTCCGGTATGGTGCCGTCGAGATTCATACGCAAAATTTTCCCCCAAGAGATGTCTTGTCTTGGGCAAGCATCGGTTCTGTAGCATCTCCAGTTGTGATGTACAATTTTTTGTCCGGTCCGATTTTTATTCTTCCACCATGATGAACGTTTCCGCTTGGAATTTGGTCAAGCAAAACCTTTTCTTCAAACCATTCATTATTTTCTTCTCGTATTTCTACAACACGATTAAATTGTCCTTTTTTATCCTCATATGTATAGTAAAGAAAGTCATAATTCTTTTTCTCAGGATGAAGCACAAAACCTAATACACCAGCTTCAGATGCCGTTGAAAGCTTCTTTTCTAAATGGAGATTCTGTCTATTTTTTCTGTCGCCTGTAATTTTTACAATTGAGCCAGTCCGCTCTGAAATATAAAAAGATGTCCCGTCCCAGTCGATTGCCCATGGCACACTTAAATCTTGGGCAACGATTTCCATATTGACGTTGTTACTTGTTTGTTGTTCATTTTGAGAACTGTTTTCTTCTTGCTTTAAACAGCCAGTTAGCAGAAAAACGATGCTGATCATGATAAGAGGATATTTCTTCATCAAATTTTCCCTCCCGATAAAGATGAGTCTTCAACTTTTGTCATTCCGCTAAAAATTAAGAGCCATCAATCGTCTGCATCGAACTTGGCTGTTACGATAAAAATGAATTTCTACTTAAATTAATCTTATTTCCTTCCATTAACTATGGATAACAAATTTTCTTTGAAAATATTTCATCGTAAGTTATTCATTTTTTTCATTATTTTGTAAAGCGGCAATTTGACACTTTCTGGTTTAATGGCATTACCACCTAAGACTAACTTGTATAATTATAGTCTTATTATCCTCATTTCTTTTATGTGGTTGATTATTTAGAATATAGTTCTATATTGTATACATTTCTAAATAAGTGGATTGTAAAAAGAAGGAAGCGTTAGCATGCCTAACGCTTTTTAATTTGCAGTGGTCTGTAAATATAAGCGGACGCTATATACACGTTATGGTTCGTTTTTACCGTCTGATTTATCGTTAGTTTTTTGCCTCCCAATAGCTTCCTTCTCCAAAAAACTCCGTACACACTCCATTTAGAGACTGTAGCTTTTCTATAAATCCCTTTACATCACAGGTATGAAAAGTATCATGCAGTTCACGCTTTTCTTCAGTAACCGAATAAACATGAACTTCCATACATCCGTCCCATCTGATATTCGCATCGAATTGGCCGTCTTCACTTTCCAATTCAAGTGCAACTGTTGCCCCATCCTCGTTTTTATGCTGAGTCTTAATGATCCACATAAAAGCACTTCCTTCTTGTCGATTATACTCATTAGACCTTTTTACTGTAATATATATCTTAACTTCCAATGGGGAGAGATAGTAAGAAAATGTGAGGGAGCCACTTTGCTCCCTAGTATTTAGTCTGTAATTTAATTTAATGCGGAGATAGGTGAACCGGTAGAAGTATGTTGATGTACCCATTCACGAGTTTTATTCAAAACTGCCGATTGGTTTGGAATTTGATCACTATGTTGTGTAATCCAATTCATGCAGTACTGCGGGTCAAGATAGCTGGTGAGTAAAAATTCTCCATCGATTTAGCTAATTTCGTCGCATTTGTGAACTCCAGTAAGTTCTATATATGTATATATTTTTGTGTTATGATAATCAGTCCCAAAAACAAGGATTTCTTATTTAAAAAGATAAAATTGTAACAGTTGACAATCTGTTTCTAATCACAGATAATACAGTAATAGGAACGTACATTCGCCCGTTTGTCGAGACTAGAATTTATGTCGTTCTTACATGCGATAAAAGGAGCTGGTTGAAATGAGAAATTCAAATCAAAAAATTACTACGTGTTTCATGTTCAATGGCAAGGCTGAAGAAGCAATGAATTTTTACGCCTCTGTATTTGATCAATCAGAAATAAATAGTGTTTTCCGTCATGAAGATGGAACAGTATTACATGCTACATTCACATTAAAAGGACAAACGTTTATGGCGATCGATAATAGCAACAAGCAAGAGCACCCTTTTACTCCTGCAATGTCACTGTTTGTAACATGTGATACCGAAGAAGAAATAAATAGAGTTTTTGAGCAGTTATCGCAAGGTGGCAAAGTTCTAATGCCATTAGCCGCTTATCCATTTAGCGAAAAGTTTGGTTGGGTGGAAGATAAATATGGTGTTTCATGGCAATTAAACCTTGCAAAAAGCTAAATGTTAGTTGACGTCCAATTATTAAATCAATATAAGATAGAGAGGTCATTCTTATGTCATCAACAAACTCGAATCCATCCATGGCTTCCCTATTACGTAATCGTTTTATCCAAACGATTATGACAGCCGGCTTGTTTATTCAGGTTGGCATTTGGGTACGTAACTTTGCGATTCTATTGTTTGTCACCGAGAAGACAAATGGGGATGCGCTTGCCGTCTCACTCATATCGGTGGCTGAATTTGCACCGATTTTTATCTTTTCCTTTATTGGGGGTACGTTCGCAGACCGTTGGCGGCCAAAACGAACGATGATCTGGTGCGACCTCTTAAGCGCTATATCGATATTTGTCATATTAATGGCGCTTCTGTTTGGCACGTGGAAGGCTGTTTTCCTCGCAACATTCGCCTCCGCGATCCTGTCGCAGTTCTCTCAGCCTTCGGGGATGAAGTTGTTCAAAGTACACGTTCCAGGAGAACAAATGCAGGCGGGTATGTCATTATTCCAGACAATGATGGCCATTTTCATGATCATCGGTCCGATATTAGGCACCTTCGTCTTTCAACAATTCGGTATCTATATCTCTATGGCGATAGTAGGTATAGCTTTCCTATTATCTGCTCTCGTACTGACCTTATTGCCTCCCGACCGGATAGAAAAGAAAGACGAAAGCGAGACATCGATCTGGCATGAAATAAAGCTCGGCTTTCAATATGTGTGGTCGCGCAAGATTCTTGTGACTTTAGGAGGCGGCTTCATGGCTGCCGGATTAGGGCTTGGATTAATCCACCCGTTGGCCATCTTTCTAGTAACAGAGCGCCTTGGTCTGGAAAAGGATTACTTGCAATGGCTGTTCACAGCTCATGGGGCAGCGATGATCATCGGTGGCGCTGTGGCGATGGTCTTCTCCAATCGGATTGCGCCGCACATCCTACTGATGCTGGGGATGGGTGCGATGGCTGTAGGAATTTTTGTGATGGGTTGGTCTACCATGTTCTGGCTTACTTTGCTGGCTGAGTTTATCATCGGTCTATTCATGCCTGCTCTCCATATCGGTATTAATACGATTATACTGAACAATACCGACGAAACGTTCGTAGGACGTGTTAACGGCATATTGACCCCTCTGTTCATGGGTTCGATGGTCATCACGATGAGCTTGGCTGGTCTGTTGAAAAAACAATTCTCCCTAGTCACGATCTATCAGACCTCTGCCGCATTCTTTGTTATTGGCATTCTGGTCATGCTCCCGATGTTTCGAATGCTTAAAACGGCTGAAGCCGAATAAATAATTAACAAAGCCCATTAACTAGCCGTGCCGCGGCGTAGTACCTCAGATGATAATTTGTGTCTATTAAAATATAAATAAGCTGTTTGACATATTATGCTTATTTCAGCTTGTCGATAAAGTCGGCAAGCTGTTTTATTATGGAGGCAGGACGAATGGAGGGAAAGAACGATGCTTCGACCAGCGACACCAAGATAATGTGCTCTATACCGAAACGACAGTGAAATTGGATGATCTGGTCCTAGAGGATCACTTGGTAAGAAAACTAGATGCAGCCATTTATTGATATGGTGAAAAATCTCTATTCTCCTGATCATGGATGTCTAAGTATGGATCCAGTGATGTTGTTTAAAATGTATTTAGGATTCGCTCGATGCGCGAAACTATCGAACAAATCCGAACCAACGTCACCTACTGTTGGTTTCTGGAACATCCCGTTCCCCATTACTCGACGCCAAATAAAAACTATACGCGTCGTTTCGTTGGAACGGATTTGTTCTATCAGATTTTTTTCGGATATTGAGCATATCATTTCAACATGGATTGGTAGATCCGAGTGTCGATACCATAGCTGGTTGCTTATAAATTGTGTTTTTTTAAACTAACATTCGATTGTGAAAGCATTTCTTTGATTGGTGAGTAAAGTTTAACTGCAATCCAGTATCCCATAAAAAAGCCGACTCCATTTAGTATCACATCATCAATATCTACTTTTCTTCCAGTTCCTTGAAAAATATTTTCTATTAGTTGAATCAATTCGATTAAAATCGGGATGGAAAGAGAGGTAATCAATACTGTTTTAACAGTTTTAAGTTTATCCCAGATTACTGTTAGGTAAAAAGACAATGGCAAAAGTAGCAGAGTATTCCCCATAATGTTCTTGACTAAGGATGTATAATAACCGTACTTTGTATCGAATATTGCCATATCTATTAACGAAGCGAAGGGAATAATATTAATATTACTAGAAACCGCTTGACTTGTATCTATTGCTCTCGGATCAATATAAATAGGGAAAAAGAGTAAGAAAATAGCGTATAGACAATAGTTTAAAAAAATGTATTTTGCTAATACACTCCAAAAATTAAACTCCTTTTTTCTTATGATCACAAACGCTTGAAATATCACAAATAAAATACTAGCTAGAATAAAATATATAGGTTTAATATTAATCATAAGATAAACTTGCTCCTTTCAAGACAAATCACGAGGATTAGCCAGCATCAACCTTACCTGTTACATTAATCCCATCATTTGATTTAGAAAAATGGAAACAATCATCACCTGCACCTACATTAGTGAAAATGCTGGTATCGTCAGCTAAACAATGATAGTAAACCGTTCCCACTAAAGCACTCTAATAAATAAACACGAGGAGAAACGAATCAATTTGATAGATGGTTTAGTCTGTGAATAAAACAGGAATGTTCAAAATCCTTTTGCTTCGGATCTTGTTCTTCATGGGGTAACCCATCTTGAATAGCCATTTTCGATAATAAATCCTAGCTGTACATCATGTTTTAAACATGATCGGCGATTCTTTCTTTATTTTCGAGTTGCAATCTAATATCAAATCGCAAAAAACGTGATATTCCTGTTTCACCAGCCAAAGGCGTAACGTCTTTAACATCCCCGTTCCACCAATTAAAGGAGCGTGTTTCATTTTATCCTTTTCTTTTGTTAACGAAATCGAAAAGCACTATTCAACAATTGCAATGACAATCAGTATCTAAAGGTTCATATAACAATAGCTTCGATAGCACAAAATCAAAATATACACAAATGCCACCAATTATTGAATTTATAGTTTTTTATAAACAAATTCCCTGTACTTCGTAAATCCATGTTTTTTGTAAAAGTCTTTTGCAATATTATTTTCAAACCAATAATCCAATTCAATTACATCTATTTCGTTGTTTTTGGCAATTTCATAAACCTCTTCCATTAATCTTGAACCATATCCCTTTTTCCTTTGGGATTTTGCTACACTAATCTGATGAACATATACAGATTTATACGCCTTTTTAAAAGCAGTTTCTGGATATTTTCTAATCTCTATCCAAGCATAACCGAGCGTTTCTCCATTATCTTCTAACAGAAGAAAAATAAAACTGTCGTTCTGAATAATACTTTTAAAAAATTCTTTAATTGCCTCATAGTTATATTCCTTAAAATATTTAGGGTACAATTCAAAATGCAGATCGTGCACGGGTTTATTTAATTTTGCAATTATCTCATAATGAGTAGTTTGAGTAACCTTCATAATTCCTCCCCCCTTTTTTTTACATTATAAACTTTATAGTATCACACTAACATTATTGGTTAATAATTACATTGATCTGATCCTATTATTCAAACAAGACAAGCACTATTTCTTATCTCTAATTATAAAAGATAAAAGTACTACTTAAATAAATAATTCCATTTCACTGTTTTTAAAAATAAATCCCATATTTTTATATAATGGTATTCCATCATCAGATGCATGTAACCAAATTCGTTTTACCCCGATTTTTTTGCATTCCTCCATACAATGCTCTAACAATTTTCTTGCTAAACCTTTCCCCCGATATTGAGGAATCGTATACATATTCAGTATATAAGCTTCAAGTCCCTTTAAATTAGCTAAGTAAGGTGGGCGTTTAAATAAAACCATCCCACTAATACTTATAACATTATGATTTGATAAAGCTAAAAAGGAAATAAACTCATTATTAGAAAGTGCTTCCTCTAAATATTTTTTTGTAGCTGTTAGGACAAGAGTTTCCTCTTGTCCAGACCGTACTTCTCCTAATTCCTTAAAAAGTTCCAAACGCAACCTTACAATTCCTTCTATATCTTGAACTGTTGCCTTACGAATCTCGAATTGCCAATTCATTATATACATATAAAAACAAATTCTCTATCCAAATTGATATACCCTCTTCAACTAAACTGCTCTTCTTTTCGTAACGCTCTACTTTGATTCGGTCTTTATGTCTTTAGAATAGAATAAATGAGTCTGCCATCTTCCTACATAAATAACTAATTGTCTTGGTTTTACTTATATTTTCCGTGTATCATTACACTTTTAGCAGCCTCCGGTACATGATCCATATCAATACTTACATAGATTCACCGTCCTTTTTTTTCTGTTTCGTATCGTACCGCAATCGTATCTTTTCTTTCAGACTTTTTTCTTTGTGAAGAAGTTCAGACACAGGTTGAATAATTCCTTCACCGAATTTTCGTTTTAACTGTTCAATGGCATTCAACAATGGTTCATCTTTCGCATCTTCTTCAAAGCTGAACAAATCTAATTGTTTGGTAGATTCTTTTTTATCCAATACATCCAAAGCAGTAATCCCCAGCAACCTCACCGGATCTCCGTTCCAATGCTGTTTCAATAGCTGCACCGCATACCTAAAAATTTCCTCTTGTTCCTGAAACGGATTCAGCCATGTTTTACTCCGAGTAACCGTCTGAAAATTAGCGTAACGAATAGTAATTTGAAGAGTGGATGAAACCACTCGCTTCCTTTTCATTCGGCTGCTGACTGAATCAGACAGTCTACGTAACACTTCAATGAGAGTATGTTCCTCAGTTACATTATGAGAAAGGGTGGTGGAATTGCCGATGGTTTTCCATTTAAGAACGGCTTCCGGATCAACCGGACGGTGGTCTATTCCGTTTGCTCGCTCCTGTAAGTAAACGCCTTTGATGCCAAGTAAGTCTTTTAATACTCCTTTTTCCGTTTTTGCCAATTCACCAATAGTAAAAACACCAATGCCTTTTAACTTTTCAGCTGTTTTTTCTCCAATCCCATGCATCGATTGAACAGGTAATTGCCAAAGTACTTTTGGCACATCACGTTTGCGAAGAACCGTAATTCCTAATGGTTTTTTCATATCACTCGCCATTTTTGCTAGGAATTTATTAGGAGCAATCCCGATGCTGACGGGAATTTTTAATGTTTCTAACAGCCCTTTTTGAATTTGATGAGCGATTTCAAGAGGAGACCCTAACGAATAGCAATCTGTTATATCCAAGTATCCTTCATCAATAGAAGCAGGTTCTAAAATAGGCGAAAAGGTGGCTAAAAAATTGAAAACTTTCGTACTCATTTCTCGATATAGGTCAAAATCAGGTTTCAGGATCACCAAGTGAGGACACTTTTTCTTCGCTTCCCACAAAGGCATAGTCGTATATATCCCAAAATCATTCTTCGCTATATAGTTTGCTGCCAAAACGATCCCTCTGCGTTCTTTCGGATCTCCAGCTACTACTACCGCTTTTCCTTCTAATGATGGATCCCGCGCGATTTCACAGCTACAGTAAAAGGCATTACAGTCAACATGGAAAATAACACGGCCATTCTTCGGGTACATGGATTTCATGCCTTTTCTTCCTTTCCATTCGTTTTTTTACACCACATTGATTTTTTCGCATCAGTAAAATCCCAAGATAGGGAAGATCATTACAAATTAAATTAACAGGTTCATTTCAAGGAGGGAAAATAAGAAAAATCGTCTAAAATAGTACTTACTCTAAATTTGACGTTGTTATTGATGATTACTGCTTGGGAACCAGTCAATGTTGTTACATGACATCGGGTCCTAAAATCATTGAACCAGCAGATACGCCAACAATGATTACGTTATTTTCAAATAGTTCTTTTACCACTCTTTTTTAGATGACGGAATAAATAGAACGGATTACCACCGTTAATGTAAATAGTATCGTAGTTTTTCAAACAATCATTTCCATCAAACTCAACATCTATAAAATCGACTTTACCAAAATTCATTGATAGAAAATCTCTCTTAGCTTTAATGGCAATGATTTATGTTCAATAGAAGCAGTAATGATAATTCCTGCTTTCATCTTGCTTGGCTCTTGATTTAATAATTGATTACATTCATTTCTTATGAACTCCGTGTAAAAACCAGAAGATGTTAAAAGTAATTTCGTCATTTCCTACAACCACCTATCGAATGGTTCCTAAAGAAATTTTAACATTAAATTCCAATATCATCATAAAAAAATCATCCTGTAATTTGCAGGATGATTTTTTAAATAGATTATATCATTTAAAGTGGATTCTCTGTTGGTGATACCTAGTCTTTGGGCAAGTCAATCCATCTGACGTCTTGAATGGTAAAATAAAAATAGAAATCATTTTAGTAATATGAATTAGCTGTAATTTTATCTTATTAGTTTTTTTTGATTATTTAGCACATAGTTCTATTTTTTATGATCTCCAAAATAGAATAAATGAACTGCAATTCAGAAATCTAATAAGTTCTGATTGTTCAACCATGATTTAACACAATCAATAAGCTTTTTGGCGGCTGGAGAAGTATTTTTCAGAGATGTTGTCCGCAATCTCTATAGTACGAATAACGATCTCCTTCTAAATGAATTATTTGATCCACGAAACAAAAACATTTCAGGAAATACACTGATTCCAAGAACATTTTGTACTATCTCTATATAAATAATAGCTCGATCTTCGGTTGCTTCATATTTGATCTTTGGTAACACTTGATTTTCCTTCTAAACTGGTGACGGGAGTCGTAGCTTCATCCTGTTTGGACGCTATCAAGTTAACTACTTCTATTATTTAATTGAACTACACCATACTTTTTACGCTTAAGGCACGATCACTATCCTTTTGCCTTGAAAATCCGTGCGCTTCCAAACGCTTTCTATATCTTTAAGAGGGACTGTTTCAATGTCCATGCTCAGCTTTCCTTCCTTTATCCACGCCCACACTTGATTGGTGGCTTCATTGATCGCCTCAGGTGTCCAACCGGCAGCTCCTCCGAAAATCTCAAGCCCCGAGGTTCGCAATGCATCCGCAGAAAGTGAGATGGTCGATCCAGCCTTTTCTCCAATCTGTACTAGTCGCACCCTCCGCGACACCGGAACGAGTTCATGAGGAACGAACGTTTTGATCAGTATTTCCGTCGGACGTCCCCACAAAAAATCGAGGATGACATCATAACCCTCTCCTGCTTCCTTTATAAATGAATCTGCCAGTTCCTCATCGGACTGCTTGAGATCAATGACAGCGTCCGCTCCCAGCTCCAAAACCCGTTTCATTGACTCCGGATTGCGTCCTGTTCCAACGACCCGCCCCGCGCCTAGAAGCTTGGCGATCTGGACGGCCAGCTTACCGGATACTCCCGTCGCCCCATTGATCAGAACCGTTTCGCCTGGTTGAAGCTTTGCCCCCCATTTCAGCGGAAAGAGAGACGATAATGCCGAAGCCGGAAGCGCTGCGGCCGTCACGGCGTCAATGCCTTCAGGAACGGGAACCGTATTCGTTTTCGGAACGATTGCCTTTTCAGCCATTGCCCCGTACGGAGGTTTTATGCCGCCGAAGCCGACGATTTTTCCATCGGGAAGCTCGCCTATTCCGTCAAAACCGACTATAGCTGGAAGTTGGGAGAGGAATTGACGGCTGGCGAAATGTTTCCCTTCTGCCATCATTTTATCCACATTTTCTAATGCGACCGCTTTGACTTGGATGAGCACTTCATCCGGACCGGGAACTGGATCAGGAAACTCTTCGTACCGGGGCACTTCTCCGAATTTGTGTAATACTGCAGCTTTCATAACATTTCTCCTTTCAATTTGCAGTTTACTTAACAGTGTTAAATTTAACGGTGTTAAGTAAACTTGTCAAGTGTTTTGTGGTACAATGCCAAGTAGAATAAATTGATAATTTAGTTGAACTCTTCGATTGCTAAAACAAAAAGCAGTCTTGAAGATGAAACTGTCGAGGAGAGAAATACGATGGCATTAAGAAAGGAACAAATTATAGAAGAAGCATTGCAATTGCTCAATGAAAGTGGTCTTGAGGGAGTAACACTGCGAAAACTGGCTAAAAGACTGGGAGTTCAGGCTCCAGCTTTGTATTGGCATTTTAACAATAAGGCCGCTCTGGTTAACGAAATGGCCGAAGCGATTTTGCAGACGGAATTTGCCGACTTACAGCCACGAGGCGATGGCGAGCCTTGGCAAGAGTGGCTTATCCATACTCTTAACCGCTTGCGCAAAGCAATGCTCTCGTATACCGATGGCGGTCGTGTTGTCGCGGGAGCGCATTTATCATTAACGATGGCTAAAATATCTGAAGTGGCTATACACTCACTTCATAGTGCCGGTGTCAGTCTTCGGAAATCCCGCTTGATTGTTCTGACTGCCACTCACTACACCTTTGGGTATGTAATTGAAGAGCAAACTCCTCTCTCTCCGGAAGGACTTAAACATTTTGATCTTGAGAAGTTTAAAAAAGATCACCCTACTATGGTGGCAGGCATAGAAGAATATTTTACTTCAGGACGTACGGTTGATGATCTCTTTAATGACGGGCTGAGGATTATTGTTGGTACTTATGATGAGAGAAAATGAAGGCTTAGAAAACAGTTGTTGACCTCACGCTGGCCGTGTTTTAGGGAATTTGTTTAAAGACGGATCTCCAAATTCTCTTACTCCCTTCTGTCTAAAAGTAAAAGACAATTATTTTATGGTTGGAATCAAAACGCCAAAAGCGGATAAAAAACTACCTGTATAAACAAACCGAGCTATTGATCCTTTTACTTTCTAAGAATGTAGAAACCTCAAAAACGACTAGCCCGATAATTACATAAGGTTGTTGTTTTTGGGGGTTTAATTATTTAAGAGTTTGAAGAGTTCATATTATTTCAATAAAAAATCATGAGGGAAAATTCCCTCATGATTCCAATAATAATTGCTCTGGATCTTCGAGAAGTTCTTTTACTTTCACTAAAAAACCAACTGCTTCTTTCCCGTCAATAATGCGGTGATCATATGATAATGCTACATACATCATTGGACGGTTTTCCATGCGCACTTCATCGATGGCAACAGGACGAAGTTGAATTTTGTGCATTCCTAAGATGCCGACTTGCGGTCCGTTTAAAATTGGTGTGGACATTAACGAGCCAAACACCCCGCCATTGGTAATGGTAAAGGTACCACCTTGCAAGTCTTTTAAGCTTAATTTGTTTTCGCGCGCTTTTGTCGCTAAGTGTAAAATCTCTCGTTCAATTTCAGAAAAATTTTTCTTGTCCGCATCGCGCACAACAGGAACCACTAAGCCTTCGTCTGTCGATACGGCTACCCCGATATCATAGTATTTTTTCACAATGATTTCGTCACCTTGAATTTCTGCGTTTAACAGCGGATATTTTTTCAATGCCGCTACGACTGCTTTTGTGAAGAAAGACATAAAGCCGAGCCGTACATCATGTTCTTGATAAAACGCATCCTTTCGACGTTTGCGTAAATCCATAATCGCTGTCATGTCAATTTCGTTAAATGTTGTAAGCATCGCCGCTGTGTGTTGAACTTCCACAAGCCGTTTCGCGATCGTTTGACGGCGTCGAGACATTTTCATTCGTTCCACTGGTTTTTCCGGTTCAAACATATCAGGTATCGTCGGTTTGACTGCTTCCACAGTTGGTGCCGATTTAGCCGGTTGATTTGAATACGCTTCTACATCTTGTTTACGTATACGGCCAAACGGATCAACTGGCGTCACTTTGGATAAGTCAATTCCTTTTTCTCGGGCTAGTTTTCTCGCAGCTGGTGAAGCAACCGGTCGTTGAGTTGGTCTTGTGACGGATTCTTCTTTAACGGGCTCCTCTTTTACAGCTACCGGTTGGCTTGGTTCTTCCTTTCCCGGTTGCTGTGGTGGTTCCTCTTCTTGTGGAACGTTTGCTTCTGCTTCTTCTGACACAATGGCGATTGTATCCCCTACTCTGACTGTATCCCCTTCATTAAATAGTAATTTAGTGATGACCCCTGATTCTTCAGACATTAATTCGACATTGACTTTATCGGTTTCTAACTCCGCAATCGGCTCTCCTTTATGAATAAAATCTCCCGGTTGTTTGAGCCATTGAAAAATAGTCCCTTCCGTTATCGATTCTGCTAATTCTGGTACTTTGATTTCTGCCACTGTTATATCCCCTTTCGCCATTTTCGTTTGTATTTTGGTCATTCCAGAGTTACGAACGTGTGAATGCCTGGTTAATAATTCGTGCTTGTTCTTTTTTATGAACAATCGGATCGCCTTCCGCCGTACTAGAGCGTCTTCTGCGACCGATATAAGAGACTTGAACTCCCGCAGGCGCCAATGTAAGCAGTCGAGGCTCTACAAAGTTCCAAGCTCCCATATTTTTCGGCTCTTCTTGCACCCAGACTATTTCTTTTACATTCGGGAACTGCTTGATGTAACGAGAAATTTCCTCCATTGGGAATGGATATAATTCTTCTACCCGTAAAATATGGAACCAATCCTTGTCTTTCACTTCTTCTAATTTTTCCGCTAAATCAATCGCGATTTTACCCGAACATAGGATTAAGCGTTCGACTCTCTCGGCATCATGTCCTAACCCTGGTTGTGGCAACACCGGTTGGAAGCTTCCTTTACTCAAATCCGATGCTCCTGATACGACCAATGGATGACGCAATAAGCTTTTTGGTGCCATAATGACAAGCGGCCGCACTTCTTCTTTTTGTAAAATCAATGCTTGACGACGCAAAATATGAAAATATTGCGATGATTTCGTCATATTGGCGACTGTCCAGTTATTTTCAGCAGCTAATGAAAGAAACCGTTCCAAACGGGCACTGGAATGCTCAGGTCCTTGTCCTTCATACCCATGTGGGAGCAGCATAACAAGACCGGATTTTTGTCCCCATTTCGCTCTTCCCGATGCGATAAACTGATCAATGATGACTTGGGCGGAATTCGCGAAATCACCGAATTGCGCTTCCCACAGCACTAACGTTTCGGGAGCAAATACGTTATAACCGTATTCAAACCCAAGCACACTCGTCTCGGACAGCGGGCTATTATGAATCGCAAAAGACGCCTTACTGTTTGATAGCTGATGCAGCGGCGAAAATATTTTTCCTGTTTTGTCATCATGTAAAATAAGATGACGTTGGGCGAATGTTCCTCTTTCTGAATCTTGTCCTGTTAATCGAATTGGAATTCCATCTTGAAGGATGGTGGCAAATGCTAGCGCTTCGGCATGCGCCCAATCGATTTTGTTCTCTTGAAAAGCGGTAATGCGCCGCTTCAAAATTCGTTCCAATTTATTAAATACGTGAAACCCATCTGGCCATTGCACAAGTTCGTGATTTACTTGTTCGAGCACATTAACAGGTACGCTTGTATTGATTTTCGGAATGCCTTTTTCCGCTACTTCCGGTGGATTCATTTCATAATCGAGTTCTTCCTTTAAGTCCGCCACTTTTCTATAAGCTGCTTGCAGTTTCTTCTCCACTTCTTTGGCAAAGCGATCAACTTCCTCCGTTGACTGGATGATCCCTTGCTGTTCCAGTTGAGTGGCATAGAGCTGGCGAACAGTCGGATGTTTACGAATAGTTTGATACATTAATGGATTGGTCGCGGCTGGTTCATCCATTTCATTATGACCGTGACGACGATATCCAATTAAATCAATTAAAAAATCCTTCTTAAATGTTTGTCGGTAAATAACAGCTAAATGAGCGGCTGCGAGCACCGCTTCTGGGTCGTCTGCATTAACATGAACGATTGGAATTTCAAATCCTTTTGCTAAATCGCTCGCGTATTTCGTAGAACGGGAATCTTCACTTTCCGTCGTAAATCCAATCATATTGTTCGCAATGATATGGATCGTGCCGCCTGTTTGATAGCCTCTTAACCGGCTTAAATTTAACGTTTCCGCCACTCCCCCTTGTCCTGGAAATGCCGCATCACCATGGATTAAAATGGCAAATGACTTATTCTCATCTTGTTCAGGAAAACCAGGCTTGTTGCGAGTTTCTTGAGCGGCCCGCGTATAGCCGACAACCACAGGGTTGACATATTCCAAATGGCTTGGGTTATTAGCTAAGGTAATAACGGTCCGGACAGTGTTCTCTTTCTTAATTTTTCGATCTAATCCTAAATGGTATTTGACGTCGCCCGTCCATCCATATGTAATGCCGATAGAACCTTCGGATGGAATCAATTCCTTATTTGGTGCGTGTTGGAATTCCGCAAAAATCATTTCATAAGGCTTTCCTAATACATGCGCCAGTACATTCAACCGACCCCGATGGGCCATTCCAATATTAATCAGCTTTGTTCCTTTTTGTACAGATTCTGAAATCATTTCATCGAGTAATGGAACTAACATATCAATGCCTTCAATAGAAAAACGTTTTTGCCCAACGAATGTCCGATGTAAAAATTGTTCAAATACCTCTACTTCGGTCAACCGTTTTAGTAGTTCCATTCTCTTTTCATTAGAGATAGAAGGTCGATAGCTGCCTGACTCAACCATTTGTAATAGCCATTTTTTTTCTTCTACATCTTGAACATGACCAAATTCAAACGCTAGTTTGGATGTATAGACCTCTTTTAAATATTGAATCGCCTCAAACGCATTTTTAATATGGTTAGGCAAATACAGACTTATAATGGAAGAAGGGATAGATTTTAAATCATCTTCTGTTAATCCGAACCTTTGAATATCAATATGACACGAATCTTTTTCAGACGTTTCTAATGGATTAATTTTGGCATCCAAATGACCGAAAGTACGAATATAGTCGGCTAATTTGACTGCCTGAACATATTTTTCTAACAAGTTTGCAGGTACATTTGTGTGATGTACAACGTCTTTCGGGTCATCATCGTTGTTAGTGCCCTGAAACTCGGGAGGCCCCCATCGGTCAAACCACTCTTTCAATTCTGGATCAACCAGACTTGGATTTTGTAAGTACTGTTCGTACATTTCCATGACATATCCAAGATTTGGACCGTGAAACTTTTCCCATGGATTTCTGAAGCTGTCACTAAGCGTGTTCATTTTTGAATACCCTCCAAAGCTAATTAAATACGCCTTACATAATTGATTGATCCCCTTTTGTCCACACCAGTTCTAGTGTTAAAAAGGGTGTTGCAAAACTAGAGTATGCACAAGAATGCAGAACAGCGAGAAACCTAACCAACGCGGTTGTTCTCTAAAGGCCACCGCATTTATATATACACGGATGATATGTTTTGCAACACGTTCATGAAAGATAAAACGATTACATTTCCATTTTACTACTATCTTGATAAAAGTCAAAATAATATTCTTTTTCTCACTTTTTCGTCTACGTAATTGCGTAAAAACAAAGTATAGAAAAAGCCATGCCGCTTCCTCTTTGATAGAATCAAAGTTGACTAGAATAAGAGAAAGCTGTCATGGCTTTATCCCCTTATAAAAACTTTAAATAATACTCCACTCGATTATACCAGTCATTTTCACCATATATTTGAAGCAACTACTCCCAGTAAAATTCCGATCATAGAGCTTGATAGTGTTCCAATCAGATAATATTCGGCAAATTGTTTATGTTCAAATTGCTTAAATCGGGTTAATGTTTTTAACGCTGCTAAAAAGGCAAGTCCCTGTGGTAAATGAATCATCATTAGGATCACGATGAGAGTCCTCTCTAACATGCCGATGATTTGACCAATTTTTGCTGGTGAATCATGAAAGTACTGTTCCGTTTTGATAGTGATAATTTCTGTTTCTTTTCTTCCATCACTTTCATATTTCGTTTTTACTTCTGTCTTTTCATCTGATAAGCGGTATATTCCTTCTTGTAATTCGTTGTTTGGAGCAATATTTTGCAAGAGAATTCCAAGGAAATAACCAGCTCCATAGGTGGCTAAGATAAAGATACAAATAGTAGCGGTAACCTTTTCATAAATACTAGCATTACCTGTAAACATCACATAAAATGCTTGGATATTTGACGTAGCGGTCGTGAAATAACGAAGTACCAAAATAATTGACAAAAAATGAAGAACCTGATCAATGAGAAACAACAATGCTTGACTACCTACTCCATTTATTTTTTTGCTTAATTTCATTTTTCCGTAATCAATGACATAATGAGAAATAGCGATCAAAAAAACGGCTTGTCCAAATGAGCGAAGGGTCGCACTAGTAATGGATGGACTGGCAAGTGCAATCAAGAGACAAGCCATTCCCATTAAAATAGCATGAATGGTAACATGCTTGACTAGTGTAGCTATAAGGTTGTCCTTTCTCTGCTCTATTAATTGATCCGATTGGAAAATAAAATCCCCTAACAAATGAGCAGCGTAAAAATAAATCCACAAATTTATCGCTCCCTACGATTCAAAAGATTTTCATACAACAATAGCAATTGGGTAAAGCTATCCTCTACCGCTTTTACTTTTTGGTAATCAGCACGTTTCAATAAATAACTGACGGTGGAAATGGGTGATTTGTATCCTAAATGTTTTCCGATTTTTTCATACGTCCATTCGGGAAATTTTTCAATTAATTCGATAACTTGTTTTTGCTTATCCGTCCATTTTCGTTTTGTTGTTACAATAAAATTTAATAATGCGTTAAGTGGTTCATGGGGGACAAGTTCGGCTGAAAAATAAAAGCTTGTTTCAGTCTCAATATCATTCCAAATTTTCGCTTTCTCACCTTTTTCCTTTAGTTGTTTGTCCCTTGCGGCAAATGCATGTAACACAGCGCTTCCATTCATCGTATGAACGTTTATTTCATCCGTTTCCAGTTCGCCAATCCCAATGCCTAAATAAAAGGGACAACGATGGAGCTGTGACTGTTGGAAAATATGGATGATTAGCGAATAGGCATTAGAAAAGTTTTTCATGACGCCAATGAGTTCATCGCCATTCCGAATAGCAAACGGAACAAGCAGGTCATGCTCAAATTGTTTGTTGATTGTCTGTTGGCATTCTTCCAGTGCGTAAATTAAATGGTCTTTCTTCATCCGTTTGGACTGTTTGACATCTGCTGCAAAACAGATTGCTGGTGTTGGTTTCATAATACCCCTCTTTTTGTTGATGTATATATATCAAGTTTTTATCTGTTGTCGAAAAAATATCAACATAATATTTACTGACACAAGGATAGTAAAAATTCGACACATTTTCAACAACAAATTTAGTGTGAACAGGATTCAAGATGCATCAAAGTGCCATGGAAAGAGTTTTTCTCTCCGTTTAACGTGTCCATTTTCTTGACATAAATACTATACCTGCTAAACAGCACGGGTATTTATATTTAAGCACTTTCAGATTCCAAATATAATCCTTTTTTGCGAACATATAAATGAACAAAACCAAACAATGCCGAGAACATCAACAAGCATCCTGACAATATGTAAACGAGACGAACTCCTATTAAGTCTGTCAGAACTCCTATCCCAATGATTGAAAAAATAATCATGAGTTGGACGAGAGCATTTTTAGCTGAAAGAATTTTTGTTAAAATTTTTTCACTAGCACTATTTTGATACATGGTTTCCTGTGCAAGATCTCTGATTTGATAGGAAGGCCCCATTAAAAGTACCAAAAATAATGCGAGATACGGATTTGATACAAATCCATAGATAAACGTTAGTAAACCAAACATCATAGAGCCAAATATCATAAATATAGCCAAACGTCCTCTCATCATTTTGGAAAGACGATAAACCATAAGTCCTCCTATAATTGTTCCCAGATAATAGGCACCGTTGATATAGCCCCACCATGTTTCGCTTTTTCCTAAGGCTTCTTTGACATAGGTAAGAGTAACAGCTCCAATCCAAATCGTTCCGACAAAAGCTTCTATCAAGTCCATGGCAATCATAATCCGTAATCCTTGATGCTGAAAAAGGTACTTCCATCCAGCTGTCAAACGGCTGATCAATCCCTCTTTTGATTCAATATTCGATATTTCGCTTACTTTTACCATACACAAACTACCAACTGATAATAAAATTAAGAAAAATGCGATACCAAGCGTTGCCGCCTTACCTAAAATTGACAATAATAACCCACCAAATGTCCATCCAGCAAACAAAAATGTCTGGTCAACACTTGATATGAAACTGTTTGCTCTTACTCTATCCCTTTCAGATACAATTGCTCTAACGATTGAACTTTTTATAGGTGAGAAAAATCCGTTAAAAAAAGAAATAAATGACATAAACACAAAGAGCAACACCAAAATAAATACCGATAGCCGCTGATGAATGAGTATGATGAGTCCTGAAAGGAAAACCAATTGTGTTAATTGGGACAGCATTAACAAAGTTGACAATTTAAATCGGTCAGATATGGCTGGTAAAAACATACCACTTACCATCCGAGAGGCAATGCTAATCAAAGTGGCCGTCGTAGACAAAGTAGTAGAACCAGTTTCATTATATAAATACATGACAACAGCCATGATATAAAGCGCAAAGCTTAGATTTGTTGAAGTCTGACTAACAAGAAGAGCATAAAAAGAACGATTCAGTTTAACTCCCCCCTATTTTTTAAAATTCATAAAATAACGTGCAGAGCCGAACAGAATGAAGTTGCGGATTTTGAGTTTTTAAGAATAGTTAAATTTCGACAAATCCAGAGATGTTCCTATTGTGACAATCACATCTTTTTCTCGAATCATTCCGTATTGCTTTAATTTTTCATATGCACTAACCACGGAAGCCGAAGAGGGTTCCAAAAAGATCCCTTTCTTCATTAAATGTTGTTGTGCGATAAATGCTTCTTTACTGGATACAATCACAGCCTTTCCTCTAGACTCTTTTATCGCCGCCACTGCCTGATACGTAACGGTAGAGCCGGCGATAGATTTCAGAACTGTTTGACCGTGAAAGGAATTTGTGTAATCTTCTCCTTTTAAAACTGCCGTTAACCTAGGAAAAGGTTCAACTGCGATCATTTGAGGAAGAGGAATACTTTTCATAACTTTTTTTATTTCTCTAAATCCTTGCCAGACTCCCCATAATAAATCTCCTCTCGATGTAGGGACAATAATTTTCGAAGGAATGAGAGTATGTCAAGAACATGGACACGTTAAACAGAAAGAATAGCTGAACCTAGGCAATTTTCTTTGGTTAGCGTAGTAAGCGAATTGTCGCAATTCGTTAACTTGTCGCTAACTTGTCGCTTCGTCTTGTAAAAGCCACTGATTGACCAGTGCTTTTTGTATTTTATAACCTTTTGAAATTATTTGATATATTTATTAAAATAAATGCATTGGCTTATCCCCCTCTGAAATTGGTCTATGGAATCTACCTTTTGTCTCTCTAAGTTATTACAATACTTATGAAAGGGGTAAAATGATGAATACTATGCATCGAAAGATGGGAACTTTCGCGCTTACTATGACGGGTCTTGGATCCATCATAGGATCCGGTTGGTTATTTGGTGCTTGGAAGGCCTCCCAAATCGCCGGTCCAGCCGCTATTTTTTCTTGGATTATTGGGATGGTTGTTATCCTATGCATCGCTCTTTCTTATAGTGAATTGGGTACCATGTTTCCCGAAGCCGGGGGAATGGTAAAGTATACACAATATTCTCATGGATCTTTTGCAGGATTTGTTGCTGCTTGGGCAAACTGGATTGCTATTGTTTCCGTTATTCCGGTGGAGGCAATCGCTTCTGTGCAATATATGAGCTCGTGGCCATGGGATTGGGCGAAGTGGACACATGATTTAGTAGAAAACGGAATGCTTACGCCAAAAGGTCTTGGTATTGCCTCTGTGTTAATTCTTATTTACTTTTTCCTCAATTACTGGACCGTAAGTTTGTTTGCAAAAGCAAACTCACTTATAACAATATTTAAAATTATCATCCCCGGCGCGACAATTGGTGCACTCTTGTTCGTTGGCTTTCACGGGGAAAACTTTACCTACGGGCACAGTATGGCGCCTTATGGATGGTCAAGTGTGTTGACAGCAGTGGCTACGTCCGGCATTGTGTTCGCGTTTAATGGATTTCAAAGTCCAATTAATATGGCAGGAGAAGCTAAAAAACCAGGCCGATCCATTCCTATTGCAGTAGTGGGTTCTGTTCTGATTGCAACGGTTATATACGTCCTGTTACAGATTGCCTTTATCGGTTCTGTCGATCCTTCCATGCTTGTACACGGTTGGCATCATTTAAACTTTAATTCTCCATTTGCCGACTTAGCAATTGCTTTGAATATAAATTGGCTAGTGATCTTATTATACCTTGATGCTTTTGTTTCTCCTTCCGGTACAGGAATAACCTATACTGCTACAACCGCCCGGATGATATATGGAATGCAAAAGAATGGATATTTGCCGGGTGTTTTAGGTAAACTACATCCTATTTACGGGGTTCCACGTCCAGCTATGTTTTTTAATTTGGCTGTATGTTTTATTTTTTTGTTTTTGTTTAAAGGTTGGGGCGTATTGGCAGAGGTAATTTCCGTTGCTACCCTAATATCTTATATTACGGGGCCTGTTACCGTAATGACATTAAGACGAACAGGAAAGCATCTGTACCGCCCTCTTCGTCTCAAGGGACTGCGTATTATTGCACCATGCGGATTTATCTTTGCTTCTTTAACTCTGTATTGGGCACGTTGGCCGCTTACAGGACAGGTGTTGCTCATTATTATGATCGGGCTTCCTATTTATTTCTATTATCAAGCAAAAATAAAATGGAAGGGATTTCGAAAGAACTTCTTAGCAGGGATTTGGATGGTTATGTACTTGTTATCTATGATGTGTATCTCCTATCTGGGAAGTGAAAAGTTCGGGGGCATAAACATTATCCCATATGGTTGGGATATGATTATTATTGCATGCTTATCCCTTGGGTTCTATGCTTGGGCCGTAAAAAGCGGATTTGAAACAGAATACCTACAAGAAGCTAATAAAGTAAATGAAGAGATGAGAGATGAGAAACAGAGACGTGGTTATGGTGGCTGATTCAAGCCAGAAAGCAACTACTCTCTAATTGTCAGGATATCATGCCAAGATTGTAAGAGTGGGCTATTGATCTATAGGTTGTGACTAATAATGGTACAATTACTTTGGATACTCCAAGGTATGTTGTAAAGAAGAGATGGTGTTCATCAGTCGGCTTTTTCATATAGAACTGCCGATAATCTGGTTTATTTAACCTGCTGGAACAGTAATTTTCTGAAACACCCTCTCGTTACCTCATTCGAGCCATAAGTGACCGGAGTAATATTTCGCTCATCTCCATCACCTTATGTCGCAAAACACGACACAGGGATCGATAAATTACCTATCCCTTATTTCTTTTTTATAGCGTCCGAAAACTCAAAGTTTAGGAATAAAATCCGATGGAGTAACAAATCGAGTCACCATACCAATTCGAGCAAATTGTACGTTTAGACACATTTTGAACACAAAATAACCGGCTCCCCTTAGTGTACAGGGGGCCGGCTTGTTTTTTGTCTTCGTCCTGTAGAACTTGTAACTTCCCGTAGTCCGTTCCTACGCTAATCCGTTTTGCTGCGGATAAGCTCCTAGCTTCGTTGGAACAGATTATTTGAAAAAGGGAGTCATCTTCCTCCACTTCCTTGCTCCTTAGTTTCCAAATGCCGTTCTCTTTGAATAAGAAACGTATAGTAAATGACATAGTAAGTAATCAACGTGAACAGAATTTTTTTCATCTCTTAATGGCATCATACCAAATTATTTCATTTTGCAAATAAATAACATAAGAAAAAACTTCCTTTTTTTTCGACGATTTTTAGGTTCCATTTATTCCGTTAGCCAATCTTATTCATACTGTACAAGATAAACGGCAAGCCGGCGAAAGTTTTCACCGGCTTTTAACTATAAATGATATGATGGTTTATAAATCATTCACATGAAGTGAGTTATTCACCAGTCTCAGCAAAACGTTTAATTCTTTCACCAATCTCATCGCGAACACGCTGAAATACAGCCCATTTTTCTTCTTCCGTTCCTTCCGCCTTTGCCGGATCATCAAATCCCCAATGGACGCGTTTCACATTTGGCGGGGTTACTGGACAATGGTCCGCCGCATGGCCACATAATGTCACAACGAGATCTGCTTTATTTAAAATTTTCGGATCAATGACATCCGATGTCTGGTTCGAAATATCAATCCCTACTTCTTTCATGACTTTTACCGCGTTCGGATTTAATCCATGAGCTTCGATGCCAGCGCTATAAACTTCCCACTCATCGCCAAGATATTTTTTGGCCCATCCTTCTGCCATTTGACTGCGGCAAGAGTTCCCAGTGCATAAGAAGTAAATGATTTTCTTTTTCATGTGTATCTACTCCTTTTCTTAGATAATGAGTAACCATATATAAAGTCCAACAAGTGTAATGAATAAGGTTGGAATGGTTAAAATAATCCCGTTTTTAAAGTAGGTTCCCCATGTAATCCTGACTCCTTTTGTTGATAATACATGTAACCAAAGGAGAGTTGCTAAAGAACCGATTGGGGTAATCTTAGGTCCTAAATTGGAACCAATCACATTAGCGTAAATCAATCCTTCACGAATAATACCGGTTGTGTTTGTATCAGCAATCGCTAAAGCATCAATCATCACCGTTGGCATGTTATTCATAATCGATGAAAGAACCGCCGCAATGAAGCCCATGGAAATCGTTCCAATGAATAATCCTTGATTGGCGGCTGCTTGAATCACATCGGCTAATACATTGGTCAATCCTACATTTCTTAAACCATAGACAACCACATACATACCAATAGAGAAAAACACTATCGCCCACGGTGCACCTTTTAATATACGTTTAACATGAACAGCCGGGCTTCTTCTTCCGATGAATAAGAAAGACAGCGCTACAACTCCTGCAATGAGAGACACAGGAAACTTTGTAAATTCACTGACAAAATAACCAATCAATAAAATGCTTAGTACAACCCAAGAAAGCTTAAACAATTTATGGTCTTTAATCGCTTCATTTGGTTTCTTTAAATGTGATAAATCATATTGTTTCGGTATATCTTTTTTAAAATACAGATATAATACTAAAATGCTAGCTCCTAATGAGAAAAAGTTAGGAATAATCATACGTGATGCATACTCAACAAACCCAATGTCAAAATAATCGGAGGATACAATATTCACTAAGTTACTAACCACTAACGGCAACGAAGTCGTATCAGCAATAAAACCACTCGCCAAGATAAAAGGTAACACTTTCTTTTCATCAAACTGTAAGGCTCGCACCATCGCAAGAACAATCGGTGTCAGAATTAGAGCTGCCCCGTCATTGGCAAAAAATGCGGATACTAAGGCTCCTAGAACGGAAACAAAGATGAACATCTTCACTCCGTTCCCATTCGCCACTTTCGCCATATGTAATGCTGCCCATTCGAAAAAGCCAATTTCATCTAAAATTAATGAAATAATAATAATCGCAATAAAAGCAAGGGTCGCATTCCAGACGATGCCTGTCACATCGAGAACATCTTTAAAATCAACTACACCTACTAATAAAGCAAGGAGTGCCCCTCCACATGCAGACCAACCAATGGATAAGTTTTTTGGCTGCCAAATGACAAACACTAAAGTCACGAGGAAAATCAATGCTGCCAGTATGACCGAAAGCAAACTATCACCTCTCCGTTACTCACACGAGATTTTTGTTCCTTTTTTTTCAAGCTCCTCTAATTTTTCTTGCTGGTCTGGAATATGAGCTAAAATATCTTTGATTAATGAATACATTTCATGTTCCTTGTTCATAGAATAAAAGATCCATTGGGCTTTTCTCGTTTCTTTTACTAAACCAGCATCTTTTAACTTGCGAAGATGTTGACTAATGGCAGGCTGACTTATCTGAAAAACTTCAACTAACTCACACACGCAACAATCATTATTATCTAATAGTGCCATAATGGTTAGTCTTGTTTTGTCGCCCAATAATTTCAAGACTGTCACGACTTCTTCCACACTCGCAACAACTTGCTTCATTCTATCTCCCCCTTATCCGTCAATCATCATATAAAAATATAATTATGTAATTAAATAAAAATAATAACAAATAGAATTACCGGAACATAAGAAATACATGATTCTCTCCCCTCTTATCTTGTAATAAAAGAATATTAGTAACTGATTATATAATAAAAAACTTATATAATAAGTTCAATGAATAAATTGTAAAGATTTCATCTTTTAAAATTTACAATTCTACTTATGTTATCTAATTCATACTAAAATGTTTCTAGTTGTGTTTGGAACTTGGTTTATAAACATACATGGGTTTTCTTTTTTATCTGACACTAAAACTGTGAAATCCGGTACATATTCATACAAACAAAACAATATCTTTCGTTCTTAATCGCAGTGAACGTTCTTGATATATGAATCATGAGTAAATCACTCTTATCTCATTTCACGAATGTTGTGCTATGTGATGCTTAATTTGTCCCCACTCTTTTAGTGAGATGAACAGCTTCTGGATAATCCTTTCCCAACCGCTCATGGATATCATCATTTTTTATAATGATTGCTAATGTCAAAGTATACGTTTTTAAAATACAGTCCTGACTCCTCATCAATGCTATAGCTCATTGAAACTTTCGTTTTTGTTAAAGCAATTTTCAAATTTTCCTCTTCATTCCACTTAGTTATCACTTCTATATAAAAAAGATTTTAGTAGAAAAATACTGTTTTTTCTTATTCAACTATCTTGAAAAATAATATTTTCATTCTTCTGATGGTGTCGCAACTATGCGGCATGGTTGTCTCCCATGTAAGAACGAGTCACTTACATTATCAGTTTGGCCACGAGGGATTTTTATGTTCAAGAAAAAATTCCAATCAAAATTTGTTTTTCTAAAATCATAATAGAACTATAGGAGCCCTTCTATAAAAAGGGCTCTTTTTTATATCACTGATTTGTCGACTTGTACATATTATGTAATAAGAAAGAGATTCTACTCTTTCCTAATAAGTCTTGTATATGCATCAAACTTATTAATAGTATATTGCATCTACTAGACAAGAAAGAGGGGGGAAATAAGATGGCAGGTACAAAAACATTTATTAACACTAGTCTAGCAACTTTACAGATCACTCTCTTTATTCGTGAAGGAAATGATCCAATCAATCAAGATGGGACAGTTTCATTTACTTTAAATCCAGAAGAAACACAAACCATTACCTATGGTAATGATCAAAACAGCTTCCTAAACGGGATTTTACTTTTTACGATTTTCCAAGGAGACCTCTACAGCAAAATGCAATTTGTAACCGTAAGTGGAAGTGAACTTGACAACCTTCTCAATACAAACAATGTTATTACGATCACAAAGGAACTAACAGACTACGTAATATCCGGAAACAACAGCGGCTTAGATGCTGTAAATGAGGCCCAAACTATAGCTGAGATGCGTGCTGCTATCGAAGACCCGCAACTGGGGCTAGATCTCACAGCATACAATAGTCTTACAGAGGCACAAAAAGATCAGGTAGCCGGAACGGTGTTAGCTAATAGACCTGTTTCAGGATATCCTACCGTAGCTAGTGTACAAGAGGCGCTCGATGATGCAATTGACCAGATCGTAGATCCTAACAATATATTTGTCCGTGCAGGCTCAGTAGGAGGAGATGGAAGTAGAGCGAATCCATTTGGAACCATTCAACAAGGGATAGCTGCAGTTAATGTTGGAGGCACAGTGCATATATTAGAAGGCACCTATCCAATAACATCTCAGATTAACGTTAATAAATCAGGTATTACTTTATTAGGTGAATCCGACCCGCTGCTACTGTTACAAGCAAATGTGATTCCTTTATTGGTATCAGCCAACAATGTGACGATCGACGGCTTAACCATGACTAGTGATATTCCATATGCGGTAGAGTTTATTCAAGTGGGAGGAGCCAATGTAAATATTATTAATAATACAATCTACGGTCCACCACAGCCAGGCCCTATGTCAGGATGGGTTGTCAATCGAGCAGTTGTTTCTCAGAACAATGTTTCTAATATATTACTAGAAAATAATACTTTTTATTCACTGAGAACAGGAATGTATATTAACCCGAATACGACAGGAGCGATAAATAACAATGTCGTTTACAACACTAAAGGTGGTTTTTTAGTGGATCGGGCATTCACAACATTTAGTGGTAATTCGTGGGGGATCCCTATAAATGAGTTTGATATCGTTCTGCTAGCTGGAACCACTACAGGACCTCCATACAACGACCTGACTGCATTAAGTGCAGCAAATAATGGTGCGACCATTTCAGATCAAAGATAATTATAAGAGTAACCCATAAAGATTGATAACTATAAATTCCATCAGCACAAATCTAGTTACGTTGAAGAAGATAGAGATTTTTAAACCACTTTATTGTTATTCTTATGTGAAAAGATTAGTTACTGTTCCAAGATATTAAACAACTATTTTTAACACCGTTCGAAAAATTCGAACGGTGTTTATCTGCATTTAAGGCATCCGATACAATGCAACATAAAAATTTATGTCTTTGATAATTATAAAATTCACGTCTATATGCAGAAGTGAAGACAATTCTCATTTATTGTATTATTTTTTAAAGAACGAGATCGTTTCGGTACGGACATCTAAAACTAAAGACAATCCCAAAACAGCAAGTAGATTTGCTTATAATCTATAACGAGTGACAATTTATAGAAAACGCTTCCAAATATTAATCCATTAATAACTGCTGTATGAAAATCTCCATCCGTTCTCCCCCTTTTTTTAAGTAGATTTAGGTGGATCAGCCGTTGGATTCGTTTTTACTTTTTCCCATTCTTCTTCCTGAAGTTTTCTCCACAGTATTTTCCCGCTGCTTGTCATCGGGAATTCCTTTCTGAATTCAACATAACGCGGATATTTGTAAGCAGCCATATGCTTTTTCGACCATTCGATAATGTCTTCTTCTCTCACTTTTCCTTCATAACCTTCGTGTAAGATGATAAATGCTTTTACCGTTTCGCCCCTTTTTGGATCAGGAACTCCAACGACACATGCCTGTTGGACAGCTGGATGCTTGTAAAGATAGGACTCTACTTCAGTTGGCCACACTTTGAAACCGGAAGCATTGATCATTCGTTTTACGCGGTCCACAATAAAGAAATAGCCTTCTTCATCGTAACGACCCATATCCCCTGTCCGGAAAAACAATTTGCCATCGAGTTCAATAAAGGCGTTCCGGTTTTCTTCCTCCCTGTTATAATAGCCAACCATCACTTGCGGACCATTGACAACAATTTCTCCGACTTCGCCAACCCCAAGCTCCTGATGCGTTACAGGGTCAATGATACGTGCATCTACATCAAATGTTGGAATACCGAGACATTGCATTTTAGGTCGGTCTGGCGGATTAGTGTGGGTTTGGGCGATCGTTTCGGAAAGTCCATATCCTTCCACAAAGTGTAACCCTGTCAATTGATAAAGCTTTTCTCCCAATGCTTCCGGAAACGTAGCTCCTCCCCCTGAAATAGATGTTAAAGAAGAGAGATCTTCCGGTTTTAATGTTGGATTGGATAAGAAATCGACCAGCATCGTACTGATTGTAACCCAATGGGTGCATTTTTGTGTCTTAATCAGCTCGATAGCCGTATCACGATTCCATCTTGTCATGATGACCATCCGGCTGCCGCTGTAGATTGGCATGTGCATGCTGTGAACCATACCGGTAACATGAAAGAACGGCAATGTCGCTAAATGAACCGTATTAGGTGTAACCCTTGACCAATGATAAGCGCCAACCGTATTTGCTTGAACGGTTCTGTTTGTATGCATACATCCTTTTGGTAGCCCGGTAGTGCCGGAAGTGTAGGGAAGAACGATAAGATCATCAGCATAAGACAAATGCTCTCCAGGTGAATATTTGGCGTTTATCGCATCCATCCATAGAAAATGATTTGACTTGTCAAAGATGATCCGCGGAGCTTCTGCTTCTTTTGGTAAACTTCCTTCAAAATCGGTCCTAATATAATCTGAGTAAGCAGCTATAAGAAGATGATCGAGAGAGGTTGTGTTAAGCAGCGGGGCCACTTTTTCATACAATTCCTGTCCTATAATGGCAGTTCTGATTTCAGCATCTTTTATATAAAACGCTAATTCACTGGTTGTCAGCATGGGATTGATGGGAACAACAACGGCATTGGCTCTCACAATCGCATAGTAAGCGATAATAAACTGTGGAGAATTCTGCATCAATAGTAAAACTCTATCCCCTTTTGATACGCCTAATTTTTGCTGTAAATATCCAGCCAGTGCATGAACCTCATCATCTAGCTGACGGTAACTCATTGTTTGACCATAGTAATAGATTGCCTCATGGTCAGGATAACGATTGGCCGAAACTTTGAGGTTATCGTACATTGAGGTTTGCGGGACTATTAAAGACTTTGTCGTTTTCGGCCAGAATTTATGGTGGAGGGTAAGCATATTAATCACTCCTTCTTTATTCAGATGATGACACCCAATAATCCTTTCGCTGAATCGAAAAATTATCTGCGAATTTGCAACAGCGTGTTAGCTGGAAGATGTAACCCCCTTTAACATAATTCCGAAAAAAGTCTTCTCCTACTTCAACCCGAAGTAAAGCGGCGGTAGTTTACCTAATTTTTTTAAGGAAGGGCATGAAAAGAGAATGCACAATCGGTGCCATGTATCTCTTTCCATGACAAAAAAGTAGCGGCGCTCGTCTTACCGCTTGACACTAACTAAGTTAGTATGATTTATATGAAGCGAATATTTTTTAAATACTTAAATCAAATTTTGCTGGATCTTCACCTAAAAAGGATTAATCTGATTTTTTAATTCCGTTTAATATCAAGTCCACATAGATTTCAGCGAGCTTTTCTTCCGATACTTCTCCCTCAGGATTAAACCAGTAATAACTCCAGTTTGTTATCCCTAAAATTCCAAATGTCAGCATATCTGGGTTAGGATTATTTTTAAATTCTCGTTTTGTTATTCCTTCTTCAATTAACTTTTGGTAATTTTCGCGAAATACTCTTCGCTTTGCTTTAATTTCCTGCAAGTGCAACTCATTTAAGTGTCTCATTTCACGGAAGAAAATTCTCGCACTTCTCCGCTGCGTTTTAATGTTATTGATCAGCATATAAACAATATCATATAGCTTTGCTGTACAATCCTTATTAGGATCTTCTAAAATTTGTTCCTGCTGCCTTACGAGATCCTCAATATAGGTCAAACAAATATCTCCTAACAATTCCTCTTTACCTTTGAAATAATAGTAAAATGTTCCTTTTGTCACCCCGATAGATTCGACAATATCTTGTACGGATGTTTCTTTAAAGCCTTTCTGGTCAAATAGTTCAATGCTTGTTTCGATAATTTTTTCCTTCATGTGTTCGTTCCTTTCTGTAGAAGTTTTCATTAATTAAATTACGGCACATTTCAAAGCTCTACTAAAAATTTTAGGTGTTGTTCATATAATTTCTTGCCAACTGAACAGTGTTATTGTTCACGTTCAATAATGGTGGCAATCCCCTGTCCTCCTCCAATACAAGCCGTAATCAGAGCATATCTTCCTCCAGAGCGTTTTAATTCGTATACCGCCTTTGTGATAAGGATGGCACCGGTTGCACCGAGCGGGTGCCCATGGGCGATCGCACCGCCGTTCACATTTACCTTTTCCGGGTCCATGTTCAGTTCCCTGTCACATGCAATAACTTGCGCGGCGAATGCTTCATTAATTTCAATGATATCGATATCTTCCAAGGAAAGCCCCGCTTTTTTCAGCACTTTTCTTGTCGCCGAAACAGGTCCGATCCCCATAATATTAGGGTCTACACCTGCTACGGCATACTCTCTGACAATGGCTAACGGGGTTAAACCCAACTCTTCTGCCTTTTCTCTTGACATGATTACCAATGCCGATGCAGCGTCATTTAAACCAGAACTATTCCCGGCTGTAACGGTACCTCCTTCTAGAAAAGCAGGCTGGAGCTTTGACAGTGCTTCCATAGTTGTTTGGGGCCGAGGGTGTTCATCGGTTTTGAATACGATCGGCTCCCCTTTTCTGACTGGAATGGTAATAGGAACAATTTGCTCATTAAACCGGCCTTCCTCCATTGCAGCAGCCATTCTTTGCTGGCTTCTGAACGCAAATTCGTCCTGTTCCTCTCTGCTAATGTTATATTTTTTCACGAGATTTTCCGCCGTAATTCCCATTGGTGGATCGCCAATTTCTTTCGGTGACAGCTGTGACTTCCGGAAACTTGGAGGGGTAGAACTGTATGGTTTTTCCGGACGGTCCATTAAATATGGCGCCCGGCTCATGCTCTCAATCCCTCCAGCTATATAAATATCGCCATCTCCAGCACGAATCGCCTGTGCTGCTAGGTTTACTGCATTGATTCCTGACCCGCACTGCCTATCAACGGTTAATCCTGTAATTTCAATGGACAAACCGGTTTGTAACGCTGTTAATCTTGCAATATTTCCGCCGCCGCTCAAAACATTTCCTAAAATCACATCATCTATCATTTCAGGTCTGACGTTTGCCCGTTGAATTGCTTCTTTGATCACTTCCGCTCCAAATATATGCGCTGGTACAGAGGCGAGCGCACCACCTTGCCTGCCTATGGCTGTGCGGACCGCTGAAACAATAACAGCATCTCTTTTCACTGTTTCCCACACTCCTTGTAAAATAAAAACAACTTAGCGAAAACCCAGTAACCAAGAGATTCCTCTTGTCACCGGGCTTTCTTTCACAGCTAAGAAACCTTCCAATGACAAATGCTATTACATTATTTTCGTGCTCATCCCTAAAGTGATTAGTGGATGTCCGATCTGCAGAGAGTTTAATATTGAGAAAACACTACCTCTCCCTTTACCACTTCATTTCCGCTTTGATTCACCGCCAACACGTTAAAACGCAGTTTATTCCCAATTCTTTCTTTCAAAGTTGCTTTTAGTGTAATGACATCGTTAAGAAAAACCATTCCTTTGAACCGGACCGAATAATCCTGTATAAAACCTTCTTCATAATAAGAGGTGAACAGCTTTGAGAGATTTCCCATTGTCCACATTCCGTGTGCAATAATTCCCGGTAAACCGGCTTTTTTTGCTTCTTCATCAATGGTATGAATAGGATTGTAATCCCCGGAAGCTCCGGCATATTTAATTAAGTCCAGCCGAGAAACAGGATTGAGCTGCACCTCTCCTAGTGAATCTCCCACTTGTAATTCTATGAGCTTTTTCACACGATCATCGCCTTTCTTACCGCTTCTGTTATGATGATAGTTTGTGTAGAAGTGAAGATGATTTGACCTGACGGATCTTCCCCGTAGCTTTTTATGACCAAAAATCCTAACTTACCGATGCTTCCTTTTTTCTCATAGTAATCTTCCACTTTCGAGTAACAGATAATTTCTTCTCCTACGAGAAGAGGACGTTCATAATGGAAGATTTGCTCACCGTGAATAAGCCCCTTACTTGGAAGTTTCAATTCATTAATCACGCCGTAATCAAAAACCCTTGGAAATGTTGGAGGAGCGATATTGTTTTTATATCTTGATTTTTTTCCCGTTTCCTCATCCCAATAGATTGGATTCGGATCACCAATCGCTTCCACGAACTTTTTTACAGCGCTTCTTTCAACAATATTCTTAACCTTATTAGAACATTTTCCAATGTGTTCCGTGAACATGTAATGGTCACCCCGTTTCGCTTAATTTTTTGGGCCTCCAGCTACATATAAGACTTGGCCGTTGATAAAGGAAGATTTCTCGTCTGCAAAGAAGGCAACAGCATGAGCAACGTCGGACGGCTTTCCGCTTCTTCCAACCGGGATTTGTGAAACACTGATATTGATGAGCTCCTCGAATGAAATACCGATTCGTCTTGCCGTTTCTTTTGTCATATCCGTTTCGATAAATCCAGGAGCTACCGCATTAGTAGTAATCCCAAATTTCCCAAGTTCGATGGCAAGTGTTTTTGTAAATCCTTGCAGCCCTGCTTTTGCTGTGGCATAATTGGCCTGACCGCGGTTACCGAGAGCCGACGTGGAAGAAATGTTTATGATGCGGCCATATTGTTTCTCTACCATATATTTTTGGACGGCACGAGCGCAATAAAACGATCCCTTTAAATGAACATCCATCACGGTTTCCCAATCAGAGTCTGTCATTTTAAAGAGCAGGTTATCACGAATCACCCCTGCATTGTTCACGAGAATATCAATCGATCCAAACGTGTCGACTACTTCTTTCGCCACGCTTTCCACTTGGGACGCATCGGTGACATTTGCCACTCTAGAATAAACATCATACCCTTTTGCTTTTAATTCGCTTGTCGTTTGATTCAACGCTTCTTCATTCAAATCGATAATAGCCACTTTTGCTCCTTCTTCTGCAAAGAGCTCAACGATCGCTCTTCCGATTCCGCGGCTTCCGCCTGTTACAAATGCTACTCTTCCTTCAAATCTTCCACCCATTTTCCATTCCTCCTGAAATTATATATACTCCAATATCCATTAGATAGCGCTTTCAACATTAAATAAATTGACCGATTTTTACATGCCCTTTTAATAGATTTCTAGCAATAATCATGCGCTGGATTTCATCCGTACCATCGTAAATTCTCCAAAGTCTTGCTTCGCGGTACCAGCGTTCAATTGGCAGCTCCTTCGTATAACCCATTCCACCATGAATTTGCAGAACTCTGTCTACGACTCTATTTCCCATATTCGCACCGTACAATTTCGCCATCGATGCTAAATGCCGGTTATCCTCCCCTTGATCCAGCGTAAAAGCTGCATTGAGCACGAGCCATTTTGCCGCCTCGATTTCCACCGCCGAATCAGCAATCTGCCATTGAATAGCCTGTCTTTCTGCAATCGGTTTTCCGAAGGTGATGCGCTCTTTTGAATAATCGATCGCCATTTGCAGCAAACGTTCTGCAGCTCCGACTGCTCGCGCTCCAACAACCCATCTCGCATATCCAATCCATTCTAATCCGAGTTTATAACCGCCATGCAATTCACCTAAAATGTTTTCTTCCGGAACGCGGACATTTTCAAATATTAAGCTGGCAGGTCCTGACTGTCCCATCGTATGTATATACTCGGATCTCCAGCCCATATCGCGGTCAACAATAAAACATGTGACTCCTTCACGTCCTAAAGTCGCCTTATGCCTTTCTTTATCAGTAATGGCAATCACCATGACAAAATCTGCTTCATTTCCGCCAGTAATGAACGTTTTTTCTCCGTTTAACACCCATTCATTTCCGTCTTTTACTGCTGTCATTTTAATATTTCTTGTATCGGAGCCTGCACTAGGTTCGGTCATGGCAAAGCATGATTTTTTCTCGCCGTTGATGGTAGGAATTAAGTATTTTTTCTTCTGTTCTTCATTGGCGTAATAGAGGATATTATCTGCCGATCCTCCAAATTGGAAAGGAACAAACGTTTTCGAAACCTCCATAATTACAATCGCCATCATGACATTCCCGAGGTCAGCGCCGCCGTATTCCGCAGGTGTGTTGATTCCCCAGAACCCCGCTTCTTTTGCTTTTAATTGAAGTTCCTTAAGTTTACCTGGCGGGAGGCTTGGTCTTCCTTCTCTCTCATTTCTCAGCACTTCATTTTCCAGAGGCATGAGCTCTTTTTCTACAAACTTTCTGATGGCTTTTTGGACCATTCTCTGTTCATCTGTGAGGCGCAAGAACATATTATCCTCTCCATTCAAATAAAAAATTCTTCTATCTTATGAATATTCATGTTGTTTAACAATATACCAACCAGTTAGTATGTTGATTTTATTTTATTAAGAAATTTCAGAAAATACAAGGTTTATTTTTAACTTTAATAAAACTGTCCATGTCTTGTATCCGAGCTTCCGCATACAGATCATACTAAGTGCTAAAATGCAATCATTCTTATCAGAAAAAGTATGTTGTAGATGACGATATATCCATCCAGAAGTGTATGTTTAGTCACTGTACATCATTTTCACGATGATGGATTTTCTACGTTCATTTATGCATGCTTATGAGTTTTGCAACAGGTTCAAATTTTAAACATAAATGTTTTTTGTATAAAATAATTTTGGACTATCCCTGTATGTTTTTTTCATAATATCCCCTAAAATCAAACGAACTCTTTATGAGTTCGTTTGATCTTTTAGATATTCATTTATTTTTGTAACCGTATCTCCTATTCCTTCATAAATAACAATATCAAATAAATGATCCATTTTTGTTGGCGTTTTATTAATCATTGCTTTTTTGATTTTAAGGGCTTGATAAGATAAATAAACAGGAATTTGATTAACGGGAGATACTTCAAGGCTCGTTCCCATTGCAATGAAAAGATCACTGTTATAAGCTTTATTTAATGCTTCGTCGAACTTTTGAACCATACCGCCAAACAGCACAACATCAGGTTTTAAAATAAAATTACAGACTTCTCCCTTTTTGTTTGTTTTATTACATCTTGGAACATCATGTTCGTTAATAAACTTTAAATCGTATTTTGTTTGACATTTTGGACATGTAGCAGTTTGAAGGGTTCCATGTAATTCAATAATATTGGAATTTCCTGCTTTATGATGCAACCCATCAATATTCTGTGTTAAAACCGTTATATTTTTCCCCATATCTTCTAATTCCTTTAAAAATAGATGTCCTTTGTTTGGTTCAAAATTCCCCATTAATTTCAAGGAAAAAATTCGTTTAAATTTTGCCCAAAAATCTTTCGGATTTCTATTAAAATAGTATTCTGATATATAATTCTCCACATCTTCTTCTTGTGAATATATACCATTATCGCCTCTGAAATCAGGAATTCCCGATTCTGTGCTCATTCCTGCTCCGGTGAATATTGTAATGTTTTTTGCATTTTTAATGATTTGTGCAAGTTCCTTTATTTTTTCCATGAATACTCCCCCTTTCTCTTTTAATTATATATTTTTTCTCTATTTTTTATAAAATTGTTTTTACAAACTATGATGGTGTTGCAGAACTAAAATAAATACGCAATCTTATGCATAAGATGAGAGGCATAGTTGTACATGCAACGGATATCGATGAAAAACAATATCATCACGGCTGCTTCAGTCCGTCCAGCGTCCTTCAACTCATGGAACTGACGCTCATCGTATTCCGGAGTTTGAGAAATTCCTTACCAAGAGTACTAGTAGATATTACACATTCATAAGTCAAGTCTCTTTACTACGTGCATAATTTCTTTCGTGGATAAATCGATGAAAGGAAGAGGCTTCCTACCTGTTCCTCTATTTTACGAGCGTTCTACTATTATTACGCTTAATCGGCGATGACAAATCCCGCAGTCTTTTAGACTACGTCTATCGATTAGCCGTAGAGTAAAAAAATCATCCCATACAAAATGGAACTTATATCCCTTGTAATGTAAAAGTTTACCGAGTTTAAGAATCATAGAGACTACTTCTGCCTTCTGAGAGCAGTGCGATCAATTTAAAACACAAATATACACAGCACCATTCGATTTCCCAGCGGTGTTTAAAAATAGTTGTTTAATTTTTGAGTTATAAATACTTCAATGATTTAGAAAACAGAAACAAAAAATTGTTTAAAAATCGACTGTTCTTTAACTATCGTACCTGTTAATTGAATACTCTCTTTAATCTCTCAATATATACAAACATAGTACAAATTAGATAAATACAGATTTGTAAATCAAACAACTTTTTGTCATTCATCATCTGCTTAATTTCATAATTTTAATATACAATTATTCATCATCATCGTCTGGTTCAAAGTAATAATTAAAAATGCTTTTTAATACACTAAATAACGTATACCAGCCACCAAGAATATGCACAACAATATAAATTGGTACAGTAAGTTTAAAACCGAAATTATATTCATGATTAAATTCTTCAATAGCTTCAGGTATTTCTTCTTTATAAAACAAATAATCAATAATGGTTGCAATAGTTCCTGCAATAAGATGTGACCAAAGGAATAAACCTAAATAATACATTGTCATATTTGTCACCTCAATAAAAGTATTATATTTAGAGCTAAGCTACCCGTTAATACAACAAGAATATTAAACGACTTTTTTAGTATTAAACAACATTTTTGAAAATTAAAGAACTTTTTTATTACTCAACACGATCACCATGATTTTCAGACATTGGATACCTAAGTCTTATAGGAGTTGGGCGTTAAAGAAAGAAAAGCATTCCCTTCAAAACCATGAAGCAACTCACAATAACTAGAAAGACATGGAACTTCTGTGAACCCGCAAATGCGCCGAAAATACAGAAATTGTTTGAGTAGAAACACCAATTTATGTGAAGATAGAATCGTAAAAACAGGAATTTCAAGAGAGAGCTTCTTGAATTTTCTGGTCTTTGCTGTAGCGTAAGGTCGAAGGTCTTTTTTTTTGTAAAAATATAGATGATAACGTATAGCTTCATGTATGATTTTACTATGAATAAAAACGCAACACCTTAACTTAGGTGTTGCGTTCAAATACGGATCTTTTTCAAAAATGGCTACTTGACTTTTATTCATCCCTTGTTATCCAAAAGATTATCCTTGTTAATCGTTGTACCCTACTTAACGAGCACTTCAGGCTCATTGATAAGTTCGCGTTCAATATATGCATACTTCCCATAAGCAGGTTTTTCAGTAAGCTTTTCAAGCGGGATAATCTCTGTTTGTTGAATATCTACCTCAAAACCTAATTTTTCACTTAATTCATGTTTAATAGTAGAAATGATTGCTTCTCCTGCTGGTTCAATAAACTGACATAGAAATTGAACTCGATTACTTGAGATTTTCACTTTCCACATAAAAGGAACCTTACTAAGTGTATAAACAGCCTCTTGCAATTCATAAAAGTTTACAGATTTGTTTTGATATTCTATCACATCTTCTTTTCGACCATAGTGAATCATAATTGGCTCCGTTTTTCCACAATTGCATTGTGCCCCATCAATTAATTGAATAATATCTTGATTAGCATATCGCAAGAGCGGCATTCCTTCCCTTGCTGAAGAAATCACACAATTCCCTTTCACTCCGTTTTCGACAGGGATACCCGAATCATCTACTACCTCGATTTTCACATTTGGGTGATCAATATGGTAATGTCCATTTTCGCATGTCATAAATAATCCGCCCGTCTCCGTGCTTCCAAACAGCAAGTGAACCGGAACACCCCACATTTTTTCAATATATCTTTTTCTTGCCGGTGAAACGAGCTCACCTGCTAAAAGTAATGCCCGTAAACCTTTGGTAGGAAAACGAACTCCCATTTGCATACCGACATGGTATAGTTTTTCGGCTTCGGATGGAAGTAATGTCAAAATAGTGGGATTTGTTCGTTTCATAATTTCTACAACACGTCTATCGGGAGTCACCATACTTGCTTTATCAACACCGATATGAACAGCTCCAACCTTTTGTGATGCCCAATATACAATAAAAGCAGGGATTGCCATCGCAAAAGGGAACCGATTTAAGACGATATCATGTTCATTTAGATTTAAAGAAGATTGAAGAACTACCTGAGCTTCCTGTTCAATATCTTTATGACTGAACCAGCTTGGAGTCGGCGTACCAGTTGTTCCACTTGTCTCATGATAAGTTGCAACCTGATGTAAGGGTACACCTAGTACATCATATGTATCGACATTTCTAAGATCATCTTTCGTTGTAAAAGGGATACTGTTCCAATCCTCGAGATGAATATTTTTCAACTTTTTTTGGTATAGCTTTGATCGCATTGCAGTCTCGATGAATAATTGATTTTCCATCAGTCATTCTCCCCCTGTTGATTCGCATTATTCACTTTTTGATACAAACGGCGAGTGGACGAAAGGATCTTATTCGCTGCTGTTATTAATTCATCAAAAAGTTCATTCATATTTTGTATTTTTTCTACACCGCCTTTTTGAATCTTTTTAGTAAACTCTGTAATATTTCTAATCTCTTCAGAACCAGCTGAAAGTTGTTGAACAGCAGCTGAAACCTCTATAATTTGTTGTGAAACATTGTTCATGTCTGATTGGATCACTTCAAAAGCGTGTTTTGCGTCATTTACGATACGAATGCCATTCGTCACTTCTACTTTTCCTTCGTTCATATATTCCACTGATTTTGAAATATTTTCTTGGATGGAAGAAACAATTTCACTAATTTGATTCGTTGACGCAGTCGCCTCTTCAGACAGTTTTCTTACTTCATCGGCAACCACTGCAAAACCTCTTCCATGCTCTCCAGCGCGTGCTGCTTCAATAGCTGCGTTTAATGCCAATAAGTTCGTTTGGCTTGAAATTTCCGTAATTGTTTTGACGATATTTCCTATTTCCCGAGAATGCTTAGACAAATCGGTAATAACTTTGGAAAGATTTTCGACTTTTTGGTGAATCGATTCCATTTGACCGATAACCGTCTCAATGGCCTTAAATCCATCCGCAACAGCCTGTAAGGTTGTCGTGGACGTATTGGATACGTTCTGGGCATTTAAGGCGATTTGTTGGATGCCAGCTGAGATATCCATCATGGCTTCGGTACTTTTTTCTACATTTTCGGATTGAATGTTAGCCCCTTGCAAAATATCCGCCGCTATTTTTGATATATTTTTCATTTCATCACAAAGTGTTTGTAAAGAATCCTTTAATTCTTCGGTATCTTGTTCAAGGCTCTGGAAAAGAACCACCGTTTCATCATTCTCATTGGATAGATCTTGATCTTCTTTACGATTTTGCATTGATTCAACCGAAAACTTTCGATTAAAGAGAACCACAGTAACTAAAATAGAAATAAAGGAAGAAAAGATAGCAGATCCAATCAGCCAGTTAAAAGAATGTTTTACGAAATAAAGTAATAAAAGAATAGTAGGTAAGAAAAATGATATACTTAAAAGCCCGTTCATTTTAGTCTTCATACTCATACAATTACTCCCTTTTTCTTTTTAAGTGAACGTATCGTTATGTGTCTGATGAAATAAATTAAGTGAAACTCTTCCACAACACTTTTTATCCCCCCAAGTTGTACAAAATCAGAACTATATATTATCGAGGTCTTTCCAATCCATCTTTCTAAAAAATCTCTCACATAAATATGAAAAGAATCCCTGATGCAACTATAAAAGACTTCTCACTGCTGTGATTTTCGAAATTTTCTTCTTATATTTTATATTCTTACACACTTAATATCGGACTTAAGAATTATCATTTATATAGGAAAAATACCCTATTTCAAAGTAAGAGATTATATGCTAACTGTTCTTTTTTAAGATTTAACTTTATTTAGATTCATAAACATTCAAACACTTCTATTCACTGATGTTACTTTGATAAAAAGCACCATCATTGTGCGTTATCATGCCACCTCTTTAAGTAAAAAAACTTTCGTCATTTTTCTGTTAAGATAAAAAGATCCCTTGATTGCTCAAGGGAGGGAATCGTTGTACTTCGCAGCTTTATTTTTTTAACTAACAGTTTTTCTTTATATTTATAAATAAAATGGTAAATAACCTCTTCTTTTTAGACATATCAGGATCAAGTGCTGAACCAAAAGCTGTTCTTTTCTCCTCTTGACAAAATCTTCAAACAAATTGGTTTCTTTCTGATTTTTTTCCACTCGCTTTATCTCTCCCCAATCATGATCATTTCTATTTAATATTACGAATAAAACGAGGGAAATTTTGATGAATATAGACTGATTTGAAATATAAATCTAATCTCCAAACAACATCTGGAATCCTTTAGGAGAACAGAGAGCAGTAAAAAAAGTGAAAATGAATACATTTGAGACTAAGGGTTAGAAAGAAGATGCATCGACTTTCTTTTTGACCGCTTGAAATCAAGACGCTCCTCAAGCAAGGAGCTATATGAAAACACCTTTTATCGAACAATTTAATAATGTAATTCTCTAAGACTCTTCTAAAAATAAATGAAAGACCTTCACAAATTGAAGGTCTTTCATCTGCTTAATTGTTAGCTGAAAGAAGAACGATATTAGATAAACTCCGCCAAAAAGCCTAAATCCAACTGGTTCCCCATAAAGCATTTAGAAATATAACGTAAATCGTAAAGATTACAGACAATGTTAAAAGCAGTAAAGGTATAAACTTGAACTTGTCAATCTTTCTAATGGCTATAACAAAGATTAAGATTGTAATGAAGGTAGTAACATAAAATACAAAAATTACACTGTAAAACGTAAGTGGGCCTAAAAATAGACAAAGAACAGAAAATTGTACAAAAAAAGCAAAGTAAGAAAGTGAAATCCACTTTGAATTCCCTTCATTTTTTATGATTCCAATTATTGATAATATGATGGAAGCTATGATTAAAAGTGTAAGAGACCTTTCATACAAGAAAAACAAATTCTCTTTATAAACAGCAAATAAATAACCAACTATTGAAAGCGACAATATCGCAAGTAACAAATAAAAGTTTATTTTTATATACTTAGTTTCTTCCAAATTCTTTCCTCCTTTTTTCTCTCCATATTAAGATTGCTTTTATTCATTATTATATTTTCAGTAAATACCAACAAGGTGATTTAACATAGCCAATAAATGAGATCGATAGTATATCTGCGTAATAATCTAAAATATACCAAAAATAGAATATCTAGAGCAATATAAGGTATTGTGATGCGACCATATTTGACTATATAACTCTTTATAGAATGTTCAACATCATTATACAAAAAAGAAACATAAAAAAATGATTTCGCAAGTACTCATCATAAAAGATGATCTCATCTATATTAATATAAAGAATACACAACAAGGACGTTATCTCACTTCTGTCTAAAAAATGGATACAGAGAATAAGATACGTTCGAGGTGTTCAATGATATAAAGAATACAAAATTCAAGCCGTTGAGTTGTGCTTAGAGGACAGGCAAATCGATTGATCAAGCGGCAAGAGAACTGGGCCCTCTTATCCCCCCTTCACCGTTGGGTAACCGAATACAAAGAAAGCAATGGCACGAACTTTGTAAGCTCAGGCAGCATCAAGCCAAAAAAATCAAGAAATCAGTGAGTTATGCCGTTGTAATCAAGAACTGAAGGAGGAATTAACCATCCTTCTTCACCAGAACTCAGAAGTAATTTATGCTTTTGTTTTTTTGAAGATATGTCAAGTTTGTTATAATACTCAAGCCGGAAATCTAGAAAAATGACAGCCCAATCATAAAAATAATTCCAGATACTAATAGTGTAGTGACACAGTATCCCATAATATCTCTCACGCCTAAACCCGCAATTGCGAGAGCGGGGAGCGCCCAAAACGGTTGAGCCATATTCATCCATGCCTCACCGTAAGCAATCGCCATCGCTGCGATACCCGGATTCACTCCCAAAGAAGCAGCAGCAGGCATAATGAAAGGTCCTTGAACGACCCAGTGCCCTCCTCCAGATGGAACAAAGAAATTAATGACTCCTGAACTTAAAAAGGCAAGAATCGGAAAAGTATGCTCATTAGAAATAGAAATAAAGGCATTTGTAATAATACCACCTAATCCTGATTGCTCCATCATCCCTTGAATCCCAGCATAAAAAGGAAATTGAATCAAAATGCCAGCTGTACCACGTGCAGCGTTTGTGATTGCTTGCATATACGATAGAGGAGTACCGTGCAACAATAAGCCCGTAAAAAAGAAAAGTAAATTAACTGTATTCACATCAATTTTAAATCCTTTCGTCACAAAGTAATAAATCAAGTATGCGTATCCCATAGCGACAATGAGAAATGTTAAGATTCTGCTGTTTTCCATACGCACTGCGAAACTTTTCTCATCCGATATAGCCAATGATACATCACTTTTATCTTCAGCAAGTAAATTCGGATCAATCGTTACTACTTCATGAGGCTTCGGCATCATTAATTTTGTCATAATAGGCAAAACAATAAGAAGTGATATGGTAATAAATAGATTAAAATCTGTAAAAATAGTTTCCGTTAATGGGATAACCCCAGATATTTTCTCCATCGGATTGCCTGGCGTTGCTGCTAATAAAGGAATCGATCCAGAAAGTCCGCCGTGCCAAGTTAAAAAGCCTATGTAAGCGCTTGCGATTAACAACCGATAATCAGAGCCTGGAACCTTTTTGGCCACTTCTTTAGCAAATAAGGCACCAACAATTAAACCAAATCCCCAATTGATTAAAGATGCGATCGCTGCACCTAATGTCACTAGGACAACACCTTGAGCAGGAGTTTTTGCAATACTTGCAAAGCTTCGTAGCCCGCGTTTAACAAACGGTGAACTAGCTAGAGCATGCCCCGTAACTAAAATTAAACTCATCTGCATAGCAAACGCTAATAAATCCCAAAATCCGTCTCCCCAAAAATGAATCATATCTATTGGACTATGGGGAGTAAAGACAATTCCAGCCACAAACAAAATAGCCGTTAGAATAAGCGCAAACACAAAAGGATCAGGCAAAAATCTCTGTACGATCACTGTAAAAAAATTAGATAATAATTTCATATCATTCTCCTCCCTTATAAAATTATTTTTATAATTATAAATAAACATAATATTTCGAATTTTAATGGTATACCTCCTCCTATCTCTTATGACTAAAATAGGAATGAAGCGAACCAATTTTTAAGGATGTACATATGCCGCTAGTTCATGTTTTTATTTTTTAGTGCATTAATAACAAAAAAGAACATAATTATTGCAAAGACGCGAAGTAGATCGTTTTATGTCTGAGAAGTCGTGTCTCCAAGTTAGTCTTATATAAAACGACAGCTGTTTGGCATCTTATCTGTAGAATTGGAATTAATGTCCGCCACTACTTGGGTCACTAACCGATAGTGCTTGAACATTAGTAGATATCGTGTCTTCTACAGTTTTCCTCTCATCACCACTTTCCACTCCTAATACCAATAACAAGTAACAGCAACAATCTCCTCCCTTTCATCACATCCACATATATTATATATAACAAAAATGCCCGAAATTATGTTATTATCCTTAATTCCCCATCTATAACTCGGTATGAAATAAATAAAAAACTCCGCTTCTGCAAACCGCATCAGTTGTATATTAGATGAAAATGCACTTTATAATAAAATTGAACCAGAAAAATGATTCCTTTTTCTTTTCCTCTTTCCTCCAGATAAAATGACAGCTGAGCGCAAGTTATCTTTTTTGGCTTTCCGCTATTTTTAGGGTAGATAGCGATTAAAAAAGGAATTCCTATATAATAAGGAATTCCCCTTTTTCTTATACAATATAGCCTTATCATATTATTGATGTGATCCCGTATCATTGCAAATAGGGAAACAAATGTTTCCTTAAGTTTTACTGTTCGTTTGGAAAACTTTTCGCTAAGTTGCTCTTTCTCTTACCGTAAAATACATAAATGATCAAACCTATAATCATCCAAACTATAAAACGAATCCAAGTAATTTCAGGCAGGCTGATAATAAGGTAGATTGAAAATCCGATTCCAATCAAAGGAACTACCGGAACAAACGGCGTTCTAAATTTTCTTTCAAGTTCTGGTCGTTTCACTCGCAGAACAATGATGGATGCACAAATTAAGATAAACGCTGACAGTGTTCCAATGTTGACTAGTTCAGCTACCTCAGCAATCGGAGTAAATCCTGAAACGAATGCGGTAATCACACCAATTATTAAAGTCGGACGATAAGGTGATTTAAATTTAGGGTGTACCTTCGTAAACCATCTTGGTAATAAGCCGTCGCGGCTCATGGCAAACCATATGCGTGAACCTGCCAGCATAAAGGAAAATAACACAGACAGAATACCCGCAATAGCAGAAGCAGAAATGATGATCGTAATCCACTTCAATCCAACATCACTAAAGACTTTGGCTACTGGCGCTGCATCATTGAGTGTATGATACGGAGCCATACCTGTAATAACGAGAGACATTCCGATATACAGACATAGGGCAATAGCCAAGGACAATACGACAGCTATCGGCAGATCACGTTGCGGATTTTTTGCCTCTTCTGCCGCTGTAGTTAAGGTGTCATAGCCAAATACAGCAAAAAATACGAGAGCTGCTCCACTCATTACACCATGAAAGCCAAAAGGCATAAAAGGATGCCAGTTAGCAGAATCAACATAGAAACTTCCTACAGCAATCACCACTAGAATAATACTTAACTTAATAACAACCATGAGGTTATTAAATTTAGAACCCCATTCGATACCTAAGTAAAGCAAACCAGCAATGGCAAGGCTAACTAACATCGCAATCAAGTCTACTTTGTGACCAGCTCCAGTGCCCGGAGCGCCTTGTGCCCATGCAGGAAGGTGTATTCCAATTTGTTGGAGAATTTCTTGCATGTAACCAGACCACCCGATAGCTACTACTGCAACAACTAGGGTATATTCAAGTAATAAATCCCATCCAATCAGCCACGCTGCTACTTCTCCTAATACAGCATAGCTGTAAGTGTAAGCGCTTCCAGCAACAGGTATTAAACCAGCAAATTCTGCATAACACAGTGCAGCCGCTGCACTAGCCAGTCCAGCAATAATGAATGATAAGATAACTGCAGGTCCCGAGTGTTCAGCAGCGGCTACACCCGTTAATACAAAGATACCCACCCCAATAATACCACCTAAACCAATTGCAGTAAGTTGCCATAATCCTAAGACTCTATTTAGCCCTGTGTTTTTGGCACCCTCTCGTTGCAATTGGTCAATAGACTTTTTTCTGAAAAAAGCATTCATTGATGTCTCCTCCCTATTGTAACCTTTTAATAATCTAAAAAGAAACAAGTTTTAGATTATTTTATCATAATGGGGCGTGTTGCAAAAGTAAAATAAATATCCAATATTATGAAAATAATAAAAAACACGAATAAATCAGACTTTTTGTTAGTCTTGTTCCACGCAGTTGGTCTTTTTCCTTATTCAACTATCGCACCTACTAGTTGAACAAGGAAAAATGATATTTATTAAGACGCTTTTGTTTGGAATAGTTTTATACCTAACCCTATAAAAACAATGCCCGTTAATTTGTTTAATAGGTTTGCTATTTTTATATTTTCTCTTAGTTTTTAGTAGCGAATGAAGCAAAATATGCAACAATTAAACACCAAAGAGTACCAATAGTAATAAACGAAATTCCTAAAATAATAAAGGGAATGGGACCATAAGGATTGTCTGTAATAATAAATTGCGGAAGAAAAGAAATAAAGAATAAAGCTACTTTTGGATTTGTAACATTTGTTATGACTCCCTGCATATATCTCCCCTGATTCCAAATACTGTAATGAAGAAGGTTCAAATTTTAAAAGAGATTGCTAGAAATCTGGAGAATAGGAGCAAGGAAGAAAAATAAAGTTTTCTTCCTTTTTCTTTTGTTTTCTTACTGCTTCTAAGAATTTATCGATATCTGTTTGCCTTTCTGGACCAAAAACAACCGGATGCAAAACCGTTATATATTTATATCAATTTGCAATTCTTGCGCCCTTCTACTCACTAGAATTTCTCCGCATGGTGATAATAGTGATGAATCTCTTGGATTTTTATTTTCTTCATTCCTTACGCTCTCGATTTCGCGGCCATCGTCAATCGATGATCCGGCCCATAGTCACAATATTTCGGGAGCGGACATTTTTGATAGACTTCTCATTCCTCCAGCGTCAAATGAAACATGTCCTACTTTTCTCTTTAGACTTGTTTGGACATTCTAAATAATTAAGTTTTGAAATAATAAGGATTATTTAGAATTAATAATCTTTATTTCTTTAATATATTATCACTTTACCAAACTAAAATAATATTATATTATCTTACTGTAATACATAAAAATCAGCTAACGCATTCCTACTATTGTTTAACAAACCCACATCTAGAGTTTTATATAAGGAGGAAATCGCATGGCAACGAAAAAATGGGGCGTATGGATTTTAACCGCATTTGTAGTTGGAAATATGATTGGCGGAGGCATATTTATGCTTCCAGCTAGTTTAGCTCAAGTAGCAAGCCCGATGGGATCAACCCTTGCTTGGATTGCAACGGGATTTGGTGTATGGATGATTGCTCTTGTATTTGGAAATTTAGCTATAAGGAAACCTGAATTAAAAGCAGGACCGCAAAGCTATGCACAAGCGATGTTTTCTTCACCAAAAGCTGGGAATGTAGCAGGATACAGCATGGCATGGGGATATTGGGCAGCGAACTGGGCAGCAACTGCTTCTGTCATTATTTCCTTTGCAGGCTATTTAAGTACCTTTTTTCCGGTTATGCAAAGTAAACAAGTATTACTGACAATTGGGTCTTTTCAACTAGAAGTAGGAAAAGCTCTCACATTTACTGTATGCACCGTTGTTTTATGGGGAATTCAGTGGATTCTTTCTCGCGACTTCAACTATGCTGGAAACATTAATATTTTAACAACAGGAACAAAAGTAGTTGGCTTTCTTATTTTTATTATCTTAACCGTTTGGATATTTGATGCTTCTAATTTAGGAGATGGATTTCATTTTGTAAATAAGAAAGGACAGTCTTTATCTCTTACAAGCCAGATTAATGGGGCAGCCATTACAATGCTGTGGGCATTTATTGGAATTGAATCAGCTGTTATGCTTTCCAATCGTGCCAAATCACAAAAGGATGTAAAAAAAGCTACCCTGCTCGGATTAGTAATCTCTGTACTCATTTATGTCGGTATTACGTTATTGACAATGGGAGCTATTCCTCAAGAAGAATTACAGCAATCGCAAAAACCGCTTGTTGATGCTCTGCGTGCAGTCGTTGGTAACAATGGAGCTTATATTATGGCTATTTTAGCACTCATTTCATTATTTGGGTCTACAATTGGATGGATTGTTGTTAGTTCTGAGGTACCTTATCAAGCAGCAAAAGAAGGATTATTCCCAGCTTTCTTTGCTAAAACGAATAAAAAAGGGAGTCCTGTTCGTTCCTTGTTTATTACGAATTTCATGACACAGCTCTTTTTATTTTCAACGGTGTCTGGAACGGTAAACCAAGCTTACAACTTTGCTATTGTCGTAGCAACACTTGCCTATTTAGTTCCGTACCTTGTTTCTGTTCTTTATCAACTCAAATTGATCATTACAGGAGAGACATATCAAACAACAAAGAGATTGCGAATCTACGACGGAGTTATTACCATTCTAGCTCTGATTTACTCTGTCTGGGTTGTTAAGACAGGAACAGCAGATTGGAACACGTTCTTATTAGGAATTGGATTATTCGTTTTAGGGCTAGTATTATACCCTTTTATCATGAGAAAGCCTATCAATAATGAACAAGTGGAATCAAAAACAGCATAACTTCATGTGACAGGGGACCAAAGAACATCTAAGGTCCCTTTTTGTATACCATTCCATCGTCTAATTAGATTTCTCATATAGTATAACAGTACAAGCCTGTGCTTTTTCCTGTCTGCTACAAGTAGGACCAGCCCCATGTTTCTTGAGTGAAAGTATCTGTTTTACCGGGAATTGACCACAGAAACTTAATCACATCGTCTCATGTGAAGTAATCTTCATAAATGTATTTTTTTATTCGGTCTCAAAGTCCCCATCATTACTCCCTCGATTTATTCATTGCTTCTTTACCACTTCTTGCAGTGCAGCTTCTGTTACGCTTTGTAAAGCTTCCACGCTAAGTTCCACTTGCACGCCGATCCTGCCGCCGCTGACAATAATGTGCTCAAGTTGAGAAGCACTAGAATCAATAAAGGTTGGATAAAGTTTTTTCATGCCTATCGGCGAACACCCTCCGCGGATATATCCTGTCAACTTTTGTATATCTTTTACCGGCACCATTTCTACTTTTTTCTCACCCGTTACTTGTGCAGCTTTTTTCAAATCCAGTTCCGATTCCACAGGGATGACAAACACATAAATGTTCCTGCTGTTCCCCCGCGTTACTAATGTTTTATATACGAATCGAGGATCTTTCCCGATATTATGGGCAACAGAAATCCCATCGATTTTTCCATCTTGACTGTCGTAGGTAATGACATTGTAAGGAATCATTTTCTTATCAAGAACACGCATCGCATTGGTTTTTACTTTTGCCATTTTTTCTCCTCCATGTTCGTTTTAGATAAACCGCGTCCCCTTCTTATGTTACGGCTAAGCCCAACTTAGCTCAAGCTGGCGAACGGTTAAGCTGTGAACTAAAATTAACTTTTTTATAAACCACTCAAAGAGGAGTATTTTCAATGGAACAAACATGTTCTGTAATAGGTTTGGAAATCATGATAGTGTTCATTCTTTAGAAGCGTATGGTTTGGTAACTATAATAATTTCCAATAGAGCAGACTTTTTTATGTTCATTTATGTATTCATTCTGCGTTTTTGCATAAATATTTTTTATCCGTTCTTTAAATCTTCTTGTATGTTCCTGCCGAAATAAATAGATGTCCCTGTCATTTGCCTTTAGCTAGAAAGATTCAACAAATCTTAAAGAGGTATCAAACCTTTAAAATATTTATACAATATAATATATTTATTTACATGATTTACAAAGGATTTATACCAAACAAAAAAGCCTATTCAAAACGAATAGACTACCATGCATTAGTACGTTATTGTTCTCTCTATAATAAATATTAGAGGGGTTTTGATCAATGTCCGCCGCCACCTGGATCGGTAGGAGCAGGTAATGTTTGAACACTACTAGAAGTTGAAGCTGTTTCCGATTTTGTCCCATAGTCATTCGCCACACCTAATGTTAATGCAAAAGCAGCAATGAGAAGTGATGATAGAAATTTCCTCTTCATTATCATACCTCCTTTTCTTATATCTATTTACATTTTAACCTATATTTATGATATATTTCAACAAAAACACTTAATTTTCAGAACTATCTTTCACTAAATATCTTCTTGGCAATTGAGCGTAAAATAAATCTCCGGCTTTTAAAAATTCTTCTTCCGCAAATCTCATCAATTGTACATCCCCCAAAGCAAGCGCCTTATAGTAAATTTGAAACGGCGAAAGTTTTCCTCTTTCTTTTGCGATTTTCTCTAAAAGATAGAGCGCCCTTTCCTTGGAAGATTCATCCCGTTGTCGGGATAGATAATGGGCTTCTTCTGCCTTATCCGTTAAATATAAATTTTTATACATTCCATTCGTGATTTTGATAAAATCATGGGTTGCATAAAGCATGTTCTCACGGTTTTTAAATTTCTCTGACATCCCTAATTCTTTGAAATGTTCTATCGCCTTTTCGATGTAATAAATACTTTTGCAGTAATCACTGTATACATATATTTCCGCTAACAAACATAGCATAGAATTCACTGTTAACGGAAATTTTTCAAAATTCGATATATTTATGATCCCCCGCGCCACTTTGATAGCCTCTTCCAGCTGTAGTTGTTTCATATAGTATATGGCCATTACCTCTTTTATCCGGATAACATAAGACTCTCTTATATAGCGGTTTGTAATAGATTCAGCCTGATTTAAGGCATCCTGAGCAATAGGCAGAATCAATCCATATGATTTTAAACTAAGAAAACTATACAAAGAAGCGATCCTTACTAGAACTTGAACCTCGGGTATCTCAGTTTCATTTCCCATTTTAAATTTAATCATTTCTAATTCATTGTATAATTGAATAGGAGATAATTCGTTTTTATTTCGTTTTAACAAAAGAGAGTATAAATCGCTAAATTTGCTTGGATAGATATCTATTAAATCGGATAATAGCTCATAAAAACAGTTATTGGAAGCCCATTCCATTGCTTCCCTAATATCCTCTTTGCTTTCTGTGCTTAAACAATAATCCAAAATTAATGGCTGTTGGTTATCTTTATCAAATAAAAGATTGATGATTTGTAAAAAATCACTAAAATTCAACTGCCTTGTGCCATTAAAAAACTCATTGATACATGTTAGTGATACATTTAGCATTTTCGCCAAATATGATGGTGAAATCTCTTTTCGCCCTAACTCCTGTCTGATTTGTGATATTATCTTTCTCACTATATCCCCCCTCTACTATTTTTAAATTTTTCTATGAAACAATAATTCTTAAATAGGAGGTAATTAATCTAATTGAAACCGAGCGAAACATTATTAAAGATTTAGTTCTTATAATATCATGATATAAATATCATGATTCGATAATTACAGGAAATTTTCTTTTCTATTCAAACTACGTCGTTCCCCCTTTTCCGACTAAAAACAGAATACAAACATACCTTCCATTTAATGAAAAAAGGAAATGTCTCAACACTATATTACAAAATATTTATATAGTCAATATTTGAGCATTTGAATATAGTTTCTATATTGTAGACGAAAAAACCTTTACAATTCAATCATGAAAAAATTCCACTAACATCTCCTACCATTTACTTTTCCTGCTCTATATTGATTGATATATTTGAACGTCTTGCTCGCTTAATACGTTTATTGTGATTACTTCCTTTGAAACTAGAACTCACCTCCTTTAGTGAGTTCTTTCTTATTTATTGCATTTTTCGCAACAGCAAAAGTAAAAAGCAGCGAAATTAACATTCTTAACGAACATGCAGGAAAAATTATGCATACTGAATTACATAATTGGTAGCCCCTTCTCTACCGGTGATAACGTAGAGATCCTTCTACAACTTTAAAACAAAAAGGCACACGATTCACTGACTATTGACGGCCAGTTACTGTGGAATTACAGGATATGTTCTTTGAAGCATTGCTAGACAAGTAACAGAGAGGAATAAATGAATTAGGGGCTTGCCTATTTGAAAGCATAAGCACTCTTATACTAGGAGTTTTATTTGAAAAGCAGCCTGAAACCTGAATAAAGAAGGTTTAGGCTGCTTTTGGTTTTCTTTCGAGTGTTAGTCGACAACTATATGTCATTTTTATAGCTTAGGGAACATCATTCATTGTTTTTGAAGTTAGATACACAAAACTAAATAAGTTGCCTCTTTTTTGCGTTATTTTAATAAATATTGATGTTGCCGCTTGATACGGTTAGATCAATCTGATGCTTCCCAGACCCATGAATACCTTTAATGTTTTTATTACTTATTTTTTTACTAGTTAGCGGGAAATCACATGTTATATTACCGCTACTTGTCTTTCCATTTAAAGTAAAGTCAGCATTGGTCGGCAGATTAATATCGACCTTTCCTGAACTTACTTCAATATCAACTGAATCTATTAATTTGTCCATTTGTACATTTAAATTTCCAGATGATAATTCAGCCTTAATAGCTCCAATATAATGCTTTACATTGAGATTTCCTGAACTAACATCAAATGATCCTGTTTCTGTCGTTAATGAATCTATCTCGACATTACCTGACGAACCATTGTGCTCAAAATATTTAACCGATAAATTCTTTAGGTTGATGTTGCCTGAGCCTACATCTAATAGTAATTCATTTAATTTCATCGGTTCATTTTTGGAATGGCCGGAAAAACTCAGATTCCCTGAGCCTAGATTTATAGCCATATTTCGATCATAATCTTTAGGAATATAAATATTCAGTCTCGCCTTTTTATTGAATAAAAACCAGTCAAACCATTTCCTTGTTCGTTTCACACTTACCTCTACCTTGTCCCCGTGGCGTTTAACGATCAATTTTCCCTTTCCATCTAGATCTGCCTTTAAATCTTCTCGTTTTTCCGGAATAATCGTTGTGTTAACACCTGAAACATCAATTTCAATCATATCAATTTTCTTAGATATAACGGACTGAGTTCCTTGATTTCCAAAAGACAACCAACTAAAGTCAATTGGATTAAAAAAGATAACATATAATCCAATGACACCCAATAGAATCATAAAAAATCCTTTCAATGTTTTCCCTTCTTTCCATAGTATTTTTAGTTTCCATCATTAGCTTTTGCTTATCCTTTAGCCATTCCTTGCAGCAAGAAGAAATATCACTTCCTATTTTTATACAAACATATTTCGTTAGAAGCTTGCATGATCTCCCCCCATATCTTGAACCAAACAATAATTTTTCATTTAAATCTACCAATAAAACGGGCTTGCTCCATATTGATAAGTCTCTAGTACAAGCAGCTTACCTAAACAAATACTCTAACAATACTTCTCCAAATCCTCACCTCTTAGAGAAGATGATGAGCCTTATCAACAACTAATTCTCAAAAACTCCAAGCAGCATAGAGATAAATTGGCTTAAAGAATAAACCTAAACCCATTTCAACCAAAATTTCTCTCCCTTTTCCATCTTAACGATACAAAGAAAAGAGATTCTCCGAAATAGACCTGAAATGTATATTCAAATAAGGCTTGAGACTTATTTATGATGAATTTATTAAGTGGCGTTGGAAGGGAAAACACTTATATCTGAACGTGTTGCAAAACGCATAGTGAATGCATAAATGTACACAAAAAATCCACCCGTCTTGGAAATCATATACAGTGACCTAAAAAACACATTTCC
>NZ_JACDUT010000009.1 GCF_013761245.1 Thermaerobacillus caldiproteolyticus | reverse complement strand
GTTTCGTTTTTGGAGTACCTTTCTGAATTTCCAGAAAGAGTGCTCCAGCGCATCGGACAGGTGGTTATGTCGGAAAATTAATCTGAATCTATATAAATGTAAATGGTCTTGCTTATCTACATTCTTTTCCCCTATCTAATCGCTTTATTACATTCTTTACCGCTTCGTGAGTCTGTTTCATCAGTAAATTAACAAGCTCCGCTGCCGGCATTTCTGTCGAGAAACGATAACCTTCTCCGGCCCATAAAGACATAACATGCGGATCGTTCGCCTGCGCAGCAGCTTTACGAAGCCCTTTTGTCATATGATGAACGTGCGGGTATGCCGCTGGGGCTTCGCTATCATATTCAGTAAGAAAGCGGTTCACTAATCCTCGAGCGGGACGCCCCGTGAAGGCGCGCGTTACAGCTGTTGCACCAAATTGCGGATCCGTAAGAGCAGCCTTATGCACCGGATGTGCACCGCTTTCCGGACAGCGCAAAAATGCAGTTCCTAATTGGGCTGCACAAGCTCCTGCCGCAAGAACAGCAGCGATATCTCGGCCATGCATGATGCCACCGGCAGCAATAAGCGGTAAGTCCACCTCTTCGCTAATTCGTCGTAAAAGGACAAGAAGGCTTATGGTCTCATAACCGGAAGCATGGTTAGAAAACGTTGCACGATGACCACCAGCCTCCGGACCTTGCACACACAGCGCATCTGCCCCGGATTGTTTGGCTATAACCGCTTCTTCCAGTGTCGTAACTGTCACTATAACATAAGAACCACGCTTTTTGAGGTCATTAATCACATCGGATGAAGGGCATCCAAACGTAAAGCTTACTACTGGTACTCGCTGTTCGCAAAGAACCTCAAGCTTATCTTTCCAACCATCGTCGTCCCACATTGGCTGACCAAGATTTACATCAAGCCGATCGGCTTCTTTCTCCAGCTTCTCCTTATACCGAGAAATTGCCTCGACATTCACCTCTTCATCATTAGGGACAAAAAGATTCACACCGAACGGAGCGTTTGTCAACTTTCTAATTGCAATGATTTCCTCACGCATCTCCGCAACCGTCTTATATCCTCCGGCCAAAAACCCAAGCCCTCCTGCCTGCGATACAGAAGCAGCAAGTAACGGAGTTGATACGCCACCAGCCATAGGGGCTTGAATAATCGGAATCGAAAGGGAATGCAACATAGTATGTCCACCTCTCTAGTTTTTTACATCTTACCTATATTTTCATGATGAACAACAAAATTTCCTGCAAAAAAATGAACAGCTATATACGCTGTTCGTTCAATCGTTCTCTTTTTTTACGTGCTTCCCTCTGTTCACTTGAGCACCCAATGGTTGCCCATTCGAGAACCATGATCCATTCATACGTCCATACTAGACTTTAAAATATTCGCCATATCTAGGATCGGTTAAGTCAGAGAGAAAAGCGATAAGTCCTGCCATATCGGATCAGATCGGTTCATCACCATAGTTTGTCATTTAAGAGAAACGATCGGAAGTCTGCAGGGTGCACACCACAGAAAAAAGTAGTAAAGATACTTATCCTGATTTTGTTGATTGTCTTTCTACTATCTTTTTATAGATTGTAGGTTAAGCAATATGTTTCTCTTTTTCTCTCCAAAAAACAATCAATATTGTAGTGAATAATCCTAATGTACCTGCAAAGTAAAAACATGCGACAATTCCGATCGCCGAATTCAACATTCCAGCAAGAAATGGCCCAGAATACAGAGTTTGCAAAGGGAAGTACAGAGAATTGTGACCTGACCAAGAGACTCTGTGAGCATGACTACCAAGCTAGAAACCCAGCAATATCAAAGGCTGGCTTCGCACAAACGAGGCTATCGCGCTTACCTCTCCATGTAAAAATCTCTGAACTTTTATTTTGTAATAAATAGAATACAAAAACAAATTTAAATATAGGGCAAATAGATTTTTATCCAAAACAATTTATCAAAATAAATTTTTGAAAAATACGAGCAGATTGGTGCCATATATGTATCACTATCCCAGAAGATTTTTCAATTAGTCTCTGTTCAATTAAACTGTTGATATTTGATTTTTACGAACGTTAGTTCTAAAACGCTGATAAGAATATATGTTCGGATGTGTTTGTTGTGAATGTATCTGATATTATTCATGAGATTCAAAAACTACCGTCTGCTGATAAAGAACGTGTTTTAAATCACTTTAAATATTTGTTAATGCCAATGCACGATACAAGACCAATCTTTCAAGAAGTTACAGAGCGTAAAGCAAAAGAAGGGCTTTGTTGTATTCATTGTAGCGAAAAAAATGTCGTTCGCTTCGGAAAATTTGAAGTAAACAATGGACTAGCAAAAATCAAACGTCAACGTTATCGTTGCAAAGATTGCAAAAAGACATTCACTGAAACGAACAAAACACCTATTTACCGAGCAAAGAAAGTCAATCGTTGGTTAGAATTTATTGAGTGTATGTTAAACGGATTAAGCCTTCGAGAATCGGCTAAAAAACTGAAAGACATTACACATACAACACTGTTCTATTGGCGACATAAAATCCTGCCTGCTATTGCTCAAATTGATGTTGCTTCCTTTGAAGGCATTGTTGAAATGGATGAAACATACTTCCTTTATTCAGAGAAAGGAAGTCCGTTCTATTCAAGGTCGTAAGCCTCGCAAACGTGGTGGAACATCGCAATTTAGAGGGATTAGTCATGAACAAGTTTGTGTCTTAGTAGCCCGTGACCGAACGAAAAATACTTTCGTTGGGTTACTTGGTCGTGGGCGTATTCAGAAAACACAATTAGATAATGCTATTGGTCATAAACTAAATGATACGACTGTGCTATGTACAGATGCTTGGCGAGCGTTTAAAGCCTATGCAAATGAAAAAGGGCTTACTCACTATCGTTTCAAAACGGGAAAAGAACGCACAAAGGGAGTCTACCATATCCAAAACGTGAACAACTATCATCAACGATTGAAACAATGGATATAACGATTTAAGGGTGTTGCAACAAAATATCTGCAACACTATTTGGCATACTTTAATTTCTTGGATAAGATTGCATTTGATGCAGATGAACGTAGTATTCGCATTTGCAGTAGAGAGTTGTCTATATCCAATCAATGAAAAAAATACAACAATTCCTTTAAGAACAATTCCAGCATAAAAGGGTTTTGGGAATAATTGTCGAAATTAAATCTATAATAAGTAAATAGAAAAAAGTTGTTCATATTGAATAATTGGACAAGATAAATTTAAAGTGGAAGGTGTGTTCATGTCAAATAGAAAAGAAACTCCAGAAGAACAGCGTGAACGTTTACGTCAAGAAGAATTAAAAAATAATCCTTCGGGCACATTTAGAGATGGCTTACATCGAGCAGATAATACGAATTTAGCAGATTTAGTCGGAGGATTAGGGTGGAAAGGAACGGGCATTTTAATATTAGTTCTTATAGGTGGATATTTTTTATACAAATTGTTATTTTAACAGTAGGGTACAATTTTAATTTATTCGTTTTTTGAAAAATAAGCGTATTCAAAGTTAATTTTGAGTACGCTTATTTCTTTCTAATAAAATCAACAATCAAGTTAAACAGAGCCTTCAATTATTATGTTCGATAACTACGATTTTTCCTATCTTTTCACGATTCCACCTACACCTGAAAGGTAACAAGAAAATAATTATGTCAACAATAAGCCCCTTGACGAAAGCGCTACCCAATTTTTGATCCACCAAAACTTATCATTCGGATTCAGCATCAATAATAGATATAAAGGATAACTATTCGCAAAAAGAAGACAGGAGATTCCCTTTTTATATCAACTAGTTATTTACATTTTTAGATACTTGAAAGAAAAAACTACTAGATCTCACATCATCTAGTCTAATGATTCAATCATACATATAACCGCTTGATATAAATCGTTTTGTGACCAACTTGGAATGTTTGGGTGTTGAATTGCCAATTCATGTGAAGCTGGAATATGAACAAAACCGGCTCTTACGTTTCGATTTTCACTATAAATTTTATGTAAGATTGAATACATCACATTGTTACACAAATAGGTGCCTGCTGTATTAGAAATTTGCGCTGGATATCCATTTTCGTTTAACACATTAACGAAACGACGGATTGGTAAGGTAGAAAAATAGCCAGCCGGTCCATCGATTTCAATCGGTTCATCCTGCATCCGCACCCCGCGATTATCAGGTCCTCCATCTTTACAATTAATCGCAATGCGTTCCGGCGTAATTTTTGTACGTCCAGCCGCAAGACCAAGAGAAATGACAACTTCCGGTTGTATATTTTCAAAGTATTCAATGCATTTTGTTGCCGATTCTGAAAAATCAACCGGCAATATCCGTCCATAAATTTCATAGCCTCCGATCGTGGTGCCATCAAGATTTTTTACAATTTGTTCCGTTGGATTCACGGAAAAATCTAAAAACGGGACAAAGCCCGTTACCAACAATTTTTTCATACATGTTTCCCCCCCTAAAAACGAATAGAAAATCCAATTTTTCGTATCATTCTATCAATGATCTTTTAATAGATAAATTGAATATGCGATGGAAAGAAAAATAGAGCCTGTACCGATACCTAATAAAATCAATTTCAAACCATTCATCGTCGAGGTGCGCCAATGATTTATCAAGGCGTCATTGGCTAACCTTTTTTCTTCCTGAATTAATGCTCTGGGCTTTGGCAGAACAAAATGATAAACTTGTCGAAATCCTTTTAGAAACGAATCTAAAAAACCTGTCTGATAGACAAAAATACTTATCCCCGCAACAAATATCGCTAAACCATATAAAAAGCATTGATTAATAAAAGTTAGTGTATTTACTTGATATATGATTTTAATCATTAGTAAAACGATAACTGTAAAAAGGGTAGAACCTAAATAAGCAAACATAAAAAACTCCCCTTTTAGCTGAGAGGGAAGATCTATTTCGGATGAAATAAATCTTCCCTCAAAGGCAATTAATCAGCTATTTTCTTTGCCCAGCGTACGTCTGGATAACGATTAATAGGATAAACGATGCCTTTAAACTTTTTAGAAGTTAGATAGTTTTGCGAATAAAAGTAAACTGGCATAAATGGCATGTCTGCCATTAATACTTTTTCAGCTTCATGAAGTAATTGAAAACGCTTCGTCTCATCCTGTTCCACTTTTGCTTGTGCCATTAGGTTATCAAATTTCCCATTTACCCATTTTGTTCTATTATTCGGGCTGTCACCCAAGTAATAGTCTAAGATAACGGTTGGGTCAACAAAGATTCCAATCCAGCCCATACGCGCCATTTGGAAATTAGATTGGGCTGTTGTTTCTAAATACGTTTTCCACTCTTGGTTAGCGAGCTTGATTTTTACCCCAAGAGTATTTTTGATCATTTCCTGCACTGCTTCTGCAACCTTTTTATTATTTTCAGCAGTATTATACATTAGAGTTACTTCAGGTAACTTATTCCATCCTTCTTCCTTCATACCTTCTTGTAATAGTTTCTTCGCTTCTTTTGCGTTTTCTTTGAAATATGTGCCGCCAACCTTGCGGAAATCACCGTCCGGAGTATTTACTCCATATGGAACAAATGCATATGCTGGAGTTTCCCCTGATTTTGTAATATTATTCACAATCGCTTTACGGTTAATAGCCATTGCAAAAGCACGGCGGATCTTTGGATTATTAAACGGCTCTTTCTCTACGTTAAACATAAACATATAGGTTCCAAAATAAGGTACAATTTTAAACTCTTCACTATCTTTTTCTTGTGCAATCACATCAGTAGGTAAAGTTTGAATTAAATCAAGTTCACCTGTTTTGTACATTTGATAATATGTTGTTGCATCGTTCACCATTTTCCATGTAACTTTTTCCATATTAATTTCATCTTTGTTCCAATAATGCTCATTCTTTTCAACTACAACTTCACTATTGTGTTTCCAAGAAGTTAATTTGTAAGCTCCGTTACTTACATACCCTTCTGCTTCGGCGGCCCATTTTTTATTCGATTCAACTAAAGATTTCTTGACTGGGTAGAACGTCCACATTGTTAATAGCTTGTCAAAATAGCTAAGCGGCGCATCTAATTGAACTTGTAGCGTCTTATCGTCTAATGCTTTCACTCCAACCTCATCTACACTAGCTTTTCCTTTGTTATACTCCTCAGCTCCTTTAATATAGTACATATAAAAAGCGAATGCGCTGCCGGTTTCAGGGTTTAATACACGTTTCCAAGCATATTCAAAGTCTTGTGCTGTCACTGGATCACCATCGGACCATTTTGCATCTTCACGAATTGTAAAAGTATATGTTTTACCGTCATCAGAAACTTTCACATCACTTGCGGCCCCTAATACGGGCTCACCTTTTTTGTTTTTTGTGTAAAGTCCTTCAAACAAGTGATCGATTACCCAGCCAGATGTTGTATCTGTGGCAAGAGCTGGATCCAGACTCGGAGGCTCACTTAGAGCATTTAAAGTAATTTCTTGTTTAACATTTTTAGTTGCTTCCTCCTTCCTCTCCGCATCCGAGGAAGTCTGATTGCTGCTGCAACCTGCTAAAATAGTTGAAACTAATAGAAGCAATGCTGATAAATTCGAAAAAGCTTTTCTCACTTTTTTATCCTCCTTAATAAAATATTTTTATTTTAAATCGTATTGAGGAACACTTAGTAAATCTAAAATCTATTTGCTATACAAATGACAAGCAGTCCAATGATTTTCCTTTACTTCCTTCCAGCTCGGTTCAGCTTTCGCACAAATATCCATGGCATACGGACATCTTGTTCGGAATCTACATCCACTTGGAGGATTAACAGGACTAGGAGGATCTCCTGACAAGATGATTCTCTCCCTTTTTTTTGCTAATCTAGGATTAGGTAACGGGATAGCTGACAACAATGCTTCTGTATATGGATGAAGGGGCTCCTCAAACAACTGTGAACTTGTTGTTAATTCCATCATTTTTCCTAAGTACATAACACCGATACGATCGCTTATATGCTTTACCATTCCAAGGTCATGAGCAATAAATAAATATGTTAAGTTTTCTTCGTGTTTTAAATCTTCTAGTAAATTGATAACTTGAGCTTGAATGGAAACATCTAAAGCAGAAATTGGCTCATCAGCAACTATAAATTTCGGTTTTACTGCTAGTGCTCTTGCAATACCAATTCGTTGCCTTTGTCCTCCACTAAATTCGTGAGGGAATCTTTGCGCATGCTCAGGTCGTAATCCTACTCTTTCAAGAAGGTGATAAACTAATTCTTGTCTCTCTTTTCCCTTTGCTAAACGATGTGCATCAATACCTTCTGCAATGATATCCTCCACCCTCATGCGAGGGTTTAATGACGCATGAGGATCTTGGAAAATCATTTGCATTTCCCGATTTAGCTTTTTTTGTGTCTTTTTGTCCAAGTCACCGAATTCATGGCCGTCAAAGCTTACTCTCCCAGAAGTAGCTGAATAGAGTCCAACAATTGTTTTTCCTAAAGTTGATTTTCCGCTTCCGCTTTCTCCTACTAAACCAAATGTTTCCCCTTTTTTAATTGAAAATGAAATACCGTCTACCGATTTTACTGTTTGGTTCGGACCGATTTTAAAGTGCTTTTTTACATTTTCTACTTGAAGGATCTCTACTGACATCGACTACTCCCTCCCTGCTGCAATTAGCGCTTCCACTTGGGGAGCTCTAGGGTCGTTCAACCAGCACTTTGCTATATGTTCGTTTGAAATTTTGAATTCTCCCGGCATTTTCTCTACACAAATTTCCATGGCATACTTACATCTAGGGGCAAAAGGACAGCCTTTTGGCGGAGAAAAAAGGTCTGGAGGTGACCCTTCAATAGGTATCAATCGTTTCTTCTCTTTTACATCTGGCTTTGGAATCGATTCTAATAATCCCCATGTATACGGATGCTTAGGTCGTTCAAATATATCGAAGACAGTTCCAGTTTCAACGACTATCCCGCCATACATGACAATCACCCGTTGAGCCATTTCTGCTACTACTCCCAAATCATGCGTGATTAAAATAATGGCAGTATTCATTCGTCTTTGTAAATCTTTCATTAGATCGAGAATTTGAGCCTGAATAGTAACATCCAATGCGGTTGTCGGTTCGTCTGCGATTAATAACTTCGGGGCACATGCTAGGGCAATGGCAATAACAACTCTTTGCCTCATTCCGCCGCTGAATTCATGAGGATATTGATTGTATCTCTCTGCAGCATTAGGGATGCCTACCAATTTTAAAAGCTCAATAGCTTTTTGTTTAGCTTCTGCTTTTGATAGTTTCTGATGTTTGATTAGACCTTCCGCAATTTGTTTTCCAATCTTCATTGTCGGATTCAATGATGTCATTGGATCTTGGAAAACCATGCCGATTTCCGATCCTTTTAATTTCCGCATCTCTCTTTTTGATAGATTTGTAATATCTTTTCCGCTAAAAGTGATTTTTCCCCCTTTTATTTTTCCAGGAGGAATAGGAATTAATCCCATAACCGTTTGAACGGTCACACTCTTTCCACTTCCACTCTCCCCAACGATGGCGACCACTTCCCCTTGATCAACGTGAAACGAAACGTTCCGAACTGCTTGAACTTCTCCTCCGTATGTTTTAAATGAAACCTGTAAATTTTCTACCTTTAATAAATGACTCATATGGAAGATCACCTCCTATTTTCGAATTCTTGGATCTAATGCATCCTGTAACCCGTCTCCGAAAGCATTAAAGGCAAACATTGTAAGCGAAATCATGAAACCGGGGAAAAACAATCTCCACCACTGACCGCTTAAAATAACACCTAATGCGTCATTAGCCATCGTTCCCCAACTTGCAAATGGTGCTTGTACACCTAATCCTAAAAAGCTTAAAAATGATTCAGCAAAAATTGCCTGGGGAATTGTAAATGTTAAGTTTACAATAATAATTCCTAATGTATTAGGAAGTAAGTGGCGGAAAATAATTTTTGCGTGTGATGTCCCTAGCTTTTGAGCAGCCATTACATACTCTTGTTGCTTTAGTTGGAGTATTTGACCTCTTATAATTCTTGCCATACCTACCCATCCCGTAATAGAAAGGGCCGCAATGATTGTCCATAACCCTGGCTCCATGATTACCATCAGTAGGATAACGACTAATAGATATGGAATCCCATACAGTATTTCAACAATCCTCATTAAAATACTGTCGATACGGTCTCCTAGTTTTCCCCGACCTGCCATATATCCAGATACTCCACCAACGAGAATTCCCATTACTAAATCAATGAATGCTGCAACAAATCCGATTGTTAAGGATATACGTGCCCCATACCATGTACGAGACCACATATCTCTTCCTAAATCATCCGTTCCAAACCAATGTTTACTAGAAGGTGGTTTATTGCTATTCATTAAATTCTGATCTGAATAGTTATAGGGAACTAAATGCGGACCAATAATTGACATTAAAACAATTACAAGTAAGAGAGAAAATCCTAACATTGCTAGTTTATTTTTGACAATGTTAATAAGGACACCTTTCCAGAAGCTAAGACTAGGCCTTTGAATCGTATCCGGCCGAATCCTATTAGGATCAACTGGACGAAATAAAGCATCTTCTTCCTTGTGTGGAATCATTATTAATCCCCCTTACTTGTTAATTTGATTCTAGGGTCAATTAAACGATAGGAAATATCAACGATAAATAAGGTAATTACAAGAATAGTACTAAAAAAACCGTTGTGCCTAAAATAACCGGATAATCACGATTAAAAATGCTATCAACAAAATATTTACCGAGCCCTGGTATCGCAAAAATTTTCTCAATGACGAAAGTGCCTGTAATTAAAACAACAAATAACGGGCCAATAAATGTAATGACTGGTAAAATTGCATTCCTTATCCCATGTTTCACTACAATAGCAATAGGTGATAAACCTTTCGCCTCTGCTGTCTTTATATAATTTTGTTTCATCACTTCAAGCATACTTGATCTGATAAAACGGGCAATCACCGCCATGGGAGTAGTAGCCAAAGCAACAGATGGTAAAACGGAATGGGCCCACGTTCCCCAAGATGCTACAGGTAGTAACTTCCATTCAACGGCAAAATATTTAATTAATAAAGGAGCTAAAATAAAACTTGGTACAGAGATACCAATAATGGCAAGAAACATTGCTGCATAATCAAGAAAGCGATTATGATTTAATGCAGCGACAATTCCTAATAGTAAACCAAACACAAGAGCGATTATTAAAGATTGCAGGCCAAGAAGGGCTGAGACGGGAAAACCATCAGCAATTAATGTATTAACATCCCTTGTTTCAGATTGAATAGAAGGTCCTAAATCAAACATCAACAAATTTTTCATATATAACGCATATTGTACAGGCAAAGGTTTATCGAGGTTATATTTTGCTCTAATATTTTGTAATACTTCTTCTGGTAATACGTCTGCGTCAGAGACAAAAGGATCCCCAGGAATAAATTTCATAATAATAAATGTCAAGGTTGCAATAATCCAAATTGTTAAAAACATAGTAAGTACCCGTTTGACAATATACATACCTACCCTCCCTATATAATCTTTATTTTTATTTAGGCATTTACACTTCCTAGCACTCCATTGGTTGCCGTCATAGCAATAATGACACAGCCCCACATATGTTTGTAAGCTGTAACGATGTCATCACAAGTAAAAGTAATAGTTCTAGGGCCAATTAATTTTACAGTTGGAAGAGTTGTTGTCATCAATGCTTGGTTTGGTCCTTTAAATTCAATTTCAAATGTTACAGGTCCCTCTACTTTAAGAGGAGGAATGTCTTTCGCCTTTTTCACGGCCCGTTCTGCTTTTTCTTTAATTAATTCTTGCGCTTTAACGGGATGAAGCAATTCTGCCGCAAAACGGTCAATTCCACGCTTTACCACTGCCGCTTCAATGTCTGGCAATGTTTTTTGAACCTCTTTTACATAAGCATCGTCACCAGTAATGAGAATAGCTGGCACATTGTAGTAACCCGCTACTAGAGCATTCATTTCTGTTTCCCCAACTATATGACCATTAATCTTTATTTCGTTTACACAAATTCCTGCTAAGCTGTGGCTAATAACCGTTCTTTCAGACCCGTTTTCACGCCCATGGTGCCCAACGAACATAATGCCGTCAAAGCTATCATCAAGTCCTTCCAGTTGACACATAACGCGGTTATTGCCACATATTAATCGGGCGCGAGGATCTAAATCTTCAATTAAAATATTGGACATATTACCGTGCCCATCTGCCACAACAACTTCTGTTGCTCCTCCAAAAAACGCACCTTCAATGGCTGCATTGACATCTTGAGTCATTAGTTTACGAAATCGTTGATACTCACTATTCGTTTTTAGTTGTTGGTTAGTTGCTACACCTGAAATTCCTTCCATATCCGCTGAGATAAAAATTTTCATAGTATTCACATCCCTTTACTCAATATTTAATGATAAAAAAAGTTGGATGCTCATTAAACGATAGAAACAATCGTTTACTATAGTTGCTTTCCAATCTCTTAAATCAATGACTTTCACAGGGAGAATGACAATATTCTAGACGATAGCGATATTAAATGTAATCAAACGTATTTTTATACACTTCTAATTGTATAATCGTATTCATTTCAATAATTCCTTGAATGCTATTTAACGTCTTCACTATATCTGTAATTTCATCTTGGCTCGGAACCGCAATTTGGATTAAAAGCTGATAACATCCAGAGGTTAGCGTAATATAGCGAACCTCCTTCAGTTCTTGCAATTGATCAATGACATCGAACAATTTTTGCCCCTCTACTTTCAGCTGAATGATGGCACCTGCCCGAATTCCTAGCGCAATCGGATTGACCACTCCCACTACTTCGAGAATTCCATGATCAATAAGATTTTTATATCTGGTGCGAACTGTTTTCTCTGTGACATTCAATTTATTGGCAATTTCCGTAAACGACATTCTTCCATCATTAGAGAGTAACTTAATAATTTGTCTATCTAGCTCGTCGATATCGTACTTCATAATTACTCCTTTTCTATACTATTTTTTGATTTTTGTATCTTAAAGAGTTAGTAAAGTCTAATTTAACTACCTGTTTACAATACAAAAAATATAATTTATTATCTTAATTAGAACTATTTGATTTTTTATTATAATTACAATTATTAAAAAATTCAACATTATTTTTGTACTTATTAGAAAAAATTTTTTATAAAAGGAGAGATAATTGACGATGATTGTCATTCATGGCGGAACACTGTTAGTAGGGAATGGGCAAAAAATCGAAAATGCTTGCATTATAGTAGAAGAAGGGAAAATTAAGGAAGTCACGACACAACTACAAGATCCGTCTTTGTTTGAGCATGCCGAGATTATTGATGCATCTGGAAAATTTGTTACACCTGGATTGATTGATGTTCATACTCATCTCGGCATTCATGAAGAGGGAATTGGCAAGGAAGGCCGCGATTTTAATGAAGTTAGTTTCCCAGCTACTCCCCATGTTAGAGCTATTGATGGAATTAACCCAGAAGATAAAGGGTTTGATGATGCAAGAAGAGCAGGAGTAACAACTGTACAAGTTATGCCGGGAAGCGCCAATGTCATTGGCGGAGAAATGGTAGTTATCAAAACAGTGGGGCAAACCGTCGATGAAATGGTCGTGAGAAATCCGTCAGGAATGAAAGCCGCTTTTGGGGAAAATCCAAAACGGGTCTATGGAGACAAAGGAAAACTACCAACAACAAGAATGGGAATTGCCGCACTGTTTCGCGAGCAGTTTATTCAAGCACAAACGTATCTGCAAAAAATAGAGAGCGGAAAAGAAGTAGAGCGGGATTTAAAACTGGAAAATCTAGCAAAAGTATTAAAAAAAGAAATACCGCTGCGCGTTCATGCACACCGCGCGGATGACATTATGACCGTAATTCGTCTGGCGAAGGAATTCGGTTTTGATTATACGATTGAGCATTGCACAGAAGGACATCATATTGCCAATTATATTTCCGAAAGCGGAATACGGGTATCTGTCGGTCCAACCATGTCTACCCGTTCAAAAGTCGAACTTGCCGATAAAGGTTGGCATACACTGCTTGCTTTACGCGATGCCGGAGTGCCCTTTTCGATTACCACTGACCACCCTGTTGTCGGTATTGAACATTTGATGACGAGCGCGATTCTTGCGGTCAAACACGGATTAGAAGAGTCTCTTGCCCTTCAGACGATTACATTAAATGCCGCAAAGCATCTAGGTATAGAAAATCGTGTCGGCTCGGTGGAAGTCGGGAAAGATGCGGACATTGTCATTTGGAGCGGCGATCCATTCGATTTACGTCAAAACGTAGAAATGACCATTATTAATGGTCATGTCGTATTTCAAAAAGATTAATCGTACGAATGATGACGAACTATCTTTATGTAGTGAATCATCTATCCATCTCATAAATGCCTTTGTAGCTCGTAAAAGTAATATTGAGTCTCCACATCATTAGCATTTCACCAAAGAGATAACCTACGTTTCATGAAAACAGCCCTTGTCTAAGAATCTTGATAATGATTTTAGACAAGGGCTTCTTGATTATCTCCCCTGAAACTTCGGCTTCCGTTTTTCTAAAAAGGCGCGCACGCCTTCGCGGTGGTCTTCCGTTTGCCGCATTTTTTGCTGCGCTTCTATTTCGAGCTGAAGCACTTTTAACAATTCGTCTTTTGTCAACTTGGCGTATAACGTCTTCGTTGCAATCATTGCTTGCAGCGGTTTTGCCTGCCATTCGGCGATTTTTTGTTCGACTTGTTGTTCGTCTTCAGCAACGAAGTCAACGATGCCAAGTTCATACGCTTCGTCAGCGTTCATCGGTTTTCCTTCCCAAATGATATGCTTCGCTTTCACTTCGCCGACCCGTTTTGCTAACAGATAATGGCCTCCGCCGTCTGGAATCAGACCGATGCCGATAAAGTTCATCGCCAGGCGCGCTTCTTTCGTGGCGATGACATAATCGCTCGCTAAAGCAAAACTTAGCCCCAGTCCTGCCGCTGGCCCATGAACGACCGAGACAACAACTTTCGGCATCGTATACAACGCCATGACCACTTCTCGGATCGTATTCATTACACCGTGAAATTGGCTTGGGTCATCGACGCTGAGCATCGTCTTAATATCACCTCCAGCGGAAAAACCTCTTCCTCTTCCACGGATCACAATGATGGATGCATTGCTTTTTTCAATTTGCCGCAACGCTTCAACCAGTTCGTTTAGCATTTGCACATTCATCGCATTGAGTGAATCTGGACGGTTCAATTCCAATACCGCCACATTTTCCAAAAATGATAGGACGACCGTTTCCATGTTTATCCCCCTTGCTTGACCAAATTTCCTATATTAAATTCCTTATTTTATTACAAAACTCCTTTATTTTTCGAAGAAAAAACCGTATCACCCAAAAGGGATACGGTTTTAACATAAAATACATCAAAGTGCACTTTGCTCATCTTCCCATTCTTCTACTGCAATATTACCTTGTTGTATGTTAGAAGATGATTGGAGATAAGAAAAGGCAATCATGGAAATCATGCTGGCTGCAATCCCATACATAATCGGATTCGTAGAACTTAATCCTTCCACCGCCAAACCGACAAGCACGACCAACGAGCTAATAATAATCGAATAAAAACCAGCTTTCGCTTTCGCTCTTTTCCAGAAGAAACCAAGAACCACAGGAACAAAAATTGCACCTGATAAAATCGCATAAGCCACATCCAATGCGACGAGCACATCTTGAATCCAAATGGCAAACGTAATCGCGATAATTCCAATGGTTAATGTGATCATTCGTGACAGAAAAACAAACTTTTGATCGCTAATATCTTTTAACCAATACTGCTTCAAAATATCGTGTGAGATAAGAGTAGAGGAAGCAAGCAACGTTCCCGAGGCAGTAGACATGAGCGCAGAACATACACTTGCCAAAATGAGTCCTAGCAAACCGTGCGGCAAGATCGTCAGCGACATTTTTGCAAATACATTTTGCGGATCGTTGATAGTTGGGAAAATGATGACTGCACACATACCAATAATACTTAATGCCAATGCATAGGCAAAGCTGTATAGCCCAGCGTATACCGCACCACTCCGGGCAATTTTGGTTGTACGCGCCGTAAATACCCGCTGCCAAATATCCTGTGATACAACCATTCCTAAAGTATATAGTAAAAAGTATTGAAAAATGTTCGCCCATCCCATTGACGTCAGATCAAAATGCGTGGCAGGCAATTGTTCAGAGAGCGATTTCCATCCGCCAACATGGGATAAACTCATCGGCAGCATAACGAAAAAAATGCCAACTGTCATGATGATAAACTGAATAATATCTGTCATGGTAACGCTCCACATTCCCCCGAGAATCGTATAAAACAGCACGATTCCCCCGCCGACTAACATTGAAACAGCCATATTCCAGCCTAGCACGGCATGAATAATGGTGCCCATTCCTATTACTTGCGTAACGGAAACCATCATCGTGTAAATGGCTGCTACAAGCGCGCTGATCAAGCGTGTTTCTTTATTGTACCGACGTCCAAGCAATTCACTAATCGTAGTAACATTCGCACCATAAATTTGATTCGTAAAAAACAAACCGAGTACGGTAATTCCTAGACCAATCATAAATACAAACCATATGCCTGAAAGCCCGAACTGATACCCTAATTTAGCTGTTCCAATCGTCGAAGCGCCGCCAAGAATGACCGCAGACAGACAGCCAAGATAGATAAATAATCCGAGATTTCTGCCAGCAAGCGCATAGTCTTCTACTGTTTTCGCTTTTTTCGCCCCCAAAATTCCTACGATAATTAAAAGAAGAAAATAAAATAGAATAACCCCTGTATCAAGCGTGCTCATGAAAATTCCCCCATCCTCTTATTTTTAAGTAAATGACCGTCTGCTATTTCCCAGGCATTTTCGTCATTGGTGGATGTTCGCCAATTTCTATTTCGTATTCTGTCAGTGCCTGATCTAGCATGTTTAATCCCTCGTCAATCTGCTCTTTTGTCACGGTCAGCGGCGGGATCATGCGAATAACTTCTCCTTTATTCCCACATAGGTAGAAGAGAACTCCTTTTTGTAGGCAGCGGTTCAAAATATTCATCACTCCCTCTCCATTCGGTTCTCCAGTATGTGGATGAACAATCTCGATACCGATCATGAGCCCAATCGAACGCACATCTCCAATTGCTGGGTGCTTCGCTTTTAGCACTTCTAGCTTTTCGCGGGCGTATTTCCCAACTACCCGACAATTTTCCAGCAAATTTTCTTCTTTGAATACTTCTAATGTGGCAAGCGCTGCCTCACATGCGATGGGATTGCCGCCGAACGTCGTGCCATGACTCCCTAGCGGCCATTGCTGCATCAACTCTTTCGAGGCAACCGTCGCGCTTAGTGGAAGGCCGGAAGCAATCCCTTTGGCGATCGCCATAATATCCGGAGTGACGCCGAATGCTTGTGCCGCAAACCATTCACCAGTGCGGCCAAAACCTGTCTGCACCTCATCGAAAATGAGTAAAATTCCATAGCGATCACAAATTTCTCTTATTTTGCGCAGCCAGCCTTTAGGCGGCACAATATACCCGCCTTCTCCAAGCACCGGTTCCAAAATCATGCATGCCACTTCTTCCGGAGTAACTTGGTGAGCAAACAAAGAAGCCGCATCTTCTTCAAGCTGATTCGCAAAATACACATCCGGGTCTTCCCCATCCGGACAATCTTTTGGATTGGCATACGGCAGTTGATACGTCAATCCGTTTGGCTGTAAATATTTTCGGTATTTGCTTTTGGACGTACTTACACTAAGCGCCCCTAAAGAACGGCCATGAAAACATCCCGTAAACGAGACAACATACGGCCTTCTCGTCACATGCTTTGCCAGTTTAATAGCACCTTCGATCGCCTCCGTTCCGCTGTTCGCAAAAAAGAAACAGTTCAAACCTTTCGGCATAATATGCGTTAATTCTTCAGCTAAACGAAGGATCGATTCATACATGATTACTCCGCTTGGCCCATGCATAAGGCGGTCTGCGGCATCTTTGATAGCTTGTACGACTTTCGGATGGCGATGCCCTGTATTGGCAACTGCAATACCGGAAGTAAAATCAAGATATTTTTTTCCATCCAATCCGTAGTAGTAGCATCCTTCTTCCTTCACCACCGGCAAGTTCGGATGGTCTTTGGCCATCGTTGGCGCAAGTAAATCCGACATTTTATGAAAGAGACTCATCCAGTTGTTTTCCTTCATGCACATTCTCTCCTTTTAGCAAATCAGTTTGCTCATAAAAATAAAATGCAAATATCATACCAATATTTATATAATTATAAATTTTGTAAATTTAAAAATAAATATTAAAATATCTAGCTCATTATGCCTTTTGCTATTTCTGACGCTGTTTCATTCTCATAATAACCTTGTTCTTATTCTCTAAAATTTTAGAATCACTTTAGAGAAGATAAAGAATAGCTAATTCCTCACTTCCATAATTCCATTTGTGCGTACCTCATCTCTCATCCGCCTTCCGTGTTATTGGTTATTTTTAATTCATTTTAGAATTTAAAAAATTCACTTTTGAATTAACCAGCGATTCCTTTTTTTAATAAAAGAAAAACCGTACCACCCAAAGGTGATACGGCTCATGATTATCGATTGCGGTTAAAAATAACGAGTTTCAATTCCGTCATTTCTTCAATCGCATACCGAATCCCTTCACGGCCTGTGCCGCTTTCTTTTACGCCGCCGTACGGCATATGATCGACGCGGAAGGTCGGGATGTCATTGATCAACACGCCACCGACGTGCAGTTTTTCCGCCGCTTCCCATGCGACATGTACGTTATCTGTATATACGCCTGCTTGCAATCCATAGCGGGAGTCGTTGACGAGTTCAATCGCTTCTTCGATCGAACGAACGCGGTTAATCAAGACGATCGGCGCAAACACTTCCTGGCACGATACTTTCATCGTTGGCTGTGCGTCTAAAATCACGGTTGGAAGCAGGATGTTTCCGTTTCGTTCACCACCAAGCACGACTTTAGCTCCATCTTGTTTCGCTTCTTCGATCCATGCGAGCGCCCGATTGACGTCTTTTGGCGTGATTAACGCAGAAACATCCGTATTTGGATCCAGTGGATCTCCTACTTTTAGTTGTTTCGCAGCGGCAATAAATTTTTCAACAAACTCGTCATACCGCTTTTCATGCACGTAAATGCGCTGAAGCGAAATACATACTTGCCCCTGGAAAGAAAACGCGCCAAAAACGCAGCGTGGAATAATGCGGTCAATATCCACTTGTTCATCAACAATAACGGCAGAATTGGAACCAAGCTCGAGCGTGACCCGCTTTAAACCCGCTTTATTGCGGATGCCGATTCCGACTTCCGGGCTTCCGGTAAAGGTGATCATGCTGAGGCGCGGGTCTGTCACAATTTTATCGCCGACCGTTCGGCCGCTTCCCGTTACGACGTTTAACGCTCCTTTTGGCAGCCCCGCTTGTTCAAACAGCTCCGCGATAAAGTAGGCGGAAAGCGGCGTTTGGCTTGCCGGCTTTAATACGACTGTATTGCCCGAGGCGATTGCTGGACCGAGTTTATGCGCCACCAAGTTCATCGGGAAGTTAAACGGCGTAATCGCGCCGATGACACCAATCGGTTCGCGCACGGTAAAAGCAACGCGATTTTCCCCTCCTGGCGCCGCATCAAGCGGAATCGTTTCTCCATGAATCCGTTTTGCTTCTTCGGCAGCAAATTTGTACGTTTGAATCGTCCGCGCTATTTCCCCTTTTGCCGTTGTAATCGGTTTGGCTGCTTCAAGCGCAATGATCCGCGCCGCTTCTTCTGCGCGCTCTTGCAGCTCTGCGACTACTTTTTCCAAAATCTCCGCCCGCTTGTATGCCGGCAGGCTGGCTATTGCTTTTCTCGCTTCATACGCTGCGGCAATCGCCCGTTCGACTTCCTCTTCCGCCGCCACAGGAATCTCCGCCAACGCTTCGCCCGAATAAGGAGACGTTAATGTGGCATATGATTTCGCTTCGACCCACTCGCCGTTAATGTAAAGCTTCTTTTTCTCAACCGTCGTTTTCATCGTGTTCCCCTCTTTCTTCATTGTTACCTCATCACGCCAATTCATGAATAACTTCCTCGATCACATCCAATGCTTCCGTTAACTGCTCATCGGTAATCACAAGCGGTGTTAATAGACGAATGACGTTGCTGTATATGCCAGCGCTCATGACAATGACGCCGCGTTGATGGCATTCTTGCAAAATTGCCGCTGTTAATTCTTTATTCGGTGCTTTTGTTTTAGAGTCCTTCACAAATTCAACTGCCACCATTGCTCCAAGTCCACGTACATCACCAACTGTTTCGTATTTCTCCTGAAGCTGTCTGAACCGGTTTATTACCGTTTGCCCGATGGCATTGGCACGCTCGACTAACTGTTCTTGTTGCAGCATATCAATGACTTGCAGCGCCGCGACACAACCAAGCGGGCTTCCCCCATACGTTCCCCCGATTTCCCCTGGGTTCGGCGCATCCATTACTTCCGCTCTTCCAGTAACTGCACTGATTGGTACACCTGCTCCAATGGACTTCGACATCGTTATTAAATCTGGTACAACATCAAAATGTTCAATAGCAAACATCTTTCCAGTTCGTCCAAATCCTGTTTGAATTTCATCTGCTATAAATAGAATACCATATTTTTCACAAATCTGTTTTACTCCTTGCACAAATGTTTTGGATGGAACAATGAAGCCACCTTCTCCTTGTACCGGTTCCATGATGATCGCCGCTACCTCTTCTGCCGGAACTTCGGATACAAAGAAGTCCTCCAAACGTCTTAAAATCTCTGTATCTAATTCCTCGTTTGTCATGCCGGATGGCTTGCGGTAATAATATGGATACGGCATTTTGTACGTATCTGGGGCAAATGGTCCAAATCCAAATTTATATGGCTTTACTTTACTTGTGAGCGACATCGCAAGAAGTGTACGTCCGTGGAATCCTCTTTCAAAGGAGATAATCGCTTTCCTTCCTGTATATTTCCGGGCAATTTTAATAGCGTTTTCGACCGCTTCCGCTCCGCTATTTAGGAAAAATGTTTTTTTATGATGAGTGCCTGGAGTAATTTCATTTAATTTTTCTGCTAATTGAATATACGGCTCATACATCATCACATGGAAGCAAGGATGAATATATTGGTCAACTTGAGCTTTAATCGCTTCCACCACTTTCGGCGGGCAATGACCGACATTGAGACTTCCAATCGCCCCGGCAAGATCAATAAACGTGTTTCCGTCCACATCTGTTAAGAGTGCACCTTCCCCTTTGACAGCAAACGTAGATAATGTATTAAACGGTCCACGAGGAACATTCTGTTCTTTTTTTCTTAGTAATTCTGTCGCTTTTGGCCCCGGGATGTTGGTTTTTAGCTGTATAAATTTTTTCACTTCAGCCTTCATCTATTTCTCCCTCCATCATTTTGTATTCACTTTCTTAATAGATGCAAAAAACATGCCAAAGACGTTATGAGAAAGAAAAAGGGATTTTACGTTTTTCTGAATAATTAATAATGTAAGTTCTGATAAACAGCTGGGAGGGAGAGCATGCAAAGTGCAACGGATGTGTTGGAATTAGAGTTAGGTGCCATATTAAAATCTTCTAACGATAATATTGTCATTACAGACGGAAACGGAATGGTTCTCCGCGCTAGCCCCAACTGTCTTTCCATTTATGGAAAAGAGGTCTCTTATCTTATTGGAAAGTCCGTATATCAATTAGAAAAAGAACATATATTTTCTCCTTCTGTGACGGCCAGAGTACTAAAAGAGAAAAAGGAAGTTCAAATCATGCAGCGAACACCGACAGGCCGTGTCGTCATGGCAACAGGCGTACCTGTATTTGATAAACAAAATAACATTATTCGCGTGATTAGTTTTTCGCATGATTTAACAGAGCTAGAACGTTTAAAAGAAGACTATGAAAAGCTAAGAAGACAAATGGAACACTATCAAATCGAAATGGAAGAATTAAAATACGAAAACATTGTGATCCAAAGCAAGGTCATGCAACGTATTTGGAAGCTCGTGCATCGGGTTGCCAAATCAGACGCAACGGTTCTTTTTCTTGGCGAGTCCGGAGTTGGAAAAAATGTATTTGCCCATGCCCTCCATCAAAATAGCCCGAGACGAAACCAACCATTTATCGAAGTCAATTGCAGCGCGATTCCTGAATCGCTATTTGAATCGGAAATGTTCGGATATGAAAAAGGGTCGTTTACCGGCGCACAAAAAACCGGGAAGCCCGGGCTTATCGAATTAGCAGATAAGGGGACTCTTTTTCTTGATGAAATTGGCGAACTCCCGCTTTCGATGCAAGCGAAGTTACTAAAAGTTTTACAAGAGAAAAAAGTAACACGCGTTGGAGGAATTAAAGAAAGAACGATTGACTTTCGGCTTATTGCCTCGACCAATCAGAACTTAGAGGAAATGGTGAAACAAGGAAAATTCCGCCAAGATTTATTTTATCGTTTACATGTTATTCCCATTTACGTACCTGCTTTACGGGAGAGAAAAGAAGACATTTTCATGTTAGCACAATACTTTTTAGAAAAATTCAATCAAAAATACCATACAGATAAATATTTTCATCCGTCCATTGTTGACCATCTTGTCGATTATGATTGGCCTGGTAATGTACGGGAACTAGAAAATATGATGGAAAGATTAGTCATTACCTCCGAAACAAAAGCCATTTATCCTGAATATCTCCCTTTTTCTATCCAAAAATACCCCCAATTTACACGATCAAATCAATGGTTAGAAAAAGAGAAAGAGCCCGCTACATTGAAAGAAGCGATTGAACAGGTAGAACGACAATGGCTCTTGCGCGCAGCAAAACAGTGCAAAACAACTTATGAAATGGCAGATTATCTTGGAATTAGTCAGCCAACCGTGGTGAGAAAGCTAAAAAAATACGGCATCAATTCAAAAGTGGATTAAAATCCATTTTTGAATTGATTTTTTATTTTTCATTCACTTTTGAATTAATTCATCGTATTTTTTGGCAAAAACCTCTATTCTTTTTTGGCACACTTTTTGCATGTTATAAAAAGCAGAATATTTTTGAAGGAGGTTTTTGCGGTGTATAAACCAAAAGATTCATCCCAATCTCCCCGCTTTTGCGGAGTTCGAACATTTATGCGTTTAGAAAATATCAAAACAACGGACAACGTTGATTTTGTCGTACTCGGTGTGCCGTTTGATACCGCCGCTTCTAACCGAACCGGGCAGCGGTATGGCCCGCAGCACATTCGAAATTTTTCCGTATTGCTTCGACCCTACAATCCAGATATGGACATTAATATCTTTGAATATTGTTCTGGAGTAGATTATGGTGATATTGACGTCATTCCAGGAAACGCGCTGCGAACGTACGATCATATCGTAAAAGAGTTGCGGCCAGTGCTGAAGAAAAATATCGTTCCGATTATTATGGGCGGCGATCATTCGATTACGTTAGGAAATTTACGGGCATTTTATGAGCGCTTTGGGCCAGTGGCTCTTGTTCATTTCGACTCTCACGGAGATACTTGGGATCATTACTATGGTGAAAAATATATGCATGGCACGCCATTCCGCCGTGCTGTCGAGGAAGGATTGCTGGATGTGGATCATTCCATTCAAATCGGCATGCGCGGACCGCTTTACAGCGCGGATGATATAGAAGATGCACGACGGCTTGGTTTTGAAGTGATTACCATGAAGGAAGTTCGACAAATTGGATTTTCTGAAGTAATCAAACGCATTCACAACCGTGTGGATGATAAACCTGTTTTCGTTTCCTATGATATCGACTTTGTCGATCCTGCATTTGCTCCCGGCACTGGCACACCGGAAGTAGGAGGACCAACTAGCTATGAAGCACTGGAATATGTAAGAGGACTCGATGGACTAAATATTGTCGGATTTGACCTCGTTGAAGTATTACCTTCTTATGATAGCGGAGAAATTACAGCTGTATTAGCATCTTCCATTATGTATGAGATGATCACGCTGGTTGCATTAAAGAAAAGACGATCCCTACAAAAAAACTTGTCTGCCACAACCACACAATAAGAACATCTCACCAAAAGGAGAGTTTTTATGTCCAATTACCATGTGTACATAAACGGTACATGGCATAAAGGAAATGGAGAAAAAAGACCGATTATCAATCCTTCCAATGAAAAAGTCATCACAGAAATTGAGGAAGCGTCCTCGCAACAAACATTGGAAGCGATCGAAGCAGCCCGCCATGCTTTTCAATATACAAATTGGCCGGCGAATCCAAGTTATCGAATTTCCGTTCTACGTCAATTAGCAGATCTACTAGAGAAAAACACGGAAAAATTTGCATATATCGAAACGATCAATACAGGAAAGCCGATTCGTGAATCACGTCTCGATGTAAGCGATTCTGTACAATGCCTTCGTTATTATGCCGGCTTTCTCGAACAACAAACCATTAAGGAAAAGAAAATGGCTGATGGAACAATCAGTAAAATCATCGCAGAACCAATCGGAGTTTGCGCACTCATTGTTCCTTGGAATTTTCCGCTTTTATTGGGAATATGGAAAATTGCACCTGCGCTTGCTGCGGGGAATACCATCGTTTTTAAACCATCAGAGTTAACTCCATTATCTTTACTAGAACTAACAAAACTTATCGATTCCATCGGTCTTCCACCGGGGGTGTTTAATCTTGTTCCTGGAGGCGGTTCTCCTGTTGGGGAAACGTTGGTGACACATCCTCATGTGGAAAAAATATCATTTACCGGTGGAACCAAAACAGGGCGATGGATTTACGAACAATGCGCTGGCAGCTTCAAACGGGTTTCCCTGGAACTCGGCGGAAAATCTCCGCTTCTCGTTTTCGAAGATGCTGATCTGGATAACGCAGTAGAGTGGGCGATGTTTGCTTCTTTTTTGAATCAAGGAGAAGTGTGTGTTGCCGCTTCACGAATTCTTGTCCATGAACATCTTTATGATTCATTGATAGATAAACTGATAAAAAGACTAGATTCCCTTCGCATCGGGGATCCTTTAGACGAGAAAACGGAGATGGGACCATTAATCAGCTCCTCTCATTTAGAAAAAGTAGAAACGTATATCCAGTTCGGATTGCAAGAAGGAGCTGTCCTGCTCCGAGGCGGCGAACGCATCAAAGAACAAGGATATTACCTCTCCCCCGTCGTTTTTGTCAATGTTCACCAAGACATGCGCATCGTACAAGAAGAAATCTTTGGTCCTGTCATTACCATACAGCGTTTCCAAAATGATAAAGAAGCGATCGAATTGGCAAATGATACGATATATGGGCTGGCAGCTGGCATATTCAGCCGCGATCTCAAACGGGCAGAACAAATCGCTGGGAAGCTGAGAACAGGAACGATTTGGATTAACAGTTATCACACTCCTTATGTCGATGCGCCTTGGGGCGGCTTTAAACAAAGCGGAATCGGCAGGGAGCTTGGCCCACAAGGATTCGCTGCTTTTACGGAAACAAAACATGTGAATATAAGCGAAAATGGAAAGCCACTCGGGTGGTATCAATAACTTTTCGATTTCGTCGCAAGGACGAAATCGATGTATACAAAAATTATTCTGAATATTCAAAAATAACCAAGGAGGAGTTGTTGATGGCGAAATGGACAGAATGTTTTGGACATGATGATATTCGACCAACATCAATGAACGAACGGAGTATGAATTTTTTTAGTACCTTTACTCTTTGGATTGCTGCCAACGTCGTCATTACTACCGTGATGACAGGTATGATGTTCGTTCCCGATATTTCCTTTACCAATGCGATGCTTGCGATTATTGTCGGCTCCGCAATCGGCGCCATTCCGCTCGCTCTTACCGGAAACATTGGCATTCGAACCGGGCTCCCCACCATGGTCATTACCAGGGCTGCCTTCGGACAAAAGGGTGCGATCCTTCCAGCCCTTGTCAATACGGTTATTTTAATAGGCTGGAGTTGGATTCAAGCATATATGGCTGGCCTTAGTCTGAATTACGCGGTTCATTACGCTACGGGATACAGCAATATTAATTTATTTGTAATTTTAACCGAACTGCTTGTCGTGATGATGACGATTTTCGGCCACCGCGGGGTCGAACGAATCGAAAAATATATATCGATCTCCATGTTACTTTTATCTTTTCTCGTTTTTTATAAAATTTTTACGACGTATCACATCTCCACACTATTAGAAATAAAACTAAGCAAGCATCCATCGGTCACCACGATCATCGCGTTTGATATCGTCGTTGCAACAGCATTTTCATGGATGTCGACCGTTTGTGATTTTAACCGAAACTGTCAGTCGGAAAAAAGCGGATTTTGGGGAACCTATTTTGGCTATCTTGTCGCTTCGATTGTAGCGATGGGGCTCGGTGCTGTCGTCAGTGGGTTTAGCATTGCTTCCAACATGGAACGAACATACGACCCTACTATTCTCCTTGCCGCTTACGGGTTTGGATTAATCGCATCCATTGTCGTCTTCTTTTCTGTACTATCTACCAACGTCATGGCATTATATAGTGCGACGATGTCCTTTATGAACGTATTCCCACGCGCAGGATTTTGGAAACCGACATTGATCATGGGAATCATTTGTACTCTCGGTGCCTTGTTAAAAGAAGCACTCATGTCCCATTTCTTTAATTTTATTATGCTCATTGCGACACTGTTCATTCCTGTATTCGCCATTGTTCTCGTCGATTACTTTTTGATCAAAAAAGGAGCGTATGATGCAGAAGATATTCTTTTTGATACAAAAGGACGGTATCGGTATCAAAAAGGTGTCAATGTGGCCGCATATGTGACATATATCATCGGAGCCGTTTTCGCCTATTACTTTACGTATGTTCATCCGCTTGCGATCGGCTCAACCATGTTAACGTTTCTCTTATCAGGAGCAGGCTATTGGGGACTGATGAAAATCACAAAACAAACATCGAGCAGAGCGCATACCGTGGAACTCCACGCTCCCACTAGCATGGAGGGATAATTCATGGCAACATCGTATGAAATAGCACTGGCGCAAATGACATCGGTAAATGGCGATATTTCTGGCAACCTCGCAAAAATGGAAGCCATCGCAAACGAATGCAAACAAAAATTTCCCGATGTCCGTCTTCTTCTGTTCCCAGAACTTTGTATCACTGGTTACATTTTGTCAGAAACGCTGAAAGACGTTGCGCAAGCATGGGATGGTTTTATCTTTCAGCGAATGAGCAGGCTTGCACAAAAACTTCAATTATATATTGCTTACGGATACGTCGAAAAAGATGACGAGGTAAATCTCTATAACTCTCTCATCCTGATTCATCCAAGCGGACAATGTGTAGGGAATTATCGAAAAATCCATTTAACCCCGTTAGAAAAAGCGTGGTTTACTCCCGGATCAAAACCAATCCTAGTAGATACAGATCTCGGCCGCATCGGTTTGATGATTTGTTGGGACTTAGCTTTTCCAGAACTAGCAAGGTATTTGGCTGTTCATGGAGCCGAGCTTCTTCTCGTTCCGTGTGCGTGGGAATCCCCGTTTCACGAGCCTTTTCAAAAATTTGCGATGGCACGCGCGATCGATAATACCGTCTATGTCGCTGCATGTAATCAAGTGGGCCGGTCTTTTCCTTTCTATTTCTTTGGTTTATCCTCTATTTATGGACCAGATGGAAACGAAATTGCCGCCGCCAACATGGATGATCAAGAAACAATCATACGAGCAATGATAGATGAGAACTGGCGTCAAGAATTAAAGCAAACCTTTTACACGATGATGAATGAGCGGCGAACAGATGTTTATAAAGGAGTGGAATGGACATGAACATCAAAAAAATCGTGGATCTATCGATGCCAATAACTTCACAAACCCCGGTTTACCCAGGGGATCCAAAACCATATATTGAGCCGGCGGCAACATTCGCCCAAAACGGCTACCATGTCAGCCGCCTTGTTCTTGGTTCGCATACTGGCACACATGTGGACGCCCCCTTTCATTTTCGCGAAGATGGCCTGCGAATCGATGAGGTTCCGTTAACGTATTTTCTTGGCAAAGGAATTGTCATCGATGTGACGAAAAAAAACAATGGAGAAGCGGTTACACTAGACGATGTCACTGCTTATTTGCCGCAGCTGGAACCGGGAATGATTGCCCTGTTTCACACTGGTTGGTCCCAATATGCGGGAACGGAGCGCTATTTTCGCCACCCGTACGTTGCCATCGACGTCATCCTGGCAATGTTGGAACGAGGAATCCGCACGTTTTTCATCGATGCGTTAAACATCGATCCGCCTGACGGTTCTTCCTTCCCTGCACATGAGGCAATTACCGCTGCAAATGGAGTAATTGGGGAAAATTTTACGAACTTCGATAAAATCGACTTTGCCAATCCGTACATTATCGCGCTTCCCCTTTATTTGCCGGAATGTGACGGCTCGCCGGTAAGAGCGGTGGCAGTGGAATTGGACTCATACTAATTGAAGCCGTAAAAAATATTCTGTTCATTGGTTAAGGAAGCCGTTCAACTGCCCAACGGCTAAAGCGGAGGGCTTACAGCGGATGTTCCCGTGAATCTCTCGTGGTACTTGCCCATTCTCTATTCGGCGCTTCACCTTTAAAATTCTGCACTAATTTCTCCTGTCCGCCGCCTTAAATTATTATTATCCAAACAGAACCGTATATGTTAAATGGTGAGTCGCCACTTCTTCATCACTAGCGCCATCCTTCACATTTTTGGTGGCACTAGGCTTTTTTATGAACAGACAAAGAGCACTTATTCTTGTATGATGAATTTAAGTACAATTATGACAAGGAGTGCTAGAAACATGAACATTATTCCTATCCATCTCCTAGACCGCTCAACCGTGCAGCAATTTTTTACCATCCATTGGGGGAGCCCGCAAATGGTCGTTTCGACGGGAGTGTATGATTGCAGCGAGCTGGATGGGTTTGCCGCAATCCAAGACAGCGGAGAAATAGTGGGGCTCATTACTTATATCTTCAAAGCAGAAGAATGCGAGATTATTTCGCTAGACAGTGTGATCGAAAATCAAGGAGTCGGCAGTGCCCTGTTGCAACAAGTGGAAGCATTTGCCGCGCAGCATGGATGCGTCACGATCCGCTTAATCACGACGAACGATAATTTGCACGCTCTGCGCTTTTATCAAAAACGGGGTTACCAGATTGTTAAGGTTTTCCCGAATGCTGTGGAAAAAGCAAGACAAATAAAACCAAGCATTCCGCTCGTCAGCTCAGACGGCATTCCGATCCGTGATGAACTGCTGCTTATCAAACAACTTTTGTAAACAGCTAGGAATGTACGTCTACTGCTTTCCCCCCTTTCAAATTTTATGTAATATTTCCTAATGTTATATGTTAATTTTATAAACAATATTATATTTTTATAAAACGATAAAAAATCTAAAAATATAATAAATACTTAAAACTTTGTTATAAAACCTCACATAAATTTATAGTGTCAATCACAATTTTTAAGTTTATAAGAAAAAATTTAGAGACTTCGATGTATTTCAGTGATAATTTTTCGTACTTTAAATAATAAAAACAAAACGTCAGGAACTTGCCTCAACAAGTCCTGACGTTTTTTCGTTTCACTATCTTTAAAGTACTAGACTCAACAATGCAATAAACCCTAGGGCAACTACCGAAATAATCGTTTCCATCACGGTCCACGTCATTAATGTTTCTTTTACGGTCATTCCGAAATATTCTTTAATCATCCAGAAGCCGGAGTCGTTGACGTGGGATAAAATTAATGAACCGGCTCCGGTGGCCAGCACTAGCAATTCTATGTTCGTGCCTGGGATGCTAGCGGCAATCGGCGCGACAATGCCGGCTGCCGTCATCATCGATACTGTAGCTGATCCCGTCGCAACACGAATGAGTGCCGCAATTCCCCAACCTAAAAACAGAGGGGAAATATGAGAATGTTTCGCTAAATCGGCAATTTGCGTACCAATGCCAGAATCGAGTAACACTTTATTGAATGCCCCGCCTGCACCGATAACGAGTAAAATATTCGCTACTGGTCCAAGGCAGTCATTGGCAAATTTCAATACTTGATCGCGATTGAATCCTCGTGCATAACCAAGGCTGAAAAACGAGTAGACTGTAGCGATTAATAGAGCCACAACGGGATCACCGATAAAGTGCAATACTTTCGCTAACTCTGTTGTTTTATCTAACGTGACATCCGCAACGGAAGCAATAAGCATTAAAAAAACTGGAAGTAAAATCGTAAATAGGGTGTTTGCAAACCCCGGAAGTTCTCTCTCTTCCTTATGTTGAACCAGCTGTTCGGCGATTTCCGCTGGCACAGTTTTATGCAGACGCGTTCCAATCCATTTTCCGAACAATGGTCCTGCGATAATCGCTGTTGGCAATCCAACAATTATCGAATACAAAATCGTCCGGCCTACATCGGCTTTGAAAATTCCAACAGCTGCCATCGCTGCTGGATGAGGTGGCACAAGACCGTGCACGACCGATAATCCAGCTACAAGCGGAATGCCGATTGTCACAAGTGAAATTCCTGTTTCCATAGCAATCGTAAAAACAAGAGGAATTAATAAGACAAATCCCACTTGGAAGAATACCGGAATCCCCACTAAGAAAGCAACGACCATCATTGCCCAATGGACGCGTTTTTGACCAAAACGGTCAATGAGCGTTTTTGCAATTCGTTCTGCTCCGCCTGACTCAGCCATCATTTTCCCAAGCATCGTCCCAAGAGCTAAGACAATAGCTAAAAATCCAAGCGTGTTTCCAAGTCCTGCTTTAATGGAATCAATGATTCCGGGCGTTTCTGGAGAAGGTGCGACAATCGGCATTCCCATTGCCAGTCCGACACCAACCGCTGTTAAAATTAAGGCGACAAATGGATGCATTTTCGCAATCGTAATAAGCAAAAGCAACACAACGATGGCAGCAATTACAATAGCAATTCCCATACTTCTCGTTCCCCCTCTGTTGTACTTCATGTGAACTAAACCGATTTAGTAATGATGTATAACTATGAATCTAGCTATGAGTCCTTCCGTTGAAACGAAGCAATAACATCAAATTCATCTTTCAATCGATCGTATAACCGCATATACATATCAAACAGTTCTGAATAAATAAGAGTATTTTCTTTATTTGGCACATGGCGTGATGTAATTTGGATCCACGTTTTCGCCGTGTCTAGTGACGGGATATCACCGAGAGCATACAAGGCAAGTGCCGCCGCTCCTAACGCTGAAGCTTCGTGCGTTTCCGGAACAAGCAGTTCTTTTCCCATCATATCGGCCAGCATTTGCCGCCAAAACGGTGATTTCGCAAATCCGCCTGACACGCGAATTTCGGATAACGGCCCAGTTACATCGCGAATTGCTAGAGCAACAGAAAATACGCTCATACATACCCCTTCCATGACAGCGCGAATAAAATGCTCCCGTTTATGATGAAGGCTGATGCCAAAAAATGTTCCTCTTGCGTTCGCATTCCAGTACGGCGCGCGCTCCCCCGATAAGAACGGAAGAAATAGCAACCCTTCAGAGCCAGCAGGGACATTTTGCGCATATTGAGTCAATAAGTCATACGGGTCAATCCCGAGCTTTTTCGCCACTTCGCGCTCTTGACCGCCGAACTCGTCGCGCAACCATCGTAAAAGAATGCCGCCATTGTTTGTTGGTCCACCAACAACCCAATGATGTTCCGTAAGCGCATAACAAAATGTTCGCCCTTTTTCATCGGTTTTTTGCACGGGAGAAATGGTACGAACCGCGCCGCTTGTTCCAATCGTAATCGCCGCCTCTCCCGGTAAAACGGCTCCAACTCCCACATTGGCAAGCACTCCATCGCTCGCTCCGACAATTACAGGCACATCCGGATGAAGCGCCATTTGTTCCGCCCATTCTCTCTTCATCCCCCGCACTATATGCGTCGTCGGAACAAGTTCGGACAAATGCTCGCGTGTAATACCAAGAAGATGTAAAACATCCACATCCCAATCAAGCGTATCAAGTCGAAACAAACCAGTTGCGGAAGCGATTGAATAATCGACAACGTATTGAGAGTACAGCCGATACAACACATATTCTTTTATTGAGACAAATTTATAGGCTTTACGAAATAATTCAGGCATTTCTTCTTTCAACCAAAGTAATTTGGGAAGAGGTGACATCGGATGAATCGGTGTTCCTGTTCGTTTGTAAATATCCAATCCATTCATTTCTTTTAAAAGCCTCTCCGATTGTTTGCCGCTTCGATTGTCCGCCCAAATAATGCAGCGGGTAAGAGGACGGCCTGACTCATCAAGCGCAATAAGCGAGTGCATCGCAGCACTAAACCCTAACGCTTTAATTCGCCCATGACCAATATTCGCTTTGGTAATGACAGCGTTTACACTTTTGACTACAGCAGAAAAAATAACATCGGGATCCTGTTCGGCCCAGCCAGGATGCGGCTGCACAATTGGATAATCAATTGCATGAGACGAAAGCACATGACCTTGTTCCCCAAATGCTACTGCTTTTGTACTTGTTGTTCCAATATCGACTCCAATGACAATGTCTTGACTACTGTTCACCGTACTTCCCCCTCTTTTCTCTTACGTTCGTTGTTTCACAGACCCTCGTTGGATTAGCGTCGGCGGAAAGCGCAAAATTTGCTGATGGTGTTCATTTTTTTGATCTATCTGCATAAACAATCGTTCGGCTGCTTTTTTCCCCATCTCAAACGTTGGCTGAGCAATCGTCGTTAACGTGGGTGTGTAAATATTGGAAAACGGTACATCATCAATGCTAATTAATGCTAGGTCATCGGGAATCCTAATGTTATTGTCTTTGACAAAATTCAAGATTTCCATCAGCGTTAAATCGTTAATCGCAAATAGCGCTTCTGGAGGGCAATCAGAGGAAAACAGTTGCGTTAGCCCCTCTTTTATGCGTGAAATCTCCATTCCAACCATATATTCTTCCATGACTGGAAGCCCTTTTTCAGCAAGCGCGTGTTTAAATCCTTCGATCCGCTCAAGCCTTGGAATAACATGTGGTACGATCGGCGGTGCCACGATGCCAATTCGTTCATAACCATGTTCGACTAAATGATTGACAGCTAATGCGGCTGCTTTGTGATTATCAAGAAGGATGGCATCTGCCGGGATGCCTGGAACCATCCGGTCAACAAATACGAGCGGAAATTGTTCCTCTGCCATTTTTTCATATAACTCAAGGTTTTTCCCTGTCGGAAAAATAATCAAACCGTCCACTTGCTTGGCCCGTAACATCTCTATATATTTTTTTTCTTTCTCCGGGTCGTCATCGGTATTGCAGACGATGACATGAAAATCCCGTTCTTGGCACACATCTTCAATCGCCCGAAGCACCTGCGTCGTCAGCATATGCAAAATATTGAAAACAATGACCCCTATCGTCGCGGTCGATTTTTGCTTTAAGCTTCGTGCAATAAAATTTGGCTGATATCCTAATTCATCAATCGCCTTTTCAATCCGTTTCTTCGTTTCTTCACTCATGTAGTCATATCGCTTGTTTAAATATTGAGAAACGGTACTTTTTGAAACATTGGCTAATTTCGCGACATCAGCCATCGTTATTTGTTTCAAGGATATCCCCTTCTCTCTTTACTAAATCGATTTAGTAAATACGTAAAAACATTCATAAACCGGTTTAGTTGAATTATACAACAATTGTAAGCGCTTTACAACATTTTTTAACTCTTCTCACTGTCAAATCATTAATAATATTTTTCTAATCATTTATTAAAATGGTAGTTCAAACTTATGTTATAAGCCCAACCTGATTTTCCAATACGATAAAAAGAGATTACGTGGTGAATCATATTGGACAAGAAAAGTAATTCGAAAAGCTATGCCTTTTACGTCCTATTTATATAGTAAAAACAGTTACTATTTGGATTTGTTTTTCCAACAATCGAAGAAGTAAGCCACAATACTTCGCCAAATAACATTTGATAACCGCTTAATCAGCGATGATATAACGATTCTTGAATAAATCGTGCCAAATGCATAAAACCTTTCGACAATATTAATCACCAAGATGGAGGAAAAAATATAGTACTCTAGCTTGGTCTATTATTGGATGTTAACAGCTATGAACTAGGATGATCTTCTCATTCCTTTTTTCTTCAATATTCAATAAGATATTTGTGTTGTTTTTATTGTTGAAAAAACTAAAAAGAGGAGCGAACAGCAAATGAACTTCTCAGTTTTTACAAAAAAAAAAGAGAACACTCCACTGCCACCATTACTAAAATACCGGATGTTCCGGCTGCACCCATTCGTCTGCAGAATGCCATCATCAATAAGCAGCTTGAAATGATTAACTTAACAAAGCGGGATTTAACACTATTAACACAATTAAAACCGTTGATTGAAGAAAAAATCGATTGGATTATGACGCACTTTTACGATACACTCCAAAAAGAGCCGTCCCTGCTCGAAATTATTAATCGCCATAGCTCTGTCGATCGGTTGAAACAAACGCTCAAAATCCATATCATCGAAATGTTTAACGGGAAAATCGACGAGGAATTTATTTCAAAACGTACGCGCATTGCTATGGCACATTTACGAATCGGCCTAGTACCAAAATGGTATATGTGTGCGTTTCAACAATTGCTTTTAGACATTGTCGAAGTTATTTCACCACACATTCACGATCCTTTTCTGTTAATCGAAGCAATAAAGTCTGTAACAAAAATATTGAATTTCGAACAGCAGCTCGTTTTAGAACAATATGAAAAAGCAAACGAAGAAGCTCGCCTGCAAGTGGATCGATTGAAGAATGAGCTAAAGGAGCAGCTGAAAACAACGGTTCAAGAACTTTCTAGTGTATCCAACCAAGTGAGCTCTTCTGTTTCACAATTGACAAACCAAGCGACTGATATTTTACAATTCGCTGAGGAAGCCTCGGCAATTGCCCATTTGAGCGAACAGCAGTCAATTGAAGGGCAGCAAAAATTACAACATCAATTATCAACCATTCATAATATTCAAGCCATGATGGAAAAAATCCAAACGGACATGCACAGCCTACATCAATCCGCTCATAAAATTGAAAACATTAATAGCTTAGTGACTTCTATTGCCGATCAAACAAACATGTTATCGTTAAATGCATCTATTGAAGCCGCACGTGCGGGAGAGCATGGGAAAGGATTTGCAGTCGTGGCTAACGAGGTACGCAATTTAGCGTCACAAACGAAGCAGTCCATGTCTGGTGTGACTGATATCTTAAATGAGCTTAACCAAAAAATCGATATCATTTCCGAATCATTGCGATCAATGGTAACATTAGTTTCTGAAGGAACTGCTGATATGGAAAAAATTCAGCAATTTTTTGAGACATTTATGTCGTCTCTCAAGCAAATTCGCGAACAAAACCGCTACATTGATGAAGAAATGAAACGATATGTTCACGTTGTAACAGAAATTAACGAGACTGTTTCTAGCGTAGTAATGTCAGCAGAACAGCTGGAAAAAATGACTTATCAATTGTAAAAAATCCCCCTTTGCCACGAGTTTATCAAGACCTACAATGTAAAACGATTAAGAAGGTAAGCGCATGTTAATCTTGTTTAATATGTTTGCTTACCTTTTGTATTTCTCATTTTACTGACGTACTCGTTCAATACCTCATGAGTCTTTCACATAATTCTATTGCCTTTGCTGTCGAAACAATTAAATCTTCATTGCCCTTCTTTTCTCGTAAAGCTAATGCCATGTTAAATTGAACTAATGCCCCACTACACTTACCTTGGTCAAGGAGACATTTCCCATAATGTTGGTAGATAAAATCTAAGTATTTACTATATTTTGGGTTTATAAGAGCTTGCTCCCTCAATGATTCAAATAGTTCAACCGCTTCTTCAAACCGCTTTTTCCAATGAAAAATATGAGCTAACCTTATCTTATTCACAAATGCTGAAAGTTCATTTCCATATTCCTCGTACAAAGAAATAGCTCTTTTCAAGTAATATTTCCCATCATTATAAAAGCTTAATATACGGCTGTAGACCCCAAGTAATCCAGCAATTCTAGCTTTATGCATCCCAGAACTCTTTTCAAACTGATCTATTAAATATTGCACACCAAGCTCCATCTGCTCTGTTGATTCTGGAACTTCTCTTAATACGTCATTAAAAAAATAGTTCATGTTAAATGGAATTTGAATATCCATCCAATCCCCCTGTTTGAATGTCATTATTACTTACCCGCAATCTTTCATTTAACTTTGCTGAAAGTGATCTTATTTCGTTAAACAGGGAGAGAGAACATTGTCCTCTCCTATCCAACAGTTTATAAATTTTTTATAAACCTCTACATAAGCCGCTTTCAACTGTTCTCGCCATTTTAGTCCGCTATTTACTCTTAAAGATGATAAAAGTTTGTTGACTTTCTCACCTCTTCAATCGATAAAGCCGCTCAGGTCTTCCGACGGAGCCATACGAAATGTCAGCTGTTACCTTTGAAATGGAGACAAGATATTCTAGATACCGTCTTGTCGTTGTTCTGCTTGCTCCAATGAGCTTGCCCACTTCTTCTGCCGTCACTCCGTCCTTATATTTCTTCACAGCCGCAAGAACTTTGTCAAGAGTCAAACGATTAATTCCTTTTGGAAGTTCACCTTCAACATCGATGAATTTATAGTCCCTTCGAATCAATTCATCAATTTCATCTTGGCCAATGATTTCTCTTTCACTTATCAATTCATTCATTTTCTGATAATATTCCTTATATCGGTTTAATGTTTCTACAAACCTTTCGAGCATGATGGGCTTGATAATATAATCAAACACTCCTCTATGCATGGCTTGCTTTAGCGTTTCTACTTCTCTCGCCGCTGTAATCATAATCACATCGATGTTGGCAAAATGCTCTCGAATCCATTTAAGAAAATGAATCCCGTTCATATCAGGAAAATAAATGTCAAGAAGGATAAGATCGGGTTTTAACACTTCAACTAGTTCCTTCCCTTCTTGTTCATTTATAGCAATTCCAACGACTTCGTAGCCTGCTACTTTTTCCACAAATCGCCGATTAATCTCTGCAATTCGCTTGTCATCTTCCACAATGAGAACACGGATCAAATTGGAAACACCTCTCTCATCTCTGTTTTGGAATCATAATGGTAAAAAGAGTACCTCGTCCTAGCTCAGTTTGATACGTGATATGTCCGTGTAGCGCCTCTAGTGACTTTCTCACTAAATCAAGACCGTAACCTCGATCGGCCGCTTCCTTTGTAGAAAACCCTCTTTCAAACATTTTTTCTCCGACTTCCTGAGGAATCCCCGTTCCCGTATCTTCGACTTCAATAATCAAATCTTCGCCAAGATCGGTCAGAAAAACCGTCACTTTCTTCTCTTTCCGCTGATTTCGTAAAACCGATTCCATGGCATTATCGATAATATTACCGATAATCGTTACGAGATTATCCCGATTCATGCGTTTCGGAATATCCTTAAAACTGCTTTCTCGATCAATATCAAACTCGATTTTTAATTCATTTGCACGATTAAATTTTCCAATTAAAAGTCCTCCAATAATCGGATCAGGAATTTCACTCATAATAAAGCGGACAATATCTTGCTGAAGATTTGATTCTTTCGTAATGATGTCCAGTGCTTCTTCATATGACTCCAATTGAATAAGTCCAGAGATTAAATATAACTTATTAGAAAATTCGTGCGTTTGGGCTCGAAGCGCATCAGCGTAACTTTTTAACTGTGAAAGTTCTTTTGTTAGTCGATATAGCTCTGATTTGCTTCGAAACGTAGATACTGCTCCAATCACCTTTCCTTTCTGGTCTACAATAGGAATTCGATTGGCAATGACCATTTGTTCCCCTAACACCATCTCAGCATCGCATTCTGGCTTTCCGGTTCTCATCACTTCTAGCAATCTGGAATTTGGTATAATATGCAAAATGTATTTTCCTAAAACATCATTTTCGTTCTCATATCCTAACATCGACATGGCTGCTTTATTGATCATCGTAATGAACCCATCACTATTCACTGCAATCATACCTTCACGAATTGCTTCAAGTATTGCTTGTTTTTCTTGATAAAGTAATCCAATCTCTCTCGGTTCCAATCCGTGAATGGCTTTTTTTACCGCTTTCGCAATCACAATTGCTCCTGCTACTCCAAACAATAATGCTAGTATAGACAACAAAAAAATTTTTACTTTATATGACCAAACAATTGTTTGAATGTCCTCAATCAGAAACCCTACAGAAACAATGCCAATGACGTCTCCGTGCTCGTCAAAAACGGGTGCCTTCCCTCTAATCGCAGGACCGAGCGAGCCAACCGCCTCCGAAATAATCGGCTTTCCTAGAAGAACCTCTTCATTATCTCCTCCAACCATTTTCTTCCCAATACGATTCGGAAACGGATGAGAATAACGGATCCCCTCTTTATTACCGACAACTACATATTCCGCTCCTGTCTTACGACGAACTTCTTCCGCGAACGGCTGGATTCGTACATGTGGCTCTTTTTGCTTAAACGCATCTCTTAACATTGGAGTAGAAGCAACCGTCTCAGCCACATTTAAAGCACGCATTCCCATTTGCTCCTTTAACGTAACCGCCAACATATGCTGAAAAAGAAACGACAAAAATAAAATGACAAAAAGGATTAGAGAACATATTATGAAAATGAGTCTCGTTTGTAATTTCATCTTACTTTGCACAGGAGCCCCCTCTTTTAATACATAAGGGCAAATCTCTATGAAAGTGAGGGGGAATGTGCGTGTTGCGTTAACAAAACACTCCTGTACTTCCTCCTTTCGCGGGATTAATGAGGAAAAGGAGAAATAGTTGATAAAGGGCACTCCTATTGTTCTTTGTCAAACTCAACGTAGAAGGTTGGCGGCACGAAATCAGCGCCACCGTAAAACGCGTTGAATGTAATCGCATGTCTGCTATACACGGAAAAGAAAGATACGGTCAGCAGACAGAGACCATTGAAAACCGATGATTGCTTGAACATGTCTCTTGCATTCGGGTAGTCGTTAATTCGTCCCTGATGCAGAGGCAGGAGCGCTTAGCACGTTAGAACTGCTAGACACTCATAAGCTCCAGTCGCTACGAAGTTTCAACCAAACGGAGTTATTCATATATAAGTAAGTATAAAAATAGAGAAAGACTAACCACCGCAAGCAGCAGGTCTTTCCATCCATTCCACTACATATCTTCGTTAATTACCACGTTTTTCCCTTTTAATTTCATGAACAATGGAACAAGCACCCATAAAACGGCGGCGATTATAAGCACAAGGGAAATCGGTTTTTCGAAAAAGATCATAAAATCTCCATTCGAAGAGGTAAGGGCTCTTCTCATGTTATTTTCAATCATCGGACCAAGAACAAGCCCCAATACAAGAGGAGCAAGTGGAAAATCGTGTGAAGAAAGCAAATATCCGAACACCCCAAAGGCAATAAGCAGCAAGACATCGAACGTCGTTACTTGCACCGCATATACACCGAAAATGGAAATCGCGATAATCAGCGGAAGTAAATATTTCGAAGGTGTTTCAATGATTTTCGCAAATATTTTTACTAACGGCATATTTAAAATGAGAAGCATAATATTTCCAATAAACATACTGGCAATTAATCCCCACGCGACATCCGGATGTTCATCGAAAAGGAGCGGACCCGGCTGTACGTTGTACATGATTAAAGCTCCCATTAAAATCGCAGTTGTTCCAGAACCGGGAATCCCGAGTGTTAAGAGCGGAATCATTGCCCCTCCTGAAGCGGCATTATTGGCGGATTCCGGCGCTGCTACTCCGGCAATCGTTCCTTTCCCAAATTTTTCAGGTGTTTGGCTTAATTTTTTTTCCACGATATATGAAAAGAATGAAGCAAGAGTAGCACCAGCCCCCGGCAATACCCCGACAAAAAATCCTAGCAATGATCCTCGGGCAATCGGTCCAGCACTTTCCTTTAAATCCTCTTTCGACGGGATAATCCTTCCAATTTTCGCAATCTCCCCATCGTTTTTTTCTTTATGAAGGATGGCTTTAAATACTTCCCCGAGGGCAAATAACCCGACAGCGACGGTTAAAAATTCTAATCCTCCGTAAAGAACGGAAATATCATACGTAAATCTAGCTACCCCTGAAACACTGTCCAGTCCAATGGTAGAAAGTAATAGACCAAAAACAGTCATCATCCATGCTTTCGTCATTGAATTCCCGGCTAATCCGCTTACTGCTGCTAATCCAAGAAGCATTAAGGAAAAATATTCTGCCGGACCAAACTTCAATGCCAAGTTCGAAAGCGGTTGGGCAAGAAGCACAAGAGCAATGAGTGAAACAATCCCAGCGACAAACGAACCAATCGCAGCAATCGCTAGTGCAGAGCCTGCCCTCCCCTGCTTTGCCATCTGGTATCCGTCCAATGTTGTGACAACGGATGAAGATTCACCGGGCGTATTCAACAAAATTGAAGTAGTAGATCCACCGTACATTGCCCCATAATAAACACCTGCAAGCAAAATGATCGAACTGGTCGCCGCCTGAGCAGGATCTAATCCCGTTGTCATCGAGGCAGTGACTGGTATCAAAAGGGCAACCCCACTCATCGGACCAATTCCCGGTAAAACACCTACGGCCGTGCCAATGAGCACGCCAATAAAAGCAAATAACAAATTGTGGGGCTGTAACGCCGTTTGAAACCCATCGAAAAGAAAAGTAATCGCTTCCACTTTACTCCCTCCTTAACTGAACCAGACCGGCCAACTCGGCAACGTACCTTGCAGTAGTTTTACATATACAACATAAACACCAAATGAAAAACACGCTGAAATGATTATTGATTTCCATATATCCCCTCTTTGGATCGTTTGAAATCCAATTATAAGAAAGAGAAACGTTGTAATAATGTAACCAACATGTTCAAGCAACATCGCATATAATATAGAAGAAATGAGAATGACGAAAAATTTCTTATATTGCAATTCTCTCCTAGATGTATTCGCAACATCATAGCGCAATGTTTCTAGTAATAGCTTTATACTTAGCAAAGCGAGAACAAGACCTAACAAAAAAGGAAAGACATTGGGACCTACGGCACTTCCGTATGCACTTTTAGAGATTCGTAGACTTTCTAACATAAATAGCACCCCAATCGCTAAGAAAGCTACTGCTGCAAAGCGGTCGAACGTTTTGCTCATTCCCACACCTCCGTTTGTTTTTCGGATTATCTTCTCTTTAAAAAGGCAAGGCAGAACCCATTCACTTACTTATACATTCCTAACGACTTTAACATATCCCTAATGAGCTTCTCCTGTTCCTGCAAAAATTGCACAAATTCATCGGAACCTTTGTACTCAGGCTGCCACCCTTGCGTTGTCAGCTCCTCTTTCCATTTCTCGTGTTCAGATAACTTTTTGAACGTGTCCTCCCAAAACCTTTTCGCATCGTCAGACATTTGTTTTGCTCCAAATACGCCTCTCCAGATGGTAAATTCCGCATCAATTCCAAGTTCTTTCATCGTAGGAACATCTTTTAAATTGCCACCAAGACGTTCAGGAGCAGAAACGGCAAGAACCCTCACTTTTCTAGCTTTGACATACTCCTCAACTGAAGAAGCATCTGTCGCAATCACATCAGCATTTCCTCCGAGAAGAGCAGCCATCGCCTCTCCACCACCGTCATATGAGACATACTTTACTATCTTCGGGTCAATTCCAGATTTATAAATCGGAAGAATCGCAATTAAATGATCCATTGAACCAGGTGCAGATCCGCCCGCTATCGTTACAGACTTAGGCTTTTTCTTAATCTCGTCGATCAATTGAGGCAAAGATTGAAATTTCGAGTCTGCCTTGACAACAATGGCTCCAAAATCTTTCGTAAGCTGAGCCAGCGGAGTAGTATCTTTATAACCGAATGGGCTGTTTCCTTCTGCCTTTAAGTTGTTAATGATAATCGGCGGTGAACTCACAAACAACTTATAATCATTGTTTTTATCTTGTGTCGCATATTCCGCCATAAACACAGCTCCGCCACCGCCCGGCTTATTTTCCACCGTCATCGTTTGTTTAACGAGTTTCGTCTCATTCAACACTTTCGTAACCGCCCTTGCCGTTAAATCCCAACCTCCTCCAGCCCCCGAAGGAGCTACGAACACAATCGGCTTTGTTGGATAATTCGAATGTTGATTAGACTCTTTCGTAACATTGCTGCTTCCACAAGCACTAAGCACGAACATCGCAACTCCCATCACAATGAAACTCATCCACTTTTTCACCTTTTCTCCCCCCGCAACATTTATTTTTTGATAACGCTTACATATTTGAAAGTAATTATATTAGCAATTTCCTGAATGATGAGTTTTTGAAAATAAAAACAATTTTGTTCATTTTGTTTACTGAAAATCCGATCAATTACAGCAAGTAAACAAATATGCTTGTTGCTCCGAAAAGCTTCAGCAACATTTAGATGAAGCACGCGAAAATTTTGGCAAATCAGCTATAAAAAACACCTGCCATCTTCCGATAACGATCGGTTAATGGCAGGTGATAAATTTCTGTTTACTGTTCTTTTTTTAACAACTGCACTTGCTTCTTGACGGCATCAACAAGAGGATGGTCTTTTTCCAACTGAGAATATTGTAAAAGGGCACCTTCTATTCCCGCTGTCTCTACTGTCTTTTGCAATTCCACCGCTTCATGGTCTTCTTTATAATCAAACAATAACAGCGCTGCAATTCCTTTTATCAAACCAGCCGGTACTTCCGTAAATAATTCATAATATTGCTTAGCCGGACCAATGAGACGGTCATTGGCTCCAAGCTTGCGAATCGGTGAACGTGCCACTCTTACCACTTCATCCGAAATGGAAGGATTTGTAAATCTTTGAACAATTTTTTCTATATATGACTTATGTTCATCTTCATTCCATTTATATTTCTTCACTAACACAGCTCCTGATTCGTGTAGTGCCTTGTAAACATCGGAACGAATTTCTTCATCTTCCATTGCTTCTTTTATCGTTTGGAACTGCTTGTAATAACCTAAGTAAGCAGAAATTGCATGCCCCGTATTCACAGTGAAAAGCTTTCGCTCAATATAAGGCAGTAAATCATCCACAAACTGGGCGCCTGTTACAGTTGGAATCTCTCCGACTAAGTTTTGTTTTTCGACAACCCATTCAAAAAACGGTTCAACTACTACTGTTAACGGATCACTATGTTTTTGATTCGGTACAATGCGATCAACTGCGCAATTAGGAAAACCGTAATGCTTTTCAAATAACTTTGCTTCTTCTTCTGAAATCTTTTCAAAAACTTGTTCCTTTAGAAAAGCACTTCCGCCGATCATATTTTCACACGCGATAATATTCAGCGGTTTTTGATTCACTGATAATCTCTTACGAAGCCCTTCCGCAAGCACAGACGAGATGGCTGGCAAAACATTCGGTCCAACCGCTGTTGTTACTAAATCCGCTTTTGTCAAATAATCAATGACCTTATTGTATTCTTTCTGACTGTTAACAGCGGAAACATTGCGAATGAGCTGCTCTTTGCTGGATTCATCAGCAATAAGAACACGATACTCCTTTTTCTCATTTAACAAACGAACAACTTCATCATTGACATCGACAAATACAACCTCATAACCAGATTGAGAAAGTAAGCTGCCAATAAATCCTCTTCCAATATTTCCTGCACCAAAATGAATCGCTAACATATTAATTCACCCCGCTCAAAAGGTGAAGGATATCTTCTTCACTTGCTGCTTTTATCATTTTTTCCACATTTTCTTCCTCTGAACAAACAATCGCGATTTTTGAGAGGATTTCTAAATGCTCATCATTTTTCCCGGCAATCCCAATCAATATTTTCGCTATATTTCCATCCCCAAAATCAACTCCATCAGGGATTTGCACGATAGAAATTCCTGCATGTTTCACGAGATTTCTCGCATCCTCTGTGCCATGAGGGATAGCGACAAAGTTGCCCATATACGTAGATGTCAACGCTTCTCGTTCAAACATTTTATCAATATAAGAAGTTTCTACATAACCTTGATCGGCTAAAACGGTTCCCGCTAAACGGATAGCTTCTGTTTTATCTGCTACTGATGCTTGTAACACAATATTTTCTTTCTTTAAAATTGGCATCGACAATGTCATTCACTCCTTGTGATATTGAATATGTTCGTAAAAAAATTTTCCTAAATGATGGCTCAAAAAAGAGTAAAGTCGATCCTTATTTCCTGATACAAATACGTCCATACTTTCTTCATCTTTAACCACTAAAGAACTAATGTGGCTTAAAACAGAAATCGTCTCTTGGGCCGCCGACTCCGGTGCTAAAAGTAATAAAATTTTGTTCACCTTCATCTGTTTTTCATGCATTCCTTTTACCGTTTGCCATTTCGTTAATGTATAAATAGTAAAAGAAGGAAGAAGAATCCCTGAACTTCGAGTATGGTACAAAGCAAGGGAGGTTTCTGGTATTCCCAAACCGCCCATTTTTTCTCTGTTTAACAATTCAGTAAGAACTTGCTCCGCATTGCGAATAATTCCTCTTTCATATAATTGGCGGCACGCTTCGGATAACGCTTCTTGAATGGAACCGCTATCTAATTCTTGTAAAGTAAAACCATTCAAAATCTGCACAATCGTTTCACTCATTTTTTGAATCGAACTGAGATTCTCAATCACTTTTGCTGCACCTTCGCCCAAATGCTGAGTACGCGCTTTCGGAAATACCAGTCTCCGATTTTTAAGAAACTGTTTAATAGAGGCAATCTCATCTTCTTGCAGCATCGGACTAACGACAAAATACGGTTCTGTGAAGTTATGAATTGGCACTGTCGAAACAATGAGATCGTATTGATTCGTATCTACCTTTCCTAATTCAAAGACAGATATTTGTTCAATGTGTGCAATATCAGGAATTTCATTTTTCAATCTCGTTGCTAATATTTTGGCAGTGCCTAAACCGCTGGAACATATAACTAATGCATGCAGTCCCTGCTTTTCCCTTAATAAAGCGGAAGCAAAGTGAAGAACTAAATAACCGATTTCCTCCTTCGGAACTGTTAAATCAGGAAATACTTTTTTGACTCCTTTTTCTAGTGTAGAAAAAAGCTCAGAATAATCTTGAACAATTTTTTCCAAAAGCGGGTTAGCAATTCCCATGTTATGTCGGATGCGATAAAGGGCTGGCTTCAAATGAATGACCAAATCTTCATATAAAGGATAATCGTTCGTTAAATCTATGTTTAGTTCATCACTTACTACACGAATCAATTCTTGTGCCTTTATGCCCACTTCAAAACTCGCTTCTTCTAACATATGGCCTTGGCGATCTCGAAGTTTTGCTCCCATTAAATGCATCGTCATATAACCGATTTCTTCATTCGGTATCGTTATATGGAATGCACGTTCCAATGAGCGGGCAATTTTCTCGGCCGTTTCGAATTCCTTCGTCGCGCGAATCGTTTCCAAGTATTGTGGATCGAAATTAATCGGTTCTCCTTGAATAATCCGCTCAATGGCTAAGGCTAGATGGACAACTAAAGCAATATACGAACTATCAGCAATCGTAAAAGGAAGCTCATCTTTCATGTCTTCAATTTGCTTTTCAATGGTTAATAACTTTTTCTTATCAACGAGTCCGAGAAGTTTTTCAGTAACCGTATTAAGGGTATCTGCCGACTTTTTTTGAATCGATTCTTTCATTAACGAAAGAAACTCGTATTCATTAAAATGATTTAATAATAACTCACTCATCATCGCCCGTTTCGCTAATTCAGCACCTGCGATCTCAACCCCATATCCTCTTTTACGAATAAGAGAAAGCCCGTGTTTTTCGATTTTTTCACTTATTTTATCTAAATCATTGCTAATGGTTGCTACAGTAACATTTAAATCATTCGCGAGAGATAAAAGCTTTACGGGCTCTATTGCTTCTAGTAAAGTAATGAGGATAATAATTTGGCGCTCTTCCGGTGTGTACTCAGTATGGGACAAATGAAATAGATGAATTTGCAACTCTTTCTTCCTGTCTTCGTCTCCAGTTACTTGAATGCCAACCCCTGCCTTTTTTATAAGTTGCAAATTGTAATCTCCTAAAATGCACTCTATCCCTTTTAAATCCCGATGAACAGTACGATTGCTGACATTCAGCTGTTGTGCAAGCTCCCCTACTGTGATTCCTTTATCATGAGATAATAAAATATCGAGTATTTTTCTCTCTCGCGCAGATATATACATCGCTTCTTCACCCACCGTCTCAAGCAACCATTGTTGACATGATTTAGAATGAAAAATTATCTTTCAAAAGGGATTTTAGAGTGTTTCTCTCTCTATTACAACAAATAGATATTCCTTTTTCGTCTTCCTTATTGTTGCCATTTTTTAATAAATCATGAACGGCTAAAAACATAACGAATAGGGGAAGCCTTTTTCTCCCCTATTCGCGACTTTCTTTCAAACTTTCGATTAACTCATCATATTTCGGGCTATTTAGGAAATTTTCAACCGAAACATGGAAAGCGTTTGGTAATTTCTCTTTCGCACGTTCTGTTAAATTTTTATGGGTAATCACAATATCAGCATCTCCCGGAAGTTGGTTGATAGCGGTATTCGTTACTTGAATGTCCAATCCCGCTTTCTGTACCTTATTTCGCATAATCGAAGCTCCCATAGCACTTGAACCCATCCCTGCATCACAAGCAAAAACAATTTTTTTCACTTTTGATGGGACAGTCGCTTCTTTTTGTTGTAGCGAAGCCACAACATCGCTCTTTTTCCCTTTTAATTGCTGCATTTTTTCAGCGGCTTTATTCAAATCTTCCTCTTCTGTATTTTTAGTAGATTTCAAAAAGATAGATGCCACAAAGAAAGAGACAGCTGCCGCGACAAATACTCCTGCCAATACTCCGAGATAATTTCCTCTTGGCGTCATCGCTAACAAGGCGAAAATACTTCCAGGTGATGGAACCGCTACTAGCCCTGCATGGAAAACAGTAAACGTTAAAACACCGCTTACTCCCCCTGCCATGGCTGCTAAAATTAAAACCGGTTTCATTAAAATATATGGGAAGTAAATTTCATGAATACCGCCGAGAAAATGAATGATCGCAGCCCCTGGAGCCGACTGTTTAGCTGTTCCTTTGCCAAATAACCAATAAGCAAGCAAAATACCAAGACCTGGGCCCGGGTTTGTTTCAAGTAAGAATAGAATCGATTTGCCTGTTTTTGTTGCCTGCTCGATGCCAAGCGGGCTTAAAATTCCGTGATTAATCGCATTATTCAAAAATAAGACCTTCGCAGGTTCAATAAAAATATTTGCTAACGGCAATAATTTGAGATTGATAATTGTCTCAACACCAGCAGCTAGCGTTTTGTTCAATCCTAAAACAATCGGCCCAACTCCTTTGAAAGCCACTAACGTTAAAATTCCACCAATAATTCCGGCTGAGAAGTTGTTTACTAACATTTCAAATCCTTGTTTGACTTTCCCTTGAATAAGTTGGTCAAATTTTTTAATGAGGTAGCCACCAAGTGGTCCCATAATCATAGCCCCAAGAAACATGGGAATGTCAGAACCGACAATAACCCCCATCGTCGCAGTCGCACCAACAACACCGCCGCGAACATCATGAATCATTTTACCGCCTGTATAACCGATTAATAATGGCAGCAAATACGTAATCATCGGACTGACAAGCTTAGCAAATGCTTCATTCGGTATCCATCCTGCCGGAATAAATAATGCAGTGATAATTCCCCAAGCAATAAACGCACCGATATTCGGCATGATCATTCCGCTTAAATAACTTCCAAAACGTTGAACCTTTACACGAAAACTAGACTGATTTTCTGTTGTATGAGTCATGTTGCATTTCTCCTTTTCTATATACTGTACCTCTATCTTAAAGCGCTTACATCATATATTCAATAAAAAGTAAATATCATTTTGTCCGACACATTATTGTCATTTTTTAAAAAAGGGGACTTGCCATCAATATGCTGGGGAAACATATATATGGAATGAACGAATAGCGATACATATGAGATAGGCTCATGCCATTAAATATTCTATCCTAAACATAAAAAGAGGCAACCATTAGGTTTGCCTCTTTTTATGTTTACGCAAGAATCTCTTCAATTTTTTCAATGACTTCATCTGATAGTTCAACATCCACTGCTTTGACATTTTCTTCGACTTGTTCTGGTTTGCTTGCCCCAATTAATGCACTGGCAACGTTCGGCTGACGCAACACCCACGCTAGTGCTAATTGTGAAAGCTTAATCCCTAATTCGTTCGCAAGCGTTTGTAATTGTTCGACCTTTATTAATACGTCGTCTTTCAACAAATCATTGATAAACTTATTAGATTTTGGATCGCTCGCACGGCTTCCTTCAGGAACTTTTTCGCCTCTTTTATATTTCCCCGTCAGCACTCCTTGAGCTAATGGCGAAAACACAATTTGACTAATGCCATTTTGTTCGCAAACAGGGATGACTTCTTTTTCAATATAACGATTTAACATATTGTAAACAGGCTGATTGACAACAATCCGGTCAAGTAAATATTTATCTGCCGTGCCTAGAGCTTCTTGGATTTGTTGAGCCGTCCATTCGCTGACACCGACATACAATACTTTTCCTTGACGAACAAGATCGTCAATCGTTCGCAATGTTTCGTCAACTGGCGTTTCTGTGTCATAACGATGGCAATAGTAAATATCGACATAATCTAAATTTAGGCGTTTTAAGCTTGCATGAAGCTGCTCGAACACATGCTTTCTTGAAAGCCCACGATCATTCGGGCCGTCTCCCATAGGCCAGAATACTTTCGTTGCAATAACATAAGATTCTCTTGGGTATTTTCGCAATGCTTCGCCGACAATCTTTTCTGCTTCGCCGTTTGCGTACACATTTGCCGTATCAAAAGAATTAATTCCGAGCTCATACGCTTTATCAATCGTTTTTATTGCTGCTTCTTTTTCAATGGAGTTTCCGTATGTAAGCCAGCTTCCTAAGCTAATCTCACTTACTTTTAACCCCGTTCTTCCGAGTTTGCGATATTTCATCTACCCCTCTCTCCCTTCCAAATTTATCTAAAATAACAGACAAAATTATTATAAAATTTTTATGATTTTTTGGGAAGGATTTTGCTTGATTATTTCAAATATTTAACATCAGCGTATACATAGAACCATTTATTCTACCCTCACTAGTCGAAACGCTTGACCTTCTTTTACATAGGAAAGAAGAGGCAAATCCTCTTCTATAATGCAGCCGACAACATTAACTTTTTCATCTTGCGGCAAATCGGCTAACGTAATTTGTAATTCTCCTGCATACCTTCCGTATAACGTATTATCAATCGTAACACTTCCTTTCCGCCTTCTTACCGTATTCGAAGGTGCTAATAGGTCATCCGTCCACAATATAGATGAACGTGATTCGATCGAACGAATTACATCTCTAGCAGGATCAAGGCGGTTCGTATGAACGGTTTCGATCATCGATAACATGTCCTCTTGCACAACTATCGGCTTATATCTAAGCGGGATGATCCCCTTATGCACTTCAGACATTCGTCTCAATGTTTCATCGGTCATGCTTATATCGCCAATCAATACTTTATCGATATCGCAGTCTCTCACTAATTCTAAATAAGCATAAACCGGTTCTATATTACGATGTTTTTCTAATGTAGGCAGTCCTTTGTATAAAGGCCCTCTCTTTTCCTTGTTTCCCGGGATAAATGCTGCGATCGTTCCGATTCCAAATTGCCGTAAACGCTCATTCTTTCTTATCATGTAATCTTTCGATAGCCCGGTTTCCGGACGAGGATAAAAATTATGCCACGCCTCCACATTGTCCCAATGCAAGCGATGAGATTTTAGTAATTGCAGCTCTTCTTCTGAAATCGTGCTAGCGTTCAACGCTACTTTTATTATTTGTGAAAACTGAGCCACTTCCTCAGCGGAAAAGCCATCATCTAGCCGCAAACCAGATACTCCCCAGTCTACTAATATACTAAGGTCGCACGGACGGATTCCTACATATTGAAACGACTTCGGAGAAACATCGGCTATTAGTTCCATTCCATGCCGTTTCGCTTCATTTCCAATCGTTCGCAGAAGATCTTTATACACCCCCGGATCATCTTCAGGAATATGAAGAGAAGTAAAAATTTCCCGAAATCCAAACGTTTTGGCTTTGTGAATCCATACTTCATTCTTTTTCATCGTTTGGCTGGATAAATAAATAGAGATTCCAAGCATGAAGCCTCCTCCATTCGCAGAAATAGGAGGGAGATGTCCCTCCTCCCGCTACATGTTTTCTGCCATTTCTTCTTTAAATCCGAAGAAATAAGTGAAGATGAATCCAAATGTATAGGCAATCAACAACCCTATGAAATAAATAATATATTTATTTTCTGCAATTAATGGGATCAGTGATAAACCGGAAACTCCGATTCCGAGCGCAGCTGTTTTCATTACTGCTTGGAAAGCGCCTCCTACCGCCGCTCCAAGACACGCTGTAAGAAATGGTCTTCCTAACGGTAACGTCACCCCATACAATAATGGTTCTCCGATTCCTAAAAATCCTACAGGCAAAGCTCCTTTAATAATATTGCGTAACCGTTTATTTTTCGTTTTCACAAAAATGGCAATAGCCGCCCCCACTTGGCCGGCTCCGGCCATGGCTAAAATCGGGAGAATCGGTGTGACTCCTGTGCTATTAATAAACTCCATATGAATCGGTGTCAATCCATGATGCAGTCCTACCATCACAAGCGGTAAGAAAGTCCCCGCTAAAATCGCCCCGGCGACAGCACCTCCAATATCAAGCACCGCTTTGATTCCGCTAGTAATCCCTGTAGATAATAATCCGGCGACAGGCTGTACCGCAACAATGGTTAATAGACATACTACCAATACGGTAATCAATGGTGTCACAATAATATCTACAGCATTAGGAACCACTTTGCGGACATTTTTTTCTACGACTGTCATTAGCCAAGCAGCAAACATCACCGCAAATAATCCGCCACGCCCAGGTGTAAGCGCTTCCCCAAATAGTTTAATATCTGCAAGCGCTGGATTAAAAATTAAAATTCCTGCAATCGCTCCTAATACCGGGGTACCCCCAAACTCTTTTGCCGTATTGAATCCGACTAACACTCCTAAAGAAGCAAAGATCCCTCCGCCAATGAGCAGCAAAATTTGTAACCATGTTTCCGTTGGAGCAACACCTGCGTTTTTCGCAAAGTTCGCAATCCCATTAATGATTCCTGATGCGACTAATCCGGGAATAAGAGGGATAAAAATGCTACCAATCTTGCGAAGCAAACGTTTAAATGGGGCTTGATTTCTTTGCTGAAATTCTGCCTTTTTCTTAGCTGCAATGTCCATTTCTTCCTCGACCACTTCTCCAAGATGTAACCCTGCCAATTGGCCAATTTCCATAGCGACTTTGTTGACAATGCCAGGACCGATTACAATTTGCAGCGTTTCATCCTCAATGACTCCCATAACTCCTTTTACCTGTTTCACTCCCGCTACATCCGCTTTTGTTTCATCACGTAAGGTCATACGAAGACGTGTCATGCAGTGGGCTATACTAGAAATATTGTTCGCACCTCCGAGTCGCTCCACAATCTCAACGGCCATTCGTTGCTCATGTTTCATGTGAATCCTCTCCCCCTAAAAATAATTAGATTAAAGCTTTGCGAACAAACCCATTTGCTTTCTGCAATTTTTGAAGCGCTTCTTCATAGCTGCACTTCAGTAAAATCATAATAATGGCTGTTTTGACATGACGGTGGGCAGCTTCATAATAGTGCGTTGCCGTTTCGTAATCCACATTCGTTGCTTGCATGATGATGCGTTTTGAGCGTTCTATTAATTTACTATTAGTAGATTGTACGTCTACCATGAGGTTTTTATACACTTTTCCAATCCCAATCATAGATGCAGTGGAAATCATATTTAACACGAACTTTTGGGCTGTGCCTGCTTTCAGACGCGTCGAACCTGTTAAAATTTCCGGACCTGTCTCTACTTCAATACTGACATCGGCATACTTGCTTATTTCAGCATTTTTATTACAAGCAAGGCTTCCTGTCGTTGCACCTACTTTTTTTGCATATTTTAATCCGCTGATAACGTACGGTGTACGCCCGCTTGCTGCGATACCAATAACTGTATCTTTTTCCGTTACACCAATAGCCTGTAAATCTTCTACGGCCATCTCCTCGTTATCTTCCGCTCCTTCAACAGCATTTGTAAACGCTTCCAACCCACCCGCGATTAATCCTTGTACCATGCTTTGGTCAGTCCCGAACGTCGGCGGGCATTCCACCGCATCCAAAATGCCAAGCCGCCCGCTTGTACCAGCGCCCATATAAATGAGTCGCCCACCTTGCTGAAAAGAAGCAATCACTTTGTGAACGAGTTTTTCAATTTGGTCAAGTTCTTTGGAAACAGCCACTGCTACCGTCTGATCTTCTTCATTCATAATTTGTAAAATTTCTTTTGTCGTCATTTCGTCTAAGTTCCATGTTTTTTTGTTACGTTGCTCTGTCGTTAAGTGTTCTAACATGCCGTCACCTTCTCAGATTGAAATTTTATTTCATATTTTTATTTTATCAACACGAAATAAAAAAACAATCTTTTTCTTATCTTCCCCGAAAATTCTTTCATCCAGAAAAAAAAGAAGGGAAATGTAAATTACTCCCTTCTCGTGCTAACCATATCGGCCTTTTTGAAATAAAATTTCATTATCTTCGCAATCGAACAACTTCCTCTCTTGCTTCATGGAACTTTTCAATCACGCTACTGCCCATCTGGTGAAATGTAATTAAATATAGCGCATCAATTATGTTCAGTTGCGTCATTCTTGATGCCATACTTCCGATTCGGTGGTCTTGTTCCACATCAGGTACACATAATTTAATATCTGCTTCTTTATATAATGGAGAGGATGGATCGAGTTTTGTAATCGCAATGACTGTTGCGCTTTTCTTCTTCGCAAATTGAACAATCTCCAATACATCCTTCGTTCTTCCCGATGTTGAAATCGCCACTAGGACATCATTCGGTTCCAAATTCGCAATGAGTGGAATCATCATATGAAAATCGTGAGACATCATTGACACATACCCAAGTTTTGTAAACTTATAACAAGCATCTAACGCAGAGGCTGCCGACCCGCCCACTCCGTAAAATAAAATCTTTTTTGCCTTTACCATCGCTTCCGCTGCTTTTTCTAATTCCTTTCTATCTATTGTCGCTGTTGTTGATTCAACAGCCGCTTTATTGACATACGTCACCTTATTAAACAAGTCGAACGGCGTATCTTTCTTTTCAATAATGGAAAAGTCGTTAATGTTCATATCCGCGATCGTTAACTCACGGACAAGGGTTAATTTCAATGCTTTAAAGCTGCCTATGCCGATCGTTTTGCAAAAGCGAACAACACTTGCCTCACTCGCCCCAGCATTTTTCGATATATCCTTCGTTGTCATATTCGGAACGAGCTCTGCATGTTCCATAATATACATCGCTACCTTTTTTTCCGCCGGAGAAAATCGCTCCATATGATTTTGAATTTTTGACAGAATACTTAGCTGCTTCATCCCTCTCCCCCTTCCTAGCTGTCGTGGCCAATCACATTCAAACCAATCATACCATTCATAATCGGAAAAACAAACCAGATGATGCTTTTGATACTTATTTACCTTTCGTTTCTTTTCCATCCTCACAATATGTAATATATAATTTACATATGTAAAAAATATGTTACAATCAATATAGAGGTGATTGTTTATATGCAAGAACCAATCATTAGAAATAAAGTGAAATTAGCACGAATTGAAAAAGGAAACTTAACACAAGCAGAACTAGCGAAAAAGGCCGGTATTACAAGACAAACGTTACATTTAATCGAAGCTGAAAAATATAATCCTTCCTTAAAAGTATGCTTATTGTTAAGCAAATACTTAGAAAAACCGCTGGATGAACTCTTTTGGCTTGAAGAACATTGAAAAGGGGAGTAAGGCTTAGTGGAAAAGGTCGATATTCGCATTTTCATTAAGTTTTTTGATTTCTTTTGGTATTTTAAGTCTCGCTGTTAGAGAAATTCAATGGCTAAGCTTTTTAGCCGCATTATTGGGATATGGAATTTCTCGTTTATTAAAGGCGAGGAAAAAGAAATTAAGCGGGGAAGAGATAGAAGATGAAAGAGTCAATGACAATATAAGAACGTTAATTTTGATGACTTTTTTATGTTCCAACTTTTTATTACTATTATATCTAGTCATCAATGATTGCGTATTGCACAAATCGTTTATCAAGATCAATTATTTAACATTATATATTATTGCCACCTTTTTTATCGGGCTTTTCATTATGCCACAATTGCAAAAAGACGATAATGATTTCGCGCGCAAAAACAAGCTCTATGAAAGCTTATCAAAAATATTCCGTTTTTTTCTTGAAACATAGGTAATTCTTTCAACTTACAATGGGTTTGTTGTAATAAGAAAAGCGAAATGCACGTAATTACGGTCCATTTCGCTTTTCTTTTGAATCATTGTTTGGCTTTACGATCATAGTTGAACCAAAACGGTTTGGACTTGATTGCGTTTAACGTTCACTTCAAATTCTTTATGTGGATGGTATGCAATAGAAGCAATGATCTTCTCATTTAAGTTCGTTTTTTGAATTTGGGTAAGCGGGCCCTTCCACTGAAATATCGCTTTTTTCTCTGCTTCAGAAGGATTGTAAAAGCGAACGATAATGCCCGAGTCGTCTTCGCTTCGTTTGACGGCACTTAAGACGATATACGGATCTTTTTGTTCAAATAAACTATACTGATATGGCACATGAAAGTCGACATTATTCATCTTCATGGCATCATACGGCATTTTATTATACGTGTATAACGGGGTTAAAAATTCTTTAGCTCTCTTTGCCACATTCGCTTGTACCGTTGTCCCTTGATGAGTAGTGATCGCAAAATGCACTTTATTGCTTCCTATCATTTGAGAATCCGGTGTTTCCATTTTGATACCCGATGGTCGTCCCGGTCTTCTCACTATGTCTTCCTTTCCAAGATAGCCGATACTTCTAAAAAGCGTAACCGCTATTGTGTCGTAGTGCTCTCCTACAATTTCATACTCTCTCGTACTGTTGGTTAACACCGCTACTCCATAATGTTCATTTGACAAGCCCACATAGCTTAACATTGGATAAATCGAATCGGGTCTTTCATCCCAATTTTCTGTTTCCCAAACTTCGATAGCTGGATCGACAACTCGTCTTTTTATATTTCCGAATTGATTATCCGCTATTGCATAGGTTGATGAGATTCCAGTTGGAATGTATGCTCTTACTCTATGGTCTTTCGCAATATTTTCAATATCCATTTTTACATCAATGATCGGTTTATTCATCGGGACCGTTAATTGAATATTGACATCAATAAAACTATCACGCCGCTTTGCTTTACGACTTTCGATATTGGCTGGTACAGGTAATTGGTAATGAATATCCACATAAGCAAAGTACTGATTCTGCCGCATGGAGTACTGTGCTTTTACATCATCACTGAGCACGATAAAATCGTTCAGTAAGGGAGAATAGTCATATTCGTCTCCATCGTCCGCCATATCTTCTATCAATAGTACATTATCAAACGTACGCTGTAATGTTTTATCATAAATCTTCAACGTACCATTTTCATTCACCGTTAAAGAATAGAACTCCGTGTCGATTTGATTTACTTCTTCGGATACATTCTTGATCATTGTATCCGCTTCTTTTATGAAATAGGCTCTGTATCCCATCGCCGGAATGTCGTCTTGAAACTGAATGGTATATCGAACAAACGGATCATAGTTTCCATAATGAACAATTTGTCTATCGACCAGTCCCGGATCTATCGTTTCTTTTTTCACAACCTCGAAATCAATTTCATTTTCGTTTTCATCCACTAACTTGAAATTTGCTATTTTTGTTGTAATTTCCGCCTGAATCGGTTCATTTCTTTCATAAGGAAGAAAATTATATACAACTAATTTATCTAATGATTGATCACAAGGCATCGCGTCCGCTATTTTTCTCATATAAAATGAAATGAGTTGATCGGCTTTCTCCTCCGCTATGAAAAATCGAGACATAATGTCACGATGCACTTTATCGGAGCAGCAACAGCCTATACTATCATGAGCGTGATTTTTCATCATCTCTTTCCAAATTAACTCGATTAATTTATGGTGATACGCAAACCCAAGAGTCGACGCGATGGAAGCTAACGGTTCTAAAATATTCGTTATCTTATTTTCGATTCTTGTATTTGCTGCTTTAATATCCATCCTTGTTGAGTAAATGCTTCGATGTACTCGCATATATTTTCCGTCTAAAAACTCTCCTTTTATCGTTGCCAGCCCCTCTTGTTTTTCTAATTCGTCAAAGATATGTTCGTAACGACTTAAAAAGAAAATTCTTTCCGGATATAATTTCCGTAATACTTCTATTACGTCAAAAATGTTCTTTTGAATCGGCATTTGATCATGTCCGTTTGGAATAATAATATGGTCGGTAGTCGCTCTCCGATCTAACACCGAAAAGTACGTATCCATACGCTTCTTTAATTTTGCTTCATCTGTTGGAAGATATTTTCCTATCGCATATCCCAGTGGAAATACTTGAACAAGTACCCTTGACCCTTCATCGCTTGCCCAATAAAATTCCGTTTGATCGGTCCCGTGTCTTTCCGAAATTCCCCGCCAAAAAATTGCCCGCTGAATGCCAAATCCATTTAATAGTTGCGGCAGTTGGGAAGATTGCCCGAATGAATCCGGAAGATAACCTATTTTCATCGGCTCTCCAAACTCTTCGCAATCCTTTAGTCCGTATAAAAGGTTTCGAACAATCGACTCCCCGCCAACGACCATTTCGTCCGTCTGTGTATACCAAGGGCCTATGATTAATTTGCCTTGTTGGACTAACTTTTGGATTCGCTTTTTATATTCTGGTTTTACGGCAAGATAGTCTTCCAACACAACCGTTTGCCCGTCCAACACATAATGGGGGTAGTCCGGATTTGTTTCAAGCATATCTAAAATTTCTTCCATATTATTTACAAGAAGAATTCTCGATTCTTCAGCCGAAAAATACCATTCTCGGTCCCAATGCATATGCGGAACAATATGAACATACTTTTTCAAAACATCCACCTCACTAGCTTTGCAATTGTTGTCTTTTAAATTTATGAATACGAGTGACCACTAAAAGTACCGTAGAGATAAACGCACCGATGAACGCAGCTCCTAGCCAAATCATCCCCGCTTTCAGCAACGGAGCTCCTTGCAAAACAAATAAGGAGAAAATGCCCGCTCCCGGAACATTTAATCCAATTTTTGAAACGGTTACAATTGCACCTGTTACAGCTGACCCGATACAAAGGGATGGAATCACCCGGAGTGGATCCTCGATTATAAACGGTATAGCCCCTTCCGTAATCCCTGCTAATCCTAGAAACCAAGTCGATTTCCCTACTTCCCTCTCATACTCTTCAAAGTAATGTTTAAATAATAATGTTGCCGCGGTTACAGAAAACGCCGACACCATTTTTACCGAAGCAAATGCCGCATATGGAATAAAATTCCCGCTAGCCATCGCTCCGATACAAAACGTATAGGCAGCCTTATTAACAGGTCCCCCCAAATCGAATGAGACCATAATTCCTAAAATTGCTCCCAGTACAACCGCATTGTTTCCCGAAAGGTTGTCTAACCAATGTAGCAATATATTGTTGAATCCGGCAATCGGTTTGCCAAATACTAAAAGCATTAATGCTCCTACGACAAGAGAACCTACAACCGGATAAACCCAAAAGCTAATAAAGCCTGAGAACGTACCTTTAGGCGGCAACTTTTTCTTCAAAAACTTAATGATATAACCGGCTAAAAACCCCCCTAGCATTCCACCTAAAAATCCGCTGTTAATCATGGTCGCTGCGATTCCCGCCGCAAATCCCGGTCCTAGCGCCGGTTTGTCAGAAATGGAATAAGCCATATAAGCAGATAATACTGGAATCATCAATGTTCCCAACATATTTCCGCCCAATTTTCGGAGCATCCATAACCATGAGTTTTCCGTATCATACAATTCCTGCAAATGAAATGCTTGGGCAACTAAAACCGTAAAAGCTAAAATCATTCCCCCAGCAACAATAATTGGTATAATATGAGAAATGCCTGTTAAAATCGAATTCTTGATTTCCGTTTTCCATGATGTCGTATCTTCACGAGATTCCCTTTTTTGTGGTTGATACTCCGTTTTCTCCTTACTTTTCGCTGTTTCGAGCGCCTTTTGGATCACTCCTTTTGCGTCTTTTAGCGGAGCGGCTACCGTTATTCGATAGATTGGTAGATGAGCAAATCTTTCTTCGTTTTTCACCGCCACATCAGCAGCAAAAATCGCTACATCTGCTTTTCTTAATTGCTCGTCTGTGTGAGAGTCTTCAATTCCATTTGCCCCTTGCTTTTCCACATATACGGTAACCCCCACTTCATTTCCAGCCCTTTGAAGAGCTTCGGCTGCCATATACGTATGGGCAATCCCTGCCGGACAAGCCGTGACAGCAACAATCATAGTTGATTCACTTATACTGTGATTTTCCTCATCCGTTTGATGAAAGCCATCTAAGTTTTCATATAATTCCTTTGCACTTGTACAGTTTTGTAATCGCTTTCTATATTCCGGATTTGAAATTCTTTTTGCCAATTCAGCAAGCAATTGAATATGTGTTGATCCCGCTTCTTCCTTAGGAATCGCTAACAAAAAGACAAGATCAACTTTATTGTTTTCATCAATGCTTTCCCAATTTTCAATCGGCTTTTGTAACTTAGCCACAGCGAAAGAAGCCGTTTTGACAGCGCTTGACTTTCCGTGCGGAACCGCAAGCCCTGCTTCCAATCCAGTTGGAGATAGCTTTTCTCGAACCATGACATCACGATAAAACTCCTCTTCTGAATACAGTTTTCCTTCGTGCGCTAATTTCTTTACTAAATGTCGAATGACTTCGTCTTTATCGGTTAGCACCACATCTACATCAATTAAGTTCACGCTCGTTAACTTCTTTAATTCCATTTGTTTTCACTTCCCTTCATCCATCGTATTGTTTTTATTATAAATAAAAAAAATAAGAAGATTTGAATCTTCTTATTTTTTCACAAAATTCACAAATATAGTGACTATCCGTGTGTATTTATGCACATGCTAACGATACCCGTTCCAGTAATGCTCGCTTAATTTTCTTAATACAATCATCAACGACGTACGATCCGTGATTTCGTACTTGTTGATAAACTGTTTAGGAGCCCAACAATAGAGGCGAAGATTCGATAAGGCGGCGAGCGAATTTTCGTTTAAATGAGTGAGACTGACAATAAACACTTCCTTTTGCTTGGCAATCGTAACCGCATCTAATACTTGCTTTGTCTCTCCAGAAACACTGATCACAAATATAAGATCCTTAGGCTGAATATGTTCGGCACTGTAAATCATCTCATGCCGCTGTGTAAAAAATTCTGCTTGTTTCCCAACACATCGCAAGTTTTTTGCCATCATTTCACAAAAATAAGCAGAATCCCCCACACCGTAAAATAGGGTTCTTTTTGACTCGTAAATTTTTCTTGCAGCCATATCTATCGTATCCATATCGATCATGTCATACGTTTTGAATATATGATCGGAAATTTTCGTGATATCGAACGTTTTTAAACGATCTTCTAACACCAAAGCCGTTTTTAACTCAGAGAATCCTTTATACCCTAACTTTTTCGCAAGTCGCACGATTGTATTCGGGACAGTATATAGATTTTTAGATAATTTCTGTATCGACATATTTACTATTTCCTGTCGATGACTAAGGATATAGTCAACAATTTGATCATCGGTCTCATTCAACTTATGAGCATAAATTTGCACTCTCTCTTCAAACTTCATCGCCCTCATCCTTCACCACAATGTTCTACTGTTTCATCACAGGGGTTCCGTTCTTAATATTACCTAATAACGCTCATAAACAAAAAATTCCCTCTCCCTTAGTAGCTACCACCATCAGTAAACGCTTCCATAAAATCCGTTATAAAACTAGTTTTATTATAACGCCTCAATCCTTTCCCTCCAACCATGAATTCTTCTTAAACTTTAAACTTTAACACCTTTTCCGTAAAAATCACTTAAACTTTCTTGTTATGTCCAAGAAATATAAACCAAAATCGGTATTTAATGCATTATTATACTCTTCACCATCCCATGCATTTCATAACACATTATGGCAGTTATTTGGTAAAATAGGGAATATCATTAAAAATAGATAGGGGATCTTGCTATGAGGGAGAGAATATTTTTAATTTTGGCGAATTTATTTTGGGCAGGGAACTATGTATTTGGAAAATACGTCGTTTCCGAGATGAGTTCACTATGGATTACTTTTACTAGGTGGTTTTTATCCTTAGCTTTTCTCATTCCTATTTCTTATTTCGTTGAACGGCCTAATTACCGCAAAGTATTGAAAAATTCTTGGTTATCATTAAGTTGCATGGGGCTTCTTGGTGTTATCGGATACAACCTCTTGCTTTACGGCGCATTAGAATACACATCGCCAATGAATGCTTCCTTGGTAAATGCACTGAATCCAGCTATGATGGTGTTTTTTTCTTTTCTTATATTGAAAGAAAGAATGAGCTGGACTAATGTTGTAGGGTTTGCCCTTTCCCTTATCGGAGTGCTTTTCATATTAACGAAGGGACATTTAGAATGGATCTTTCAAACAACATATAACCGCGGGGATTTAATGATGATAGCGGCTAATTTATGCTGGGTCTTTTACTCGATTATCGGAAAAAGATTAGCTGTTCCTCCTATTACAGCAACAGCCAGTTCTGTTGCTCTTAGTGTCATTTTTTTATTTCCATTTCTTTTCTTGCAACCGATGGATATGACCCAATTAAGTGTGAAAGGGATTACCGGAATCATCTATATGTGGCTATTTCCATCGGTCTGTTCCTTTGCTTTTTGGAACATGGCTGTAAAAAAAGTTGGTCCTAGCCATGCGGGTGTGTATTTAAATTTGATTACGGTGTTTACTGCCATCATCACATTAATTTTAGGAGAAAAGATTCTCGTATCACAAATCATTGGCGGTACTCTAGTGCTCATCGGAGTTTATTTTGCTACAAAAATACCTAAACCAAAAGAGAAAGTCATAAAAAAAGTGCACGCACAGTTGTAAATTTTAATCTCGAGTGATAGATAAAAAAAGAAGAACCCTTACTGGTTGAAAAATAGAAGGAGCCGACGAAAAGATCCGTTGGAAAAGAAAAATCGTTTTTTTTTCTGTTTTTATCGGTTATTTTCTCCTTACTTCATTAGAAAAACAATTTACTTAAACATAAAGTTCATTTTCAATCGAGGTATTCTTTCAACATGAGAATCTTCCTTCCAAAGGAAATAGAGATTACGAATCTGCCCCAAAAGCAAAATATCAAATCTCACATGTAGGACATGGCATGGATGAATAAACGATATTGTGAGATGTACGTAAGATCAAACACTTATGGAGCAGCCCATACAAACAAGATCGAAAACAACATTTTTCAATCAATTCTGTTTGCACTAAAGATGGAGAGCTTGTGACCGTTACGGTGAAGCTCCCCATCGTGTACCTGATTTTACTCCATTACTAAGGACCGTTCTGGGAAACAACATATTAAATCAAACATGGAAGATTTCATATTTCTTCTGATAATGACTTAATGTTAGTAAAGGAAATATATACTGGTAACTGTGATAATGAATATAAAATCCCCCTGCCATTCCCTGCCCTGTTGGATAAGAAGTTGTCCAATCTTTCCTTTCAGCAGATTGGAGAATAAATTGGACTCCGGCTTGAATTTCCGGTATCGGTTCATCAAAAACAGCAATCAGTGCATCCAATGCCCAAGCTGTATGTATTAACGTACTTGCTCCTAACGGAACGTACGCTTTCGCTATATCGCTTTTACATGACTCTCCCCACCCGCCATCGTTGTTTTGAATGTTTAACAACCATTTCACCGCTTTTTGAATGGCTGGATGTTTCGGAGAAATCCCCACTGAAATCATCCCGGTGACAGCAGCCCATGTTCCATATATATAACAAATCCCCCATCTGCCGTACCAAGACCCGTTTTTTTCTTGATGATTTAGAAGCCACTCTACTCCACGTTGAATAGCTAGGTGTTGTTTAGATAAATTGGTGAAATTTCCGAAAAACTCTAACGTTCTTCCGGTTAAATCTGCGGTAGACGGATCGGTTAATAAGAACTCCGCTCCTTGAATCGGAATATGGTGTAAAATGCGCTTATTGACATTCTTTTCAAATGCTCCGTAACCTCCATCGTCATTTTGCATTGAGAACAGCCAATTGATCCCTCTATCCCATGCCTGACGAAATAAAGGTTCTTTCATCACCAATTTGTGAATTGCTCTTAAAGAAGCGGTTGTGTCATCAACATCGGGATTTATTGTATTAATGTTTGAAAACCCCCATCCTCCTGGCAAGCTGTATGGATTATGAATGGCCCAATCGCCATATTGATAATGTTGACGTGAAAAAAGATAGAGATTTGCTTTTTCAACCACGGGATCTGTAGAAGACATCCCTGCTTCTTGTAAAGCATAACTCACTAAGGAAGTGTTCCAAACATTTGCCGTTGTATATTGTATGTGAGGATAGCCATTAATTTGGCAGACAAAAGACTTTAATCCATTAATCGCTTTGATAATGATTGGATGACTTTTTGGATACCCAAGCGATAACAAAGCAAAAATCATAAGGAAAGTAGAACTAAAATAACTATAGAATGTTCCATCTGATTCTATACGGCTTAACATATATTGTTTGGCATGATGAATGGCTGTAGTGTGAATATATTCCGGTAAACCAATGAAACTTTTGATTCCCTGTTTCATATAAGAAAGAAAAGACCGATCCATTTGTAACCATCTCCAGTAATCGTCTTCTTCACATCTCGAAACAAATAAATCCGAAAGATCTGGACTTCTCCTCGTTTTTATACGATATTTGTTGTCAGCTAGAATGAAAATCGGTGTAAGATTGGCTCTTCCAGAGACGGAAAAATCCCAAAAGTTGATCGGAAACGAAGGCGGCAAAAGGACGATTTCCACAGGAATAGGAAAAAATTTCGGCCATGGATATTGCCCTGTTAAAGAAAGCATAAATTTGGCAAACATATGCACGTTTTCTATTCCACCCATTTCCAAAATCCGCCGTTTTGCAGCTTGCATGTTTTTATCGTTTTTCTTGCGATATCCGGAATAGAGAAGCGCATAATATGCTTCAACGGTTGCCGTTACATTTCCTTCGCCTTCGTCATCAAAAAGTTTCCACGCTCCATTCCCTTGCTGCTTACTTTCGATTCTTTCTACTAACGCTTTGATTAAGTCCTCATCATTTATTTCCAACGTACGTAATAAGATGATCATATAAGCATCTGTGGCAACGCCAGTTTCAAAAGGGTAACGCCATGATCCATCCGGGGATTGTTCTTTTTTCAATTGATTCACGATTCGGTTGATTTCGTTTTGAATGCTAAACTTCACGCTCGCCATCCCTTTCATTTAAAAAAATAAGCACTTACCTAATACTTATTCCCGCATATTGAAAACGATTCGTATAGGGAGGGGTAGATATTTTTTGGCTAATAAAGAAAAAGAAAAAACCGGTTATGCCTCCATTTCTTCTGGAAATAAATGAGGAGTTAAAGAAAAAGTGCAAAGGTTTCAAGATAACAACGATGAAAAAGTCCGATTTAACCAAAGAAGAAAAAAGGTTGGTCCAAAAAATACTCACTCACACAAAAATAAAGAATGAAAACAACATCACAAGAACACAAGCATACTTTGATTTTTATCAGCGTCATCCGGAAATTCATTGGGCACTTTTGGGACATATGGTATCAAGAAATGGTGGATGGAATATGACCGACTTAAAGGGAGAGCTGCTATCCAATTTGTTAAACGAACAGGAACAGCAGTCTTTCTTTTCCTTTTTAGAGCGCGGAAATTGGCTTATTTTTCAAGATGTATACCCGCAGTTTTTGCTGTATGAGGAAAGTATAAAAAGGAAAAGACCACTTTTTTATCTTCTTTCTATTTTTCATGTATCAACATTTATGGAAACGATTTGGAGCCACTTTTGGAAATATGGTGACCCCTATATACTGGCCATTGCTCTTGTAATTAATGAACAAAGCTATTTAGAAAAACGAGTCATCCAAAATCCCCTTTTTCAAGAGAACGTATTTCATACAATTGAGTTTAAGCTTCAAGATATCCTTAGCTTAAATCATATTCTTTTTCCTTACTATGACAAATATGAGAAGCGAAGTATAGGACTCATCGGGCAAACGTTGCATCATTTCAGTTCGCTTCATGAACGGATATTATTAGGAAAGCGGTTATATTCCTTACTTTTTCATAAAAAAAATATGTTAGACAAAGTGGTGCAATGGGCCGCTTCTTGCCCCCATACCGGAACTCGTAAAGATTACTGGCCTCACCTATTTAATGACGTTCATGAATCGGTGCCAGGACACCCCTATAGACGCCGCATCAAAAATTGCCAAATACAGCAAGGGGTACCTCGAATATATAGTCCAAGATTAGAGTATGCATGGAAAAACGTTACACATGAAGAAGCAGATATAGGAGATTGGTTCAATGACTGGACCATTACCGATTATTTCAACAAACAAGAGGAAGAGATAAATGGAGAGATTACCGATGAATATTGTGAAGCACTCGAAAAAATTGAGCTTGCGGTTATCGCGAAAAAAGCTATTTTCCACTCGAAGTAAACATATTTCTGCTTATATTTCTACAGCCTTATTTGCCTCATGGATTGGAACTTATTTAGATCTTTATTTCGTTGGAAAACAATGGTATAGTTTTCCTGCTAGGCCGTATCCAGCTATTTTCACCATTAACATTATGTTTACGCTGATCGGCCTACCAATCCTAACGACTTTTTTTCTTTACTTTATGGAGAAGATAAAAACGTGGAAAAAAGGTGTTTTTATCGGCACAGCAAGCCTTATAATGACACTTGGAGAAAAACGATCAGAAGCACTCGGATGGTTTGCCCACAATGATCAGTGGGAACATATTTATTCTTTTTTTGGATATCTGATTTTTATGATAATCGTTTGGAAATTCTATCGATGGATGAATTCAATCTAGGGCATTGAACATTATGAGACAGGGGGTTAATGCGAATCTTCTTCTGCATTCGATATTGTTGCTGTTGTTAATCTTCTTCCATACACCACCAGCAATCAAATGCGATTTTCAAAGTATGAGCCAATTCTTTTGATAGTCATGCATGGTAACCGAATCCGTATGTGTCAATCATGAACGAAGTAGTGTGATCCCCCACTTCACACTAAACTTTGTCATGTTTTTGAAGCGGGAGGCTTCTTTCGGAATGATGTAAAAATTGCAAAGGAAATCATTAATGTTGGTGCATCTGTAACAGTCATCATCCGTAGCCTCCTTGTTACAAGGGAGTATCCACTGCCCCTATCTTTAATTTATGCCATAAGCCACACTTGCCTCTAAATGAATTACTCCTCGAGCACAAATCCTCAAGCCTGAACGGCACGAACCGATGAACGAATTTGGCCAGTTGACTTTGACTTCACTTTTGTTTTGCTCTCAAAACAGCTTCGCAAAACTTGCCGCAATATCAGAGCACACAGCGATTTTTCGCCAGTAAATCGTTAGCGTTTAAAGATCAAACAATTCCCCATTTCGGAACTATCACATAGTTATGATTGTTCGGCGCTACACGTTCGCCCCATAATTATTGTCTCTTTTTTCAAAAAAGAGCCTGCCACATCCCGAATGTTTGCAGGATCATTCAGCCAGCTTCGAGTGATGACAGGCAATTTTTCTATCCAGTTGTTTATCATTCATCCCGATATCCCGTTGAGATATCTATAGTTTGGATGCATTTCTAGCAATTCTGATACGGTGACAAATTTGTATCCTCTTTTTTTAAGTTCAGGCAAAATTTTTTTTAGAGCTTCGATAGTTTGCCGACGATCCCCACCGTAATCGTGAAATAAGACAATATCGCCATTTCGGGCATTCAACAAAACCTTTTTTACAATATTGCTGACTCCCGGCTGTTTCCAGTCATATGTATCTTGATGCCATGACCACATCACTACTGTATAGCCTTCTTGGTTAGCAACATTGATGATGGTTTCATTATAATATCCTCCTGGCGGGCGAAATAATTTAGGAGAGAATCCAGTCAATTGAATAATGGTTTGTTTTGTTTTTCTTAACTCTGTTCTGATTTCTTCTTCGGTAAGCCCTCTGAAATTTAAATGATTGTATGTATGATTAGCTAATTCATGGCCGTCCAAAATTTCCCGTTTTGCTAAATCGGGATGATCTTTTACACGAGAACCAACTACAAAAAAGGTTGCCTTTGCTTGATATTGTTTTAAAACATCTAGAATTTGTGGAGTATATTTTGAGCTCGGTCCATCATCGAATGTCAATGCAATAACTTTTTCTTTCGTTGGTATTTCCCAAATTGCTTTTCCTTGTTCTTCATAAAACTTTCGTCCTTTATTATTGTCCGCTGTTATGGGCAATACACAAATAAACATCAGAACAACAGAGCAACCTATGATAGAGATTAACCATTTAAAAAATTTTTTATTTATCATCAAGCACCAACACCTTCTGTGTAATTTTATTGCTTGTGTTAGAATACTTATTTCTCAATTATGTTTCCGCCCAATATGGATCATTAGAGACCTCTCGGCAGCAGATCGGGATTCTCTCCACGCTTATTTTCGTCTGTTATTGTAGCCACAACTCTAGCGTAGCCCTATTCAACCAACTTCTGTCAACGTTTCCTGTTGAACGGGCTGGACCTCCATCTGCTCCAATTCTTTTCCCTTCTCCATGCCCTTTTTTATTTTCATGAAAAACCTTTACGGAGAGGCTAAATTTCATACAAAGCCGCTATGTTTCTTCCTGTGACAGACCCACAGGAATTTGATTGTAAAGAATCACAGTCTGTCCTTCCTTCCCATTTTGACGATTTTTCAGATAATCTGACAGATAATCCGGTGTGGAGGGAGAACAAATTGACCGAAAAACTGTTTTAACTTTTGGATGATAAAGACGTTCATTTCATTGTCGTATTCACCGGAAATAATGCGTCTTTCGATCCATGGCATGCCTACTTTTTCCCGTTTTTGTTTTCATTAGTGTTTCCCGAAAATCAATTTTTTATCAGAAATCATGTCACACCACTACGTCTTGTTTTAACAGAACATTGTAAGATAAGTCTGATTGACAAGTTCAGGGAATAGGAAAAGATCACGCACGAACCACAAAAAAGTTCTTCAACAGATAAAAGGCAAACAAGAACCCATAGAATCACCGGACTCTTGTTTGCTTGTATTAGCTTACAGCGCAAGAGAGCCATTCTGTTATGCGAATATTTCATATTACAAAATAACAGATCGGTGGCCAATGGCTGCTTAGATTTTGCTAGCGAGATTGAACAGGTATTTAACGAGTTAAAGAATAACAGGCTGGAACTGCCAAGATGATATGGATTTCATCGATATGTACTGCATGTGCTATGCTGTATCCTTATGTATAACTTCGAGTTTTTACTCTAGTTTATATTGAGCTAAAGGTGCCGTTTAGTTGCATAAGGGGGAACATCAGGAAAGCGCAGATTTACAACGTTAGTCATTATTTCCGAATATCTATCTGTTATTTGGATTAAAGCTGTTAAGGGAGTATTTGATATAATGAGCGATTAGTGTGATTTTTTGTCATAATGTGTTTAGTAGTCATCATATTTTATACAAACAAATACCCTTAAAAATATAAGGGCATTTGTCATTAAATAAATTTCCAGAAGTTTCTGTTTATTTTACTGGTATCCAGATTTCAGAATAACAATCGGGACTGGAGGGATCTTCGTCTGTATATACTTCTAATGCTGGTGTGCCTGCATGCTCATAACCACTGGATGGAAACCATTCTGAAAAAATTTGTTTCCATACTTTTTGCATAGCATCTGGCATCGGCCCGTGAACTTCAAATACAGCCCATTTGGATGCGGGTACTTCAAATTTTAATAATCCGTCGGGTGTGTCACCATCATATTCTGTGGCTACCCAATAATCCATTACTTGCTTCTGTGTATCGTTATTAGCGGCACATACACCTAATACACCTTTAATCTGACCATTGTTCAACTTCAATAATAAATCGACTGTTCCATCCTCATTCACTTCATCCCACAGTTTGGGAATACCCACAAGATTCTCCTCATTGATTAATGAAAATTCTCGCTTGATTCCTACTACTTGAAAACTATCTCTTTCAACAATTTTGTATTTCATTGGTTCTGCTCCTTTCGGACTCACCTGTATAATCAGGCGGTAATAAGATTTGAGCTTTCCAATAGACTCTCATGCTTCACCTGATGTTATGCCATGTTGCCTACAAAAAGCTTTTGAATGTATTCGATTAAATGAACTAACGGGAGCTATAATTCATTAAAATTGGAGCTTTTAAACAACATTATTACTATTATGAGTGAATTAAGTACAGTTTTACGAATATTACTTAATTATCAGTGATCACTATTCTACGTTTTAACCCTCTCTACAACAGCTCCTCTTTCTCTACAGGATCTAAGAGGTTTTTAGTAACTAATCCTATTTATAATTTACATCTTAAACATTTCAAACCAAATCATCAACCTATATTTTTATGCTAATAAAAAAGGATAGCTTGCTCTTATATTGAACTAACTATCCTATAAAGCAGTATCTATATTTAATTGCTGCACCCTCGATCTTATTTTTTGTTTACACTGAATATGGAATTTCTACTATTCTTCAAATCTATAAGCTGCGTGAGAATTAAAAAAGATTTCAAACTTCGTGGCAAGGACAGATTTGGGCACTGAGCCACATTTTACTCTCTTTTTTGTCGGTTATGTTACCGCTTTAATATCATTCTATGGAAATAGTTAATTTATTATTTTTTAGACTAGGGATGAATTGTATTTTGCTTGTCGGTAAATTTTCATCTTTGGCAGTCTCCCCTAGCGCTTTCTTCGCTTTTAAATACTCATCGATAGTATCGTATTTAGTCGGGGAGACTTGCAAAGTATATGTAATTCCAACATATAAATTCAATGTAAAAGATTTTTTGTTCACAATCATAATTTTATCTTTAGGAACATAGGCAATTTCCTTCGTTTGATATCCTTTCGAGGCAATATTCACTAAGAACTTAGAATATTTGCCACTCTTATCTACTATGTGTATGGTTACAGGTATTTTATTAGGAAGTTGATTGACCGTATCTTTTTTATTGGAGCAAGCGACTAGCAATACAGTAATAGTAATAATCAATAAAGATATTTTTTTTATTTTAAAAATTTTAAAAACCTCCTTTAAAAAAATTACAAAAAATACTTTATTTACATTCAATGTTATATTATACTAAATTTTAAGAAAATTCAATGTTAAGGAGGGGGACAAATTGAAAAAAGCAGGAATTGTTTTATTTTCATTCGTCTTGTTATTTTTAATTCCTAGTATAAGCTTAGCGAACAAAGCCCTTGCAGCAACGTTCAACGAAGAGACTTCCAAAAATGATATTTACGAAAAAATCACGTTCCCGAAAATAGGAAAGGAACGCACTGAAAGATTATTAAATTATATCAAGAGCACTAAAAAACCTGTAAAAAATTTAAGTAGTGAAGATATTAAAAAACTTCAACAAGACCCGTCATTCACCTCTTTTAGTTCTCAAGGAGAGATACTAAAACTTCCTTTTACTTTAGAATCAAAGAATTCTTCAGCAATAAGTCCATTACAAAGTGAAGCTGCAGCAACTGATAATAGAGTTCGGATAAACCCAACCACAACTTACCCTTATAACGCTATAGCTCAAATAGATTTTACAGATGGCACATATGGTTATAGTTGTACCGGTTGGTTTGTTGACAAAAATACTGTTGTTACTGCAGCACATTGCGTGTATGATACTTACAATAATAAATTTTATCAAGCATGGTATGTGTATCCTGCAGAAAACGGGACTCAACTACCTTATGGAGGGATGGCATCAACGACAGCATATGTTACTAGCTCATGGCAACAAGCCACTCCGCCAGATGAAGAAAGTATCTACTATAAAGATGTACAATACGATTTTGCCGTGATTAATTTGTCATCAAGTACAAATCATCCAAACTATTTAACTATTAATACTAATCCACAAGTTAATAATAGCATCTTTTCAGTGGGGTATCCTGGCGATAAAAGTTTTGAGTACAATGGCTCATATTACTATTACATGTACGGAAGCTCCGGTCAAATAAGCAAAATTGAAAGCAATACCATTACACATACCGCTTATGTTACATCAGGAATGAGTGGCGGGCCAATTATGTTAACCAGTAATTGGAATGCTGTATCTTTAAATAGCACTTCTAGTTGGGGAGTTGCCTTTTCAACAGTTTCTAAAAACTTTATTTTAACTTGGGGAGCTCAAAATAACTAGGAGTGTTAGCGAAATAAGAAAAACAAGCGGTAAGCACATATTAAAATTGACTAATATGTGCTTACCTTTATTTATGGCTTTTTTAAGTTCTTGATAAACTAGCTCTCTTCTTCCTTTTTCAGCACGTTTTATTTCTCGGGTGTCCTTATTATCTTCGCGAACAATGTTAGGCTGTTTTATAACTTGCTCCTTCGTTCACTTTCATTTTTCAGTAACATTTACTAACATTTCTTTTGATGCTTTGTCAACTTTTTCATTAGATTCTTCAACGATTTCCATACGTGCCTCAACTAAATTCGCTTGAATTTCAATTTCTTTAACTATCGCTGTATTCTTTTTCTCTAGCTCGGCGATTTTTCCTTCGCCTTTAAGCTCTTTTCTTCACGTTTAGTGTTTTCGATATTTTCTCAAGAACTTCTTTCGCCTTAAGATTTTCGAGTTGTTCTAATGACCACTTGTAATGATAAAATATTTTCCGTGAACTTTGCCTCTAATTTTTTCACGAGTTGAACCCATTTCAGTTTTTCTAACGCCGCTTGTAATGATAAAATGTTTTCCGCGAACATTGCTTCTAGTTTGTTCATGAGTTGAATCAGTTTCAGTTGATGGATCTTGTGTTTGTTCTTCTGTACCTTTTTCCAGTTGCCCCTCTATTATGTTATCATTTTCCGATTCAAATTCAGCTGCATGTTCAGCAACAGATTCAGTAACAGGTTCAATAACATGCTCAGCAACAGATTCAGCCACAGGCTCAGCAACTGGTTCAATAACATGTTCAGCAACAGATTCAGCCACAGGCTCAGCAACTGGTCCAAGAACATGTTCAGCAACAGATTCAGCCACAGGCTCAGCAACTGGTTCAATAACATGTTCAACAACAGATTCAGCCACAGGCTCAGCAACTGGTCCAAGAACATGTTCAGCAACAGATTCAGCCGCATGCCCAGTAACTGGTTCAATAACATGTTCAGCGACTGGTTCAGCAATATGTTCTTCATTCGTTTTTTCTTGTTTAACTTCTTTAGCTTGTGCCCAAACTTCGAGCAGCTCAGAGGCTACTCTGTCCCACTTATAACGGGAAACAGCAAGTCCTCTTCCTTTTTCCCCCATTCTTTTCATCAATGACTTGTCTGATAATATTTGTGAAATCTTTTCTACAAAACAGTTTGGGTCCTCCGGGTTCTCCACTATAAGACCGTTTTCGTTTGAAAGAATAACTTCTGGATTGCCTCCCCTTGCTGTTGTTACAATCGGAAGACCTGCTGCCATCGCTTCATAATGTACCCGGGCCAACGGTTCTTGCCATTGCGAAGTACATACAAATAAATCAGCGGCAGCAAACCAATTTTGTATTTCATCCGGTGCAACAAAGCCTGTTGTCACAACTGGAATTGGCAGCTTTTTTGCCAATGCTCGTACGTAGGCGACATAATCAGTTACGTCATTTTGGCTAAACCATTTACTTCCTACTATTACTAACGCTAAATCTTTAAATTTTTTTGAAAGCTCCGGTAACGCTCTAACTAGCTTATCGACCCCTTTATTATTCGAAATCCTTCCTGCATATAAAATAACTGTTTTATTCTCTAAACCATGTGCTTGACGAATTTCATTGCGTATTTTTTGCATCTTTGGATGGCTTCTAGGTAAAAATCTCTCGGTATCCACCCCGGAATAAATAGTGCGTATTTTTGGTGAGGCTTGTGGATATAGATCACGTATTACATTTCCAACATAATTACTGACTGTTACAATATTTGACACTTCTTCTAATGCCGCCTGTGCTTCTTCTGGATCAATTTTTTCTGGATTGAACATATCATTGTGCATACTTAAGGTAATTTTTGATTTTGGAGCTACATTTCGAACAGGTATAACGAGGCGCGGGCGATTAAAAATATGGATAAGATCAAAGTGATTTGCTTCAACATAACGAACAACATTTTCTCGATATATTTCGAATACTTTTCCGGGTACGCGTACATAATGAACTCCATTTATAGTTTCTTGGTCTGGAAGTGATGGATCACTAATCCCCAAAACTGTAATATCATGAAATTTACTTAAATATGGAAGAACACCAGAAATGTAAGTTTGGATCGCTCCTCCTAATACAGGAGGAACAGGAAGTTTTTCAGTACAAATCATTAAAATTTTCATGTTTATTCCACCTCCTTCCAATCATCTTGAATTTCTTCTAATACAGGCCACTTGGAATGTTCGGTTTCAACAATCGTTTGAATTAATTGTGTCGTTTGTTCATTGAGAAATATTTCAGGCTCATACACAACTTCTTTTATATTTTTATAAAATTCGTTTGGCATTGACAAATCAATCATTAAAATCTCATATAATTGAGCTGTTATCGGATTGGCTTCATGGTACGCCTTAATCATTTCCCGTACCCACGTCACATCCCATCTATATAAATCCGCCATTGTACCGGTAATGAGCTTTCTCAAATCACGAATCGGAAGATCAAACGCGACACCGTCAAGGTCAATAATCCACATCCCGTCGTCTCCCATTTGCCCATTGGACCAACCATAGTCCTGATGAACTAATCCCCAATACGCATTTCCTAGTTTTATCAATTCAAAATAGCTTGATTGATTGAGCCTTTCTAGTCCTCTTCTTGCTTGCTCTTCAAATTCATCTATCACAGCCAATAAATATGAACTTGCCGGCATTTCCTCATAAGCTTTGGCAATGTTTCGAAACCAATCCATTTTAATTATGACCTTTTCATATTTTTTGGGCCACTTGTACAATCTTGAGGCAATTTCAGCTTGTTCAGGAGGAATATATCCCTTGCTTAAACGATGGAATTCACCAAGAGCATAACAAAGCTGCTTTGCTCCCTCCAAATCTTTTGTAACCGGTGCCAATGGTTCGATCCATTCTGCAACAAACCATAACTTTCCTCCTGCCTCAACGTAATTTTTTCCGTCCTTTGTTTTTACAATTGGCGGCACCCTTGCCTCTTGGACATCAACTAAATATTCCTGAGCCCCTAGGCTGAATAAACTTCTGGTTGGTCTTCGATGTAGCAGCTTCAAACTTTTGGGGCCTAAATTTGTCTCAAGCTTCCAAATAGCTCCGCCTTTGTCCGGCTTGGTTGTAATTATTTGAATGCTCTTAACGGATAAATCGTAACTTTGAAGAACTTCTTCTGCTAATTGATTAATATAGTCAGGTACAAAAAATTCATCAGTAGACTCATCGACTATCCATGGTTCAATTACCGTCTTCTCCACACTATCCCTCCTATAAAATAGAAAAGTATCAGCCCTACGCAACCATGCTTAGACAAAACATTATTGTTGTAGTTCATTCATCTAATAAACGTCAGTGTTGGGGTGATGGGTACATAAACAGAATTTTATAGGTTTAGTCATCGACAGAAGCCTCAAACAACGTTAGGTCACTTTTTGACACATAGTTCGTAGAATGAGCGTCATTTTAAACATATCAATAAGGTAGGCTGTATTTTTAATAAGGTATGCCTGCATTTTTAATAAGGTATAGACAAATATAATGGTAATTTAGCAAAATTTGTTTTCTGATTATTCAGTTATTTATATGTGTATTTATAATATTTAGTTTTTTAAAAGGTGCTGTCAAACGGTACAGACATAATAAAAGCCAGAAACCATTTAACTTCTGGTTTTTATAGCTTTCAAACAATACTAAGGTTTTTGTATTTAGATAACATCTCGTTTAAATCTCAATACAGCATTACAACTGTTCCATCAATCATTCTTGTAAAATGTGCTCATAAAAATGGAAAATTTGGCTTCGGTACGAAATAAATTAAATTTTGATACTAACCCATACATCTATCCCCCGCCATCATATGATATATAGAAAACGAATGAAAGGAGAAAAACGATGGAAATACCTGTTAACGGATATTTGGTTCACTCCGATGATTCAGACTCGTCTCACTCACATAACTTGTATATTACTACTTGGGATGGTAGGCCTGTGCATGTTCACAAATTCTCTGGAGTTACTTCTTATGACGTAGGTCATAGACATCAATATGTTGGAGTGACAGAACCTGCGCCAAGTGGTGTTCCACATACACACCGTTATTTTACATTTACATCCTTCGATGATGGGCATAGGCATGAGATAAGGGGAGTTACCGGACCGGCTATTCCACTTCCAGGAGGGGGACATTATCACGAATTCTCCGGCGTCACAACAACCAGCGGACGAATTCCTCACTCACATCGATATAGCGGAAAAACAAGTGGCTGAATAAAGCTTGATGTTAACCATGTATCAATGTTTGCTTTAATATATGTATTAATGGTGTGGCCAGTGAGCATCTGTATGCTTTCATTCTCCCGGCTCTGATTCTGTGCTTCCTAACTAAATAGTTGGAAAAATCACTAAAAGAATAAGAAAAGAGAAACAAAAATAAAAAATAGTCCACCTACGCTAATGCTGATAGGCGGGTTTCTAGGGGAATCGCACCTAGCAGTACAAAATGGACCTTATGAACGATTCTTTCTGTTATCGTACAAAGATAGAGTTTATTCCCTTTGTACGTACCAGTCGAGTCAATTTTCCTGCTTGAGAATCATAGAGACGACTGCAAAGTGCGCGGTACTATCGATTAAGATCATCTATACGATTAGGGCTTCTTCGCTTTGTCCATGGATGCCCATTCCAAAAAGATCGTAGGCTCGTACGACGACAACAAGATTGGGCAGCAAGCGTATTAGAAAACGCTTGCGTACATAAAAACCAGTGAAAGGATTGCTTCTTCACACGTATTTATGTTCGTAATATACAGACCAAGAGTTCGCCCAGTATAGAATGTAAGAGACAATCGGCGTATCCATTTTAAACCGGCTTGGCAATTTGATATCTCCATCCCGCTCAAACCACTCCACCAAACTTATCTCTGAGTCGCAAGAGACATGATCAAACGACGAATTTTGAGCGTACAAAGCGCTGTTGCTTACAGGCTTATGAAACCATAAACTCTGTGTAAAATGAAAGTGCTCTTGTCCCTTAAAAATGTTGAGGCGGACCGCTTTCATTTTGATGAATGTCTAGGCAAGAGCTATTTTTCGGCACTATTTAATTAAGATTTATTTATACTTTCAAAACAACCTTTTCCTTATTAAGTAGCACTTCTTTTTTCCTTATTCACAATTTACATTCACAGTTCTTGTGGTGACTAAACTTACAACTGTCATTACAACAATGTTCGCAATCAACGCAACGATTCCTACATTCAAGTCTTGAATCGCTTGAGGCAAAGAGGGGAATAGTGTTCCAATCGTTGTGCCCGAGATGGTAATATACGCCACTGTTGCAACACCTGCGATAATACCAGCAAATGCCCCTTGCCTTGTCACAAAGTTATTTTTTGCTAAGCTGAATACGAAAGCCGGGAACAATTGTGTCACTAGGCTATATCCCATCAGAAGTAATGTCACAATCGTATTTCCGCCTTGAAACGTAAAATACAAAGAGACAAGAGCAATAACAGGAACAAGATATTTAGCCAATGCAGATATTTGAGCATCAGTTGCAGAAGGAGAAACCGCTTTATAGACGTTTTTCGCCAATAAAGTGGAAGCTGTCATTAAAATCATCGACCCAGGAACCATTGCGGTCAAAAGTCCAGCTGCCCCAATAATTCCAACAAACCAAGGATCAAAAGTTTGAATAGAAAGCCGCAACAAGGCAAGATCGGCCTGCGAACCTTCTAAGTTCGGAACTTGCAAAATAGCAGCAAAGCCAACAAAGAATACAAACAGTAACACTAGCTGATATAATGGCATAATCATTGCATTTTTACGGAACACTTTTTCATTTTTTGCGGAATAAATAGACCCAAATGTATGCGGCCACATGTAAAAACCTAGCGTGGTCAAAAGAACAGTCGACACAAACCACGAAACACTCATTCCTGTTTCAGGAAGAACTAAAAATCCAGGTTTAGCTTTGTCAATGGCTTCGAACATTGGTTGAATGCCGCCATAATAATGGAAAGGAAGATAAATCCCTAAAAACACAACCACCACCAGAATCATAATGTCTTTCACTACCGATGTCCAAGCCGAACCATGAATCCCGGAAACCATTACATAAAAAGTGACAGCTATAACTCCGATCCATATAGCCAACGTCGGCGAAATAGATCCATAAGATGCCTCAGAAACAATGATTCCTAATCCTTTTAATTGAAGGACAAGATAAGGAATAAGGGCTATCACACCAACAAGGGAAACAAGAATCCCTAGAACAGGGCTTTTGTATTTACTTACAAAAAAATCAGATTGTGACATGAGATGATTTTCTTTTGCATACTTCCACACTGTAGGAAGCAACCAGTAAGAGATAATGTAAGCTAAGCAACCGTAAGAAATAATGTAGAAAGTAGGAGCTCCTTTATCGTACGCCCAACCACTTCCTCCTAAGAAAGTAAATGTTGTATAAATTTCCCCAGCCATTAGAAGAAATACAAACAAAGTCCCAAAACCACGTCCACCGATTGTCCATTGTTCCAAATTCATATCCTTGCCTTTTCTTGCACGAATCCCTAAATACAAAGAAAGGAGCAAAAACGCGAAAATGATCAATAATGCCACATTCACTAGGAATCTCCCCCTTGGTTTGACGGATCTAGCTTAAATACAATGGCCATAATACCTGACGTTAAGACAACCCACATAACAATCCAAAATAGAATAAATGGCATTCCTAATACATAAGGAGTCACTTGATTAACGAAAGTGATTCCTCCCAATATACCGATAAAGGGAAGTAGGGCTAATAAACGGATCATCTTCATCACATCAACCTCCTTATTCATTTTTTCTTAATGTTTATGTCAGATGTAAATATCTAATGCCTACTTATCTATAGCACTGAAAGGAAACAAGTCATTTTTCTTTCATAACTTGACTCATAAAAGAAAGTTCCCCCTTAGGCATCTCGTTAATTATCATCTCTATGTATCTGGACAAAACAATCCAATTTATATTACTGAACATGAAGAATATTTCATGTAAGAAAAACATGTGTTATGTTATACAGACTAGGAAAATCTCATCACCATCTTATAGATGCGGTTTTTATTGTTTTGCAATACTAATTTGTTTGAGAGTATCCCCTTTCGTCGACTGGGCATAACGAATTCACACAAAAAGAGCTTTATGCATCTCTTTTCCGATCAACAACATGGATTTCATACACACTAACATTAACGGTTGAGCTTTTTCTCATTTAAAACATCAACAGTCAAGATTGTCCTTATAACATATATCGCCTTCCCTCTCTATCTTTAACATCACGGGCATTCTTCCTTATCAAATTGGTAGGATCAATAAAGGATATGAAAAATGGACTCACGTTTCTGCTTCCCTGCAGGCTTCTCCTGAAGAATATTTGCGCCGTTTTTGGTTTGACACCGTGCTTTGGAATCATGCAAGTTTAAACTTTTTAGTAGAAGTCGTAGGGGCTGATCGAGTCGTTCCCGGCTCAGATTTTCCATTCGATTTATGCGCTTGGCCTCCTGTCACTTGTAAGGAAGAGGCCGTAACATCTCTTCTATCGATATAGCTAGAAAATAAATAGGAGGTGTTTGTGAAAAAACACCTCCTATTTGATCTTTTGCTTTTATTAACGATAAACAAGCAGCTTTTTGTTATTCCCCAATCAGAAGTAAAAGGCGAAATATTTCTACAAAAAGAAAGCATCACTTTTTTGAATAATCCTGTCCTGTTTTCAGCATCAAGAGCATCCCGCACGACGCGAATCCAACAAGCAGAACAACTGCTCATCACAAAAAATGGTTAACATCCATCAATTCCACAAGTCATACCTTTCGTGAAAAAAGGAACTAGAGTACTATCGGCTCTAGTTCCTTCTTGGACAGCTACCTAGTATATTTACTTCTTCAACAACTTAATAAATTCTCGCATCAATGCAGGTAAGTCTGGCCATGCATGGGCGGATACGAGGTTGTTGTCAACGTGAGTGGCTTCGGATACATAGGTCGCGCCTAACGCTTCAACGCCTGGTTTGCAAGCAATATAGGCTGTCATGCTGCGCCCTTTCACGACATCTGGAATCGCTTCAAATACTTGCGATGCATGGCAAATCGCCGCGATTGGCTTGTTCGCTTCGAAGAAATGTCTAACGATTCGTTGGACATTTTCATCAAGGCGGATGTATTCAGGAGCACGTCCCCCTGGAATGAAAAGAGCGTCATACTGAGTTGGATCGATATCCGCAAATGCAGCATGCGCATCAATGAGGTAGCCTTGTTTTTCTACATATGTGTCCCAATCCGCAAAATCGTGCACCACAGTATGTAACTTCTTTTTCTTCGGTGCCGCAATCGTCACCTCAAAGCCTTCCTCTAAAAAGCGATAATATGGATAATACACTTCCAGTGCTTCCACTGCATCCCCTGTGACAATTAACACTTTTTTACTCATTTGAAAACCTCCTCGCTCCTTTTTTTACACTTTGATCATATCAGAATATCCAAGAAATAAGAAATAAAATGCTTATTTTTAGGTTCTTTACCATGAAATGTGCGTGGCAAACGGTCATTTTCGTGTCAGAAGAGTAACAGCCATTTCACCACGTCTTGAATTTTTTCTCCAGAAGATAAAACGGCTGACTGATAAACATGCTCCCATCAAAAAATCAACGACAAATTACAGCGATGAACGTATTTTTGAATAAATAACCGATTAACGTGAATGGATATCTAAGTTCATAGTGCGCTCAAACGATTTAAGGTAATATTCATAAGGACAGCCGATCGAAACTGTCTATCCATATATTTTTATGTCAGATTCATGCATAATATTATCATCAATATTTTTCTTGTAGATAAATTACGGCTCTTTGATAATGGCTTCGTTTGTTTTGACAAATATACAAAGGCAGTCTTTCATTTATATCATTTCGTAACGACCAGCTCTTCATCAATGAACGATTGGACAGATAAGCTAAAATAGTTGACTCTTTCCTCCTCCGAACACAATGCTTCCTTTATAATAATCGTTCCGCCTATTCGGGTAGTACGTTCGGATAGTCTTGTAAAATGTGAAACTTTTGAACGAGGAAATTCCCACTGATTACATACTATCTAAAAAGTTCGCCATAACACGACATTTACTTAGACAGAAGGGATATTCTTAAACTCCTTTTACATCGTTTTCGCCATATTTTTCACATACTAAATAAATACCTTCTTAGGAAAATCAAAGTAGTAGACTCAAAACTCTCTTTTGTTCTTATTGATATCTTTGGTATTCTATAGTAAATGATCATACGCATGTTAGTGGTAGAATTGTTATAAAATTTGACCATTCGATTAATATCTCTGTTTTAATGAATGAGTAAAGCATTAATTCCGCCAACAAAAAACAAATCTCTACATGCAGCCTATATTTCAAAACACCACGAGTTCAACAAACTTTTCCGATCGATCTTTTAACATAAATAATCGGGAAGGTGAAGCAATGTTAGCACAATGGTTAACAACCTCAAATTATACGGTCGTGCTTACAGGAGCTGGCATGTCAACGGAAAGCGGGTTGCTTGATTTCCGTTCGGCACAAGCAGGACTGTGGAATACAAAAAATCCGCAACAGTTAGCGAGCACATATGCACTGAAATACAATCGGGAGGAGTTTATTGCATTTTATCAATATCGTATTCGTACACTCCGACAATGTAACCCGCAGGCAGGACATCTCATTTTAGCTGAGTGGGAGAAACGAGGGATTGTCCAAAACATCATTACGCAAAATGTAGACGGATTTCACCAACAAGCAGGCAGCCAAAACGTTATCGAACTTCACGGATCATTACGGACGGTTCACTGCCAACAGTGTCATCAAGCGCATGCGAGTGACATGTATATAAATGAAGAATTGCATTGTGCTTGCGGCGGTTTTTTGCGTCCATCCGTCGTCTTATTCGGCGAATCGCTGCCTGCCAAAGCGATAGAGAATGCATGGTCTGCTGCGCAAAAAGCGGACTTATTGATCGTGTTAGGCTCTTCTTTACAAGTATCACCAGCGAATCAGCTTCCGCTCATAGCCAAAAGAAACGGTGCAAAGCTAGTCATTGTGAATATGGAACCAACGGAAGCGGATAATTGGGCAGATTTGGTCATCCATCACCGAAAAATCGGTGAAGTTCTTAAGGAAATCGACAATGAGTTAAAGGACGGTGAATAGGGACATGAACGCTTCGACCATTTTGCGGGAGGCGCTTGATGAAATCGGTGACCGAACAGCGATTATCCAATGCAAAAGCATATCTGGCGGCGATATAAATTCTGCCTATTATGTGAGAAGCGAACGTCATTCATATTTTGCCAAAATAAATAATCATATTCCTCCTCGCTTCTTTCAAAGTGAGGCAGTTGGCCTTGAATTATTAAGGAAAACGAATGCCGTCCAAGTTCCAAACGTATATTACGTCATGGAAGCAGGAGACGGAACATACGGCTTGCTTTTACTTGAGTGGATTGAAGGAGAAAAAACTGAGCAAACCGCCGTTTTACTTGGTCAGGCGGTCGCTCACCTTCATCAGTGTTATAGTCAGCATTTTGGGTTAGAGAAAGACAATTATATTGGCCTCCTTTCTCAAAAAAATAGGCTGTATGAAGACTGGATTGATTATTTTGTTGATTGCCGCCTCCTTCCTCAAATCCAATTGGCTGAACAAAAAGGAAGAATGCCGACATACAGACGGGATAAAATAGAAAAATTATTGGTTTTACTCGAACAATGGCTTCCGCGAACATGCCGTCCTTCTTTATTGCACGGTGACCTTTGGGGAGGAAATTGGATTGTCGGCACAAACGGAATTCCATACCTTATCGACCCTTCTGTATTTTATGGCCATTACGAATTCGAAATAGCGTTTACGGAATTGTTTGGCGGATTTCCGGAATCATTTTATCGCGCGTACAATGAGATTCAACCACTTTCACCGGAGTATAAAGAGAGAAAAGAACTGTATCAACTGTTTTACTTGCTTGTGCACCTCAATCTGTTTGGGGAAACATATGGTTATTCTGTCGATCGGATATTGGAAAGGTATGTTGGATAGCTCATTAAAAGCAAGGGACAAAAGTATGACATAGAGGTGTTGGTCTGCTTGCACCGTATGTGAATCAAAAGAATATTAGAAAGCATTCCAAATGAAGGACGGTTTAGAAAACTGGTTGAAAGTTCCGGGAAAATTTTATTCATTATGTTCGCTCAAAATTTTATTGAAATCATCAAAATGCCTGCCATCTCCCAATGTTCTATAAAACACGGGCGGTGGCAGGCACTTGCTCATTTGTTTAAAATTTTTCCCTTATGAAACAAATATCCAAAAGACCACTTTTCAGAAACACAACTTTCCTTTTGAGATGTCAGATATGTATACAACGCTCCCATAAATAAGGCCCCACCGACAATATTACCTAGTGTAACAGGAATAATGTTATGCATAACTCCTGTCAAATCAATCGTCGTTGGATGAGGGATCGCTAACACAAGCGAAAAGAGGACGAAATTAGCAATAGAGTGCTCATATCCAGAAGCGAAAAAGATAAAAACAATGAAAATCATTGAAAATACTTTTGCCATATCTTCTTTCATTTGCATCGGAATAAAAATCGCTAAGCAAACAAGCCAGTTACAGAGAATTCCTTTAAAAAAGAGCTGTATTATCGTTGCGTGTATTTTTTTTGTCGCAACAAGAAACAATAAGTGGTCTTTCGGAATATGATCAAAAACGCCGGATTGGGAAATAAGAAAAGCAAAAAATACAGCCCCCAATAAATTACCGCTATAACAAACAAGCCAGTTACGCAACGTGTCTTTTACGGTTGTTTCCCTTTGCAAGGTGCTAATCGTAAAATACATCGTATTCCCGGTAAATAGTTCTGCTCCACCATACATAATCAATACTAAGGCAATCCCAAAAAAAATGCCGCTTACTAAATAAGTGGCCGGGGAATTCGCTTCACGGAAAAACTCCCCTACACGGAAACAAAGGACAAGGGCAAAACCGATGTACACACCTGCTAAGGCAGCCCGAATGATATATTGAACAAGGGAGCGCTCTAGAATAGCACGTTTTTTTAAAGCTAACTCTTTGCACTTTTGAACTGCTTCCATTTCTCCGACACTTCTCTTTCACTGCAAATTTGTGATGTTTTTCACATTCTTTACGATATATAACATACTTCTTCCTCATTGATTTTTCAACATATTGATGCAAATGTTAAAATAAATGTCAACACTTTTTATTTGTAAACGATTACTAAAAAAATAATCGTTGCAAATTCAACTACCTTTGTTCTAATATAATCAAGATAAAGATGAAAAAGAAATAACCCGTGGCGCTAGATAAGCTTGGAAATCCCGTCAGAATGAAAGTGGACAAACTCAACATTTCAATGCAAGAGCGTCTTCATCGTACACGAGATGCAAAAAACAATAATCATCGATTTTACTCATCGGCAAAAATATATCGCTTTCCCTCTACCATACTTACATCGCCGAAATCATCATTTGCTGAAACAGTCCAGTCCTCATTCGTATCCATGTTCTCAAAAAAAACAGAAGCGCAAACGGCTTCTGTCACGAGCAATCTACCACCGACTCAACACCCACAACATAAACTGATCGACATCGTTCTCCGTCTCCGGTCTGACGAAGTCAATGGGTGTACCGATTGATTCAAAATATTGAGAGTGAAGTTGATTTTTGCTTGTTCTGCCTGTTTCAACTTTAGTTTCTTGTGACCCATCAAAACGGTCCTGTCAACTTTTCAGTCCGCTGTACACAAGAATCTGACCTTAGATAAAGGGGAACTGAGATGAGGGGGGTATGCACGTTGAATCATTTAATGTTTCGTCACTCGATTTCGTTCACTAACTAAGAAAAGAAAAAGAAAAGGAACAGCTATGCACATGCCTAAGATGCTCCAAAGAATATCACCGCCACTAATAACTTGTTCCTTTAGCAACCGGTAGTAAGCGTAAAGAGAATAAGGTAACACTAGAATGATGGAAGTAATCACACCTGGAGTGTATTTTTTTAGATAAAGAGCTTGTCCGATATGTGTGAATACATGGGCAAAAAAGATAGCCAAAAAAACTAAAAATAAATAGTAAAAAGAGAAAAATACAGCTAGAATAGTTGCTGTTGTAATGGCAAGGAAAATCCAAAAAACATCTTGTGCAAATTGAACAGTTGTCATCTGAAAACTGCTATAGAAATACTTACGGATTGATTCGGGCAAAGCTGCCAGAACTTGTTCTTTGTTCTGTTTGGTCCATTTCTCCACGGTAAGAATCTCTTCGAAATCATGAAACATAAACAAAATGGGGAATAACCATAAAACACTGATCATATGAAGTTGAGAATCTAACCATTCTAATATCACTTTAATCACCACTTTTCAAATGATTTAAAATCCCGCTCAAAAACATCTGTGCTACTTGCTCCCCCAGCTCTTCTTCTGTTTTTTCTCTTGTCAATAAATACCGATTTACTAGTCGTTCTGTAACAGCAACGATGGATTCTGCTGCTATCCAAGTGTCTATTTCTTCTTTTACAATTCCGAATCGCTGGTTATTGGACATGTTATTTGCTATTTGCTCAACAATCTTTTTTCGAATCCGATCGCTGTCTGTTGCATGTTGGAGAGCAATCTTTGTCAGATTTGGGTTCTTTCCTAGCACAGTAAACAATTGAATAAACATGTTGGTTACATAACTTTTGACATCCTTGGGCGAAAGTTCAACAGCTTTTTTCCCAACATCACTTAAGTAAATTAACTGCTGGTCAAAATCCTCAAGCATTTGTTGAAAGATATCTTCTTTGCTCTTGAAATAAAGGTAAAAAGCCGCTTGCGTTAAACCCGCGTTAGCAACGATTTCGCTTATTTTAGTACTTTGATATCCCTTTTTCGCAAAAAGCTCTTCTGCCACTTGAAGCAACTTTCTCTTACTCTCTTCCCCTTTGGTTCTAGACACCATTCTTCCTCCTTTTATATTATATAACTAACTGATTAGTTAGTTATAATTATGTAGAAAATTCATTTTGTTGTAAATAGGGTTTCATCGTTGTTTCACGTTTTCCACGTACCAATCATTACTCTTACAAATAGATACATACAAATTTGTATGTTACCGTAAATTTCAACAATAAAAAACGAATTCCTTTTGAAGAGAAGTTCGTTTTTATTTAAGTCGTTTTCTTCATTTCAATTACGTTTTTTGGGTATATGATTTTTAACCATGTAACGCTAAATCCGTATAAAATGAAAAGTAGCACGGTAACGAATATATTCTGAGTATAAAATCAGTTTTCATTATTTTTTATTTCCTTTGGTATACCGATTCTCATTGCTGTTCCTCCTTTTTAGACAAAACTAGTTAGAACGTTTTTGCAGGAATAGTAGGACTCTTTTTATCTAAAAATGGCACTCGCAATCTCCTGACAACGATTGCGAGTGCCGTCCCTGTCCGTCAATTTATTACTTGATTTGCGATAATGCCTCTGCTAATGTTTTCACTAAAAATGAGAGATCTTCCTCTTCAATATTCAATGGTGGTGACAATGTCAAAACGTTGTTATAGCCGGCAACCGTCGTACCGTTTTTACCGATAATCAGTCCATTTTCTTTGCAAATACCGATCACTTTATTGACGAGTAACACATCAAGCGGTTCTTTTGTGTCTTTATCGGCCACCAATTCAATTCCAATTAACAAGCCTTTTCCGCGAACGTCGCCAACATAAGAATGATCTTTCAGTTTATTTTTTAACTCGTTTAACAATCGTTCACCAACTTCTCTTGAACGCTCGAATAAATTTTCTTTCTCCATAATTTCTAGGTTTTTTAAGGCTAGTGCGCATGCTGCCGGATTGCCGCCGAATGTGTTGACATGGCGGAAGTAATCATATTCTTCTGTTCCTTTGAACGCTTCGTAAATCTCTTTTCTGACGGCCGTTGCCGATAACGGCAAATAAGCGCTTGTAATTCCTTTCGCCATTGTAACGATGTCCGGCTTCACACTGTAATTCATGAATCCAAACGGTTTGCCCGTCCGTCCAAAACCGCAAATAACCTCATCGACAATCAGTAAGGCACCGTGTTTTTCACACACTTCTTTCACAGCTTTCATATATCCCTCAGGCGGAATCAGTACTCCCCCGCCAGTGATGATCGGTTCCATGATCACCGCTGCAATCGTTTCGCTCAATTCCCACGTCATCACATCATCGATTGCTTTCACCGATTTCAGATCTCTCGGATTTTCCGCCTGATCATCGTCACGGTAGCTGTCTGGAGGCGCTACGTGAATAAAACCGGGAGCGAGCGGTTCATATTTATATTTCCGCTGCGCCTGGCCTGTTGCGGCAAGCGCTCCCATAGAATTTCCATGATACGACCGATAACGGGAGATAATTTTATAGCGGTTATGTTCGCCTCTTTGTTGATGATATTGCCTTGCGATTTTGAACGCCGTTTCATTTGCTTCCGATCCGCTGTTAGAAAAGAAAATGACATATTCATCGCCAAGAAGTTCGTTCAATTTTTCACCCAATTGAATCGCAGGCACATGGCTTTGCGTGAGCGGAAAATAAGCAAGTTTCTTTAGTTGTTCATAGGCCGCTTTGGCCAATTCCTCGCGACCGTACCCGACATTGACGCACCATAAGCCTGCCATGGCGTCTAAATATTTTTTCCCCGTGTGATCCGTCACCCAACAGCCTTTCGCTTCTGTCACTACTAACGTTGCATCAGGATTGTACGGTTTCATTGAATGCCATATATATTGATCATCTTTAGCCAACAATGGTTGGCTTTGGTCGGTTTGAACCATCTCTTTCCCCTTCTTTCTACACAAATTAAAAATCAAATCGAGAGGTAATCATTTTTTTGCGTGTATAGAAGTTCACACCGTCTTTTCCGTTCACATGAAGATCACCGTAAAAGGAATCTTTCCATCCGGAGAACGGGAAGAATGCCATCGTCGCCGGTACGCCGACATTGATTCCTAACATTCCAGCATCTGCTTCTTCGCGGAATTTGCGGATGGCTTTTGCGTCTTTTGTATAAATCGTCGCGCCGTTTCCATATCTTGATTTGCGAATATACTCGAGTGCTTCATCTAAATCCTCTGCACGCAACAAGCTGAGAACAGGAGCAAAAATTTCTTCTTTGGCAATCGTCATATCCGGTATGACATGGTCAAAAATCGTGGGACCAAGGAAGTTTCCTTCCGTCATTTCGTCCATTTCTTTGCGTCCGTCCCGAATTAATATCGCTCCTTCTTCAATTCCTTTTTGAATGTATCCTAACACTTTCTCGCGGTGAGATTGACGGATGACAGGAGTTAAAAGCACTTCTTCATCCATGCCATTGCCGACAATGAGCTCATCTGCTTTTTGTTTTAAAACCTTAACAAACTTATCATTCTCCCCGACGACTACGACCGCGCTGCAAGCCATGCAACGCTGTCCTGCGCTTCCAAAGGCAGAACTGATGATATGTTGTGCCGCTATCTCTATGTCCGCATCTGGCATGATGATATGATGGTTCTTCGCACCGGAAAGCGCTTGTACGCGTTTTCCTTGGGCAGCTGCACGTTCGTAAACGTATTTGGCGACAGGTTGGGAGCCGACAAAGGAAATGGCTCTAATATCCTCATGATCAATGAGGGCATTCACAACATCATGAGCTCCGTGAACGACATTCAGAACTCCTTCCGGCGCGCCGGCTTGCGTAAATAACTCGGCCAATTTGTTGGCTAAGATCGGGGTTCTTTCGGACGGTTTTAACACAAACGTATTCCCGCAAGCAATGGCTAATGGAAACATCCAGAGCGGCACCATCATTGGGAAATTAAATGGAGTAATCCCACCGACAACCCCTAACGGATAACGGAACATCTCCGAATCGATATCTTCAGCAATCCCAGAAAGTGACTCACCCATCATTAATGTCGGAGCTCCTGCAGCGAATTCCACACACTCAATTCCGCGCTGAATCTCACCATACGCTTCTTTGTATGCTTTTCCATTTTCTTGAACAATAAGCCTTGCTAACTCTTCATGATGTTCATTCAGTAAATGATGAAATTTGAACATAATCCGCGCCCGTTTCGGTACGGGAGTATTTTTCCATGTTTCAAACGCTTTTTTCGCGGCTTGAACAGCCTTCTCTACATCTTCTTGCGTGGAAATAGGGACTCTTGCCAGCACTTCTCCCGTCGCTGGATTTGGAACATCCAACGTTTCTGTTCCGCTTGATTCTACCCATTGTCCATTAATAAAGTTTTTCAAGACCGTTGTTTCGTTCTTCGTTACTGTCATAACAGCAGACCTCCCATTTATTAGACTATTTTAAATTATTTTATTTTAATGAAATTATCTCTCAATTTATAAAGGTCTTCATTAGACACAATGTAAAAATTCTAGATGTATTCATTCCACAATATGACAATCAATTTTTAACTATTCAAGGAGCTTGAAAAAGGGGTATAGTACCACCTAAAACTGGGTGATACGTGATGCAAACAAAAAAGATAAAAACTCCCCTACTTTTGTAGAAGAGTTCTATTTGTCGTTTTGAACATATTGATTTTCGTCGCTCGGTGTTAAATATTCGTATGCTTTAATCATAAATTCAATAGCTAAACGTTTTTCCGGATTCATAAAATCGTCGCCCAACAATTTTTCCAGCTTTTGAATACGATGATAAAGCGTCTGCCTGACCACAAATAGTCTTTTGGCCGTTTCTTTTTTCGAGCCGTTGCATGCCAAATAAATTTTTAGTGTTTCCATCAGTTTGCCGTTATACTTTTTATCATATTGGATGACAGGTTCTAAATATTCCATCACGACCTCATTCAAATCGCTGTATTTATGAATAAGGGAAATAATCCGGTACATATGTAAATCTTCATAAAAATGGCTATTTGCTTTTTTCCCGAGTTGGTGTTGAATTTTAATCGTTTCAAATGCGGTTCGGTAGCTTTTGTCCATATGGGAGAGTTTTTCCACAAATTTTCCGACACCTAGAAAAAAACACGGCACCCTTTTTTTATTCACAAAATCAGACTCGATCAAGCGTTGAATTCCTGTTTTCATGCGATTTTTCCATGTTTTTATGCCGCGTTTGTTCAACATAATGAAGATGACGCTGCTGCGAAAATCAACAGAAAATGTATAGAAGCCTTGTTGTTCAAAAATGGTTCGAAACAATAATTTAAAATAAGTAATATCTAGGTTCGAGTATTGCCTCAACGACTTGAATTTACAAATACTTACAAACCCACCTTTTGGCTTTAATTCTGGTTCGTGGTCTGTTAAATAATCGTAAATGGCTTCGTTGCTATGTTCTCCTTCCAACCAACCCTTTAGCCACTCATTTTCTTGCGCCCGCTTTTTTTCCTCGACATATAAATCGCGTAACAAGTGTTGGGCCAGAGCAGTAGCCGTCCGGTCTAAAATCAGAAGATCGAATTCACTAATTTCTTTTTCTAATGAAACAATGGATAATTCGGCATATTCGTTGCCAAGAAGCTGTATCGGTTGAGAAGCCGTCTTTTTTGGTTGTTGGGACAGTTGATCTACTGCAGAAAGCTCCACATGTTCTGGTACAAACTCCGCTTCTTTTCCGTTCATCCGAAAAACAACTTGATGGCCTAAATAGTTGTGCAGAAATTTTAAAATCTCATCATAATGCTCAATCGACAACAATTTTTTGTTTAATTGCTGCGAATACGATTCTAAATTAGAGATCATTTGATAATGCTGATTAATTAAGTAAGCGTGGATATCTTGGGTGATTTCGACGAATGGAACTTCTTTTAAAAAGAGAATGAGTGGAAAGTGGTGTTCATTAGCCAAATCAATGATTTCCTGCGGAATAGAAGAAGTATAGGTCCCCATTTCAATACATAATCCTGAAGCATCGCATTCAATCAATTGCTGCAGAAAAGATCTGAATAATGATTCGTTTTCCTTCCATCCTACTCCTGTGGATAAGATGAGTTCTTTCCCATTTAATAGTTTGTTAATTTTTGTAACTTCAACAATATGCACCCATTTCACTGTGCGATTTAGCCCCTCATATCCAGCTACCACTTGAACATGCTCAAAATGCCTCCTTTTGAGAATATCTGAAACGGTGAATTGAAAATTTTCATGCACCTCTTTTCACCCCTTTAGAGTTCGGGAAAATGTGTATAGTAATAATATTCAGTACAACATAGCGTATTCCTGCTAAACAGAAAAAGTGGGACTGGTTGCCTACCAATCCCTCTTCTCATTACTGACTAATAGGAAATATAGACTTGAATTTCTTTCATCATCCAATCGAACTGTTCTTGGTCTTGAAAATCGTCATTGTTCCAATTGTCAATAATCCATTGCACAAGTTCTTCCGGTGTGTTAAATACTTCCCCGCTCGTATCGGCTTTTCGAATCATGTATCTGCCGTTGTCCTCATCAATCGTCACTTCACATGGGAAAGCACTATCCTTCGCTTTTAAAGAAAATTCCACACTAATTCCCCTCCTATAATTATTTGAATATTAAGAAATTTATAGATACACTTGCGACTCATTACCAAGTTACTGAGCTTGTTTCATTTGTTGAATTAATAGAGAAGAAAAATATTTGCGGGCATCGGCGTTTTTGATGTGCAATGTTTCTGTAAAACTCTTTTTGCCGGAAAGATCCGGTTCTTTTAATTCAAATTCCACAAACGCTCCGCTTAAATTTTCATTGACATTTTTCATGTAATAACCTTGTTGGATCAAATAGTCGATTTGATCCCTTTCCTCCAAAAATTCTTGATAAGACATCCCTCTTCCTCCTTTAATCTAACGAAACATTTGCATTCCCGCTCGTGTTTACTACAACGACAGAAGATGGTACCACATCATTATCTTCAATTCTCCAATCTCTTCCTACAGTTATCCCTAAATATTTTTCCTCATTCGGATCTTCAATTTCTGCTTGCTTATATTTTTGGAACCACCAATATTTCGCCAAAAAGTAATAACATACCGCACCGACGAGGAAACCGACGACAAATGAATAGTTTGTAAGGAAATAGGCTGCTGTTCCTCCGACAATCCAAGCGATAAATCCAGCAAGGTTAAAACCATTTAAATAACGGAACTGTCCATATTCTTTATAAAGGTCATATACATTGACACGCCGTTTGCGAAGCAGGTAGTAGTCTGCAAACAAAATCCCGACAATAGCTGATAATACACCGCCACAGATTAACAGTGCCGGAATGATAATGTTAAATAAACTCCAAGGTTGAACAATAGTTCCGATGAATCCTGCGGCAAATACCCCTGCCCAAAACGGAAACTTTGGACCGCCGACATTGGAGAAAATTGTTGCTGCCGGAATTACATTTGCTGACGTGTTGGTTGACCATTGTGCGAGGACAATCATGAGCAACAAGACACCAAGAATAAAACCGCTGGCTGCCTCTTGAAGAGCAACCACAGGATCATAGTTTTTGAGCGCGATATAGGAAACTGCTCCGATAATAACCATAAACGTTTGTGTAACGGTTAAAGCTAATATATTACCAACAAGTGATGCTTTATTCCGTTTAAACCAATTTTTTTCATACTTTGGCGCTTTAATGAACCTTGAAATCGAAGGCATATCCGCAGCAAGTGTAGACCAGAATCCCATATTGCTCATAATCACGACAATAAATGCTGTGATAGCCGCCCTGCCGGTGACGGGGTTTTCCACCCAGGACCAAATATGACGACCTTCTTCTAACGCCTTTTCAGAAAGCGTTGTGTACATCCAAGCAGAAATGATAATAATGACCGGCGCGGCCAAATCCGCAAATCGTTCAATCGCTTTAATTCCTAGGGCTGTATTGATTAATTGGGCAGCCGCAAAAATGATATAGCACAAAAACCAGTTATCAAAATCAAACAAAATATTTAATATGCCGTTCATTGCTGTCGATCCGAAATACGTATTAATGCCGAACCAACATGAAGCAGCAAATCCGCGAATGACAGAAGGGATGTGCGTACCAATCGTTCCAAATGGTGCGCGCATATAGACAGGGAACGATAAACCATGCTCAATGCCGATATCTCCAATAATTGTCATAAATAAACCAATCGCCGCCGAACCAATAATTGTTGCCAATATAACCCAACCGAGAGATAAATGTTGTACACCAGCACCGCCAATGGCAAACGCTGCAAGCACTACCGCCATGCCAATCCAAATTAATGCGAACCCTAACGCACCAATTGTTTTATCGCTGTGTGGGACTGGCAAAAGGTCCGGAGATTTTAAATAATTAGATTTTTACTCATGCCATCACTCCTTAAATCTAGCTTTTTATTAAAAGCCTTGGTTTGCAGAACAGTGCGTTTGCTTGCCTTCTCATCGTTTGGCGATAAATGCAAAGTTTCAGCTGTGAGAGGATTCGAGCCTCCCCACTAATGCGGCGGTGATCTCCAACCTATAAAGGAGGAAGACTTACCGCCGATTAGAACGAGATTAAAGGTCAAGCCATTGCATAGAGTGATTCATATCGGGTGATAAGATTGATCATTATTTTAGAGTACAGCCTGAGCAACGTACCTCATGAATCGCCCATCCTATTAAATAGTTAATTTCTCATCTCGCTTAGAAACAGCGTAGTTTCCGTATCTTGCCCGATTTAAATATTGACCGTAACCCGGCTTTCCGACAAATGTTTTGTCACGAATGACAAATTCTCCTCTAGAAAGTACGGACACTGGTTCGCCCGTCACCTTCATTCCTTCAAACGCATTGTAATCGACTGACATATGGTGGGTTTCAGCTGAAATCACCCGCTCAACATTTGGATCGAAAATAACTAAGTCTGCATCAGCTCCCACAGCAATGGTTCCTTTTTTCGGAAATAATCCAAACAGTTTCGCAATTCTTGTAGACATGATGTCGACAAATTGATTTAATGTAATTCTTCCTTTCTTCACACCTTCACTAAAGAGAATACTTACGCGATCCTCAATCATTGGTCCGCCGTTCGGGATTTTCGTGAAATCGCCTCTGCCAAGTTCTTTTTGGCCTTTAAAGTCAAAGGAGCATTGGTCGGAACCTAACGTTTGCAATTGGCCGTTTTTCAAGGCGTTCCACAACACATCTTGATGCCATTTTTCACGGAGTGGAGGAGACCAGACGTATTTCGCTCCTTCAAAGTTCGGCTTTTCTAAGTAAGATTGGTCTAGAACTAAATATTGCGGACATGTTTCTCCCCATATGTCCAATCCTTTGTTGCGAGCTTCAGCAATTTTTTCAACGGCTTGCGCACAGGAAACGTGAACGACATAAAGTTGAGAACCGGCGAGCTCCGTTAATTGGCATGCGCGTCCTGTCGCCTCTCCTTCCACTTCCGGAGGTCTAGTCAGCGCATGGTAAATCGGATCGGTGTTGCCATCAGCGAGCGCTTTTTTCGTTAAATAATCAATGACATCACCATTTTCGGCATGAACCATCACAAGTGCGCCAAGTTCTTTTGCAGCTACCAACGTGCGATATAAAGTGCCGTCGTCCGCTTGGAATACATTTTTATACGCCATGAACACTTTAAACGATGTAATCCCCTCTTCTTCTATGATTTTCGGCAGTTCTTCCAACACATCGTCGTTAATTTCACTAATCATTAAATGGAACCCATAATCGATGACCGCTTTTCCTTTTGCTTTGTTATGCCAAGTTTCAATTGCTTTTTTCAATGGCTCGCCTTTATTGGTTAAACAAAAGTCAATAATCGTTGTCGTTCCGCCAAATGCCGCTGCGATCGTTCCCGATTCAAAATCATCTTTTGTTACCGTGCCGCCAAACGGCATATCTAAATGCGTATGCGGGTCAATGCCGCCCGGAAATACGTAACATCCTTTTGCATCAATCACTTCCGCGTCTTTTTCGTCTAAATTTCGGCCAATCATCGCAATTTTCCCGTCTTCAATCAACAAATCAGCTTTATACGTATCGGTTGCCGTGACAATCGTTCCGTTTTTAACAATCTTTTTCACTTGGCATCCCCCTTTTTTGTTTGGATCTAGTCATGTTAAAAGTTTATTTTACGTCAACATTGCAACTGGCTAATGCGCCGATGGCGGCTTGCCGTTCGTTCCACGTCATCGGCGGATGTTCACTCGGAATTTCGACCATGTCGATGGCACCGTCAACTGGACATACGATGGAACATAAATTACAGCCTACGCAATCATCTTCGCGTACTTTTAAATATTCTTTTCCATTTTCATCCGTTAAGCGGTCAATGCATTGATGGGATGCATCTTCACAGGCGATATAACACTTGTTGCAGTTAATGCAGACGTCCGTGTTAATGCGGGCCGCCACTTTATAATTGAGATCAAGATTGCCCCAATCCGAGTATTTATGGACGGACTTTCCGACAAGATCCATGACAGACGCAATGCCTTTTTCATCGAGATAATGGTTAAGACCTTCAATCATATCCTCAATAATCCGGAATCCGTGATGCATCACAGCTGTACACACTTGAACGCCGGTTGCTCCCATCAGCATAAATTCAGCCGCTTCCCGCCAGCTTGATACACCGCCCATGCCGGAGATCGGCACATTAATCCGTGGATGGCGCGCGCATTCTGCGACCATGTTCAACGCAATCGGTTTGACGGCCGGACCGCAATAGCCTCCATGTGCTCCTTTTCCAGCAACGTGCGGAATGGTGTTCCATGTATCTAAATCAACCCCCATCAAACTATTGATCGTATTAATCATACTGATGGCATCGGCTCCGCCTTGCACAGCAGCTTCGGCTGTCGCGGTGATGTCCGTAATATTCGGTGTCAGCTTGACGATTACCGGAGTCTGTGCCACTTCTTTTACCCAATACGTTTGCTTTTCAACGAGTTCAGGTACTTGCCCTGAAGCTGAGCCCATTCCGCGTTCTGCCATCCCGTGAGGACAGCCAAAATTCAGTTCCAGTCCGTCTACGCCGACATCCTCTACCCGTTTTACAATTTCATGCCATTTTTCCCGTTTTGGTTCGACCATAAGCGATGCCACCAATGCCCGATCCGGAAAACGCTTTTTCGTTTCATAGATTTCTTTTAAATTAACTTCAAGCGGGCGGTCGGTAATTAACTCAATATTGTTAAAGCCGGCGACACGCTGTCCGTTGAAGCTTACTGCAGCGAAACGGGATGACACATTTAAAATCGGTTCGCCGAGCGTTTTCCAAACCGCTCCTCCCCAGCCAGCCTCAAACGCTCTTTGCACTTGATAACCGGAATTTGTCGGCGGTGCGGAAGCTAACCAGAACGGATTTGGAGACTTTATCCCCGCTAAATTAATGCTTAAATCTGCCATTTTCTAGCCCTCCTCTTTTAAAAATTGCTGTATCAGGTAGTTTCACTCACTGCTTGTGTTAAATGTTGATGGATAGCATAAGCCGATTCTTTTCCTTGCTGGGCGGCTGTGACAACCATTGCTTCGCCTTGTCCTTTGCCAAAAATGACATCACCGCAGGCAAAAACTTTTTTGTTGGATGTTTGATAGTTTTTCGGATCCACTTTCACCACGCCGCCGTTATGTTCTAAGCCGAATTCCTCAATGAGATCAAGGTGGCGTGTCTGGCCGATCGCTTTAATAACAACATCTACTTCCATGACAAATTCCGATCCTTCAATTGGAATTGGACGGCGGCGTCCGTCTTGGTCCGGTTCACCTAACTTCATACGAATGCATTCAATATGGGTGACCTTGCCGTTTTCATCGCCGATAATCCGCTTCGGAGCCGTTAACCAGCGAAACTCGACACCGTCTTGTTTAGCAAATTCGTATTCAAAATCATAAGCTGTCATTTCTTCTTTTGTGCGGCGGTATAAAATTTTCACATTTTCCGCCCCTAATCGTACCGAACAGGTCGCACCGTCAATTGCGGTGTTCCCGGCACCGATCACAACGACTTTTTTACCCACCAGCTTATCGGTCAATTGTTTTGTTTTTGTTTCTTTAATGAATTCAATCGCATCGTATACGCCGTCCAAGTCTTCTCCTTCAATGCCTAGCATCGGTACTTTGCCCATTCCAACAGCCAAAACAACTGCATCATAGTTGTCTAAAAGTTCCTGAGCGGGAACGTCTTTTCCCACTCTTGTATTTGTACGGATTTCTACCCCTAAACTTTTGACTTGATTCACTTCCCAAAACGATATGTTTTGCGGTAACCGGAAGGAAACAATGCCGTACGTATTAAGTCCTCCAGCTTCTTTTTCTGCTTCAAAAATCGTGACCTCGTATCCCATTCGCGCCAATTCTCTTGCTGCAGACAATCCTGCAGGGCCGCTGCCGACGACAGCTACCGTTTTTCCGTTTTTCTTTCCAGCCTGGAATAACACTGCTTCATTTCGAATCGCCCAGTCTGTTGCATAACGCTGCAGATTCCCAATCATAATCGGTTTGGTTGAATGGTTCAGCACACAGGCACCTTCGCACAATTCTTCCGTCGGACATACTCTTGCGCAGCTCGCTCCAACAGGGTTAGACAACATAATTGTTTTTGCCGATCCTTTTAGGTTTCCTGACGCAATTTTTTTAATGAAAGCTGGAATATCAATCCCGGTGGGACAAGCTTTAATACAAGGTGCGTCGTAACAATACAAACATCGGTTGGCTTCTTCAATGGCTTCCCGGTCTGTCAAACCCGGTTCCACTTCTTGAAAGTTTTTTTTCAGATCGAGTAACGAGATGTTCATCAAAACAACCTCCTTTTTCATTTTTAAAAAAAGGGAATAGAGGTGAACCCTAATCCCTTTTTTGGATTATGCTTTATGGTAGGAGTGCCGTCATTTCATTGTAAGTTTCAGGGCGGCGGTCTCTATAAAACTGCCAAGTATCACGGACTTCGCGAATCATCTTTTTATCGATTTCGCCGACAACAACTTCGTCTTTGTCACGGCTTCCCATCGCAACAAAATTTCCTCTTGGATCTACTAAATAAGATTGGCCGTAAAACTCTCCCATGTTCCAAGGCGCTTCATATCCGACCCTGTTAATCGCGCCGACATAATATCCGTTTGCGACCGCATGGGAAGGTTGTTCGAGTTTCCATAAGTATTCTGATAGACCCGCCACTGTTGCCGATGGGTTAAAAATAATTTCAGCACCTTTTAATCCTAGGATTCTCGCACCTTCCGGGAAGTGGCGGTCATAACAGATGTAGACTCCTACTTTGGCGAATGCTGTATCAAATACCGGATATCCTAAGTTTCCTGGTTTGAAATAAAATTTTTCCCAGAAGCCGCAGCCTTCATTACCGACACCAACATGTGGAATATGCTGTTTCCGGTATTTGCCCAAGTACGTACCGTCTGCATCGATCACAGCCGCTGTATTGTAATAAGTGGCAATTCCTTCTCTTTCATAGATTGGCAGCACAATGACAACACCGAGCTCCTTCGCCAAATCTTGAAATCTTTTTGTTGTTGGTCCGTTCGGAACTTCCTCCGCGGCATCATACCATTTTGTATTTTGCTCCGCACAAAAATATGGGCCATAAAAGATTTCTTGCAAACAAATGATTTGCGCTCCCCGATCTTTGGCCTCCTTGACCAGCTTTACATGTTTTTCAATTGCCTTTTCTTTGTGCACTTCCACTGGTTCGTCCCCATGAACATCATGCGAAGCTTGAATAAGACCAATTTTTACTTGATCTGGCATTGTTCCATCCTCCTACTTTTTTATATTTCGAGAATTGGCGATTTATTTTACTCTATAAACCTATAAAAGTAAGCGTTTTCATACATTTTTGAAATAATAGAAAGATAAGCACCTCCCTTTTCTTTTTGTATTTGACAGAAAAATTATAACTTTAAGAATATTTTACTTAGGCGAAATAAGCTTTTCATTATACACTTTGTTAAATAAATCGATGAAGTTGTTTTTCATTATGTAAAGTTTTTCTGTTCTATGATGACACGCTGCCCCGGTAAATAAAGAACAGAGCCGCCAACATTAACGCTAGACCAAGCAGGCGGTTTGCATTCATCGGAATTTTTTGTACGCCGAACAAACCAAAATGGTCAATGATAATGCTAATGACAATTTGGCCAATGATCGCCGCAAAGATGGTTAAAGCCACCCCTACATTCGGTACAGAAATAACAACAAAAGTCACGAAAAGTGCCCCTAATAAACCACCAAGTAAATTCCATTTAGGTACTTGAAATAAATGAGTGATTTGTCCTTTTCCAAAAAATAAGACCAAAAGTGTTAAAAACAGCGTTCCGACAAAAAATGAAGTAAATGCTCCTTCAACACTGCCTATTCTTTTGCCGAGACTTCCGTTTATAGGTGCCTGAATCCCCGCCATCATTCCGCCTAACAAAGCTAAAAGGATATACAAAAACTTCATTTTTCTCCCTCCTAATAAGTGATTAATTACACCCCGTCATATTTTTATTTCCAAAATTGTAAACAACTGAATCATTATAATAATTTTATGTCAATATTTGAACAAACACTAGAAGAAAAATACGACGAACTCACCATAAAAATCGGTGTAAAGATCCGAAAAGGTTACCTTTCGTTAACGCACCGATTCACGTGGAAAATTTTGTGCGGCTACTTTCAGCCTGTGGAGTAAGGCTGCAAAACAAGAGAACATAAGATGATATTAATTGCATTAAAATCCTAAAATAAAAAAATCGCTAATTTTGAACAAAAATGTCCAAATTAGCGATTTTCTTTTGAAATAACTTCCTAAAATCGCTCTTATGTTATCTAGTTCTACATTAGCTATTTTTATATGATTGAATCAATCATCAATGATCCTGTTTGATACTATTAAATCAACATTTTATATGGTTTTTCCAGATAATCTTTAATGGTAGAAAGAAACTTACTGGCGGGCACACCATCAATGACACGGTGGTCGAATGTTAGACTAAGCGGCAGAAGGCTGCGACGCTGCACTACATCTCCAACAAAAACAGGGGTGTCCGTAACGGTTCCAACACCGAGAATTCCTACCTCCGGCGGATTTAGTACCGGGGTAAAAAATTCGACTCCATAAGCACCAAGACTCGTAATCGTGAAGGTGGATCCCTTCATTTCCTCGCTTTCTAGATTTCCTTCTTTTGCCCGCAGGCTCAAATTCTTTATCTTTGCGGAAATTTCCTTAACGGACAGTTTTTCCGCATGGGAAATGACAGGAACAATAAGACCGTTTTCTAACGCTACGGCGATCCCGAGATGAACTGAATCATACGTATGAATATGTTCGTCTTGATATATGCTGTTCATCTGCTTGTGGGCGAGTAATGCCAAGATTGTCGCTCGAGCGATAAAATCCGTTATCGTCAGTTTTACGCCATGTTCATCTAGAAAATCAGCCCTGACTTTTTTCTGTATTTCGAGCAACTCTGTGACATCTGCTCGCATATGAATGGAAAGCTGGGCGGTTTGCTGAAGGCTTGTGAACATTCTTGTTGCGATCACTTTCCTTATCCCGGTTATAGGTTTTACCGTAACTCCCGTGTGATTGTTTGTTTTTTGCTGCATCGTGGCGATTTCCAGTTGCTTTTTCCGCTGAAGATCGGAGCCTGAACGTTTCGCTTGAATCGCTTTTTCAATATCTGCTCTTGTAATTCTTCCTTGTGGACCCGACCCTGAAATACTATTAAGATCAATCCCTGCTTCGAGTGCTAGTTTCCTAGCAGCAGGGGAAACTCGCGGCTTTCGTCTTACAGCTTCCAATGGCTTCATTGTCTCGACGGAAATAGCCGCTTCTAGATTTGCTTGTTTCATCGTTGTTGTTGATTGATCACGTTCAACTTCATTCTTCTGGCTGATATAGCCAATCACTTTGCCAACCGCAACCGTTTCATCCTGTTCAGCGAGAATTTCCAATAATACTCCATCCTCCGGCGCTTCGATATCTTTCTCAATTTTATCGGAACTAATGACAACCACGGATTCTCCTTTTTTGACTGGATCCCCCTTCTTTTTTAACCATTCAACAATCGTTCCTTCTTCCATACTCATTCCTAGCTTTGGCATAAAAATTTCAACAGGCATTCTTCATCACTCCCTTTTCACCTATAACAAGAGTGCGTGTTGCTATTTCGTTCATTATGTTTTTTGGCAACACGCGATCAAAGGTTGATTGTTAAACAGTTACGATCGTTTCATCCCCAATCATTTCCGCTACTACCTTGAGTACTTTTTCAGGTGTTGGCAAATAGAGATCTTCTAAAACAGGCGAAAACGGAACCGGGCTGTGGGGAGCAGTAATCATTTTTATTGGAGCATCTAAATAATCAAATCCCTTATCAGCCACAAGCGCGGAAATATCAGTTGCCGCACTGCACCTTGGATTAGCTTCATCAATAACGATCAGTCGGCCTGTCTTTGCTACAGAAGATAAAATGGTTTCTTCATCGAGCGGCGACAAACTTCTCGGATCGACCACTTCTGCTTCGATTCCTTTGTCCGCAAGCATGTTAGCTGCTTTCAGTGCGGTGTGTACTTGTTTTCCTATTGCCACAATCGTGAGGTCACTTCCTTCCCTTTTTATGTCGGCTTTGCCAATCGGAATGGTGTAAAATCCTTCTTCTACTTCTCCCTTCATGTTATAGAGCGTTTTGTCCTCAAAAAAGATCACCGGATCATCGTCGAAAATGGAGGAAAGTAGAAGACCTTTCGCATCTTGAGGTGTAGAAGGAATGACGACTTTCAAACCTGGTATATGTGTAAAAAGCGCATACAGACTTTGCGAATGTTGAGCGGCTGCCCGGAATCCAGCACCGTGCATCGTCCGTATCGTTAGCGGTACCTTTGCCTTTCCACCAAACATATAGCGAAGCTTTGCTGCTTGATTCATGACTTCATCAAGGCAGCTACCGATAAAATCATTGAACATCAATTCCGCAATCGGCCGTAGTCCTGTTGCTGCTGCCGTAACAGAAGCCCCGATATATCCCGCTTCGGCAATCGGTGTATCCAAGACACGGTCTCTGCCAAATTCTTGAACAAGTCCTTTCGTAACCCCCATGACACCTCCCCACGCCTCGTCATCCTGTAAATGATCAACAGCCGCACCTCCGGCAACATCCTCACCTAAGAGAATGACATTTTCATCCTTGCGCATGGCTAGCTTCATTGCTTCATTAATAGCCTCTGAAAAAGAAATTTTTCTTGTCATGCTTCATCTACCTCCATATTCATTATTGATAGGAAACATATACATCTTTTAAGAGATCTTCAGCTTGAGGAAACGGGCTTTGTTCAGCAAATTCAACTGCATTTTTAACGGTTTCGATTACTTTACGTTCAATCTCATGTAATTCCTGTTCAGTTAATAATTGCTGTGATAAAACATAGCGGCGGAACTTGGCTATGGCGTCCCATTCTTTTATATGTTTTTCTTTTTCTTCAGCTGTTTTGTATTTTTGAGCGTCACCCTCAAAATGGCCGTAGTTTCGATATGTCTTACATTCAATTAAGGTCGGACCTTCCCCGTTTCGTGCCCGTAAGATCGCGCGCTCAGCCGCTTCATATACGGCGACAACATCTTTTCCATCCACGATTTCTCCCGGAATGTTGTAAGCTATTGCTCTGTCAGCGATATTCTTACAGCTCGATGCATAGGCAAAAGGAGTAGCTTCAGCATAACCGTTATTTTCGGCTACGAAAATGACAGGAAGTTTCCAAATCGCTGCTAAGTTGATTCCTTCATGAAAAGTACCGTGATTGTTGGCGCCATCACCGAAGAAGCAAACAGCAACCGCTCCTGTTTTCTTCAATTTGGCTGTTAAAGCGGCTCCCACCGCAAGAGGAAATCCACCACCGACAATCCCATTCGCACCAAGCATACCTTTTTCCACATCGGCAATGTGCATGGAGCCCCCTTTTCCTTTGCATAGCCCGGTTGCTTTCCCGTAAATTTCAGCCATCATTCCATTAAGATCACAACCCTTGGCAATGCAATGACCATGTCCGCGATGGGTGCTGGTAATGCTGTCTTTTTCGTCGAGATGAGCGCAAACCCCGACGGCTACCGCTTCTTCGCCGGCATACAAATGAACAAATCCAGGCAAGACACCTTTGCTGAAGATTTCGTGGACTTTGTCTTCAAACTGGCGGATTTCACACATTTTCTCGTACATCCACTTCGCTTTCTCACGGGTGAGACTTTTCATTTCCGGTTTCATCACTGTCATGATTTGTTCCTCCTATCGTTTTGATATTAATTTAGGGAAAAGTCCCTTCATATCTAAGTAATGCAAGAATCATACCAATAAAAAAGTGCTTACAATTGTAAGCGCTTTTTTATATCTCCCTCCCTTGAATTCCTCCATGAGATGAGACAATTTGATACATCGTCTCATTCTGTCTCAATGTGTCTCATGATAATCCGTATTTTTTCAGTTTCCGATAAAACGTACTGCGCGGAATATTCAATTTGGCAGCGGCAGCTGTTACGTTTCCTGCTGTTTGTTCCAGCATATCCATTATGCAATTCTTCTCCATTTGTTCACGAAAAGACAGCTTTCGGGAATCTTTGATAAATTCACTTCCCTCCCATTTATTCCAATGTGTCAACATAGAATGTATGATGGAGGCATCCGGAAGGTTCTCCTCATATTGCACACGGATCCGTTCTAATACATTAAACAATTCCCGGATATTCCCCGGCCAATCATGCTTCATAAGAATTTCCATTACCTCATGAGTAAATGTGATGGGCCAGTCATTTTTTTCACAGTAGTATTGAATGAAGGATGGAAGATCTTCTTTTCTTTGTCTTAATGGGGGGACATGTATCGGATAGACATAAATTCTGTAAAACAAATCTTCGCGAAACTTTCCCGTCCTAACAAGTTCATGTAGATTTCGATGTGTGGCGGTAATAATTCGGATATCAAGCGGAATCGGCTTTGTTCCGCCAATCGGAACGATTTGTTTTTCCTGCAGAACTCTCAGCAAGGCAACCTGCATCTCATAGGGAATTTCACCGATTTCGTCAAGGAAAAGAGTGCCTCCATTTGCCTGTTCAAACTTTCCTTTATGCCCCGTGCGTTTTGCACCGGTAAACGCTCCCTCTGCATAGCCAAACAATTCACTTCCGATTAAGTCTTTTGGAATGGCGCCGCAGTTAATGGCGATAAAAGGACCGTTTTTCCTCGGACTGTTCAAATGAATCGAACGGGCAACGATTTCCTTCCCTGTGCCGGTCTCTCCGGTAATATGAACAGTTACGTCTGTTTTCGCCGCTCTTTCACAACATTTGATAACATTTTCAAATATCTTGCTTGTTCCTTTTACACCATCAAATTGAAAGATCATTGAGCTATGTTGCCTCTTCTTTTCTTTCTTTTTTTTGATGCTGATTCGGTAACCGATTACACCATGATGAATGGTCGAGTAAATTGGGAATTTCGTTTGGATGAGCCAATCTTGATGGTAAAGATCCTCTAAGTACATATCCTGCCAATTGGAGAGAGAAAGACGTAAACAGTGGTTTGTCCAAACAATTTTTTCTTTTTCATTACATAAGACGATAGGCAAATCGGGGTTTTCAAAGCTTGGAGCCTGTTTTAATAACTCCAATTCATCTTCTTTCGACTGGATGTGAAATCGTTGTTCAATGGCATAAGCTACAGAAATAACAGTCGCAAGGATATGTTCATGGCAATGATCATCAATGGGGTAAGAAACATCAATGATGCCTACAAATTCTCCTTGCTCATTGTAGATAGGAGCTGCGGAACAGACCCATTGCTGGGAAGCGACAGAATAATGTTCCAAGCCGACAACCGTAATGGGTTCTCTGATTCGTACAGCAGTGCCGATGGCATTCGTTCCGACTTCATCTTCTGTCCATTTGACCCCTTCCACAAATTTTATAGATTCAGCCATCTTTAATGTCTGTTGATTCCCTTTTGCATACAAAACATAACCGTCACGGTCTACAAGCAAAAAAATAGATTTTGTTTTCTCAAAAACCTTTTGTAAATTTTCTAAAAAGGGAATAGCCATATGCAACAATTTTTGATTCCTTTTTTTGCGTTTCATGAGTGAATCTTGATTTAAAATGACCTTGCCTTTTCCATCATAAGGATTTACTCCGGATTGACGACATAAGCACCATGACTCCGCAATCCTTTTGTTCATTCTCACAGGATCGAGTGCACCTTCTCGAACAAACCGTTCCCAAATTTCTTGCTTTAATGGGTCAACGACTTTCATATCTTCCCTCCTACAAGGAGATTGTTTTGTTTCACAGCTGCATCATCGCCAAGCAGCATTCCTTACTTAAATATATACTTTCCGAAAAAATGGATTCCTCTTTAAACAAATGGATTTTTCAAAATTAAAAAGACAACAAATAACCGCAACTGATGTAGTTGCGGTCGTTTGCAGTCCCCTGCTTTCTTTTTTCATTTCTTCTTTCGTATCAATCAGGTTATAAATATGTTTAATATATTCAATTAAGTTAAAAATTCTCATTAAACATTATTCTCTGCTAATTTATATTCAGCTTAACTGGGTGTAACCCTACACCCTCTACTCCATTCGCAAAGGCGTTTGGAGATACTTTCTTCACGATTAGAATAATCTGTCACATGCTCCTTTCCCTGAGAGCTTCCAAATTAACCAAGTTTAAAACTATTCTTTACCTGATTGAAGGAAAGATTCGACAAATGCTAAAGCTTCTTTCTCATCTTCTCCATCAATGATTACTTTGATCGTTTGTCCCTCTTTGACGGCAATACTCATAAGATTAAGAATACTTTTCGCGTTAATCCTCTTTTCGCCTTTCACTAACTCAACCTTGCTTTTATACTGATTTACTTTTTTTACAAAATCTGCTGCTGGTCTAGCATGAAGGCCGTTTTCAATGATTACGCTAATCTCTTTTTCTATCATTGTGTTCACTCCCATGTATTCTCGTTAGTCATTTAATTTAGCGAGTTCCTTTGCACTCTCACTAGCTCGAACGACCTCTTCGATTGAGCTTCCGCAGCCAGCTTCAACGACAGCTGCATAGGCTCCTTCAACTAACGGAGCATCGGCTATGATAATGTTTTCTTTTTTCTCAAGCATCTCAATCGCCATTTCTGCGTTTATAAGCGCGCTGCCCAAATCAAATAAAATGACAACGCCTTTCTCAGAATAGACCGATTCAATTGCTTTTTTTATGTCTAATGCATTTGTGCCGATATCGCCCTCCGCACCGCCGGCGATGGCCACAGACACATCCGGTTGAACTTGATTCAGGAGCTTTTTTAATCCGCTTACAATTTCATAGCTGTGTGAAATTAATACAAGACTTACATATTTCATGAGGACAACTCTCCTCCGGTAAACACTTCTGCCAAAGAAACAAACAATAAATACGATGAAGCTGCTCCCGGATCAATATGACCAATGGAACGCTTTCCTAAATAAGCTGCACGTCCCTTTTTGGCTTCCAGCTCTTTTGTGTATTCCATTTTCTCTTTAGATAAAACAGACAGTTCTTTTGGTTGAATCGTTTCACTGTTTGTCAAAAATTCAATAACGGGCTCCCAAACATCGATCATCGTTTTATCTCCTACTTGCGCCTTTCCTCTAGTTTTTAAACCATCTAATGATGCGGCTAATGCCTCCACTAGCTCCTTTACATCGGCTTTCTTCTTATCTTTTAAAGCAAGCGAAGCTTTCATAAAAGCTGTTCCATATAACGGGCCTGAAGCTCCGCCAACCTTAGCAATTAACGTCATGCCAACATCTTTAAACAAAGATCCAAGGTCGTCATAATTGACTGAAGTAATTTTATTGACGGTTTCCTGAAACCCCCGGGCCATATTCAATCCATGGTCACCATCACCAATCGCTTGATCTAGTTCCGTTAAATACTCCTTATTTTCTTGGATTTTATCGTTAAAAGTAATTATCCATTTTTCAGCTTGTTCAACGCCAAAAGTCATGATCATCTCTCCTCATATTTCTTCTAATGACAGACTGTATGAAAGCGAGATTGCTATTTTTTGAACACGATTGTGTCCGCTTGTGCATCTAACAATTCAATTAGTTGATCGTCTAATTTTAATAACGAAATAGAGCAGCCAGCCATTTCAAGCGAAGTCATAAATTCCCCAACAAAAGTTTCATGTACATGAATGTTCTTTTCCTTTAGAATCTCGGAGATTTTTTTGTTCATAATATATAGTTCCATTAACGGCGTTGCACCGAGACCATTAATCATGACCGCAACCTTGTCGTTGTTCTCTAGTTTTAAGTCATCTAAAATTTTTCCAAGGAGAATTTGTACGATTTCATCCGCAGGTTGAATTTGTGTTTTTTCAATTCCAGGTTCTCCATGAATTCCGATCCCAATTTCTATTTCATTTTCCCCAAGTTCAAATCCAGGTTTTCCTGCTGCTGGAACGATGCATGGGGTCAATGCCATTCCCATTGATCTCACATTTTTCACAACTTTATTGGCAACGGCCTCTACTTCTTCTAATGTCGCGCCTTGTTCAGCTAATGCACCGGCAATTTTGTGAACAAAAACAGTCCCCGCAATACCGCGGCGGCCTGTCGTATATGTACTATCCTCCACAGCTACATCATCATTAACAACCACTTTCGCTACTTTTATACCTTCCGCTTCCGCCATTTCCGCAGCCATTTCAAAATTCATAATATCTCCAGTGTAATTTTTAATAATAAGCAATACACCTTTTCCGCTATCAACCGCTTTAATTGCCTCAAAAATTTGATCAGGGGTCGGGGAAGTAAAAACTTCTCCGCATACGGCTCCGTCTAACATTCCTTTTCCAACATAACCGGCATGTGCAGGCTCATGACCGCTTCCTCCGCCGCTTACCAAGCCTACTTTTCCTTGAATAGGTGCATCTTTTCTTACGATGACAGTTGTATCTGGCAATCGTTTAATTTGATTGAAATGAGCCGCCACCATCCCGGCCAGCATGTCTTTGACAACTTGATTGGGATCATTCATTAATTTTTTCATAGAAATTCCTCCCTTTTGAACTTCACTTTTTATTAATGCAAGAATTATGCCAAAATGAAAACGCTTCATGAATACGTTTTCATATGTTAAGAAGTGAATTCATTGGTAAAAATGATCAACTTCCTTGATACTTTTTCCCAACTAAATGCTCCAATCCATATTCTCTTACTTTTTTAGCCGCTGTTTTATGAGTGATCCCAAGCGCTTTCGCCAGCTGGTTATAGCTTGGATAATGTTGACAAGCAAAAGAAAAAATTTGTTTTTCATATTCTTTTAAAGTCAGCACTTTACTGCCAAAGGTTAAGTTCTGTTTTTGTTTCGCTTCATTATTTTCAAAAAATTGAGGATCCGAGATGTAATGAGGCAAATCCTTGCAAAGCAAAATATCTCCATCCGCGAGATTAAATAACCGTTCAATAACATTTTGCAATTCTCTAATATTCCCGGGCCAGTGGTAACTGCATAAAGCCTCAATAAATCCCTTTTCATACCCTTTGATATTTTTTCCCAACTTATCATTCAGTTGTTTCCGGAAAGCCTCCACTAAGAGAGGAATATCTTCTTTTCGCGCCCTTAAAGGTGGTAAATGAATCGGCACTACGTTTAAACGATAATAAAGATCCTCTCGAAAACTGCCCTCATCCACCATTTTTTTGAGGTCGCGGTTCGTAGCGGCAATCACTCGAACATCAAGCTGAATCGGGGCGAAACCACCTATTCTTTCTACTTCTTTTTCCTGCAAAACTCGTAAAATTTTTGCTTGTAAGTCCAAACTTAAATCTCCGATTTCATCTAAAAAAATCGTGCCTTTATTAGCAAGTTCAAATTTCCCACGATGTGTTTTATACGCGCCAGTAAAGGCTCCTTTTTCATAGCCAAACAATTCGCTCTCAATCAATTGAGGCGGGATCGCCGCACAATTCACTCGAATAAAGGGGTTGTTCTTTCTCTCACTCGCTTCATGTATTGCCCTAGCAACAAGTTCTTTTCCTGTTCCGCTTTCTCCTGTAATGATCACCGTAGAATTTGTTTTTGCGACTTTTGCTGCGATGGTTAAGGAATCTTTCAATGTTTCACTATTTCCAATGATCTTATGAAATGCCATATCGAATCCTTGATGTTTTGACAGTTCCTGTTCTAAGTATTTCGTTCTTTGCTCCATAAGGTCAATTTTATCGAGGAGCTGTTTAATATCATCGAAACGAGTCATGGTCGTAACTGTCCCGCGAAACTCATTGTCAACGATAATCGGGTTTACTTTTGTAATATAACTAGATTGATTGTTTACTTGAATTACTTTCATAAACTGTTTTTGGACATCTTTCATATTTTTCCACACATTTTTGCCAATGAATGATTGAATATTTTTTTCACCGTTTAATTTACTTAACAAAACATCCATTTCATCGTTCCAGTATATAAAATTTCCATCTTTATCCGTCAACCCGATTAAATCAGAAACAGACTTTAAAACAAGATGTAATCTTTGCTGCATCTCTTTCACTTCATTTAATTCCTTGCTGATTTTCTCAATACTAGAAATATCTTGGAATATAGCAACAGCCCCAATTGTTTTTCCGTTCAAAGTAATTGGTGAACGGGTTGTCAACAATGTATGATGATTGATTTTTTGTTTTTTGGCGACTTCCATTTTTCCCGTCTTCATTACTTTATGCAATCTTGAATGGGGAATCACTTCATCAGCACGTTGATTGATAAGCTCATGCGGATCTTTTTCTAACAATTTTGCAGCGGCTGCATTGACATAGGTGATCATATTGTCGCTGTTCACAACAACGATCCCATTGGGTAAGGCTGATACAGCCTCGTGAAGGGTGATGGAATTCTCCATGAGAAGACGATCTGCTTCGGTCTGCTGGGAATCTTCTTGATCTGTTTGTTCAAAGAAATTTTTAATTTGATTGACAATTTCCTCGTCTACTTCTTCTTCAAAGCAAAGAATAAATTCCTCTCCTTGTCCAATTTTTAAGGAAACTAAAGATAATAAATTGTTAACCTGTACTTTTTTATCATGATATAAAACGTACGCTCTTTTTAACTTTTCTTTATTCTGAATTAACTTTTGCAGCATTGAAATAAATGCTGCCGCCATGCGAACATGAAGACCATTCTTTTTGTAAACTCTCAATTTTATGAACATAAAATCCCTCCTCATTCCTATTTTAATATACAAAACGGTAAGATTACTTGAAGTTTTGATTTATCGCAACATTTTGTTAAAAGGTCGAAAATAGTAAATACCTATAAAATCATGATAATAACGTTAACTCACAAACTGTACTTGAGTAAACTTACACCTAAACATATACAGTGCCTACATTGAAAACTTCTTCTCCTATCTAAAAACAGATATTCACGAATTACAAACGGTAAAAAACATAGAGAATGCAAAAAACTTGATTCATAATTACATTCGGTATTATCATGGCCAACGTATACAATGGTTTTAAATGATCAACCATCTATGCAAACAAGTAAAATAACAAGCACATGAGGACTATCACATCTTGATCGCCATTCACGAAAAGATGAGAAAAGGAATCAGAGCGATTCCCCCTGATTCCTCCTACAACTTATACTGTCTACTTTTGGGAGCACCATCCACAGGCGCTTGATTTACGAAAAGTTTATTTGGCACAAAACGATGAATGATAGATAACTTGTAAAATTAATACTAATTATTATGTATATGAAAGCCAAACGTTAGTCCAAGTAAAACCAGTATAATATTCTATAATGCGCCATACAGACAGTAAAAACGTACCTACTTCGCTTATTACACAAGCGACAAGGACAAACCAGTCACATAGCACATCATACTCCAACGATTCGTATAGCTAATTTGCTATGCTATAATGATAAAAAATTATTTTATTACGGAAGGAGACTAAATTTTGAATGTCATGAATGAGCTATTTTCCATTGAAGAAGTCGATGATTTTGTAAGCAATCACCATTTAGCATTCTTATATATATCCAGAACAAATTGTAGTGTATGCCATGCCTTGCTGCCCAAAATCAAAGAAGTCATGGGCGATTTTCCAAAGATTCAACTCTCTTTGGTCAATGCCGATCATGTCCCGGCAATCGCAGGACATCTTTCCATATTTACTGTCCCCGTTATCATTTTATATGTGGATGGAAAAGAAATTCTTCGCGAAGCCCGGTTTGTTCATGTTGAGCAGTTTCGAGAAAAAGTGAAAAAAGTTTATTCTTTAACACAGCAATAGACAACCTCTCACTTCGTCTCGTGAAGAAGATGGTTGTCTTTTATCCATTTTGAATGATCAGTAGTGTCAGACACTTTAGAGCAGATTACTGAAATAGTACAGCTCTCCTTTTCTATAATCTGTCCACCTGCGATAATATGGATACAAGAAAGATACTTTTCTACCATTGTGTTTGAATGTTAGCGAAATCTCGTGTACATCGAAAATATTCTTGCATGGCAAATCTTCTTTATGTACATGTCAGCAAGATTTCCTTGCAAAGGCTATTTCACTCAAGGATGTTGAAAGCGTCCAAGTCGGGGGACAACTTTCATCGTCAAATTACTTTTTTAATAACCTCTGTTGCTTGTGCTTACAAAAACTCAAACTCTACATTTCAAGTTCGGGGGTCGTGTAAAATGATTCCGATCTGTACGAAGTGAGCACTCTCTCCTTTGTCGAGGTAAAGAATCTTATTTGAGAAGACGTTTTACGTTTGCAAAATGTTGATATATCAAGATTTTGCCAAATTGAGTGTTCACTACGTTATATACAGATTGATCGATTGCCCCCCACTTCGCCCCTTATGAAGATGAATAGGCGAACAGTACCTGTCACTGTTCGCCATTTCCATTCCTTTTTATCTGCAGATACGATGAAGATGCTTCTTTTTCATGTACTTCTCCACTTATATTCAACATAATAACACCGACAATAATCATTAGTATTGCCAGCATCTTGAATAAGGAAAAGTGTTCCTTGAAGAATAAAATTCCTATCGCTGCAATAATAGCTGTACCTAGTCCGGACCATATGGAATAAGCAATACTTACATCAATCTTTTTGAGTGCTAATGTTACTAAAGTAAGACTTGTTCCATAAAAAACAAACATCAAAATCGAAGGGATCAACTTCGTAAATCCTTCTGACATCTTCATAGAGGTTGTACCTAAAACTTCCGAAACAATTCCTAATAAAAGGAAAACCCAACTCATTGACTCTCCTCCTCCCCTGAATAGAAAATGAATTCATTTAGATGGTTTTGTAAAATTATAACAAATACTCAAATTTGTTGCATAAGAACGCATAATTCAACCCATAAGTCCGGCGTTCTTTAACTGATTAAATGTCTGCTCAACCTTGTTGTGGAACTGAAACAACCATTGTCCGAATTGTTTTTTAGGAAACTAGAAATCACTTGACCATAGGCACTCTTGCTTTCTTCCTAGTTTCTACGATGGATGAGAGAAAAGAAAAAAGATACAAAGATACGCACTGTTCCACAGCCGCAGCTGGTTTGACTTTTTGGATGCCACACGCCGTGCCCAAGCGCAAACTCCCTCTTCCATTCTAACAGTTCAGAGTCACCACGATATCATTTCGATTCGAAGATAGGAGATAAAATGATTCCTTCTTTTTTAATTTATCTTATTCTTGAGTGAAAAGGTAGAAACATTTGGAACTTTTGGAGAGTCTACAAAAACGCCGGAAATAGCCAATCGGTTAAGACAGTCGATCAAATGACGTAAAAATTTAATGTTTCTTTAGTAAAGATTTCTTTAAATATATAGTTAGCTAACCTTTTTACCCTAAATTTTTTAAAAGTAGAATTATTTGAAATGATGAACTCCGTAATGAGTTTTGCGGCATATTCATAATTACACAAACACAACGAATGGAACCTTTTTAGGTTCCATTCGTTTTAAATGATTTTAACAATGTTTAAAATGGGCGGTCTCCAACGATTGCTACCCGTTCAGCCTTGCGAGGATGAGGGTAATAATCGGAAACGGCGTAATGTTGAGTCGCACGGTTATCCCAGAAGGCGACTGTGTCCTTCTCCCAATGAAAACGGACCTGGTACTCAGGAATGTGAGCTTGGCGAAACAGGTACTGAAGTAGTTGCTCACTCTCCTCTGGCTCAAGCCCAACGATTCGCGTAGTAAAGGATGGATTCACAAACAGAGTTTTCCGGCCTGTTTCTGGGTGGGTTCGAACTACTGGGTGTTCAACAGGTGGAAATTCTTTCTGTTTAATAGCTAACTCTTCTGGTGTCATTAAATGGCTGAAAGAAGGGGTGAAATCGTGAATAGCAGTGAGGTTATCGATACGCTCCTTAATCTCGTCAGGTAAATTGTCATACGCGGCACCCATATCGGCCCATAGCGTGTCGCCACCAATAGGAGGAACTTCAATCAGCCTTAATACAGCTGCTTTAGCAGGATTGGCTCGAAAGGTCACATCGGCATGCCAGATGTTCTCGTAACCGCCTTGCTTATGATCCCTAGAAAAGCGGACAATTTCTTTTGATTGACCTTCTTCAATTGGAAAAAACGGGTGAACTTCTAACTCTCCCCACAGCCGGGCAAATGCTCGCTGCTGTTCGCTAGTGATTTTTTGGTTGCGAAAGAAGAGAACCTTCCACTCTAATAGTGCACGGTTCAATTCTGCTTGTAGCTCAGGAGTTATTGGTTCTCTCAAGTCAACTCCGATAATCTCAGCACCTATGATTGGACTTAATGGTCTGACTTCAAATAACAAATACGGTCGCTCCTCCACACCTTCAGGTAGACGTCGTAAAATACGTGGGCCTACATAATCTTCGCGATTTTCAAACTTGAGTGGTCGAGAATAATGGGTATTAATTTCAGACATACACATGCTCCTTTCAACAGTATGAAAAGTTGAATATATAGATTGAAAACCCAACATCAACAAGGCGTTTAAGTTGGTTGAAAAAACGCTCGAATAACTGGTGTATCGAACCATCAATCTGCATTTCTATAATGTTTAATTGAACTACTAGACCATTGAAACAATTAATGGTTCATTCCAAACACGGTATTATTTGCTTTACTATTTCTTATAGTGGAAATTAAATAATATCGTAGATCACTAAATTCCTTAGAATGTTTGATTTCTTGGACGGATTGACTGTACTGTGATAACGGATTTTGCAAATCTACGACGATTCTCCCCGGTTTAGAATGCATAACTAAAATTCTCTTTCCTAGCAATAGGGCTTCTTCTACATCATGAGTAATAAAAAATATGCACTTTCTTGTTTTTTTCCAAAGTTCAAGAAGATGGATCTGCATGTTTTCCCGCGTTAAGGCATCTAATGCACTAAAAGGTTCATCCATTAAAATAGCTTGTGGATCGGTAGCTAATGTTCTTGCAATGGATGCTCTCTGTTTCATGCCTCCAGAGAGCTGGTAAGGCAACATTTTAGCAGAAGACTCTAGCCCTACAAGATTTAAATAGTAAGAAACGAGTCTTTTTCTTTCTGATTTTGATACAGATTTCATCTTTAAACCAAATTCAATATTTTTTTCAATCGTCATCCATGGAAAAAGATTATGATGTTGAAAGACTACTCCCACATTGGGACTTGGGCCGGTATGCGGTTTATCGTTAATCATTACTTCACCTGTAGTTGGTTTCTGAAAACCCGCTAATATATTTAATAAAGAAGATTTACCGCAACCTGACGGACCTAATAAACACACAAAATCGTTGACGTCTAATTGAAGATTTATATTGTCCAATATAGGAAGACCGTTATTTTCGTTTGAATAATATAAGCTAATATTTTTTAATTCTATTAATGTGCGATTATTAAGCATCTCTGAACGTGCTTTGGCAGGTGTGCTTACATACATAAACTTCCCTCTCTATTCATGTTATTTGTAAAGATCGCTTAATAGAGCTTGTTGATAAACAGCTAGGCTAGGGGAAGACGATATGTTTTTCTGTTTAGCCATAAAATCTCCTGTGTCTTTTAATATTTTGGCTAACTTTCCCGGTTTCTCTGGTTCCCCCAAAAAATCCTTTTGTTGAGAAGCGTCCAGCCATATAATTTGTTTCATTGTTTTTAAGCTTTCTTCAGGAGATAACCCTAATTCTTTAGAAAGAAGTTGGGATGCTTGTTTAGGGTTGTCCCGATAATAATGCACCGCCTTATCTAAAACAGAGATATAGCCTTTTACAATTTCAGGGTATTTTTTCGCAAACTCTTTATTCACAATTCCAAATTCACCAGTTACAATGCCTTTTTCAGACAAATCCTTTGATGTAACAATAACGCGGCCTCCCTCATTGATTAACTTTGTCTGTGTAGGTTGCCAAATATAAGCGCCGTCTATATCATCTCGCTTCCAAGCGGCATAAATATCAGGGGGCTGCATATCAAGAAGCGTTATCCTATCTTTTTCAGGGTTGATGTTTTCTGCCTTTAAGGCTCCCAGTAAACTGAAGTGAGATGTCGAACTAAATGTGGTAGCGATTTTCTTACCTTTCAAATCCTTTAAAGATTGAATACCAGAATCTTTTTTTACGACTAACGCTTCACTTTCGCCAATAATATCATGAAGGTAATACACTTGATAAGGCAATTTGTTTGCGATCCCTATTGAGCCGGGAGGAGTACCAACAAGACCAAAATCAATGCTTCCACTTGCCATTGCGTTATTAACATCCCGTCCGGAATCAAATTTAATCCAATTAATTTTAATACGGGGGTACTTTTTCTCTAGCAAACCTAATGCCTTTGCTAAGAGTTCTCCATTTGGGGAAACTTGGTATCCTAATCTAATCTCTTTTGGCGCACTGCTAGATGGAGGCGATTCACCATTTTTTGCTGCAGTAGATGTTTCTTGACTAGAACAGCCGGTTATTGCGCTAAATATAACGAATAGCAAAATAATCCATATCGTGTTTACTTCCCTTTTAAATATCATCTTTTTCCTCCTGATATACTTTGTTAATCTTGTTTTCCGACCCAAGAAAATTGAATATGCTGGTACAATCTAATGATGCCATCCATAAGAATCGCGATTCCTCCCATTAGAATGATTCCTACAAAAACAATATCGCTTCTCAGGTATTTACTCGCATCTAATACCATCCATCCAATCCCTGAGGTAGCTGCTACCATTTCAGCAGCAACTAATGTAGCATACGTAACGCCAATGGCTGTACGAAACCCCGTTATGATGTCTGGTAAGCAAGATGGGAGAATTATGTATAAGAGGACTTTCGGTTTTGAAGCTCCTAAAGACAATGCTGCATTTATACGATCTTGTGGTACGCGCTGTACGCTAGATACAGTTGAAATAAACAAAGGAGCAAAAGCACTTAAGAATAAAAGCGCAATTTTCGATTTATCATCAATTCCTAGCCATAAAACAAGTAAGGCGTAGTAGGCTAATGGAGGAAGAGGTCTGTAAAATTCAATAATTGGATCAAAAATCGCGAGTATATATTTTGACATCCCGCAGAACATTCCCAATGGCACGGCCGTGAAAAAGGCTAAAATTAAGGCCAAAAATAACCTGTACAAACTATTTAGTATATGAGTGCTTAACGAAGCACCTTTATATCCGTCTCTTATTAACTCTAAAAATGCTTTCCAAACAGATTGGGGAGTTGGGAGAAAAACAGGATCCACCCATTTTAAATTTGTACTTACTGTCCAAATGATCAGTATCAGGACAATGCTGATTATCGAAATCCCTCTAGTAAGTACTTGTTTTTTGCATACAAATTTCGGAGCCATTTTATATCCCCTTCTCTATGAAGTTTGAATAAAAAGTTCCCTTTTCGCAAAAAACTTAAGAGAACCTCTGCAGGCTGGTTATAAATATTTAAATTCCAATATGATTACTTGGATATATGGTAACAAGTGGTTTTTACTTTGTCAATACTTTTTTCTAGTCTTGTTGAGTTCTAAAGTTCAATCTCACCAAGAACGACAATATAAGAGAAAAAATTCCTTTTAACACGGCTTCAGATCCCTTCAAGACTGCTCAAAATCGGGAAATAGCCGATGAATACCCCAAACACTATTTCTTTATTTTTTTCACATATCCATTGTTGTAACTATTCATCTTATACTAGCCAGTGTATATCCGTATCAAAATCTGCGTGTTGGAAAAAACAGAGGGGTGACATTCATGCTATGAGTGCCATCCCCCTTTTCAGCCATTGCCTTTATTCATTTTAGAGCTCACAATCGACTTACTTCTTAAGATGATTGTATGTATTTCTTACTCCATTTTGTATCCACTTTAATCCCAGCGTCATGCAAAAGGTTCAATACGGGACGTCTTGCCTCCTACTCAAATCACCTGATTGGATCTTTTCATATCACGATGTTCTGCATCGAGCCAGCTGGTTGTGACATGCAGCAACCGCTCGCGGTGCTGGATCGAAGAAAACGTATGATTGGCCCCCAAAATAACCTCCTTGTCACATTTCCCCTTGTTTCGAAGCCGAAATGCCCGTTCATATAAGAAGCAGTAATCGACCGGAATTTCCTCATCATCGGTTCCGTGAACCAACAATACGTTTCCAGAAAAATGATGCGTCTGAACCAATGGCTGATGTCTGGACAACGATTCAAAAAATTGGCGGGTAAGTCGATAGCCGCAATAATCCACCCCTCCATCTGGAGAGGATGCGAGCAAATTTTCACCGACAATTCGTGTAATATCGGTAAACGGTTTTGCTACCGCCGCCCACAGCACGAGCGACTGAACGCGGGGATCCGCCACAGCGGTTAACAGCGCCACCGCTCCACCCAGACTATGCCCCAACAGCGTCAGTCGCCTCCGGTCCACCAGTTCCAATGACAAAACTGAATCAATCACATCCTTGGTTTGTTGAATCAGATCATCCATTTCCAACTTTCCGTAGTCTCCGCTACTCTCGCCGCAGCCTCCATAATCGAAACGCACCACGATGGATCCGTGTTCCGCAAGATGGCGCGCGGTCTGTACAAATAGCCGATCGACCCCGATCCGCGTACTTAGAAATCCGTGACAGATTATGATGAGCGGATATCTTTCCGCAGTCTGCCGCTGGGCAGGATAATGAATCGTTGCCGCCAATTTCGTATTTCCACTTGGAATGTGAATAAATTGTTCCAAACCGATCCCCCCTCTGCCAATAAAAGGCCCTCCCCTTCCGGCAGGATTGCCACAAGTCAGAGGGCCTCTGGCGGTCCAGTCAGCTAAATAAATTCATACTAAATTAATCGGAATACAATGATATATAACTTTATTTACATCGTACCTGTCCTTTCTTCCTTTTGTCAACCCATTCTGTAAAAAATTTTTCCTTTCGCCAAACAGTATCGAATTCTTATGAGACACTTGCCTAGCGATAGACATATACAATTATGCTGCATTCAACCAGCAAATCTATTTTAAATATGTACTTAATAAATAAATCGGATTAATCAGGAATACACTGATTCCATTGCGGCTATTTTGCTCTACACTTTCAGGTAGAAGATGATGGATTGAAACTTTCGAGAAAAGAGGAATATGTTGGTATTAGACGAGCCATCTGATTGGGTGTTAGTAGTCAGCGGCATTGCAGCCGCTACCCTCATGCCCGTCAATTATCTGGAGCAAATTCTCCTGTAATTAAAGATACGGATATATCAAAAGCAAGCGAGGGAGCACGGTAGCTATTCCCTTCGCATACCGCCACACGTGATTGCATTCGAGATGTGATTCGCCGCCTAGAAGATTTGCTAGCACCCATAGTCTAAGTCATCATAGCCACCTATAAGCCTTGTCAGCTAAAAGCGCGATGTTCGCTCAAACGTTATTGGCATTGCTCCTTGACACAGCGGCTGACATACTTGACCGTACCACCCTTTCCGATCTGCTGAGCGACCAGATCCCCCCGTTGACAAAGCAAGGTTGAGGTTCATGTCCCAGGGAAATCAATGATTCTCGGCTTCAGAGACTCTTCAGGCATTGGGAGGAACTCAAATATGAAAGCCTGTATATCGTCGTGTATGACTCCCAAATCATCCAGATTCCCCAAGGAATTATTTCATGTTCAAGAAAGCTTTTTGCGTAAACCTACATTTTGGATAGTTACTACAACTTTTAAAACTTCCATATTTCCCTTTTTTTAACACAAGAGCGCTTCCGCACTTGGGGCATCGATTTTGTTGTACATGTTCTTTGATATGCTTTTGTTTAGTTTGAATCGATTGAATGTGCTGTTTTTTCATTTCTTTTTCTTGTTGTTTATCCTTAACAAGCAGTGTCTTTAATTTTTGAACTAAATATTGTTTTGTTTCATTATCGATCACTTTTGTCCGATATTTCTCAAGCACTTGTTTTAACTGTTTAGGGTAAATGACATGAGATTGGGTGAAATGAATGCCCGATTTCAATTTAGCTCGCGGCATAAATACAACGATAGAGTAAATAGGGATATGCGCAACCTCTCCTCCCAGCCATTCCTTTAAAGCTTTTATATGACCTTTGTTCTGCCAAATCGGGTTTAAAAACTTTTCTTTTCGTTTGTAAATCACTTGAGTCCAATATTTTGATGCTTCATCTCCAAAAATCCAACCGCTATAATTTTTCGTTTCAATGACAAATAAACCTTGTTCGGATAGAATAAGATGATCGATTTGAGAAGTGGAACCATCCTTTTTCGGAATGTAAAGGTCATGAAATGCCTTATATTTGCTAGGGTAAGTTTTTTCAATCATTTCGATTTCTTTACGAATGCGGTATTCCCCGAACAAACCAACCCAGTTAGCCCTTCGAGATTTGATCCATCTGATAAAGAAAGCCAGCAAAAACAAAAAAAGAAGCGGATAAAACATTTCAACGAACAAGGAAAAGTTCATGTTTCATACTTCCTCCTCTCTATTTTTCAATTACCTTATAATCCTACAAACGAGTCTTTTTATACTAATATTATCCAATGTTTGTAGGGAATCCTGTCGAATCATGTGATAAAAACAAAAAATTTGCCACAGCTCAAAGAATGATATACGCATATATTGTGGCAGATGCATGGTGACCAAGATGAGAATTCGTTACAAAAAGAGAGCCGCGCCATGGAGCAACGGACACGCCGTACTTTCACCCACTTGTCTTCGCTTGGCTTAACTGACTATACACCATCCCTCCCTTCAATCACTTCCCCCCACGCTTATTCGATTTCGAGAAAATTCGCCTGCGTATGCAGGAATTAGAGAATAACGAGAAGATAACGAAATGCTGGATTAATAATGTAGCATTTTACATGGAAGAATAATAAGATAGTGAGTCTTATTAGTATCAATCTTGGTCCCCCCACTTAAAACGGCTATATTTTCCCCTTCTCATCCTGTCACAAAAAGCAAAAAGGAACCAGAGCAGTTTCAACTCTGATTCCTCCTACTTGACCGATTTTATACTGTCTATTTTTAGGATCGCAATGTACAGGCACTTATGTCATGTCTTCTGAAAAAGCTTAGCTGCATCCCCCGCTATAATTCATACTTTTTCTAAATTAATCCTCTTGAATTAAGAATGAAATTGACTCCCTTTTTTTCGTATATTATTAAGATATTTACCCTCTTGTAATTTCATCCTCCATTTACGGAATGTAAGACTGAGGTTTCTGTCAAATATCTCTATCTTACAACATGAAGTCACTGGGTTCTTTTTATTTTTTCGAAAGGAAGGCCTTTCGACATTATCATCTAATACACTACTTCTCTACTCCAGCTCAGTATATTTCTTTTTCGATCCGAAAGATTTCTCAATTGGATACTTTTGTTCATTTTTCTTCATTTTATCCATAATGGCCTCCTCTAAATCAATCCCTAATTCATGAGAAAGCAAAAGTGCATAAATTACTACATCTGCGAGTTCTTCCTTCATATTTTCAAAACTCTCTCGAACTGCTTCCTCACTGCTTTTCCATTGGAAATTTTCTAGCAATTCCCCTGCTTCTAAACTTAACGAAATCGCTAAATCTTTTGGGGTATGAAACTGTTTCCAATTACGCGCATCACGAAATTCAATGATTTTTTTCTGTAAGTGTTTCAATATGATCACCTCTGAACTTTTATCAAAAATTTGATTGTGTTGCAAAATCACCGCAACTTTCACAAGATAAGTGGAATGATCACTCTATCTGAATAAATATGGTCTTCCTCATTTTAACGAACAACAAATAAAAAATGTAGAAATATGCCGAAAAAGCATCAAAATATCGTGCTGGCGAATCACCTGAATCTTGATATTGATTTGCTTGGCGCTGTCCAATCGGCTCATCTTGCCGTCTTGAGTTCGGTATTTTCGTAACGCAAATCGGCGATGCGATCAAGGATCACTCGATTAAGCAAACTATCCAAACGCACAATCGTAATGGATTTCCGTCTCGGATAGCCAAACAGCTGTTTAAACATAAAATCCATTTTCAAATGGAAGGATTCTTTTGACATGAGGAACCTAGCCTTTCGAGGGGATTATTGAAGATTTAGTTTTGTGAATTTAGAATAATAAAAAAGAGCATGTTATCGGAAATTTTCCGTTTACATTGCTCCTTTTCTTTTTAGACTATAAGCCTCCCGCTCATTGAAACAGGAGATTTATAAAATCTTACGAATTTGAAAATTGTCTTCAAGTAATAGCCAATTTTGCGGGTATGGATAACCAAGGACCCAGTAGCTAATTCCGCGCAGACCATAATTCTTCACCGCGTCAAATTTGGCCTGGGCGCTGCGGGCATCTTCAAACCAGACTTCATGGGTGCGCCCCTGACTGTCGACATACCGGTAAAACGGCGATTCAGCTGTCTGATCATATTGGATAGTCGCTTTATATCGAATCGCCCGTTGAACAGCTTCCTGCGGACTAAACGTTTCTGCCTCTTGTCCTTGTACATGAGGAAGGAGCCAGTCGCGGGCATACACTTGGAAGCCCATAAAAATTTTGTTTCTAGGAATGACAGTGACGGCGTAATCAAGAACACGTCTGATTTGATGGATCGGTGAAATCGCCTGAGGAGGCCCTAGTCTATACCCCCATTCATACGTCATAAGAATCACAAAGTCAACAATCCTTCCATGTGCAGGATAGTCATGCGCTTCATACAAAAGCCCTTTTTGTTCGCCGCTGAATTTTGGGGCAACGGAGGTGGAAACAAAATACCCTTCCGGATGAAGTCTGTCAACCGCACGCTGCAGAAATTGATTATACAACTCGCGATCAGCCGGATAGACATTTTCAAAATCAATGTTTAAACCCCGATACCCTTTTTCCTTCATCGTATTAACAATATTGGTTAACAATCGATTTTGCAGATTAGTACTTGAAAGAATTGTTCGCGCCAACCGGGAACCGGGATCTTTGTACGTAAAATTCGTGATACCCATCATGGGAGCCACTTTCTCTGCTATTGCAGCTTGAATGATCGCGGTGTCATTAATCGAATCCAGTCCACCATCTTCCTTTATAATGTAAGCAAAAGGAGACATGTAAGTTAAATGGCGGCCTACTTCCCGGACTAGCTTTGCCGCTTCTTCCCCTTTGTGAATTGTAAAAGCGTTTACCTCAATAGCTGGCTTGTAAAAAGGGATAGATAAAATCGTTCCAGGATGAATGAGATTCGGATTTGTAATTTGATTTATCCTCATGATTTCTTGGACGGTAGTGCCATAGCGCTGAGCAATTTGAGATAACGTCTCCCCGCGCTGAACAGGATGAGTTCTTGGAGGAATAACTAAAACGGTTCCAGGATAAATCTGGGAAGGATGACTGATTCTATTCGCTTGAATGATAGCCTCAACCGATGTTCCATACCGCCCGGCGATCATCCATAGTGTCTCTCCTGAACGGACGGTATGATATTTGAAAGGTGTTGGAATAACTAGTGCTTGGCCAACGACCAAACGATTTGGATCTGCCAACTGGTTGGCAGTTGCAATTTGATTAATGGTAACGCCGTAACGCTGTGCAATAAGCCATAAGTTTTCCCCTCTTTGTACCACATGGATTTGCATCCGCATCTCTCCCTAACAATTCATTTTATCTATATCTACTATATTCCTTTCACGTGCTTTTATTAGTAACAAAACCCAACACAGAGTCTAACTACATTCAAATACAAATGATGCACGGCAAAGATAAGATATAAGGGAGGGAAGTCCATCGTAACGATTAGTTTGTATGATGAACGTCGAAGTCGAACCCGAGAACTACTCATTGCCGTTCTATCGAGCAAAAGAGAACATCCTTTTTCCGTGGTGGAAAAGCAATTTCAGTCGGAATAGAGGAGATTTCTAGAGGTTATCAAACGTATTTATCGCCGTACACGATTTGGGCAAACAGTTTGAATAACGCCATCCCCCTATAGGCTACGCTCATGCTGGGCACACAAGAAAAGAAACCAGTGCTGTTTCAACTCTGATTCCTTCTAAGACTAACAGAATTTATACTGTCAACGGTTCTGTACGCTGGGTACAAGCACTTATCTCAAACAGGAGTGGCCAACAGTTCCTTCAACTGGGCATCAATATAGTCCCTCTCCTCCTCAAACAGCCCCATCATGGCGAACTGTCCCCACAGGCTAGGAATAACCCGCAGTTCGCTGTTGGGGATCAGCTCCTGTTCCGCTTTGCAGTCCCGGACAGGAAAGAACATGTCCTCTTCAAAAGGCATCACATATACCTTGGCTTTGATCTGCCCCAGTGCCGCTTTCAAGTCCCCGCCAGTGTTACGGCTAACATCGCCGCGCTGCCATTTCCAAGCCATACACAACAGGTTGTTTTGGTCCATTGGGAGAAACCAGTTGTCCCAGAACCCTACCAAAAAGTCGTCAAGGGAGGAAAAACCGAGGCGACGCCACTGCTCCTGCTTGTAAATTAGCATTTATTACAGTCAGTGAATTGCTACTCCGCACACAGGCTTATGCTTCCCAAACCTTCTTAACGATAGAATCTTATACCATTCTAGCTCTTGCTTATCTCGTGTTGAGCTTACCTTTAGCACAGATTGTCCGAATCATGGAAAAGAGGCTGACCCGGCATGTGTGATGCGATGATTGAAGTGCGTGATCTGAGAAAATCATTTGGATCGAATGAAATTTTAAAAGGAATTAATATGACAGTAAAAAAGGGAGAGAAAGTAGTCATTATTGGTCCCTCTGGCTCCGGAAAATCCACACCTCTACGATGTATTAATTTTCTAGAGATTCCTACATCAGGAACAGTTAAGATTGATGGACATTATTTTGCAAAGCCGAATGAAAAACTTAACGAAAAACATGTAGCTGCCCTTCGCACGGAAATAGGAATGGTTTTTCAACGATTTAACTTATTTCCAACGATGACTGCACTGGAAAATGTAATGGCTGCACAGATGAAAATCCGTAAGAAATCAAAAGAAGCCGCTCGTGAAACAGCAGAAAAATATTTAAAAAAGGTAGGGTTGGCGGAAAGAATGAACTATTACCCAAGTCAATTATCTGGAGGACAACAGCAGCGTGTGGCAATTGCACGGGCACTTGCCATGGAACCAAAAACGATGTTGTTTGATGAAGCAACATCTGCTCTCGATCCCGAGTTGGTCGGTGAAGTACTAAATGTCATCCGCGAATTGGCTGAAGAAGGCATGACGATGGTGTTAGTCACTCATGAAATGAAGTTTGCCAAAGAAGTTGGAGACCGCATCATTTTTATGGATGGCGGAATCATTGTAGAGGAAGGTCATCCGAAAGAGTTTTTCCATAATCCGAAGGAAGAACGGACAAAAACCTTTATTAAAAAGGTGGATCATTAAGAGGAATGGTTATTGAATTATAAATTTACAAAAATATTGTTTAAAAAACTTAAAAAGTCGTTTAAGTTTCTGAGGATAGTTGAGTATCCATACACCAGTACGGAGCAGTACCTGCCCACATATCATTCAGCAAATTAAATAAAATTCAGGAAGGAAAATTTTCATTCCTTAAAATAACCATGCTGGAGAAACATTCTACAAAGTTATTTTTTTCGGCTTCTACTATTACAAATATCAAAAAAGAGAAAATAATCATAAACACAACACCAACTTTTAAGAGTATATCTACAAACTCTTCCATGTTGTTCACTTCTGGTCGATCATTTGGGTTTAATAAACATTCTTATTGTTCCTTCTGCTCGAAAGCTATCATAATCTTTTACCGATTAATTTCCTAACTTTGGTTGCCGCAGAATGTACAGTAGTGCTAAATTCGGCGGAAAAAACACCGCTTTCAGATACGAAGCTCGTTCATCGGCTTGCCAAGTGGAGCGCCGTTATAAACTGGTTTGACACAGATCTTGTTCCTCCGTTAGTAACGCATCCGTATACTAAGCAAGGTAACATCAACGGAAACGGAACAGTTGGATTTAAAATTCAAGAATGGCCCACCGCAAGGAAATGACACTAGATCCTCGTTTTGGAAAAACTATTTCGTTCTTACTCATATTTTTGTTTCCGCGGGAGAGGGTCTTCCCTTAACTGTTTTTTCGCTTTCTTTAGCGTTTTATTGAAGAGATCTTTTTTAACTACTCATCCATCTTCTTCATGGTTTCTCGATCTCTTTAGAGATTACAAGCTTCTGCTCTAATGGTTCGTCTAACTCCAATGACTCTTGTTGGAGTTCTCCTGTGAGAACCCGTTCAAAGCCATAGGCGATTTTTCGATCAAAAAAATGGAATCGTCGGGCTGTTCCACCGATTCGTGCGAGATGATGTTCAGGATTGAGGATTTCTAAAGCTAGTCGCAGAACGGGATGGTTCATGTTATAATCAATTGGAGGAAATATAAGGGAATCGCTCCTTCGGTGGTTGTTGTTTGGTCACTTCAATTTTATCATATGGAGCGATTCTCTTTTTTTAAAAGAGAAGAAGGTAACCCCTAAAAGGAAATTTTTAGTACCTTTTGACTCACCCTCCTCCCCATCCATTATGGTAAATTCGTCGTTCCCATTAAGAAGCGGTCCACTTCTCTCGCGGCTTCTCTACCTTCGTGAATCGCCCATACGAGCAAGCTTTGACCTCGGCGGGCGTCTCCGGCAGCAAATACTCCTTCGACGTTTGTTGTGTATTTGCCGTACGGCGCTTTGACTTTTTTGTTGACGGTTTCGATCCCAAATTGCTGCAAAATAGGCTGCTCTGGACCTTCAAAGCCAATGGCGATAAATACTAAATCGCATGGCCAAACTTGCTCAGTTCCCGGAATTTCTTTGAATACCGCTTTGCCGTTTTCATCGATGATTTTTTCCATTTGAATCGTATGAAGCTCTTTGACTCGCCCGTGCTCATCTCCAACAATTTTTTTCGTCTGAATGCAATATTGACGAGGATCGTTGCCGAATTTCGCTTTCGCTTCTTCATAGGCGTAATCAAGTGTAAATACAAGCGGAAACTGCGGCCACGGGTTATTTTCTGACCGTTCTTTCGGTAAGGCGGGATGTTTGCCGAACTGCACTACACTTTTGCATTTTTGTCGCAGGGCAGTAGCAACACAGTCGGCACCCGTATCACCGCCGCCAATAACAATGACATGCTTATCTTTCGCATCGATAAAGTTGCCATCGGCAAAATTCGAATCAAGCAAGCTTTTCGTCACGCCTGTTAAATAATCCATCGCAAAATGAACACCCTCAAGTTCTCTTCCTTCAATCGCAAGATCGCGCTGTTCTTGCGCGCCGATGCATAATACGACGGCATCATATTGAGAGCGTAGCTCGTCGGCTGTGATATCTTTCCCAACTTCCGTATTCGTTACGAATATAATCCCTTCTTCTTCTAAAAGTCGGACTCTCCGCTCGATAATTTCTTTTTCGAGTTTCATATTCGGGATGCCATACATTAACAATCCGCCGATTCGGTCCGCCCGCTCGTACACCGTTACTGAATGACCCGCTTGATTGAGCTGATCAGCGCATGCGAGACCCGCGGGACCAGAGCCGACAATCGCCACTTGTTTCCCTGTTCGTTTTTTCGGAATTCTCGGCTGAATCCATCCTTCCGCAAATCCCTTATCAATAATGGCACGTTCGATGCCTTTAATGGCGACGGCTGGGTCGGAAATCGCTACTGTACAGGAACCTTCACACGGAGCTGGACATACTCTTCCAGTAAACTCTGGAAAGTTGTTCGTTTTCAACAGTCGATCGAGCGCTTCTTTCCATCTGCCTCGATAGACTAAATCGTTCCATTCAGGAATTAAATTATGGATCGGACAACCCGATGTTAAACCGTTCAATTCAAGTCCCATATGACAAAAAGGAGTTCCACAGTCCATACAGCGGGCGCCTTGTCTTGCGAGCGTTTCATCGGAAAACGGAAACGTGTATTCTTTCCAATCGTCTAGGCGGGAAAGCGGATCACGTTTTTTCTCTGCTTCGCGCGCATATTCTATAAAACCAGTTGCTTTTCCCATTATCGTTTCCCCTCCTTTTTCATAAAAAACGGTTGGCGAAGCGATCGCTTTACTTAGCGACCGCTTCCAGCATTAATCGTCCGTTTGCTGCTGGTTTTTTTTGCTTCGCCACCGCTTCAAATGCGGCCATCATCGCCTCATCGTGAGAAAGACCAGATTGTTTCATTGCTTTAATTGTTTCAATCATCAATTTGTAGTTTCTCGGAATCACTTTTACGAATTTTGCGACATACTTATCCCAATTGTCCAATAGGTGAGCAGCTTTCGTGCTTCCTGTGTATTGGTAGTGCTTCGTAATCATTTGACGGACTTCATTTATTTCCTCTTCGTCTTCAAGACGTTCAAACAAAACTAATTCTTTATTTGCCGCTCTTTGCCATTGCTCTTCCTGATCAGCGAGCACGTAAGCAATTCCTCCCGACATTCCCGCCGCAAAATTTTTTCCGACCGAACCGAGAATGACAACGCGACCTCCTGTCATATATTCACAACCGTGATTACCGACGCCTTCGACGACTGCATTCACACCGCTGTTTCGTACACAAAACCGTTCGCCGGCGCGTCCACGAATATATGCTTCCCCGGCTGTCGCTCCATAGAAAGCAACGTTACCGATGATGACGTTATCCCCAGAAGCAAACGACGCTTCTTGCGGCGGGCAAACGATGACTTTGCCACCCGAAAGACCTTTGCCCACGTAGTCGTTTGCATCACCAACTAGAGTCAGCGTCATTCCTTTTGGAACGAATGCGGCAAAACTTTGTCCGGCAGATCCTGTGAAATGAAGACGAATCGTATCGTCTGGAAGTCCTTCTTCCCCGTATCGTTTCGATATTTCACTTCCCGAAATCGTTCCGACAGCGCGATGAACGTTGCGAATATTAAGATGCAGTGCAACTTTTTCTTTGCGTTGTAACGCAGGTTCGATTGCTGGCAAAATCTCATTGTAATCGAGTGTTTCTTCGATTTTATGTTGCTGCGGACGAGCAAACGTCCGTGGTCCATTGACTCGATAAAGTAAGCGTGATAAATCCAAATGCTTCGCTTTCCAATGTTTTTTCGCGCGTTCGCTCACTTTTAATACATCGACTCTTCCGACCATTTCGTCGATGGTGCGAAAACCGAGCTGTGCCATAATTTCACGCACTTCCTGAGCGACAAAGTACATGAAATTAATGACGTGTTCTGGTTCTCCCATAAACTTTTTACGAAGCTCTGGGTTTTGCGTCGCGACACCAACAGGACAAGTATCAAGATGACATGCCCGCATCATGACACACCCTAAAACGATAAGCGGCGCTGTTGCGAAGCCAAATTCTTCGGCACCAAACAATGCGGCCATCACCACATCACGACCGGTCATCAATTTGCCGTCTGTTTCGAGAACGACACGGTCGCGCAAGCCATTTAACATCAACGTTTGATGCGTTTCCGCAAGACCGAGTTCCCATGGAAGTCCAGCGTGCTTAATGCTCGTTTTTGGCGATGCACCTGTACCGCCGTCATAACCGCTAATGACAATAACATCAGCATTTCCTTTCGCAACGCCGGATGCAATCGTTCCGACACCTGCTTTCGAAACGAGTTTCACACTGATCCGTGCATCCCTATTGGCGTTTTTCAAATCGTAAATAAGCTGCGCCAAGTCTTCAATCGAATAAATATCATGGTGCGGAGGAGGTGAAATCAATTCTACCCCTGGAGTAGAGCCACGCACTTTTCCGATCCACGGATATACTTTGTTGGCAGGCAGCTGTCCTCCTTCGCCCGGCTTTGCTCCTTGCGCCATTTTAATTTGCAATTCGTCTGCATTAACTAAATAATGACTTTTTACACCAAATCGACCGGATGCAATTTGTTTGATGGCACTTCTGCGGAAGTCTCCGTTTTCATCGGGAACGTAACGACTCGGATCTTCTCCTCCCTCGCCGCTGTTACTTTTTCCGCCGATGCGGTTCATCGCAATGGCGAGTGCTTCATGGGCTTCCTGGCTTAACGAACCGTAAGACATTGCCCCTGTTTTAAAGCGGCGCACAATCGATTCGACTGGCTCGACTTCCTCAATCGGAATTGGAGTTCGCGTTTCATCAAAATCAAACAAATTTCGCAAAAACGTCATGCGTTCTTCATTTGCCATCTTCGAGTATTCTTTAAAGAGCTGGTAATCATTTTTCCGGCATGCCCATTGAAGCGTGTGAATCGTTTTTGGATTGAACGCGTGATGTTCTCCGTTTCGTCTCCACTGAAGTTCACTGCCCGGATCAAGCGTTTCGTCTTGATATGTCGTTTGGAACGCAGCCGCGTGTCGCAGTTTTGCTTCTTTAGCAATTTCTGCTAAGCCGATACCGCCGATTTGCGATGCTGTGCCGGTAAAATATTGCTCGATGACGTCATCACCGATGCCGACCGCTTCAAAAATTTGCGCACCGCGGTAGCTTTGTACGGTCGAGATCCCCATTTTCGACATAACCTTCACAACGCCATCAGTAACCGCCTTTTTATATTTGTCCACCGCTTCGTGATACGAAACCGAAATGATTCCGTTCTCGACCGCATTGCGAATCGTTTCAAGCGCCAAATACGGGTTCACCACATCCGCTCCATATCCGATTAAAGCGGCAAAATGATGAACTTCTCGCGCTTCGCCGCACTCGACAATAATATTTGCGTTCGTTCGCGTTCCTTTTCGAACGAGATATTGATGAAGTGCGCTTACAGCAAGAAGCGTCGGAATGGCGACATGATGTTCGTCCACACCACGGTCAGACAGAACAAGAAGCACCGCGCCGTTTTCCATCGCTTTCTCCGCCTCTTCGCAAAGGCGATCGAGCGCCTCTTTCAAATCGTCGGTAAATAACGTTGGAATTGTCGCACATCGAAATTCTGGATACGGGTTTGTTTTCAATGCGGCGAGCTCTTCATTGGAAAGAATCGGCATATCTAAACGAATGCGGCGGGCAGCCGTTGCATCTGGATGAAGAATATTTCCTTCCTTGCCAAGGAGCGTCATCGTTGATGTCACGATATATTCGCGGATCGCGTCAATCGGCGGGTTGGTCACTTGCGCAAACAGTTGTTTAAAGTAGTTAAACAAGCTTTGCGGACGGTCTGACAGAACGGCGAGCGGCGTATCCATCCCCATGGCGCCAGTCGGATCTTTTCCTTCATTTACCATAGAAATGATTGTTTTCTCCACATCTTCATACGTATAGCCGAACGCTTTTTGCATCGTAACGAGATTTTGGACCGGCTCCGTATTTTCTGGAACGTCCAGCTCTTTTAGCGATATCATCTGTTCGTTTAACCATTGACGATATGGCTTTTCTTTGACGATTTCTTCTTTAATTTCTTGATCGGAAATGATTCTGCCTTGTTCTAAATCAACGAAAAGCATTTTTCCTGGACTCAAGCGGTCTTTGTACAGCACGTTGTCCGGATCGATATCGATCACGCCGACTTCGGACGAGAAAATAATATAATCGTCTTTGGTTACATAATAACGCGCTGGTCGCAAGCCGTTGCGGTCTAAAATCGCTCCGATTTGCTTTCCATCTGTAAATGCAATCGCTGTTGGGCCGTCCCACGGCTCCATTAGACAGCTATGATACTCATAAAATGCTTTTTTGTCCTCATCCATTTCGTTATCCCAAAACCACGGTTCCGGAATGAGCATCATCGCCGCATGCGCCAGCTTTTTCCCAGCCAAAACGAAAAATTCAAACGCATTATCCAAAATCGACGAGTCGCTTCCATTCATATCTAAAATCGGCGTAATTTTTTGCAAATCGTCCCCAAAAAGCTCGGAAACAAACTGCTTTTCGCGCGCCAACATCCAGTTGACATTGCCCCGCAGCGTGTTAATCTCGCCGTTATGAATTAAATAGCGGTTCGGATGTGCTCTTTCCCAGCTAGGGAACGTGTTTGTGCTAAAGCGAGAGTGAACGAGGGCAAACGCCGATTGAAATCGCTCGTCCTGCAAATCGACATAAAACTCATCCAATTGTTCAGGCGTTAACAATCCTTTATACACAATCGTCCGGCTTGACAGGCTGGCGAAATAACATTCATTGTCTTGAACGAGCTTTTCTGCCTGTTTGCGAATGACATACAATTTGCGCTCAAACGCAAGTTCCCCTTGAATATCATCGCTCGCTCCGATAAATATTTGACGGACAAACGGTTTGCTTTGTTTCGCGAGTTTTCCAAGTTTTTCGACATTTACAGGAACAGTTCGCCATCCTAATAACGTCTGTCCTTCTTTTTCAATGATTTTATTTATCTCTGTTTCATAATACATACGCTTTTTCTCGTCTTCCGGCAAAAACACCATGCCAACACCATAGCGTCCTTTTTGCGGAAGCTGCATAGTTCCACACGTCACTCGGAAATATTCGTGCGGAATTTGTACCATGATACCAGCGCCATCTCCTGTTTCTGGGTCGCTTCCTTGACCTCCGCGGTGTTCAAGCTGACGAAGCATATGAAGCCCTTTTTTCACGATGTCATGAGACGGCTTTCCTTTTAGATGAGCGTAAAAGCCGATACCACACGCATCATGTTCGAATTCTGGACGATACAGTCCTTGCGCTTTTGGCAATCCGTAGTGTTTCATCTTGTTTCCCTCCCATTCCGTTTACCGAACACTTCGTATTTATAATTGTAGTTTTCAAAAATGATATAAACAATATATAATTTAGATTAAATCAATCTCATTTTGCGATTAATAGCATAGGGGGAAAGAAAATGGAACTGAGACAGCTTCGATATTTTTTAGAAGTAGCCAAACGTGAACACGTTTCCGAAGCAGCAGACGCACTCCATGTCGCACAATCCGCCATCAGCAGACAAATCGCCAATTTGGAAGCGGAACTTGGCGTGCATCTGTTTGAACGAGAAGGACGAAATGTCAAACTGACTCCAATCGGCCGCCATTTTTTACCTCACGTAGAAACAGCGTTAAAGGCCATCGATTACGCGAGGCAACAAATCGAGGAATATTTAGATCCTGAACGAGGAACGATTAAAATCGGATTTCCGACTAGTTTAGCAAGCCATACGATGCCGATGGTCATATCGGCTTTTAAAGAAAAACATCCAAATGTCTCTTTCCATTTGCGCCAAGGGTCTTACAGATATTTAATGGAAGCGGTAAAAAGAAGGGAGATCGATTTAGCGTTTCTCGGTCCCGTTCCGACCGATGAAAAGGAGATTAAGGGGGAGATTTTATTTACCGAGTCGTTCGCCGCTCTTCTGCCAAGTAATCATCCTCTCGCGACAAGACAAAGTCTCGTACTGAATGAACTGCGCAATGAGCCTTTTGTGACATTTCCAGATGGATATATTTTACATAAAATCGTGCTTGACGCATGCCATCAAGCGGGGTTTGCCCCTATCATCTCATCGGAAGGCGAAGACTTAGATGCGATCAAAGGCCTTGTCTCTGCTGGCATCGGCGTCACACTCCTTCCCGAAAGCGCCTTTTATGAAACGGCTCCCCGCTTCGCTGTGAAAATTCCAATCGAAATCCCCCATGTGAAACGGAACGTCGGCATCATCCTTTCCAATCATCATGAACTCTCTCCGTCCGTCAAAGTGTTTTATGAATTTGTGAAAGAGTTTTTCTCTGTTTTAGAGAGATATCAGTAAAAAGAGACGGTACCCCTTTTCTTTTGGTACCGTCTTTTAAACATCCGATAAATAGCACGAATGAATCGCGCTGCTCTTTATTTTTTGCACATAAATCAAATAAGTTGCTGTTTCTGGATAAAATCCAGAAGGATTTCTAATGAAAATCCTTGCAATACAATAGGAAACAATGCTTTTTCCTTAGAGTATCAACATCAAAAACTCCCGCTTGTATGGAACCATTGTTCCTAGCGAGAGTCAGTTCGATTATTGAAAATACCAATAGCTATTTATTATGATATTTCTGGATAAAAGAGAACCTTTCCGAAAAATCCGTTTTTGTTTATAAGTTTTTCAAAAATTTCCGGTCCCTCTATAAGAGAGACACGATGAGTGATTAATGGTTTTACATTAATTTGTCCCTTGGCCATGAATTGAATGGTTGTACTCCACTCTTTCCCAGGAAATGGAGCTGAGATCGCATTCCACGATCCTAGTACAGTTAATTCATTTCTTACGATTTTTTCGAAATAAAACCGTTCGATGTTTACGTCTGAGTATGGGATGCCTAAAAACAAGACCTGTCCGCTTTTTTTCGCTAGTGCAAATACCTGAGCAGATGTAACAGGAGAACCAGCTGACTCAATGACTAAATCAACCCCATTTCCATCAGTTAAGTCCATTAACTGTTCATAAGCCGATTTTTCTGCTGAATGAATAACAGCATCCGCACCGACTTCTTTGGCAATGTTTAATTTCTTATGATCAATGTCGATTGCATACACCTTACTAGCACCGAAAATTTTAGCCCACTGAACAGCTAATAAGCCAATACTTCCGCATCCCATTACGGCAACATCTGAGCCAGGTTGTATTGCAGTTCGGTAAAACCCATGTGCCACTACAGCTGAGGGCTCTATAAATGCAGCGGTATCAAAATCAATCGTTTCGGGTATAGGGAGTACATTTTCTGCAGGGAGCTTTACATACTCGGCAAATGCTCCAGGATGCCTAGCTCCAATGACGGTTAATTTTTTGCATTGCGACAATAATCCTTTTTTACAACTCTCACATTTCCCGCAATAAAGTGTGGGACATCCTGCCACACGGTCACCGATTTTTACATGTCTGACGTCAGATCCGATTGCAACGACTTCACCACTGAACTCATGCCCCCATACCATGCCTTCAATATAAGGGCCTAACTTGGCATATCTTGATAAGTCAGAACCACAAATACCTGCCGCTTTTACTTTTATTATAACTTCATCATTTTTCTCAATAATCGGTTCCTCTGACTCTACGTATCGTAAATCTCTTTTTCCATGTAACGTTAGCGCTTTCATTACCTTTTACATCCTTTCTGTTTAGCGTTCATTACCTCCTGCAGTCTCAACAGAAAGATTTGGCTGGGTAGATATCTTTTTGTGTTTTAAATAAAATTTAGAGGCTAATGCTAAACCTACAACAATAGTATTAGTCAACATCTGATGCTGAACATAAAAATCCCCCATCATTCTCCCATACGGTCCAAGTACAACATCAAGAATCTTTTCAACCATAAATGCCGCCCGCCTTTCATTCTCATTTAACTCCTGGACAGCTATAAAATGTTATTTTTGCATATCTCTTTAGCTTTCATTAAGACGCTACTGTTATTTACATTAATCGATAGGTGTTAACAACACTTTGATAGCTTCTCCACTTTTAATTGCCTTGTATGCTTCATCCCATTGGGAAATATTAAATTGATGAGTAACAAGCGCTTTTGCATTTACTCTCTTTTCATTCATTAACGCTAATACTGGTTCCCAGTCACTCGGTTTCTGGCTTCTCGATCCGACCATCATGATTTCTTTTTGAATAATCTTTTCTGAGTCAATAGAAATCTCAGATTTTGCAAAAATACCTACCTGAATAAATTGCCCTTTCTTTTTCAACAAATCTAACCCCATATTCACCGCTGAAATAGCCCCTGTGCACTCAAAAACAACATCAGCACCGTACCCATCTGTTAAGCTTTTTACGATACTGCTTATGTCTTCTTCCTGAATATTAACAGCATAATCAATTCCTAATTCTTTCGCCTTTTCTAGACGAAGTTGATCAGTAGACAATCCAGTAATGATAACGGTCGCTCCATACGTTTTTACGATTTGAGCCGTAAGCAACCCAATTGGTCCAGGACCTAAAACAACAACAACATCTCCTTCCTTAATGATCGCTTTCGCAACCGCATGATACGCACATGCAAGCGGCTCAGTCATAGCAGCAGATACATAATCTACTTGTTCAGGAAGCTTATGAATGCTTTCTTTTCTAGCAATGACATACTTAGCAAAGCTGCCATTTTGCTGCGTGCCTAATCCTTTTCGGCTGCTACATAAATTGTAATCTCCTGAACGGCAGTAAATGCATTTTCCACAAATGTAGAACGTCGTTTCTGACGTCACTCTGTCTCCTGGTTTAAATTCTGTTACATTTTTACCGACTTCTACTATTTCCCCAGAAAACTCATGCCCTAAAATAACAGGTGCCTTCACTTTATAATGTCCTTCATACGTATGAATATCGGTGCCACATATCCCACTATATTTCACTAATATTTTGACTTGGTCTTTGCCTACGCTCGGTTCTTCCACATCTACAATTTCTAAATTTCCAAATCCTAGTTCTTTTTTGACTAAAGCTTTCATTTTACTCCTTCCTCCCAATTTTTGATATACAATGAAAAAGATTAGTTTATTAAGGCAAAAAACTTATAGATTACATAATTAATTAAGTTGCCACCTTGGTCGATACTAGATATTTTGCTTGCTCCTTCAGGCATATGGAATTTAGCATCAATAGCCATCTGTGTATGAAGATTCGCAAGATCTGTGGCCATGTAAAGTGATAAAGCAATCATAACGGTACCAATAATCACAGAATGGACAATATTTCCTCGGGAAGCACCGACTATAAATGCGACAATAAAAGGAATTGTTGCTAAGTCACCGAATGGAAGCACATTATTACCTGGTAAGATTACAGCTAAAACCACTGTTATTGGAACAAGAATTAACGCTGTTGAAATAACGGCTGGATGACCAATCGCAACAGCCGCATCAAGCCCGATATAAATGTTTTGAGCACCAAATTTCTTCTGTAGTAATTCACGTGCTGATTCTGAAATAGGCATAAGCCCCTCCATTAAAATTTTCACCATTCTAGGCATAAGAACCATAACCGCTGCCATTGACATACCAATTTTAATCGTATCGCCAACGGAATAACCGGCAAGTAAACCTAAAGCTAAACCAAGAATAAGCCCCATAAAAATCGGTTCTCCGAATATTCCGAATCTTTTCTGGATTGTTTCAGGATCTGCGTTTAAATTTTTAATGACAGGAATCTTTTGCATCAATTTCACCAGCGGAATTCCAAGAACGGCATAAGAAACCGTACTTCCGGTAGCAACAGATATTCCTGGCAATCCAAAGTAATTCTCCAACATCGGAGCTGTCCAATCAGCAATTTTTAAACATACAATTTGAAATAAAAGTGCGGCAATTAGCCCTTGAATGATACTGCCTGATAAAGCGTAAACAATGGCCCCCATGAACGTATAATGCCAAAAGTTCCAAATATCCACGTTCATCGTTTTCGTTGTTTTGGTGATCAGCATTAAAACATTTACTAACAATCCGAGCGGTATAATAAATGCTGCGATTGGAGAAGCCCACGAAATAGAAGCTGCTGCCGGCCAGCCAACATCAATGACATGCAAGTGAATTCCGAATCTCTTAACCATCCCCTGGGCCGCTGGACCTAAGTTGCTTACAAGTAAATCTACCACTAAAAAAATTCCAACAAATGCTACACCTATCGTTAAACCTGCTCTAAAAGCTTTTCCAGGTTTTTGCCCAAATAGCAAACCAAGTAAGAAAATAGCAATGGGCAAAATAACAGTTGCGCCTAACCCTAAAAATGCTTGCAACGCATGAACAAACTCCTTCATTTTAAATCCCTCCGAAGATTAACTTTTGGATTCCACAAGGAAATCGCGAAATCCAAATTTTGTTATGCCAAATTGATTTGGATTATCTTTTTAATTGTTCCAATATTTTCTTTTTTACTTCATCTAGTCCAATTCCCGTTAAAAACGCTCGTGCATTGATGACCGGGAACGGGTATTCCTTTTGAACAATCGTTGTGCTAACTAATAGATCGGCTGTATCAACATATGAACCTACTTCAGTAATTTTAATTTGCACAATGTCACATTCAATATTGTTTTCTTTGCAAATCTCTTCTATTGCCTTATTCACAATTGTAGATGTAGCGATCCCTGCTCCGCATGCTACTAATACTTGTTTTTTCTTCATGTTAATCTCCCCTTTTATCATATTTGTAAATGGTTAGCTAAGCGTTTTTTTATGTTTGTCTTATTTTCTTCTATTAGGAACTGCAATTCCTCTGCGTTTCGAAATATTTCCATTAGTTTCTGAAGAAGAACGAGATGAGAGTCTTTCTTATCGATGGCAAGCATAAATACGATTTGAACAGGAATTTCTACGTTCATCTCTCCCATAACCCCAAAATTCACTGGTTCTTTTAACACCGCTACACTTATTGCTTTTTTATTTACATGCTCTGAATCTGTATGAGGAATAGCAACAGAAACGCTATTTGTCGGTAGACCAGTAGCAAACGTTTTTTCTCTTTCAATAACGGCTTCGATAAAGCTTTTTTTTACTAATCCTTTTCTAAACAGATTGGTAGCCATTGTTCTTAACAATTCTTCTCTACTATTTACATCTATATCCTTTAAAATTAATGATTCATCAAAGTATATTTCACACACCTATTTTCACCTCGATATGTTCAAACGCGCATTATTGATCAACTGCATATTTTTTGATGATTTCATGTATCTCATAAACAGATTTTGCATTTATTATTTGCTGACGATCTTGATCATTCCTTACTAACCTCATTAACTGCGTAAGGGCACGAAGATGACGATCTTTATCTAGCGCTGCGATAATAATCACTAACTGAATCGAATAATCCGCCGCAAAGGTTACTCCTTTCCTTAACCGGAGCAAACTCATTGAAATCTCGTTTACTCCTTCATCTGGTGCGGCATGAGGAATAGCTGTATTCGGGCCAATGACAATATATGGATCATAGTGACAGCGCTGAATCATGGCTTCTATATAATGTTTTGTGATACTATTACTCTTTAATAACGGCTGTGATGCAAGTTCAATCGCTTCCTCCCAAGAATTCACCGAGTGGCGCAAACTAATCATCGAAGGCGTTATTAATTCATATAAATTTGGATTTTTTGTGTTAAGATCATAGCTAAACTCCGCTGTCTGATTTTGATTAATGTACTCCAATAACTGTTTTGATAAATTTTTTCTATCCTTGATCACACAATGCTTTTCGACAATTTCCAATATATCCTCTATGTTTAATTCATTTGGCACATATCCATATAATTCGAGCATGACTTGTTTGCGTAATCTTTTTTTCTCTTCGTATCCGAGAAAGGAATTCACGAGAAAAAATTTTTTCTTGGTTTCTAAAAATACTGGCGCAAAGACAATGTCGTAATCCATTGAATATTCTTGGAATTCCCTAATTGATAATGAGTCCAGAAAGATAAACTCTGGAAACAATTCTCTTAGTGTACTGAACATCAATCGGGAAATGGAGACTCCTTTAGGACAAACGACTACTGCTTTCATTCTTTTACTTATATTTTCCCCTTGCCGTGTAAGCCATCCCCCGATTAACATCGTTAAGTAAACGACTTCGCTTTCTGGGATATCACATCCAATTAAGTCAATCAACGGTTGAATAGACTTTTTCACTAAATGATGAAGCTCTTTAAAATCCTGGCTAACTATTTCATACATATCGTTAGCTTCTGTTAAGTGATACTTAATCCGGTAATATGCTGGCTTCATATGAAGAAGCAACTTATGAAGCAGCTGATCTCTATCTTTCAAAAAAATGCATGTATTTTTTTCAAAAAGTACAAGCATTTCGTCCAGCGCTTGCACTAAATTTGGAATCGTTTCCTCTGTTAACCCTTCTGACCAATGTACATTCGTTGTGAGTAGATGCAGTGTGATAAAGAGACGTTCTTCTTCTGGAACATCTTTAAAATCATGAAGAATTTCCTCAGTAGCCAAATATTCTTTTGTATCCGAAATTTCTTTATAATTGATATAAAATGAGCCAATTTGCATTCCTTGCCTAATTCTTCTTAAAATCAGAATTAAAATATAAGGCATGATCTCAATCTTTTCATCGGTAAACTTCAAATTTAATGATTTTTCCACTTGTTCAATCTTTCTTCTAAATTCCATTATTTCTTCATCTGATAACTGAGCAATTCGTCTTACTCGTTCGGTTCCTTGATCCATTTTCAAAATCTTGTCTATTGTGGATATCAGTAACTTGCGAATGTTGAACTCTTTTCCTTCTATTAAATAGCCATGTTTTCGTGAGTACCGAAACTCAAGACCAGAATCATCAGCTATTTTCTTTACTTTTTTCAAGTCATCCATTACAGTATTTTTGCTTACTTTTAATTCGCTCGTAAAATGGGCTAATGAAAGCTCTTCATTTTTGCTTAATAACATGAGCAAAATCATGTTTACTCGTTGCATTTTGGATAATTCACTTAAATTCTCATATCTAAAATCTTCATCAAGACTAATCCTAGATTTTAAACTTTTATCGATAAGAAAGTAACCATTATTCGTCCGTTCAATTTCAGGTATATTTTTACTTTTTAACCATATATTTATTTTTTCAAAACTGTATCCAATCTGTCTACGGCTTAACTGATATTTCTTCTCTAATTCTTTACTGCTAATATTTGGATTCTTCATCACCTCTCTTAAGAGATGGCTACTTCTGACATCTAGTATCACTGTATCCCTCCTCTCTCTACGTTCATTGTAGCACCAGTAAATAATCTGATGTATACGCTTTCATTCCTTTTTTTGAATTTTCGCAATACAAAATTGTGATTTACTTTTTAAAGAAATATTCCAAAATTGTCCTTCAGTATAAGGTATTTCTGGCAGAGATAGTTGATTAATTTATACAAATAATTCCCCCTAAAAGAAGGGACATCTCGTCAAACATTGCGATTCGAAAACCAAATTGGAAATCACGATCGCATTCCTCATGGCAATTTGCATTGGGCATTGTATATAATTTCAGCGATAGAGTATCTCTGGCCCTAATTGTGCACACAATCCTGTCAAGTACATTAAGCTGCGGCCTTTTCTCGATATTCAATCGGGGAAAGGCTGTTCAATTTTTTTTGAAAGCGACTATGATTGTCAAAATGAATATACTCTTGAATAGCCTTCATTTTTTGGCGCACGAAAGCAACTTTTCTATCTTTAAACACACGATACGTGCATAAATCATGACCCTTCCCTTTTCGAAAATGTCTTCCTTGAATCTGTTTCATACAATTTTGCCCTTGATCTAAATGAAGGAGAACATTCTTCCCAACGGCTTTCCATCCAGTTGTTTAAATGTATGTACTACCAATTCAAGATCATTTCCGCCCACACGACCATTTCCACCGCAGACAAGTAAGCAAAAGTGTCTCTAACGCGCACATAAATAATATCTATTACGAACATTCTCAGCATAGAATTCGCGGCTTAGAACATTGGGAAATACCACGGATCCTCTTCGTTTCTTGCAAATTACCGATTTGATACCTAGTCTCTCATTAAAGGCTGCACACGCTTATAATTCACAACAATCCCTTCTCTGGATAATGCCCTCGTCATTCGTTTATATCCAAAGTACAGATGTAACTTACGAATAGTTAATATATGTTCTTTCGCTCTTGCGCTACTTGTTGTATCCAGACTCTGAACCCCCTCCAAATGTTTAGTAGTCATGCCAGTAAATGTTTTCTCATACGAAACCTTTCCGCTTTCAGGTTCACTATTTTTAGCGCTTTCAAATAAACACTTTCCTCTTTTCTACCCCCGAAAAATGTTTGCAATTCCACACTCCTCATTGCTCTTCAAAAAAACTCGCCATTCAAGCTTTTTTTCATCCTATTGTGCAATCTGCGCATCATTCTTTATTCCAAAGTGTTCACGGTGCTGCCGATAAGACCAGTACAGTCCTCCTCCAATTTCAAACGAACGACTTTTCATTTAAGATTTTCCGAATAGGAGTGAAAGAGTTGCCCTTTCTTAGCCATAAAAAAATCCCCTCCCAAGTAGACTCTTAAGAACATCATATGAAATGTCCTCTTTTTTACCATCTGCCTGTAGGGGATAATACTAGAGCCCCTTCTCTTTTAATTGCTATTTTCAAAAACCAACGTCACTTCTTTATATTATAATCCATCTGCCACTTACGCTTCATTTAAAGGTGAAGGTTCTTCTTGGTTAAAATGTATAATACGAGAAAAAGATACTGCGAGCAAAACAATATTTTTAACTTGTAATGCAACCGTAATATATTTGTAACCACTTCTTATTCTTTTTGTTATAGATCAGCAATTTTTTTTTAATATAATGGTTGGCGTTAGTATAGAATGAGTATCAACATCCTGGGGGGTACAAAATGAAAAAATCATTTATTCTTACAGGTACAATTATAAGTTCCTTATTAGCTGGCCAAACTGCTTTTGCTAGTAATTATACCGTCCAAAAAGGCGATTCGCTTTGGAAAATATCGAAAAAATACAGCACTACTGTAGAAACATTAAAACAAATGAATCATTTAACTTCTGATCTTATTTTCCCTGGACAAATATTAAAAGTTAACGAAAAAGAAGATACATATGTAGTGAAGGCTAATGATACTTTAAGTAAAATTGCAAAGCAATTTAATACAACTGTTGATGCGTTATTAAAGATGAATCCCCAAATTTCTAATCCAAATTTTATTAATGTTGGGCAAACCATTCGTTTGTCTGGGTCGGTTTCAGCTCCTGTTACTAAGGAATCAGGTGCTAATGGTTATTACATAGTGAAAGAAAGAGATACTCTTTCTGGCATCGCTAAAATGTTTAATACAACAGTTAGTTCATTGCTCGCTTTAAATCCGGAAATTACGAATCCTAATCTTATTCGGGCAGGACAATCTATTAAAGTTGCTGGAAAAGAAGCTCCTGTTCAAAAGCCACTGCCATCTTCACAAAAAACAGTGAACGCACAACCAACAACTAAACCAGAAACAGTGTCTTCTTCAAATCAAAGAGTCTCTGAACGTACTCTTGTTTCAGCGGCATCTACCACATCTTCTGAAAATAACACAAAAGCTGTGAATTCTTCTTTGGCTGATCGGGTAATTCAAATTGGTGAAAAATATTTAGGTGCTAAATATTTATATGGTGCTAGTCCATCTCGCACAGATGCATTTGATTGCTCGTCCTTTACTATGAGGGTATTTAGTGAGGCTGGAATTTCTTTACCTCGCAGCTCAGCAGCACAATCACAAGTTGGCACGCCGGTTTCTTTAAGTCAGCTTCAAAAAGGAGATCTAATCTTCTTTGATACAGACTTCAATGGAACGATCAATCACGTTGGAATTTATGCGGGGAACGGCCAAATGTTAAATGCTGCAACTTCCAAAGGCGTTTCTTATGTATCGATTAATTCTTCTTATTGGAAAGAACGTTTTGTGAAAGCCGTACGTGTAATCAATTAATCTATGAAAAGCAATGGTTTAAATGAGCCATTGCTTTTTCATTACTTTTTAAGCCGTAAAAAGTTTGACATATTGGACTCCCTGCAACTTGCATCTATAAACACTGGATTTGCTTTTTCAATAAGGCCGCCCTGAAATTTAGGCCATATGGAATTAGGGAATCCTTAAAATCGCTTTTAAAAACTCCCCATGTGTTATTCGATTTCTTGTGACCTAGGAAACCACAATTTTTTGAAGGCTTTTTACAGCCTTTTTCTTTTTTGCTTCTAATCGTCTTTGTTCGTAGCATTCTTCTCTAAACTCTTGATATTTTTCTTTTCACATAAGTAGACGATACATCATCTTGAGTAGTGGATGACTGATTGCCGCAATGTCTCTTTCTTGAAAATTAGTCTTTTCATCATTTGCCGGTGTCGTAAGCACGATATGGGCGTCTTACGTGAAAGAATAGAAATTCTTCGTTACTCCGGGGTGCCAAGATGGCATGGATGGCTACGAGCAGTTTAGTCGAATAAAAATTGATTTCGAAGTCTACAAAGATGGAATTTAATGATAAAATGGAACCAAAATCCAAAGGGAAGTGATGTATTGGATAATTACATTAAAGAAAAGATCTCATATTTAAGAAATGCAAATCGTATTGTTGAGCTTAACAAAGGATTTTCACATGATAAAAAATATGTAATCGATGATAAGTATCTTTTAAGGCTTTTTTCTATTGAAGATAAACAAAATAGAAAAGAAGAATTTGACTGTATAAATAAATTAGCAACTTATTCAAACTATGTACCAACAGGAATAGAATTCGGTACTTTAAAAGATATTGATATGGCTTACATGATACTTACATATCTTCCTGAAATTGATGCTGAGGTCGCCTTAAAAGATTTAACGGCAAAAGAACAATATTCTGCGGGTTTTCTTGCAGGAAAAGAGTTAAAGGCTTTTCAGCACCTTTAGGTTATCCATCTTGGTACTCAATTAAGAAAAAAAAGAGTGATAAATACCTGAAGGAATTAAAGAAAATTAATTTAGATGAAAACATAAAGGAAACGCTTGAAACTTATATAAAAAAGAATGAAACTTTGATGAAAGGTAGACCTAGCAAGTTTCAACATGATGATTTTCATCCTTCAAATATTTTGATAAATAATAAGTCTTTTTCAGGAATTATCGATTTCCAAAGAATGGATTGGGGTGACCCAATTCATGATTTACATAAATTAGGATTTTTCTCAAAACAAGTTAGTATTGAGTTCACAAAAGGGATAATTGATGGTTATCATGAAAATCAAGTTTTAAACGAATCGTTCTGGGAGTTATATGCATTATACAGTGCCATGCATATTGTTTCGGCTCTTGTCTGGGGGATGGGACGAAGTCGTGAACAATACGAGGTATTGTTAAAATATTCTCTGGATGTTATAAAAGATCATGATAATTTCAATTGTGTAATTCCTAAGTGGTACGCTAACGATTACCATAGTTGAATAAAGACTAACAAAAACCACCTTACGATGTGGTTTTTCATTTCTTGAAAATCAACCATCACCGTTAACAGAGACTTCAATAAAAAATCAATCTCTTGAAACCATTTTTGTCATGAGACATCCACTTCTCTAGCAACATTTTCGGCTCTTCTTTTCTCCTATCGAAAATGACATCTACCCATCCATTCGATTGATGCCCCCATCTTTTTTTGCAGCCCATTGAAGCTAACAATATAACGTTCTTCCCTCGTTCATGTTGAGAAAAAAACTCTAATAGTTCCTTTAGGTAAGAAGCCGCCGGCTAGCAAGATCTATGAACTGTAGTAATCTTGCCAGCCAAAGCCTTTCTGCATGAGCATGCTTGCATCATATTGCTCGATTTTTTTTGGAGTTTTGCTGAAAATAGAAAGAGCAGCTACATAGTTTAAATCTACGGTCAAATCACGCAGTATAGCATTATCCAAAAGATCTGATCGACCGTCGAAAGCAAGCAACCGCGGTGTTTGTTGAGGTCCAGATACAGTCACGTTCAATGTCGGAATTTTTAAGCCTTCCCCCGTTGCTTTGAGAACGGCTTCCTTTCTTGTCCAATAGGTTAGAAAACCTCTTATGCGATCGTTTGACGCCATTTGCAATAGGTGTAATATTTCCTTTTCTGTGAGTACCCCATCCGCCATTTGGATGACGTCCAAATCAGGATTGATCCATTCAACGTCAACACCAACTGGCGCATCCCTGGTAAAAGCAACGAGAATAACATCTCCAGAATGTGAAACAGACCATTGTGGCAAACCGTAAGGTAATCGCGGGCGACCATGAGGTTTATGACAGACCGGACAAGTACGATCTATGGGTACTTGATGGGGAGCCACATTCAGTTGTGTTGCCAGCACTAACCTGCTTAATGTACAGCCTATAATGAATCGTATTCTATCTTCATCTTTTCGAAAAGATTGAGACCTTTTCCGTTCATCATCATTGAGCATCCGGACATGCCATGATTGAATATCAGTCGTTTTAGACATCCAAACTTGACACACATCATTCGATATGTGTGGTACAGAATTTACAACCTGCCACTCGATCATTAGAAGATTCCCCTCTCACCTGCAAACCATTATTTATCGACATCTAGCATTCTTTTGTCATGAAAAATAGAGAGTTAAGCAGGCGCTAATGAAACCTCCATCAAGGATGCTTCACCAATTCCTGCCCAACTCTTCTTCAAAATTCTGCTATAATCCAAATTTTAAAATAGGTACTCACCTTCCCAGCTTGAACTCCTTCAAAACTATTACGATATTCAGTATTCTCAACCTTTCAGCTACAGTTGGATATATTTGAAGTTCCTTGATTATTTTTGGTTATATTATGACATATCCTTTCTTTCCATCTTTTTCAGACTATTGGGTCTCATATCTGTCCAATGAGAGTTAATATAGTTTAAGCACGCTGCACGCGTATTTTCAGCAAAAGCGATATTCCAACCGTGTGGAATCGCAATAGAGGCAGGCCAGAGGGAATACTGGCCTTCATCATTGATCAATACAAGATAAGTACTGTCTTTATTCTCAAAAGGATTGGTCATTTTGTGCCTCTTCCTCCACTTATTGAAATTAAATTACTTTTTTCTTTTAATTTATCAGCAAGTACACGTCCAATTTCAGCTAACGGACCAGGTTGGCACATATCTTTATGGCGGCAATTGATATTATACTGAATAATCTTTCCATCGATATATGGCAACCACGCTTCTGGCTCGATTGGATCAAACCATTCAGGTATGATGGTCGATCTAAAGAATAGGAGATCTCCCTTGTAGCGCCGCGGCACATATTCGCTTAAGATACGGACCGAATTTACATACGTATCTTTGAGATTTAATATCGTAGACTCTTCTAAACTAGCTAATGCACTTCCATCGCGTCGAAGCATATCAATGGTGTTCTCAAGATTGAGCAGTTTTCCATCCATGTTGTCTGGATCATAACCACCTAAAGCGAGTAACGCGATTAACGCTTCTTGCTCATCAGGTGCTTTTGCAATAGGTAAGAAGTGACTAGGGTATGCATCTAGCATCACTAGAAGTGCAATCTCTTCTCCTTGTTGTTGAAGCTGTGTCGCCATTGCATGGACGACATTTCCTCCTAGCGACCATCCCAACAAATAGTAAGGCCCCTCTGGCTGAACAGTTTTCATCTGGTTAATATAATCAGCAGCCATCTCGTCTAACGTCTTAGGCAATTTCTCAGCTTTTGCTATACCACGAGCCTGTAATCCATAAATCGGATAGTCTGTCCCGATTGACGTCATTAACCCTGCATAGCACCAGCTAAGTCCTCCCGCTGGATGTACACAAAATAAAGGAGGTTGGTTTCCGGAAGTTCTAAGAGGCAGCAAAATATCTAATGCACTTTGGCTGCTACCTATTTCAAGTTTCTCAGCAAGACCAGCGACAGTAGGAGCTTCAAATAAATCTCCAATGCTCAGCTCAACTCCAAACGTTTCACGAATACGGCTCATTAATTGAACAGCTAAAAGGGAGTGACCTCCTAATTCAAAGAACCCGTCATCAATACCTACACGCGGTAAACGGAGAACCTCCATAAACAGATCGCATAGCATCTCTTCTTGAGGAGTCCGCGGTCCTCTATCGGTTATCTCTATCGTCCAATCCGGTGCAGGCAGTGCTTTGCGATCAAGCTTACCATTAGGAGTTAATGGCAAAGCCTCTATCATCACAAAAGCAGACGGTATCATATAATCCGGCAAGCTAGCAGCTACATATCGCCTTAGTTCGACGGATTCTAGAGAAACATCTTTCGCAGGTACAATGTATGCAACAAGACGTTTATCACCCGGCTGATCTTCACGTACTACAACGGCAACTTGTGCAATATTAGGATGCTTAGCTAAAACAGCCTCAATTTCACCCAGTTCAATGCGGTATCCTCGGATTTTTACTTGGTGATCTGCTCGCCCAATATAATCCAATGTTCCGTCAGCACGCCATTTTGCTAAATCACCTGTGCGATACATTCTTGAGCCTGGTAAACCAAACGGATTAGCAACAAAGCGCTCCGCGGTCAAATCCGGCCTTCCCAAATATCCGCGCGCCAATCCCGCTCCTGCCACATACATCTCTCCGATAACTCCCGGCGGAACCGGCTGTAGATTTGCATCTAATACATAAACCGCTAAATCAGGAATGCTGCAGCCTATTAAGCTGTTTCCTTTTATAGAGATGATATTTTTATTCAACTCAATGTAGCTGACATGAACAGTCGTTTCAGTAATGCCATACATATTGATAAGCTTTGGCATATCATCAGCATGCCGTTCATACCAATCTTCCAAACGACTAAGCTCCAGCGCTTCTCCTCCAAATATGATAAAGCGCAATGAAAGCTGTCTAGACAGTTCGATATTTTCTCTGTCGGCCTGCATGAGCTGATAAAAAGCAGATGGTGTTTGGTTGAGAACGGTCACTCTTTGTTCAACAAGCAATTGTAGAAACTCCTTTGGCGAACGACTGACATTATGTGGGACAACGACCAGACGCCCTCCATACAAGAATGGTCCCCAAATCTCCCAAACAGAAAAATCAAACGCATAAGAGTGGAACAGCGTCCAAACATCATCCGACGTAAATTGAAACCAATGTTCAGTCGATTTGAACAGGCGGACCACATTTTGATGCGGAATCATCACGCCTTTTGGTTTACCAGTTGAACCTGAAGTGTAGATGATATAGGCTGTATGATACGGCGACAACGCTTCGATTCGATTCGAATCATCTGGATTTGTTTCCGCATACGTTCCTAGTATATTGGCTACATGAGCTTCATCAATAATAAGATGTTCAGCACCGCCAGCATGAGGAAGTTTTGAAGCTATTTCCTTATTTGTAATGACATACATTGGCCGTGCATCTTCCATCATATAAGCGATCCGGTCCTCTGGATAATCTGGATCTAAAGGTAAATAAGTTCCCCCTGCTTTAAGCACAGCCAGTATTCCTATGACCATTTCCAACGAACGCGGCAACGCTAGTGCCACTACTCTTTCCGGTCCAATTCCCTTTTCAATAAGGAAATGGGCGAGCTGGTTCGCTCTCTTGTTTAATTCAGCATAGCTTAGCTCTTGACCTTCAAAGACAACAGCAGTAGCATTAGGAATTCTTTGCACCTGTCTTTCGAATAGTACTGGCAAGCATTCTTCAGGTACTGAGCGAGTGTTATGATCCTCTTTCGCTAAGAGTTTCTTGCGTTCTTCCGGTAAAAGCATATCGATTTGTCCAATAGGAAGATCAGGATTCATAACCACTTCCTTAAGCAACTGGCATAATCGCTTTGCAAACGCTTCGACCGTAGTATGATGGAATAAATCGCGGCTGTACTCGAATAAACCAATCAGTCCATCCGGAGAACCGTCTTCTGCACGGTGTTCACGAAGTTCGAGAGTCAGATCGAATTTAGCCGAGCCGACGCTGCGAATTTCTAACTTACTTTCAAGACCATGTAATTCTAGTTTCGGTTCAGGTGTATTTTGAAACACAAACATCACTTGGAATAATGGGTGCTTGGCTCGAGATCTCACCGGATTAAGAATTTCCACTAGACGTTCAAACGGAAGATCTTGATTCTCGTAGGCAGATAGGTTCACTTCTCTGACTCTGCCAAGAAGTTCTCGGAAACTTGGATTTCCTGATGTGTCCATGCGAAGCACTAACGTATTAATGAATAATCCTACTAGATTCTCTAATGAATCGTCGTTTCTTCCAGCAATTGGACTGCCAATTGGAATATCTGTTCCTGCTCCTAATCGAGTGAGAAAAGCAGCAAATCCGGCCTGAAGCACCATAAATAGACTCGCTTTATTTTCACGAGCAAGATCCAGTAGACGTTTGTGAAGTTCTGCATCAATGCGAAAATCGACGATGCCTCCTTCATAGCTGGACTCAGCAGGACGTGGGTAGTCAGTAGACAACTCCAGTTCTTCTGGCAAGTCAGCTAACGTCTTTTTCCAGTAATCGAGCTGTTTCGCTATTAAATTTGCAGGATTGGTCTCGTCACCTAAAAGTTCTTGCTGCCAAAGAGCATAATCAGCATATTTTACTAGTAAAGGAGACCACTCTATTTTTTGATTATGACAATGCGCGTTATAAGCGGCAGCTATGTCACGAGTTAATGGCGTTAGCGACCATCCATCGACAATAATATGATGCATTAAAAGTAGCAACACATGTTTATTTGGACCAAGTACGAACAGCTGAGCGCAAATCGCCGGCTCTGCAGCTAAATCGAAACTGTAGCGTACCGCAGCATTTAATTCATCAGATAACTGGCTTTCACTGATTTCTTTGATAATCAATTCAGGCCGTACTTGATGAGGTTCTAAGACAACCTGCCTTGATGTCCCCGAACTTTCAGGGAAAATGGTCCGCAATGGTTCATGCCGCTCAATGACATCGTATAAAGCATTTTGCAGTGCATGATAATTAAGCTCTCCTGTTAAATGCACAACGACCGGTATATTATAAGTAGGACTTGGCCCTTCAAGGTGGTGAAGGAACCATAGACGACGTTGTGCAAATGAAAGAGGGATATCCTCTTTGTGAACATACGCTTTGATAGGCGGCTTGATATTTTCTGCATCCTCAAAATGCTTAACAAGACTAGCAACAGTAGGCGATTCAAATAGTTTACCAATCGTAAGTTCCACGCCTAACACATCTCGGATACGGCTAATGAGACGAGCAGCAAGTAACGAATGTCCTCCCAATTCAAAGAAATTATCATCAATTCCAACACCGGACAGTTCTAACACTTCAGCGAAAAGTTCGCATAAAATTTCCTCCTGAGGAGTTCTAGGTTTACGTCCTTTCACCGTCATCGTAAAATCCGGAGCCGGCAATGCTTTGCGATCAATCTTGCCGTTTGGAGTTAAAGGAAATTCATTAAGCACCATAAATGCTGACGGAACCATATAATCTGGTAATCTCTCGCTGACATAGCGGCGCAGCTCTGTAAGATCAAGGGTGTCTTTGCTTTGCTCATGAGGAATGACATAAGCAACCAACCGCTGATCCCCTGGATGATCTTCGCGAGCCACTACTAACGCCCGCTCTACAAGATCATATTTCGACAATACTGTCTCAATTTCACCTATCTCGATGCGAAAACCGCGCAGCTTGATTTGATGGTCGACGCGACCTATATAATCTAAAGAACCATCCATACGCCAGCGAACAAGATCTCCTGTCCGGTACATACGGCTTCCCGGTGGTCCATACGGATTGGCAACAAAACGTTCTGCTGTCAAATCTGGTCGTCTTAAATACCCTCGCGCAAGCCCTGTGCCTGCAATATATAGCTCTCCGACCACTCCCGGCGGAACTGGCTGAAGTTGATCATCCAATACATACACTTGAGTATTCCAAATCGGCCGGCCAATAGAAGGTGTCCGGGCATCGTCAGGATGAAGGGCCGACATCGTTGACCATATCGTTGTTTCTGTTGGTCCATACAAATTCGTAATCTCGCAATCTAGACTATGTAATGCTGATGCAAGACTGCTTGAGAGTGCCTCTCCCCCCACCAGCACTCGAAGTCCAGCGATGCAATCAGAATGATGGGTGACAAGCATATGCCAAAGCGTTGGCGTTGCCTGCATAATCGTAATTTCCTCATCGGAGATCACAGCTGCCAAAGCTTGCGGATCATGAATCGTTTCCTTCTTAGCAACCACCAAACTCGCTCCGCTGATTAACGGAAGAAAAATTTCTAATGCAGAAATATCAAAAGCAATCGTTGTAACCGCGAGCAAACGGTCATGCTCCTTTAACACAAATTTCTCCTGCATCGCTAATAAAAAGTTATTCAGACTATTGAATGGCACCACAACGCCTTTTGGCTTGCCCGTCGAGCCTGACGTATAGATGACATAAGCTGGATGAAGCGGTGATTGCGTTTTAGAAACATTTATATCAGGATAATTTTTGATTACCCTCTCTGTTTTTGGATGATCTAGTATAATCGTAGAACGAGAAGGAACATTCAATAGTTTCGACTGTACAGACGAACTTGTTACAATGCAAACAGGCTTTGTATCTTCCAGCATAAAAGCGACTCGTTCTTCTGGATAATCGAGATCTAGAGGGAGATAGGCCGCTCCGGTTTTCAGCACCGCCAGCATTGCGATAACCATCTCTGCGGAACGCGGAAGAGCTAAAGCGACGTATTGCTCTGGCCCCACTCCATATTCCATTAGGAAATGGGCAAGACGGTTTGCTTGCTTATTTAGTTCAGTATAACTAAGCACCTGATCCTCACAAATTACAGCGATTGCTTCCGGAGTCTTTTCCACTTGTTTTTCAAAAAGCTGTAAAAAACTTTCTTCCGGATGAGAATGTGCCGTTTCGTTCCATTTCTCTAAAACTTGATGACGTTCTTTTTCAAGAAGAAGATCGATCTTTCCGATCAGCGCATCTTCTTTCAGTGACTCCATTGTTTCAAGCAATTTAAAAAAGCGAGCTTGATGAGTCGTAAGCTCATCCATACTATAAATTTCCAGATTAGCATCAAAATCAATTCTTAACCCGTTTCCATCTGTTCGGTCGTATACATTAATAGCAAGATCGTCAATTGGCCCAGCAGCAAGATTGTGTATAATGCCTTGATACCCGCCGAAATGAAGCCCATAGTCAAATGGCATAATATTCACTTGCGGACCAAATAATCGTTGATTTTCACCTAGCAGCTTAAGATCACGGCGCAGCTGCTCATGCCGATATTTTTGATGTTGCCTTATTTCTTGAATTTCCTGTCTAACTTGGCTTAATAGTTCCGAAAGCCTCATATCAGCATGCAAATGCAAGCGGAGCGGCACAATATTCATGACCATTGCAGGCACATTCAAGGCTGAAGACCCTAAACGGTTCATCATTGGTAAACCAAGAATGACATCGTTTACCCCTGTTAACCGATGAACATAAAGCCCCGTAGCGGCAATGAAAACTTCATGCCAGCTCGCTTTCAGATTTTGAGCTGATTGTTTAAAACGTTCTGTACTAGATGGAGACATATACGCCGTCTTCCGAATAAATGTATTAGACGTCCGAACTGCCCGATCAGAAAGACTAACCACCTCTGGCTGATCACGAAAACGCTCCATCCAAAACTCGCGATCACGCTCATACTGTTTTGATGTATGGTAAACTTGATCTTCTTCGATCACTTGATTGAGCGAAGCGAATTTCTCATCGTCAATTGGCGCATGGTTCACCAATGCCGTGTAGATTTTGGCCACTTTTTGCGCAATAAGCGAGAATCCAAAACCATCAATGGCAATATGATGAATGCGCTGATACCAGAAAAACCGATTATCTGAAAGTTTAAATAAAGCTTCAGTAAAGAGCGGATCGCATGTTAAATCAACCGGCTTGGATAAATCATTCTTCATCCAAAGAATCGCTTCTTCTTGCGGATTTTCCGTTGCGCTCACATCAATAAAATAGAAAGGAAAATCTGGCGAAGGATCAATCGTTTGCCATGGTCCGTTCTCATCTTCACCAAACCGGGCATGCAATGATTCTGCTTCAACTAAGACTTGCCGCAACGCCTTTTCAAAGAGAGCCGGATCAACCGGCCCATTAATCTCTATATATTCCCCAGTGTTATAGATGGGATTTTCAGGATCCAACTGTTGGGCAAACCAAATGCCTGCTTGTGCCCCAGATAAAGGCATACGTATATCTTGGCGATTTGACATGGATCTTGCCTCCTTTATTGCGAGTCTTGAGCAGATAGTACCTTTTCCGATTGAGAAGACAACAAGTTCCACCAATCAAAGAGAGTAGGACGTGCAGCAAGGGCCGCAAAGGTAATCTCCGCTCCTGCTTTTCTCCATTTTTCAACTAAACTCATCATGCGAATGGAGTCCAATCCTCTGTTTATCAAATTCTCATGATCAGAAAGATCCGCTGGAGACTCTTGAATAAGCTCCGCTACTTGATTACGTACATCATGCAAACTCATTGGCAATGTGTTTTGGCAGTACGAAACGTGTTCTTTTTTTAATGCCTCAATTAGATTTTGCGTGGATGTAGTAAACGCACAACGGCTAGCCGCATAATTGAGAGCCATTTTGTGATGCTCTAACGAAAAGTCAGCGACAGCATCCGCAACAAAAAACACTTGTATATCCTGCATAAAGGCATCACTAGCAGTTAATAAACATCCGATATGCGCATAAACACCGCAAATAATCAACTGATCTCGCCCATGTCCTTTTAATATTTCTAAAAGATTAGTTTTTTTGAATGCGCTGTATCTCCATTTTGTAAGAACGATATCCTTTGAATCAGGTGCTAATTCATCGATAATCCCCTTTTGATAAGGATCATCAGCGATTCCATTTCCCCAAAAATCCTGAAGCAATCCACGCTGTTCCAGCGTTTGTCCCCCCGGTTGCGCAGAGTAAATAACGGGAATTCCCATTTCTTTGCATTCCTTTTTTAGTCGTTGAATATTCCTTACTAGTTCGATGAAAGGCGACATATTAGAGGGAAAAGCGTCAAGAAAATAATTTTGCATATCGTGAATAAGAAGTGCCGCACGTTTAGGATCAGGTGTCCACGATACTTTGTTTTTTGGCAGATCTGATGAAACAGGCATTGGATAAGCTGGAATAGCAGGGATAGCCATCTAACCACTTCCTTTCAATCGTTATACTGTTGTTTTTCCAGCAGATTGCAGCTTTTCCGCAATGATTTGACGTAATGCCCTCTTGTTAATCTTTCCTACCGCTGTCTTTGGAAATGAATCAACGAATTCGATGCGATCAGGTATTTTAAAACTTGCCACTCCACGTTCTCGCAAGAACGACTTCAGCTCAGCTGCTTCCAAGGAGCGATGACGCGGAATGATAAAAGCGCATGATCGTTCACCGAGGAATTCATCCGGCATCGAAACGACAGCCGCATCACGTACTGAAGGATGTGCTAAAAGGTGATTTTCGACTTCCTCAGCCGCAATCTTTTCACCGCCTCGGTTAATCTGATCTTTCACACGTCCTTCCACAACCAAGTATCCGGATGGAGTCATTCTTACCAAGTCACCCGTCCGGTAAAAGCCATCAGAAGTAAAGGCTTTCGCATTATGTGCTTCTGCTTTATAGTATCCGCGAATGGTATAAGGACCTCTCGTTAACAGTTCGCCAACTTGACCAGGCTCCACCTCGTTATCTTCTTCATCTACTATGCGGATTTCATCATATTTAGACATTGGCTTTCCTTGGGTATTTACAATCACTTCTTCGGGATCGTCTAATCTCGTATAGTTGACTAATCCCTCAGCCATGCCATATACCTGCTGCAAGGTGCAACCAAGAACTGGTTTTACTCTTCTGGCTACTTCTGCGCTGAATTTAGCCCCGCCGACTTGCAAGACTTGAAGGCTGGATAAATCATAATTGCGAGAAGATGCGGCGTCTAACCATATCCAAACAAGCGGCGGCACGAGCGCAGTAATGGTGACTTTCTCTTGCTGAATAAGCGGAAATGCCTCATCTGGACTAGGACTGTCTGCAAGAACCACTTTTCCGCCCGCATATAACGTCCCTAGCACACCTGGTGAACTAAGCGGATAGTTATGAGCAATGGGAAGAACCGCAAGATAAATACTATCCTGATTAAGTTGGCAAATCTCCGCACTAACCCGGAGACTGTAGATATAATCATCGTGAGTTCGCGGAATCATTTTTGGCAACCCCGTGCTTCCTCCTGACAGCTGAAAGAAAGCAACATCGCTTGAATGAATGGTCGGAAGTTTGATAGGATCTACAAACAGATTTTCTAATGATTCAAACTCTCCTGCCTCTCCAATCACGATGACATGCTTCAGAGTTGGAACAGCATCCTTTACCTGTTTTGCCAGAGAGCGGAAATCAAATCCCGCATGCTGCTCTGGAATAATATAAGCTGCCGCTTCACTGAATTCACAAAAATAACTGATTTCACTATATCGATGTGAAGGTAAAGCAAAGACAGGCAGCGCCCCCAAACGGAATAGAGCAAAGCATACTTCAAAAAACTCAATTTGATTCGGCAATTGAATCACAACGCGATCCTTTGGCTGAATCCCCAATCGGTGGAATCCTGAGGCAAGTTGATCCGCTCTTCTATCAAGCTCTTTATAGCTGATTTGCCTTTTTCCAGAAGTAACCGCAATGCGATCACCGTACTTTAACGCCCTTTCCCGTAGCATGTCACCAAAAGTCTCACCTGCCCAGCATCCCTCCTTCCGGTAAAAGTCTGCAAACTCCTCTGGCCATGTAGTGCATCCGCTTAGCATAACTTTCTCCTTCCGAATTTATTTAAGTATGTCGTTGTTTAACCCCATAGCTAGAAGCATCGTACGAAACTTAGCTGATGTTTCTGCTAGTTCTTCCTCTGGTGTGGACCCCTCGACAACGCCAGCTCCTGCAAAAAGACGAAGAGAATAGTCTTCAACTTCTGCACAACGGATTGTAACAATCCATTCTCCATCCCCTTCACCGTCGCACCAGCCAACCATTCCCGTAAAAAAGCCCCGTTCAAATGGTTCAATTTCTTGTATCGCTTTTTTCGCTAATTGCGTTGGTGTTCCGCAAACAGCTGGAGTTGGATGAAGAGCAAACGCAAGTTCAAGAGAAGTAATTGAAGGTGAAGATAGCTCTCCACTTATTACTGTTGATAGATGCCACATCGTTTCAGTATGAATGAGTGAAGGCTCCTCAGGAACATTCAATGTCTTGCAAAACGGTCTGAGCGCATTCGCTACTGCTTCGATGACCACAGCATGCTCATGGCGATTTTTCGCTGAAGAAAGAAGAGCATTAGCGCGACGCTGATCTTCTTCAGGATCTTCACTGCGAGGCGCTGAACCTGCGAGCGGGTTCGCTATCACTTGCAGGCCCGATTTCGAAACGAGCAGCTCTGGACTTGCTCCCAGCAAAGTTCTGCTTCCCTTTGTTTCTGAAGCCTTGTTCGCTTCACTCAACAATTCTGCAGCAAATGTGTAACCATTTGGATTATGTACCGCCAATTTACGAAGAAGGTGAGAAATATCTACCTTTTCTGATGAAGCAAGATGAAGAGATCTTGATAAAACCACTTTACGAAGGTCGCCCGCTTTTATTCTGCTTAATCCTTGTTCAACTGCATTTTCATATTCCTGTGGCGACGGAACAGGTTTCACTTCATACTCATTAGTCACATTTTGTTCGATTTGGCTATTCAATTGGCCAAATAGCAGTGGACCTGACCATTTTACCTCTGAAGGCACAATAAGCTGGGCTGAATACATATGGTCAAATGGTATGGCGCCAACAACAATCGGATTGTCGCTAATTCCATGCTGTTTCGCATCCTGTAAGACCTTCTTTACATGCTCAAGTATTTGCATTTGCTTGTGCTCGTAGCCATCAGTCGGCACTGTTGCAAAAATTCCTTGAGCTAAAAGAGTTTTATGCGGAGAAGCTAAAAAAAAGGACGTTCCCGCTTTGTATTCAGCAAGAAGCTGTTCAGCTGTAACATGACTGATTGTTTTTGTTTTCATCATATTGTTACCTCCATTGAATGTTATGAGTCTAATGTTGCGCCGCCATCCACCCTTAAATCGTGCATCGTGATATGTCGTGACTGCTCAGAAACGAGAAATAAAACAGCATCTGCGATATCTGAAGGCTGAGCCATCTTTTTCAGAGGAATGCCGAGACGAAACTCCTCCATCGAACCAGCGATCACTTTATTTGCCCCATTTTCATCCATCCACATTGCCCGCTGCATTTCCGTTTCAGTGGAACCAGGAGATACAACGTTGCAGCGAATATGATACTGAGCAAGTTCAAGTCCAAGGCATTTCGTAAACATGGTTGCCGCTGCCTTTGAAGCTGCGTAAGCAGACATAAACATTCTTGGAACGGTTGCTGCATTCGAGCTAACTGTGACGATCGCACCTGAACGTCGAGGAATCATTCGCCTGCTAGCCGAACGAGAAACATTAAAAACACCTGTAGTGTTCACCTTGAATACCTCTTCCCAATCTTCATCAGTAAAACTTTCGATGAAACCCGTTCGCAGAATCCCAGCAACATTTACCAAAATTTCGATAGGACCCATTTTGTCCTCAATTTGAGCGACGATTTCATCAATTTCTGCACTATTAGCGACATCTGCGGGAAAAGCATGCACATCGTAACCATTACTCTGTAAATCAGAGACGAGAGCAGCCAATCGATCGCCATTTCGATCTACTGCCGCAACAGATACGCCATGTTCGACAAAAGACCTTGTCACCGCTTCACCGATTCCTTGGGCAGCTCCTGTTACAAGGGCTACCTTTCCCTTAATTCCCCGGTTATCCATCTGATCAAATCCTTTCTTGTTTCTATTCATCAAGCACTCTTGCGGCTTCTACTAACCATTAAGCCTCATTCTTAGGATTTGTGATTTTCGATAATGATTATCATTATCATTTATAGTTATATACTATATTACAAAAATGGAATCCATCTGTCAAATTTGATTTTTGTATTTGTAGATAAATGCCACATAGGTCCTAATTGAAAAAAGATTGTTCCTATCCAGATTAGTTTGACTTAGTCAAGGTGTAAAACTTTGCTAATTAGTAGAAGAAGTATAGAGGTATGACCTTCTTCTTCAATTCGATAAACTTTATATGCAACCCTCGATTTTTATTAGTCAGCAGGCCGTTCTTACATTATCTCTTATCTGACTTTGACGATATTTCTCTAATTCTCCTATCTCAACTAAAAGGTCGGTGTGTACTTTCTCCTTTTCTAGTCGAGCTAGAAATTTTTCTTCTTCCTTCAGTATGAGCTTTTCATTCCAATGAATAGATAGCACTTCCTGCAATGTATGTCTGAAAGGAAGAAGGTTTCGTAAAAAGTGTATGCAGCACAAATCCCCAAGTGAATGGCCAAAGATTGTTTGGCTGCGAGTATCTATCCTATATGTTCGGTCAATCATCGGTTTTAGTTCCTCTTCCATAAAGGATAAGAATGACAAAGCTCTACCTTGCGCAGAACACAGAGCCCCATCAAGATTTGGAAGCAGCCTTCGTCATTGTATCATCGTAAAAACGGGCTGAAGAAAACGATAACTCTATCGGATAACCGATTTATTTACCAAATAAATCCAAATTAGATGATAACTATTCTCATTTAGAATTATACGTAATTAATTTTCTATTGAACATGGACATATTCCTGATTTATAAATGGACGATTTCTCGAAAACGGAAGCAACGACTCCTTCAATCCCCGTTCATGAGCGCTAGAAGAATACTCCCTCCATGGATCTGAGGAAATCGTATGTGCATGATTAAATCGAACAGCTTTCAAACCGTTCTATACGCTTGAGTTTTGAATAGATTTCCAGTTCTTGACGTTCACTAGCAACCGATCCGGGTTCATTTTAGCCAAATCATGAAGTGATATAGCTTGTTTGAAAGGAATGAAATTATTTGATTGAGCAGACCTCATATCTAAATCACCATAAAAAACTTCCATTACGGTACGCGAGTAGTCAAAATATAGGGTGCCACGGTATAAACGCATCTTTTCCCCAACATGCTTTTTTAATTGATTTCTAGTATACGTCACTTGTCGATCGTAATTTCTTAGCCATTCAATCGCCTCTTGCTTCTCTCCTAGATACTGGGCAATCATGATCATTTAGTTATTCATATTACAATGTAGAGCGAAATGAATAAGTTTCCTCACGAATCGATAATGATAATCATCATCATTTATAATGTACTAATTTTTCCCATTAATGAATGATGATATCCATATAAAACATGAGAGAATTTAAAATGTATTCCAGATTATCAGATTATTACTCATGATAATTGCTTTCAGATTTAATATTTTTAATATTTTTAATATTGTCTAATGAATCATTAATCTCTCTCATTCTCGTATGCGGCGGATAGTTAACCGCCTTTGAATATGACCCTTTTCGTGCAGTAAAAGTGATCTAATGTTGTCAATGGAGAATAAGAGGAAAACAAAAAATTTCTCAGAAGTTCTGAATATTCTATAAGTATGAATAACACTATAATAACGGGAGCATGATTTTAAAGTGTTATTTCTTGGACAGGGGTGGATTCCAAGACCATATTTTAGGTGAACTTCTTCCTCTTCGAACAAGGTAAGTTTTTTACTTGAAGCGTAACGCTGTTCTAATAAAGCATTGATACCTCCAATTTTCGGGAATAAGAAGAGATCAATTGTCGATGAGGATTCAAAAGTTGAGCTGCTTATAAGCCCATGTAATCTTGCATAGCAAAACGATAATAGCTACTCGTTTCCCATATTTGCATTTTTAGGGTTCGTCCGAATGCTTGAAAACGTTCAATGGCCCAATCATGATGATTGGTAATTTGTAAAATTTCCTTGTACTCTAGTTAGGAGCAGTATAAATAGAAGACTGGTATCTTTACACATGTTGAGAAATCGAGTTGGATTTTATATAGCAAATCCGTCCAATAATAACCTTTCCATTTAGATATTGACAGCAAATAAATATAGTGATATGATTACGAACAAAAAACATACTATTTCAATATGATTTATATGTTTTTATATTCATTAAAGCCATCAATAGAAAGTAGTTACAGGATTCCTTCCAAGACATCAAGATTTAACGGAATTTAAATTAAATATTCATTACAAGTCGATATTGAATTCGAGTAATCCATTTCATTTATACATGGATTATGCGCTTGCTTCGCAACACATTCTACGTTCTAAAAAATTGTAATCTATTAATTAAGGAGCGCTCAGCAACCTTTTCTTTGAATAAGCGGCTATGCAGGCTCGGAATACAAATAAACCGAAGGAGAAAGTGTATCATGCCATTCAGTTATGTATCCCATTTATACTGTCCAAAGTGTAAAAAAACATATAGCACAAATAAAAAACATCAGCTATGCGAGTGCGGTTCTCCTCTGCTTGTCGCATACAATCTTGACGCATTACGTAAAGACCTAAAGCCTGAAATTATCGCAAACAGAGAGCCCAACATATGGCGGTACCACGAATTATTGCCCGTAGAAAATTCTGAGCATATCGTTTCTTTAGGAGAAGGGATGACACCGCTTGTTCCTATGCCTCGGCTTGGTAGAGATATGGATGTCGAGCAGTTATATATGAAGGACGAAGGAGTGATTCCGACAGGAACCTTTAAAGCAAGAGGAGCAGCCGTGGGCATATCAAAAGCAAAAGAACTTGGTGTCAAAAACTTAGCTATGCCGACGAATGGAAATGCAGGGGCAGCATGGTCGCTTTATGCAGCTAGGGCAGGGATTCAAGTGACTGTTGTAATGCCAGTAGATGCTCCTGTGATTACAAGGAATGAATGTGCCATCGCTGGAGCCGATCTTTACTTAGTAAACGGTTTAATCAGTGATGCAGGCGCCATAGTCAGCAAAGCAATCCAGCAACGAAACCTTTATGACGCTTCAACACTCAAAGAGCCTTACCGTATTGAAGGTAAGAAAACGATGGGATTGGAGATAGCAGAACAATTCTCTTGGAAACTCCCTGATGTGATTTTATATCCGACCGGAGGAGGTGTCGGACTAATAGGGATTTATAAGGCACTGAAAGAATTGCAGGATCTTGGATGGGTGCAAGGAAAGCTGCCAAGGCTGGTGGCTGTACAGGCGGAAAATTGTGCTCCAATCGTCAAAGCTTGGAACCAAAAGAAACAAGTATCGGAATTCTGGCCAAACTCTTCGACTGTTGCCTTCGGAATTAATGTGCCAAAAGCTTTGGGGGACTTCCTCGTATTAGATGCTCTGTATAAGACAGATGGGTGCGCGATTGCTGTAGAAGACGATGCCATTATGAATGAGCAACGAAACGTCGCTCATCTCGAGGGAGCTTTTATTTGTCCGGAAGGGGCTGCGGCATTTCTGGCTGCCCGTCGCCTGCGCGAGAAAGGATGGATTCGCAAGGGAGAAAGGGTTGTCGTTCTTAATACGGGAATTGGATTGAAATATACACATACCGTGAGTATCGAGGTGCCAATCCTGCAACCCGGTGATCATTTACCTGAGAGAGAAAATTATTCTTAAAAAAATTAGAAGAGAGTTCTTACTGTTACCCCCTTTAAGTAGACAGTGTAAAAAGCCCCACCAATTGTGGGGGTATTACACTATACTTGGAGGGGATTTTCATTTGGCTAAAAGGATAAACATCCCCACTATATAGAAGATTTTACAAGAATGGATGTAAAATAGCGAGGAAAGTTACGACGTACCTACTTAAAGAATTAGATCTTCGTAATTCAACACAGTTAAGCACTCCATCAACCTATTAATGAGATATATTTGGACGAATCAGATAAATAATCTGATTCATAATTAAAATAAATTTATAACGAGTATTTTAATCGTTATGTCAAAAATCCAAAAACTCCATATAATAATACAAATTTTAATTTGTTTTATCTGGAGATGGTCTTATGGCACGCTGGATCGATATATCAACAAACAAACATCAATTAAAACTTTATGATGGTAATAGGTTAATAAAAGTGTATCCCATCGCTGTTGGCAAAATATTAACCCCAACACCTTCAGGAAGATATACAATTATCAATAAACAACGCAACCCCGGAGGTGCTTTCGGGGCATTGTGGATGGGTTTATCAAAGCCTCATTATGGAATACATGGAACAAACAACCCTTCTTCTATTGGCAAGAATGTATCACATGGATGTATTAGAATGTATAACCATGATGTTTTAGAATTATCATCAATGGTTCCTATTGGAACACTTGTCTACATTCATAAATGAGGTTCTAAATCAGAACGATATTTTCTTTATAAAATTATCATTTAATAAAAAATACTTTTCATAGCGAAGTCTGTCCTTACATATTGACGAAACTAGTTTAGAAAATAACTTTGTACAACCCTTTTCACTTCCAAATCATTCCTTCAATTACGTCCGTAAAAATACACACTTTCTTAAGGAACGACCCTTAAAATCTTCAGACTGTTAACAACACGAATAAGTTCGATTTTATAATGAAGAAATTCATTTTTCAATTAGCTGATTCAACCTGGACTCTTCATTACTTCTAATCAGTCTTCCTAAAATGAAAGTCATGATAGCAGCTAAAAATAGTGCAGTAGCTAAAAAATAAAATCCGGCATGATAATTACCTGTCATGTCTTTTAATACGCCAAAAAATTTTGGTCCGTTATATCCTCCTAGATTACCAATTGCATTTTGCAAACCAAGAGCTGCGCCGACAACTCCGGCCGGGATAATAGCTGTTGGAATGGCCCAAAGAGGTCCATATGGAGCGTATACACCTATAGCTGTAATGGATAGCAAAACCATTTGAAGAACTGGTAACGTTACAAATTGTCCTATAATCATACTAATTGAAGCAATCACTAAAGGAATAGCAACATGTTGAACACGATTCATCCTCTTATCTGACCAATATGAATTCATTAACATTCCAATCAATGCACAAGTAAAAGGAATTGCCGTTAGCCACCCTAGCGTAACAGGATTTTTTGTAAATGTTCCAACTACACTTGGTACCCATAAAGTATAACCATAGAATCCGGTCATCCATAGAAAATACATAATAACCAGTCCCCAAACCGTCTTATTCTTAAAAGCAGCAATATACCCTTCTGATTGAACTGTTTTATTTTGTTCTGCTGCCAATTCCGTTAATAATCGCTCTTTTTCTTCTTGCTTCATCCATCTCGCCTCTGAAGGTTTATCTTTTATCATTGCATACCATACAAAAGCCCAGATAATAGGTGGTATGCCTTGAATGATAAGAACCGTCTTCCAGTCAAAAAATTTTAGCAAAAACCCGGATAAAGGGGCCATTAACATAGCGGAAACTGGCAAACATGCCATCCAAAAGGCATTGGCGCGTGCACGTTCTTTCGTGGTAAACCAATTTGCTAATAATACAAGAACTGCTGGCCAAACCCCTCCTTCAGCTACTCCAAGAGCAAACCTTACCACTTTAAGTTGTCCCTCTGTCTGAACAAAACCAGCAGCCGTTGCACATATTCCCCATAGCAACATGAGAATAAAAATCGTTTTTTTAGCTGACCATTTAGCAGCAAGTATCCCCCCAGGAATTTGGAAAATCAAATACCCGACAAAGAATATTCCTGCAATATCCCCTGCCGCTGAAGCATTAATCTTTAAATCCTCTTGTATATAAGGCATTAAAATCCCTACATTAATGCGATCGATGTAAGCCAACATATACATAATAAACGCAACAGGAATAATTCTAAGCCATTTCGATGCCCCCACAAAAATCCCTCCCCTTATAGGATGATAAAATCCCTTTTCTCTCCTATGAACATTGTTAACTCTCCTACTACTAAGAACCCGTTTTTATTTAAACAGCCATTCAGATTTGATTTAGGAAATGTTTTGAATACTTTGCCGCTAGCTTAATGCATTCTTCCATACTGACACTGCTTGCAATTCCTTTACCTGCAATATCAAAAGCAGTCCCGTGGTCTACAGATGTCCGTAAAAACGGAAGCCCATTTGTAACCGAAATCGTTCTTTCAAAATCAGTCATTTTGGCTGCAATATGTCCTTGATCATGATAAAGAGATAATACTGCAGCATATCTGCCGTTCAGTGCATGATGAAATACGGAATCAGCAGGAACAGGTCCAACCGCATCAATCCCTTTTTCAATGGCCGCTTCAATTCCTGGTCTGATTTCATCGATCTCTTCATAACCAAACAAACCATTTTCACCACCATGTGGGTTTAATGCTGCAACTGCGATTTTTCGATTTTCCACTCCAAGTTGTTGTAACGCTTTATCGCAACGAATTAAATAATCACATACTCTATCTTTTGTAATCGCAGCAATCGCATCTTTTAAAGATAAATGTCTCGTTAAGAAGAAAATACGCATATTTAACACTTCAAACATGGTTAACGGATCATCTGATTTGGTCAGCTCCGCTAAAATTTCAGTATGTCCGATAAATGGCACCTTTGCTGCTTTTAATGATTCTTTGTTAATTGGTGTTGTTGCTAAAGCAGTTACTTTTCCTTCCAGAGCTAACGCAACTGATGTTTCGATATATTCGTAGGCTGCTTTTCCGCATTGTGCTTGAACAGTACCCATTTCAAGTTGATCTACATCCAGATTGTCTAATGAAATCACATCTATTGTTCCATGTTCGTATATCCCTTCAGATGGATCATTGATTTCATTAATCTCAAGGAACGTATTTGTAAATTTCATTGCATTTTTTAACACTTCAGAATGACCGATGACAAGCGGTGAACAAACCTCGTAGATTTCCGGTTTATCTAATGCTTTTACCGTAATTTCAGGACCTATACCAGCTGGATCCCCCATTGGAATGGCGATAATATTTTTAGCTTTATTTACCATAGAAAACACTCCTTTTTGATTTAGAAATTTTTGTTTGCAAAAATCTTACACTTTTGTAAATAGCTCTTTTATCTCCTATCATCCCTCCCTTAGTTACGACGGGAAGGCCATCAAAATATCCACCAATAAATCGGCCGTATGCTGATAGTGGAAGAACTTCATCTTCCAGTTCAATTCCGTTTGCACGCCCGACCGCACAAAGAGAGGCTGTTACATCTCCTCCGCTTGAAAAGCATCCGGCAATTGGATATTCCGACTGTTCAATAATTCTCCGGCTTATCACTGCAAGACCATCTGTAATACGCTTGGCTAATGCTTCTTCGGTTACATGCTCAATTTCTGACAACGCTTTCAAATCAATTAATTTATTCCCCGGATGGTATGTAGTAACAATTAAAATGTTTTCTGTTTTTAATGCTTCTAACCCCGCTTCTACAGCAAATTCTACTTCCTTTTGCCAAGTTTCACTGTAACTAGCAAGTTTTTCAGGCGCTACATACACCGGAGTCGCCTTTGTTTTTTCAAATAAGTATTGAAGCTGTTGGCCAGTTAGGGAAGTTACGCTGCCAACCGTAACTAACAGCTTTGGTTCACTTACCACTCGTTGTAAATACGCTTTTGAATAAAAAGCCGTTAAAGGACCTGGATCGACAGGAACCATGATTTTATCATGAATGTTCGTCATCGCTGCGGCAATGGCTTCAATTTGTTCATCATTTACAGCGTCAAAAACAATAATTCTTTTGCCTTCTTCTAGCTTTGTTTTCAATCTTTTTGTTATAGCTTCTACTCCAGATAAAACAATATCTAAGCCAATATGTGTGATGGGATACTGACTTTGCTCTTCAATGATGGCCGGTACGAAAGATTTTTTGATTGGTATTACCGGATCTCTTGCTACGTCAGTTTCTTGAACAGGTGTTCCTTCTACTAATAGATACCCACCGATTATGACTCTTCCTGAATCCGGAAAAGACGGAACCACAACGGCAATGGAATTTTCGCCAAGTTCATTTAACACAGTGTCAATCTCTACCCCTATGTTTCCGCGAATGGTGCTATCAATTCTTTTGCAAAATACCTTTACCTCCCGTCGTTTAAAGCTATCAATAGCTTTTTTCACGCGATTCACAGCAATCTCCTTTTTGGCATATCTGCTGTCTGTATCTATACATATCGCGTCATATTTATCTGATGCTGGTAATGGTACATTGTATACAACAGTAGCGGTTGTAAAGCCTTGCTTTGCCAGCCTTACACCTGTTGCGTTTGCGCCTGTTAAGTCATCTGCGATTACCCCTACTTTCATGATGATTACCCCTCTCCTAAAAGCAGCACTGTCTGTTCTTCGTATTTCTTTCTATCAAGAATATCTAATTTTTCGTCAGTGATAATTCCTGCTAAACTTTTAATTGGACAAACAGACGAAAAAGCTTTTTTATCAAATTTGCTTGAGTCTGCCAGCAGCCATGTTGTTTCTGCCGCTTTGATCATGAGTTTCTTAATTAACGATTTTTCGAAGGTCGGAGCTGTAACTCCTGAATCAATATCAACGGCATGTGCTCCTAGGAAAAAAATGTCCACGTGAATGTTTTTTAAAATTTCTTGTGTCGGCCAGCCGTATAAGGCCCCCACTCTGTTTTGCAATTCACCTCCTGTCACGATGACTTTCAATTGGCTATCAATTAATTCAGCAGCTATTTTAATATCATTTGTGATAACGGTTAAATCTGCTCTGTCTTTGATTAGCCTAGCAACCTCCATTGTTGTTGTACCTGAGTCTAAAAGAATGCTTGCATTTTCAGGAATGATAGTCAGCGCTTTTTTGGCAATCATCTGTTTCTCTCGGATATTTTTTTCTTTTTTTGACGCATAAGGAGTTTCCCCCATAAGAGACTTTGGCGACACAGCTCCGCCGTGGATACGAATTGCTTTTCCAGCTTTCTCAAGCTCAGCTAAATCACGCCGAATGGTCATACTGGAAACATTTAATTGCTTTGAAAGCTCCTCAATATCTACTTTTCCTTTCGTAATAACTTGTTTTTCAATCCATTGACGGCGTTCAAAAAGCAACATCTGTTTCAGCCTTTCATTTTATTTTTGTTCATTTTTAACATCGTTATATGTTCAATATATGTTACCTTTGTTCGTTTTAGTTCATATCTTTATTAATTTTTTAAATATTTAGCGAAGTTATAACTCATTAGAACACAAAGGAAATAAAGCAAAAACACTCTTTGCTTTTTTACAAAGAGTGTTCATTTTTAACATAAGAATGTTACAGATTATTTTTCATAATAAAATGATTAAACGTCGGCTTTTTGAATGCATGTCCATCATTCATTAAATAAGAGCGACAACTACTTCCCTGCAAATGCATCATATTCTAGTGAACGATGCTAAATGAGGTTCTTTTGAAATGAAAGTTACAGTTGACTATTCACCAAGTTCTTTAGCTCTTCCATATTCTTCACTCGTTTATTAAATGAGATTACTTTATAAAACTTGTCTTTCTTTAATTTAATTTTTAAATAAGAGACAATAGCTTCTTACTCTTCTTGTTTGATTCCCACACTAAGCCCCCGTCTTGTCAGAGTCGTTTTCGGTGTTCATCTCGTCAATATAATGAAACAGAGCTTGTAATGCATGAATAGGTTGTAAAGAAACGGGCTTTTTTATGGACAATTTTTGTATAACCATGAGTTTTGCGACACACTCTTGACAAACAGAAGGACACTATTATATTCTAAAAACACATTTTACACTTAACTACACAAAAGCGTGAAAGCATAAAAGCATAAAAGCATAAAAGCGTTTAAGTGAAAAAGTTTAGAAAGGGAATTTATTAAAATGAGAGAGCAGTTTCCGTCTTAAACAGTCTTTGGTTATCATCTTACCTATTATTCCTAAAATGTTTTTTAGTTCTATAACACTATTATTATTTGTAAGTAAACCATCATTTAATATCGCAATAGAAGGGCAGGAGCAACATGGAAAAAAATCATCAAGATTTAAAGAAAGGTTTATTACCTAGACACGTCCAATTTATTGCTCTAGCAGGCATGATTGGAACGGGTATTTTTAAAGGAAGTTCAGATACGTTAAATATAGCGGGTCCAAGTGTCGTTTTTGCTTACTTATTAGGGGGCCTATTATTATTTATTGTGATGACGGCATTAGCTGAGATGGCCATTGTATATCCCAACTTAAACGTTCAGCATCTTGTATATAAAGCTTTTGGCTTTCATATCTCCTTTATCGTAGGATGGCTTTATTGGATCAATTGGATTATTGTCACTGTTGTTGAAATTTTAGCAGCAGGAAGCTTCCTAAAATATTGGTTTCCATCTGTACCGTTATGGCTTTTAAGCCTCTTTTGTACCGTTTTGATCGTTGGAATTAATTTGTTTCAAGTGAAGTACTATGGTGAAATTGAGTTTTGGTTTGCAGGAATCAAAATTTTCGCATTAACAGCCTTCATTTTATTAGGTTGCGGTATTTTATTTGGCATTATTCCAAGCAATATTGATGATCCTTTTTCTAACTACACTGCACATGGCGGGTTCTTTCCTCATGGAATTGGAGGAATGTTAAGTGCCTTTTTAGTCGTCATGTTTTCATATGGCGGGGCTGAGTTAATTGGTGTCGCTGTTACAGAAACAAAAGATGCAGAGAAGGTATTGCCAAAAGTAATAAAAGGAACCATGTGGAGAGTCATTCTCTTTTATATTCTTCCTATTCTCATTATTTGTGGTTTAATACCGTGGAATAAAGTGACAGGGGAAGAAAGTCCATTTGTCCAAGTATTCAGTATCACAGGGCTTCCTGGAGCCGCACATATTATGAATTTTGTTCTTATTACTGCCGTTTTATCAGCGGCTAACTCAGGGATCTATGCCACCTCTAGAACATTATATTCCATGGCTCAAAGCGGTGAAGCTCCAAAAAGGTTTTTAAAGATTTCCAAACAAGGAATCCCTATCAACTGTATTATTATCACAGCAACATGTATATTGTTTGGGGTATTTTTAGCTTATATGACTCCAGATCAAGTCATTAGCTATTTAATGACGATACCTGGTTTTACGATTCTTTTATTATGGATGAGTATTTGTTTAGCGCAACTAAAGCTTCGTTCCCAATATAAGGTGAAACCATACTTCCGGGTAAAAGGATTCCCATACACAACGATATTAGCTGTCGTATCTTTATTGATGATCTTCATTTCTTTTATCTTTAATAAAAATAATATGATCGGTTCTACTGTTTGCCTTGTCATATTAGTACTGCTGACCGCATTTTCTTTTATGAATAAAAACAGAAAAGGAAAAAACGGTGAATATAACAAGGCGAAAAAAAAGGATCTTGTGCAAAATCTCTGAAGCTGGGACCTTTCAGTGTATTTCTAGAAAACGCAGCCATTTATCTTGTTATTTGCGGTATAAAACCTCGGATATCAAATGGTATCCGAGGTTTTTTGATGCAGCTCTTCGCGATGTTCGTTTATCTTTGTAGTTCAGTATATCGCCAAATTCTGGATACTCCAAACAGGTCACGGTAGATTACAAGTGTTTCATCTTTCGTTACTTTGTGTGCTTCCTCGATAGATGGATAATCTAAATAAACCACATTTGTGAAGTTTGATATTCTCCCCTTATAGCAGACAGGAAAAAGATACACTGTCTAACTATAGAGGAGGATTTTTTAGGAAAGGCTCTGTTCATTTATAGGCTCATCACCAGTTCACTCTGGTATGAGTCTATTTTATTTTTTAAAGATAGGAGGCTCTGTTGGGAATGAGTCTTTAAACTGTTCAAGCCCTGGCTACCGAGATGATTGGGCATCAGGCCTATATCACCGTACGAACCTATGGAGAATGTGAAGCTATGGTACCAGATTCTCGATGAATCAACCTATTTTGAGTAGGGATGTATCAAAATCGAAAAGTTGTGCTGCTGCCTGTTTATCTTACGGAAATCCGTTTCAAAAGCCAGTAACTGTGGAACACTCGCCCACAGGGATGTCTTTTTTGGTCAACCTCTTAGAGGAATGATATAAATGTAACTTAGACATTCAATCTCCATATAACATGGGTTGATTTGGTTGATACTGCTCTTAAGAAATCGGACGAAAAAGAGCGAAACATACTGATGAAATGATTGAAAATCACTGATGACCATTGATTCACCGCTCGGAAGGAAAAGAAAAACGAAAAATCAAAGATATCTCTTTGCGTCAACGTATGACAGCCGTTCGATGAATCATGATGGAAGGTTATCTCAGTAAAGCGGTGGCTGCGATGTTGAACCTCCATCGCCAATCCGCGTCTACCTATGTCTTCTTAATTCAATGAAGGAGGACTTGAGAAGCTGTTCGATAACAAAACACTACCGCATCTCACGAAAGAACAACAAAGCGAGTGAAAACACATGATTCTATACATCCCCTCCCAAGTAAAGCCGCTTCTTGGGATGCCTGTATCATTCAGGCCAATATGGGATTTCCATGACAATGGCCGGAGTGAATAGCATGCTTCATCACCTTGGATTCTCCCACACTCGTCCGACTTATACGCTGGCGAAAGAAGATGAACAGAAGCAACAGGCATTAGCGCAAGAGATAGAGATGATTAAAAAACTCATAACCGATGATATGCTTCCGTTGTCTGCAGAGAGCATATTCGTTCCTATCAAGCATTGCGAGCCACATGGGCAAAAGTAGATCCCTACGTATGGACAGCATGCGAATGTGACGCTATTTGGTAAAAACAATGTAGGATTACCACTTTTCTGCAAAATGATGTAAAATTGGATTTGGGGAAAGTTGTTTCAGGATTATCTATTATTTTACTATTATAAGGGCATTGTAGTCTTGGCATCCGCCGATTAGCCAGTGAAGACAGAGGACGAGCCAAGTTTTTCTGCCATATCCCCGATAGGAACGTCACCGGACAAATCAAAAGTGTTCGCCGTTCGGAAAGTGCATGCCCAGCCGGCAAACGACAGCTTGGTCGACTTCGGCAGAAAGACCGCAAATAGACCTGTGACAACTAGTATTTACCGGTAAATCAACATACCTAGATATCGATGATTGTTGCGGCGGTGAAGTGGATTATCCCGCAATACATAGTTCGAATAAATAAAAATAGTGGCTCGTTCTTAAAATCCTCTGCTTTTGGCATAGGCTTTGCTAAATCACCTGTAAGATAGGATTCACATAATCTAGCTTTCTTTATAGTTAGATAAATGTAACTTAATGTTTAGATATTTTTGCATCAAAAAAATTTGTAACCGATTCATGACTATCTAGATGTCGAATGTTTAAATTAAAAATTTATATAGCAGCAAGATATCAGAGGTGGGAAACATGATAAAAAAATTTAAATTCAAACATATTATAGGTATGTTGGCAGCTTTTTTATTTATATTTATTGGCATACAGGTCTATTTCTTGTTTTTTAAAACGTTACATATACAGGTCAAAGGAAACCTGATGAACGAGAATGTTGAACTTCAAGCAAATAATGTCAAATTAGAGAAAATAAAAAGCGGAACGAAAACATTGATTAAATCCAAGGATTATTTTACAACTTATAAACTCTCATCCCCTCAATTTTCTCGTGAGTACGGTAAGTTCACCGTTACAGTAAGAAAATTAGACAACAATGATGTCTTTGTGTTTACCAAGTTTCAAAATCAAACTAAACAACCTATAATTATTGACCTTTCCTTGTCTTTTGGACAAGACTTTACTAGTTATAAAGTAACTCGCTTTCATTCCGAAAAAATAAAACATGAACATGATCCAACTTTAGGAGTGGACCCTACTTCTACTCCGCACGGCTTAATTGAGCTAAAAGGAAAAAGAGCCTATGCCAACATGATGCTCAGTAAGAATTATAATTCGATGGAATTAATAAAAAAATACAATCAAACACAGCAAAGCAAGTTACGTGAATTGATAAAAGAAACAGATGGAACTGAAATCACTAAAAAGGGGCATCATATTCTTATTAATATGCCGCATTTTGCTGAAGGGCAAAGTTTATCCGAGAGTTGGATTTTGTACTCCAATCAGCCACTCTTTAACAAGAAGGAAAATTTTAAAGAATGGGAAAAGCATACGTTAAAAGAATATAAGAAAATTAACAAATGGTACACGGCGGAAGGACCATTTGGTAAGCTTCCGTGGTCTATTGAACCATCAACTAAGCTTGGATATGGACGGTACTTTGCTCTTGTGCATGACCGTCGCTATGTGGATCATTATGAAAATACGAAAGAAAGGTATTTTTACGATTTTATCGTGAACTCAGTTGCTAATTTATTAACCTATGACTCTCAATTAAATAAACCGATACCGACTGAAATTACAAGTACATGGCTGAAAGACAATTATGGCATTATTGCTCCTTATTACGATACACGTTTTAATGAGTACATAGCTATCCATTTAAAAAGAATAAGCAAGCTTTTAGATGTACCCGAATACAGGAATATGTCACTTTTTTATGCAGATTACTTGTTGAAACAAGTGAAAAAAGAGAACTATATTAAGACAGATAATGGTTATATTATTTGTGATTTCTATGGAAAGACACAAAAGAAAAAGACCCATGCTTCTTTAAATCATTCATTAGGGGAGATGAACTTCTTACTAGAAAGCTATCTGGAGACGGGGAAAAAGGAGTACTTAGCAGTAGCCTTAAATATTAAAAAAGGCATTGAGGATGTAGGAGATAAATGGATTAAAGATAACAAAGACTTATGGTATCAGTTAAATCCTAACTTTACTTTCCACGGAAAAGACTATCCGCTTCTAACCTTAGAAGATCTGTTGAAAGCTCAAAACAATTTGGAGAAAGCTGGTATAAATAGAAGTAAAATCTTTGACCAACTCATAAAATCTAAAACTCAGTACCTTGTAAATCATAAAATAGAGATGACAAAAAAAGTCATAGCCTCCCTGCAGCAGGAGGGATTTGGTGATTTGGTGAAAAATTATACGAATATATCGGATTACTAAAACATTGAAAAACCGACATAAGCAAGACGTTTATGATAGGCAAAAGAATGCCCCCATTTTTTCCGATGCGAAAGTTGAGTAATTTATATATCAAAAAATTCCTGTCATACGAATAATAAAAAGGCACTCTTATTCTAAAGTGCGATATTTCATTGCATTTTAGAAAAGAGGCCTTTATTAATTTGCATTAACTTTTAACCAGAACAGTTTTAATTGATGTAAAGAATTCAATAGCAGCTCGTCCTTGTTCTCTTGAGTGTGAGCTAGATTGCTTCATTCCTCCCCAAAAGGGGCCTGCAGTTCTACTCCTGCACTCTCTTCATTAATACGAACTAATCCCGCTTCAATTTCGTTTATGAATGATAGAGCATTTCCTATATTTTTGGTAAAGATAGAAGCACTAAGACCAAATGGAGTATCATTTATGATCGTTAATGAGATGGAAGAATAGATTTGCTTCGTATTGATCCATTGCTATAAATATCATCACTATTATTCTTTTTCCATCATAATAATAACAGTGATGGAGTTAAAAAATATGAAAATTTTTCATATCCTAATATTACATAGAAACCTTATCCTCTTTTAATTTTTAATAGGATAAACAAGTTGTTAAATTTTATTTATCAAAAACTGTTAATCAGTCACAATTTATTATCAAAAGTTGTAAGGCTTCACTTGACGGTTAAATCTCCTTGTAATTATAAGGTTCTATGTTTAATTTTAGCTATAAATTCAGTAACATAGTCTTCAAGACCAGCCACCGCTTTTTCTAGAAGGGAGAATATGCCCTATTTCTCCTAAATACGCAATTTTTAAAAATTCACCAAATATTCTCCCTCCCCCCCCTACCTCTGTTTTCATCCAGTTATTTCTTGATACTGGAATACTATCAAAGCCAAATGGAATATATTTCATCTTTTTTGAAATATTCTGTGCTAGTGTTCTATATTGGCGACCTGATGCGTAGTTTTTACTAACGAACAAAATGCTTTTAATAGTACTAAAATCAAATATTTCCTTTGCATTAATGAGTTCCTTGAACAGTTTTCATAGATGATTTCTTCCTCCTTTATTCCATGTTTGATAAGCTTAGAAACAATTACATCTGCTTCTGGGGTATTTTTATCCTCCCTATCAGTATGCTTCCTCCTGTTAGACTTACTCCACCAATAGCTATAATCCTTTTTCCTAATCCCATATTAAATGCCTCTATTTTTTTCTTCCACTGACCTAAACGAGTTCCAGCAAATACAAAGATAACGTCACAAGGCCCGGGTTCTTTCTGAAAAAAAGTAATGTCCTATTTGTTCTAAAGTTAGATCAGGTACTTCTGGTTCTTTTGACATTAGTGGTTTTTCCGTTTTTTATATTCCTCCTTCAAACTATAATTTTTCTTTAAACCTCCTCAAAGAAAATTATGATTTTTATACATGTTGATAACCTTTTAACTCTCTTAGAATGATCATCCATGCATTCCTTCGTCCTTTGTATTCACGAAGTGGAGGCCGGATATGCTCTTTTACTGGGGCTATGCCCGATTCCACATGTAAATTCCTACTTTTGTTTCTATATAAATATAACGTTGACGTTAACGTTAAATAATTGTATAATCGATTTAACGTTGACGTCAACGTTAAAAAGAGGTGTAACTTGAAATACGTACTCTTGATAGAAAGAAGGTAGATGATATGTGCGGAATCGCAGGATGGGTAGATTGGTCAAGAGATTTGTCTGATCAACAGCCAATTTTAAAAAAGATGACAGACGCTATTACACATCGAGGACCGGATGCGGAAGGATTTTGGACTTCAAAGCGAGCTGCATTCGGTCATCGACGTCTTATCGTAATTGACCCAGAGGGTGGTCTCCAACCCATGGTTTATAAAGACGGAGACTACACCATTACTTTGACTTATAATGGAGAAATCTATAACTATCAAGAATTACGTAAGGAACTTGAAGAAAAGGGTCATGTGTTCCGGACAAAATCAGACACAGAAGTATTGCTTCATGCTTATCTAGAATGGCAAGAAGATTGCATTGAGCACTTTAACGGCATTTTTGCCTTTGGCATCTGGGATGAAAGACGCAGCCAGCTTATGCTTGGCCGAGATCATTTAGGCGTCAAACCATTATTTTTTGCTCAACGTGGCAGCGCTATTCTCTTTGGTTCTGAATTAAAAGTTCTTCTTTCCCATCCACTGGTAGAAACTGAAATTGACAGTGAGGGTCTTGCTGAAGTATTTAGTCTTGGACCTATCCGTACACCGGGGCATGGTGTTTTTAAGGATATAAAGGAAGTGCGTGCGGGTCATTACATAACATTTACCCCTAATAAAGTAAACGTTAAACGCTACTGGACGCTTGAAAGTAAAGAGCATCTTGACGATGTAAATACAACTGTCGAAACGATTCGCTCCATCCTGGAAGATACGGTGAAACGGCAATTAATCGCAGATGTGTCTGTAGTATCTATGCTCTCTGGGGGGCTTGATTCCAGCGGTTTAACAGCTCTGGCAGCGAAAGAATTTGCAAAAAACGGAAAAACTCTGCATACTTACTCTATCGACTTTGTGAATAATGAGCGAGATTTTGAACAAGATTTTCTTCGCCGTGACCTAGATGAGCCTTGGGTGAAGCGTGTAGCTGAGCATATTGGCACTCATCATCATACAATTGTATTTGGCGCAGATAAATTAGTAGAGAATTTACTTGTTCCGATGCGAGCACGTGACCTGCCGGGCATAGGAGAACTTGAAACTTCTCTTTATCTTTTATTTAAAGAGATGAAAAAAGATGCAACAGTAGCCCTTTCAGGAGAATCTGCTGATGAGGTATTTTCCGGTTATCCATGGTTTCATCAAGAACAGTTTTTAAATGCGGATGTTTTTCCATGGCTTGTGAATATGAGTTTTATGTTAGATATTTTATCAGAGGATCTTAAAGCAAAAATTCAACCGGAGCAGTATCAGAAGCAACGATTCCAAGAAGCTGTCAGTGAAGTTCCTTTTCTGGATGGAGAAAGCAGCCTGCAAGCGAAACAACGTCAAATGTCCTATATGTTTATTACACGCTTCTTGCCATTTATGCTTGATCGTAAAGATCGCGCAAGCATGATGACTGGTTTTGAAGTGCGTGTTCCGTTTTGTGATTATCGTCTTGTAGAATATTTATGGAATGTTCCATTTGAACTGAAGAGCATTGACAATATTGAAAAAGGAATTTTACGCCGCGCCTTTCAACATGTACTTCCAGACGATGTACGTAATCGCAGAAAGAGTGCGTATCCAAGTACAAAAGATGCTGCTTACTTACAAGGCATCAGCAACTGGATGTTAGAGGTACTAAATGATTCAAACTCACCTATCTTGCCATTAATTGATGCGGATCGTGTGCGCGCAATCGCTGAAGGAAAAGATGAAGTCATTTCCGGAACGAAAGCTCGAGGTTTACTAGATTATTTATTACAAATTAATAGTTGGCTTCAAGAGTATCACATCCATATTCGCTTATAGGGTTTCCACTGGGCTCTGGTACAAATATGGTACGATCTTAGAAGATTCCTACAGATTACGGAATCGAGGTTTACGTAATAATTCTAAATCATTGATGGATGATTTTAGACAGAGTTGACCTTTAAAACAAGTTTCCCTTTTTTAACCATATGCATGGCTTCTATTCTAGAAATAACGGACTTTGCTGTGCGAAAGGATTTCAATCCTAACATAGAATGAACTCGCTTTTTAATAAATGCTTCACGATGCTATGGAGGTATTTTCATTTGCTTTATTTGGATGCTCACTGGCATCCTTTTTTTCTTTCTTCAGCTCTTCCATTGCTACAGGGCAAGCAGGAAAGAACTGAACTGGCAAAATGCCAGTTCTTTTTCATTTCAAGTCAAGCGAAAAGCCCGCGTCAATGACGCAGGCGTTATAATTGTTTATTTAACAAACACTCACTATCCGTTTGTCGAACATCAAAATTTCGTTTATTTGAGAAAATAATCTCTTACCTCCTGCCAATTGTTAACCCTAACATAACCTGTTTCATACACATTATGAGGTGATGTAAATAAAATTCCTTGACCTGAAAATCGTTTGAAATGCCGTACGTTATCATCAATAAGATAATCGGCATTAATAATGCTCTTGTCTCCACAAAATACAAAATTCATATCATTCAAGAAACTAAAATGTTCTCTTAACCATTCATATTTTGCTGTAAATGATGTCGGAAACTCCATTGCAGCCGTAGTAATAAAAATTTCGTAATGTTCACTTAATTCCTTTATTACTTCTTGACTATCCTTCATTACTTCTAAATCACGAAAGAAAGAAGGTTCCTTTAAATAATTCATAATTTCATCTTTCAAATGGGGGCGCAGCTCTATGAGTTTTTTTCCTTTCAAGTCTTCAACTGTAATATTTTCGTTGTGATCTCGATTGAAAAGTGCTAATTGTTTTGAAAGATAATCGGCAATTACTCCATCCATATCTATTGCAATTCTCTTCATAACCAATCCCCCTAATGTGTACAAGTTTGTTTTACTATACAAGAATTTCTTATTCCCCAAAACCGCTTCTTTTTTGTATGACATGTGAGATTAATATAACGTCACAGTATAGGAAGTAAGATTAAAACAAAAAAGAGACTTTATCATTCGGATTATCTCTTTTCTTCATCTGATGATTCAGTAAGCATTAATGTCCCTGTATCAATCATATTAATAAAAAAGCTAATCCAGACGTAAGGCCAAGCGATTTCTTTGACATGTAAGCCGTTAATGAAGCGGCTTTTTATATTGTTATCGTGTTATGAAAAGCATTATCATGTTTCTGGCTGTACTACAATCATACAAACAAGCAAAAATTTTTGATAGATTTTTACATCTCCCCTATTCAAATAAAATCGCTGTTTTATATTGCGATCTCATTCATCCATTCTGCGCTGACTTTTTTAAATAAACTCTAAAAAATGGACACGTTAAACAGAAAGAAATAGCTGAACTTAGGCAGCTGCTTTTCTTTGTTTAGCGTAGTATACAGCCTCAAATTCACATGGCAATACATAGCCAAGGGCTGAATTGCTTCTTTTATGATTGTAGAAGCATTCGATATACTCGAAAACAGCTTGTTTCATTTCTTTCCGCGTATGGAATCGATTCACGTTAAATGCACTCTTTCTGAAACAACTCCATACAATCGTTATCATAACAAATGTTCCCTTTTTTAGATGGGGACATCTCGAACCTAGTGTAATTAATTTTATTATAATCTCTCTGTTCTCCGTGTCCAATTTTTAGACTAACATTATTGAGAAATTTCCTCGTTCTCCCAACCACTTCCCTGCAGGTGAAAACGTAGAAAGATGAGGAACCCCTTTAACGCAGGAAGTAGCCGAAGCAATTCCGTGTGCCCACTAATCGGCGCAACGAATCAATAGAAAAATAAGTTTTTCAAAAAAGACATTTTAACAATGATTTTTTCAAAATTGGTCATCATTCTATCACATAGGGTATTTCTGGCAAAGAAAGTTGGTCGCTGTATCGAAATAAAGGTGATATTCACTACAAATATTGAATTGAAATAAATGATCCCCTTGTTTCTTTTCGCAAATGCTTCATCATGTGCTATTCTAATGATGGAAAAAAGAAAAAATAGAAAAGGTGTTTTTTATGAAATCATACATAGTCGTTGGAGCTGGAATATTAGGAGCGTCTACCGTTTATCACTTGGCAAAAGAAGGAGCTGCTGTGACGTTAATCGACAGAGGTGACAAAGGCCAAGCAACGGATGCCGCGGCTGGGATTGTTTGTCCATGGGTGTCCCAGCGTCGAAATAAGCTTTGGTATCGTTTAGCGAAAGGCGGAGCGAAATTTTACCCTACTTTAATAGAAGAACTGAAATCCTATGGTGAAACGGAAACGGGATATGCGCGTGTAGGAGCCATCTGTCTCCATACAGATGAAGAGAAGCTTCAAAAGATCGAGGAAAGAGCATTACAACGTCGTGAAAGCGCACCAGAAATGGGCGAAATTACCCGACTGTCTCCTGAGGAAACAAAGGTATTATTTCCACCATTGGCAGAGGAATATCACTCCATTCACGTCAGTGGCGCCGCTCGCGTTAATGGAAGAGCACTTCGCGATTCCTTAATTCGGGTAGCGCAAAAGCTTGGGGCTACTTATATCAAAGGAAACGCCAAACTTATCCATCAAGGTGCTCAAGTAATCGGTGTCGAGGTTGAAGGAAGACAATATGTAGGAAATGCCGTCATTGCAACGGCTGGTGCGTGGTCAAAAGAGCTGCTTCTGCCGTTAGGCATTGAATTTTTAGTAACGCCGCAAAGAGCACAAATCGTTCACCTTGAAAGACCGGAACGGGATACAGACAACTGGCCCGTTGTCATGCCGCCAAACAACCAATATCTCCTTGCCTTTAAAGATGGCCGGATTGTTGTCGGTGCGACTCATGAAGATGAAGTTGGCTTCGACTACAGAGTAACGGCTGGTGGATTGCATGAAGTATTAGACAAAGCGTTAACCGCAGCACCAGGGCTAGCCAATTGCACTCATTTTGAAACAAGAGTTGGGTTTCGTCCATACACACCTGGGTTTCTTCCGGTCTTTGGAGCGATTCCAGGGTTCGAAGGCATCTATGTGGCCAACGGATTAGGCGCATCAGGGCTCACGGCTGGTCCTTACTTAGGTTCTGAACTGGCAAAGCTCGTGCTCGGAAAACCAACAGAACTAGACCCTCTTGACTATGATGTCGCTGGGGCCATTAAAGAAATAGAATAAAACCCCTAGAGTCAATAAGGAAGCGTTCCCGAATCCCCCCTCTCGCCTACATTGCATTATGGAGAGGGGGCTTTTTAGAAAAATGTTGCGTGAAGCTGCCAAACGTGAAGAACAAGTAAAAAAGAGAAAGAGGGCCGATGAAAGTACTCAGCTCTCCTGCTTTGAGGAAATGGAAAAAAGCAAACACACGGTCGTTCCTTTTCCTTCTTCACTATGACTCTTCATTTCACCGCCATGCACTTCCACAATTTTAAAACTCATCATTAACCCTAATCCTCTCTCTTTTTCTTTTGTACTGTAGAACTGTTCACCAAGCTTGGCCATTCGCTCTTTCGGAATGCCGCGGCCTTCGTCTGTGATGCCAACGAGAATCGAATCTAGTCACTGCTTCGATTCGATCCGTAATATTCCGCGCAAATTTTTATTATCCCATTATTTATACCATGAAAATTATGACAAGTTTCATCGTGTACAAAAAAACTCATTTATGTCAATAAATTACGTTGATTCTCTATAATATTTTTATAATATTTTAATTTTCGAAAAATAACAATTTAACTAATCTCATGTTATAATGGTCAAGTACTTACAACAAAAACATTTGTCTTTTTGAGGTGAACAAAATGGGGCAAGCTGAATTAAAAAAAAGCATCGGCTTTATCGCTGCAACATCTTTAGTCATCGGTACGGTCATCGGTTCCGGTATTTTCATGAAACCAGGTGTTGTCATCGCCGCTGCCGGTGATTCGACAATGGCCCTATGGGCATGGGTCATCGGTGGCATCATTACATTAGCGAGCGGTTTAACGATTGCAGAAGTAAGCGCAAAAATTCCGAAAACCGGAGGGCTGTATGCTTATATCGAAGAGGTGTACGGAAAGTTTTGGAGCTTTTTATGCGGATGGGTGCAAACAATCATCTACGGCCCAGCGGTAATCGGAGCGCTCGGATTATACTTTGGTTCGCTATTTGCAGGGGTGTTCGGTTTTTCGAAACAGACGGAAACATGGATCGGAATTTTAGCTGTTCTTTTTCTTGCACTCATTAACATACTAGGAACACAATATGGCGGAGCTGTCCAAAGCTTGTTAACATTAGCAAAACTGCTTCCTATTTTCCTTATTATCGTGTTTGGAATGGTTCAAGGAGATGTGCCTGTGTTTGGAATGGAAAGCGAAAGCAGCCAGGCGATCAGCATAGGTACAGCTGTATTAGCGACGCTTTGGGCGTACGACGGCTGGATGAACGTCGGATTTGTGGCAGGCGAAATGAAAAATCCAGCAAAAACGTTACCAAAAGCCATTATTACTGGAATTGTCGTTGTCACGCTCTGCTACTTAGCCGTCAATATCGCGATCCTTCACGTACTTCCTGCTAGTAAAATTGTTGAACTTGGCCCGAACGCCGCAAAAGAAGCCGCGATGTTACTATTTGGTGATGTAGGCGGAAAAATGATTGCGATCGGCATTTTAATTTCTATTTTCGGTTGTTTAAATGGAAAAATTTTAACATTTCCACGTATGCCGTTTGCGATGGCAGAAGACGGACTCTTCCCTGGCGCTCGTTTCTTATCACGCGTTCACCCAACATTTCACACTCCTGTTCAAGCAACCGTTTTACAAATAGCGATCGCTGTGGCAATGATGTTAATGACCAACCCTGATCGTTTGACCGATATCGCTATTTTTAGCGTTTTCTCATTTTACGGCTTAGCATTTTACGCTGTATTTTTGTTGCGGAAAAATCAGAAGCACGATCATTCGTTATATAAAGTGCCTTTATATCCTGTAACGCCTATTGTTGCGACTGTAGGAGCAATTTACATTATTGGAAGTACCGTCATCCATCATCCGCTCGATGCTTTTCTTTCTGTGTTAATCACATTGTCGGGAATTCCTATTTATTGGAGCCTTACAACCAAACACAAAAATAAAACGGCGAAAAAAGCAAGCTAAACGAATACATACCCTCAAAACGCATTGGTTCACCGAAACAGTATTGACAACACAACGATTGAAAAAATGCAAAACCGCTAAACGGCGGCCGTTTAGCGGTTTTCTTTTTCAAAACAATGCAAATACTCTCCGTATCCTTCTTTTTAAAGTTTCGGAATCCCAACTCTCGCAATACTCTCTGCTGCTCATACGTCAGCGACCGGCCTAATTTTCGTTGCCTTTGCCCATTTGGACACTCGATAACGACAACTTGCACATAGGCAAATAGCTGAAAAATGGCTTGCCCCGTCGGTTTCGTCAACTTGCGCTTTCCCGCTCCCTTCAATGGACATTCGTTGGTAATGACTTGCCGCATCCGGTGCGGAATACTCGGTACACGACAAGCGCCGACAAAAACAGATCCCCCAACGCCAGCACCCGTTTCGGTTTCTTCACGTAAATTTTGTCCGTAAAAATAGATCCTTTAAGAAAGAGAAGTTCATCTCTACGTTCACTTACCCCTCAAGAGGGCTAAAATCTCCTTTCCGTCCATGGCTTTACCCTGTCACTCGGCCAGAACGGTCATGACGAAGACAAAACGGGAAGCACGACGTGCATGAATTTTACTAAAGAGCGCAAACGAAATCGTTCATGATGAAAGAAGTTCGGGTATAAGGCAAGGGGGATTTGATCTTTCTTACCAAGAAAAACAGACATTATTTTATCATAGCGGAGAACAGGTTTCATTTGCTAGACGAATCTGAAAACGTAATCTCACTTTATTATTTGATATAGCTGTTAGATTTAAAATAGAAAAACCTTGAAAGGCATATAGACAATCAAGGTTATTTAACACTTTTTTAATTGCTATACTTGTTTATCCAATCTATAATGTCTTGTTCTACATGTAGATATTCATCTGGACTATCTTTTAAATCAACTCCGGAAACAATTTGTAAAAGTTCCCAAACAGTTTCATCTGATATATTGGGCTCATCCTGCATTACATATTCTGAAGCCCAATCTGCTACTTCTTCTCGTGTTAGCTTTCCTAGTAAAATCATTTTTAATTTATCAATTATTTCTTCTCTTGTTGGTTGTCTCATTTTTTCACCACTTTCCAATATAATTCCCATTGCTAGTAAAAAAGAAACCTTGAAAGAGTTTTCACTCAGTCAAGGTACTCAAGAATTTAAGTCCTATTTTACTTTTACAGCTTCTTTTAATTGTTCTACTACACTTTTTAGCCATTGAATTGGAGTTAGCCCAAGAGCAGGAAAATATACTCCGTCTGCACAGTGTTGAATGTATTCATTCTTTTCATCATCTGAATACTCACTATTAATGAATTCTGTTAAAAATACGATAGCAGATTCAAGATATTCTTTACTTTCTTCTGTTAACAATTCTTGTAATGCCTCTTCAGGCGAATCTGCGTCTTGATGAAAAGTCCCAGCCAAGAACTGAAAAACTGGATCTTCTGGATTATTTTTGACTAACAAGCATCGTTCCCCCCATTCCATTATTTAGTTCGATAACCAGTTAAAATGAAATTCCCTGCTCCATCCTTACTTTAATACTATCTTAGCATTCTTCATATGTTCAACTGTCGTAGAACCTCTTTGTACCCCACGTCCAATAATTTCTGTACCCTGATAAGGCAGAACCAAAGTTGAGCTGCTTTTTGGATTACTCAACCAAGCTTGAATAATTTTTTTGTTGTTTGGATCGTTTAAAACTTCGCTAGCAACTTTCTCAGCAGTAGCTCTATCTTTAAAAGTTGATGCTCCTGTTATTTTAGGATTATCTTTTAACCGCTGCAATAACTCGGCATCCGTCTTTCCAACATGTCTGGCAATCAAATGCCCACCCCTTGCCTCATGTGCTGCTAATCCTCCACCGGGGGTAAGAGGACTAAAGTCTTTAGGCTTAACATTACCCGTACCCTTACCAACCACCTCATCCCCAGTTTTGCCAACCATGTTCATCGTAGTTTCTTTTACTTCTTCCTTAGCTTTGCTCATCCACATGCGGGGCGCCGGGCCGACTCCTGCCAAGGCTGGCTGCCATTGGACAGACGGAACGCTGGCGAGAAGGTCTTCTCATTGCTTCTTGAACGAGTGTATCGTTTAGATAATCAGCCTTAAAATAAAAAACCTTGAAAGGCTTATAGCCATTCAAGGTTATCAAAAATCATAGTTTAAACTTTCTTAAATACTTTCTATTTCAATGTCTGACTTTATTTTTAAAGCTTTATTTAATGCTTTTTTTAAAATAGTTATTAAATCTTCCCCATCACTTGTAACAAAATAGTTAGATAAGTCTGTAATTTCATCACTTATATTATCTCCCCATGGAGGTGTTTTTGAAAGGTCTTCGATATCCCAAACGACTTGTGATGGACTGTAATTTTTCAAACTTTCTTGAATTTCATCTATTTCTTTAATAACATCTTTAATATATTTATACTCAAGTTTACCATTATATAGTTTGTTTAATAAAAGAGGATACTTTGTTCCCCAACCATTTGGCTCTAAATGATAGCTTACTGTTGAAAAAAACGAATGTAAAAAATCACCATGACCAATTGGATACCAGTAATATTTTACTTTCAAACCTACAGCCAATTCTGTCACCTCACTCATTAGTTTTAAATCTAATATTTACTTTACCATTTGTTTTTTTCATTATTCTATCATACAAATCATCTAGTATTTCTTCCGATACGTTTTGTCCTCGTATATCGATAATAACAGTTTGTTTAGTACCTCTCGGCAAATCACTTAATCGTTTTTCAACTTGGGTAGAAATATTGTTTACTAATCTGCTTCTACCACTTGGGGTAGTAATTTTATAATTTTTTACCTCTATACTAAATCCTTCTCTATAAAAATCTGGTCTTGAGCTTCCTTTTGTCCCATAAGGTACTTCTTTTCCGTTTTTGAAAGATTTTTGAGCACTATATTCTGGATATTCTTTTCCTATGTCAATTTCTGATTGTCTCCAAGACGGTCTAGCATTACCCGTACCCTTACCAACCACCTCACCCCTAGTTTTGCCAATCATGTTCATCGTAGTTTCTTTTACTTCTTTCTCGGCTCCGCTCATCCATATACGGGGCTCTGGACCAATTCCCGCCAAGGCCGGCTGCCATTGGACAGATGGAACGCTGGCAAGAAGATCGTTCCATTGCTTCTTAAAATATTGCAGCGTTTTGGTAATCGGTGCCTTCACGACTTGGCGGTACACCGCTTGAAAGACAGACATCATTTTATCATAGCGGAGAACATGTTTCATTTGCGAGACCAATTTGGAAACATCTGCTGCTGTTGCTGCCTCTTTCGCTCCTTTCACCGCCGCTTTTCCGGCAATGCCTGCCCCTTTGGCTGGAGGAATAATGGTCAACAATAACATTCCTCCCGCAAGCAGGCGGTCTCCTGCCGAAATCCGTTCTCCAGTGATCGGGTCATATTCTCCAAACACTCGCTGCAAGTCATACCAGCCAAGAAGCTCTAAGCCAAATTCTTTCATGTTATCGGCAAGCGTTTGGTCTGCCTGTCTGATTGCCGCTGCCGTCCGATACAGCAGTTCCTCCGCTTCATTCAGCTTTTCTTCATATCGCTGGAGCCAATGAATCAGTTCGTCTGTAAGTTCGTGGATGGCGGCAGAGCCAATTCCGGGAATCTCCATGGCTAGAGAGGGAAGTTCCCACGAAAGCGAGGCTCGCGCACGCTGGCAGGCGTCTTCTGCATAGGGGACATGCTTCGCTACCGTTTCCAGCTCTTCCGGTTTAACTCGAATCGTCGTCATTGCAACTCCTCTATCTTTCGCTGTATTCGGGCGATTTCCCTGCTGATTTCATGAAGAAGCTCGTCTGCGGTCGTATCAATACGTGCTTCAATTTGCCGCAAGTCCCCGTATATCAACTCATACGCTCCCCTCGATTCGCCCTGCCAATGTGGAACATACTCGTCATTCGCGCGGTAAAAAGAATGCGAGCCATGATGAAATTCATCCACTGCTTCCTCTACCTGCCCCTGATAGGATTGAAGGCAGCGGATCATAGCTGCATAAGCCCGGCGCTTTGCTTCTTTTTCGATGGATTCCAATAAGGATGACACCTTCATTCCCTCCCCCATTTATCCAATACTTAAATGGTAACATAAGTAAAATAAGGAGAAATCATGATATATTCCTATTTTCCAGATTACAACCAGGACTTTTTCCTTATTCATCCATTCTTTCATACTAAGCATATAGAACGTTTCTTTTGGAATATAATGGTTTTACCGAATAAACTTTTTCATGCGTGGAACGATTATCGTGAAGAAGGGGATCAAAAAGCCGAAAATGAAAAATCCGGACAACCATGTCAAAGACGATGATGATATTGGTTCCTCCTCATCCAATGGTTGACGAGACGGAATAGATTGGATTGAAGTGTAAAAAACAACCGTAGTTTTTCCGCTTTGACGGCCTTGGTCTTCCACGTTGCCTGACGGTACATAAGATTTGACTTTCATTTTCGATGTAATTATAATGGTTACAACGAGAGGTTGAAGCGCTTAAAAAATTTAGCAGTCACTTCTCCATTGCAGTTCATCTCTTGAAAACCGGCTCTTCAAAGAGCTCATTTTTTCGTGTCAGTTGTAACCGATTTGGTTATAACGATGTCTATTCTTGTGCGCGTTGTAACCAACTTGGTTATAACGGCATTTAATTATTGGGCACGTTGTAATCAAGATAGTTACACTTGCTCTCAAAAATTTATGAAAAGAAAGGAAGGATATTTTCAATGTCAATCGTCGTTACTGGTGCTACTGGTCAACTCGGAGGTTTAGTTATTCAACATTTACTCAAAAAAGTGCCTGCAAGTCAAATCATTGCCATCGCCCGTAATGTGGAAAAAGCCTCCGCTCTTGCCGATCAAGGAGTGGAGGTTCGTCATGGTGATTATGATGATCCGAAATCTCTTGAAAAGGCTTTTGCTGGCGCTTCCAAGCTGCTCTTTATCTCAAGTCCCGACACTGATAATACGCTCCGTATCGTTCAACATGCAAATGTCGTAAAAGCAGCCAGAGATGCAGGAGTAAAACATATTGCTTATACTGGGTATGCCTTTGCTGAGGAGGCAAAATTGCCCCTTGCTCACGTTCATTTAGCTACGGAATATGCAATTCGTACCACCAGTATTCCTTATACTTTCCTGCGCAACGCCTTATATACAGAACTTTTTGTAAATGAAGGGCTGCGCGCATCCGTAGAGTCTGGAGCAGTGGTGACGAATACAGGAAGTGGAAAAATTAATTCGGTAACCCGCAATGATCTTGCCTTGGCTGCCGCGACGGTTCTTACAGAAGAAGGACATGAAAACAAAACATATAACCTTGTTTCCAATCAACCGTGGAGCTTTGACGATCTAGCTCAAATTCTCTCTGAGGTTTCCGGCAAAAAAGTCGTGCACCAGTCTGTCTCATTTGAAGAAGAGAAAAATATTCTCGTAAACGCTGGTCTTCCTGAGCCTATTGCCGAACTTACAGCAGTTATCTATGACGCGGTTTCTAAAGGTGAAACGTCCAAAACGTCAGATGATCTACAAACACTTATCGGCTCCTTGACCCCTCTTAAAGAAACTGTAAAACAAGCTTTGCAAGTCTAAGGATTAAAATAAGTCGAATAAAAAAACAGGTCACCGAACCGTCTATCCGGTATGTGACCTGTTTTTTCTTTCTGTTTCCAGATAATCAACACCTTTGATTTATGACATATTGATTTATCATTATGTATTTTTTATGAATAGGTTATTTATAAAAATTTTTTTGATAAATATATAATAAGCTCACGATAATTTGGATAAGCGTTCCAAGGTAGATGGTGAACTTTTAAACAAAAGGCTTATAAAAAAGCGATTGCAATAATCCAAAAACTTGAGGAGAAGTTTTTAGTTTTACGCAAAGTTTGAGGCAGTAAATAAAAAGTAATATAATGAAAGAAAATGGCCCGGATTGCGGCGAAGCAAAGGAGGGGCAGTGTTGACTGAACAGATCGAGCCAATCATTATTGAAGTGTTGACCGAAACGGTGTCCCCATATTTGATTTATTTGTTTGGATCAACGGTTGCAGGACATGTTCATCAAGACAGCGACATTGATATCGCTTTTCTCAGCGACCAAAAACAATTGGATCATTATGAGCGATTTATGGTTGCGCAAGAATTGGCATCCAGGCTGCACCGGGACGTCGATCTTGTGGACCTCAAACAAGCAAGAACCGTGTTTCAGGCGCAAGTGGTCAGTAACGGCAAAGTCATCTATTGTACAAATGAACAGAAAAAAGCCGAATATGAATGGAGAGACTTGAAGATGTACGCAAAATTGAATGAAGAACGCACGGAAATCTTGCGAAACATTCATGAAAGCGGGTCGGTTTATGAAAAATGATGTCATTTTAAATAAAATTAGCGTGATCGAGCGGTGCATAAAACGCATTCACGAAGAATATGAGAACAACCCGAAACATTTAGAAAACTACACGAAGCAAGACTCCATTATCTTAAATCTCCAGCGAGCATGTGAAGCAAGCATCGACCTGGCGATGCACATGGTCGCACAGAAAAAGCTAGGCCTCCCCCAAAACAGTCGAGACGCTTTTTCTCTTTTAGAACAGCACGAAGAGTATAAATTTTATCTGCTCTAATAGCAGAAGTAACTTTAAGATTCCCTTCTGCTAAATCATCTTGGGTAATTAAAATAGAGTAATCAATATCTTTAAGCTGAGACAAGCTGAGACGTAATCGCAGCAACCAGTAAATCTTTAGTGAATTGATTATAGTTGTCATTAGACAAAACAAGGACCGGTCGTTGTTTGGTTATCGATAAATTACTAAAAGGAATAGGGATAAGAAGAATATCACCTTGCTTATACATGATCCCAGACCTCGTCATCTATATCATTGTTCTAGAAATCAATACTTGTTTCACTTGCTTTACTTAAATCTTGAACAAGTTGCTTCTCTTGTTTTTTCATCAAATACTCTACAAAATCCAACACTTTTACAATTTCGCTTTCAGACATTTTCTGAATTAACTCGATTAGTTTTTCCTTAGCCGTACTCATCGTTCATTTCTCTTTTTCGAAAAATTCGCATTATTATTATGCCATAGATAGAGCTACATGAACTGCAATGAAGGATTCAGAATCCATTTTCTCTCACATTAACACTCGTCAATCGCTTGATTACATGAACCTCTCCCACCTACACTTCGCTTAGAGGTGGGAGACTTCTCAGTGAACATGTTAAATAGTGTTTCATTTCAGCAATACTGTCCGTCCCCATAGACCAAAATATCGCTTGACCCACAACGAATAACACCAGGTGAATGAGCGAGGATATACGATATTTTTTTGCGATATATTTCGGATCACAGTTTTGTCTCATCTTTTCATAATCTTTTTCTGTTAACAGTTCAACACCGCGCAGCTGACCGATTTTATTCCTCATCCATCGATCTAACCTGATAAAACCGGATATTCCAAAAGTACAAGCATAAATGACAAATATAGTAATAACAATGAGAAACGTTGAAATCTCCCCTGTTTGCCGACATACAAACAACCCGAGCCAAGCTTCAGCTTTCAGCAAAATACTGAGTTTTTGGTTTTCTAAAAAAATATCGAAATATGTCAAATAATAAAAGGGAGATGACAGACAACACTTCCGCTACGATAAACAGTTCCCAATGATATGCCAGAATCGCAATCCTAAGCCCATTCTTCTTTCATCCTACTTATACTGCCCGCACTTTTCTTTGAACTTGGCGGCTTTTAACGGATTCGATTTTCAACCTGATTCATCCAGTTTAAATCCGCCTCTAAATGCAATAAAATACCGGAGATCAATAAATATTTGCTTTCGTCACCTTGAAGTAGCAACTCTGTTTTTAATTTGGTCAATTCCATCACTTCTTTAATCACCATCGCTTTTTGCTGTTCAAGCATTTTCTTTTCCTGGGCAAAATTAATCTTGCGGGCACAGCTCCATTTAAAGAAAAAATCTTCTTTTGTCGTGGTGTAAGGCACCGGTTCCAGCAACCATTTTTCCAACTCATCTTTACCTTTTGGTGTTAACTCGTATAATTTTCTTTCCTGGTCGTCCATTCCTGCGGACGAGACAAGTTGATCACGAATCAGGCGATCAAGCGTAGTATAGATCTGACCGGGATTAATTTTGCCTTTAATGCCAAGAAGGGAATCCAATTCTAATTTCAATTCGTATCCGTGATGTTTTTTTTGGCATAACAATGTCAAAATTCCATATTTAACTGACAAGTTGTCAACCTTCTTTCAGTGATGATTGGATATCCATTTTGCTGGCACTTTTGCTGGCCATCCAGGCGGCGCATAGACTCAACGCAACACCGGATATCACTGCCACTATCATATTGCTATATGGCAGCCGGAAAGACATAAATCCGTCCATGAGTTCAGACTGACTTGTTACATAGATTAAAATCAACCCGGCTGCTATTCCACCAATAACTCCGGATAACCCAACGAGCAATCCTTCGGCGATTATCATATTTCTAACCTGTTGTTTAGTAAACCCAAGAGCCCGCATCGTTCCGATCTCGGAGACGCGTTCCAGCGTGTTCATCAAAAGGGTGTTGGCTGTGCCGATACTGGCTAACCCGATGATCATAAACAGCAATATCAAGATCAGTTCATTCATACCGGAAATCGTTGAAGTAGTGGACTCAATTTCATCTTCAACCGTTTGAACCTTTGACAGATGATCGCGAAAATCAGACCATACCCTGTCTCGGATGGAACTGGCCGCTTCGCTGTTAACAGTAAGCAGCAAATCAAAGCTTTTTGTCCATCCAAATTCCTCCTTGAGACGTTCCTCATCCATAAACGCGACATAACCGGAATAATGCGATGTTTTTACAACTCCAATCACCTCATAAGATTGTTCACCGTTTGGCGTGTTCATCCGAATGCTCTGCCCAATCTCCCCGCCCCATTCATCAAACGCACGTTCTCCAAGCAGCACAGCATTTTGCTGTTTTAACCGGTTATACAGTTTTTTCTCATTTTGATCGGCAAATAACGACGGACTATCTTCACTTACGGCAAAAACAGAAAATTGTCTGCTTGTGCCGTCAACCGTTTTCCACGTAATCGGGGTCGCTTCCATTAATGGCTCAACGCCTGCAACTCCATCATAAGAACGCAATTTCGTTATATCTTCAGCAGACCAAGGCACTTCAGACGTAAGTCTTATATCCCCCCCATACGTATTCCTGATTTCTTGCTCATATCCTTCCGGAGCTGATTCCACCACCGCGCCAAGCAATAAAATAACCGAAATACCGATGCCGAGTATCGCGGCCGTATTTGCATTGCGATTGATTTGTTGAAAGAGGTTTTTGGCAGCCAAACTCCCCGCATAATGAAAAAGAATATTTAAAGCGGGTTTTATTATTTTGCTTAAACCGGCCAACAGCAAAGGAAACAAAAGAATGACACCTGACAAGACGGCTGCATAAGTTACAGAGTGGTCGATAAACACAAAGCATAGAAGCGCCACGCCAACTACAGCTCTAATCAGCGAAGGTCTTGATGATCCCTTCGATTGGCTGGCCATTTTTAACGTCAATAAAATCGACGTTCTGCCTGCATTGTAAATCGGGAAAAGCGAAAACAGGACAGGGAACAGAACTCCAACAATCACCGCCATCATCGCCGGCAATCTCCAATTTAAAGTATAAACTATATCAAATTGAAGCATACTGAGCAGTGCCTGCATAAACAGATCACCGAGCCATATACCAAGCGGAACACCGATGGCTGTACCGATCAATGACAAAAGTACGATTTCAATGAGCACAAGCGTGGACACAGAACGATGTGTGTAACCGAAGCTTTTCATTATGGCAAATTCTTTTTTTCTTTCGATCACGCTTGTATAAATCGTGTTAAAGACGATAAACCCGCTGACCAACATCGATAAACCGGCGACAATATAAAAGAAGGTATAGAGGCCGCTAATATCGTTGTTCTGAAGGTCATCTGCAACAACAGGCTGAATGAACACACCTGACCCACGGAACTGTTGCTGTAAGGAATGAAAGAGGTCCTTGCCATCTCCGTTGACCTGAAACCGCATATAAGAAATCTCATCATGTTTGCCTGCCCACTCTCTTAACATATCGAGTGGAGCTATAATACGAAAACTGGTTGATTCGGCACTGTCCCAATCACTAGGACTTGCAAGCAGCTGCGTATACTCGACAATAGCAGACACTTTTGCCTCTCCCAAACCTTCAAACCGAACCGTATCCCCAACCTTTTTTCCTAAAAGGGTTGCAACAGTTTTCGGCAATATGACCCCTTCATTATCCAAACTGCCTTCAATCACAGGAAGCACCAGTAACGGACTGTTTTGGTCACTGACTCCGATAATTCGTATAGATCTCTGACTTAGAGAGTGAGCGTCTTCAAGTTCAAAGAACGCTTGCTTTTGGAGAACAAGCAGCATATTCGTAACATGAGGATTATCTTGAACAGGTGCAATCATTTTTTCCGGATAAGTATGCTTATCGCTTAAAACCCAATAATCTGCATTGGCTACATACATATCCGTGTAGTAATTAAAAACGTCTCTAGTTGTTTTATCGGCTACCAGCATAGAGGTTATAAAAGATGTTCCCAGTATAATCGCAAACAAGGTTAAAAAAAAACGTTTTTTGTTATGAGTGATATTACGCCATGAAATTCGCCAAATATTTAGCATAGTCGCCCTCCTCCCTCGATACCACCTGATCGATGCCTCCGTCCCTGAAAAGAATAATCCGATCCGCAAATCCGGCTGCAAAAATATCATGGGTAACCATCACGATCGTTTGTCTGTTTTCACGATGGAAGGCTGATAATAGCCGCAGAATTTCTTCTGCATTGGCTCTGTCCAAATTCCCTGTCGGTTCATCAGCTAATAAAACAGTCGGGTTATTCACGAGTGCCCTGGCGATAGCAACACGCTGCTGTTGACCGCCACTGAGCAAATTGGCGCGTTTGCGATGAAGTCCTTCCAACCCTACGGCCTGAATCAATTCATGGATCACCCGACTCTTCTCCTTTGTCAGTTTGCCGTCAGCATGAAGAGGAAACGCGATATTTTCTTCTACAGTTAAAGTCGGAAGCAGTTGATAATTTTGAAAAACGAACCCCAGTTTTTGTCTCCGGAATATCGTTCTTTCTTTTTCGCTCATCTTATTTAAATATTTCCCGTCAATTTGTATATCTCCAGCGGTCGGTACGTCAAGTCCTCCCATTAGTTGCAGCAAAGTGCTTTTTCCGGAGCCACTGGGTCCCATTATCGCTACAAATTCGCCTTCTTTAATATTCAAATCTACGCCTTTCAACACCTGTGTTCTCTCTTGCCCCTGCAAAAATTCTTTAGTTAGATTGCTAACTTTAATCATAGCGTTCCCTCCATTATTTATCCCTCCTTTTATATATTTAGTATATACTATATAAAAGAGGGTATATTGAATTTATAATTATTTTTTGGTTCCCAAAACCAAAACGATGTATACTTAGTATATATTATTTTAGATATATGATCAAATTCAAATTTATGTGTAACTTTATTCTCGGTCAAAGAATGAAGTTGACGGCCTGACAAGGAGCCTCTTACGGGGCACAAATGTCTAGTGAAGTGGCGAAGGGATTTCACATAGCCCGACAGGCTATCATCCGCCTCTTGAAGTGAAGCTTACATGATTCATGTCATTCTGCCATTGGACTTAGCAGAACGAGCTTTACGCCAAGCCAGATATTCCTCCATGTTAATGCATTTCCTGCCGCTAGCCCACTTCTCGTCCTGTTTCATGAGCAGACGGATGCCAGACTGACGATTCAGGAAGATGCCGATGACTCGTTCCCGTCTACGAACCTCTTCATTCAGACGTTCGGCGCTGTTGGTGGTGCGCAGACGCTTACGATATCTCTTAGAGAGTGAGGAACAGCCGTTGTATCATCAAGTCCGGCTTCTAGGAGGATTCATTGCTGCAAAAGTTTCTGATCTACGTTAATCTGGTATTGTGCCATTTTAGAATCTCTCCTCTTTAACATCTTTATCTAGTCCACCGAAATTGATAGTTGTGCCACTGGCTTCAAAATGTTTGCGGACGAATTTGATTTTGTCTTGCTTTTCTAGCTTTAACTTCGATTCCTTCTTATATAAATTCAGTTTGAAATTCCGACATGTTTAACCAATGCCTATTCTTGTCTATACTGCTCCTAAACAGATGAATCAAAGGAGCGGATGAAT
>NZ_JACDUT010000008.1 GCF_013761245.1 Thermaerobacillus caldiproteolyticus | reverse complement strand
CATTCATCCGCTCCTTTGATTCATCTGTTTAGGAGCAGTATAGACAAGAATAGGCATTGGTTAAACATGTCGGAATTTCAAACTGAATTTATATATTTGTACAAAATTAGTTGGTTGTTTGTTTTTAGTATTATTATACAGATAAATTTAAATTTTTTGAAAAAATATTATAATAAATAAAATGGGGAATGAAATATGGAACAAAAAGTTCGTTGGGGGATTTTAAGTACGGCTAATATTGCTAGAGAGACTATAATTCCTGCTATTCAACGTGCTAAGAATGCGGAGGGAGGTAGTAGCGATTGCGAGTGGAAGTGGAAAAGCGCATGAGGCGGCTGTGCAATTAGGTATTCCTACAGCTTATAACAGTTACGAAAAATTGCTTGCAGATCCGAATATTGATGCTGTATATATTCCTCTTCCTAACAGTATGCATGTCGAATGGACAATCAAGGCGGCCGAACATAAGAAGCATGTACTTTGTGAAAAGCCAGCTGCTTTGTGTGAAGCAGATGTAAGACGAATGATAGAAGCTTGTAAAGAAAATAATGTGATTTTTATGGAAGCATTTATGTATCAGTTTCATCCTCAGCATCAGAGGGTCAAGGAGATCCTCGCCTCAGGCGAAATTGGTGATGTAAAACTGATGAGTTCGAGCTTTTCTTTTTATCTGCATGACCGGGAGACGAATATTAGAATGGATGCAAAGTTAGGTGGAGGGAGTTTATTCGATGTTGGGTGTTACTGTGTCCATTCGATTCGAAATTTGTTAAGTACGGAACCTATTGAATTGTATGTTCAAGCTAACTGTCATGAACGTTATCAAATTGACATGTCTGCAAGCGGATGGATGAGAATGAAAAATGGTGTTCATGCATTATTCGACTGTAGTTTTGAGATGTTCCCTGGAAATGAGTACGACATTATTGGCACGAAAGGGAAAATTGAGGTGCCGCGGGCATATCGACCAGATTTACATGAAGGAAAGGGAGTAATCGTGATTCGGACGGATGATGGAGAAATTAAGGAAGAAGTGATTTCAGCTGATCAATATGTATTAGAAATTGAACATTTTTCTGATTGTATTATAAGAGGACGACAACCGCTCTATTCAGAGAATGGTATTATACAAAATGCGCGAGTTATCGATGCGTGCCGTATATCTATCGAAACCGGCAAAGTGATAATGTTGAACCATAGGGAAAAAGGAGGATTCTCATGAATTATCGTCGCTTAGGAAATACAGAAAGGGAATTAGCGAGGTGAGCTTCGGCACATGGGCGATCGGCGGATCATGGGGAAAAACAGATGAAAGAGAATCGCTAAAAGGACTCCATCGAGCGATTGAAGCAGGAGTAAATTTCTTTGATACGGCAGATGTGTATGGTGATGGACGTAGTGAAGAACTTCTGGCAAAAGCTATAAAGGGTAAGGAAGATGAAATTTATATTGCAACGAAGTTTTGTCGAGCAGGAACATTAATGATTTTCAAGAAGTGTTCCGAGGAAGCAATTAGACGGTACTGCGAAGCGAATTTGAAGCGGCTACAGCTCGAGTGGATCGATTTATAATCAGACTCATTCATTGTCCTCTGCTTAAAGTGTTGAAGGATGGTCGAGTGTTTGACGTTTTGGATAAATTGCAGAAAGAAGGGGAAATTCGTTATTACGGTGTTAGTATGGAGACTGGTGAAGAAGGGTTATTTTGTCTAACAAATCCGAATGTGAAGGCTTTGCAAGTAATTTTTAATATTTTTCGTCAAAAACCTCTAGAGCAGTTACTTCCGCAAGCAAAAGAGCAAGGAGTTGGTATACTTGCACGGTTGCCTCTTGCAAGCGGATTACTGACAGGAAAGTTCAAAAGAGACACAAAATTTGAAGAAAACGATCACCGTAGTTTCAATCGCGACGGACAACATTTCAATGTAGGAGAAACATTTGCAGGCCTTGAGTTTCATAAAGGGGTAGAGCTTAGTGAACAGCTTAAGTGGATAGCAAACGGCAGAGGAAATATGACAAGAGCAGCTCTTCACTGGATTTTAGACCATGACTCTGTCACATGTGTGATTCCAGGGTTTAAGACGGTACAGCAAGTAGAAGATAACTTACAGGCGATACATGTTTCTTCCTTTTAGTTTAGAGGAAATGGAGAGATTAAGAGAGTTTTATAAAAAGGAAGTTCATATCTTTATTTGAGGAGATTATTAAAAAGAGAAGGGGATAGGAATGAAGGTTATGCAGGAAAAGTTTGGGAAGATTGATAGTCAGCTAGTGACTGCTTTTACTATTATAAATGATAATGGCATCGAGATAACTTGTCTGAATTATGGATGTATTATTACAAAGATCATAGCTCCTGATAATAAGGGGAACTATGAAAATATAGTATTAGGATTTGATTGTTTAGATGACTATTTAAAGTATTCTCCTTATTTCGGCGCTGTTGTTGGACGGGTGGCTGGCAGAATCAAAGACGCATGCTTTGAACTGGATGGCAAAACGTATTTATTATATAAAAATGAAAACAACAATCATTTGCATGGCGGTTTCAAAGGGTTTAGTAATGTTGTATGGGAAGCAGCTGTCATTGAAACAGAGAATGAAATCGGTATTCAATTTTTATACGTAAGCCCGGACGGAGAGGAAGGGTATCCAGGGAATGTACACATACGAGTTACTTATACATTAAACAATGAGAACGAACTTTGTATTTCTTATTACGCGAAATCCGATCAAAACACGTTGCTGAATGTTACGAATCATACGTATTTTAACTTAAGTGGCAATTTAAAAAGAGATGTTTTAAATCACTTCTTAAAAATAAAAAGCGATCGATTTTTAGAGTTAGATAAGGAATTTATCCCGACCGGCAGCATTTTAGATGTAACAAATACTCCTTTTGATTTCCGAGATGGAAGAACGATAAAGGAAGGAGTTATTTCTGGTCATCCACAAATAGAACTTGTGGGACAAGGATATGATCATCCCTTTTTATTAAACGTTCATCATGATAATGAGATTATATTATGGGATCCGGAGAATGGCCGCACCTTGACAGTTGAAACAGATGAAGTTGGTGTTGTGGTATATACAGGAAATCAATTAAAAGATGATTATGAAATTCGCGGAGTGCCGTCGCGAAAGTACTTGGGAATTTGTTTAGAAACACAAGGATTGCCGGATGCGATTCATCATCCTCATTTTCCTTCCTATATCTTAGAAAAAGATAAGGAATATTCTTCGGTAACGAAGTATAAGTTTGGAATTATTAAAAATGATGAACATGTACTTCCTTAATCATATTTCTTAAATTTCATTGCTAGAGGCTTTGGTGTTAATAAGTAGATGAGCAAAATTCATTGTATTAATTACCATTTCAAAAGAGCAAACGAAGGTACCTTTATGCCACTTGTATCTGTTTTTTTACAGAAACCAGTGGCATTCCTCGTTGGACTCCGCATAAATAAACTCAATGAGATCGTGAAATTTTCTCAATCTCAGCTCGCGAGACCGATTGACAAGTTACTCAAATGGTCCACCATTCAATAGATATACGTGAATTGATGATCGCTTGTTCATGACGGGTTCGATATTGATCCAAGCTCAGTGCTTTTTGTTTGCTGAAAGTAATTTCAACGGATCATTGTTTCGTATTGTAGTCGAGAGAATCAAAAGTTCACTTATTCATCGGTTGAGCGTCTTTCCAACAACCAACGTGGCCGTATACAAATATAATTTATTAACGTTTTGTGTATCTTGAAGTTCAATGGAATGAAGGAGTGAAGACTAGAACATGCTACTACAATTGGTGAGCCCCAACTATGGGGGAGAGCATACAGGTTCATTGTTATATAAATCTAAAACTGCAAACAAATAAGCAGACATATTTCCCACATGCATATAAGTAATATCCATTACAAGTTTTTGGAACAGATTCTCAGCATAGAATTCGCTGTTTAGGACATTAGGAAATACTACCGAACTTCTTCGTCTGCAGAAAAGTCGTTTCTTGCGAATCACCGATTTGATACTTAAAACACCACACACCTTATATCAGTATGCCCTCGCATGCGTTTATATCCAAAGTATGGGTGTAACTTATGAATGGCTAATAGATGCCCTTTCAACAAAAGGTCTTCTGCCAGGCTCTTTGATGTTCTCGATCGGTTCTTGTGCTACTTGTTTTTAATAGAGTGGATATTTTATTCGTAGTTCATCAATAATAGGAACCCTTTCAGCTTTTAGGATCCTTCTTCCCATGTAGATTTGGATGGCGCCCTTTTAGGTATTCCACCTGCGCTTTCAAATAAGAATTTTTCTCTTCTAAACTCGAAAAAAGTTTACGATTCCACACTTCGTTGATCTTTAAAAGACTCGCCATTTGAACTTTTTGCCCCATTGTGCAGTCGGCATACCACTCTTCATTTCCAAACGTTCACTGAGCTGCCGACAAGACCAGTCCTTCTCCAATTTCAAACGAACGACTTCACGTTTCAGCTCTTCTGAATATGAGCAAAAGTTTTTTCAGTTCTTAGCCCATAAAAATCCTCTCACAGGTAGAACATCATATCAAATGTTCTCTTTTTTCTGTAGGGGATCATACTATCTTTTTCTGTGTTTTCACATGCCAGTATATTGGTTTTACGAAAAAGGATTTTCCGCTTCTTTCTGTAACTTCTCAAAGACTTAAGAGTTCAGTATTCGAGAGTCGTCATCTCCGATAGTACAAACTCTCCGAAGCAGTCTTTGTGATTCTCAAGCCAGATGGAAAAACTCACTCCCAAGCCTATCATTATATCTCTGTACAACAGCATAATACCGCATATCTTTATAACAGCGAATCGAAAGGGTGCCTACTATAGGCCGTAAGTTTCCATCATTGAAAGAATGGAGCATTGAGTTTGGTTTGCTCTCGGAGACACTGCGCATGACACCAAAAATGTCTGTCAAGATGCGAATTTTTTATTTTCCCCATCAATCCTCGGAATAGTGAGGAGAGAAAAGATGGTTATAGTCGAGTGATTCCACTGTTTCTGGAGACGGAATTCGGAAAATGACTGAGCAAACATTCAATCATTTAAACGGATAAACACCATGTTGGTATAGGTTTAACCGCTATTTATTATGTATATTTTCATGCGCAACTTTGATTTTTTATTATAGTTTTACCACACCGTTTTGTTAGTTAACTAACTTAAAGGAACAGAGCAGCCCCTTCTTCTCTCTTTAAAAAATTCTCAATGACAAAAAAGGAGACTCCTAATGCAGTGGAATAAATCGATAATTTTGAAAAGTCAATTCTTAAATTGGTTTGATGAAATGGTAAAGTATATGCTTCGATTACTTGCTTGATAGGCTTTTCTAACCAATTCTTTGCCATAGATAGACGGTTACCAATGATGATTTGTTGGGGATTAAATGTATTGATCAGATTATTGATTCCTATTCCTAAATAACTGCCTACTTGATTGAATAATTGAATCACTTCTTTATGTGGTTTGGTTGCTAACTCTAGTAATTTTTCCAATGTAAGCTCCTCTTGTTTTAAAGGAAGGGTATGTAGTTGTTTTGCTCCTTGAAGAAGAGCTTGTTCAGAAGCATATAATTCCCAGCATCCTTTGCTTCCACAACTACACGGCTTTCCATCTACTTGAATAATCATGTGGCCACTTTCTCCAGAGAAGCCGTTTAATCCTCTGTATAATTCTCCTTTGAGGATCAAACCTACCCCGATTCCAATCCCGGCACTTACATAGATGATGTTATCAAATTCCTGTCCAGCGCCGAGGCGTTTTTCTCCATACGCTCCTGCGTTAGCTTCGTTATCAATAATGACAGGAACATGAAAAATGTTTTCAATTTCGTTTTTAAGAGGTATGTTTTTCCATGATAAATTAGGAGCAAATAATATGTTTCCAGCTTTGTCGACAATTCCTGGTACCCCAATTCCGATGCCGATTAACCCATATCGGCTATCAGGCATTTCATTTAACAAATATTGAATGGTATCTTTTACAAGCGAAATGACAGTTTCATACGTTTTATCATTGAAAGTGATACTTTTTTCTTTGATAATGTTTCCTTGAAGATCGGTTAGTACACCTAAAATATAATGAACACCTAAGTCAATACCAATCGAATACCCAGCTTTTTCATTAAATAATAATAAAACAGGTCGTCGTCCACCACTGGATTCTCCTTGTCCTATTTCATAGACGAATTCCTCATCTATTAGCTCTTTTACTAAGGAAGAAACAGTACCTTTATTTAATCCGGAGCGTTGAGCTACATCTGCTCGGGATAAAGGCCCTTGTTTTTTTATCATGTCAAGAACAAGGGACTTATTAATTTTCTTAATTAAATGTTGATTTCCCGTTATTTTCCTCATCTACATCACCTTATTGATTATTTACCTTGTTTATAAATGTAACCTAACCGTTTAAACCGTTCAATATTTTATACGGTGATTACCATATACTCATTATACGCTTTGTTTATTCACTAGACAAACAAAGTTCATAATGGTATAATTTAATTGAAAGTTCAAAAAATTTAGATTTGTTCTGGAGGGGATTGAATTGAAAAGGGTAGTAAAAATTATTGTTTCTATGTTGTTATTGTTTGTATTGGTATTTTCGATGACTGCTTGTGGACAGGATGTTGCGAATCAAAATGTAAACGGTAACAAAAATGGTGAAGACGAATCTGGAAAAAATAAAAAAGTTAGAATCGGATTTTCTGTATCGGATCTTACACTAGAAAGATGGCAACATGATCGCGATATTTTTGTGAAAAGAGCAGAGGAACTTGGAGCGGAGGTACTGGTTCAGTCTGCGAATGGCGATAGCGCGAAACAATTATCACAAATTCAAAATATGTTATCTCAAGGGATAGATGTACTTGTTATTATAGCGGTCAATACGGAGACGTTGTCTCCAGTCGTAGAGCAGGCGAAAAAAGAAGGGGTTAAAGTATTGGCTTATGACCGTTTAATTATGAATGCTGATGTCGATGCGTATGTTTCTTTTGATAACGTGCGCGTAGGAGAAATGCAAGCGGAGTATTTAGTGCAAAAGGTCCCGAAAGGAAACTATTTCTTATTAGGCGGTTCCCCTACAGATAATAACGCTAAAATGTTCAGAGAAGGACAAATGAATGTTTTGAAACCACTTATTGATAAAGGTGACATTAAAGTAGTCGGTGATCAATGGGCAAAAGACTGGCAAGCATCTGAAGCGTTAAAAATTATGGAAAATGCGTTAACTGCCAATAACAACAAGATTGATGCCGTTGTTGCATCAAATGATAGTACTGCTGGTGGTGCAATCCAAGCCTTGGCTGCTCAAGGTTTGGCAGGAAAGGTAGCGGTTTCTGGTCAAGATGCTGATTTAGCTGCCGTTCAACGAATTGTTGAAGGAACGCAATCGATGACCGTTTATAAACCGATTAAGCGTATTGCGACAAAATCTGCGGAAGTTGCAGTTCAGCTCGCTAAAGGAGAAAGTACTAACACCGATCAAACGGTTAACAATGGTAAAGTTGATGTACCATTTATTAAACTGGACCCGATTATGGTAGATAAAGAGAATGTTATCGACACTGTCGTTAAAGATGGATTTCACTCCTATGATGACGTGTATAAAAATGTTCCGGAAAGCCAACGCCCACCGCGCCCGTGATACATCAAGACCATACTTTATTCGAAGTTGAGCGACTTATGTTTTGGTATCCATGGCATGTAAATTAAGTTGCTTATCATGGGTATGCTCAGTAATCGATAGATCTATTTTATGTTGTCGTTCATGTATAGCTATTAGTCGGATAGGGAAAATCGAGCATTTGCTAAAAATTTTGTTAGTAGGGTGGGGATGTATGCAACCATATATTTTAGAAATGAAAGGGATTATAAAAGAGTTTCCGGGTGTTCGTGCGTTAAATAACGTTACATTTTCGGTGCGTAAAGGCGAAATTCATGCACTTTGCGGGGAAAATGGTGCAGGAAAGTCTACATTAATGAAAATTTTAAGTGGTGTATATCCGTATGGTTCGTACGAAGGGAAAATTTTGATCAATGGAGAGGAAGTACGGTTTCGAAATATAAAAGAATCACAAGATGCAGGGATCGCTATTATTTATCAAGAATTGGCGCTTGTGGAAGAAATGACGGTTGCTGAAAATATGTTTCTTGGTCATGAGTTCATGAGAGGTACATTGATTGACTGGAACCGTCTTTATGCAGAAGCTCAAAAATGGTTGAAACAAATTGGTTTAAATATTGATCCAGAAACAAAAGTCGGTGATTTAACGGTTGGAAAACAACAACTGATCGAAATTGCCAAAGCGCTTACAAAGAACACACAGATCATTATTTTAGATGAACCAACAGCAGCATTGACAGATAGTGATGTCAATATTTTGAAAGCGATTTTAAGAGATCTTCGGGCAAAGGGTGTTACGTGTATTTATATATCTCATAAGCTTAACGAGGTGATGGAGTTAGCCGATACCGTTACTGTTTTGCGGGATGGTCAAACAGTGAGTAGCGATCCTATTGAGGAACTTTCAGAAGATAAAATTATCACGAAAATGGTCGGAAGAGAGTTAAATGAACTTTTTCCGTATGAACCCCGTCCGATTGCTGAGACAGTTCTGGAAGTGAGAAATTATTCCGTGATAAATGTAGATACTGGAAAGAAAGTGATTGATGATGTTTCGTTTGTTTTGAGAAAAGGAGAAATTCTCGGTATTTCAGGGTTAATGGGAGCGGGAAGAACGGAACTTTTCACTAGCTTATTCGGCGGATATAAAGGAAAAAAACAAGGAACGGTTTTTATTGATGGGAAAGAGACGATTATTCGGAATCCGGCAGATGCCATTAAAGTTGGTATGGCCTATGTTTCAGAAGATCGTAAAAAATATGGTCTTGTGCTAGGAATGGATATTATTAAAAATTCCACACTTGTTGCATTAAGGAAACTTATCAAATTGAACATCATCGATCATGCATTAGAAATAAAAAGCGCTGAAGAAATTACAAAAAGAATGAAATTAAAGACACCGGACCTTGAAGTAAAAGTGTCTCAGCTAAGTGGGGGAAACCAGCAAAAAGTAGTTTTAAGTAAATGGTTGTTAAATAGCCCAAAAATATTAATTTTAGATGAACCAACTAGAGGGATTGATGTTGGGGCGAAATACGAAATATATAAAATTATCAATGAATTAGCGCAACAAGGGGTCGGCATTATTTTAATTTCATCCGAGCTACCAGAAGTTCTTGGAATGTCAGATCGCATTTTAGTGATGTCGGAAGGAGCGATTGTTGGAGAGTTTTCTAGGGAAGACGCAACACAGGAAAAAATAATGGCTTGTGCAACGGGAGGGAAACAAAGGTGAAAAGTACAGTCTCTACACAAACGGTTGCTCGTTCAAATGAACGAGGTGGCTTGCGCGTGAAATTTGACTTTCGTTCTTACACGCTTGTTATTGCGTTAATTTTCATCGCCCTTATTTTTGGTATGTTGACGGAAGGTGAGTTTTTATCTTCTCGGAATCTATCAAACTTATTTATGCAAATGTCGGTGATCTCAATCCTTGCTATCGGTATGACACTGGTTATTATAGCTGGACATATTGATTTATCGGTAGGATCGCTAGTCGGATTAACAGGTGGAATCGTGGCGATTCTACAAGTCTGGTATGGATGGGGAACAGTTTCGGTTATTATTGTCGCCGTTGCTATCGGTGCTATTGCAGGGCTTTGGCAAGGTTGGTGGGTTTCCTATCGCGGTGTACCCGCATTTATTGTTACTTTAGGAGGAATGTTAATTTTTCGGGGGATTTTAATAGGGATAAGTAAAGGACAAACAATTGCCCCATTGGAAGAGAGTTTTGAAATAATTGGTAATAGTTATCTTCCTTACGTACCAGGATATGTACTAGCTATCATCAGTATGGTTTTGTTATATGTTTGGACGGCTTGGAATCGCAAAAAAAGGCAATCGATAGGCTTAACTGTACGTACAAAAATGAATGATTATGGGAAGGTAACCATTTACTCGTTATGTATTCTTGTTTTGGTTTACATGTTAAACCGCTATTACGGTATTCCGATTCCTATGCTCGTTGTTGTTTTGTTTGCTGCGATTTTCGTTTTTATCACCCTGAAAACTCCATTTGGCCGATATATTTATGCGATTGGTGGAAACATTGAAGCCGCGGCACTTTCAGGAATTAACATTAAGAGAGTAATTTTATCTGTGTTTGTTTTAATGGGGGCGCTTTCAGGAGTAGCTGGAATTATTTTAACGAGCCGACTTAACGCGGCGGCTGTAAGTAGCGGAGAAATGTATGAGTTGGATGCGATTGCCGCTTGTGTTATTGGTGGCACGAGCCTAATGGGCGGGAAAGGAAATATTGTGGGTGCGATTGTTGGTGCCCTTATTATGGCGAGTATTGATAATGGAATGAGTATGATGAATATTGAAACATTTTGGCAGTTTATTGTAAAAGGGTTGATTCTCATTATTGCTGTTTGGATTGACATATCAAGCAAAAGTCAACAAGCGTAATTACCTTTCATTCAAAAGGAGGGGGATGGAGTTTCAAGAAAATACTGTGAAAAAGAATTCAAGATATCGGGGTGGATTTGCAGCGGAGAAGAGGTTTTTGGCAACAAATAAGTATGATGCCTTGTTGTTTGAGCGACAGGATAATTTTGGTTGGCTCACGAGCGGTGGTCATAATGGTATCTTTTATAACAGTGAATTGGGCGAATGTGCTTTGCTGGTGACGGATGAGGATATCAAAATCGCGATGATTAATTACACCTATCAATCGTTATATAGTCGAACATGATCGACCGTTTGCCTGGAATCCATTAATCGGGGGACGAAATCAGAGGATGCGATTCTAGTTGGCTACTCTTTTGCCGAAGTCGTTTCAAAAAGTAGTTGGCCACAAATCGATGCTCTAAAAAGGACAGCTATTTTAGAAATATAAAATGTAGGAGGAATGAAGCATGTCGTATTTTAAAAACATCAATGTGATTCAATATGAAGGTCCCAAATCAAAAAATCCGTTCTCTTTTAAATACTATAACTCTGAGGAAAAAGTTGGCGATAAAACAATGGAGGAGCATTTGCGTTTTTCGGTTGCGTATTGGCATACGTTTACGGGAGATGGATCGGATCCGTTTGGTGCAGGCAATATGATCCGTTCATGGAACAAATACAGCGGAATGGACTTAGCCAAAGCGCGTGTAGAGGCTGCTTTTGAGTTTTTTGAAAAATTAAATGTCCCATTCTTCTGTTTCCATGATGTGGATATCGCACCAGAAGGAGAAACATTAAAAGAAACATACAAAAATTTAGATATTATCGTAGACATGATTGAAGAATATATGAAAACAAGCAAAACGAGACTGCTTTGGAATACGGCGAATTTATTTACCCATCCTCGCTTTGTCCATGGTGCCGCCACTTCTTGCAACGCTGATGTATTTGCCTATGCAGCGGCTAAAGTAAAAAAAGGATTGGAAATTGCGAAACGATTAGGAGCGGAAAACTACGTATTTTGGGGCGGACGGGAAGGATACGAAACGCTTTTAAACACAGACATGAAACTGGAACTTGATAATTTAGCGCGCTTTTTACATATGGCGGTTGACTACGCAAAAGAGATCGGATTTGACGGCCAATTTCTAATTGAACCAAAACCGAAAGAACCGACGAAACATCAATACGATTTTGATGTGGCAACGGGTTTAGCGTTTCTGCAAAAATACGGGCTACAAGATTATTTTAAGTTCAATATCGAGGCGAACCATGCAACGCTTGCTGGGCATACATTTGAGCATGAACTCAGATTGGCGCGAATTAACGGAATGTTAGGATCTGTGGATGCGAATCAGGGAGATACATTATTAGGATGGGATACGGACGAATTCCCGACAGACTTATATTCTACGACTCTAGCAATGTATGAAATTTTGAAAAACGGCGGCCTTGGCCGTGGCGGCTTGAATTTTGATGCTAAAGTAAGAAGAGGATCGTTCGAACCAGAAGATTTGTTTTACGCTCATATCGCTGGAATGGACAGTTTTGCCGTTGGATTAAAAGTCGCTCATCGATTGATGGAAGACCGTGTTTTTGATGAGTTTATTGAAGAACGGTACAAAAGTTATACAGAAGGAATTGGACGTGAAATTGTGGAAGGAACGGCGGATTTTCGTAAATTGGAAGAATATGCTTTACAGCTAGAGGAAATCCAAAATCAATCGGGTAGACAAGAACGATTGAAAACGTTGTTGAATCAATACTTGCTTGAAGTTTGTGCAATCCGTTGATGAAAAGAGGGAATAGTCTTGGATCATGTCATTGGTGTGGATTTAGGGACAAGTGCAGTAAAGGCGCTGCTTGTGGATCGGAATGGAAATGTAAAGGGAGAGTGGACAGAAACTTATCCCTTATATCAGCCCCAGTCCGGATATAGTGAACAAAATCCTGAGGATTGGGTAGAAAAAACGATTGTTGCTTTAAGAAAGTTATTAGAAGTTTCCCATGTTTCTCCTGACTCTGTTGGTGGATTGAGTTTTTCCGGCCAAATGCACGGACTTGTGCTTTTAGATAAGGAACGGAACGTACTGCGAAATGCGATTCTGTGGAACGATACGAGGACAACGGAAGAATGCCGGGAAATTGAGGAGAAAGTGGAGAAAGAAGCGTTATTATCGATTACGAAAAACCGTGCTTTAGAAGGGTTTACGCTGCCGAAGCTGTTGTGGGTGAAAAAGCATGAACCGCATCTTTATGAGCGTGCGTATACGTTTTTGCTGCCAAAGGATTACGTCCGTTTCCGTCTTACGGGACACATTGCGATGGAATATTCCGATGCGGCGGGGACGTTGTTGTTAGATGTTAAAAATAAGACATGGAGCCAGCCTATTTGCGACGTCCTTGGCATTGATGTTCAGCTGTGCCCTCCTTTAGTCGAATCAACGGTATATGTCGGAACGTTGCTTCCAGAAATCGCGGAAGAAACTGGACTATCTACAAATGTAAAAGTTTTTGCCGGCGGTGCCGATAATGCTTGCGGTGCAGTTGGCGCTGGAATTTTATCGGAAGGGCGTATGATGTGCAGCATCGGTACATCCGGTGTCGTTTTGGCGTACGAGCAAACAGGAGAAAAAGACTTTGCTGGAAAAGTTCATTATTTTAATCATGCCAAGCCGAATGCCTACTATATTATGGGGGTGACATTGGCCGCCGGGTATAGTTTTGACTGGTGGAAGCGCATGTTTATGGAAAATGTCCCGTTTGCCGATATTGTCAAACGGGCCTATGAATCACCGATTGGTGCCAATGGCTTGTTGTTTACCCCATATTTGGTCGGGGAGAGAACTCCTTATGCCGATGCCGATATCCGCGCCTCCTTTATCGGGATCGACTCTTCGCAAACGAAGTGGGATTTTGCGCGCGCAGTAATGGAGGGAATCACCTTTTCGCTAAATGAATCGGTAGAGATAATGAAGGCAAGCGGAAAAACGGTCGAGTCGGTCGTTTCCATCGGCGGGGGAGCGAAAAGCAGGGAATGGCTGCAATTGCAGGCAGACATCTTTGCGATTCCAGTGGAAAAATTAAAAAATGAGCAAGGTCCAGGATTAGGAGCGGCCATGATTGCTGCGTATGGCTGCGGCTGGTTTGATTCGCTCGAGCAATGTTCGGATGTGTTTAAGCAGGTAGAGCTTGTTGTTGAGCCGCAAAAAGAAGCGGTAGCACGTTACCAGGAGTTATTTGCTATTTACCGCGAGATTTATCCGCAAACAAAAGAGATGACAAAAAAGTTAAAAGCATTTCGGAACTAATTTTTCTATGCGCGCCGGTGCATTTCGTGCCGGCGCATTGTTATGTCAGTGATGGACTCCTCTTTAAGTTAGGGCATTATGAAAACGATCATTTTCGAGCAAACAATTTATATGAACAGGCGGGTGCATCGCTCATAGGTCATCTTGAAAGCAAATTGGCTCCTTGTTCTTGCACTGATGCAGAAAAAACTGCAAATCAGTGAGTTCGTCCGCTTGCTTTCTTCCTCTCGTGTATCGATAATAATAAAGAGGCTTGTTTAAATTCGATATAGCAGAAATTTTTATTAAATTTTTTGTGAGTGTACGGTAAAATCAATAGTGGTAAAAACTCTATTTAGTAATGAGGAGATGGATGAGTGGGATCAGAAATCATGCAATTTTTCAAGAGATCGACGTGGAAGAGAATTGTTATTTTTTCTATTTTAATTTTTATTCTCTATTTAGTTCGAAGTATTTTAAATATTATTTTGCTTACCTTTATTTTTTCTTTTTTAATGAATGGTCTTGTTGACTTTATTTCTAAAAGGATTCGCATCAATCGGAAAATTATTGTGCTGCTACTGTATGCCGCGGTCATTTCTATCCTTGTCTACGGCGTCGTCAAATATTTGCCGATCGTTATTAACGAGATTTCGCAGCTGATCAAACAGCTTACAGAATTTTATTCGAAGCCCAAAGATAATATTGTGTTTAATTACATTATCGAGCAACTGAAGCAATATGAAATTACTACTTATCTGAATTTTGGAATGACGTATTTAATCAAATATTTCAGCGATATTAGCAGCGTCGGTCTGCAAATTTTGCTTGCGTTAATTTTAAGTTTATTTTTCCTTCTGGAAAAAGAGCGGATTATTTCGTTCACGAATCGTTTTAAATATAGCAAAATCAGCCCTTTTTATGATGAGTTGGAATATTTCGGGAAAAAATTTGCCCGTACGTTTGGAAAAGTCATTGAGGCTCAATTCATCATCGCAACAATTAATATGGCGATTACGGTAGCGTGCTTGTGGATGATGGAATTCCCACAATTATTCGGGCTGGGGATACTAATCTTTTTTCTCGGTTTGATTCCTGTTGCGGGCGTAATCATTTCGTTGTTTCCGCTATGCTTTATTGCTTATAGTATAGGCGGAGTAATGAAAGTCGTTTACATTCTCATTATGATCGCCGTTATTCACGCGCTGGAAGCGTATGTTTTAAATCCGAAATTGATGTCCTCGAAGACAAATTTGCCCGTTTTTTATACGTTTATCGTTTTGATTTTTTCAGAGCACTTTTTTGGTGTATGGGGGTTGATTTTAGGGATTCCTGTATTTGTATTTATTCTTGATGTATTGGGAGTAAAGACAGTGCAGGGAAAACGGGATGACGATGATGAATAAGTGTGAATATGGATTTAAGCCGTTCAAGAAGGTTTAGAACGATAAGCGAAAGAACGCAACGCGCTGGTATATTAGTGCCGGCGCGGCGTTTTTTCAGCTTTCTTCCACTTTTTTAGTTTTTTCACGAGCGTGGAATGATCGATCCCTAGCTGCTGTGCTGCTTTTCGCAGCGATGTATGTTTTTCGATTGCTTCATAGATGAGGCGTCTTTCAAACTGTTCGACCCGTTCTTTGAGCGTGAGCGGAAATGTGGAGGTCGTTTGGTCATAAATATGTAAAGGAAGATCGTGCGGTTCGATCAGTTGGGATGGGACGGAAACGACCATGTTTTCCATCAGGTTTTTCAGCTCCCTTACATTTCCCGGCCAGTGGTAATGCTGCAAAATTTCCTTTGTTTTTGGAGATAAATGTTTATCGATACGGTAGAGCTTGCAATAAAATGAAAAGTAATGGTCAAGCAGCGGTTCGATATCTTCAGGGCGTTCAGCTAATGGAGGAATATACATTTCAATGACTTGCAGCCGATAATATAAATCTTCGCGAAATTTTCCTTGTGAAATCAGCTCTTTTAAATTTCGGTTCGTTGCCGCGATGATGCGGACGTCCAGCTTTTTCGTTTTGTGGCTTCCGATTCGTTGCACTTGTTTTTCCTGCAGCACCCTCAATAACTTTACTTGCAGCGATAATGGCATTTCCCCGATTTCGTCGAGCATGATTGTCCCTTTGTCTGCTAATTCTAATAGGCCGATTTTTCCGTCTTGCCGCGCTCCTGTAAATGCCCCTTTTTCATAACCGAATAATTCGGATTCGAGCAATGCTTCTGGTATAGCCCCGCAGTTTACTTTAATAAACGGCTTGTCCTTTCGCGGACCTAGATTATGAATAAGGTTAGCGATGACTTCTTTTCCTACACCAGATGGACCGGTTAGTAAAACAGTAGTAGGGTAAGGAGCAATTTGTTGAACTTTGTCAAAAAGTTGTTTCATAGAGGGGCTGTGAAAAACGATTTGCTCATCTGAGCCGTCAACGGAGAACGTATAGCGGTGGTGGCTCATTTTCGAGAAACTTTTTGCCTTTTCTAGTTCTGTTTTCATTTGAATGAGATGAGAGATGTCCCGAACGCTTGTTACGACCATTTCAATATCACCTTGCTCATTGAAAACAGGGTTTCCAGTGACAATGAAATCCTTTTTTCGGCCGATTTTTTGCAAGATGGAAATTCGCTTTTTTTGTTGTAAAACGAGAAGAGAAACGGATTGATCAAAATATCCTTTTTTCACCAAATCATACATATGCTTTCCGACAAGTTCTTCTCGTCGGAACCCTGTAATGGCTTCGTAAGCGGAGTTTACCATGATCGTAATACCGTTTTGGTCGACGACATAAATGCCATCTGTCGAAAATTCGATAATCGTTTCCATTTGCTTAAACAGAGAATGGTAGTGTTCCATTTGCGATATATCTTGGAGGACACCGATCGCTCCGATTAATTCGCTGTTTCGGTACAATGGAGTTCGATTGACGAGACATTGGCGTCCCGCGATGTTCATTTTTACCCCGATCGAACTTGTTCCACTCTCTAACACATGAGGAAGCTGGGTGCTTGGAATCAGATCACGTATATCTTTTCCTTCCCAATTTTCGTTTTCTATCTGGAGAAGTTTTTTGGCAGAGGAATTGATTAATAAGATTTTCCTGTTTCGATCTACAACAATGACCGCGTTATGGATAGAGGAAAAAATGCTTTCCCATATATGAGGATCTATGATTATTTGCTTCATATAGAGGCCCTCCTTATTTTTGTTGGTGGTGAAAAAATTCAACATGTGGTGAAAAAAATCACTACTAAGCCTATTCGGTGTTCTTTTAGGATTCTCCTTTTTATGGTGATTTTTTTCACCATATTTATTATATATATTTCTAAAATTTTGTATTTTAAGAATATTATTGGTGTTGGCACGGTATTTGCATTATTATTGGATGAATAAAAAAGAAAGGGGCGAGAGTGAATACCCAAAGAAACGGTTCGATTTATTCTCCAACGATTTGCTTGATGTAAAGAAGGATACGGCGGTTTCGTGCTAGGAAGTTTTTGCACCGGTTGTTTCGTCGTTCCGTATTGAGAATTACAAGAGGCTATCGAAAGGCTCAATGCTTCTGCACATGGTTTATACAGCCAATATTTTATATGCAGCGCGGCGGATTGAATCTGGCACTGTGATTGTCAATGACATCCCTACGTTTCGCGTCGACTATATGCCTTATGGGGGAGTAAAAGAAAGCGGTTACGGGTATGAGAGGGAATATGCTGTACAAGAAATGACAGAATTAAAGTTTATTTCAAAAATTGATTAGGGGAGGAGTTTTTAATGTCAAATGTTATAAAACCGCGTCCAAAGCTTTATGTCATGGATAATGGACGGATGAGAATGGATAAAAACTGGATGATTGCAATGCATAATCCAGCGACAATTCACAATCCGAATGCACAAACCGAATTCGTAGAATTTCCGATTTATACGGTTTTGATCGATCATCCGGAAGGAAAAATTCTTTTTGATACTGCTTGTAATCCGAATTCGATGGGACCACAAGGCCGGTGGGCAGAATCTACACAGCAAATGTTTCCGTGGACGGCAAGTGAAGAGTGCTATCTTCACAATCGGCTAGAGGAGTTAAAAGTAAGACCGGAAGATATTAAATATGTCGTTGCTTCCCATCTTCACCTAGATCATGCGGGATGTTTAGAAATGTTTACAAATGCAACGATTATTGTACATGAAGATGAGCTTAACGGTACACTTCAATGTTACGCTCGCAATCAAAAGGAAGGAGCATATATTTGGGCAGACATTGATGCGTGGATTAAAAATAATCTTCAATGGCGTACAGTGAAGCGGCATGAGGACAATATTATTCTTGCAGAGGGAATTAAGGTTCTGAATTTTGGAAGCGGGCATGCATGGGGAATGATTGGACTGCATGTGGAATTGCCTGAAACAGGTGGGATTATTCTTGCATCTGATGCGATTTATACAGCGGAAAGTTATGGGCCACCGATTAAGCCGCCGGGCATTATTTATGACTCTCTCGGTTATATGAATACAGTGGAAAGAATACGTCAAATCGCTAAAGAAACGAATTCGCAAGTTTGGTTTGGTCATGATTCTGAACAATTTAAGAAGTTCCGTAAATCTACGGAAGGATACTACGAGTAAGAAAGGAGAGGGAGCGAATTGAGTGTTTCACGAATTGTATTTACACCGCTGAACTATGTAGGATGGGGATCATTGGAGCAATTGATTCCTGAAGTCGAACGATTTTCCCCGAAGAAAATATTAGTGGTAACAGATCCGGTACTTGAGAAAATCGGTCTCGTTCAACGGGTTATCCGTCCTCTTACAGAACAAGGATATGATGTCTATGTTTATTCGGATGTCGTTCCAGAACCACCATTAGAAATTGGAGAGAAATTAGTTTCATTTACCCGCCAAGGACGTTTTGATATGGTTATTGGCGTCGGTGGGGGAAGTGCCATGGATTTGGCGAAATTAGCGGCGGTTTTAGCGGTACATGAGGGACCGGCTGCTGATTACCTGAATTTGACCGGAACGAAAAAAGTGCATAAAAAAGGATTGCCGAAAATATTGATTCCAACTACCTCAGGAACGGGTTCTGAGGTGACGAACATTTCCGTTCTTTCTTTAGATACAACGAAAGATGTTGTAACACATGATTATCTTTTAGCCGATGTGGCGATTGTTGATCCAGAGTTGACCGTTTCTGTTCCGCCTCGCGTGACCGCGGCAACGGGAATTGACGCATTGACTCATGCGGTGGAAGCATATGTCTCCGTCAATGCAAGTCCGACGACGGATGGCCTAGCGCTTCAAGCCATTCGCCTTATTGCGCGCTCCTTACGAAAGGCTGTCGAAAATGGGAATGACAAACAAGCAAGAATCGACATGAGCAACGGCAGCTATCTAGCGGGCTTGGCGTTTTTCAATGCCGGTGTCGCCGGTGTTCATGCTCTTGCGTATCCGTTAGGCGGGCAATTTCATATTCCGCACGGTGAATCGAATGCGGTATTGCTTCCATATGTAATGGGATATATTCGAAAGAGTTGTGCGAAGCGGATGGCTGATATTTTGAATGCTTTAGGTGGAAATTCTAGTTATCTTTCTGAGGAGGAAGATTCTTATCGATGTGTTGAGGAACTTGAAAGAATTGTGCGTGATGTAGGGATTCCGAGAACGCTTGGCGGTTTTCATATACCGGAAACAGCTTTAGAGCGTTTAACACAAGATGCGGTGAAGCAAAAACGGCTGTTAGCGCGCAGTCCTTTGCCATTGTTAGAAGACGATATAAGAGCGATTTATCGAGCCGCTTTTGATGGTGTTGTAGCGGAACCAAGATAAAAGGACATTTTAAATAAATAATAATTAAGAAGGTCTGCTCCTTTACGGTGAAATGACAAGGGGAACAGACCTTTATTGTTGGAAACATTTGAAGGAGCTACATTTCGTTTTTAATGATTCCTTTACTTGTTCCAACTAGCACTTCTTTTCCGTCTTGATTTCGATATACCGATTTTACAGCGACTTGTTTGTATCTTTCTTTCTCTTCGACTTCGGTAATTGTTAATTCGCATGTAATGGTGTCCCCCGTAAATACAGGTCGAAGAAATTGGAAGTTCATTTCTTTTGCAATGTAGTTCAAATCCCCACCGATTTTTGTGCCGATGCTGGCGGTAAACAATCCGTGAACCATAAGCCGCCCTTTTTCATCACGTTCTATATGATGTCTTCCCATGTCACCTGAGAGTCCGGCGAATTGCAACGTTTCTTTATCGATAAATGTTCGTTTCCATGTAAAGACATCGCCCACTTTGAGATCCATAATGTTTTCCCTCCTAACCAAAAAAATGAATATTCAATATATTTATACAATCCTATTTTACAACAAAAACTGTAACCATTAGAATCTTGGATTGTTCGACAACGTCCTCTAATAAAAATAAGAGCTGTTATATAAATAGAAAGGGGTGTAGGGGGGGACTACGAGCGAACCTATTTGGGCCCAAAGTGAAAAAAGCACTTGTTCGGAAAATGACAGTTCCTTCGTTTAAAACGTGGATCAAAGAACACGACAGCCATACGATGGTGTTGTGATTGAATGTGAACATTTGTTTCAATGGGACTGGATCCAAGTCAGATCCGGTGAGTTAACTGTGGAAATGATTCAGCGTGTGCTTTTGGTCAGATGGGGAACTGCAACAAATCGAACGCAAACATAAAAAGAGTACACGAGACTATCGATTATATTAGCGCTGGAAGAGCGAATCGAATGTTGTAAGCAGATCATCAAAAATGATCAAATGCAGTCGGTAAAGGGAACTTAGCGATTTTTGTCATCCGGCGGCTTTATTGTCCTGTTAAGATATTGTGTAATTATGTTTTATTGAGTAGAAGAGCTTGTTTTTTATGGATAAAAATGGAACAATTCTTATAATCAGCTTTTGTGTCGATCTTACGTCGACAAGAGCTTAATTCCCTGAGAGAATACAGGAAAGTGAGAGCACAAAAGAGGACAGCGTAAAACTGCCCTTTCACACTATACATGATTTTGTATCGTTCTCAATACTTCATAAGCACGGTCGCCGATTAAACAAATCAGTTGCTCAAAAACAGCATCGCGTTGTAAGTCGAGTTCAACAATTCGCTTTGCCAGTTCAAGAGCTTTTGGATCCATCAATTATTCCCCCGTTTCTTTTTTTGTTGTAATCCATATCGCTCATATTCGCGGCGCAATTCGCTAACCGTCCACTGTCGAAGTGCATTGGCATCTGGAAACAGGCCTGTTTTCAGGAGCTTATAAATATAAAATTGTTTCTGTTTGATAATCGCGGTTCGAATGAGTTTCCCCATTTTTTCACTCCTTTTTATTTTTAAGTATACGATGCTTTGTTTGGTATGACACCTGTTTTGTTATATTTTCTTACACAAAAATATAAAACTTGTTAATTTTTTTGACAAAACGGTAACGGAATTTTAAAAAATTCCGTATAATTATGTTAGAAAAAATAACAAAGAGGTGAAGCATATGGCTTATGATGATTCATACAAATTTAAGAAAGTCATTTCCATTGGCATTGTGAGTGAATTAACGGGGCTATCACAACGGCAAATCCGATATTATGAGGAACGGAAACTAATTTTTCCTGATCGTTCAAAAGGGATTCGCAAATACTCGTTTGCGGATGTCGAGCAGTTAATGGATATTGCGAATAAGCGAGAAGAAGGAGTAACAACGCGAGAGATTCGCAACGAAATGACAAAGGAAATTCGCCAAAAGATGTTACAAGGGCAGATGAATGCCCATTTTCGGTTTCGGGCATAGGTGCTCCCCATCCCTTATATTAGGTGGGGATTTTTTATTTTATGAATGATGGGATGTGCGCTTTGATAATGCCTAGGATTTTCAATCAGTAATTATCGAGGAGACATGTAAAGATATGTTTACAAAAATATAGATAAATAGAATGAAAAATTAGATATTTTTACATAAATGACTAGACATTTTTTGAAATATGTATAATAATTTATTTTGTAAGCGGTATCATAAAATGCATGTTAAAGGGGTTGAATGAAGATGAAACGAATTCTTCTTGCTTGCAGTTCAGGAATGTCTACTAGTTTACTAGTTACCAAAATGCAGGAGTATGCAAAATCAATCGGGGATGAAGTGGAAATTTGGGCGGTAGGACAAGATCAGGCGAAAAAGGAAATGGAAAGAGCGGATGTGGTATTAATTGGCCCGCAGATGAGCTTTTTGAAAGGTGAGCTCCAAAAAGAAGCAGAAAAATATGGGATTCCTGTTGATGTGATTGATATGATGGCATATGGCATGGCAGATGGAAAAAAAGCGTATGAACAAGCGTTAACATTAATGGGGGAAAAATAGATGGAAAAGTTACAGCTAGAAAATTTAACAAATGAACAAATTGCGTTTCAATTGATTCTTCATAGTGGAAATGCCCGTAGCAAAGTAATTCAATCGCTTCGTGAATACCGCGGTGGAAAAAGAGAAGAAGCAGAGCAACTATTGAAAGAAGCGGAAGCGGATTTGAGTGTCGCCCATCATATTCATTTTCAATTGGTTCAAAAAGAAGCGAACAGGGAAAAGACGGAATTTTCGTTATTATTAATGCATGCCGAGGACCACTTAATGTCGACGTTATCAATGAAAGAATTAGTGAAAGAGCTGATTGAGTTATTGAAAGAAAGAAACCTTTAAAAAGGGGCGGGTCGTATGAATCAATCGTTATTTGAGAAAATGAGTAAAATATTGTTGCCGATTGCTGGAAAATTAAACAATAACCGCTATTTGCAAGTATTACGTGACGCGTTTATGTTAGCGTTTCCGCTCACGATTTTCGGCTCAATTGCGGTTGTTGTTGCAAACTTGCCGTTTCTTGACAAAGTAATGAGCGAAGGCAGCTTAAATACATTACGAACGATTTTAAACGTCGCTCCGCAATCAACAATGGGAGTTATGACCATCTTTGTTGTGTTCGGGATCGGTTATTACTTGTCAAAAAGTTATGATGTGGAAGGGATATTTGGCGGCGCCATTGCCTTGGCTTCGTTCTTTATTTTAACACCATTTATCCTGAATGTGGAAGGGAAAGAAGCGGTACAAAATGTGATCCCGCTTGACCGATTAGGGGCAAAAGGAATGTTTTTAGGGATGATTACAGCGTTTATTGCCGGAGAAATTTATCGGGCAATTGTGCAAAAAAACATTACGATTAAAATGCCGGCAGGGGTGCCGCCAGCGGTTGCGAAATCGTTTTCCGCTCTCATTCCTGCTGTTGTTACACTGACATTTTTTCTTGTTGTAAATATTGTGATTACGCAAGCGTTCCATACAAATATGCATGACGTCATTTATAAGCTTGTTCAAGCGCCGTTAGTTGGACTGGGAAGCGGTATTATTCCAACGCTCATTGCGATTTTTGTTACACAAATTTTATGGTTTTTTGGTTTGCATGGTCAAATTATTATCAACTCTGTTATGGACCCGATTTGGAATACACTTTCTCTTGAAAATTTGAACGCGTATACGGAAACGGGAAAAGTTCCTCATGTGATTAGCAAACAATTTATTGAAATTTATACAGTTGGCATGGGCGGGACAGGGATGACCCTTGCTGTTATTGCTGCGATTCTATTTTTTATGAGAAGTAAGCAAATGAAACAAGTGGCAAAACTAGGACTTGGACCGGGAATTTTTAACGTCAATGAGCCGATTATTTTCGGTTTACCTGTCGTGATGAATCCGCTCATTCTTGTTCCTTGGATTTTTGCACCAATGGTCGTTACCTTTGTGACGTATTTGGCGATGTCTTCCGGTCTTGTACCGCCGCCAACAGGAGTGACGGTTCCGTGGACGGTACCGATCTTTATCAATGGTATTATGGCGACCAACTCGTTAGCAGGAGGACTCTTACAAATTGTGAACTTTGCAATTGTATTGATCATTTGGTTCCCGTTCTTAAAATTTATTGACCGGATGAATGTGCAAAAAGAACAAGAAGAGTCAGCGAAACAGGCATCTTAAACGAAGGTGGGATGAAGATGAAGCAACGGACGAATCAGGAAATCTCTTTCCGTTTTCCAAAAGGATTTTGGTGGGGAAGTGCAACTTCTGCGACACAAATTGAAGGAGCGGCGAAAGAAGGTGGCAAAGGGCCGAACATTTGGGACTATTGGTATGAAAAAGAACCGAACCGTTTTTTTAACGGTGTCGGTCCTGAAGTGACTTCGGATTTTTATCATCGTTATAAAGAAGACATTGCTCTAATGAAAGAAGTAGGACATAATTCGTTTCGGTTTTCCATTTCATGGTCGCGGCTCATTCCAGATGGAGTCGGAGAAGTGAATCAGGAAGCGGTCAAATTTTATCATGATGTTATTACTGAATTGCTTATCCATGATATCGAACCGTTTGTGAACTTATTCCATTTTGATATGCCGCTGGCGATGCAAAAAATTGGCGGATGGGAAAACCGTAACGTCGTCGATGCGTATGTGCGGTATGCAAAAATATGTTTTGAGTTGTTTGGTGATCGGGTAAAAAAATGGTTTACGCATAATGAGCCGATTGTTCCTGTGGAAGGCGGGTACTTGTACGATTTTCATTATCCAAATGTCGTTGATTTTCAAAGAGCCGTTCAAGTGGCGTATCATACGATCATTGCTCACGCCAAGGCGGTTCAAACGTTTAAACAGATGAATATCCAAGATGGAAAAATTGGCATTATTTTAAACTTAACTCCTTCTTATCCAAGAAGCGCTCATCCTGCTGATGTGAGAGCTGCGCATATTGCTGATCTATTTTTCAATCGGAGCTTTTTAGATCCGGCAGTAACAGGGGAATATCCGCAAGATTTAGTCGAACTTTTACGCGAACATGGGCATTTGCCGGTAACGGAAGAAGAAGATAAGGAATTAATCAAACAAAATACGATTGATCTTCTCGGAATTAATTATTATCAACCCAGACGGGTAAAAGCGAAGGAACATCTTCCGAATCCAGAAGCACCATTTATGCCGGAGAGATTTTTCGATTATTACGTGATGCCGGGACGGAAAATGAATCCGTATCGCGGCTGGGAAATTTACGAAAAAGGAATTTATGATATTCTCATCAATATAAAGGAAAACTACAATAATATTGAATGTTTTATCTCCGAAAACGGCATGGGAGTTGAAGGGGAAGAGCGGTTCCGCGATGAGAACGGGGTGATCCAAGACGATTACCGAATTGAATTTATTCGCGAACATTTAAAATGGGTGCATAAAGCGATTGAAGAAGGCGTGAATGTGAAAGGGTATCATCTATGGACATTTATGGATAACTGGTCTTGGACGAATGCGTATAAAAATCGTTATGGGCTTGTCGCCGTTGACCTTGAGCAAAATGAAAAACGAACAATTAAAAAGAGCGGATACTGGTTTAAAGCGCTTTCGGAGAACAATGGGTTTTAAATGATGATAAGGTTATCCCTTCATCTTAGGGATAACCTCTTTTTTGCAAAGGGTTTGTGATTGTGACAAGGAAAAATTAAAATAAAAATAGGATTGTGAAAACTGTGATGTAGAGGATGACCAATATGTCGAAGTATGAACAAATTTCCAATGAAATTCGTAATCGAATTAGGAAGGGGATTTACTCTCCGGATGAGCCGATTCCGGATGAGTTATCGTTATCTCAAGAATTCGGTTGCAGCCGAATGACGATGAAGCGTGCGCTCGATGTGCTTGTATCGGAAGGATTGCTGTATCGCAAGCGCGGACATGGAACATTTATTGTAAAATCAGCAATTTTGAACGGTCAAGTGAACGTCGTCAGCAATGAAACACTTGGATTAACGAATCTTTTAAAAGGAAGAAAGATTACAAGCAAAATCATTACATTTGAGGTGTTATTTCCGCCAGAGGAAGTGGCGGTTCATTTATCGATTGATATGAATACGCCTGTGTATCATTTGATTCGTCTTCGCAATGTCGATGGTGAGCCCTATGTTATTGAACGAACATATATGCCGACGAACTTAATTACAGGCCTCAACGAAGATGTGCTTCATTCGTCCATTTACAATTACATTACGCATCAGCTAGGGCTGACCATTGCTGGATCACATCGGAAAATTCGTGCAGCGAAACCGAATGAACTAGATCAAATATATTTGCAATGCGCACTGGATGATCCGGTTTTGGAAGTAGAGCAAGTCGGTTTTTTAAATAATGGGATGCCCTTTGAATATTCGTTTTCAAGGCACCGTTATGATAAATTTGTGTTCACAACGGTCAATATTCGCCGATAAAATGCGGGCTTGTCCTTTCGGTTGGACAGCCCTTTTTTCATAATAGCCACTCATAAATTAATTTTGCTTGTTCTAGCGGAACAAGATGGCTATGGTATTCCTCTGCTTTGTTAAAGTCGTGAGCCAATATTGATGAATGGAGAATATCTATGAGTGCCAAGGAAATGTTTTCCATATACACCCATTTACGGAATCAAAAATGATTTGCAGTTGATTAAGCAGAGGCAAGTTTCATCTTCTTGACCGAGGTGGGTATGATAAATAAAGATCGGCAATCTTTTAAATAAACCTTCTCTAATGGGAACACAGTTCGTAAAATCAACTTCATTATATAACTGGTTCATTTCCTCCCATGACGAAATATAAAAAATCGGAATGATGCGCGGGTGGTGAAGGACTTTTAATTGCTCGTATGATCGCCTGTTTTTTCCACACAGCATATAGTAGTCAATCGGGGCGTCAGAGGAAATTTTTTTATTATGTGCTGAAATGTGCCGATTCCAAGGCTGCTGCTGGCAATTAATCCATGGTAACGAGGTGATGCGGACAGTTTTTGGGAGCACCTTTGGCAATGGACGGATGAATCGGGATGCTGGTGATAAAAATTCGTTCGGTTGGAGCCCTTTTTCCTGTAGTTGTGTTTTTATATATGGATAGCCGATGAAATGATAGTCGATTGCTTCCGTTCTCAAAAGGTGATGAATAAAATAGTCAGTGTATACATTGACAACGGGAACGGTAATGTTCTGTTCATTTTTAACTGGTTTACTAAGTAAGAGGGGAGAAGAGTGAGTACAAATAATGGCATTTGGCTTTGGATGATGAACGATGCTTTTGATATGACGAAGAAAAAAGCATCTCATACTGTGAAAAGGATTTTTCCACGAACGACATATAATACGCTGTATGTCTTCGGAAAGCGATGAATCCACTGTAGATAAAACATGGAAATGATCGTTTCTCCTTTTCCTAACCACGATGATAAGAGTTCCACTTTTTTAGTATTGAAGGCGTGGATCAAGCGCCAGCAGCCCTTCTTTTTAACGCGTCGCCCGTTTGATGATGCCCTGTAATAGCGTAGCGGTAAGCGTGTTTTTTATGCTCCATTTTACCAATCATAAATTGCCCTTTTTTGTTTCATAATGTAAACGAATAACGAGGAAGAAAAAAGGAGAACATGTTATGATAAAGGTGAGGCAATGTTTTGTTGCTGTTTGGGGGATATTCGACCCGATTTACTATGCTTGCTCAAGGTTAGAATATATTGAAGACCCGGATCAAAATCGGCATATTTTTCGCGTTCGTGTAACGAAATATAAAGGAAGGGACGTTATTTTATCGGATGGTACGAAAATTCAAAAAAACGATCTTCTTTTAAAGATTCATTTGCATAATGTTCGTTTAATTCGCGAGCTTATTCGTTTCGAAAGTGAAATTAAAAAGGGACGCTACATTTACAAACAAGTAAAAAATGGCTTGCCTCATCTGGCGACATATCTTCGGAATCATGAACAATTCGCTCAAATTAAAGGCATTGTTGGAATTACAGCATTAAATAAAGGTTGCGAGCGTCTGGGGTTCGAGACGTTTTCTATTGTGAATCCGCTCTATCAATGGTTCAAACAAACGGCGTTTCTTCCGATTTATTGGATTTCTCAATTTCGTTTCGATAGTATGCGGAGGCCACCGAAATATTTATTTATGTCGAAACAACAATTGTTGCGGTTGTACGGTTGCCAACCTACCCAGTAATTCCCACTGTTTTCTCTCTTCCTGTTTACTATAATGGTAAAAGGGAGGGAGAACAATGGTATTATTTTTTACTCTAGTTTCTAGCATTCTTGTATATTTTGTGTATAGAGCAAACCGCAATACGTACGAAGCGGTTTTAAATAGAGTGACTGTGAATGTACGTCAAAACGATCAAGATGTCATTCGTATTTTACACTTGTCAGACCTTCATTTAGAAAATTTATCGATTTCTCCTGACTATTTATATAATAAGTTAAAGGACGAACACATTGATCTTATCGCTTTAACGGGAGATTTTCTTGATCGGAAGAAAAGCATTCCAAAGTTAGTTCCGTACTTGAACGTGTTTCAACAACTAAATCCGGCTTACGGCATATATACGGTATTCGGCAATCATGATTATGTGCTGCGGGGACAGCATTTTCAAACATTAAAGAAAACATTAGAGCAACATGGCTGCATTCTATTACAAAATGAGACGAGAACGATTTTTGTGGACGGAAAAACGGTCAATATCATCGGGATTGACGATTTTAGTACGAAACGAAGCGATTTACAAAAAGCGTATGCGAACGTAAAAGATGGGTTGAACCTCGTGTTAACGCATGACCCGAATATCGTTCTTCATATGCATGACTATCATTTTGATTACTTGTTATCCGGCCATTTTCATGGGGGACAAATTCATTGGCCGAAGCCATACCATCTTGTTAAGATGGGGAAACTAGTACGGATGAATATGATTAAAGGATATCATGAAATCGATGGGAAACCGTTTTATATTAGCGAAGGGCTAGGGCAAACAGGAGTGAACATTCGCGTTGGTACCAAGCCGGAAATTACTATTCATACACTGTCGCTAATGCCGCTAAAACAAGCAAAACAACACGTCAGCTAAGGAGGGAAGGTTGTCTGAAAAAGACAGCCTTCTTTTTTTCTAAGGACAAAGCGGAATAGATGATACAGTTCTTATGCATATTAAGGGGTAGATGCATGAAGAAAAGGAGTGTGGCAGGATGGAACCTTCTTGGAAAGCACTACTCCCCTTTTTAATTGTTATTCCATTATCGATATGGACGAAGCAAGTGATTCCGGGGTTGTTTGTCGCTTTGTTACTTGGCAGTTATTTAATCGAGCCTAGCTTGCTAGGTGGTATTAAAACAATGTTATCGTATACAGTTGATAATGTCATGCAAACGAATAATATTCGCATTATCATCTTTCTTTATGTATTTGCTGGACTTATTAGTATGATTAAATATACAGGGGGTATTAAAGGGTTTGTTCATCTCGTCGGCAAAAAAGTAAAAACGGCGAGAAGCGCGCTGCTATTAACGTGGATTTCCACGATGGTAACCTTTAGTGATCCTGATTTTCGTATTGTGACTATCGCTCCTATTATGAAGGCGTTAAAAAAACGTCTGCATTTGTCTTCCCAGCAAATTGGATTTACGATTGAAGTGACATCGAATCCGGTTGTCGCCCTTATTCCGTTAGCGACGGCTTTTGTCGGCTATATGGTATCGGTCATTGATAAGGCACTAAAAACAGCGGGGATTGACGCGAAGGCGTATACGGTTTATGTCAAAAGCATTCCATTTAACTTTTTTTCGTTTACAATCATTATTGTAGGGCTGTATTACAGCTTTTTTAAATATTCGAAAAAAGCGAAAGCAAGCAAGGAGAGAGCAAGGGCAGCTGCTGGAATCCGAAGATGGAATCAGCAGGAAGCCGTCGAATTTGCCAGTGAGGAGTCAACCAATCCGAACGAAGAACAAGGAGAAGAAGGGTTGGAATCGTGTCCGCGAGCGTTTGAAAAAGATACGCCGGTAAGACCATGGAACTTAATCATTCCGCTTTCGATTGTGCTAGTGTTAACGTTATTTCTCAGTTGGTGGGATGGACATCGAGGAGCAAAAAACTTTTTTGATGCGTTTCTTCGTAGCGATGCGCTTGGTGTTATGTTAGAGTCGCTGATGATTACCATGATTATCACTGTTATTTATTTTCTGTTTCAAAAGTTTAAGCTTGCCGATTTGTTGACTCATTTTGTCAAAGGCGGCAATGAATTAATGTCGGTCATTTTAATGTTAGCCCTTATTTGGGCGGTATCAGCCGTATCCGAAGATTTAGGTTTTTCGGAGTATATTACAGACCATGTGAAAGGATGGATTCCCCATTATTTTGTCGCCCCCGTTTTGTTTTTGCTAGGGGCAGTGATTTCGTATTTTGTTGGCTCGTCATGGGGAACGTGGGGATTGTTAATGCCGCTAGGGGTGACGCTGGCCCATCAATCAGGGACAAATATTTTACTCGTTATTGGGGCGGTATTTGCGAGCGGAACGTTTGGGGCGTTTGCTTCGCCGCTCAGCGACAATACGGTGACATTATGTACCATTTTAGATTTGCCGGTGATGGAATATTCACGGACTAAACTCATACCTGCATTTATTGCAGCGGGACTGGCAGCCGTTCTTTTCGGTGTCATGTCATTTGTGATGAGATAATACGCCAACGGGGTTCATTTTCTGTGAGGGGGAATCGAGCCCCGTTTTTCGTTCATAAAACGTATTCTTATTGTATCGGAATTTGTTTTGCCACATTATCTTTATGATTGCGGTAATAGCGAATCATTGTTTGAATGACGTGACGAAAATCTGGACAAATAATGCCGGAAGCTTGTAATGTGCGTTGGGCTTCACTTGAATCATAAACTGATGCACAGGTAAAATAGTCAAGCCCTTCTTTTTCAGTATGCAGCCATCTTCTTAGAAACGGAATGGACACCATCCACTTTGCAATAGAAAGAGGAAGGGATTCCTTTTGGTCCCTTTCCTAAGTATTCCTTTCATCATCATTCGGTACACCTCCTTCATCTTATACGGCTTTGGGTCGGTTAAATGATACGTTTTTCCGATAGCTCCATCAAAGCGGGCTGAATAAAGAGTGATTTTGATAATGTAATCAATTCAATAGGTATAAAATTTCCTTCCGCCTGTCCGTTTCCGAGATACGGGATGAACGGTAAAAAAATTCAACATAAAGTAAAGGCCGCCAAATTTCGCAGTTTCTCCTGTTTCCGAATGACCGACGACAATTCCGGGACGAATGATGGTCGTTGGACGCTGCTTAGCAACCTTACGAACGGCGATTTCTGCTTCGTATTTTGTTTTTTCATAATGGTTTTTAAGCGACTGTCCCATGTCTAATTCCGTTTCTAAAATTGTTCCATGTCACGTACCTGAAACGTAAATGGTACTAAAATATATATCGCTGTAGGTGTTGCAGGGAAAACAGCAATCGTTCACATGCTTTGTTCCTTGAACGTTCACCTCATAAGTATGGAAAAGGGACAGCTGCAAGAGCGATGCTTTATTTCTTGCTGCGCTATCCAAACGAAATCGGAAAATCATTTCGCAAAAAAATTGATATTCCACTATTGATCCGTTGGCATCAAGAATTTCCTGCCACGATTTATGAAAAGCATCGCAACTACGCTATTTTTTTCATTCAAGGGAACCGCAATCCGTTTATTGATGTTCCTGAGCTGGCGGAACGAATGATATTTCCGCTAACACTTTCGTAAAAAGAAGGCTGGTTCACAACATGGAGCCAGCCTTTTGCTATGATTACAGACAACAGTAGAGAAAGCCTAACCACGGCTGAATTGGATTCGGGCAAGACAGCCTAATGGTTCAACACACGAAATCATACTATGATGAATTAAAAATCAGCATAGCTTAGAAGATTGTGCAACTAAACTATTGTTGAACATAAAATCTATGAAGTCGTCATGAACAAGACGCTAAAACGGTGGGAGCAATGAAACACCTATGGTAGATGATGTAGTGTAAGTGATAGTTGCCAGCCCACGGATTGTTGTGGTGGGAGAAGTGATCGTACACTCTGAACTTTGGGGAAACTACAGATACCTGAATGGCCTTTCGCAAGAATCCCGCTGATTCCGAAGAAATCAGCTTGCCTTTTAGAGGAGGATCAGATAGGGATATTTGGATCGCCCGTTTCTTGTGTTTCGCTTTTTTTGCGAAAATATGTGGCGATAATCGGTCCAGAGATGTTATGCCAAACGCTGAAAATAGCGCTTGGAACGGCGGCAAGCGGTGAAAAGTGAGCGGTTGCCAATGCAGCACCAAGTCCGGAATTTTGCATCCCCACTTCAATCGAAACGGCCCGTTGCTTTGGCTCAGACAGGCGAAACAGTTTGGCAAACCAAAACCCAAGCAAAAGCCCAAGTCCGTTATGTACAACAACGATTAAGAAAATGGTCAATCCGCTTTTAGCGATCGCTTCTTTATTAAGGCCAACGACCGCTGCAACAATTGCGACGATCGCAATAACCGATATGAGCGGAAGAATTTGAACGCTGGCTTCCACTTGCTTTTTCAACAGCAGTTTTACAAGAAGCCCAAGTATAATCGGAGCGATGACAACTTTGACGATAGACCAAAATAGCGATGCAGCGGAAACGGATAGCCACTTTCCTGCCAACAGCAAAATAAGCGAAGGGGTCAAAATCGGCGCAAGCAACGTTGACACGGTAGTGACCGCCACAGAAAGCGCTGTATCGCCTTTGGCTAGGTATGTCATGACGTTCGAAGCCGTACCGCCTAGACAACAGCCAACAAGAATGACCCCGAGTGCGACCTCTCGAGAAATCGGTAATAACGTTGCTAGTGCAAACGCAAGCAGCGGCATAATGATAAATTGAGCTGCAACACCCATTAGTTGATCATACCAAGCATAACAATTCCCAGCAATGGAACAATATATGTTCCCAGCCATGTAAATCCTTGAGGATACAGAAAAGATAAAACGGCAAATAACAACACCCAAACTGCAAACGTGTTACCAACAAAGTTGCTAACACTTACTAAACGCCCCATTTTTTCACTCCTTTTCTTTTGTGATATGAATGTTATCATATTTTATTATTCAGAAAATTTTAATTATATTTCTTATAAAGAAACCTAGAAAGAATTAATATTTTGTGAACGTTTGTTGTTATGGAGAGGATGTGCCTAAATTCACTGCTAGGCGAATCGTTTTTATCGTATTATAATAAATTGAGAAGAATAATCATTATTGCTCAAGGGGATGAAGAAATGTTCCTTACTGACCTTCAACAAGGAAAAAAGGCAGTGATTACGAATTTAGGGATGATGAATGAAGTGGTAAAACAACGTTTAATACATATGGGACTACAAGAAGGGGAAGAAATTTGTCTAAAATGCGTTATGCCATTTGGAGGGCCGCTAATGGTCGAAGTATGTGGACAGTGCATTTGTTTGCGACGAAAAGATGCCGCTTGTATTGGAGTGAAATAAGCGATGTCACAAATTGCTCTATTTGGGAATCCGAATACCGGGAAAACGTCATTGTTTAACAATTTAACAGGTTCTTATGAATATGTCGGGAACTGGAGCGGAGTAACGGTTGAAAAAAAAGTAGGGATTTTACGTCATCAACATATACATATCGTCGACTTACCCGGTGTATACTCGCTTCATCCACTTTCTCGGGATGAGGGGGTTGCCACAGAATTTTTGCTGACGGAGTCTTTTTCAGCAATTTTAAATATTGTTGATGCTTCCCAGTTAAAGCGAAATTTACATTTGACTGTTCAATTGCTGGAGTTTGGCAAGCCGCTTATTATTGCGTTAAATATGATTGATGTTGCCGAGCGTCGTGGAGTAAAAGTGGATGTGGAAAAGATATCGCAATATGTAGGCGTTCCAGTTGTTCCCATTATTGCGCGAACGGGAAAAGGGATTGATGGGCTTGTTCATGCCGTGTTGTCTACTTCAAAACAAGAGGCACAACGTTTTTTTCTCAATTATGGCATAGAAGTAGAAACGGCTATTCATCGAATAAGCGAACAGCTACCGACCGAGCTCAATCTTTCTAAACGCTGGCTTGCTTTGCAATTTCTTGAAGAAAATCAACGGGTTCATGAATATTTGCAGGCAAGTGTTGATATTGGGCCGCTTCTAGAGGTTCGTAACCGTGTTCAAGAATTGATCGGGCGTCCACTGCCTCAATATATTCATGATGTGCGTGAAAAATGGATCGTTGATGTTATCGAAAAAACGACTATCATTGCTCCAAAACAACCATTGACGATAACAGAAAGAATTGATGCAATTGTCACCAATAAATATTTGGGCATTCCTATTTTCTTATTGTTCATGTATATCATGTTTATGTTGACATTTGATTGGCTGGGTTCGCCGCTTGCAGACTTGCTTGATCAGTTTTTTTCAGGGCCGTTAACGGACGGATTATCGAAGCTGTTATCGATCGTTGGAGCTTCGCCATTTATAAAAGAGCTTGTGTTAAATGGAATTGTATCCGGCGTCGGCGGTGTGCTTGTTTTTGTCCCGCAAATTTTCATTTTGTTCTTTTTTATTTCGTTTTTAGAAGACTCGGGATATATGGCACGTGTAGCGATGGTCATGGATCGTTTTATGGAAGCGATCGGCTTGAACGGAAAAGCGTTTATTCCAATGATTATCGGATTTGGTTGTAATGTTCCCGGGGTGATGGCAGCGCGAACGATCGAACAACCAAAAGAGCGGTTGTTAACGATTTTGTTACTACCGTTTATGTCATGTTCAGCACGGCTTCCGGTGTATGCGCTGTTTGTTGGTACGTTTTTTACGAAGCACGAAGCGCTTGTTGTGTTTTTGCTTTATGTGCTAGGGATTGTCGTCGCGTTGCTTCTAGCCAAACTATTTTCTTCGACGTTATTAAAAAATGAAAGCTCTATCTTTGTCGTCGAGCTGCCGCCATATCGAATGCCGCAAGCATTAACGTTATGGCGCAGTACATGGGATAAAGGAAAAGGATTTGTGCGCAAGGCAGGAACATTTATTTTCGCTGGGTCTGTGGCCATCTGGCTGTTAACGTATATTGGGCCAAAAGGGATCGGTGTTGGCATGGATGATAGTTTTCTCGCTGCCATTGGCGGCGTGCTTGCGCCCATTCTTGCTCCGCTCGGCTTTGGAACGTGGCAAGCTGGAGCGTCATTGATAACAGGGTTTTTAGCGAAGGAAGTCGTTGTTTCAACGATGAATATTATTTATCATGCGAAAAACATGGACGCTTTGCAAGGACTGATGGTCCATTACTTTACACCATTATCAGCGATTAGTTTTATGACGTTTGTGCTTCTTTATATTCCTTGCTTGGCTACGGTGGCGACGATTCACAAGGAGACAAATTCACGAAAGTGGACATTCATTTCGATTAGCTGTGCATTATGTATCGCTTATTTAGTTTCGTTTTCGATTTATGAAGGTGGAAAGTTGCTGGGATTTTCATAGAAAAGAGGGGAAATATGATGATTGCTAATGTTGTTATCGGTGGGGCGATTTTTGCTTATGCCGGTTGGATGTTTGTTCGTCATGTGAAAAAAAGCTCCCAAGGAACGTGTGCAAGTTGTTCGATGGCAGACGGTTGTCACGGTTCATGTGGGACTTACGAACATCGTCATAAGGGATAAAAAAACAAGGTTCTGGTACCTTATCAAGACCTAAAATTTTTAAAGAATAAGGGTAAGCACATATTAGTCGTGTTTAATATGTCTGCTTACCTTTTATTTGTATTCAACTTGAGTCACACGTTAATTGAAGAATTATACTAAAGCGATAATTCCCATCGCTCTTCTGTGAGAATTTGGTTAGATAAAGTCTGTATCCGTGTTTCCGTTAATCTGAATCCGAATTTTTTATATAAGTTTCTTGCAGCTTTAAAGTCATTATTTGTCCAAAGGAGTATAGTCTTATACGCTTTCTCTCTGCAAAAATCGATTGCCTTTTGTATTAACTTACTCCCAAAACCAGCCCCTCTTAAATCCGGCTCCACAAGAAACCAACGTAACTGTGCTACATTTTCATCAACCATTGTAATTCCAATGGAACCTTTAGGGACACCATTAATTTCTAAAATCCAGATTTCTTCTTTTGTAGTATCAGAACGTTCTATAAAGTTGTTTAATCCCTTTTTAATAAATTCTTTAAAAGATAAATCATAATTGTATTCTTTATTGTAAATTTTGTAATGCGAGTTAATTATGTATTCTGCGTCTTCAGGTTTAAATCTCCGTATCATATTCTCATCCTTTCTCTTTTAATTCTGTCCGTTCATTCATAAGAAAGGAAACAGTCTTCCCTTATGTTTACTCGTTTATAATTTTCTATAAACTTCTGCGTAAACCGTTTTCAACTGTTCCTGTGTGATTGCTTGTTTTTTATTTCAACGACTTAATGAGAGCGTCTTTGTTTGTTATCGTTCATTTTCTAATCATTATAGTATAGTTAATTTAGAAGAGCTCTTGTTTTTTACGTAGCGATATAGCTTACAGGCATAGTTGAACAATAGTCTCGTGAGAAAAAGCCGTTATCTATTTCTATCATGACAACATAACAGAGATTCGGCATGAAATCTGTACCATCATTCGAACGATTAGAGGTAAAGAGGACGAGGGGGATAGTTAAGCATCATTTATACGGACGGATTAGTCGATAAAGATTTACAGACCGTTACTAACGCGTTGGGCGTGAACAATGTGAGATAAAGATGGCATTTCATAAGCAAAAAAATGAAGGAGTTACTAATTGGGCGATTTACGATTGGCCTCTTCAGTTTCTCTTTTTCTATATTTTTCTTGTAGTAGTATGCAAATGGCGGATAAAGTAGATTTTTGATTAATTTTAGTAAAAGTAGAAAAAATTTGTCCTAATTAGTCGTAAAGACCTATTTACATTATAGCAAAAAATGTATATTAATGGATTATAGACAATATAATGTTTGAAAACAACGAATTTTCTATTAATTATATAATAATATGTGATCGTCCGCATGGACAAAGGGAGACGAAACGATGGTCTATGATGGCATTCTATTATCGCTATTAATTGGTTTTTTTCGCGGGGGAAGTTTGAAAGGACTTGCATATATGAAGCTGCGTGGCGGCTGGTTGTTTCCGATCTTGCTGGGAATTGAAGTTTGCATCTTTTTATTGCAAAATAAAGTGAGCATGATCGGCGAACTCAGTAATGCGCTATTTATCATTATTTATGTAATTGGTCTTGTTTTTCTATGGATGAATCGGCATCATCCGGGATTTATCGTCATTTTTGCTGGTGTTCTATTAAATTTTTTTGTTATGGCTGTAAACGGGGGAAGAATGCCTGTATCAATCGAAGCAGCGCAATTTCTTGGACGAGAATACATAGAGGCATTAAAAGCGGGAGTATACGGCAAGCACGAAGCCATTACAGGGGCGACATGGTTACCGTTTCTAGGTGACATTATTCCGCTCTCACCGCCATACCCGCGACGACAAGTCATCAGCATCGGCGATGTCGTGATGAATGTCGGAGCGTTCATTTTTATTCAACATCTTATGCTTCACGGAACAAACAAGGAGGCCACTTCTGTCCAAACGCTCCATGAAGGGAGGTGAAAAAGATGATGAACGTAAAAGTGAAACAGGCACTTATTAATCTATTCATCATCGGCTCTATTATCGTAGCGTTGACTTCGGGGTACAAATTTGGAAGCTAATTTATAGGTACCTCATTTATGGGGAAGTCCTTTTTAGTACTTCTCCTTAAAATTTTTTATAAAATGAGAGTGGTTTACATGTTTTTTCTTACATATTTACGCTCAAAAAATTATGTGAAAGCTTATCTTGTAATGATTTGTCTTTTAGGAATAGTTACGTTTATTTGGAAAGTGAATTTTCGTGCTCAATCCTTAGAGGATTGGGTTTTAATTTATGTATTATCAGGGTCTATTCTTTTGTTAAACAATTTTTTAATTCATCTTCCTCCGAAAGATAACTCATTTTCGATGGATTCAGCGATTTATTTAGCTTCGATGTTTTTGTACGGGATTGACTTAACGATAAATGTTTTGTTAATTAGCAGTGTTATTGAGTTAATGTATAAACGCAAAATGGCTTGGTGGAAACATGTTTTTAATTTTTCTATGTACTGTCTAATGCTTGTGGGAGCTTATTATTCTTTCATATTATTCGGAGGAACGATAGGTAAAGTTAACACTTACAACTTGCTCCCATATATGATTAGTTTAGTAGTATATTTTAGTTTAAATATTGCATTTATGTTGATATTCTTTTTTATTTCCGGTCAAATATTTAAAGGCACATTTGATATGGGAGTTCTATTTGAATCAGTTGTTAGCTACTTCGTCACTTTATTACTTTCTTTAGTTTTAACTATTTTACTAAAAGAACAAAGATATTTTGGCCTATTTTTATTCACTGTTTTAGTAGTACTATTATCGTTTGCGTTTCGTAAGTTTCTATATTTATATCAAGATATTTCAGAACGAGCCAATAAAGATCATTTGACGGGGCTGTATAATCATGGATTTTTTAAGGAAACGTTAAGCGAGCAGTTTACTGATGCGAAAAAATTGAAGCAGCCGTTTTGTTTGGCGCTACTTGATTTAGATGATTTTAAAAAATATAATGATCGCAATGGCCATCTTCAAGGGGATAGACTATTGCAGTTTTTTGGGGATTTGTTGAAATTAGAGACGAAAGGGACCAATTATGTTGTTGCGCGATACGGTGGAGAGGAATTTGCCATTTTGATGCCCAATACGACGAAAAAAGAGGCGTTTTCTTTTTTAGACCGGTTGCGCAAAAAAGTCAATGACACGTATTTTGCAGGGGTTGAGCATGTTCCTTACCGCTGTCTTTCGTTTTCGTGCGGCATTGCCGAATATGAAAAGGAAACGTATGATAGCGGTGAGTTAATTCATAAAGCGGATCAAGCGCTGTATTATGCGAAAGCTCAAGGGAAAAACAATGTACAAGTATATGATGACAAAAACATTTCTTTGGATGCCATTACGTTTAAAGAAGATTTAGACACATTGGAACAACAGCTTAAAATTTTTTTGTCTAAAGATGTATATACATATCGTCATAGCAAGCGCGTATTTAAGTATGCGTTAGAATTTAGCGAAAAATTAAATTTAGCGGACCATGAAAAACAAACACTCATTTTAGGAGCGTTAATACATGATATCGGAAAAATCGAAGTGCCGCGCGATATTTTAAATAAAGAAGAAAAATTAGCTCCCCATGAATGGGAAATTGTAAAAAAGCATGTGACATGGGGGAAAGAAATTTTAGCAGTAGAAAAGCGCTTTGACGATTTGATTCCGCTTGTTGAACTTCACCATGAACGGTATGACGGAAAAGGGTATCCGCATGGATTAAAAGAGGAAGAGATTCCGAAACTTGCCCGCATTTTATGTATCATTGATTCGTTTGATGCGATGACAACCGAACGGCCATATCAGCCGACGAAAACGTTTGAAGAGGCGATTGAAGAAATACGGTGCTGTGAAGGAAAACAATTTGACCCGATATATGCAGAAATGTTTATTGAGATGATTGAAGAAAATTATTTGAAAAAACATCGTTTTGCTGCTACATAACTCTGAATGAAAGGATAAACTAGCAATCTTGTCTTTTAAAAAAATCGAGATGAAAAGGAATGAGAGGATAAATGGAACGATATCGCATCGTTTACGATGTGCCGACGGTCTCAGCATATGTTCATCTACGCCAAAAAACAGGGCTAAGTGAAAAAAGTATCGAAGCGGCTGAACGAGGGTTAAAACATTCTTTGTTTGCGGTCAGTATATACGACAGTGAAACGTTTATCGGAATGGGACGGGTCATTGGCGATGAGGGGTGCTTTTATCAAATTGTTGATATTGCTGTAGATCCTGCCTATCAAGGAAAAGGGATTGGCAAACAAATCATGAAAGAGATTATGCATTATTTAGACACGCATGCCCCAAAGGGTGCGTACGTCAGTTTAATTGCTGATCCGCCAGCGGATCGATTGTATAAGCAGTTTGGGTTTGCTTATACGTATCCAACCTCATATGGAATGTATAAGCGCTATGAATAAAAAACGCTGTTCTCTTGTAAGTGAACAGCGTTTTTTTATTTTATGCTTTGATTATCGGTTGCCTGGAAGCAGAAGGACTTACATTTTTATATAGTTGATTGATTTTGGTTGTTTTATAGATATAATTTGACTGATTTTGATAGTTTTTTAATGTTTTTGATTGATTTTTAAAGCGCTTTCGATTATGATAATAGTACAAGCGAAACATCCCTTGATGGGAGGTGAGGATTTGCTGACGGCAGAGCGGCACCGGATTATTTTAGAGCTTCTTGCTGAAAAGGAAGTTGTGAAACTGCAAGAATTAGTCGAGGCGACACATTCATCGGAGTCGACGATTCGCCGCGATTTAACGCAGTTAGAAAAGGAAAAAAAATTGCGACGCGTCCATGGCGGTGCGGCGTTGCTGCATCAAAAACGAGAAGAGTTGAGCGTCCTTGAAAAGTCGACGAAAAACATGAAGGAAAAGAAAATGATTGCCGAATATGCCGCAAGCTTTGTTCAAGACGGTGATTGTATTTATTTAGATGCGGGAACGACAACATTTGAAATGATTGCGCATTTGCGTGGAAAGGATATTGTCGTTGTCACAAACGGGATCATGCATGTCGATGCATTGCTTGAACATGAAATCCCCACGTATTTACTTGGCGGATTCATTAAGAAAAAAACGAAAGCGCTTCTTGGCCGTGGTGCGTTGAATGCATTAGAGAGTTATAGTTTTGATAAATGTTTTATCGGCGCAAACGGCATTCATCTCGATTATGGTTATACGACACCGGATCCTGAGGAGGCGATGGTGAAACGATTAGCGATGAAACTGTCGCAGCACGCTTATATTCTTGCAGACCATTCGAAGCTAAATGAAAGTACGTTTGCGAAAATTGCTGATTTAGAAGAAGCAACGCTTATTGTTGATGAATTGGATGAAGAGCTCTTGGAACTATACGAAGCAAAAACAGCGATAGAGGTTGTGAAAAGATGATTTATACATGTACGTTGAATCCTTCTGTTGACTATATTGTGCAAGTCGATGAGTTACGAATTGGCGAGCTGAACCGAGCGATGAAAACGGCTACATTCCCGGGAGGAAAAGGGATTAACGTGTCCCGCGTGTTAAAGCGGCTCAATGTTGACAATACTGCTTTAGGATTTATCGGCGGATTCACGGGGGCATTTATTGAACAACAATTACGTCAAGAACACATTCAGTTTGATTTTGTCAAAGTACCTGGAGATACGCGCATTAATATTAAATTAAAAGACGGAAAAGAAACGGAAATTAACGGCCAAGGTCCGGCGATTCTTCCTGAACATGAAGAAGCGTTAATGCAAAAAATAAGTGCATTATCAGAAGACGACATTCTTGTATTAGCCGGAAGCATTCCGTCATCGCTTTCCGCCGACGTGTATCACCGAATGATGGATAAGGCGAAAAAAGCGAATGTAAAAGTGGTCGTTGATACAAGCGGACCTGCGTTAAAACGACTGATTACAAATCAACCGTTTTTCGTCAAACCGAATCATAAAGAGTTGAGTGAATTATTCGACACATCCTTTTATTCAAAAGAAGATGTCATCGTATGCGGACGTCGGTTAATCGAATTAGGCGCGGAAAACGTGATTGTCTCCATGGCTGGAAATGGTGCGTTCTTTTTTAATAAAGAGATGACACTGTTTGCAGAAGCGCCAAAAGGAACGGTGAAAAACTCGGTTGGCGCAGGTGATTCGATGGTGGCAGGATTTTTGGCAGCGTATACAAGCGGGAAAAGTTTGGAGACAGCGTTTGCCTATAGTGTTGCAACGGGGAGTGCAACGGCGTTTTCCGAGGACTTATGTACCAAAGAAAAGGTAGAGCAATTAGTGAGTGAAGTCAAAGTGACTCACCTATAAAAGGGGGATTGGTGTATATGAAAATAACGGATTTATTAACGAAAGAAACGATTGTTCTTGATGTAAAAGCAAGAACGAAAGCGGAAGTGATTGATGAGCTTGTCCAACAGCTGGATAAAGCGGGAGTGTTGCACGATTCTCATGCATTTAAAGAATCGATTTTGGCTCGTGAAGCGCAAAGCACGACAGGCGTAGGTGATGGCATTGCCATCCCTCATGCGAAAACAGCAGCGGTCAAAACTCCTGCTGTTGCCTTCGGTCGTTCTAAAAGCGGGATTGATTACGATGCATTAGATGGGAAACCTAGCTATTTGTTTTTTATGATTGCCGCTCCAGAAGGGGCAAACAATACGCATTTAGAGGCGTTAGCCCGCTTGTCAACGATGCTGATGGACGCGTCTTTTCGTTCACAAATTGAAAGCGCTTCAACTGATGAGGAAGTCATTGAGGTGATTGCTCGAAAAGAAGCGGAAGTACAAGAAGAAACCCAACAAACGGCGTCGTCACGGAAAAAAGTTGTAGCTGTTACCGCTTGTCCAACAGGAATTGCCCATACGTATATGGCAGCAGATGCATTAAAGGCAAAAGCGAAAGACATGAATGTCGACATCAAAGTAGAAACAAACGGTTCAAGTGGTGTGAAAAACAAATTAACGGAACAAGATATCGAAGAAGCAGTCGCAGTTATTGTTGCGGCTGATAAACAAGTTGAAATGGAGCGGTTCAGAGGCAAGCATGTCATTCAAGTACCGGTCGCACAAGCGATTCGCAAACCGGAACAACTCATTGAACAAGCATTACAACAAGATGCGCCGATCTACCAAGGAAGCGGAACAAAAGTAGAAAGGCCACAAGCGAAGCCTCGTACCGGTTTTTATAAGCATTTGATGAACGGTGTATCCAATATGCTTCCGTTCGTTGTTGGCGGCGGTATTCTCATTGCGATTTCGTTCATCTTCGGTATTAAAGCATTTGACCCGAAAGACCCATCGTTTAACCCGATTGCGAAAGCATTGATGGATATTGGTGGCGGCAGCGCGTTTGCGTTGATGATTCCGGTTCTTGCTGGGTTTATTGCGATGAGTATTGCCGATCGCCCTGGTTTTGCGCCGGGAATGGTGGGCGGTTTTATGGCAGCAAACGGTGGAGCCGGCTTTTTAGGAGGCTTAATTGCTGGTTTCCTCGCTGGCTATTTAGTCGTTGGGCTAAAGAAACTGTTTAGTCGCTTGCCGCAATCGCTTGAAGGAATTAAACCAGTATTGCTTTATCCATTATTTGGTGTTCTAATTACGGGACTTATCATGATGTATGTTGTTGTCGATCCGGTCAAAGCGCTAAATGACGGAATGAAACATTGGCTTGAAAATATGGGAACAGGCAACTTGATCTTATTAGGTGCAATTCTTGGTGGAATGATGGCGGTGGATATGGGTGGTCCGATTAATAAAGCAGCGTTTACATTTGGACTTGCGATGATTGATGCCGGCAATTATGCACCGCATGCAGCGATCATGGCAGGAGGGATGGTACCGCCATTAGGATTAGCGCTTGCGACGACGTTCTTTAAAAACAAATTTACAAAAGCAGAACGCGAAGCAGGAAAAACATGCTATATCATGGGAGCATCGTTTATTACAGAAGGAGCGATTCCGTTTGCTGCTGCTGACCCAGTGCGTGTCATTCCTTCTATTATTGTCGGCTCTGCTATTGCGGGAGCGTTAACGATGTTGTTTGGAATCGGTCTTCCAGCTCCGCATGGCGGAATTTTCGTCATTCCAATCGTGAAAGGAAGCTCGTGGTTATATGTGCTGGCGATTTTGATCGGTTCTATTGTTACAGCACTTATGATTGGATTGTGGAAAAGGGAAGTGAAAGAATAACAAATAAAGTCAGCAAAAACTGAGTGGGATATTTCCTGCTCGGTTTTCTTTTTTTAATAACAAAATCTCATTAAATTTTCATGAAAGGATGGATTCAATCATGGTAAAATAAATGGTTGTAAATATTACTAAAGGAGCTTGTGTCTTGATGAAATCGTTTCTTCAGCTCAATACGATTTTTGTTAGTATTTTAATAGAATCATTGCCTTTTGTATTAATTGGCGTCTTTATCTCCGGGATTATTCAAATGTTTGTAACCGAAGAGATGATAGAAAGATGGGTACCAAAAAATAAAGTTTTAGCGGTTGTGTATTCAACGTGTATTGGGGCGTTATTTCCTGCCTGTGAATGCGGGATTGTTCCAATTACACGCCGTTTAGTAGCAAAAGGGGTGCCGTTGTATGCGGCGGTTCCGTTTATGCTAACAGGTCCTGTCATCAATCCGATCGTGTTGTTTTCGACGTATATCGCGTTTGGTAGCAATATCAAAATGGTGCTTTACCGTTCGATTTTTTCATGTATCGTTGCGGTGACGATCGGCTTGTTGTTATCAATACAATACAAAGATGATCAATTACGGAAAAAAGAAGTTATTCAAGCGGCCCCTGCCCGGTCGTTAAAAGAAAAGTGGATGGGGACGCTTGAACATACGATTGAAGAATTTTTCTCATCAGGAAAATATTTGATCATTGGTGCGTTTACGGCTGCGGTGATGCAAACGCATATCAAAACGTCCACGCTTCTTGCGATCGGACAAGGGAAGATATCTTCTTCTCTTGTGATGATGGCGCTTGCTTTTGTGTTATCATTATGTTCGGAAGCTGATGCGTTTATCGCCTCTTCCTTTCAAAACACATTCTCATTTGGGGCACTAGCTGCGTTTTTAGTGTATGGTCCTATGTTAGATATAAAAAATACGCTGATGTTGTTGCAGTCGTTTAAAACGCGTTTTGTGATCGTGTTAATTGCTTATATTACTATTTTTGTATTTGTTGGTTCACTGTTTATTTAAGGGGGGAGGCCGAATGCTGCGCACATACATTTTACTTGGTTTTACATTTTTATTTTTTCACTTGCACGTAACCGGTGATATAAGCAGATATATTAATATGCGATATTCATATTTATCATTCAGCGCGATTTTTATCTTTGCTTTTTTAACCATTATTCAATTTGTGATTGCGAATCGAGCCGAGAAGCATCAGTGTCACGATGAATCGTGCTGTCATCACCATCATCATGAAGAACAAGCAAGATGGAAAAAAGCGCTCAATTATGCCGTCTTTATTTTTCCGATTGTTTCCGCGTTGCTTTTCCCGATTGCGACGCTAGATTCAGAGATGGTAAAGGCAAAAGGGTTTCATATACCGGGATTTGATACAAAAAGCGAAGACCCATTTGTGCAACGACAATTTCTTCGCCCTGATACAAGTATTTATTACGGCAAAGATGGCTATGATGCCCTGATGAGAAAAGAGTTGGCACAGTTTTCGAATTACTCTCATCTTGTGCTGAATGATCAAAATTATTTAAAAGCGATGGAAACAATTTATCAATTTCCGGGGCAGTTCAGTGATAAAGAGATTGAATTCGATGGATTTGTTTATCATGACCAAACAACGAAGAACAACCAATTATTCCTGCTTCGATTCGGCATTATTCACTGTGTAGCGGATTCAGGAGTCTATGGACTGTTAACGGAGTTTTCAGAAACGCCCCATTTGAACAACGATGAATGGATTCATGTAAAGGGAAAATTGTCAACGATTTACTATCAACCGTATAATGCAACGATTCCATACGTTGAAGTAGAATCATGGCATCCAATAAAACAGCCGAAAGAACCGTACGTGTTTCGTGGGTATGATAATTAGAAAAGCAGAGGAGATTCGACATACCCATATTATTATGAAAAAGCACCCGCTTTTTGCGGGTGCTTTTTCAATGGAAATATGTCTAATCACGAAAGTCGCAATCAAGCACTTCGCCAAGCTTTACACATTTTAGACGTTCCATTTCGAGTTGGCGTCGTTTCCATTCATTAAGCAAACGGTCGAGTGCTTCTTTTGGCGTATCGTCAGCGAGACGAAATGCTCCGTAATGCATAGGGATAAATGTTTTCGCCTGACAGTCAAGAAACGCTTGTACCGCTTCTTCGGGAGTGACGTGCTGCGGTCCCATGAACCACTCTGGTTCATAAGCACCGATGGGCAGGAGTGCATAGTCGATGGAAAAGCGTTCGCCAATCTCGCGAAAACCGCGGAAATAACCGCTGTCACCAGCAAAATAAAATGTTGGTTTATCGTCCGCTTGAATGACCCATCCTCCCCAATGGGATGTATTCGTATCGAATAACGTGCGTCTTGTCCAATGTTGCGCCGGAACAAAGGTGAACGTCACAGAGCGATACTTCATTTCTTCCCACCAAGAGTATTCGGTGACGTGTTCATATCCTTTCCGTAAAAACAAGCGGCCAAGCCCGACCGGAACGAAAATATGAGGGTTTCCTTTAAGCTTCCGGATGCTTGGGAAATGCAAATGATCGTAATGTCCATGAGAAATCAGCACTACATCTATACTTGGCATATCATCTATCGCAATTCCCGGCGCGGTTAGTCGCTTTGCTGTTCCCATTCGCATCGCCCAAACGGGATCAGTGACGATCGTTATGCCGTTTAGCTGAATAACGAATGTTGAATGTCCAACCCATGCCAGTAGCGTGCGTGAACGATTAGTATGAAGCTGTATGTACTCTTGCGTACCGGCGTGAGGTACTTGATAAGAAAGATCTTTTTTCTTGTTTTTTCGTTCTTTTTGCCATCGACGAAAATCGGCAAACGTTTTTTTCGTCGAGACGCTGTCCAAATTTTCATACCGTTTTTGTCTCATTGCACTTCATCCTTTTTTTCGCTTGGATTATAATTTAAGAGTAGCAAAAACGGTTTTTTCTTGACAAATCATTGATACAGGGTGAGGAAGCGAGATGTTACAATCATTTACGATTCGAACAACAAAGCGAGATGAAATGATCGACATTACTCATTTCGTCCAACAGGTAGTCCGTGAAGCGGGTGTATCAGAAGGAATTGCCATTGTGTATTGTCCACATACAACGGCAGGTATTACAATTAACGAGAACGCTGATCCGGATGTGAAGCGGGATATGATGCGACGCTTCGATGAAACGTATCCGTGGGAACACCCGCTTGACCGGCATGCGGAAGGAAATACGGCGGCGCACATGAAAGCAAGTACGGTCGGCGCTTCACAACACGTCATTATTACAAATGGCGAGCTTTTGTTGGGAACATGGCAGGGAGTTTACTTTTGCGAATACGACGGTCCGCGCCAGCGAACATTCTTTGTTAAAGTGTGGAACGGATAAAAGCTGACATCATCAGTCAGCTTTTTTCTTTGAAAAAAAATTGTTGCTGATACTCAAAAAAGATATATTATTTTTGTGTGAGGAGGTTTATATATGAAGGAAAAGATACAAAAACATTTAGCATTCAAATTATTTTTTTTAATTGCTGGTCTTATGCTAATTTTATTCATTTTTAACATCGGCTTATTTTTTCAAATGACGAAGCGAACCGTAGAACAGACTATTTCTTCATATGGCATTGAAACAGCCCAAAATCTTGTTTCACATTTCAACGCAGATGATTATTATGCGTTTTTACAGAAAAAAAAAGAAAATGATACATACTGGTCATTACGTGAGGAATTAAATGATTTGCGCGAAAAAGCAGGTGCGCTGTATGTGTATACGTTAGAGGCAGATGAAGAAACGAAGAAATTGTCTCTTTTAATCGACGGACAGCCAAAAGACTCTAAGGTCGCTTCTAAGATTGGCGAACCGGCAAGCACTGTGAAGTATGACGATATTGTACCTGTTTTAAAAGGGGGATCAAGCAGTACGAACATCGTTCACGATCCAAAGTACGGGGACTACTTATCTGCGTTCGCTCCGATTATCTATAATGGAAAAGTCATCGGTATATTAGGAGTCGATATTTCTGCAAAAAAAGTCGGTGTCATTCAAAGTAAAGTTCTGAAGGGGCAACTGCCAATATTTATCGTCATTTTTGTGATAGGAATTGTGATGGTGAGCAGCCTTTCCTTTTTGATGATTCGCAAACGGCTAAAACCGCTTGCCTTGTTAGATAAGGTAGCCGAAAACATTGCGTCAGGCGATCTTCAACATGCTGAGTATGCTCTTAATCAAGTGAATGTAAAAGGACAAGATGAAATTGCTCGTTTATTTCATTCATTTCAGCGAATGGTTCGTCGCATGGATGAAATGTTACAGGACATTACGCGTAGCATGCACGAAACCGTTCAATCATTCGAAAAGCTGAGCGAAAATATAGGGGACGTTCGACGTTGTCATGAAGATATCATGGCAGCGATGCACATCGTGTCTACTCATGCTGAGCATCAAAAAGTGAGCATGGATGAATCTGCTACAGCGATTGAGGAAATGACGATTGGTGTTCAAAAAATCGCGGAGTCTTCTGCTATAGTTGCTGAATTTTCGAATGATGTCATGAAACAAGTGGAACAAGGTAACGAGCAAATCGAAAGAGCTGTGCAGCAAATGGAACATATGAGCGATGCAGTTCGACAAACATCCCGTAAAATGGCTGAATTAGGCGAGCGTGTAGTCAAAGTCGGCAAAATTCTCGATGTAATTACTGCCATTGCCGAACAAACGAACTTGCTAGCCTTGAATGCCAATATCGAAGCAGCGCGTGCAGGAGAGCATGGAAAAGGATTTGCTGTCGTTGCCAATGAAGTACGAAAACTAGCGGAGCAATCAAAGCGTTCTACCGAAACGATCGCTCAAATGGTTCAACAGTTCCAACAAACGGCTCAAGAAGCTGTTAGCGAAATGCAACGAGGCATGAATGAAATGGAAAAAGGAACAAAATCTGTACATGAAGCGGGGGTAACGTTCCGATCCATTTTAGAAGCCATGCAGCGAACGAATGGTGAGATTCAAGAAGTATCAGCGGTAACGGAAGAAATGTCGGCAGGTTCTGAAGAAATTGCCGCTTCTGTAGAGCAATCGGCCGCTTCAACAAAAGAAACGGCACAAACTATTCAAAAAGCCATGGAAGCCGTCGAAAAACAAATGAAAGCAATGGAAGAAATCGAAGTATCCACACAGCAAGTAGGAAGAGTGACGGAAAAGTTGGAAAAAGCGGTAGAAAGTTTTCGACTATAAGATAGGTGGAAATGAATGAGGAAACGTTGTTTCTACCGATGGTTTTGATGACAGGAATTATATTATGTAAACTTATATTAGAACAACAGCGAGAAAATAAACAGCAGTCTAATGATTAGGGCTAACCTTTTCTCTTTCGGTTAGCCCTGTATCATTATGATCTTCAACTATCAAAGTGTTGTTAAAATTAATGGTCCATTTTTCGTAATCGCAATCGTATGCTCATATTGGGCAGAATAGGAGCCGTCGACGGTTCTTGCCGTCCAGCCGTTGTCGTCCATTTTGCTTTGCCAATCTCCAATGTTAACCATTGGTTCGATCGTAATGACCATGCCTTCTTTTAGCCGCATTCCTTTTCCTTTTTCCCCGAAATGAGGGATAAAGGGTTCCTCATGAATGGTTGGACCGATCCCGTGACCAGTAAAATCGCGAACAACAGAAAAACCGTTTGTTTCCACATATGTCTGAATCGCATAGCCAATATCGCCAATTCGGTTGCCGACGACGGCTTGTTCAATGCCCTTATATAAGGATTCTTTTGTGATATGAAGCAACGTTTTGACTTCTTCGCTGATTTCGCCAACTGGATACGTCCATGCCGAATCGGCAAGAGCTCCATGTAAATTGACTACAAAATCAATAGTAACAATATCGCCATTTTTTAGAGGTTCGTTACGTGGAAAGCCGTGGCATATTTCATCATTAATCGAAGCACATGTCGCATACGGATAGCCTCTGTATCCCTTTTGTTCAGGGACAGCGCCGTGTTGAGCCAGAAATTCTTCCACGAAACGGTCAATCTCAAGCGTCGTGATTCCCGGATGAATGAGCTTTGCGACTTCTTGATGGCAAGCAGCTAACAATTTTCCCGCTTCATGCATTAGCTGAATTTCTCTTTCTGTTTTTAAGTTAATCATCGAAGTTTTTCTTCTCCTTTTTTTGATGTATTCGTTGTTTTTCATTTTAATATAATGGCGCAGGAGAAGCAAAAAAGATGATGTTCAATTAAAGCCCAAAATAAGAAATATTAAAAAATTGGAGAAATAAACAATCATAATGTTATTTCGCAAAAAAGTAAGGCAATCAAGGGAATAGTCCCTTGAACAGGGGAGATAAGCAATGCGGTCAGGCAAATGTCGACATCACTACTGTGAAGAGGACAATGGAACAGCATTAGAAACAGCAGCTCTATTTGCCCGTGAAGGAACGAAGGTGGTACTCGCTGATGTAGATGAGGCGTCAGGGACCGCATATGCCCAGCAATTCAAGAAACAAGGATGGTATATGGACAAAAGCGGCTGTTCGAAACGAAACAGGTTCAAACAGCCGGATTTTTTTAGATCAATATGTATTCAATTCGAACAACAGCATAACATAAATAAAACGGAAGTTTTCCTGTATTTCATTTTTTGTTATGTCGCAAACACTTTTTCTTGTTCGTTAGCGATTGTATTTTTCCAAGATTGTGCAAGCGGAAGATAGATGGACACTTCGGTTCCCTTGTTGACCTCGCTCGTAATGTGAATGGTTCCATTCATTGATTCAATAATACGATAAACTACCATCATCCCAAGCCCCGTTCCTTTAATTCCTTTTGTTGTAAAATAAGGTTCTCCCAGCCGTTCCATTTGCTCTTTGGTCATGCCAATGCCCGTATCGGAGACGCGGATGAGCACTCGTCCATTTTCGATAGAAACATAAATTTGCAATGTGCCACCATTTGGCATGGCTTCAATAGCGTTTTTTATAATATTGATTAAACATTGTTGGAATTTTTCGCGCTCCCCTTTTACGTTGAAGGGAGCTAGCAAGGTTTGAAACTCGACGCTATTCATGTTAGCAAACGGGCGTAAAAGGTCGATGACGCGCTCAATTTCTGTTTTTACATTTAATTTTTCGACAGATTCTGGAGCTGGTTTCGCAAATGTCAAATAATCAGTGATAATCGCTTCAGCCCGGTCAAGCTCTTCGATCGCAATTTGCACGTATTGTTTCCGCTTTTCCGCTGATAGCTGCCCTTGCTCAAGAAGCTGCATAAATCCGCGCGCCGCAGTAAGAGGATTTCGAACTTCATGGGAAATCGAGGCTGCTAAATGACTAACGGCTTCCATTTTTTCTGCGCGAATAATCCGTTTTCGTAATGCAATATTTTTATATAACATTTCTTTTAAATAGCACGTAAGTAACATGCAAATGGATTGAATCGGTAAATAAACGAGTGAAAGAGAAAAAGAGGTAGGCGGGACCCCATAAAGCAGATGACCTAAAGCGACGGATAACGCCCCCGAAAAAACCGATAAGGAACATGCTAGAAAAATACGATATTTAGAGGATAGCGACAAAAACTTTTTTGATAACATCATGCTAGTGAGCGTAATAAAAATCGATGTAATGGCCGTAATCGTAAAACCACGCCCTCCGAAAAAGAAGTGGTAACCAATTGTGATGAAACAGAGGAGTACGCTAGCAGCAGGTCCTTTATACAAACTTCCTAACCAGAGTGGAATTTGACGTAAATCGTAAACATAGTGTGTGTCCATTCTGATAGGAAATATCATGCATAGGATAATGACGAAAGCAGAACAAAAAGATAAAACATGTTGTTTGATTGTTTCCGGGACATTTTTCTCTTCAATCCATAACGGAACGACGAAAATCGGAATAAGAATAAAAAATAAATTGAGCAGGAAGTCTTTGAGAATATTAACCATATACACACCTTCTTTCGTTTGGTGCAATAAAAAAGTTTTAACAATGATTGATTAATATATTACATTGTAAACAAAAAACATGTCGGATGTTAAGAGTGAATCATTAGAGTTTTTTTGACATAAATCTTTATTTTTCAACACAAACAGGATAGGTTTGCTATCCTGCTTTTATCTCATCAATAAAAACTATTTAAAATTAGAAAGCATAGTTAGTTTTTAACAACAACGTACCGCTGTTTGACGATAGCAAGTCTTACGAAAGCAATCGCTGGTGAAGGTCTGTAGCGTTCTAATAATAAGATATGGATTGAAATTTCGCAGTGTTGGTGAGGTGCTGACCGAACAGCTGCATGCGTGTTGTTATATCGATAATACGATATCAAGCACGAGAAAAGTTCCTCGTGCTCAACTTTATTCAATAAACGACAAATGCGCGATTTCGTTAGGAATTTGTTGATTTTTTTTCGTTTATTCTTCCCCTGTTTTATTTTTATAATTTTTAATGTAACGTCATGTAGAAGGGGGATTGTCATATAATGAGGGAGACATATAAGCAATTAATGACGTGGATTCAACAAAAACAACCGGTGAAAATTAAGACACATCAAGGAGAAGCGACATTTTTACCTGTCAAGTTATATAAAGATACGCGAAAGCTGTTTGTCTATAACCGAAAGATGAGATTGACCAACATTTGCTTAGATGACATTATTTCGATTCGGCCAACGCGTATTTACGGTTCTTTTGATATAAGAGATGAGAAATTCGTACATACACATTAGATTGGGAAGGGAGCGGACTCTACCGACGAAGGAGAGACCGTTCCTTTTTCTTATTGCCGAATGATAGGATTGTATTTTAGAATGAAATCACTAGCTGTAAGGGGGAGGAAGAAGCATTGGAAGGGAAACGAATTGTACTATGCGCCTCAAGAAAATTAGAGGAAATGAAAGCCCTCATTGAAAAGCAAGGAGGCATCCCGCTTGTTCGTTCGGCACAAGGAACGGTGTTTTCGAAAGAAGATGAGTTAGGAGAAGAAATCCGTACGGTCATCGCGATGCGCCCAGATTGGATGATTTTCACGACGGGTGTTGGAGTGGAGACGTTAATAGAGTCGGCGGAACGCGAGGGAGTGAAAGAGGAGTGGCTGGAGACGATTGGTCAAGCGAATGTAGCAGTGCGGGGATATAAGACAGTTGCCGCGCTAAAGAAAATCGGAATTTCCCCTGTTGCCGCAAGTGATGATGGCACGACAAAGGGACTGATTCGTTCACTTCAGCCGTTTTCTTTTACTGGGAAAAATGTTGTCGTACAATTGCATGGGGACACTGCACCGACGTTGAAGCAGTTTCTTTACGAAAATGGTGCGGTGTATACGGAGTTGCTCCCATATCGACACGTGGCACCGGATTCCGATGTTCTTGAGCAGTTGTCTGAAGAAATTATTGATCATAAAGTTGACGCTGTTTGTTTTACAGCAGCGATGCAAGTTCGCTTTTTATTCTCGTTTGTGAAGGAGCAAAAAGATATCGACAAATTCCGCCGCGCGTTTGCGGAACGAGTCGTCGCATGTGCGGTGGGAAAAGTAACAGCAGAAGCGCTTCATGAGGAAGGAGTAGCTCGCGTCGTCTCCCCTGAGTTGGAACGGATGGGGGCAATGATTGTGGAATTGTCGCGATATTTTAAGGGGAAATAATATCTTACGTAAAAAGTTAAACACGGCTCTCTAGAGAAACGGGAAGTCGTGTTTTTTATCATTGACTATATCAATTTGAAACCTTTGGAGGCATAAATTCGTACCAAAAGTGGCAAAAAGAGATGAATGTCTTTGTTGCATATACATCGCGGGAGACGACACTAAGTGTCATAGAGAGCGAAAGTCTTTTAAAGAAAAAACGAACAAATATTCTTTTGCGTGTGCTATAATTAAAAAGAAAAGTTTTCAACACGTAGGTGATGGTTATTGCGCTACCATAGTCATATTGTCACATCGTTACTAATGGGAGCGGCGGTGGCGTCACAAACGCCGCTTTCGTTTACAGCAAGCTATACAGCAGGCATTGTCATCGGAAGTTTACTTCCGGATATCGATGAACCGAATTCATATGTTGGCCGGCGTTCCTTTGGAGTGTCCGGCAAAGTGAAGGAAGCGTTTGGCCACCGTGGCATGACGCATTCGCTTCTCGTGTGGGCAGTGATAGCGCTTGTTGTTACGTTTGAGTCGTCTTCTTTATTTTCCATTGGCTTTGTGCTTGGGTATTTGTTTCATATTATGGAAGATTTTTTTTCTGTTCAAGGGGTACCGCTTTTATGGCCGTTTCAAACGAAGCGGTATAAAATTCCATTATATCGGACAGGAAGTTTTTCGGAAACGATGATTTTTTATCTAGCGTTTTCGTTGCTGATTTATGTCGGCATGAAATACGAATTATTTACGGAATGGTTGCAATCGATTAGCGGCTTTGTTCACTAGTCATTCTGCACATTCTTCTTTTCTTTCCTTGCAGAATCTGCTATGTTTATGTACGAGAGATTTTTGATGATAGAAAAGAGGTGGGGTCAATGGAGACGCCCGTCGACATACTGACGTATTTGCCGCTTGTCAGTGCTTTGTTTGTCGCGATGAAGTGCTATATCACTCAGCACCGGCAAACAAAAGCATTTTTATATGATGTCGCGCTTGGTTACTTTGAGCAGGAGGTTGATAGCGGATACCGCTTCTGCTTGTTTTTCCCGGCTCGTCGCTTCTTTACATCGCGACAACGGAAAATCCCAGCGCGTGAACGATCGCACGTTTCCGATGAAGAAGGAAGTAGGCTCCTTGTTTGTTCATTCATCAATGAAACTAACAAGGAGGCCGTAGATGCATATGAAGAAAAAATGGATTTTCTTTTTGCTAGGGATCGTGGGATTGTTGAGTGGTTGCAACCGCAATGCGCCGATTACGGAGCATAGCCAAGGAGTATGGGATCATTATTTTGTGTATCCAATGTCGAAGCTTCTTTTGACATTGGGGCACTTTTTTGGAAATAATTATGGATTAGCGATTATTACGTTGACGTTAATCGTTCGCTTTTGCTTATTGCCGCTCATGTTAAAGCAGTTTAAAACAACGGTAGCGATGCAAAAGCTTCGTCCAGAAATTCAAAAGTTGCAACAAAAGTATAAAGGCAACGATGTAGAGACACAGAGAAAATTACAACAAGAAATGATGCTTTTATACCAAAAGCATGGAATTAATCCGATGAGCGGATGTATGCCAGCGCTTATTCAAATGCCGATTTTTATGGCCCTTTATTATGCGATTTCGCGTACGCAAGAAATTAAGCTTCATTCGTTTTTATGGGTACAGCTCGGTCATACGGACCCGTATTTCATTTTGCCGATTCTTGCTAGCGTAACGACGTTTATTTCATTGCGTATTTCACCGTCGATGACTGCGGAAAAATCGCCGCAAACGATGATGATGTCATATATTATGCCTGTGATGATTTTCATTGGCGCGAGCTCTGTCCCATCAGCTTTATCGCTTTACTGGGTTGTCGGCGGTTGTTTTTCGATCATTCAATCACTGATTTTGCGCATGCAGTTGAAATCAGTGATAGTGGCGAAAAACGGACAAGCGTCATAAAGAGTAAGCCGCTTCCACCACGTTGGAAGCGGCTTACTTCGTTTTACAAATTCCCTTGTTTGCGAAGAATTTTCTCCATTTCATTGACAAGCGAGTCGAAGTAGGTGAACAGGTTGTTTAGCGGCTCAGGCGACGTCATATCAACGCCTGCTTTTTGCAATAATGGAATAGGATCATCGGATGTCCCGGCACTTAAAAATCGCAAATAGCGCTTTGTTGCTGTTCCTGTTGGATCTTCTTTTATTTGTTTCACAAGTTCAAACGAAGCGGCGAGTGATGTAGCGTATTTATAGACGTAAAAGGCGTCGTAAAAATGGGGAATGCGCAGCCAGCCGAGCGCTGCTTCCGGGTCCGCTGCATAGGCGGGACCATAATATTTTTTGAGCAAATTGAGCCACAATGTGTTGAGTTCCTCCGCCGTTAAACTTTCGCCTTGCCCCACTTTCTTGTGAATCGCTTGTTCAAATTCGGAATACATTACTTGTGTGTACACCGTTCCGCGAATTTGATCAATTTGTTGATTTAATAAATACAGCTTTTCTTCATCCGTTTTCGCTCGCTGCATAAGGTAATCCATCATCAGCCATTCATTGGCTGTTGAGGCGACTTCGGCGGTAAAAATCGACTGGCCAGAATAGTAATAAGGTTGCTTTTGATTCGTATATACGGAATTCATCGCGTGACCGATTTCGTGAGCAATCGTTAACATGCCATCGAGGGAATTATCGTAATTTAACAAAAGAAATGGATGAGTGTCATAGGCTCCTGTATTATACGCGCCTGTATATTTTTTCGGACGCGGATATACATCAAGCCAACGATGTTCAAAGGCATGCCGGACATTGGATACGTATTCTTTCCCAAGCGGCTGTAATCCTTTGAGGATGAGTTCTTGTGCTTCGCTGATGGAAAATTTCATTGTTTTTGCTACCGATTGGCTCACAAGTGGAACATGCATATCGTAGCTATGTACCTTTTCGACACGTAACACTTGTTTGCGCAGCTCAATATACCGATGTAGGGAAGGCAAATGGTTGTTGACGGAAGTGATGAGATTCGTAAAGACGTGCTTTGGCACATCATCGGAAGATAAAGCTGCGTCAAGCCCAGATGGGTATCGTCGCGCTTTCGCATACAATTCGTCCGCTTTGACAGAGGCGTATAGCGTAGCAGCAGACGTATTTTTGATCGACTCGTAGCTATGAAAAAACGTCTGAAACGCCCGTTTCCGGTAGTCTCGATCCGGATGCTCCAGCGCTTTTACATAGTTTCCTTCCGTTAGCTGAATCGTTTTTCCGTCTGGCGTGTGCATGACAGGCGGTGTATAATCTCCGCGAGAGGCATTGTTATAAATGTTTTCTGGATCGTTTGTGATCGGAGCGATCCTAGCAAGCAGCTGCTCTTCTTTTTTCGAAAGGGTATGCGCTTTTTGTTCAAGCAGCTCGTCAAAATACCGCTTGTATTGTTTGAGATGTTTGCTGTTTTTGATCGCTGTTAATTTGTCTTTAGGAAGGGCTAAAAGTTCCGGCTCGATAAACGCGGTTGCTGCCGCGTACCGTGATGCAAGGGTTTCAACTTTCGCTTTTAAGTGCGCTGCCGTTTTGTCTTCAATATTTATATCCTGCTGTAGATGGGCGTAAAGAGATAGCTTTTCGAGCTTCCGTGACAATTTTTCGTTTAATGCAAACAGGGTTGCCACATTTGTTTCATCATGGAGCTTTCCTTGATAGGATGATAATTGGGGTAAGGCGTCCTCGACAGCTTTATAATCTTTATGAAAAGCGGCTTGAGAAGGGTAAATATCGGCAATGTTCCATGTATATTCTGGCTCAATGTTTGCTTTGGCTGCTTGGGTATGAAGAGGGACGATGCTCATCCATGTTGCGAGCAATACACAACACATAGTTCTCATTTGTCATAACTTCCTTTCCTGTTTTTACCGTTGTTATAGGTAGTATGTACAAAAACAGGAAGCTTACTCGAAACGAAAGCAGGAATATCGAGGAACGTGTCAAATATCATCATCATTAACGGTAATAAACTAAAGGAGGACAATAAATTGGAACGCATACGTTTAGCGGAAGATTTAACATTTTCGCGAGTGATTCATGGTTTATGGCGGTTAGCGGAATGGAATTATTCAAAAGAAGAAATTTTACAACTCATTGAGTTTTGTATAGAACAAGGAATTACCACGTTCGATCATGCTGATATTTACGGAGGATATACGTGCGAAGCATTATTTGGAGAGGCGTTGGCGTTAAAGCCTGAGCTGCGCGACCAAATCGAAATCGTCACGAAATGCGGCATCAAGTTAGTAGCGAAAAACCGTCCGGAGCATCGCCTTAAACATTATGATACAAGCAGACAACATATTATTGAGTCCGTTCATCAATCATTAAAAAACTTTCAAACTGAGTACATAGATGTATTGCTTATTCATCGGCCTGACCCGTTTATGAATCCGGAGGAAGTGGCAGAAGCGTTTACGCAACTAAAACGAGAAGGAAAAGTCCGCTATTTTGGCGTCTCGAACTTTAAACGCTCGCAATTCAATATGTTGCAGTCGTATTTAGATTTCCCGCTAGTGACGAATCAAATCGAAGTGTCTGCTTACAATCTTGAAAATATCGAAGACGGTACGTTAGATTTATGCCAAGAAAAACGGATTCCACCGATGGCGTGGTCACCGCTTGCTGGTGGGAAAATTTTTACAGCTGACGATGAAAAAGCGATTCGTTTAAGAAACACGCTGGAAAAGGTGAAAGAGGAGCTCAATGCAACGAATATTGACGAAGTGTTATATGCATGGCTGCTCGTTCACCCGGCGCGGATTATGCCGATTGTCGGATCAGGGAAAAAAGAGCGCATTCTCAGTGCGATTCGCGCTCTTGAATTATCGATGGATCGTCAACAATGGTTTGATATTTTGCATAGCTCCATGGGACATGAGGTGCCGTAAAAAGCAGGAATGAACAACAAGGAGAAACAAGCGATGAAAGTCATTATTGCTGAAAAGCCAGACCAAGGCGCGACATTAGCTTCGATTTTTCAAACGAAAAAACATCAGGGTTATATTGAAATTTTTCCGAATGAGCTCTTTCCAAAAGGTGCATACATGACATGGGCAGTTGGTCACCTTTTTCAACTCGCCCCGCCTGAACGTTATCGTCCGGAGTGGAAACAATGGAAGCTTGATACGCTTCCAATCATTCCAGAGAGGTTTCAATACGAAGTTGAAAAAGCAAAGGCAAAGCAATTTCACACTATTAAAGAGCTGCTGAGAAAGCCGGAAGTGACGGAGATCATTCATGCCGGAGACGCTGGGCGTGAAGGAGAGTTAATCGTTCGCAATATCATTCACATGAGCGGCGTCAAAAAACCGATGAAACGGCTGTGGATTTCCTCATTGACTCCAAAGGCGATTTACGAAGGATTTCGACAACTATTAGATGAACGAGAGACGCGCAACTTATATGAGGAAGCATACGCACGCGCCTGTGCCGATTGGCTCGTCGGCATGAATGCGTCGCGCATTTACAGCATTTTATTAAAACAAAAAGGAATGAATGACGTCTTTTCCGCTGGGCGAGTTCAAACGCCAACATTGGCGTTGATCGTGAAACGTGAGAAAGAGATTGAAAATTTTCAATCAGAGCCATTTTGGGAAGTAGTGGCTACCTTCAATATCGATGGGAAGCAATATGAAGGAAAATGGGCAAAAGAGAGTGAATCTCGCTTAAAGGATGAACGATTAGCTCAGAAAATCGCCGAATTTTGCCAAAACAAACAAGCAGAAGTGAAAGAGGTAAAAACGGAACGAAAAACGTTTCAGCCGCCGCTCTTATTTAATTTGTCATCGCTTCAGGCAACGGCGAACAAGCTCTATCAATTTTCGCCGAAAAAGACGCTTGATGTACTGCAAAGCCTATATCAAAAAGGGATTGTGTCATATCCCCGTTCCGATTCCAACTATGTGACAAGGGGAGAAGCAGAGACATTTCCTGAGATTTTGCAAAAATTAAGCGCGTTTCCTGATTATCAACCGTTTTTCCCGCTTCCGAATGCTTCGATTCTTCACAATAAGCGATATGTGAATGAAAAAAAGGTGACGGATCACTATGCGATCATCCCAACGGAACAAGTGACTGACCCTAAGAAATTATCAAATGATGAACGGAAAATCTATGATTTAATCGTGCGCCGTCTCATTGCTGCCCATTATGAACAGGCGATCTTTGACTATACAACTGTGATTACTCTCGTCGATCAACGGGCGGAATTTGTTTCGAAAGGAAAACAAGAAGTGCAAGAAGGATGGCGCAAAGTGATCTTTCAGCGCGATGATGACGATGTCACGGCTCTCCCTCTTCTCTACGAAGGAGAGCAAGGTTATGTTGCCAACGTCGACGTAAAAGAAGGAAAAACGCAGCCGCCGAAACGTTATACGGAAGGCCAACTCATTACGCTCATGAAAACAGCGGGGAAATTTCTCGACAATGAAGAATTGGAAAAAGTGCTTGCGAAAACAGAAGGGCTCGGTACGGAAGCGACTCGCGCAGGGATCATTACGATGCTAAAAGAGAGAAAGTATATCGAAGTAAAGAAAAATCAAGTATATGCAACAGATAAAGCGAAAGTGTTAATCGAAGCGATTGGTAATAAAATTTTAGCCTCACCGGAAATGACGGCGAAATGGGAACAGCGTCTAAGCGAAATCGGTGAAGGAAAAGCGTCAGCGGCTCATTTTATGGAACAAGTGAAGAAGCTATCGACGAAAATCATTGAGGATGCGCTGGAAATGTCAAAGAGCTGGGACTTTACCGGATTGAATACCGAGACAATACAGCGCACAACGTCAAAAGCGACGCTTGGAAAACCGATTGGCAAATGCAAACTATGTGATGGAACAGTGATTGATAAAGGAGAATTTTACGGATGCACGAATTATGCCAAAACGAAATGTCCGTTCACCATTTCCAAAAAGATTCTCGGTAAAAGGATTTCTCAAACGAATGTGAAAAAGCTGCTGCAACATGGTAAGACAGATGTAATCAAAGGATTTAAAAAAGGAGAGAAAATGTTTGATGCTTACTTAATTTGGGATAACGAACAGAAAAAACTTTCTTTTTCGTTTCCAAATTAATCATTCACCCCCTCCAATCAAACGGAGGGGGTGTTTACTACTCGTGCAGTTTTTCCATAAACCGCTCTGGTTCTTGCAATGACTGAAATCCAAACTGCCGGTAAAGTCCATGGGCGTCTTGGGTGGCTAGTAAAACGCGGCGGATGTGGATAAGGTCAGGGTGCTGTAATAGGCATTGTAACATCCATTTTCCAAGCCCTTTTCCGCGATATGCTTCATCGACGAATACATCGCACAAATAGGCAAACGTTGCTCCGTCTGTGATCACCCTTGCAAATCCAATTTGTGTCTGTTCGTGAAAGAGAGAAAAGCATAGTGAATGTTCAATCGACTTTATTATGGTGTCGCGGCCTCTTGTTTTTGCCCAATACGATTGTGCGAGAAATTCACATACACGATCAATCTGTATTTTTGTTTGATCTGTTGAAAGAGTAAAAGGTTCTTGTATATATTCGATGATTTGAAACAAGTCCTGTTTTCTCCTCTCTAGTTTTCAATGAATTATAATCAACATGAACACAAAAGACAATATAAAAATCATGATATTTACGAGTATAAACAAAACTTGTAATATTACACTTATAAAAGAACATCCATTTTATAAACAATAATTTTATTATGTCAACAAAAGAGGGGAGAAACATGGATAAACAAGAATTAATCGACCTTCTTTCAAGCAAAATGAAGCTGATTCGCACGGAAAAGGGATATACACAAGATAAGATGGCAGAAGTATTAGGGATTTCGAAAAAAACGCTCGTCCAAATTGAAAAAGGACGGACGCAGGCAAGTTGGACGCAAGTGGTCGCTCTATGCGCATTATTCCGCGACAGCGAAATTATTGAATCGCTTCTTGGCGACACGCCACTTGAAGTGATTGAAACGGTTGCCCATGAAGAAATCGACGTGCCGAAAGGAAAAACGCTAGGTGGAAAAGTATGGTGGAAGGAAATTAAGCGGATGGGGCCGTTTCGCCTGCAGCAAAACATCATCAGCAAGCATTATCGTATTTTAGACGAGTATAATGATCGATGGTATAGCTCTTTTGATAAAGAAGAAGCATTAAAGCGGCTTGAGGAATTAGCCAAAGGAGCCATGTAAAGTTGCTTGTAACGAATCATTCCTTTTGCGCGACTAACTAGAAAAAAAGGGTGATTCGATGAAGCGAGTGTGATGTTGTTATAGAGTGTCATCTTTTTATTTTGTTTTGCGCGCCGAGAAACACCGATTGGCGCCTGTTCGTGGTTCCTCCTCGTTCACCGGCGGAAGAGTTCAGCAAAAGCTTTCGGGAGAAGTCGTGTGTACGTGTGAAACAAAAAGAAACGAACCGGGGGATGCGTGTGGTGATCTTTTCAGTCGGCCGTACGTGAAGAAGAGTGAACAAAACGCATGTTGTCGTTTATATCGGCTTTGATGAGAGGGTTGCGGATCGGGAGGGACGATCTTGTTTACGAGCATGGCGATACGGGGGCTCTGGGAATCTGCTCGCTTACGAAACCGCTGCCGCTCGCAAAATCCGATATCGATAAGTTGGGGAAAGGAAAACTGTTAATAGAGAAGGAGGCGGTAGAAGAGTTAGAGAAGCACCATCTTAGCCCGTACGTGGCCGTCATTTGTGCTATTAGTTTCGTCATGTTTGCTGATTATTTGGAGAGACGTTTACAAAAACAGTAACATCGCCGATATATACGCTGTTTTCTAAATTTAACTGATTTTTGAAGCGTCTTTCTTCTCGAAGGCCTAGTTTTTTATCGACATGAATCGCTCGTCCGTTTGTTGTCGTGATGGTAAGGGGGTCCATTCGATCATTTGTTGCATGAATGCTAATACCAAACGAGGCGATGCGGCAGAGCCGTTGTTTCTTTTTACGCTGAATTTAGTAGGCGGAGAACGATTTCATTCTCTTCGGCTACTAAAATGTGGTTCCCTGATTTGCGCATATCTAGGATGCATGGTTGTTCACGCTCGACGGTCATTTAACGTGCGTCTGAAGATTGGTTCCTAATATCGTTTTCGTGTGTGCCAATATCCCTGCAGTGTCTTTTGGAACGGAAAGGGATGATTCTTTTTTGATATTAGAAAAAAATTGAGTGAAAGGAAGATTGACATGCAGATTCGTCATGTATCTCCTCATGATTACAACGATATTATTAGTGTGTTAAATGACTGGTGGGGCGGGAGACAAATGGTTGACATGCTGCCAAAGCTCTTTTTCATTCACTTTCAAAACACTAGTTTTGTTGCCATCGAGCAAGAACAAATTATAGGCTTTTTGATTGGTTTTGTTTCCCAAACATATCCAGAGGAAGCGTATATTCATTTTGTTGGAGTTCATCCGGATTACCGGAAGAGAAAAATTGCTTCAAGGTTGTATGAGCGGTTTTTCGAAACAGTAAAAGAAAAAGGTTGCCGGCTTGTACGTTGTGTTACTTCACCTGTCAATCGTACATCAATCGCTTTTCACTCTCGCATGGGGTTTGACATTGAAAAGGGAGATCAGGAAATCGAAGGAGTTTCTGTATTCACGAATTATGATGGCAGGGGAGGCCATCGAGTGTTATTCGTCAAACATTTACAGGATGGGGGAAGAAACGGGGATGAGCGTTCCGTTAGCGCTGGCTATCAAGCTGCGAAATGAAGGGCATTTAGAACAATCAAGAGAACTTCTTTTAGATTTGGTCAAACGTTATCCGAATGATGGTGAAATTCATTTTTATTGCGGGCAAGTACATGATTCGATGGGATTGGAAAAAGAAGCGGTTGAATTTTATGAAAAAGCGGTTCGTTTAGGACTGAAAGAAGAAAGTTTAAAAGATGCATTTGTTTGTTTAGGAAGCACTTATCGCGTTTTGGGTAAGTATGACGAATCATTGGAAGTTTTAACAAAAGCACAGCAACAGTTTCCCGATTATAGGCCGGTCCAAATATTTTTAGCATTAACATTATATAGTCTGAAACGATATTCAGAGGCGATGGAAATTGTGTTAAAAAATCTAATCGATACGACTGATGATGAAGAATTGCATAGTTACCAGAGAGCTCTAAAGTATTATGCCGACCATTTAGAGTGATAATGGGCGTGGACTTTTTGTATAATTTGTTGAAGACAGGGCATAACTATCAATGAACAGACAAAAAAGGTATACCGCAGTGCAAATTCATGTCAACTGATTTCCCAAATTCCCTTACAGAAATTCTTGAAATTGTCCTGCGGTGTCAGCTCACGTAGTACAGTCAAAGAAGTAACTCATGAAGTTAATTCATTGGGCTATAGCCAAGCGGTAAGGCAACGGACTTTGACTCCGTGATGCGCTGGTTCGAATCCAGCTAGCCCAGTTCCTATAAAGGCAAGCGAATGCGCTTGGCCTTTTTCTTTTGTTTGGAAGGATTTTTGACAAAAGTGTCAAATGATATAAAAAACGGACATACAGGGAAGGGGATTGGTGTGAAAACAGCGGATTTATGCGACCAATTTTTCGAACAACTTCAAGTTTGTCAATTATCGCTACATTCTTATGGGGGAAAAAAGGAATTTTCTGGACCGATTGCCACCGTTGATGTATTCGAGGATAATGTGCTTGTGCGTCAAGCGCTTGAAACGATTCCGAAAGGATCTGTCCTCGTTGTTGATGGAAAAGGATCACGAAACTGCGCGTTATTGGGGGATCGGCTTGCGCAAATCGCCTGCGATCGCGGGCTGGCAGGTGTCATCATTCATGGCTGCATTCGCGACTCGGCTGAAATAGCGAAGATGCCGCTTGGGGTCATGGCTATCGGCACCTGTCCGGTGAAAAGCAAAAAAGAAGGAAAAGGAATGCGTGATGTTGTGCTCGAATTTGGCGGTGTGCGCTGGGAGCCGGGCGCTTATGTGTATGCCGACAGCGATGGGATCGTCATTTCGCAAACGAAGCTTTCTGAAGCAGAATGATGAAAAAAGTTGTTGACGTTTTTCGAAAATTTATAATACTATGGATAAGGAAGCTTGTTCCATTGAAAACTGAATGACTCGTCAAAGCAAGTAAGGTGCCTTTCTCATAAAGGGATAGGCTTAAAAGGGAAGCACGGTGAAAAGCCGTCACGGTACCCGCCACTGTGATGGGGAGTTTCATTGCATCATGTCACTGAAAGCAATTTTCGGGAAGACGCAATGAAATGAAGATCCTAAGTCAGGAGACCTGCCTTATTTGTTCAGACGGATACCTACGGGATTATAGGTAGACGTGCTGGGAAAAGTGTGCCTTTATATCGGTTTTTAACGGCTGTCTTATTATATGCATTTTTTCTGCACCTCTACGCATAGAGGTGCTTTTTATTTGGACGAAAAAGGAGAGGAAAAAAGTGGCGACATGGAATTTAATCGGAATGAAACATCATGTGCTTATTTGCAATGGAGGCAGTTGTATGCGAAAAGGGGGTGAGGAAGTGACAACAGCGATTCGCTCGGAAATTGAGCGTTTGGGATTGGACAGCGAAGTACATACATCTCGAACACGCTGCAACGGCCGGTGTGAAGATGCCTGTGTTGTCATCGTCTACCCTGAAGGAGTATGGTACAAAGCCATGAACGCGGAAAAGGGAAGAGAACTTGTGCAAAAACATTTGCGAGATGGTCAGCTGTTAGAAGAAGTGATGACATATCGATATGATGCGAAAAACGGGTTGACGATGTCAGAGAAATCGACTGCCCCCATTGGTGTTTTGAAAGTTTCTAGAAAGTAGAAGAAAGTAGAAAGGTGAGAAAAATGAATAAATGGAAATTAGCACTTTTGGTATGTTGTTTGAGCATTTATTTTACATTTAGCAGCTCCACATCTACGTTTGCAATGCATATCATGGAGGGATTTTTACCGGTTAAGTGGGTTATTTTTTGGTGGATCATTTTTTTACCTTTTTTTATTTTAGGACTGCGTTCTTTATTGCGTGTGACGCGTAAAAATCCTGAATTGAAGTTGCTCATGGCTCTGTCCGGAGCATTCACCTTTGTTCTTTCAGCATTAAAAATTCCGTCTGTGACGGGAAGCAGTTCTCATCCAACAGGAGTTGGGTTAGGTGCTGTTTTGTTCGGTCCGCTTGCGATGACGGTAATGGGGAGCATTGTTTTACTGTTTCAGGCGCTGTTGCTTGCTCATGGTGGGCTGACGACACTAGGTGCAAACGCTGTTTCTATGGCAGTCGTTGGTCCGTTGGTGGCTTACGGAATTTATTGCTTTGGTATGAAGACTAGTATTTCTCAACGTCTTATCATTTTCTTGGCTGCCTTTTTTTCCGATTTGGCAACCTATGTTGTCACATCATTTCAATTAGCATTAGCCTTCCCTGATGCTACTGGCGGAATTAGCGCTTCGTTTTTAAAATTTGTAGGTATTTTCGCTATCACTCAAATACCACTTGCACTTACAGAAGGACTGTTAACCGTGATTGTTTGGAATTTCCTTTGTACATATAGCCGCCATGAATTAGAACAATTGCGTAAAGGGGTGTAAAAATTGAAACGAAATGTCTTCCTTCTCCTTCTCGCTGTCATTCTTGTTGCAGCACCATTATCGTTTATTCGCCATTCTGAGTTCGGTGGCACCGATGATAAGGCAGAAAAAGCTATTCAAGCGATTGATCCAAAATATAAACCTTGGTTTGAAACGATATTTGAGCCGCCTGGTGGAGAAATAGAAACGCTGTTATTTTCAGTACAAGCAGCAATTGGAGCAGGAGTGATCGGGTATATTATCGGCGTATATAAAGGACGTGCTGGTCGAAGAGATGAAGCAAAATGATGAACCGGTTTGATACAATTGCCTACAACAATCGATTACGAAAGGTACCTCCTGAACAAAAAGTTTTCTTTTCTTTTCTTCTGCTTTTGATCGTCATGTTAGGAAATCGTGACATGCAAACCGTTATTATCATTTGGCTGGCGGTATGGATTGTTTGGTATGCGCGTGTTTCATGGCAGGTGTATGTGAAAGCGTTATTGCTTGTTTCCGCCTTTCTTTGTGTTAGTTTACCCCTTCTTATTGTTTCGATCGATCATTCTTTTCATATTTCTGTGAACAGCAGCAATATCAGTTTAGTGATCACACTATGTTTTCGATCCATTGCAGCTTGGTCGTGCCTGTTTTTTCTTCTTGTAACAACACCGTTTACAGAGTTTCTTTATACGTTAAAGCGAATGAAAGTTCCATCAATTATCATTGAGCTGTTGTTTTTAACATACCGATTTGTTTTTGTTTTTGCCCGAGCAGCCGACGAACTTCATGTTGCTATGAAAGCGCGAAGTGGTGGAAATCATTGGCGTCATGCAGCCATGCTTATATTTCAACTTATACAAAAAACATGGCTATATTATGAAGCATTATCATTTGCTTTGCGTGCCCGCAGCTTTTCTGGCGAAATCACTTATGTGCAAAAAGAAGGGGACGTGTTATGTAAACGCTATTTATTCGAAGCGATTATCGGAGTGGTTATGATTGTACTATTAGGAGTAATAGGGGGAGAGCTGTTATAAATGTTGAAATTTCAGGATGTTTATTATACGTATCCAGACGGGCAATGTGTATTAAAAGGGTTGTCACTGCATGTTCCACTTGGGAAAAAGTGCGCCCTTATTGGTCATAACGGCTGTGGGAAAACAACGTTATTTTTACATGCGAATGGATTATTGATACCGGACAGTGGTGAAGTGTATTGGAAAGGAAAGAAAATCGACTATAAACAAAAGACATTGCAGAAATGGCGGCAAGAAGTTGGTATTGTATTTCAAAATCCTGAGCATCAGCTAATCGCTCCCACCATAACAGAAGAGCTGGCATTTGGCTTGCATAACTTGCGTGTAGAAAAAAGTGTAATAAATCAGCTCCTTCAAGAAACGATGGATGATTTTTCCTTACACAAATGGAGGGACAAGCCGATCCATCATTTAAGCCTAGGACAAAAAAAGTGGCTTTCGCTCGCTTCTGTCATGATTATGAAACCAAGTTTATTAATATTAGATGAACCAACAGCGTACTTAGATCGCTTACAAGTGGAGCGTTTTATGGAAAAATTAAACGATATTCATCAAAAAGGGGTTACGGTGTTTATGGCGACGCACGATCTTGATCTCGTTTTCCAATGGGCAGATGTGGTGTTCGTTATGCACGATGGACAAATTGTGATGCAAGGGAAGCCGGAAGAAGTCTTTGTCCAAGGTGAAAGGCTAAAACAATTTCAAATTGGAGTTCCTTTGTTAGCGGCTGTATGGAACACCTTATTTCCTAATGAGCGTCGCATTCCGCGTAGCATAGAAGAAATAAAAGCAAGAATGAAAGTGTAAAAGAAAGGTGATAGAAATGAAAGGAAAGTTGTTAATCATTGGATTTGGTCCGGGAAGTGTGGATCACATGACAAAACGGGCGCGCGAAGGAATTGAAGAAAGTGACGTCATCATTGGCTATAAGACTTATGTTGAACTCGTATCGGATCTTATCACGGGAAAACAACTCATTAGCACCGGAATGACGGAGGAAGTAAGCCGTGCTCAGGAAGCAGTGAAATGGGCAGAGCGAGGTAAAAAAGTGGCGGTGATTTCCAGTGGGGACGCTGGTGTGTATGGAATGGCCGGACTTGTGTATGAAGTATTAATCGAGAAAGGATGGACGAAAGAAAGCGGCATTGAAGTGGAAGTGATTCCGGGAATTTCCGCGATCAACTCGTGTGCGTCTTTATTGGGAGCGCCGGTAATGCATGATGCATGTACGATTAGCTTAAGCGACCATTTAACTCCTTGGTCGCTCATTGAAAAGCGGATCGAAGCTGCAGCGGCTGCCAATTTTGTCATCGCTCTTTATAATCCGAAAAGCGGCAGAAGAACGCGACAAATCGCCGAAGCGCAGCGGATTTTATTACGCTATCGTTCGCCGCAAACACCTGTTGGTTTAGTGAAAAGTGCCTATCGCAAGCGCCAACAAATTGTCATTACTGATTTGGAACATATGCTTGAACACGAAATCGGGATGTTAACGACTGTCATTATCGGGAATTCATCGACATTTATCCATGACGGTTTCATGATTACTCCGCGTGGATATCAGCGAAAGTATACATTAAGTGCGCTCGAACAGCCATTAAAGCCGCATGAACGCCTACGGAAAGAAGCTGAGCCGTGGGCGTTGGACCAAAGTGAAAGAGCGCGTGCGCGAGATATTGCAGAACAAGCGTTACAAAAAATCGCTGCTCAAAACCACCAAGCAACGACTTTTGCCCCTTCAATTCTTGAAGTGGCTGTCAGTCCCGGAGTTGCCAATAAAACGTTTACTCCGAAGCAAATGATGGTGATGGCGGAAATTGTCGGCGAGGAAGGGACGATGATGTATACGCCGGACCATTATATGAAGCTAGAGATTCCCACTTCTGAGCCGGAAGAAGTCATTGCGAAGTTGAGAAGTGCTAAATTCATCGTCTTCCCTGTCGGCAATGTGTTGACATTAAAGGCGTGCGATTTTTGTGATGGAGAGAAAAAAGAAGCGATTCCGTATGCAGAAGAGTTGCAAAAACGAATTGGCGGAATATCGCTGCCAAAAGAAGTAAAGATCGGCTTTAATGGCTGCGGAATGGCTTGTTATGGTGCGGTTAGAGAGGATATTGGCATCGTATACCGAAAAGGAGCGTTTGATTTGTTTTTAGGTGGAAAGACGATAGGAAGAAACGCGCATCCAGGCCGACTTGTTGCCGAGGGAATTCCGCCTAGCGAAATCATCGATGTCGTTACCCGCGTTATCGAAGAATACAAGGAAAACGGGCATCCAAATGAACGGTTCCATAAGTTTTTTCAGAGGGTGAAACAAGTGGGGGGATTCGAATACAAGGAAGACGAAAAGGTCGTACAAATTGAAGTGCCGGCATGTGGGGAGTAGAAAGGGGGGAACTAGAATGAAAGCTATTTTATTTGTCGGGCATGGAAGCCGCGACCCGGAAGGAAATGAACAAGTTCGGCAATTTGTTGAGCGACTAAGACCGAAAATCCATCCAACTTTTTATGTAGAAACGTGTTTTTTAGAGTTTGGCTTACCAACTATCATCGAAGGAATTGAGCAATGCGTAAACGCAGGAGCTGATGAAGTGATCGTCATTCCGATTATTCTGTTAGCTGCTGGTCATTCCAAACTTCATATTCCGGCAGCTATTGATGAGGCAAAACAAAAATACCCGCATGTTACGTTGACGTACGGCCGCCCAATCGGCATTCATGAACAGACGTTTGCCATTTTAAAAACGAGATTAATAGAGATCGGTGAAAATGTCGAAGCTCCTGATAAGGAAACAGCGGTATTGCTGCTTGGACGCGGGGGAAGTGACCCTGATGCGAACAGCGATTTATACAAAATTACCCGCTTATTTTGGGAGCAAACGAACTATTCATTGGTGGAGCCAGCGTTTATGGGGGTGACTGCTCCGCTCTTGGAAGAAGGAGTAGAGCGTTGTGTGAAGTTAGGGGCTCGGAAAATCGTGATTTTACCATACTTTCTCTTTACAGGTGTTCTAATAAAGCGGCTTGAGGAAAAAATCATCCAGTTCCGTGCACAATATCCGAACATAGAATTTCAATTAGCTGGGTACTTTGGATTTCATCCAAAGCTGCAAACGATTGTGCTCGATCGTCTCGAAGAAGCGCTCGGTCAAGCGGTTAAGATGAACTGTGATGTATGTCAATATCGCCTTCATCTCGCAGAGCACCACGATCACCACCACCATCACCATTAAGTCAGAGGGAGGAAACGTTCATGATTTTGGTGTTAGCAGGAACGAGCGATGCGCGCGCGTTAGCCTTGCGAATTAAAGAAGTGGGATACCCCGTCTTAACAACGGTTGTGACAGACCATGCCGCAAATGAATTGAGGCAAGCAGGGTTAGAGGTGTATGTTGGCCGTTTAACTGCCGCTGACATGGAAGCGTTAATTCAACAACAGGATATCAAAGCGGTGGTAGATGCAAGCCATCCGTTTGCCGAAGAAGCATCGAAAAATGCAATAAGCGCCGCTCATAGTGCCAACGTTCCGTATATACGCTATGAGCGAAAGTCGCAGTCGTTTCGTTCCGAGAAATTAACCGTTGTGAAGGATTACGAAGAAGCGGCTTTGCTTGCCGCTGAAAAGAAAGGGGTCATTTTATTAACCACCGGAAGCAAAACATTGCACATTTTTGCCGAAAAGCTTCTTCATTTACCGAATGTACGTCTCATTGCTCGCATGCTTCCTCGCAAAGATAATATCGAAAAATGCGAGCAACTTGGTATTCCGCAAAAAAATATTGTTGCCATTCAAGGGCCGTTTACAAAGGAATTTAATCAAGCGCTTTTTCAACAATTTGGCGTGACGTTGCTTATTACGAAAGAAAGCGGAAAAGAGGGAGCAGTCGACGAAAAAATTGCCGCAGCTGAAGAACTTGGGATTGAGACAATTCTCATTCGTCGTCCGACACTCGACTACGGTACGGTGTATTCGGAATTTTCTGGTGTTATCACTACTCTTTATCGGCTGGTGCCACAACCAATCAATGAAAGGGGTTAAAACCGATGGATTTTCGTATGGAATTTCGGCCAATTACCGTTCAACCGCAAAAAATCGAAGAGAGAAGTTTTCAAATCATCAATGAAGAAATTGGCGAGCATTCATTTACGGAGGAACAATATCCGATTGTTCAGCGCATCATTCACGCTTCGGCAGATTTTGAGTTAGGAAAAAGTTTATTATTTCATCGAGATGCCATTCGCGCTGGAGTAGAAGCGATTCGCAGCGGCAAGGCGGTCGTGGTCGATGTGCAGATGGTTCAAGTCGGCATTAACAAATCCCGCATTGAAAAATATGGCGGGAGTGTCAACGTATATATTTCCGATCCAGACGTAGTAGAAGAGGCGAAACGTCTGAATACGACGAGAGCGATTGTCGCGATGAGAAAAGCGGTGAAAGAAGCGGAAGGAGGAATTTTTGCGATCGGCAATGCCCCGACGGCGTTGCTTGAACTCATTCGTTTAATTAAAGAAGGAGAGGCGCGCCCGGGATTAGTGATTGGTTTGCCTGTCGGCTTTGTTTCCGCAGCCGAATCGAAAGCGGAATTAGCAAAGTTAGATGTTCCGTTTATTACAAATATAGGTAGAAAAGGAGGGAGTACGGTTACTGTTGCTGCACTCAATGCACTTTCACTTTTAGCAGAGCGAGGGTAGATGATGGCAGAGAAAAAGACGCTGCGTGAAGGATACACGACAGGAGCGTGCGCGACAGCTGCAACGAAAGCGGCATTAATCGCTTTGATTACAGGCATACCGCAAACAGAGGCAACAATTTATTTGCCGATTGGGCGATTTGTCACGTTTACTGTAGAACATTGCCAGATCACCGGGAATTCGGCAACCGCTACGGTCATTAAAGATGGCGGAGACGACCCGGATGCTACACACGGTGCTGCGATTGTCGCCACCGTTTCGTGGACGGAGCAATCCGGTATTCATTTGGACGGTGGAGCAGGAGTGGGGCGTGTTACAAAACCTGGATTGCCAGTTCCGATTGGAGAAGCGGCCATCAATCCTGTTCCCCGTCAAATGATGTATGAAACCGCGCGGGACGTACTCGAGCAATACAGCATCAAAAAAGGTGTCCGCATTATCATTTCGGTTCCCAGAGGAGAAGAAATTGCGAAAAAAACCTTAAACGCCCGTCTCGGCATTATCGGTGGCATTTCCATTTTAGGAACACGCGGCATTGTTGTTCCGTTTTCAACCGCTGCTTATCGAGCGAGCATCGTTCAAGCGATTCAAGTGGCGAGAGCGAACGGGTGTGATCATGTCGTCATTACAACGGGCGGTCGAAGTGAAAAATATGCGATGCAGCAATATGCTGATCTTCCGGAAGAAGCGTTTATTGAAATGGGCGATTTCATCGGTTTCACGTTAAAACAATGCAAAAAACACGGAATCCAAAAAGTATCGATGGTCGGAATGATGGGGAAATTTTCAAAAGTCGCGCAAGGCATTATGATGGTTCATTCAAAGAGTGCCCCTGTAGATTTTCAGTTTTTAGCGTCGATTGCCGAAGAGGCTGGTGCCCCACCTGAGTTGGTGTCCAATATTAAAGAAGCGAATACCGCGTCGCAAGTCGGTGATTTCATGCAAGCGGCTGGAAATCATCTATTTTTCGAAAAACTGTGTGACTACTGCTGTTTGTCAGCGTTAAACGAAGTTGGTGGCGGGCTTGTGATAGAAACGTCGCTGTATACGATGGGCGGTCAACTTTTAGGAAAGGCGGTACGAAACGATGCAGTCGATTAAACTCATTGGAATTGGTGCGGATGGGAAAGCAAATTTACCTTCCCTTTATGAACGTTGGATTGATGAGAGTGAAGTATTGATTGGCGGGGAGCGTCATTTAGAGTTTTTCCCTGACTATCAAGGTGAAAAAGTCATTATTCAAGGCGGCCTTTCGTCGCTTGTCGACCGGTTGCGCCATGAAACAAAGCGCACCGTCATTTTAGCTTCTGGCGATCCGATGTTTTACGGGATTGGCAGCTATTTATCTAGCAAAATTCCGATAGAAGTGTATCCATCGGTCAGTTCGGTTCAATGGGCGTTTGCGAAAATGGGAGAGAAATGGCAAGATGCGTATTTTGTCAGCCTCCACGGTCGAAGTATAAAGGGACTGGCACAACGGATTGATGGACGCGAAACGGTCGCGATATTGACCGATTACACGAATTCACCGAATGAGATTGCGAAGTATTTGCTTTCGTATGGGATGACCGAATACCGGGCCTTTGTCGGCGAAAACTTAGGGGGAGCGGATGAACGCTGCCGCTACTTTGAATTAGAAGACATGATTCAAGCAGAATTCTCACCATTAAATGTTGTCGTTTTGAAAAAAACGAAAAACGGACCTTTTTGGATATTAGGCATTGATGATGAGGAGTTTTTACAGCGGAAACCAGAACAAGGGTTAATTACGAAAAAAGAAATTCGTGTGCTCAGCATAAGCGCGCTTCGTCTCCGTGAAGACAGTGTTGTTTGGGATATCGGAACATGCACTGGATCGGTGGCAATTGAAGCGGCCAAAATTGCGCGCGAAGGAGCGGTATTTGCCATTGAAAAAAATGCCCATGATATTGAGATTTGCAAGGAAAATCTAAAAAAATTTCGCGTCGATATCACGCTTGTGCATGGAAAAGCCCCTGATCATTTACACGAATTCCTTGAACCTGATGCGATTTTTATCGGAGGGACATCAGGGGAAATGGGAGCGTTGCTTGATGTCTGCTGCCAGCGCTTAAAGAGAAATGGCCGTATTGTGATCAATGCTGTTACGATCGAAACATTATCGCAGGCGGTAGAGGGGCTCAAACAACGAGGATTTTACGTAGACATTACTCTCGCGCAAATTTCAAGAAGCAAGCCGATTTTGCAGCTAACAAGATTTGCATCACTGAATCCGATTTACATCATCACTGCAAAGAGAGAGGGAGACGAATGATAGGAACATTATACGGTGTCGGCGTCGGCCCGGGCGACCCAGAGCTGATGACGGTTAAAGCGTTTCGAAGATTAAAAGAAGCGGCAGTGATTGCTTATCCAAAGAAGCAACGCGGCAGCAAAAGCTACGCCCAACAAATTGTTGAAGCATATTTTTCACCAGCGGAAAAAGAGATGCTCGGACTTGTGTTTCCGATGACAAAAGATGTGAATGTGCTTGCGGAAAAATGGAGTGAAACGGTGGACGCTATATGGGAACAATTGCGCATTGGGAAAGATGTCGCCTTTGTCACAGAGGGTGATCCGCTTTTATATAGCACGTTCATTCATTTAATGCGGATGATGCAAGAGCGCTATCCCGACGCTCGCATCGAAGTGGTTCCAGGTGTTTCATCCGTTAATGCCGCTGCGGCTAGATTGCAGCTTCCGCTTGCCGATGGCGATGAGCATGTGGCGATTATTCCGGCGTGCGATGATTATGAAACAATGAAAAAAGCGATTGAAGATCATGATTGTGTGGTCTTTATTAAAGTTGCTAAAGTGATCGATACAATGATTCGCCTTTTACGCGAACTCAATTTATTACAGAACGCCGCTGTCGTTACGAAAGTCACCTCAAATGAAGAAATCATTTGGAATGTCGAGCAACTCGAAGGGGCTGAACTGGAATATCTAACACTAATGGTGGTGAGAAAATGAAAGTATATATCATCGGAGCGGGCCCGGGCGACCCGGATTTAATCACGGTCAAAGGATTGAAACTGCTAGAGGAGGCGGATGCGATTTTTTACACCGATTCTCTCGTGAATGACCAGTTAGTGCACCGTGCGAAACCGGAAGCGGAAATCGTTCCGACCGCCGGCATGCATTTAGAAGAAATCGTGACTGAAATAGTAGAAAGAGTGAGAGAAGGAAAAACGGTCGTGCGTCTTCATACGGGCGATCCGTCTATTTATGGAGCGACGCTGGAGCAAATATCTCTATTAAAAAAGCAAGGAATCAACGTCGAAATTGTTCCCGGAGTGAGCTCTGTATTTGCCGCTGCTGCTGTTGCACAGGCGGAATTGACCGTTCCTGATTTGACGCAAACGGTCATTTTAACACGAGCAGAAGGACGAACGCCGGTTCCTGAGCGGGAAAAGTTAGAAGAGTTAGCAAAACACCATTGTACATTAGCGCTTTTTTTAAGTGCGACCTTAACGAAAAAAGTGAAAAGCGCTTTGCAGGCGGCTGGTTGGAGCGATGACACTCCTGTTGTTGTCGTTTACAAAGCGACATGGCCCGATCAAAAAATTGTTCGTTCCACGGTCGGGACGCTAGATGAAGATATGAGAACAAACGGAATTCGGAAACACGCCTTGATTTTAGCTGGATGGGCGCTTGATTCATCCATTGCCGAGCGCAATTATCGCTCGAAGCTGTACGATAAAACGTTCACACACGGATATCGGCGGGGGGAGAAATAAGGTGTATGCCGTTGTTGCTATTACAAAACACGGAGTGGACATTGCACGTAAAGTGGGAGAACAGTTGCCGAACGCTCACGTGTATTACACAAATAAATTTGCAAGAGGAGACGAAGCGGAAAAAGGCATTCATGTATTTGAAGGGAATGTTCGCTTGCTGTTGCCGTCTCTGTTTCAGACCTATCGCGGACTCGTTCTCATTATTTCACTTGGCGCGGTCGTTCGCATGATTGCCCCGCTATTGAAGGATAAAAAGACAGATCCGGCCGTTGTTGTTGTTGACGATAAAGGCGAGCATGTCATTAGCGTTCTTTCCGGGCATCTCGGCGGCGCCAACGAACTAACGCGACAAGTAGCCGCTCTATTACAAGCTCGTCCTGTCATTACAACCGCTTCCGATGTACAAAAAACGATTGCCGTTGATTTATTTGGCCGACAATTCGGCTGGGTATGGGAATCGGATGAAAAGCTGACTCCTGTGAGCGCTGCGGTGGTGAATGAACAAAACGTTGCCGTTGTCCAAGAATCGGGAGAGCGAGAATGGTGGAACTATGATACACCATTGCCGAGCCATATTTGCGTCTATTCTTCTATTCCAGAAGCATTAGCAGAAAAGCCAGACGCTGCCCTCGTTGTTACCCACCGTTTATTATCGAAAGAAGAAGAAGCGATTTTACAAAATGGTGTGCTGTACCGTCCGAAAGTGATTGTGCTGGGCATTGGCTGCAATCGCGGTACATCGGCTGAAGAAATCGAAGCAGTCATTGACGAAACGTTAGCGGAACTTCGCTTTTCAGGCAAAAGTGTCAAAGCGGTATGCACGATTGCGTTAAAAAAGGACGAGCCGGGGCTACTCGAAGTTGTGCGAAAGTATGGATGGGAATTTGTGTATTATTCACCAGAAGAGCTCAATCATGTGCACATGGAACAACCTTCAGAAACGGTTTTTCGCTATACGGGGGCTTACGGAGTGAGCGAACCTGCGGCAAAGTTATATAGCGGTGCTGAGAATCTGGAACTTGTTAAGAAAAAATCAGGCAATGTAACGATTTCCGTTGCACTGCTGAGACATTAAGGGGGAGGCAATATGCGAAGAATCGTCATCGCTGGTACGGGGAGTGGCGTCGGAAAAACGACTGTGACGATCGGCATTATGGCGGCATTAAAGCAAAAAGGTTATATCGTGCAAGGATTTAAATGCGGTCCGGACTATATCGACCCGACTTACCATACAGCGGTAACAGGACGGCCATCGCGCAATCTCGATAGCTGGATGGTCGGACACGAAGCGGTCAAAGACATTTGTGCCAGAGGATGTGAAGGAGCCGACATTGCCGTTATTGAAGGGGTCATGGGGCTGTTTGATGGAAAACGGCCAACGACGAATGAAGGAACGACCGCGGAAATTAGTGTTCTTACGCAAAGCCCTGTTTTATTAGTCGTGGATTGTGCCGGGATGGCCCGGAGCGCAGCGGCGATTGTCCGAGGTTTTCAGTGGTTTGATGAGCGTGTTCGCATTGCCGGAGTCATCGCCAACCGCGTTGGCAGCGAAGGACATTTTCGCTTGCTGAAAACAGCCATTGAACAAGAATGCGGCATTCCGGTCATCGGTTTTCTGAAAAAGGAGGATTCATTGCGCATCCCTGAACGGCACTTAGGATTAATTCCATCGGTTGAGCGGGGGGAGCTTGATGAGTTTTTTGCTCAACTAGGAGAGCTTGTCACAAAGACGGTAGATGTAGAAGCATTGCTTGAATTAGCCGAAGCTCCGAAACTGCAAGTCCAGCGTTCTTTTTTGCCGACGAACAAAATGTATGATGTGCGCCTCGCCGTTGCCAAAGATTCTGCGTTTCATTTTTACTATCCGGAAAATTTAGAGCTTCTTGAAGCGTACGGGGCAGAGCTTGTCTTTTTTTCTCCGCTTCATGGTGAGCCGCTTCCGGAGCGGGTACACGGTTTATATATTGGCGGCGGATTTCCGGAAGAGTTTGCCAAAGAATTATCTCAACAACAAGAAGTGAAGCAGTCGATTAAAGCCGCTATTGAGCGTGGGCTTCCGACGTTAGCGGAGTGCGGAGGATTTATGTTTTTAACGGAAGGCATTGAAACGACGGATGGAGAGTATTATGACATGGTTGGTGTCATTCCAGGGAACGTAAAAATGCACCATAAGTTAGTGGCGCTTGGCTATCGTGAAGTGAAAGGAGAACAGGGAAACTTTTTACTTTCGGAAGGTCTGCAAGCAAGGGGACATGAATTTCATTATTCAACGTTTGAAGCGAGGAAAGCAATCGATTTTGCCTACGAAACAACGGGCCTACGCGGCACAAGAAAAGACGGATATATGAACGAAAATGTTGTGGCAGGCTATGTTCATTTTCATTTTGCTTCCTGTCCAGAGATGGTGGAATGCTGGCTTGAACGGTGTAAGAAGGTGAAGGAAAATGGTTAAAGCGTTGCCCATCATGTTTCAAGGGACGCATTCCGATGCGGGAAAAAGCATCATCGCAACTGCCTTTTGCCGCATTTTTGCGCAAAGCGGATGGAAAACGGCCCCCTTTAAATCGCAAAACATGTCGCTCAATTCCTATGTGACGGTTGATGGGAAAGAAATTGGCCGTGCCCAAGGAATTCAAGCGGAAGCGGCAGGCGTTGTCGCGACAACGGATATGAATCCGATTTTAATTAAGCCAAGCCGTGATAATGAAGCGCAAATTATTGTACACGGAAGGCCGTACGGAAATATGAAAGCTTTTGCTTACCGTAATGAATTTTTTGCAACGGGCTTGCAAATGATCCGACAATCACTGGACGTCTTAATGAATGAGTACGAACGTCTTGTTATTGAAGGGGCAGGAAGCCCTGCGGAAATTAATTTAAACGACCGCGAACTTGTCAACATGCGTGTAGCCCGGATGGCGAATGCCCCAGTCATTTTAATCGGCGATATCGAACGCGGCGGCGTGTTTGCCAGCCTTGTCGGCACGCTTCAATTATTGGAGCCGGAAGATCGCAAGCGGGTGATTGGTGTGATTATTAATAAATTTCGCGGTGATCTTTCTCTGTTACAACCGGGATTAGACTGGTTTGAACAATATACCGGAGTTCCGGTGTTAGGTGTCGTTCCGTATTTGCCAAACTTACATATCGATGCCGAAGATTCGGTCAGCTTGGATCAAGTCTCGACTACCGTCAATCCCGACAAAGAAATCGATATTGCAGTGATTCGTTATCCGAAAATATCGAATTTCACGGATGTTGATCCGTTTTTTATCGAGCCGGATTGTCATATTCGTTTTGTGACCACCGCCGATCAGCTCGGACAACCCGACCTTCTCATTTTGCCGGGAAGTAAAAATACGATTGAAGATTTGCTTTATGTCAAAGAAAGCGGGCTAGCGAAGAAAATCTTCCATTTGTATGAAACTAGTAACGTGACCATCGTTGGCATTTGCGGCGGATATCAAATGTTAGGCCACCGCATCAGCGACCCGTTTGGCGTGGAAACCCCGCTGCAACAGACGGATGGATTGCGGTTGCTGCCAATTGAAACGACGTTGAAGCGGGAAAAAACGACAGTTCTCTCTGAAGGTGTATTGATGTTTGCAGGTGAACGATTTCATGTGAAAGGATACGAAATTCATATGGGACGTTCGCACGCGCTTGATGGCTACGTCCCACTTATTGATGTCAATGGGAGGAGTGAAGGAAGCCAAAGCGAAGACGAGTGCATCATCGGCACGTATTTTCACGATGTGTTTCATAACGATGCCTTTCGCGAAGCGTTATTAAACGAGATTCGCCGACGAAAAGGGATTATGCCCATTTACGGACGTAAGTCATTTCGCACGTTGCGTGAGCAAGCTTTCGATCGACTTGCTGACCATGTAAAGCGCCATGTCCGAGTCGAGGAGATTGAGCGGAAAATGGCCGAGTTTCAAAAGGAGGGAAGGTAATGTTTACTATTCCAGCGTTACATAAAGAAATCGGGAAAGAAGTAAGTGCCTATGTCGACCAGCTAACGAAGCCAGTCGGCAGCCTTGGTCGCTTAGAACAGTTAGCGATTGAACTAGCGGAAATGACGTCCTCTTCGTTTCCGACAGTGACTCCACCAGGTGTGCTTGTGTTTGCAGCCGATCATGGTGTTGTGAAAGAAGGGGTATCTGCGTTTCCACAAGAAGTGACAGCGCAAATGGTCATGAATTTTGTAAACGGCGGTGCAGCCATTAACGTATTCAGCAGGCAAATCGGCGCAACGTTTGCGGTTGTAGATGTTGGGGTAGCAACCGATATCCAAAGCGAAGAAGTCATCCATCAGAAAATAAGATATGGAACGAACAATTTCTGTGAAAAAGAAGCGATGAGTAAAGAAGAAGCAGAGAAATCAATTTTGGTTGGATACGAACAAGCAAACGAGATGATCAAACAGGGAATTCGCTGTCTTATTGTTGGTGAAATAGGCATTGGCAATACAACGACAAGCAGTGCCATTCTTGCGGTATTAAGCAAAAAAGAAGTAGAACAGCTTGTCGGAGGAGGCACGGGTATTGCAGAAGAAAAAATCGTTCATAAACGACAGGTGATTCGGCGTGCATTGATGCTTCATGCCCCGAATCCTTCCGATCCGATAGAGATTTTAGAGAAAATCGGTGGATTGGAAATTGCGGCGATGACAGGAGCGATGCTAGCGGCAGCTGAAAAGCGCATCCCGATCCTTATCGACGGATTCATTTGTACCGTTGCTGCGCTGCTGGCGAAACTCATTCATCCATGTGTCGTTGATTATATGATTCTTGGCCATCGTTCAAAAGAAATCGGTCATAAAGTCGCGATTGAACTGTTAGGAAAAAAGCCGCTTATTGATTTAGGCTTGCGGCTTGGAGAAGGAAGCGGAGCTGCAGTTGCGTTTCCACTTTTACAATTTGCAACGAATATGGTGCGGGAAATGGCGACGTTTACTTCGGCACATGCGTCAAATTCAGTGGAAGCAGGAGGAAAGCATGGATGAACAGTGGAAAAGTATATTTAGTAGGGGCAGGTCCAGGTGACGAAAAGCTTATTACCCTCTATGGAATGGAATGCATTCAAAAAGCGGATGTCATCGTTTATGATCGGTTAATCAATCGAAACTTATTGAAGTATGCAAAGGACGGAGCGGAGTTGATTTATTGCGGAAAAGAGCCAGGGAACCATGCGTTGATTCAAGAAACGATCCATGCGTTGTTAGTCGAAAAAGCGAAGCAAGGAAACATCGTGACAAGATTAAAAGGAGGAGATCCGTGTGTATTCGGCCGAGCGGGCGAAGAAGCGGAAGTGCTCGCGCAGCACGCAATTCCATTTGAAATCGTTCCAGGAGTCACCGCAGGAATTGCTGCCGCTGCCTATGCGGGCATTCCTGTTACCCATCGAGATTATGCTGCTTCGTTAACCATCGTGACAGGCCATGGTCGGCGGGAAAAAGGGGAAGATCGCTTGCATTGGGAGGGGCTTGCGAAAGGAAGCGATACGATTGCGTTTTATATGGGAGTCGGGAACTTGCCATATATTTGCCAACAACTCATCCAATACGGCAAATCTTCCGATACGAAAGTGGCTGTCATTGAATGGGGGACGACAGAGCGGCAACGAACAGTCGTAGGGACGTTACAAGATATTGAAGAAAAAGTGAAAAAAGCCTGTCTTTCTCATCCCTCGATTATCCTTGTCGGAGAAGTTGTCAAGTTACGGGAGAAAATCAAATGGTTTCCGGAAGCGTATTGTTTAGAAGGTGAGACGGTTGAGTCAATATAAAGGACGAGTCATTGTATATACAGGGGACGGAAAAGGAAAAACGACCGCCGCCCTTGGACTTGCTTTGCGAGCGGCGGGAAGAGGAAAAAAGGTCGCCATTATTCAATTTATTAAATCACCACAACGCACGTATGGTGAGCACATCGTGTGTGAAAAATTAAGCATCGAAATGCATCAAATGGGCGCCGGATTTACGTGGACGAAAACGCCCGAAGAACATCGCCAAGCATTGAAAAACGCATGGAGCTTGGCAAAAGAGAAAGTATTATCCGGGCAATATGATCTCATCGTATTAGATGAATTGAACAATGTGCTGGCGATTGACCGCTTTTCGGTCGATGATATTGTTTCGATCAATGATGTCATTCAATTGATTCAAACGCGTCCTCCTCAGCTTCATCTCGTCATTACCGGCCGTTCGGCAAAAAAAGAATTGATTGCTCTTGCCGATATTGTCACAGAAATGAAGCTTGTGAAACATGACTATCAAGAGGGGATTTGCGCTATGAAAGGTATTGAATTTTAGTGAAACTACTTCGTTCGTGCAATAAAATGTTCATTTTTAATCATATAAATCAGTTTTGTCGTTTTGTGATTTATTTCGCTTATTGCCTTTGCTGTTATCACCGCTTATCGTTTCGGTAGCGAACAACGACTGATTTTGTGTTGGCGAATTTTGATTTTTGCTTCCTTTATTATATTTTTTTGTCATACCTAACGTCCTTTCTTCATCAAATTTTAGAAAAAAGTAGGAAGATGATGATTTAAAATGCTTGTCGCGTCGCCGTCGGTATTGGCACGAATATATCGTTCTCCGTCTCTTTAGGCCAACATATTTCCCCGGGCAATCGTGCCGTTTTCACCTTTTATTAACGCTTTTTGGTACGATAACACACGACCGCTTGAAGTGTTGAATTTGATATATTGCCTTTATTTTTGGTACAGCGACAAATGTTTCCCGTTGATCCATCGGCAAATACTCTTTTTTACAGCATTAGCTTTTCCGATGTCATTACTTTTATGCAAAAGAGGTGTTGAAATGAAATCGTTCGATTGGCATGAAGAAGCAGAAAAACAGTGGGACAAAAAAGCGGGCTTTTGGCACAAGAGCAGTGAAGACATGTGGGAGCACGGAAGTCGGAAAACGATCGTCCCGTTTTTGGCTACATACATACCAAAAGAAGGAGAAGTCGCCGATTTTGGATGCGGCGATGGCTATGGTTCGTGGAAGCTATATCAGGCAGGCTATCGCGTTATTGGGGTTGATTTATCAAGAGAAATGATTGAAAAAGCAAAAGCACGCGGAGAGCATGAACGGCTGCGCTTTATCCAAGGTGATTTGACCCAATTGCCGTTTGCTGATGAAACGTTTTCCGGCGCCATGGCGATTAATTCGCTCGAATGGACGGAAGAACCATTGAAAGCGCTCAATGAAATGAGACGAGTGCTGAAGCGCGATCATTATCTATGTGTTGGCCTGCTCGGTCCTACGGCGGCGCCGCGCAAAAACAGTTATCTGCGCCTGTACGGAAAACCGGTCATTTGCAATACGATGATGCCATGGGAGTTTGAACAATTGGCACAAGAAAACGGATGGGACATCATCGATGGACAAGGAGTTTACAAGCGAGGAGTGCACGAGGATACGATCCGCTCCTTGCCGACCGAGCTAAAACAAGCGCTCACATTTATGTGGCTCTTTATGTTGCGAAAAAAATGACAACTTAGGGTGTATGCGCACAACAGCGGCTTCTTGCATAAACTAAAATAAGAAAAGCGTAAGTGCAAATGTTTCTTCCCATAGAAGTACTTACACTTCGTAGAGGGATAGTTTGCTCCCAACCTGCCTTGCGTAAGTGTTGCAGCAATGCTTGTTCAAGAAGCAAACCGGTTGAGCGATTTTCTTTTAAAAAAGAGTTGTTTTGATGAAGACAGTTCCCTATGTTTGATTTCTATTTCCTACATTAATAGCCGTATCCAACGAACGATAATTAATAAAATAAACAACACAACAATCAATGAAAAACGGTTACCAGCTATAACTCATCTTGTACTCACCTCCTATGCCGAAGCTATCGTATGTATGATAAAGGGATAAGAGATGCGCTGGACAGCTGTAGGGAAACAACAAAATGAGAAAGATACCTGTCGAAAAACGAAAAAAACCTTGGTATGAAACCAAGGTTTTTTTTCGATTCATAAATTTTTAGCTTAACTGGCTACATATTTTTCTTCCCATTTATGCCGCCATTTGTTGCGCCGCTCCATTCGCGAACCTTTATACAAATGTTTATACTTTCGCCAATGAGTTTTCCATTGCTTTCTTCGTTCTGCTCTCACTTGTCCTTCATCCTTTCTAGTTGCGTAAGTTTCTCCATATTCTCTTTTTCGTTCTTCCCGCTGTCGAACCCTTTGACTTTTTTTGTCGAGGAAAAAGAAAGTTTTGGGGATAGACGAAGCATTAGGCAAATTTCTTCACAACGGGATAAAAGTATGGGCTTGACCAACCTAGGCGAAGGGAGTTAGTGTATCAAACCGAATAAATAGAAAGAAATACATGACGATAGAAGGGGAGAAGCTCAAACAGAAAATGATTCTCTTTGTTTTTCTCCTGTATTAATTATACTCATTTTATGTGTTGGGTGTAGGGGAAATTCAAAAGAAATTGTCGGAAGCATTGTCCAAAAAAGATAATTGAATGGACATTTAGAATAGAAAAGTAAAAATTACCAAAAATAAAAACGTTGAAGACATCCTGCTAAAACAAGTGGAAGCAAAAGCGTAAAGGCAGAGATGTCACGAAAAAAAGATATATTGCTAACAATAGAGTATAAAATGATAAATAAGCTAGAAGTGATGAATTAAGGTATGGATGAATGGCAACAGAACAGCAACGAGGATGAGACAAAGAGGTGACGGAAAGTTAAACAAGGAGAATGATAGAGTCAAGTAACGAATATCGGCTTTATCTGATTTTATGGGAAAGCAGTCTCATTAAACCTTACTTGTTGAGCTATTTCTTGCATTTTTTTCAGTTAGACTATCTCTATTTACGATAGCTGCTGGATTGCCTTTGTTCGCTTTATTACTGAACGCATTGTAATGATATACCCTAACCTTCCAATGATGGTTGGTTACTTCTTCTATTCTTCTATTTGTTTAAAGCATATGGTTTGAGGCTATCAAATTCGTTAATGGAAAGGGGGGATATGCCAGCTTACCTGAATAAACTTTCTATTAATGGGGATTTAGGCGGTTTTATTATCATTCTCTACACAAATATGTTCCTATATAATCTGAAGAACCTAAAAAGAAGGCGGAGTGGGAGTTCCGCCTTCTTGACCACAAATAAAAATGAGTTGAAATCAATAAAAATGTTAGGAGGAATAAGTGGAAAGACGTTGATTTTATAGGCGTTCTATTCAAATTAAATTATTTTAAAGAAAACAGAATATATTTATTCCCAAATATACGGTGTTTCTTGATAGACGTAATAGTTGAGCCAGTTCACAAATAATAGATTCGCGTGAGACCGCCAAGTGTTCAACGGCGCTTTTGTCGGATCATCATTAGGGAAGTATGATTCCGGCATTTGGATCGGCAGTCCTTTCGCTAAGTCGCGCTCGTATTCTTCTTTTAATGTAGTCGCATCGTATTCAGGATGGCCGGTTAAAAAGATTTGCTTCCCGTCGTTAGAGGCTACTAGACAAACTCCGGCTTTCTCAGAAACAGATAAAATCGTTAAATCGGGAACTTGTTCGATATCTTCGCGCAGTACATCAGTATGGCGCGAATGTGGAATGCGGAACACATCATCAAATCCACGTAACAATTTTACATTTTTTACTTCTAACGAATGTTCAAAAATGCCGAAGCATTTTTGCGGCAACATATATTTCGGAATGCCGTAATGATAGTAAAGCCCCGCTTGTGCCCCCCAACAAATGTGCAAGGTAGAAGTGACATGGGTTTTTGTCCATTCCATAATATCCGCTAGTTCGTTCCAATATGTAACCTGTTCAAATGGCAAATGCTCGACAGGCGCCCCTGTAATAATCATTCCGTCAAACTTACGATGACGAATATAAGGAAATGTCGTATAAAACTGTTCAAGATGGTGTTTGCTTGTCGTTTTTGCTTCATGAGTTTCTGGACGCAAAAAGGTGATGTTTACTTGAAGCGGAGAGTTCCCTAGCAGACGCAATAATTGTGTTTCCGCCTTTTCTTTTTGCGGCATTAAATTCAAAATGACTATATTTAACGGACGGATGTCTTGAGAATACGCCCGCTCTTCATCCATAACGAAAATATTTTCTTGTTCTAGTATTTCTTTGGCAGGGAGATTTTTTGGAATATTAATTGGCAACGGTCTCATCCTCCATTCCTTTATTTTTTAAATAATTCAATTATAAAAATATTATAAATTTTATTCAACGAATTTTTTTTCGGACGATACGAATGGTACAATAAATATATTCAGTTTTTTATTTATAGTGGAGGAAAAGCAATGACAGTGACGGCAAATGGGAAAACTGACTTAGAAATCGCACAACAAACAAAGTTGAAACGAATTGAAGACATCGCTGGTGATCTTGGACTTTTAGAGGAAGAATGGGAACCGTACGGTCATTATAAGGCGAAACTCTCCTTAAACATCATGAAGCGGCTTGCAACGAAGCCTGATGGGAAAGTCATTTTAGTCACATCTATCAACCCAACGCCGGCAGGAGAAGGAAAATCAACAGTTACGGTAGGATTAGGACAGGCTCTCCATCGCCTTGGTAAAAAAGCGATTGTGGCCATGCGTGAGCCCTCGCTTGGACCGACGATGGGAGTCAAGGGCGGAGCGACGGGCGGCGGCTATTCACAGGTGCTGCCGATGGACGAAATTAACCTTCACTTTACGGGAGACTTGCATGCGATTACGGCTGCCAATAACGCTTTAGCGGCCTTTATCGATAACCACATTCACCATGGCAATGAATTGCGGATTGACCCACGCCGCATCGTTTGGAAACGTGTTGTTGACTTAAACGATCGGGCACTGCGTCACGTCGTTGTCGGTTTGGGAGGACCGGCACAAGGTGTGCCGCGGGAGGACGGATTTGATATTACCGTTGCATCGGAAATCATGGCTGTTTTTTGTTTGGCGAGTGATCTACAAGATTTAAAACAGCGTCTTGCCCGCATTGTTGTTGCGTACAATGTAGACAAGCAGCCAGTGACGGTAAGAGATTTAGGTGTTGAAGGGGCATTAACGCTTTTATTAAAAGATGCGTTCAAACCGAATCTTGTCCAAACGGTCGAACATACACCGGCGCTTGTGCATGGCGGTCCGTTTGCCAATATCGCACATGGCTGCAATAGCGTTATTGCGACGAAAATGGCACAAAAGCTCGGTGACTACGTTGTGACAGAAGCAGGGTTTGGCGCTGATTTAGGAGCGGAAAAGTTTTTACATATTAAAACGCGTTTTTCACAAATCAAGCCGGAAGTGGTTGTTATTGTCGCCACCATTCGCGCCTTAAAAATGCATGGTGGAGTGGAAAAGGAACATTTACATATAGAGAATGCAGAGGCGTTACGCGCAGGATTGGCGAATTTACAAAAGCACATTGAAACGATTCAAGCATTTGGATTGCCGTTTGTTGTGGCGATCAATCGCTTTATAACAGATACAGAACAAGAAATTAAAACGCTTACAAATTTTTGTGAAAAACACGGCTATCCGGTCGCATTAGCAGAAGTATGGGAAAAAGGCGGAGAAGGTGGACTTGATTTAGCGAAAAAAGTGCTTGACGCAATGGAAAGCGGCAATAGCAAGTTCACACCTTTATATGATGTCAACGAACCGATTCCCGACAAGATTCGCAAGATCGCACAAATCGTCTACGGAGCGAAGGACGTAGAATTTTCGCCAAAAGCGAAAAAACAAATGACCCAGCTTGAGATGCTCGGATGGGGTCATTTACCAATCTGCATGGCCAAAACGCAATATTCTCTTTCTGACGACCCGACAAAGCTTGGCCGACCGACCGATTTTACGATTACGGTACGCGAATTAAAACCATCGATTGGAGCAGGTTTTCTTGTCGCGTTAACCGGTGATGTCATGACGATGCCGGGGTTACCGAAACGACCAGCCGCGCTACGTATGGATGTAGACGAAAACGGAAATGCGATCGGACTGTTTTAGAAAAAGGGGGGAGTGTATGTTTGACCCAACCGTATTTGATAATTTAAAAACTGTACTCGAAGGAGCGATTTACGATCTTGATCTAGATGGAACCATTGTTATCACCGATCGTCACGATTTTGTCGACTTGGCTCATTTTTCGCGGACGTATCACATTACGTTTCGATTGCAGGAGAGCGAAGAGACAGGCGTTCTATGCACAGTAACGTTACAAACAAAATTAGAACAAATTGCCGGAGAGTTGCTTCAGCAAAACCTAACTAAGCCGGGCTGTATGTTAACAATTACGTTTTATATGCCGATACAGCAAATTGAAACAACATGTCCGCTCATCGAAGATACATTGTTAGGCATTTGGGGAGCTAACCGCCTTATTCGCCAAACGTTACGGCGTGATTATAAAAGCAAAACAGAAGCGTACGATAATGAAATTACAATCGAATTCGGCCGACTGATTCATGAAGAGAATGTCACTGATTTACAGGCAATGGTTCCGTACATGCTTAAATCGCTTCAACAGCTTCAACCATTTTACGGGATGTAAAAGCGCCGAAGTGGAAAAACGCCGGAAAATTTCTTATGATGAAAAAGAGAGGTGAGAATGATGAGCATTTATGATTTTACTGTCAAAACGATTCGTGGCGAGGAGAAATCGTTAGCGGACTACAAAGGAAAGGTGCTATTGATCGTCAATACAGCAAGCAAATGCGGATTTACTCCACAATATAAGGAACTTCAAGAACTGTATGAACAATATCGTGATCACGGGTTTGTTGTGCTTGGATTTCCTTGCAATCAATTTGGCCAACAAGAACCGGGAACAGAGCAAGAAATCGAACAGTTTTGTCAAGTGAATTACGGTGTGACGTTTCCGATGTTTGCGAAGGTGGATGTCAACGGAGAACATGCACACCCGCTTTTCGTATATTTAACAGAAAAAGCGCCGGGTATTTTTGGAACGAAAGCGATTAAATGGAATTTCACAAAATTTTTAGTCGATCGATACGGGAACGTTGTTGAACGGTTTGCGCCAAAAACGAAGCCGAGCGATTTAAAAGCCGAAATTGAAAAACTGTTGAACGCGTAGCGATAGAAACTGTCTTTCCGCTTAGGAAGGACGGTTTTTTGTGACACAAGGCTAGCTTTCTTGTGCCGAATCTTCTTTCTTCTTCAAACGGAAAGAAAGAACATGTGATTGTTGCGAGTAGGCAGAGCGTTTCCATTTTTCTAAACGGAAGGGATTGTATGAACAAACAAGAATGTATTCAACGGACAGCGGACTATGTGAAAATGCTATTGGAACATGACACAAGCGGTCATGATTGGTGGCATATCAAGCGCGTTCGGCGCCTGAGTCTAATGCTTGCGACACAAGAAGGAGCGGACCCATTTATCGTGGAAATGGCTGCACTTCTTCATGATATCGCCGATGAAAAAATTGCCGGAAGCGAAGAAAAAGGAATGGCGACGGTGAGAGCGTGGCTTACCCAGCTGCCTTTATCAACGGACGAAATCGAGCAAATAATCGAAGCCATTTCTACCGTTTCTTATAAAGGCGGGCACGGGAAAAAGCCGCTTACGCAGGAAGGAATGGTCGTCCAAGATGCTGACCGCCTTGATGCGCTTGGAGCGATCGGAATTGCGCGCACGTTTATGTATGCAGGCAGCCGCGGACATTCCATGTATGATCCGGCGATTCCTGTTCGTGAAACGATGACAAAAGAAGAATATCGTTATGGCCGCAGTACGGCGCTCCATCACTTTTACGAAAAATTGCTGAAGCTAAAAGATCTGATGAATACAAAAAGCGCTAGGAAACTGGCAATGGAGCGCCATCGATTTATGGAGCAGTTTTTACAACAGTTTTATCGAGAGTGGGATGGTCACGATGAAGATGTTAACCGTTGAAAACCTTGGAAAAAGCTATGGAGAAAAGACGCTGTTTCGCCATCTTTCATTTACGATTAAAGAACAGGAACGCATCGGCATCATTGGCATCAACGGCACCGGAAAATCGACGTTATTAAAAATCATTGCCGGTGCGGAGGCGGCTGATGAAGGACAAATCACTCATTCCAAAGACTATACGATTGGCTATTTGTCGCAGCATCCGGATTTTCAAGAGCATTTCACTGTGCTTGAACAAGTATTTCATCGCGATACACCGCTTATTCGCTTATTGCGCGATTACGAGTTGGCGCTCGCAGAGCTCACAAAGCATCCGCTTGATGAAAAAAGACAAGAGCGTCTGTTTTTCTGTCAACAACAAATGGATGCGATGAACGCTTGGGAGGCAAATGCCAATGCGAAGGCGATTTTGACGAAACTCGGCATCGATGATATGACGAAACGGATAGGGGAGCTATCAGGAGGACAAAAGAGACGCGTCGCGCTGGCACAAGCGTTAATCGAAGCACCGGATTTGTTGATTTTAGATGAGCCGACGAACCATCTCGATTATGAAGCGATCCGTTGGTTGGAAGAATATTTGGCCCGCTATCAAGGAGCGGTGCTATTTGTCACACACGATCGTTATTTTTTAGATCGTGTCACAAATCGCATTTTTGAGCTTGATCGCGGCACTCTTTACACGTACACAGGCAATTATGCTTCTTTTTTGGAAGCAAAAGCGATTCGGGAAGAGCAAGAGCGCGCTTCGGAAGCGAAGCGGCAAAACTTATATCGTCGCGAGCTCGCTTGGGTGAAGCGGGGAGCCAAAGCACGGACAACAAAGCAAAAAGCGCGCCTAGAGCGGTTTGAAGAACTGGAAAAATCGCTTCATGTCGAACAAAAAGCAAGTTTAGAAATAGCTTTAGGGGGCAGCCGCCTTGGAAAAAAAGTCATCGAGCTGAAGCAAGTCAGCAAATCATTTGGAAATCAAAAGATTCTCCATCGGTTTAGCTTTCTCATTAAACCGGGGGACCGAATCGGCATCGTCGGACCAAATGGAAGCGGAAAATCGACTTTATTAAATTTGTTGGCTGGACGGATTCAACCGGATGAGGGAGACATTGACATCGGGCCAACGGTCAAAATCGCCTACTATACCCAAGAACATATCGATATGAATGAGCAGCAGCGAGTGATCGAATATGTTCGCGAAGCAGGGGAAGCCGTTCGCACGATCGGCGGTGCCACGATTTCAGCTGCGCAATTGCTGGAGCGTTTTCTTTTTCCTATGAGCATGCACGGCACGCCGGTTCGTAAGCTGTCAGGCGGAGAAAAGCGCCGCTTATATTTATTGCGGCTGTTGATGACAGAACCAAATGTTTTATTGCTGGATGAGCCGACAAACGATTTCGATACGCAAACATTGACCGTTCTTGAGGATTATTTACAATCGTTTCCTGGCGTTGTCATCACGGTGTCTCACGATCGCTACTTTTTAGATAAAATCGCCGAGCAACTCTTCATTTTTGAAGGGAACGGACAAATCGCAACATATGTTGGGGAATATTCTGCGTACTTAGAAAAACAAATAGCTAAACAAGCCATGCAAAAACAAGAAAAGGCACCGGCCAAAGAAGCGACAGCGCCAAAAAAGACAGTGAAACGTCGTCTTAGCTTTAAAGAGCAAAAAGAGTGGGAAGAAATTGAAGACAAAATTGCTGCTTTAGAAACAAAACTACAGCAATTGACCGAAGAAATGGAGAAACACGCTAGCGACTACGAAAAAGTGCGAGAGCTAGCGAACGAACACGAAAAACTCACAGCGGAACTCGATTTGCTTCTTGAACGCTGGGCGGAGCTATCTGAACTTGTTGAATCATTGCAATCTTAAGCAAGAAGGAGGGGTACATGTTGCGAATCCAATCAATTGAACCAACACCTAGTCCTAATACGATGAAAGTGCTGTTAGATGAAGAACTTCCATTCGGCACAAGCCATAATTATAAGCCGGACAATGTTCATACCGCTCCCCCGATCATTCAGCAGTTAATGAAAATTGATGGGGTGAAAGGCATTTATCATGTTGCTGATTTTTTAGCGATTGAACGAAATCCAAAATACGACTGGAAAGAGATTTTAACTAAAGTGCGTGAAGTGTTCGGTGAAGATGTAGAGCGCGTTCAAGGTGAACAGCGGCAGCATAACGAACATTTTGGCGAAGTGAAAGTATATGTACAAATGCTGTACGGTTTGCCAATGCAAGTGAAATTAACGGACGGTGAACAAGAGCGACGTGTCGGTTTGCCAAAGCCGTTTATGGATGCCGTCATCGAAGCGCAAAAATATGCTGGAAACGTCGTTCTGGAGCGAAAATGGGTCGAAAAAGGTGTTCGTTACGGTACGTTCGAAGAAATTGGCAACGAAATCGTTGAAGAGCTTTCCGCTGCGTATCCACCGGAGCGGCTGGAACGCATCGTGCAAATGTTTCGCCGCGGAGAGCAGGGAAAAACGCAAAAGCGCACAAGCGTTAAGGTAACAGAAGAAATGTTAGACAATCCGGATTGGACAAAACGCTACGCCGCACTAGAGCAAATGGCAGAGCCAACAGAAGAAGATTTGCCGATACTAGCCAAAGCGCTCAAAGATGAAAAAGTTTCGATTCGCCGCTTGGCAACCGCCTATTTAGGCATGATCGGCGGCAAAAAAGTATTGCCTTATTTATACGAGGCGTTAAAGGATAAAGCTGTTTCCGTTCGCCGTACGGCCGGTGACTGTTTGTCCGATATTGGCGATCCTGAAGCAACTCCGGTAATGATCGAAGCGCTCAAAGACCCAAGCAAACTCGTGCGTTGGCGTGCGGCTATGTTTTTATATGAAGTCGGTGATGAATCAGCGCTCCCAGCCTTAAAAGCGGCAGAAAACGATCCAGAGTTTGAAGTAAGCATGCAAGTAAAAATGGCAATTGAACGCATCGAAGGTGGCGAGGAAGCGAAAGGTTCGGTGTGGAAGCAGATGACGGAAAGCAGGAAACAAGAGAAATAGCAATGAATTTTTTAGCGTAAAGGATATTATGATTTAACAAAAAAACAGAGAAGATATTGCTGGCGTTTTCGCTGTAAGTATGTATATAGTAAAGAAACGTTTTGACTTTTGTAAAATGATTCTACAAAAGTTTTTCCTCGAATCCTGTGAAAACGAAGGTGGAGGAAGAAATGATTGAACGAGTGTTTGCGGACATGGTCTGTGTTGGGCGGTCTATCTAGGGGGAATTTTTTATATGAGGACGATGCTTGTTTGTGCTGCTATGAATCGAAAGAACTAGCTGCATGTCTGTGGAGAGTGACTCAAAATTTCTATCTAGGCTCTTTTTTCAGCAAAATAGGGCTCAGAGCTATGATGTGGGTTCTATTTTGTTTGCAGTCTGAAGGGCTTGCTTATTTTTGCAAGCCCTTTGCTATTTTGGTTGATTTTTCGGGCATAAAATAGTATTCTGTTGACATTGAGCATGGTTTGGAGGGATGTATTGATGTCTATGGCTTATGAAGAATATATGCGTCAGCTCGTTCAACCGATGCGCGATGAGCTTGTTCGTGCAGGGTTTCAAGAGTTAAGAACGGGCGAAGAGGTAGAAGAGTTTATGGAAAACGTCCAAGGAACGACATTTGTTGTTGTCAATTCCGTTTGCGGCTGTGCCGCGGGATTAGCTCGCCCGGCAGCGACACAAGCAATTTTACGAAGCGAGAAAAAACCGGATCACTTGGTTACTGTATTTGCTGGACAAGACAAAGAAGCGACAGCGAAAATGCGCGAATACTTTGTCGGTATTGAACCGTCTTCTCCATCGATGGCGCTGTTGAAAGGAAAAGAGGTCGTTCATTTTATTCCGCGCCACGAAATTGAGGGAAGCTCGATGGAAGCAGTTATGGAAACTATTATGACGGCATTAGAAAAATATTGCTAATAGGATGTCTTATACAGGCATCCTTTTTATATACGTTAGGAAGGAATTTATGGTGGTATGATTGTCACAACAGCAGGAAGAACGAACAAAGAAATGATCGAAAAAGCAAAGCAAATCGCTGCGGAACTCCGCATCCCGTATGTAGCAAGGAGGAAAATGTCGGTGGAAGAGCTGCAAAAGCAGCAACACGATGATGTTCTTGTTGTCGGTAAAAAACGTCTTGAAATGTATTCTGCTGACGGGGCTCCGCCGTTCTTTTTCCATCCGAATTCGGCGATGTTTCGTGTCAAGCGGGTGTTGCGCGGGGAATCAGAGCCGTTTTTAGAAGCGACAAAATTACAAAAGGGGATGTCGTTTTTAGATTGTACGCTTGGACTTGCCGCGGATAGTATCGTTGCGAGTGTCGTTGTCGGTGAAAGCGGCAATGTGACTGGAGTGGAAGGAAATCGTTACATCGCTTATTTAGTTGAACAAGGGTTACACCAGTGGGATTCCGGCATTGCGCAAATGAATGAAGCGATGAAGCGCATCCGCGTGGTTCATGCCGATTATCGTTCCTTTTTATCTTCCCTTCCAGATCGCTCTTTTGACGTCGTTTATTTCGATCCGATGTTTGAGCACCCCATTATCGAATCCGATGGTATCCAAGGAATCAAATCGTTTGCAATTTATACAGAGTTAACGGAAGAAGTGATTCGCGAGGCAAAGCGAGTCGCACGTCAGCGAGTTGTACTTAAGGATCATTGGCAAAGCACCCGATTTCAACGGTTTGGCTTTTTTGTGTATGTGCGCAAAACAGCGAAATTTCATTTTGCGACGATAGAGCTTACAGAAGAATAGAAAAAAGAGAGGAAGGGAACGTTAAAGGCGGAGGTGAAACGACATGACAAAACGGCGAAAAGACCCATCTAAAGCCGGCCTAGGCGCTCCCAACGTGAAAGGGCAAGGAACAACTGAAACAGAAACAGGAACATATGAATTAGACTCCGCTCGCAAAAAAACAAAGACGCGCTAATGACAAAACTCGCAGCTTCACTGCGAGTTTTTTTTATCATATCAGAATTTGACTGCGATTTTTAAAGAGAACTGTCTAGCGCAAGCGCCCAAGAAGTTTGCCTGTTGAATCGACATTGATGCAACATTTGCACAAAGCATGACTTTGAAGCGTGGTGCTTGAGAGCTCCGGGGTCAAGCTGGCTTAAGGGAGAAGAACATTTGCCCATCGCAGGAGCCAAGGTGGCGAAATTAGAGGCACTTACGCTGTGCTTATGATCTCTTTCACATCCTACGGATACGTGAATGCTTTCCTTTTTATGATTCCGCAATACAACTATAAATAAAATAAATCAATGTCAGTAAGCTTGCCGCAAAAAAGATCGCATTCATGTTTGTTTCCCGCCTTTCTTATATATACATAGGTGAAAATATGGTAAACTACTTATACACCCATAGTATATACCATATAAAAGAAAAAAAGAAAACGGTTTTATACAGCAAGATAAGGGGGATGGAGTCATGAGGAAAGCAGAGCGCATGAAAGAATTTGGCACATCGGTTTTTAGTCAATTAGCGGCATATAAACAGTCGAAAATTTCCCAAGGTTATGACATGATTGATTTAAGTATCGGTAGCCCTGATTTACCCCCACCTTCTTTTATAAGGAAAACGCTTGCTTTTTACGCGAACAATCCAGATACGTATGGTTATACGTTGGAGGGAACGCACGAATTTCATGAAGCGGTCGCAAGTTATTACGAAATGAATCATCATGTATCTCTTAATCCGAACAAAGAAGTTGCTTGTTTAATGGGCTCTCAAGATGGCCTCGTTCATTTACCGATGGCGTTTGCGAATCCTGATGATGTGATTCTTGTTCCTGATCCGGGTTATACGGCGTATGCGACGGGAATTGCCATGGCCCAAGCTGTTCCTTTTTTTATGCCGCTTCGTAAAGAAAATTCGTTTCTTCCAGATCTTCAAGCCATTCCAGAAGAAATAGCGAAACGGGCAGCGCTCATGTTTTTAAATTTTCCGGGCAATCCTGTTCCTGCATTGGCGACGGAATCGTTTTTTGAAGAAGTCATTGAGTTTGCCAAACGATACGAAATCATCGTCGTTTCCGATTTTGCTTATAGTGAGCTTTATTATGATGGGCAGAAACCTATCAGCTTTTTATCGATACCGGGAGCAAAAGAAGTCGGTGTTGAGATGAACTCGCTTTCGAAAAGTTACAATATGGCTGGTTGTCGAATTGGCTATGTATGCGGAAATGAACAAGTGATTGAAGTGCTTACCCATTTTAAATCTAATTTAGATTACGGCGTATTTTTACCGATTCAAAAAGCAGCAGTGGCTGCCTTGACAAAGGGAGCATCGTTTTGTGAAGAAAATCGGAGAATCTATCAATCTCGTCGCGATCGCTTCATTGATGGGCTCATTTCGATGGGCTGGCATGTCGAGCGCCCAAAAGCGAGCATGTTTATATGGGCAGAAATTCCGAAAGGATGGACATCTGTTGAATTTGCTTATGCTCTCATGGACCGTGCTCATGTCGTCGTGACGCCTGGCCAAGCGTTTGGACCAAATGGGGAGGGATTTGTACGCATCGCTCTTGTTCAAGAGGAAGAGAGGCTTATGCAAGCGGTAGAGAATATGAAGAAGAGCGGAATTTTTACAGGATGAGGTGATAAAGTGCCAACCGACTACTACGTAGCAGAAATTTGAAGAGGGGGACTCGCGAGTGTCCAACAGTTCGAATGTGTACGTAATTTTGCCTTCAATTGCCCTCTGCATTAGGGGCAGGTTGACAGCTCCGACTACAAGACGCTTAGACGGTCTTTGTCTGCAAGAAAGATACACGATTAGGTTCAACGTTTTACGGCTGCAACGACTTCAATCTCATACGTTGAATTGTATTTATAACGCCGATACTGGAAAAGACAATATCCGCTTCCATGCTAGACAGGAACATCCGCCACAAGTGGATATTCGTTCGCATTTCACTACTATACGTATCGCAATGCGTTTCAAACTCATTATAAGCTAGGAAAAATTGATGGGGTAAAAATGCGTCACTGAAATGGTAAAGAGAACGGTAAAAGAAGTAGCCATGTCCATGCATTTCAACGTTTTCCTAATTTTATTCATTTCTCCGCCTTTCCTTGCATGCTATAATGTTTTAAAACTATCGATCATCATGATAGACAGCGAGTAAGACGGGGGAATGATAGATGAGACGGTTGGCTTTATTCGTAGGAATGATTATGCTTGTCGTTCCACTTCTTTCTTTTTCGCCTTATCCAGCAACTCACGGTGTACTGTTAAGTGCTAGTTCGCTTCGTTTGAAACATGTACCATCCTATGAAACATTGAAACAAATCATCATTTTACCAGATACATCATTTAACCATTCAGAAGCAAAAAAAATGATTAAAACGCTCTCGCATATCGATCCCCCTTTATTAAAAAAGATTGCTGATGAGCATATTTATGTAAAACTTTTTAACGGAAAACTTACTGATGAACCATCAGCACGCCATTTGCAGGGGAAAACGCCGCGTGGATACATATATTCTTCCGTCACGTGGGATGATGTTCCGGGTCTTGGCGGTTCTCATCTTGTCTTAGCGAAAATCGGCCATAGTGAGAAAGGAAGAGGGCACGGTTCAGTTAACTTGGAGTTGCACGAGTTGGCTCATTCTGTTGATTACATTGTATTTGACCGCATTCACGAAACTCCGGTATTTTTAATGATTTGGCAGGAAGAAGCAAGCCGCTTATTTCCTCATAACTACTATCTTTTACACTATCCTGAAGAATATTTTGCCGAATCGTTTGCCTATTACTATTATAATGACAAAACACGCGCCTATTTGAAAGCGACGGCACCGAAAACGTATCAATTTATTGATCACTTAGTGAAATAGAGCTCGAAAATGGGCTCTTTTTCGTTTATGATAGAGAGTGAGGTGAGAACATTGCAGCAATATTTACAATTATTAGAAGATATTTTAGAAAATGGAGTTCAAAAAGATGATCGTACAGGGGTCGGGACGTTATCCGTTTTTGGACGTCAGCTACGATTTGACTTACAAGAAGGTTTTCCGTTGTTAACGACAAAAAAATTACATATTCGTTCGATCATTTACGAGTTATTATGGTTTTTAAGCGGCAATACAAACGTTCGCTATTTGCAAGAAAATGGGGTCACGATTTGGGACGAATGGGCTGATGAAAACGGGGAATTAGGTCCTGTTTACGGAGCACAATGGCGTTCGTGGAAAGGCGCCGACGGAAAAACAGTCGACCAAATTAGCGAGGTCATTGAACAAATCCGAACAAATCCGAACTCGCGCCGTTTATTGGTAAGCGCATGGAATGTCGCGGAAATTGATAAAATGAAACTCCCGCCTTGTCATTACGCGTTCCAATTTTACGTCGCTAATGGGAAATTATCATGCATGTGGCAGCAACGCTCTGTCGATACGTTTTTAGGATTGCCGTTTAATATCGCAAGCTACGCATTATTAACACATATGATTGCCCAACAATGCGATTTAGAAGTTGGCGAGTTAATTTTTACAGGCGGAGATGTTCATTTGTATATGAATCATATCGAACAAGCGAAACTGCAATTAACAAGGGAACCGCGTCCGCTTCCAAAGCTCGTGATTAAAAGAAAACCGGCTTCGATCTTTGAGTATCAATTTGACGATTTTGAAATCGTGGACTATCATCCGCACCCGCATATTAAAGCGCCAGTAGCGGTGTAAAAAGGGGAGATACGATGATTTCTCTCATTGTTGCAATGGATAACAGTCGCGTCATCGGGAAAGATAACAAATTGCCGTGGCATTTGCCAGCGGATCTGGCTTATTTTAAAAAGGTGACAATGGGGCATCCGATCGTAATGGGACGAAAAACGTTTGAATCGATCGGTCGCCCTTTGCCGGGACGGGAAAATATTATCGTCACTCGAAATCGCTCGTTTCAACCAGGAGGATGTACTGTCATTCATTCCGTCGAAGGCATTAAACAAATCGCAGCGAAACGGAGCGATGAAGTATTTGTCATTGGCGGGGCGGAACTATTTGCAGCGATATTGCCGCTGGCGGATCGCCTCTACATCACGAAAATTGAAGCGAACTTCCCTGGTGATACGTTTTTTCCGGTATTTAACGAAGCGGAATGGCGCTTGATTTCCTGTGAGAAGGGACAAAAAGACGAAAAGAATCCATACGATTACTTTTTTCTTGTGTATGAACGCAAGTGTTAAAAGTGTTTCACTTGATGTGGAACACTTTTTTCTTTTGAAAAATCGAATAGAGACCGTACAGAAAAGGAACGATAAAATTATACGATCAAGGAAATGGAGGAATATGGATGAAACATGTCGTTCCATTAGCGCTAAAGTTCGTTTTATGGAGCACGGTCTTATTTTCGATTTTCACGATTTTTAATCCGCCGCTCCTTCTCATTTTTTTCATCGTTTTAGCAACAACAGTCGTTTCTTATGTGCTCGGTGACTTATTCGTATTGCCAAGTTTTGGAAATTTTTTTGCCGTCATTGCTGATCTTCCGTTGGCCTTCGCCGCTATTTGGTTATGCAGTTATGCTCTCATTGAGCCGACAATCAATATGGCGTATGCTTCTTTTTTTGCAGCGTTGGCAATTGCGGCGATTGAAGCGTTTTTCCATGTTTTTATGGAAAAACGCGTGCTCGATGAAACGGACGAACACAAGACGCCGCGATGGTTTGGTCAAGGGAGATGGGCGACAGAATTTGCCGAAGAATACGAAGAAAGAAAAGAAAGCGACGATCGCTCGTAGGCGAATCGCCGCTTTCTTCTAAATGTAAAAGAGTACACAAAAATACATCATCGCACTGCCACCGAGAACAAATACATGCCAAATCGCATGATGATAAGGAAGTCTTTTCCATAAGAAAAAGATCGCGCCAATTGTATATAATATTCCACCGCCTAACAATAAGGAAAAGCCGGCCGGCTTCAATAATTCATAAAGCGGCCGGATTGCAATAACCGCAAGCCACCCCATAAAAATATAAACAACAGTCGAGGCAATGACAAACCGATCGACGAAAAAAATTTTAAAGACGATGCCAACAACCGCAAGCCCCCAAACGATACCAAACAATGTCCAGCCAAGTGCACCGCGCAATAATAAAAGCGTAAACGGCGTATACGTGCCAGCAATGAGCAAAAAAATTGCTGAATGGTCAAAAATTTGTAAGAGCCGTTTTCCTTTATGCCAAAACAACGAATGTAGCAGCGTCGAACAAACATAAAGAACAATCATGCTCGCTCCAAAAATCGCAAAACTAATAATACGTGAAACATCTCCATATGCCGATATAAGGAGAATCACCAATGCAGGTATGCTGAGCAGCACCCCGAGTCCATGAGTCAGGGCATTGGCAACTTCCTCTTTCCAAGAACATTCCATTTTCTTCCCTCATTTTCATAAAATATTAGTTTCATTCTACTTCATTACAGCATAATAAACAATAAAAATTCATATCGGCCGCCAAAGGAGACGTAAGAATATGTTGACGTTAATTAAACGATCAGAAGTCTATGCCCCTTCGGGAATAGCTGGCGACAAAATTGGTTATATCAAAGACAATATTGATGTTCCAAAACAGCTCGTCAATATTAACGTCATTGATGCTGACGGAAAACTTGCTTTTTCCCGGATTTATTGACTCGCACATTCACATTATCGGTGGTGGGGGAGAAGGAGGCGATAAAACACGCACGCCGGAGCTAACGCTTACCGGCGCGACAGCTGGAATGACAACGATCGTTGGCGTAATTGGTACAGATGGAACTACGCGCACGATGCCTGACCTAATTGCCAAAGCGCATGCTCTTGAAGAAGAAGGAATCAGCTGTTATGTCCATACGGGTTCGTATCAAGTGCCAGTAAAGATGCTAACAGAAAAAATTGAAGATGATCTTATCTTAATTGACAACATTATCGATGTCGGCGAAATTGCCATTGCCGATCATCGTTCTTCCCAACCAACGTGGCAAGAGATGACGAAAATTGCAGCAGCTGCTCGGATCGGTGGCTTGCTTTCTGGAAAAGCAGGAATTGTCAACGTTCATGTTGGCGATAGTCAATCAAAATTAAAAGTATTAGAAGAGGTTGTGGAGTATACAGATATACCGATTTGCTAATTTCATCCAACTCATATCAATCGTAATCGTGATTTGTTTGAAGCGGGATTCGTTACGCGAAACAAAGGGATATGTCGATTTCACAACGAGCACGATTCCAACCTTTTTAGAACAAGGAGAAATCAAATGCAGCAAAGGGTTAAAAGAAATGTTAGCAACAGGTGTTTCCATCGAACAAATTACTTTTACATCCGACGGTCAAGCAAGTCTGCCGAGCTTTAACGAACGAGGAGAATTCGCTGGATTACAAAGTCGGGCGTGTTTCATTCCTTTACGAAGAAGTGTGTGCCGCGATTCTAGAAGAACAAATTCCGATTGAAATAGCGATTCGCGTCATTACCTCTAATCCTGCTGATCTCTTAAAGTTAACACAAAAAGTAAGTATATATCGAACAAGGCTGCACCGCTGATTTTGTCCTTGTCAATCAAAAAGACTTGCAAATTGATACGGTCATTTCCAAAGGAAAGATCATGGTTGAACAGCAAAATATCGTAGTAAAAGGGACGCTTTTATAAATTTTTCGAAAATTCTCTTTATTTTTTCTGAATTTGTGATATAATTTTCAAATTAAAAAAACAACATAGAAAGAAAGGAAACGAGAACATGGAACAACAGCTTAAACGAAAACAAGGAGCCGTATACGTAGAGGATATTTTAATTGCGCACCATACGTTAAAAGATGTTGTTTACCATACTCCTTTACAAAAAAATCCATTGCTATCGGAGCGGTATGGTTGTCATGTGTATTTAAAACGGGAAGATTTACAAGTCGTGCGCTCTTTTAAAATTCGCGGTGCCTACAACCGGATGAAACATTTAACCGATGAAGAACAAAAAAATGGGATCGTCTGCGCGAGCGCCGGAAACCATGCTCAAGGAGTGGCTTACTCATGCCGGGCGTTAGGAGTGCATGGAAAAATTTATATGCCGGCCACGACACCGCGACAAAAAGTCTCTCAAGTGCAATTGTTCGGAAAAGAAATGGTTGAGATCGTGTTAATCGGGGATACGTTCGATGATTCGTTTAATGAAGCAATAAAATGTGCAAGACAAGAAGGCCGGACGTTCATTCATCCGTTTGATGATGAGTATGTCATCGCCGGACAAGGAACAATTGGCGTAGAAATGTTAAACGATTGCGAAGAACCAATTGATTTTGTATTCGCTAGTATCGGTGGCGGCGGATTGATGGCGGGGCTTGGCACTTATGTGAAAAGCATTTCCCCAACCACAAAGCTTATCGGAGTTGAGCCGGAAGGAGCTCCATCGATGAAGGCTGCCTTGCAGCAAGGAAATGTCGTAACGCTTGAAGAAATTGATAAATTTGTTGACGGGGCAGCGGTCAAAACAGTCGGAGAGAAAACGTACGCGCTCTGTAAGGAGATGATTGATGACATTGTCATTGTTCCTGAAGGAAAAGTATGTACGACGATTTTAGAATTATATAACGAAAACGCGATTGTCGCCGAACCAGCAGGAGCACTTCCGATTGCTGCACTTGATTTTTATAAAGACCATATTCGCGGAAAAACAGTTGTGTGCGTTGTTAGCGGCGGAAATAACGATATTGACCGCATGCAGGAAATTAAAGAGCGCTCGATGATTTATGAAGGGCTGCAACATTATTTTATCGTCAATTTTCCGCAGCGCGCTGGTGCCTTGCGCGAATTTTTGGACGAAGTATTAGGTCCAACCGATGATATCACTCGATTTGAATACACAAAGAAAAACAATAAAGAAAATGGACCAGCATTAGTGGGAATTGAATTAAAACGCCGCGAAGATTACGCACCGCTCATTGAGCGAATGAAGAAAAAAGGATTTCCGTTCCAAGAAGTGAATAAAGATCCAAATTTATTCCATTTGCTTATCTAAAAAGTTTCCCGCATACAAAAAACGTCAAAAAATTTATAAATATTTCGCGCAATCCGACATACTTCTTCGCCGATTTCGTGTATAATAATAGTAAATCGGTGAAAAAAGAGGATTGATATTTTGCTATTCAAAAGCCTAGAGTTCAAAAATGCTTATGGACAGAAGGTAAAGATTATCGAAATCCCTGTATTGGAGGAAGATAACACGTATCGATTTATGATTCAAATGTGTTTAGAAACGTTTATCGCAAAAGTATATCGATCCCGTAACGTTCGTTCTGTTTACTCGTTTCGAGAATACTTGAAAAAAACATTAAAATGGCCTGTTTATGAGCAGATTTTTAAGACGGATATTTTGAAAAACAACGCATAAATCATGTCTAAAGTTGTTTTGCTTCGGCAAAACAACTTTTTTGTATATATCCTAGATTTTTATAGGAATTTTCCTTATTTAATTGTATAATAGTTACCAAGGCGTTATTTAGGAAGTGAATATATGAATAAAGTAAAAATCGTCACCGATTCAACTGTCGATGTACCGCAAGCGACATTACAAACGTATGGAATCGAAGTGATTCCATTAACATTTACAATAGGAAGCGACACCTATACCGATCGAGTCGACATTACTCCACAGGAGTTTATGAACAAAATGCGGGAAGCAAGCGAATTGCCGAAAAGCTCTCAACCTTCCGTAGGAGAGTTTCTCGAAGTATATAATCGTCTTGGTGAGGACGGATATGATATTCTTTCGATCCATATGGCGGGTGAGCTCAGCGGCACTGTTCGTTCTGCGCAACATGCTGCTACGCTAACCGAGGCGAAGGTGACCGTCATTGATTCCGAATTTATTTCGCTAGCGATGGGGTTTCAAGTCGTCGAAGCAGCAAAGTGGGCGGCAGAGGGAAAAAACGTCAATGAGATCGCTGAGAGGCTGAAGGAGATTCGCCGTCATACGCACTTATATGTAACAGTAGACACGCTGGAAAACTTAGTGAAAGGGGGCCGCATTGGGCGTGGAAAAGCGCTCATTGGCTCGTTGTTGAACATTAAGCCGATTGCTGCGCTGATGGATGGATTCTACACCCCGGTTGCGAAGGTGCGAAGCTATTCCCAACTAATTAAATATTTAACCAACCGATTTATAGAAGATGTATCAGAAAAAACGATTCGTACAGTAGCCATCGCTCATGCCGATGCGTTTGAGCTTGCTCAACATCTCAAACAATCGATCGTATCTGCCACCGGTTACGACGACATTGATATCGTCTATACGACTCCTGTGATTTCGACGCATACAGGCCCTGGAGCAATTGGATTTATGTACTATGCTGAATAAACGGAAAACGGGGGGTATCCATGAAAAAAGCACGAATCATGCTACTAATATGTGTATTACTCATTGTTTCCGCATGTGGAAAAACCATCCCAGACGCCAAAAATTGGCCGATTGCTGATTTTACGTTTACAGACCAAAACGGCCAACCATTTGGATTAGCTGATTTAAAAGGAAAAGTGTGGGTAGCTAGCTTCATCTTTACGCGATGTGCGGATGTATGCCCTCTAATAACAGCGAATGTGGCAAAACTGCAAAAGATGGCCAAAAAAGAAGGGGTGGACGTTGAATTTGTCTCATTTAGCGTCGATCCAGAAAATGATCATCCTCAACAATTAAAATCATATATCGAAAAATTTCACGCGGATGTTCGCCATTGGCATTTGCTCACAGGCTATAGTCAACAAGACATCGAAACATTTGCGCAAAAAAATTTTAAAGCGATCGTTCAAAAGCCGCAGAACCAAGATCAGGTCATTCATGGCACCGATATTTACCTTGTCGATCAGAAAGGAAATATCGTTCAATATTATAATGGTTTCAAAGATGTTCCGTATGAGCAAATTTTAGAGCATATAAAAATTTTACAATCGTCATAAAGGGGCAAAAATGTTCGCGCATTTTTGCCTTTTCGCGTTTCGATAGGGTAGGTGTAAATGGAATCATGAAAAAATGGGGATTATGTATATGGCTTATTCTTTTTTGTGCAGGTTGTTCCTCTACAGAAGCGATGAATATAGCAGATAGTCCGTTACGACAAGTTCACTTGTATCCTCTAACGATTGATCGTTATTTTTTCCCGAGAGATGTTAATGTGTTAGCGATCGGTGATTCATTGACAGAAGGAGTCGGGGACAATGATGATCAAGGTGGTTATGTTTCCCGGCTGCAAAAAAAAATGTTACAGCATAAAGGGATACGAGCGGTAACAGTGACGAATTTAGGAAAGAGAGGATTGCGCCTTTCGCAATTAGACGATGTCGTTGAAACCCATCCGCAAGCGGTCAAAGAAGCTGATATCATTTTTATCACGATTGGCGGTAATGATGTCATGAAAATCGTCCGCTCTCATTTATTCGATTTGTCATATTCGTTATTTGAACGGGAACAAAAAACATTTGTCAAGCGGCTTGATCGACTCATGGCAACGATTCGTACATGGAATGAAGATGCGACGATCGTGCTTATTGGATTATATAATCCATTTTCAAGCTCGCTTCAGGCGATCCCAGAAATCGACGACGTCATCGATTTGTGGAATAATGGAAGTAAAGAAGTAATTAGTCGGTATGATCATACGATTTTTGTTGATGTGAAAGATTTGTTTGATAACCGTGATGATGTACTTTATAGTGATCAATTCCACCCGAATGAATTGGGATATGAGCTTATTGCTACACGTGTTTATGAACAATTACAGAAGGAGAAGACATGGCTAGGGAGAATCGAACAATGAATTGGAAAAAGTGGTTTTTTGTTTTACTAACAATTAACATTGTGATTGTCAGCTTGTTCTTTTTTTTGATCTTTCAACCTTCTCAACCGTCCACATTGCCACCCGAGAAGAAAATGAAAGGGGCTACGTTCACGGTCTACTCTTCGAAGGAGCATGTGAATGCCGTCATCAATGACTATATTCGCAAAAAGACAAAAGACCATCCGCTACAGTACCGCGTTTGGCTCAGTGACCGTGTCTATGTCGCGAGCAAACTGCCCGTCTTCGGCCGGGACGTTGATTTAACGGTTTCTTTCGTTCCAAACGTCGTGCAAGGGGGGAATTTAGAATTACGTGACCCGGATATGTCATTAGGTGAATTGCAGCTTCCTGTTACGTATGTGCTCAAATATTTACAAAAGCATGCGCTCCTGCCGGAAGGGGTTATCATCGATCCGAACTATAATCGCATATATGTGGCACTTAACGAATTCCGCTTTGCAAATGGATATCAACTTTCCGCCAAGAAATTTGATTTACAGCATAATCAAATCGAGTTTACATTAACGGTTCCGGTCGGCAATGAGTAAAGAGGGCTTTTCTCGTTTGAAGCCCTCTTTGTTATTGCTTTACATGTTAATCCGTAAGCCTTTCGGATAAAAATTTTTGACCGTTCCTTTTACTTCCTTTCCCCAGCCGAGCGGGTAACCGTCAACGGTGATGAGGAGCCAGCCGCGGTCTTCGCCAGTCGATAACGTTTCCCCGCGCAAATATTTCATGCACTCGATATGATCGCTTTTTATATCGAGCGACTGCTGAACGTCATGACGTTGTAGCGCCAAAGCAAGGGCATGGTTCGGCTCAAAGCGCTGTTTTTTCAGCTCGCCTAAGTGTAAGCCGGCGCGCACGACTTTAAGGCCGTCAAAGCTCGGACAGTCCTCAGGCAAGGCAAAGAGATGGTGTTGGAATGCATACATTGTTTTTGTAATTTCAATTTGCAATGTTGCTTTTTCAAAGTTCCGGTAATCGCGTAATGCCTGCTTAGACACATTGGAAGAAGCGTATCTCCCCTTCCATACAGGTGAGGGGCCGGTTTTTTTCATTTTCGTAACAAAATGGCCTTCTCCTTGAAGATGGTGAGGCCAAAGCCGAGCTGTCCGCTCTATTGTTTCCAAACCAGTATTTGTCCACTCGCGCTTTCCTGATTGAATCCCAGCTGCTTTTTCAATCGGGACTAACACGATATCATCATGTTTTTGGAGAAACGCTTCAATCGTTTGTTCATTTTCTTCAGGGGAAAAGGTACACGTTGAGTAAACAAGGATGCCCCCTTCTTTTAACATTCGATACGCACACTCTAAAATATGCTGCTGCTGGCGGGCACACTGTTGAACATGTTCCTCGCTCCAATAGCGAATTGCCTCATCATCTTTCCGAAACATTCCCTCTCCAGAGCAAGGAGCATCGACTAAAATTTTATCGAAAAATCCTTCAAAACGGCTTGCAAGCTTTTCCGGCGTTTCGTTTGTCACAAGCGTATTTGTAATGCCAAGCCGTTCAATATTTTCTGACAATGCTTTGACGCGCTTCGGATGAATTTCGTTTGCCAGTAAAAAACCGGAATTCTTCATCATTGCCGCTAGCTGTGTTGTTTTTCCTCCAGGTGCCGCGCAAAGGTCAAGCACCTTCTCTCCCGGATTCGGCTGCAACGTTTCCGCGACAAACATCGCGCTTGGTTCTTGAATATAATAAAGCCCTGCTGCGTGATATGGATGTTTTCCCGGCTGTTCATGAGCATCGTAATAAAAGCCAGTCGGGCAAAACGGCACAGGAGAAAGTGCAAACGGGACGATGTCTAAAAAGGTATTGCGATCAATTTTAAGTGGATTGAACCGCAATCCGCTTGCTTTTTCTTCTTCATATGTGGCGAAAAAACGATGAGCTTCTTCCTGTAAAATTCCTTTCATTTTTTCAACAAATTCACTAGGTAACTTCAATGAACGAGCTCCTTTCTTTGTTTTATTGGCCGGTAAAAGAGGCTGCCCCTGTTGCGACTGGACAGCCTTTTAAATAAAGGTTTTTCTTTTGTTAAATAAGCCCTTCTAAGATGACAAGCATTTCTGCGGGTGAAAAGCATTTGGATTTGAGAGCGATTCGTTTTCTTATAACCATTTCACTTTTGGTTCTGTTTTATTAATAATTCGCTTAATGTTGGCGCGATGGCGGTAGAAAATAAACGCGGCTAATAAAGAAACGACAACCATCAATGGAATATCGTCGGTAAAGAAAATGGTATAAATGACTGCATACACTCCCGCTAGCATTGAAGATAGGGATACATATTTAGAAATATACAAAACGAGAAAAAATACAGCAAGAAGCGTTATGAACAGAAATGGTGAATAAAAAAGCAAAACTCCTGCCGATGTAGCAACCGCTTTTCCGCCGCGAAACCCGGCAAAAATCGGATATGTATGCCCAAGGACGGCAAACAGTCCGGCTAATAGCGGATGGACATGAACAGAAAACAACACCGGCAGACTTGCCGCCAATGTTCCTTTTAAAATATCTCCGCTTGTTACAAGTAATCCCGCTTTGACCCCTAACACGCGAAATGTATTTGTTCCTCCTAAATTTCCGCTTCCATGCTCGCGAATATCGATTCCGTATCCAACTTTCCCGACAACAAGTGCAAACGGAATCGACCCAAGAAGGTAAGCTAACATAAGTATCAACGTTTTTGTAATCAATCTTCATACACCCTTTACTCATCAAATTCCCGCATGATTTTATTTTACCATGCATTATAAAAAACGCTAGATACGAAAATAGTATCCGTGCTAAAGGAGTAATAGTCGTTTGGTGAAAGAAGGCATAAAGAAGGAAAGGGAACTCATCCGACGTTTGATGACATATATGTGTACTAGCAACAATCTACATGGCGAGATGCTGTAAGTCGATGCTGTTAACTGGATTTGTTGTGATCGTTTTATTTTTGTATGCACTCGGTTTCATCGGATGTTCTACATTTCAACGCAATAAGATTGTATCGTATTCGAAATCATTCAAAGCCCCTTCGTACTGGATAGATATTTGATAGGTTTTGTTTTTGACGATCACGATGTCGATGTTTTCCTCTCGAACTAACGAGCAAACTGCTTTCAAATATACCTTTTTGCAAATATTTCTTTTGTTATCTGCTACGAGCAATCTATAGTTCTAATTTCATATATCAAATGGATTGTATATTTTTATTATTTTTTAAATTCTAAAAATTAATTGAAAAATACTCAAATGAGTGGTTTAATAATAAATGTAAATATATAACATATTGGATGTGTAATATTAGAAAAGTAAGGTGGTGGATTTGTGAATGTAAAAAATCTCCACAAAAAAAGCGTCAGGATCAGTTGTAAAAAACTGAAAAAATGATAAAGTATGGAGCATTTCAGGTAGGTGAAAAATTCCCTTCCGTCCGTGAGCTTTGTCATTTATTCGATAAAGAGAAAAGGATCGGTTGGTGTGAATGTGAAATAGGGGAAGGGAGCGTTATTGGTGGATTTGATTCGAGAAAACTATAACCATATGTTGCTTCCGAACTCTAGAGATATTAATGAGCTTTTTCAATGTAGAAAATAAAGACTGGTATAGAGCGGAAATAGCTGTATTAAATCGGTTAGAGAGGGGATAGTTCGAGCATTTCTGTAGATTTATAGAAACGGTGTTTCTTATTACGAAACGTTAGGGGGTATTGGTGTTGATCGCTACAGAACTTTTAACAGAATTAATGTCTATTCTACCTGAACAACAAATTCGAGCATCCGGAAGTGAAAATCATCCGCTAGGAAATGATGGGAGAGTGACTGTATATCCGAAATCAGAAGAGGAAATCGCAACCGTCTTGAAATACGCCAACGATAATGGAAAAACCATTTCGATTGTTGGAGGAGGAACGAAAAGAGGGTTCGGCGGGCTGATTGAATCTGCTGACATCTTACTCTCATTAGCGGATTATACAGGAATTGTAGAACATACAGTTGGCGACATGACATTAACAGTTAAGTCAGGTACACCTTTTAAAGAATTGCAAGAGTATTTGTCAAAATATCATCAAAAAATTTCACTAGACCCTGCCTGGCCGGAGTATGCAACAATTGGAGGAATCATTGCAGCGAATGAAAGCGGTCCCAAACGCCTTGGTTATGGATCTGCCAGAGACGCAGTGATTGGAATAAGAGTGGTTTATCCGAATGGAACAGTGATTCGGACAGGTGGAAGGGTGGTAAAAAATGTTGCCGGCTATGATATGAACAAACTATTTATCGGTTCAATGGGTACGCTAGGAGTCATATCGGAAGTGACACTGAAGCTTCGGCCGCTGCCAAAGTATGAAAGTCTTATTTTACTATCTTTCCTAGAAGAGAATCTTGAGGAGATTCGATCATTTGTCATCAAATTTTTAGATTCAATGATGGAGCCTACATCTCTTGAGTTGTTAAGTCCATCTTTATCAGAAAGGGTAATGGGGCAAAATCTTTATACATTGGCGATTAGTTTTGAAGATGTCGAAAGTTCGGTCCATTACCAAGAGGATTTTGTAAAAAACATTCAACCTGCGAAAACAAAAATGACGATTTTTCAACAAACAGAAGCCCAGTCGTTTTGGGAGCAATTTTATAGAATCGGGCCGAATGGTACAAAGTATGTTGTTAGTGAAGAAATAGAGGCAGCTTTGAAAATAGGTGTAGTCAATCTCGATGTTCTCCAAGTCATAAAAGAAAGCCAAATCTTACAAGATTCCTACAATGTAGCGGTCGCAGCTCATGGTGGACTAGGTCACGGATTGTGTCAAGTATATTTAAAAGGCGCAAACGAAGATATCGTATCCGCAATCAATCAGCTAAGAGATTTTGTTACACGACTGGGGGGATACGTGATTGTGAAACATTTGCCTCTTTCGCTCCGTCAGAAAGTAGACGTTTGGGGAGAAAAACCATCGTATTTCTTCCTATTAGAAGGAATTAAATCGAAGATAGATCCAAACAGAGTTCTTAATCATAAACGGTTTGTAGGGGGGATATGACGTGAGTTTAAGAGAAAGTGATTTAAAGCAAGAACCAGCATGTACAATCAATAGATTAGGAAACTATCTTTGGAGCGACCTGCCGGATGAAAACAAATGGGCAGATTGTGTTCATTGCGGAATGTGCTTGGAATCATGCCCAACTTATGAGCAAACAGGTCAGGAACAGCATTCTCCCCGCGGACGTGTCCATCTTATTAAATCGGTTGCTGAAGGAAAGCTTGAAGTCAATGAAGCTTTTGCAGATCCGGTTTTTGCCTGTCTCGATTGCCGTGCATGTACCACCGCCTGCCCTGCTGATGTCGATGTCGGAGGGCTCATCGAAGAGGCACGAGGCCAAATTCGCCAAGCGCTGCCATTAACCGGCTGGAAAGGAGCTGTAAGCAGATTTTTCCTTGAAGGAGTATTTCCGCATCCAAGTCGTCTGCATCTATTAAGCAGTTTGTTGAAATTTTATCAAAAGAGCGGATTGCAAAAGGTGGCGCGCAAAACGCGGCTTATCAATATCATGCCGAAACATTTAGTGGAGATGGAAGCGATTTTGCCCAAAGTCAAGCAGCCAGTGCGCAAAAAATACAAACATGCGGGTGTCATTAAAGCAAAAGGGGAAACAAGGCGGACTGTTGCACTTTTAACCGGCTGTGTGATGGATGTGATGTTCAGTGATATTAATGAAGCTACGATTAATGTATTAACACGTAATGGAAATGACGTTATCATCCCGCAAAATCAAACGTGTTGTGGAGCACTGCATGTTCATGCGGGTGACCGTGAAACGGGAAGAAAGCTTGCGAAGCAGAATATTGAAGCGTTTAAAGATGTTGATCGAGTCATTGTTAACGCAGCTGGCTGCGGATGTATGTTGAAGGAATATCCAGAATTGTTCCGTGAAGACCCAAAGTGGCGTGAGAAAGCAGAAAAGTTTTCTTCAAAGGTAGAAGACATTTCCAAATATCTTCATGACACAGGATATGAAAAGCCAAAAGCAGAAATAAAGACGCGGATTACGTATCATGATGCGTGTCACTTAGCACATGGTCAAGGAGTGCGTCAGGAGCCGCGCGATATCCTGCTTAGCATTCCTGGGGTGGAAATGGTTCATATGCCAAATGCTGACCGCTGCTGTGGAAGTGCTGGTATTTACAATATTACCCATCCAGAAATGGCTGAAGCCGTACTCCAAAGTAAAATGCAGAATGTTCCTGAAGATGTGGAAATCATTTCAATGGGCAATCCCGGCTGTATGCTTCAGATGGCAATGGGAGTCCTAAAATACGGAAGAAATCAAAAAATTGTTCATACCGTTCAGTTACTAGACTGGGCATATCAAAAAGAAGACAGCTTAAAGGAGGTTAAGTAATGGCGGTAGCAAAAGAGGTCGAAACAAAAGATAAACATATAAAAAATCTAGCAAATATTGTTGGTGGGGCTCAGTCGATTCTTTACAAAAAAGAAGATTTGCTGGCGTATGATTGTGATGGCTTTACGATTCATAGGCATTTGCCTAAAGCGGTTGTTTTTCCAAAAAACACACAAGAAGTCGCAAATGTTGTGAAATATTGCCACGAAAATAATTTGCCCTTCCTTGCTCGTGGAGCCGGTACAGGTCTAAGTGGCGGGGCTATTCCGCTAAATGGCGAGGTTATTATTAGTTTAGTAAGAATGAAGCGTTTATTAAGTGTTGATCTAGAGAATAGACGTGCTGTGGTAGAACCGGGTTTTGTCAACATTAAGCTGACGAACTCCATTTCTGATAAAGGATACTATTATGCACCAGATCCTTCGAGCCAGTATTGCTGTACGATCGGTGGAAATGTCGCTGAAAATGCTGGAGGAGCACACTGCCTTAAATACGGCGTTACCACGAACCATATTCTAGGGCTAGAGGTTGTTTTGCCAAACGGAGAAATCATTGAAATTGGAAAAAATGGGATCCTTGATCCGCCTGGATATGATTTACTGGGACTATTAACAGGATCAGAAGGGACGCTGGGGATTGTTACAAAAATAACGGTTCGAATTTTGAAAAACCCCGAAGCAAAACAAACGGTGTTGGCTTATTTTGATAAGGTTTTAGATGCAAGCCAAGCCGTATCTGACATCATCTCAGCAGGTATTGTTCCGGCTGCCCTTGAAATGATGGATAAAATAGCCATTGAAGGTGTTGAAGCTGCTGCGTTTCCTGTAGGTCACCCTAAGGACATCGAAGCGCTATTGCTTATTGAAGTTGATGGAATTTCTGCCGGTATCGATGAACAGATTCATCAAATTTTGCAAGTATGTAAAAGTAGAAATGTTCGTGAAGTGAAAGTAGCCCAAGATGAGCAAGAAAGAGCAAGATGGTGGGCGAATCGCAAAACAGGATTTGGGGCAATGGGAGCTATTTCTCCGGACTATTTAGTACAAGACGGGGTTATTCCGCGAAGCAAACTGCCTGAAGTGTTGAGTAGAATCAACCAAATTAGTGAAAAGTATGGTCTGCGCATCGCTAATATTTTTCATGCCGGAGACGGAAATCTTCATCCGCTTGTGCTTTTTGATGCGAGAAAACCGGGCGAAACCGAAAAGGCACTAGAGGCTGGAAGTGCATGTTTGCAAGTATGTGCTGATGTTGGCGGGTCGATTACAGGTGAGCATGGGGTTGGAATTGAGAAAAGAGAAGAAATGCTCTTTATTTTCAACGATGAAGAAATTATCGCGCAGACGGATATTCGTGATGTGTTCAACCCTAAAAATCTATTAAACGCCGGAAAATTATTTCCGACACCGGGACGCTGTGTAGAAGTAAAGAAAGGGATGAAAGAAGTGATAACATCATCAAAGCATAAAATTTTATAAAAAATTAATTTTAAGAAAATTATTGAAATAATTTTGGCTCTGTGATATTATTTTTTAAACAAATTACAAAACAGTGTTTTGTAATAACAAACAAAGACCGTTTTTTCTGCCGCACAAACAAGTACTCTCACTAAATTGATCATTATGAAAAGGAGGAAATGTTTTTATGCAAGACTATATGAAAGTAGGCAACCTTCAAGTCGCCCGCATTTTCTATGAGTTTATCAATACGGAGGTTCTTCCTCAAAGCGGAGTAGACAGCGGACAGTTCTGGGCGGATTTAGAAACGTTAGTAAAAGAGTTGACGCCGAAAAACAAGGCACTGCTTGCCCGCCGCGATGAAATTCAAGAAAAGCTCAACGAATGGCACCGGAAGCATAGAAAAAATTTGGATTTCAATAAGTATAAATCATTTTTGCAGGAGATTGGTTATTTAGAACCGGAAGTAGAAGATTTTCAAATTACGACTGAAGGAGTAGACGATGAGATCGCTTTACAAGCTGGTCCACAGTTAGTTGTCCCGGCAAGCAATGCCCGCTATGCGCTGAACGCAGCGAATGCGCGTTGGGGAAGTCTTTATGATGCGCTTTACGGGACGGATGCGGTCAGCGAAGAAGATGGCGCCCAACGCAAGGATCATTACAACCCAGTCCGCGGCGAGAAAGTGATTGCCTATGCAAAGCAATTTCTTGATCAAGCTGTACCGTTAAACGAATACTCTTATAGAGATGCTGTCAAGTACGCCGTCGTCGATGGAAAATTGTCTGTTTCGGTCAAGGGAGACCAGACGACGAGCCTTCAAGATGAGGAAAAATTTGTCGGCTATCAAGGAAATCCGGAAGCCCCATCGGCAATCTTGCTGAGAAATAACGGATTGCATATTGAAATCCAAATCGATCGCAGTCATCCTGTTGGCAAGACAGATGCGGCGGGTGTGAAAGATATTTTATTGGAAGCAGCGGTGACGACGATTATAGACTGCGAAGACTCTGTCGCTGCCGTCGATGCGGAGGACAAGGTGCATGTATACCGTAACTTGCTGGGTTTAATGAAAGGAGACTTGACAGCGACATTCGCAAAAGGCAATAAAACAATAACGCGCACGCTCAATCCTGACCGCATTTATACAACGCCGAATGGAGAAGAATTGACATTGCCGGGCCGTTCACTCATGTTCGTCCGCAACGTTGGACATTTGATGACGAATAATGCGGTGTTAGATCAGGATGGACAGGAAATTTTTGAAGGAATTTTGGATGCGGTTGTCACAAGTTTAATTGCAAAACATGATTTATTAGGAAATGGCCGTTATAAAAATTCTTCTAAAGGATCAATATATATTGTTAAGCCGAAAATGCATGGTTCAGCAGAAGTAGCTTTTGCCAATGAGTTGTTTGATCGTGTTGAAGACATGCTTGGGCTGGAGCGAAATACAATTAAAATCGGCGTCATGGACGAGGAGCGCCGCACAACGCTGAACTTGAAAAACTGCATTTACGAAGTAAGAGACCGCATTGTGTTTATTAATACTGGTTTCTTAGATCGAACTGGCGATGAAATCCATACTTCCATGGAAGCCGGACCGATGATTCGAAAAAATGATATGAAAACATCAAAATGGCTGCAAGGCTACGAGAAATCCAATGTAAATATTGGCCTTGCCACCGGTTTCCAAGGCCGTGCTCAAATTGGAAAAGGAATGTGGGCGATGCCGGATATGATGGCAGAGATGCTGAAACAAAAAGGCAGCCAGCTTCAAGCAGGTGCCAATACGGCATGGGTACCTTCGCTAACTGCGGCAGTATTGCATGCTCTTCATTATCATCAAATCGATGTAACAAAAGTACAAAACGAATTAGGAAAAGAATTTAAAGATTTCCGAGATGATATTCTCCAAATTCCAGTTGCTGAAAATCCTCAATGGAGCCCTGAAGAAATTCAGCAGGAACTAGACAACAATGTTCAGGGCATATTAGGATATGTTGTTCGCTGGGTGGAGCAAGGAATTGGCTGCTCAAAAGTGCCTGATATTAATAATGTGGGACTGATGGAAGATCGCGCTACACTGAGAATTTCCAGCCAACACATTGCTAACTGGCTTCACCACGGAATTTGTACGAAGGAACAGGTGCTTGAGACATTAAAGCGTATGGCAAAAGTGGTCGATGAGCAAAACGCCGGCGATCCAGCATATCAACCAATGTCTAAAGACTTTGATAACTCGGTGGCATTTCAGGCTGCTTGCGATTTGATTTTCAAAGGTTATGAGCAGCCAAATGGTTACACTGAGCCGATACTGCACCGCCGCCGCTTAGAGGCAAAGGCTAAATTTGCTGTAAAACAGTAGCCGTATCCGTATATAACAGGGCATTCTAATCAGTTAGGGTGCCCTGTTATAAAATTATTTTTTTATATAGGGAGCTGTGGCTATGCAAAACCTTCGGGAAAAGTCGCTAGAACTTCATAAGCGGTTTAAAGGAAAATTAAGTGTGGGTGTTAAGGTTTCTGTGGAAGATGTGAATGATTTGAGTTTAGTCTATTCTCCAGGGGTAGCAGAGCCTTGTAAAGAAATTTACCAGAATCCAGAAAAGATTTATGATTATACCATTAAAGGGAATTTAGTAGCGGTTGTTTCCGATGGGTCTGCGGTATTAGGTTTAGGGAATATTGGTGGTGGAGCGGCGATGCCGGTAATGGAAGGAAAAGCAGCTTTATTTAAAGTATTCGCTGGCATTGATGCATTCCCGATTTGTTTAAACACCAATGATCCAGAACAAATCATTCAAATTGTAAAATCACTAGAACCAACTTTTGGTGGAATTAATTTAGAAGACATTTCAGCACCGAATTGTTTCATTATTGAAGAACGATTAAAAAGAGAAATGAATATTCCTGTTTTTCATGATGACCAGCATGGAACAGCAATTGTGACAGCGGCTGGGCTAATTAATGCGTTAAAGGTTGTGAACAAGCGCATTGAAGACACGAAGGTTGTTGTAAATGGGGCTGGCGCTGCTGGCATCGCAATTGCTAAATTGCTTGTAAATATGGGTGTCCAAGATATCATCCTGTGTGATTCAAAGGGAGCTATTTATAAGGGACGCCAAAATGGGATGAATCCAATGAAAGAATTTGTTTCTGAAATCACTAATAAAAGCAACGTTAAAGGAAAATTACATGAAGTAATAAAAGGTGCTGACGTGTTTATTGGTGTATCTGTAGCTGAAGCGGTAACGCCAGAGATGGTGAAGTCGATGAACAAAGACGCGATTGTTTTTGCGATGGCAAACCCGGTCCCAGAAATAATGCCAGAGGTTGCAAAGGCAGCCGGAGCAGCTGTCGTTGGAACAGGCCGCTCAGATATGCAGAATCAAATAAATAATGTGCTTGCATTCCCGGGGGTTTTTAAAGGAGCATTGCGGGTATTGGCTTCTGAAATTAATGAAGAAATGAAGTTGGCGGCTGTTTATGCAATTGCCAACTTAATCGAGCCTGAAGAACTTAGCAGTGATTATGTGATTCCGCATGCGCTTGATAAAAGAGTTGTAGAAGCAGTGGCGTATGCTGTTGCTGATGCAGCTATAAAAACGGGAGTTGCCCGTAAAATAGATTTAGAACCAGTTTGAGAGGAGTCGTTCGATGAAATTTACGAGATTCACCGTAAATGCTGAAGTTTATGCAGGTGTAATAGCAGATGGTACTATAAGAGAAATTAAGGGAGATATTTTTGGGGATTGGGAGTATACGGGAAAAACATTCCCTAAAGGCGAGGTAAAACTTCTCGCACCTTTAGAGCCGAACCAAATCATTGGGATCGGTGCAAACTACGTTTCAAAAGTTGAAGATCTTCCTGATGAATTCCCGAAAATTCCAGTATTTTTCTTTAAACCAACATCGTCAGTGATTGGACCTGAAGAAGAAATTGTCATTCCAAGAGGTATTGATCAAGTTAAGTTCGAATCAGAATTAGCAATCGTTATTGGGAAAGAAGCAAAAAATGTTCCTGAATCTGAGGCTTTAGATTATGTGTTTGGTTATACCATCGGAAACGACGTAACTGCCCCTCAATATTTCCATCAGGATGGCCATTGGACAATCGGTAAAGCGTTTGACACATTTACTCCATTAGGCCCTGTTATTGAAACAGAGCTTAATCCCTTTAATGTGAATGTTACAGCAACGCTTAACGGCGTTGAGAAACAAAACAGTCCAACTGAATTAATGATTATACCAATTCATAAAATGATCTCCTATCTTACGAATGTAATGACACTGAAGCCGGGAGATGTCATCTTAACGGGAAGTCCAGTGGGAGCAGAGTTCGTAGGGGCAGGAGATGTAATTGAATGCGAGATTAAAGAGATTGGAATTCTTCGAAATACGTTTGTAGCTGCGAAGGAAAGCGCCAAAATTTTTTAGTGACCTATCAAATGCCCGGTGACGATGTGTTATAATATATAAATAACCTAGAGGTGAGCGGATTATGGAAAGAGATAATATGGTAAAGTCTGTAAGCCGAGCATTGGATATAATTAGTATAGTAAGTTCGAAAAAGGACGGTTTAGGAGTTACAGAAATCTCCAAACAAATGGATATTAATAAAAGCTCTGTTTATCGAATCCTGTCAACTCTTGTTCAGTATGGATATATTGAGCAAGATAAAGAAACAGATCGTTATAAGCTTGGCTATAAATTTTTAGAGATTAGTTCAAAGTTGCTGGAATCAATCGATCTGAGAAAAGAGGCAAAACCATACTTGCAGGAGCTGGAAAGTGAAACGAATGAAGTTATCCATCTTGTTGTATATGATCAAGGGGAAGTTATCTATATCGAAAAATTAGAAGGAACCGAAACCTTACGCATGCATTCTAAAGTTGGAAAAAGGGCTCCGATGCATTGCACCGCAGTGGGAAAAGCTATCCTTGCTCATTTACCGTATAATGTTGTGTTAGATATTCTTGAACGTAAGGGAATGCCGATGCATACAGATAAAACCATTACTGACAAGGATGAGTTCCTCAAAGAACTGATTCAAGTGAAGCAGCAAGGGTATGCGCTTGACTTAGAAGAAAATGAATACGGAATTAGATGTATTGCAGTACCTATCTTTGACCATTTAGGAAGAGTCATTGCGGCTGTTAGTGTTTCTGGGCCAACAATTCGTATGACGGATGAACGAATCGAACAACTTCAAACGCGGATGCTGCAAATCGGCAAACAAATTTCAGCAAGGCTTGGATATACGAGCGAAATTAATGAATAAGATTTACTCGATTTCTTTGAAAAAAGATATATCGAGTAAATTTTTTGTAATAATTAATCAATATCATTTACAATGTTTACAAAATAATGTGTATAGTCGCAATTAAGTGGTTTTGGTTCTTATATTAATAAAATTGCTTTATTCACAACCATAATTATTTTTGCATTATGAAACAGAAAGCAAAAAATGTTTTACGAGTGCTGGAATGTTAGCTTTTATATATCATCGTTGTAATTTTTCTAAGTCGGCCTTAGATTGATACAAATAATTGGTTTCTTTTGCAAAAGAAGATTCAGTTTCTCTTATAGGGGCTTATTAGGAAGAAAGCAGCGGAGAAAATATTAATGAACCGTCTTCAGAAATGGGGCTGTTACAACCTTCCTCTTTGATTTTAGGAGAATACTATTAGAAATTGGCATTCTGTATAAAAGCATGAAAAGTAAGAATGCTGAATAAGTAGTGACATAAAAAATTGAAGGGATTGAAATCAATGAAAACAACAGTAACATGGACGGGACAAATGGCTTTTTCCGGTACCACTCCATCAGGACATGAAATCAAAATAGATGCGGCGGAGGAAGTGGGAGGACAAAATCGTGGAGCAAGACCTACGGAATTGCTTTTACATGCAGTTGCAGGATGTACAGGAATTGATATTATTTCGATTTTGCAAAAGATGCGTTTAGAGCCTACTTCTTTTCATATGGAAGTAGAAGGAACACGCGCAGAAGACCATCCGAGACGATTTATACATATTCACATTCATTATGCATTAGAAGGAGAGTTACCTGAAGATAAAGTGGTTCGCGCCATTCAGCTGTCGAAAGAGAAGTATTGTTCAGTTGCTCATTCACTAAATGCCAAGATTACGGTGAGCTATTCAATTAACGGCGTTGCCGGAAAGAAAAATTTATAAGCGGGCAACAAGATATGTGTGAAAACCGTTAAAAATTCGTCATTTGTAGGAAATTTATTGTATAACAAAAACTCGCCGCATGGAACATTCTCTTTTTGATGATGGGGCGGCTGTTTCGGGAAAACTTATAAAATGCCTTTGATCGATCTTTAGAGAACAAATAAGGATTAGGTAGTGCTGCACTTGCAGACCGCTATTAGATAAAATTTAAGGCTGAATACAAAGTTTTTAACTAGTTCGTATGGAATGCAGACATTTGCAAAACCCAAGAACCATACGATCATGATTGATAAGCCTCCAGTTATGGGTGAACAAGATAGCATTATTAAGTTCTCTTGCTGGATGTGAAAATGTGGCAGCCAACCTAGTGGTGGAAGAATTGAACATTGACTTGCAAGGAAGGAATTTTAGCTCCAAGAAGATCATGGGCGATCCGAATGTGGAGCTATATTTTCAGAATGTAACCATCAATGCAAAAGGAAAAACGGGAGAATCACAGAAACGAACTGAAGGATTGAAGCGAATAACTTGATCTGGTTACACGGCTCTTTAGGCAGCTGGGGGTAAACTGGAATCGAATCCCCCTTGGTTGAACAAAGGGGGGATTTGCTCTCTATTAACGGAAAGGGACTGTGGTAAGCCTATAGATCATGCTTATATTTATTCCTTGCCCATAATGCGGTACATTGGCTGAATTTGTTCTAAATCGTGTAACAATGCTTTTATTTCGTCTTGGGAGAGACGAACAAGCATTTGGTCATAAAGGGTAACGATTTGACCATCTGTTTCGTTCTTATGTTTTTTCAAATAATCGTATAGTTTTCTTAATTGATTTTCCTTTAAAACAGATTCAACGAAGAAATTTTTTATTTTTTGTATATAAAAAATGTTCAGCTTCTCATCAAATTCCCCTGAAATAATGTGTCCATTCATGTAAGGCACCATTTATCACTCCTCTATATAAGCAACATATTTATGATTAGTTTACCCTAATTTCTCGAGGACAAAATTAGATATTTGAGGAGATATGCAGAGGGAATATACTTTTAAATTGCTCGCAGTATATTTCGATCACCTGAAACAGTAAAATTATTAAACAAGGTGATTCCGAATGAAACGTAATATATATCGATGCAGCTGATGACTTTTTCAGAGGGATATGTTGGCCAATTATGGCAAGGATCTGATCAGTTTGTGGACAGTTTTTGGGCTGAAAATTTAATGGGGCTTATTTTGCTAAGGACTGCCGCGATGGTAAGTACTATCATATCTTAAACGGAATTGTTCGAGACCATAGGAGTCATGTATTAGTGTTGAATCTAATTTCCTTTTGGATTCTTCGCTGTTCATTAACATTTCTTGGCTCAGCGGTTGGGAAAAATAGAATTTCTCTCGGAATGGGGATCAGCTTTATGATCAGCAGTATCATTGCTTTCTCGTACTATCGAAACCATTATTTTTAAATCAAAAAGGATAAGACCACGATTAAGGGAGGTGAGGGGGCTGGATCTGTAGTGAACGTGTGAATGAGTCAAAAGTTTTTTTATCATTGCGCCCCCGATTAAAAGACAGCGTCTTTTCTATCATGATACGAAAGATAGTTATGATTCAGAGGATTTTCATTCTAAAATTTTCCGAAAATAAAATTTGTATCAGCGAAGCGCTCTTCTTTAAAAGGATTCGCCGTCATAGAATAGCCTCTTTGTTCCCAATATCCTGCTTCATCCTCTTTCATAAATCGAATTCCTGATGCCCATTTTGCTCCTTTCCATAAATAAAAGGAAGCAGGAGGAATGAAACGAAGAGGATAGCCGTGCTTAGGAGAAATCTCTTGCCAGTCGTGATTCTTGTCTTTCCACCGGTATACAAACAAAGCGTCATCTCCTAACAAAGGTTCAATCGGCAAATTGGCCGAATATCCGAATCGATTTCCATCTAAATATCCATAAATTTTAACATATTTGACATCCGGTTCGATTTCCACTAAGTTTAAAAATTCGCGGAACGCAATGCCTTCAAATGTCGTGTCGAATTTGGACCATGTAGTAACACAATGCATATCGGTAGTTGCGATTGTTTTCGGTAAATTCATGACTTCTTTATAGGATAAAGTGATTTCTTTTTTTACGTCGCCAAACAGTCTAAAGTTCCACGTCTCTTCTTGAAATTCGTAGACATCCCCTTCATGAAGAACTGGCCATTTTTCTGTTTCAAATTGGCCGGGAGGCAGTTGTTTTCCCACTTCTTTTCATCCTTTCTTTCGGCAGTTATTTTAAAAATAATGATACTGTTTTGTTCATGGTTATGCAAGGATGGAAAGGACGAGATAGGTCCCATATCTAATGGATATGACGGTCATTTTTGTTGTTTTCCGAAGTTAAGTTCAATTTTGTTGCATGGTTGTGGAAGAACGTTATATTCTAACAGATAAAGGATGCTTATCATTGAGATCAAATGCCTAAGTTCTATTACAAGAGAAAGAGGATGAAAGAGTATGTCCAAAGAAAAGAGTGTGAATAAAGGAGCAAAACAGCTTCGTGATATTCCGTTGTCGGTTCTCGATCTTGTCCCGATTGTAGTCGGAGGTACAGCGGCCGACTCTTTTCGAAATAGTCTCGATCTTGCTCAACACGTTGAAAAGTGGGGATTTCATCGTTATTGGCTGGCTGAACACCACGGGATGCCTGGTGTCGCCAGTTCAGCGACATCGGTAGTTATAAGCTATATAGCATCCGGGACTTCCAAAATTCGTGTAGGCTCCGGTGGCATTATGCTGCCGAATCATGCTCCATTGGTGATTGCCGAACAGTTCGGTACCTTAGAGTCGATGTATCCCGGCCGCATCGATCTTGGGTTAGGACGTGCTCCGGGCACCGATCCGCTCACTGCCCGTGCATTAAGACGCGATTTTCAAAGCAGCGGTGACGATTTCCCTGAACTATTAGCCGAACTGCGTTCTTACTTGAATCCATCTTCATCTGGCAGCTCGAGCGTAAGGGCGATTCCTGGTGAGGGGCTAAACATTCCGATTTGGTTATTAGGTTCGAGCGGATTTAGTGCTCGATTGGCCGGCGAACTCGGATTACCTTTCGCTTTTGCGAGTCATTTTTCTCCAGACTACACTCTTCCAGCTTTAGAAATATACCGTAGCAGTTTCCGGCCTTCAGAGGTGCTTGATGAGCCATATGTGATGGTCGGTGTTAATGTGGTTGCTGCCGATACGGATGAAAAAGCACAATGGTTGGCTACCTCACAGGAGTTACAATTTTTAAATTTATTACGCAATCAGCCGACTCCGTTGAATCCACCGGTAGAAAACATGGATGAAATATGGAATGATTACGAAAAGGTCGCTGTGAAATGGCAATTGCGCTCCATGATCACCGGCAGTCCGGAGACTGTCAAGGAAAAACTGCAGGCATTTTTAGATGTTACTCAGGCGGATGAATTGATCATCCATACGCAAGTTTTTGATCATAAGGCGCGTTTACGCTCTTATGAAATTCTTGCTGAAATTGTCATGGGGAAATAAGCTGGTCTTTTTTATGAGCGGCTGTAGCCAGCTATTTGTTTTGAGATGATTGTTTAAAATAACAGTCATAATAGAGGAAAATGGGATGCCCAAGTTGATTCGCATGCCATTTTCCTCATAAAAACAAATTTATGTATAATCTCACCAAAGAAAAAAATGCAGTTATGAGAGATTAGGGCAGAAAAACAACAGAATGGAATTTTGTGATAAGATTTACATTACAACATAAACAATAAATATATGAAAAAGGGAAGAAAAATTATGAATTTCTTCACTTCTGTTACGGGACAAATATCAGTTTATATGTAGGCGCAAAAGGATCGATAGAACAATTTTACAAATCAACTTGGGAAAAGAGCAGTAGGATCAAGAAAATTAATATTATGTATTGTACCGGAACCTGTTATGTTATAAAGAATTTTTTACAACGGAAGAGATAGAATCATTAACTTGCTAAATCAGCTGCATTTGGACAGCTAGTTGCATACCACGCATGGTCATGTTTTTAGTCAGTGAGGAGACAAAATTCCTTAGTCGAATAGAAGCATTCATGCAGATATTCCGAAATGTGGGGATTTGAAGGAACCAAACGAAAACGAGCAGACAGTGAGTGATAATCACTTATACTCACCATCTTACTCTTACAAGACGAAAAACTAAACGTGAAGTAATTAGGGGACTAATCTAGTTTAACTCTTTTGTAAAACAAGTGGAAAACGTTTTCATCATATTTATGTTTTATGTGTAAATTTTATATAAAATTGAATCATTCGCGGCTCAAATCAGCGTCTTTTTTATGAAGAAGATTACTATTTCCATAGATTATATGTGGAATCGTAAGCGATTTCAAGATTCGTTACGATATAAATTTACAGAAAATTTACAACAATGTATCAAAAAATAAGTATTTCATCTCTATTATTGTAATTGAGTGTAAAAGATTTATGAAAGGGGATATGAGAATGGAGTTTCCATCTAAACTGATGAAAAAGGCGATACCTATGCTTGCGTTATCGGTTGGTTTTTCTTCTGGAAGTGCATTCGCATCCGAACGATCAGAAAATCTGGGAATTCCAAAACAAGCCGATTCCTATCAACACCGTTATATTAACGTACAGTTGTTAGGAATCAATGATTTTCACGGGCAAATTGATGTCACTCGGAAAGTCGGAGGAAGAGCAGTTGGTCGAGCGGATTATCTTGCTGCTTATTTAAAGCAGCGTGAATCCGAAAATAAAAATACACTTCTTGTTCATGCGGGCGATGTCGTCGGAGCAAGCTCTCCTGTATCTGCTCTTCTTCAGGATGAACCAACGATCGAAATTTTAAATAAGTTAGGTTTTGATGTTGGAACTCTTGGAAATCACGAGTTTGACGAAGGTGTTGACGAAATGTTACGACTCATCTATGGTGGAACGCATCCGGTGACAGGCTATTTTTCAGGAGCCAATTTTCCATATGTAGCAGCCAATGTGATCGATAAAGAAACAGGGAAGCCGATTTTACCACCTTATGTGATTAAAAAAGTTAACGGTATTCCGATCGGGTTTATTGGAGTCGTTTTATCTGATACACCGAACATCGTGACCCCAAGCGGAGTAGCTGGCGTTGAATTTACCGATGAAGCAGAGGCCATTAACAAAGCGGTAGCGGAATTGAAAAAGAAAGGAGTAGAGACGATCGTTGTACTTGCGCATAACCCAGGAATTTCTGGTACAAATGGTTCGAACGCAAGCGGAGAAATCGTGGACATCGCCAAAAACGTAGATGACGAAGTAGATGTAATGTTCGCTGGTCATAACCATTCTTATTTAAATGCAGAAGTGGATGGAAAACTTCTTGTTCAATCGTATTCATATGGAACGGCATTTTCTGATGTCGATTTACAAATTGATCCGCGTACAAAAGACGTGGTGTCCAAGAAAGCCGAAATCGTCACAACATATCAAGATGCGATGGAACCTGACAAAAAAATTAAACGGTTGATCGAAAAATACGAGAAAAAAGTGGCGCCAATTATCAATCAAGTCATTGGCACGGCGAAAGAGACGATTACAGATGAGCAAAGCGCAAGTGGCGAATCAGCTTTAGGCAACCTCATCGCTGATGCACAGCGCGATTCGATGAAGACCGATTTTGCTTTCATGAATCCGGGCGGCATTCGAGCAGATATTGAGCAAGGAGAAGTAATATGGGGAGAATTATATAACGTCCAGCCATTCAGCAATCAGCTAGTGAAAATGACATTGACGGGTGAGCAAGTGCGTCGTCTTCTTAATCAGCAATGGCAGTCGAACCAAACCCGCATTCTTCAAATTTCAGGACTGAAGTATACATGGGATGCGAAAAAGCCGATCGGAGAGAAAGTCGTCGATATTTACTTGCCGGATGGAACAAAACTTGATCCAAACGCAGAATACACCGTCACTGTTAATAGTTTTCTTGCTGATGGGGGAGATAACTTTACTGTATTAACAGAAGGGAAGAACCGCGAAGTCGGTCCTGTTGATCTTGATGCTCTTATCAACTACATTAAAAAGCTCCCTCAACCATTTGACGCTAACACTGAAGGTCGAATTCAAAAGATTTCTTAAGCTTTACATATCGCGCAATAAAGACAACAAGAGACCATTTTCATCTACACCGCAGCGTTTTCTGTTGCGGTGTTCTCAACAAGAGGGATATCTTATCAAGGCAAGGAAGAAAAACAACGTCTCTAAGGCGTTGTTTTTTATATTAGTGGAATAATAGAAATCTAAAAATGGTGATGAGTAATACTGATCTTACATATGAATTTAGTTTATTCCAATTAGGCTTTACGTTTGTTTCCTCTAATGGATATATGATCCTCATATATAGCTAATTTATTCCTCTTTTAGCGATTTTTGATTATATGTATAAGATTTTTTACGAATTTCGTCGTAATTTTGTAACATATTTGTCAAACTGTCAAAGAAATTATGACCGTTTTTTTGTTATAGTATTAGCGAGATTCTCGTTCAATAGAGATTCTAAATAGAAATTGTTTTCGTTACCCAGAAAGTACCAGTTCTTTAGGGAGTTTTCATGTTTCCTATATTAATTATGTTTCATTTTGTGAAATTGTGAACATGGTATAACTTCAGGTCAAATTTGATGAAATTATTAAGGGAGGAAGTAAGCTGGATAGTTATGTGAAATAATGAACATGATATCACCTGAGGTCAAATTCTGATGAAAATCTTAAGGGAGGAATCAAGATGCATAGTTATGTGAAATCATGAACATATAGTTGGTTATGTGAAATTATGAGCATGATGCAACCTAGATCGAATTCTGGCGAATACTTAAAGGAGGAACTACTATGGATCCAGTCATGTTGGCAAGAATACAATTTGCTTTGACTACAATTTACCACTTCTTCTTCGTGCCGCTTACCATTGGTTTGGCATTTATTATCGCTTTAATGCAAACATTATACGTTGTGAAGAAAAAAGAGATTTATAAAAAAATGGCGAAATTCTGGGGGCATTTGTTTCTGGTTAACTTTGCTGTAGGGGTTGTAACAGGAATTATTCAGGAATTCCAATTTGGGATGAACTGGTCGGATTATTCTAGATTTGTCGGTGACGTCTTCGGGGCACCTCTGGCCATTGAAGCATTGCTTGCCTTTTTTATGGAATCCACTTTTATCGGCCTTTGGATTTTTGGCTGGGATCGTTTACCTAAAAAAGTGCATTTGGCAAGCATTTGGCTTGTATCTATTGGGACTATGATTTCCGGTTTTTGGATTTTAACGGCAAACGCCTTCATGCAAGTGCCTGTTGGTTATGAAATTAGAAATGGTAGGGCGGAAATGGTTGACTTTCTTGCGCTGATAACCAATGGACAATTATGGGTGGAGTTTCCGCATGTCATCACAGGTGCATTAGCTACCGGAGCATTCTTTATTGCTGGTGTAAGTGCCTATAACCTATTAAAGAAGAAACATATCGAATTTTACAAGAAATCCATGAATATCGCCTTAATCATTGGTTTCATTGGCAGTTTGGGTGCTGCCTTCAGCGGACATGCCCAAGCACAATATCTTGTGAAAACACAGCCGATGAAGATGGCAGCTGCAGAGGGTATTTGGGAAGATACTCCTGATCCTGCGCCATGGTCAGCATTTGCATGGATTGATACAAAGAATCAAGAAAATAAGTTTGAGCTAAATATTCCTTATGCATTAAGCTATTTATCTTATTCTAAATTTGAAGGCAGTTTAAAAGGAATGAAAACTCTCCAAGCCGAATATGCGAAAAAATACGATCCAATCGTTGGTGAAGGTACGAATTATATCCCTCCAGTCAAAACGACGTATTGGAGCTTCCGTCTAATGATTGGCTTTGGTATGGCGATGATCTTATTATCGATGATTGGTTTGTATTTGTGGAAAAAGGGACGAATTGAGCAAAGCAGTATGTTCTTGAAAATCCTTGTTCCGGCTATCTCATTTCCGTTTTTGGCAAACACTTTCGGATGGATCATGACCGAAGTGGGCCGTCAGCCATGGACAGTATTTGGATTGATGACAACAGCTGATGCTGTATCACCAAATGTTTCTTCAGGGACCATTTTATTTTCAATCATTATGTACGCACTGATATTCACCATTCTTGCAGGTGTGATGGTTTATTTAATGGTCCGTGAAATTAAACGAGGACCGGTAGAGCATCAAGATGCAAATTCAACAGTATCAATAGATCCATTCAATAAGGCAGGTGCTTAAGATGGAATTGAGTGAACTTTGGTTTGTTTTAATCGCTATACTCTTTATTGGGTTTTTCTTTCTTGAAGGTTTTGATTTTGGCGTAGGAATGTCGACTCGTTTCCTTGCTCGTGATCAAAAAGAGAGAACTATTATGGTGAATACAATCGGTCCTTTCTGGGACGCGAATGAAGTATGGCTAATCACTGGAGCGGGCGCCATTTTCGCAGCCTTTCCGCACTGGTATGCAACGATGTTCAGTGGCTATTACTTGCTGATGCTGGCCGTCTTGCTGAGCCTAATTGGACGCGGTGTCGCTTTTGAATATCGCCGCAAGGTTGAAGACGCACGCTGGACGAATGTGTGGGACTGGGTGATCTTTTTCGGAAGCTTGCTGCCGCCGTTCCTTCTAGGTGTTCTGTTTACAAGCATGCTTAAAGGTATGCCGATCCATGAAGATATGAATATGGAAGCCAGCTTCTCGGATGTTATGAATATGTATTCCATTTGGGGCGGTTTAACGATTACATTATTGTGTTTATTGCACGGTTTGACTTTCCTGTCTTTAAAAACAGAAGGAGAGATCAGACAACGGTCGGCTGCATTGGCTAAAAAATTGGTGTTGACCGTAATTGGATCACTTATCGTTTTTGTAGGGTTCTCTTGGTTTATGACAGATATTTTTGAGGTACGTTTCATTCCTGAACTGATTATTGTCGCATTAATTGTGCTTGCTTATGGATTATCATACTTTTTCATTTCCAATAAACGTGAAGGAAGGGCATTTACCATGACAGGACTTGGAATCGGGTTAACGGTATTATCGATTTTCGTTGGACTGTTCCCAAGAGTGATGGTGAGTTCCTTGAATAAAGCCTTTAATTTAACGGTCTACAACGCATCCAGTGGAGCATATTCCCTAAAAGTAATGACAATTGTAGCTTTAACTATTTTACCATTTGTATTAGGGTATACTATTTATAGCTATTATGTATTCCGAAAACGAGTATCTGACAAGGAGCATTTAACATACTGATGGATAAAGCGTTGTTCTCTTACAAAGGAATTAAGCCGGTTTTAGCTGGGCTGGCGATATTAACAGCTATTCAAGGTGCGATCATTATTATTCAGGCTTATTTTTTGGCAGACGCAATCTCCTCCCTGTTCGGGGGAGATTTGTTTGCCAATGTCTTTAAAAAGTTGATCATTTTCTTTCTTGCGTTAGTTGTTCGCCAACTGCTTACCGTTTGGAAAAGAAATATAGCCTACCACTTTGCTGTCAGAACGAGTAAAGAGTTCCGGGAATCATTGTTGCAAAAGCTGTTTCAACTCGGCCCTCGTTTTGTAAAAGAAGAAGGCTCCGGACAGACAGTCACCTTGGTTATGGAAGGAATGATGAAATTCCGCCGATATTTGGAGCTTATTCTTCCGAAATTGATGAATTCGGCCATTATCCCTTTCATGATTTGCATGTTTATCTTTTTTGTAAATATCCGTTCCGCTGTCATCTTAGGCCTAGCCGTTCCGATACTTATTGTCTTTATGATTTTGCTTGGATTGGCGGCAAAAATGAAAGCTGATCGCCAATATAAAACCTATCAAATGCTGTCCAATCATTTTGTTGATTCATTGAGAGGATTGGAGACACTCAAATATTTGGGATTAAGCCGGCAGCACATCAACAAAATTATTTTAGTAAGCGAAAGATATCGACGGGCTACCATGGGAACTTTGCGTATTGCCTTTTTATCTTCGTTTGCATTGGATTTTTTTACAATGCTTTCCATAGCGACCGTCGCCGTTTTCCTTGGAATGGATTTAATAAATGGGAAGATGGAGTTGCATCAAGCGTTGACGATTCTGATCCTGGCGCCGGAGTACTTCCTGCCAATCAGGGAGGTGGGGGCCGATTACCATGCGACGCTTGATGGGAAGGAAGCGGGCAAAAAGATTCAGGAAATCCTTAATAAGGAATCATTGCAGCAAAAACAGGATCCTATCCCCCTTTGGAAATCAACAAGCACATTTTCTGTTGAAGGAGTAAGTGTACATTTTCCTGACAGCGATCGTCCAGCTTTGCGAGATATCCAATTTTCTGTTTCAGGCTCCAAAAAAATTGGAATTATTGGAGCCAGTGGTGCAGGAAAATCTACTTTGATTGATGTATTAAGTGGATTTTTAACACCTTCATCAGGTCAATTTCAGGTAAACGGCAAAAGGCTAACAACTTTATCTCAATTGAATTGGCAAAGTCAAATAACGTATATTCCCCAACACCCTTATATATTTCACGATACCGTTTTAAACAATATTCGTTTTTATAATCCGGAGGCAACAATGAAAGAAGTAGAGGAGGCAGCAGAGAGAGCGGGTCTCACTGAAGTGATTCATTCGTTGCCGAAAGGGTTTGAGACAATCATAGGGGAAGGTGGACGGAGCCTAAGTGGCGGACAAGAACAGCGGATCGCCCTCGCACGTGCATTTTTAAGCAATCGTCCTGTTATCATGCTGGATGAGCCAACTGCCCATCTTGATATTGAAACGGAATACGAATTAAAAGAGACGATGTTACAATTGTTTAACGGCAAGCTCGTATTTTTTGCTACACATCGCTTGCATTGGATGCTTGATATGGACCAGATCATTGTTCTTGATCAAGGCAAAATAGTGGAAATCGGAACACACGAACAGTTAATCGGGCAGAATTCTACTTATTATCAGCTTGTTAAAACACAAATGGAGGGCCTCTAATGGACAAGGATAATTGGATCTTCCCATATTTGCGTCAATATCGCGGTTTGTTTGTGCTGGCTATTCTTCTTGGTTCGCTAACCATTCTCTTTGGCGGAGCCTTGATGTTTACTTCGGGTTATTTAATTTCTAAAGCGGCGACACAGCCTGAATCAATTTTAATGGTTTATGTGCCGATTGTTGGTGTTCGTGCATTCGGAATTGGTCGAACTGTGCTTAGCTATGTGGGGAGACTGACAGGACACCAATTCATTTTGAAAATACTTTCGGAAATGCGCGTCCGTTTATATAAAATCATTGAGCCACAAGCTTTGTTTCTTCGTTCTCGATTACGCACAGGTGACGTTCTTGGCGTACTCGCCGATGATATTGAACATTTGCAGGATTTTTACTTAAAAACACTGTTTCCTTCGCTTGTTTCTTTAGTTATTTACACAGTGATTATTATTTGTACAGGACTTTTCTCGATTCCATTCGCAATTCTCCTGGCTGTATTCATGGGGATGTTGATTTTTGTCGGTCCAATTATTTCATACATTTATATGAAAACAAAAAATGAACAATTGAAAAGGGGAAGACACCAACTTTATCAACAGTTTACCGATACGATTTTTGGCATAAGCGACTGGATATTTAGCGGGAAATACGCGACTTTTATTCAGCGATATGAAACACAAGAACAAAAGTTGCTTGAACTTGAAACGAAGAAATATGCCTTTGTGAACTGGCGGGACGTTACAAATCAGGTTGTGCTTGGTGCTATTGTGATCTTAGCCATCTATTGGGCCAATGAGCAAACGCTAAGAGGAGAATTCCCGCCAACGATGATCGCTGCTTGTGGTCTTGTAGCACTGTCCTTAGTGGAATCCTTTTTACCGATTGCAGGGGCAGTTAGTGAAACATCAACCTACCAAGATTCATTAAAGCGTCTTGAAGCTATTCAAGCAGAGTCCTCTCTCCCATGGATAGAAACAGATGGATGGAAAGATTCGCTAGATTTATCTCAAGCTCAAGTAACGATTGAAATCAACCATTTATCATTTGGATATACTTCTGAAACACCACTGCTGGACGATTTTAGCTTAAAAATAGGACAGGGTGAGAAAATTGCCATTATCGGGCGCAGCGGATCCGGAAAATCGACGCTGTTAAAATTAATTCAGGGTGCACTTGTACCGACTCGTGGAGAAGTCCGTATAAATGGGATCAATGCACATGAACTGGCTTCGACTATTCCAAAATTAATGGCTGTTCTCAACCAAAAGCCTTATTTATTTAATACATCCGTCATGAACAATATCCGCCTTGGCAACCCGGAAGCGACGGATGAAGAAGTATACGAAGTAGCCAAGATGGTCCAATTGCATCAGATGATTATGCAATTGCCTAAAGGATATGAGACGAACATGCATGAAACAGGACAGCGCTTTTCCGGTGGTGAACGGCAAAGAATCGCACTGGCACGGATATTATTGCAAAAAACTCCAATAGTCATCATGGATGAACCGACAGTTGGGCTCGATCCAATCACAGAAGCAAACCTATTGGCTACCATTTTCGATACACTGAAGGGGAAAACTATCATTTGGGTAACGCACCATTTGATGGGGGTGGAGAAAATGGATCGTATCCTTTTCCTTGAAAAAGGAAAAATCACCATGGATGGCAGTCATCAACAACTGCTTAAAAGCGAGGAAAGATATCGACGATTATATGCACTGGATCGTCCGCTTTACAGAAGTGAGTCGTAGGTAATGGGTGGCTGTGATTCATCAATTTTGGTAACTATTTAGCCTCTAACGAGAGAAAGTTAGAAAGATGCGCTTAATACTCCTTAATTCTTGTCCAAACTTCTATAGAAGAACAAATTTTCTTTCATAATCTATGGTGCCACGAAGTGAGGCATGGTTGGCTAATGGGAGCATTACTTCATAAGCAGGAAGTAATGCTTTTTTGTTGAAGTAAAGGCTTTAGTGGAATACGAGAAGGAATTTTGAGCAAGAAAGTTTAACTTAAATAATTAACTTATTGATTTTGAGAAAGACAATGTTTGCAAAGCGGTTGCAGGATTACTTTCCTCGATGAAGAAATATTAGAAAAAAACACACTTAAAGAGGAGAGTTTCAAATGACGAACAAACAATCGAATGTGCGTGTAGCGGTTGTACAAGCTGCTTCAGTGATTATGGATCGAAAAGCAAGTACGGAAAAGGCGATTTCATTAACTCTACACGCGGCAGAAAAAGGGGCGAATATCGTCGTATTTCCAGAAGCTTTTATCCCAGCTTATCCGAGAGGGCTTACTTTTGGAACGACGGTCGGCAGTCGTTCACCAGAAGGACGAAAAGACTGGCTTCGCTACTGGGAAAATTCTGTAACCTTACCAAGTGAAACAACAGAAATGTTAGGAGAAGCAGCCCGTAAGGCCGGAGTCTATCTCGTGATCGGTGTAATTGAAAGAGACAATGAGTTTAGCAGAGGCACCCTTTACTGTACTGTTTTATTTTTTGGACCAGATGGCACTTTGCTTGGGAAACATAGGAAGCTAAAACCTACAGCCTCTGAACGGCTCATTTGGGGCGAGGGGGACGGAAGCACGCTGCCTGTTTTCGATACGCCATATGGAAGAATCGGGGCGTTGATTTGTTGGGAAAACTACATGCCATTAGCTAGAGTAGCGATGTATGCCAAAGGGGTTCAAATTTATATCGCTCCGACGGCAGATTCTAGAGAACTCTGGCAGTCTACGATTCGCCATATTGCAGCGGAAGGAAGATGCTTCGTGTTATCCTGCAATCAGTATGTTACAAAGGATATGTATCCCACTGATTTAGCATGCTATGAAGAATTAGCGTCTGCACCGGACGAGATGTGCCCTGGAGGAAGTGCCATTGTGGGTCCGCTGGGAGAGTATATTAAGGGACCTGTCTATGGTAAGGAGGACATCCTTATAGCCGATCTTGACTTGCGTGATATCGCCTATAGTCAATTTGACTTTGATGTGGTCGGCCATTACTCAAGACCTGATGTGTTCCAACTGTTCGTGAATGAGGAGAAGAAGGATAGCGTGAAATGGGTAAAATCAACGACTTTAATACGAAATGAGGATGCTTGACTTTTCATTACTAAAAAACTTTCGAGGCATCCATTATTGTTTTAAACGAGGCAATGAATTGTTTAAACAAATAATTTTCTTTACAACTAAGGAATCGATATTTCCGGTTGAGCAGGATTATCAATTTAATTATATTGCAAGGATTGATTTAAATGAGCGCAGTACAATTCAATTCGGTTTGTTTCGTTGGGAACCTCTTGTTTTTCATTTTGCTGAAAGTCACCTGGTTACTCTTATGACTGTAAATTTCCATTGATCAAAGAGTAGATTAGTTGGTACTTAATAGACAAGCTTAATGGTTCGGTTTTGTGGTAGTACCAAAGAAATTTGAAGGAGTTTCCGTTCAGCAAAGAGGCAGTTGTGATTATTTATAATGATTAACAAATGATAATTTTTGGATTACTTTGCTAAAGGAGAAAATAAGATGATTTTGTTCTTTATATATGGAAACGGTGGCAGAGAACAGACCAGTGATGTTCACATATGATGGAAAAAAGGTGCATCGGCAGTTTATATAACACAATGGGGAAAGCTGCTGAAAGAGAATTCAGCAGCTCTGTTTATTGGCATATTAAATTACTTAATGAAAGTTTCTTCTTTGATCTTTAACTTGATATAAGAAAAATCTGGATGACTTTATAACAAGATGGGCGGTTTAGCACAATAAGAGGAACGGTCTTGCTATACTGATTAAAAAGAACTTTTTTATAAAGAGAGAAGGTTTACTTAATAAATTTTATGGGGGGAAATTATGTTATTTCCAACACTTGAAACAGAACGGCTACATCTAGTAGAAATCGGTCAACAATATAGTCAAAAATATTACGAGATTATGTCATTGGATGAAGTAACAAGATACTATGGGATGGAAAACCTTAAGAGTATAGAAGAAGCAGCGAAAATGATTGATTCTTTTAAAACAATTTCTTAAGTAACCGTGGCACTCGTTGGGGGATCATTCTAAAAGAAAATCAGGAGTTTATTGGAACAATAGGATTAAATAATTTGAGCCTTCCCAATAAACGGGCGGAAATTGGCTATGAAATACATCCTGATTATTGGAGACAAGGTTTTACTTCTGAAGCTGTTAAAGAAGTATTGCGCTATTCTTTTGAAGAATTAGGCTTATATCGAATCGGAGCTGTAACATATCCTGAAAACATTGCTTCATCTTCTTTATTAAATTAAAGAAGAAGGACTATTGCGAGGTTATATTTATCAAAAAAATCGCTCTCATGATGCTTTCATTTTTTCTCTGTTAAGAACGGAATGGAAATGAAACGGTTGAGCAAAACAGTGTTATTATCCAGTGCTATGTCCTATATATGATGGTTGTGGAGGCTGACACTTTGCTTAGGATCAGTCTTGTTTTTGTTCGATTAAAAGTATAATGAAATAGCTGGAGTTTAGAAATATTATACAGGCAAGCGTATCGAAAAAAGGGAGTATTTCATGAAGCCTTCCAGCGAATGTTTGAAAAACGGTATATATTGTAAATCAACAAAATAAAGAGATTCCCCCTTTTCCAAACAGCCCCTCACTCTATTCTAAATCCATTTCAGAGATAGCTTATCTAATCTTACATGAACAAAATTCTTGATGGTATCTAATTTTTTTGAGAGAAATATAAAAAATGATTAAATAATCCTTAAATCCAACAAGAATTTAAAAAACATCTTTCATTTTAGTGTCCTTACGAAATAAGTTTATGAATACTAATGATTCTCTTGTTAAACTAACAAATGCCATACTTCAATAACGATATTGTTTTTCGTTATTCGATTAACAGCCAGATTAGTTTTATTTTGAAATTCATTCTTGACCTTAAAGTTACTTTAAGGTGTAACTTCGATTATAAGGGATGTGAATGAGATGAGTGAGTTAATGACGATACAAACTTTTTCTAAAAGGACCGGCATTTCCAAAAGCGCTTTGAGGTATTATGAGTCAGAGAATTTACTGCATCCAATAAGAAGCAAAAATGGTTACCGGCTTTATTCGGAAGATCAGATAGCAACCGTAAGATTGATTTCAAGTTTACGTTTAGCCGGTGTACCAATAAAGGAGATTCAGATATATTTAAAAGAAAACGAAGCAGTCCGTCAACAAATGATAAAAAATTGGATGAAAACTTTAAGGCAAAAACATCATCTTTTAAGTGTAAGTTTACGTTTTTTAGAAAGTTACCAAGAAAGTGGCCAGGGTTACCTGTTAGAAAAAAACGCTGAGAAAATTGTATGGTTTGCTGCCGAAGCGAATCCCGGTAAATTTGGGAATCATTTTAGACAAAGAAAAAGAGAATTGGAGCGCTTGAACATTCCCATTAATAATGGTTACTTAAGATATTTATCTGGCAGGGAATCAATTAAAGCCCAAATTGGATTTGGTGTATCTGACGATGTAGAAATAGAGGGGGTATCTGAAATAGACTCTATTGAAATAATGTCTCCATGTCTATGTATAGCGTTATCGTACACTTCTCCTATAACAGAAATAAAAAAAGGATATGCGCAATTAATGAATTATGTAATTGAACATGAGTTGATTCCCGCAGGCCCGATTATTGAATGGTATAGAAGAGAGGATTTTAAGGATTTGGATTTATTAATGCCCGTTGCTCACATCCCAAGGATGAAAGGGAGGGGATAAAAGTGGATAGAGGAGAGGAGTTAATCATAAAAGTAATTGATTTGAAAGGCAGTTATGATCAAATAGGTCTTGAGCAAGGACGTCAATTAAAATCTAAAATATTTACACATGTAAATGATCAAGATCGTGTTAGTAACGGAAAATCCCAATTTCTTAAAGTGAAGAAATTATTAGAGAAGTTCTCACCTAATTTGTTAAAAGAATTAAGAGGATTAGCAAAAGGTTTAAATATGTCACTAAATGCAGCAATAGAACAGTATAGTGGTTACGATGTATCGTTCCCAGAAATGGGATGTACTACATTGGTACAAGACTCATATTATGTACGCAATTATGATTTTAGTCCAACATTATATGATGCAAGACTTGTATTTATGCAGCCTGTAGATGGCTATGCGAGTGTAGGTTTTAGTCAGCAAATTATAGGTAGACTGGATGGAATGAACGAAAAAGGGCTTGTAATAGGATTGCATTTTGTTAATTCTATGCACAGTCAAGAAGGATTTATAGCTACAACGATTGTTAGAATGATCCTTGATCAATGTGCTAACACGGAAGAAGCGATAGAACTCATTACTAAAGTTCCACATGGATTTTGCTATAATTATTCCATTACAGATGTTAATGGAAATAGCGTCATTGTCGAGGCATCCCCACAACAACAAATGATAAAATATACCCATCCGCTTATATGTACCAATCATTTTGAAACAGAAGAATTGAAACAGAAAAATAGAGTAGAGATACAAGGTTCTATTAAACGTAAACAATATCTTCAGGCATTATTAAAGGAGAAGCTAGATCCTCTGTCTGCTTTTCATCACTTTAATAGTGAAAAATCACCTTTATTTTTCGATGATTACAAAAATTATTTTGGCACCTTGCACACGGTTTTATATTCACCAACAGATTTGAACGTCATTATTGGTGTAGGAAGAAATAGTGATCCGTTCATCTTTTCTTTTAAAGAATGGTTACAGGGCTCACTGACCCTTCCTAAAATGATAAGTGGAACAATTGTGCAAGGAGAGTAAATATGAGATAATCGCCGCCCTAAGGCTTTTCATATCCAATGGAATAATTTCCTCCATATTGCAGACCTTATAAATGAGATTTTTTAGAGCTTTTCCTATTTTTGCTCAGCATGGTTGCTTATAACGTCTTTAAAAGAATTTCCTTGGGGTGGAAAGAGAGTGGCTTCAATCCGAAACAAAAAGGAACAAAAGTTAATAGCTTTCGCTGTTATTGTACTAATTCTTTATTTATCTCCTTTGTTTATTTTAGGGGAAAATGCTCATATTCGCGTTCATGATAATCTCGATTCCAATGTGGCCTGGTATAGAGTCCTGGCAAGAAGCGGAGAGATGACAGGTTCAGTTAATGCTACTATTCCCCAGGTGATTAATGGCCAACTGTCAAGAAATGCACTTGGCTCTGAATTCAGCGGAATTGTGTGGCTGTATGCCTTTTTTCCAACGATGATCGCCTATGCTTTGAGCCAAGCGATTACAAGAGTTTTTGCTTTTATAGGCATGTACCTCCTATTAAAAAAGCACTTTTTGCCCAATCGAGAATGGATGATCATTCGTGTAGGAGCTGCATTGGCTTTCTCTCTTACTCTTTTTTGGCCGCCTGGGATGCTCAGTACTCTAGGAATGCCGCTTGCGCTCTGGGCGTTTTTAAATATCCGAAAAGGGGAAAGGTCTTGGAAGAACTATTTAGTATTAACTCTTCTTCCTCTGTATTCAAGCTTTGTTTTAGGCTTCTTTTTCTTTTTAACCGGTATGGCAATTCTTTGGCTTGTGGATATTGTCAAAGGAAAGGGATGGAACTTCAGATTTCTTTTTTCGATCGGATATATGATGTTCATTTATTTAATAGTCGAGTACCGATTAGTATATTCTTTTTTATTGAATGATGAACCTACCAGCAGGGACGAGTATTTTCACGCCAGATTGCCGTTATGGCGGTGCCTGCTTCTTACATTGAAAAATTTTCTCTTGGGGCATCACCATGTCATGACAGTTCACACGTTTATCATTTTGCCTGTCACGCTAATCGCTCTGTACTTTGTCATCTTCAAAAAGCTCTGGAGGCAAGAAAAGGGATTTGTCTTTTTGTTTTGGTTAAACCTTGCGTTATCATTCTGGTATGCTTTTTGGTTTTATGAAGGGTGGCTTCCGTTAACGGAACGCTTTCATTTTTTGGATACCTTTAATTTTGCCCGCTATCATTTTTTGCGACCGTTAGTTATTTATGTTTTATTTGCTCTGGGATTAAAGATTTTATGGTCTCAAGGAGGAAAATGGAGGAAGGCTGTAAAAGGTTTTGTTGTAGCTCAGGTTGTTTTATTAAGTCTTATCAATGAGGAAATTATTTTCCAAAACGAACCTTCAGTAAAGGAATTTTTTGCAGAAAACCAATTTCAGGAGATAAAAAAATACATAGGATTGCCCGTGGAAAATTATCGTGTCGCAAGTATTGGCATACATCCTGCTATTGCGCAATATAACGGTTTCTACACTCTTGATACATATAACAATTTTTATCCACTGTCTTATAAACACGAATTTCGGAAAATCATTGAGAAAGAATTGGCGAAGAATAAATCGATTCGTACGTATTTTGATGAGTGGGGCGGACGCTGCTATATTTTTACTGCTGAATTGGGAAAACACTATATGTTCACGAAAAACTCGAAAAAACGATTAAAACACCTGCAGTTAAATACGGAGCAATTAAAAAAAATGGGGGGCCGTTATATTTTTTCCGCTGTTTCCATCGAAAATGCGGTAGAAAACAATTTGTTCCTTGAGAAAGTTTTTGAATCAAAAGAGTCCGCTTGGAAAATTTATTTGTACAAAGCAATGTAGGCTTAGAAGAACTTCTTCGTTTTTGCATGAGTTTCATTTATCCAGACGAATCCCCTTATTTCAACCGAAACGATGAAGTAAGGGGAGCGTCTTCTTTTTTATTCTTTTATGATTTCTTTTTTTAACAGTCTGTCATGTAGTTTAGAGAAGACGAATAATGCAATAACCGAACCGATCAAGCAACATAACATATCCCATTGTGTATCCCAAATATCCCCTTGGATTCCTAAAAAGTCTTTAGACGCTTCTCCTCCCTTTGATATTTTAGAAACTAACCATTCGATAATCTCGTACAACGCAGCGATGGCCAGCGACATACTTACAACAATGGCAAATAACCAAGGTCCTTTCGTTAATGGAGTTTTTCGTAATAAGATTTCTCTCAGCACAATCACGAATAAGCCTTTAAGTAAATGCCCAAATCGGTCGTAATGATTTCGCTTTAAGTCAAAAGCGTCCTTGATCCAGTTAAAAAGCGGAACTTTGGAATAGATATAATGCCCGCCGACGAACATAATAATGGCTAGAATAGCAATAATGACATAAGAGAGAGTAGTAAAACGGAATTTATTATATGCTGCAATGATGATGATCAAACCGACAACGGCAGGACTAACCTCCAACAGCCATGTCAGATAACTTGCTGGTTTGATCGCTGACCAAATAAAAACGGCAATAACAACCAATAGTAAAAATAGATGAATTCTTATATTTCCATCTGTTCTCACTTTATTCACTCCTTCAGGGAGATGCTTTACTTACAGTATTTCACAACAGATCATTTTCATACAGTGAATAATCTCCCTTGTTATGCGAAGAACGAACGACTTTAGTTACAAGGAATTCCCACTTTAAACATAGAATATCGTAATTGGGTTCATACGATAAGTAACTGTATTTCACATAGTTCGGTGTTTAGGACCAATTGTCCTAGACATTGCATAAGAATAGGTCGCTGGATATTTTAATGAAAGTTAGGTTCTGTTAAAGAATGTTGTTAATTTTTTAATAACGAGCATTTTAATCGAACAAGGAATTGCACTCGATATAAAGAATATCAAGTGGGGGAAATGTTTTATGAAAATTAGAAAAGCACATGCAAGGGATATCCCCAAATTGGCTTATTTGATGGGAGAGTTAGGTTATCCAACTTCTATTGAAGAAATGAGTATCAGATTTAAGAAAATTGAATCGAGTTCAAGCTATTGTACTTTGGTGGCCGAATATAATGAAGATGTCGTTGGTATGATTGGATTATGTTCTGGTTACTTTTATGAAAAAAATGGACTTTACGTTAGAATTGTCGCTTTAGTTGTGGATTCAAATTATCGAAATAGGGGGATTGGGAAAAGGCTAATAGAAGAAGCAGAGAGCTGGGCAAGAAAACAAAGGGCGATTTCAATTGGCTTAAATAGTGGAAATCGTGATGAACGAAAAAAGACACATCAATTTTATCTTCGAATGGGGTATCAGGAGAAAAGTAAAGGGTTTGTAAAAAGTCTTTAATAGACATTTTCTGTTTTACAGCCCCTATGAAAAGAATCCCCTCCTTAATCTATGGTGCCGCAAAGCGATGCATAGGTGGCTAACAAATACGATGCTTAATAAGGCATCGTTTTTTTATTCATATAAAGGAGCAGGAAGAGTTTTAATGGAGCTTTCTAAATGGTCTACGACTTTATGAGATAGGGAGGGGAATCAATGAGAATTAAAAAGTTTTTATTTTCTTTAACCACAATGATGTTGTTAATGGTAGCTGGTTGCTCAATTGGTACAGAACCACCTGAAGCAATTGTGAAAATCTTAAAAGATGCTTATGTAGGAAACATCGAGTAAAGGTGATTAACAAAGATGTTGCTTGTACTGTTTCAAATAGCTGACGAAATGCAAGCAAAAATTAACATTTGGTTTTCGAACGGCTAATTTAGTCCATTATTTTTTAACTAAACTATGTTCTAAATAATCAATGTAAATAAAAAAGATAGTTTCGATCATCCAAAGGCGATTTAGATCGATTGTACACTTGTAATCGAAAGTCTGACCGTGTTTGGAACGGATGTCTTCGATTGACGAAGGAACATCTCCTCAAATACGGCCGCTGGATCACTAAAGACAAGCAAAAAGAAAGTTCCATCTTCACAGCCAATCGATTCCAGTGGTCCGCTACCAATATCTCCGCACAAGAAACTTGATCACCGAGCCATTCAACAAGGACGGACAGCCTGCTTGTTATCCTTACAAGAAAAAGAAGTACTTCAACACAAAATGGGCGAAAGACGGATTCAAAGTATATGAAAACGAAAAAATCGAACTCTCCATGGGCATTTATCATGGAAAACAAGAAAAGCCGATCGTCTTGTATGCGTCGCATCTGCCAAAGGGAACGATCAAAGAAATCGAATGTTGCTACGGATTGCGTAAGCAAAAAGTAGTAGAAGGGGTGAAACTCTCCATCGGTATGATGCCACTGTTGCTTACAGAATTCATCGAGAAGGTTTTCGATACAGTCATCGATGGAAGGAGACCACCTTCTTCTACGCAGAAGCGAAGTGATAAGAAACTCTCACCTCTTCATGGAATGAATGGAATGAGGGGAGGAGAGGTTCATACGGTTTTACGAAGTCTCAATGAAAATAGGCACCTCAATCAGTAACAACAGCCTAACAGAGTTCATAGTTTGTTGAGGAGAGGACTCGAAGTAGTTGGTGGATTTATCTGCTCCACAGATATCTTGCTGATTACCTTCGTTCTACTCCTCCTTTCCGTTTCTAGTTACGTCGCTGGAAACAACAAATTTATAACAATAGGATGGTGTAAAATGTATAATTTCCAAAATGAACTTCAAATGTTAGGTATGGATGATTTCGTAGCGGATGAGGTGATGGTTTGGGATCCTCAAACCCAGACCTATTTGATTGATGATGCTCGTCAATGTGGTGGACGCTGTGGAGGGCGTTGTGGTGGACAGTGTTTTGGACGTTGTGGAGGGCAATGCTTTGGACGTTGTGGTGGACAATGCTTTGGGCGTTGTGGTGGACGTTGTTTTAACTGCTTTAGCTGCTTTAGCTGTTTCAATTGCTGGGGAGGTGGTTTTGGAGTTTAGTTCCCTAGCTCAAAAAGGTGATTACCTAAGAAGAAAGGACTACCCCTGTATAATTCTCTGCAGGGGTCCTCTCTATGAAATGAACATAAGGGACAAATAGAAGTACATAAAATGATACTACGCATTCAGGAACAAACTCACGGATAAGGAGGAGTAGAATGATAAATCTGAACGATTTCTCGCGTCTGAAGGTGAAAGGAGACACGTTTTTTATCCCTGATCCAAACGGTGGTGTGTATTTTAGGAATAACTCAAGTTCATTTCGTATGAAAGGCAGTACAATCTATCAGTGGATTGAAAAACTGATGCCAATGTTCAACGGAGAGCACACATTAGGAGAATTAACAGATGGATTACCGGTCTCATATCGGAACAGGGTGTATGAAATCGCAGAAATTCTGTATCAAAACGGCTTTGTTCGGGATGTGAGCCAAGACTGTCCGCATCAATTGGATAGCAAGATTCTTAAAAAGTATGCTTCGCAAATTGAATTTATAGAAAATTTCGTTGATTCCGGTGCGTTCCGTTTTCAAGTATATCGTCAATCTAAAGTATTGGCAATCGGCTCTGGCCCCTTTTTTATCTCATTGGTTTCTGCGTTGATCGAATCAGGATTGCCTAAGTTCCATGTTCTTGTTACAGACTCGATGCCTACTAATCGACTGCGGTTGAAGGAACTGGTGGACAATGCCCGCAAAATGGACTCCGAAGTGGCAATAGAGGAGATAGACTTACAAGGGGGAGCTGACGGGAGTTCTTGGCGAGAAGTTGTGCAGCCATTTGAGTGGATTTTATATGTCTCACAGGAAGGCAATGTAGAGGAACTACGGGCTCTTCATGCGATTTGCAGGGAGGAAAAGAAGGGGTTTCTCCCCGCCATATCTCTGCAGCAGGTGGGCTTAGCAGGGCCATTAGTGCATCCGGACTCTGAGGGATGTTGGGAGTCCGCATGGCGTCGCATACACCGATCCGCGCTTCGCAAAGACCGGCCATTGCAAACTTTTTCTTCAACATCGGGAGCGATGTTGGCGAATGTGATTGTGTTTGAATTATTCAAAAAAGTGACAGGAGTGACAAAATCAGAACAGAGAAATCAGTTTTTTCTTCTCGATCTGGAAACGTTGGAAGGCAACTGGCATTCGTTCATCAAACATCCGCTGGTGACGACTGAATGTGTGGCGGCTGAATTGGTTCAAGACCTTGATTTGAGGCTTAAACAGAATTCGAGCTGCGATGATCCGAGTAGATTGTTTCATTATTTTAGTCAATTGACATCCGTGGAATCTGGAATTTTCCATATATGGGAGGAAAGGGACTTGAAGCAGCTTCCGTTGGCGCAGTGCTGCGTTCAAGCTGTTAACCCATTATCAGAGGGACCGGCTGAGCTGCTTCCAGAAGTTATTTGTGCAGGTCTGACACATGAAGAGGCACGGCGGGAAGCGGGATTGACTGGAATTGAATCGTATGTATCGCCAATGATAGATTTACTTGTTACGGCATCCTTAAACCACGAAGAGGATGTTGATGTGATAACATCACAGGAATTTATCGGTGTCGGAGCAGGGGAAACGATTGCGGAAGGCATTTGTCGGGGATTGCAAAGGTGTTTAAACGAAGAGCTGAACAAACGACAGGTTAATCAAAGAGAATCTATTTTTCGGGTACGGCTGGGTACGGTAGAGGATGAACGCTGCAGATTTTATTTGCAGGCGCTGACTACGATGCATGGAACGCCGACGATCGGCTTGGGAGAGAGGGTGTCGGGTTTTCCTGTGATATGGGTCGGCACGAGCGGTCGCTGGTACGGCAGCGCAGGCTTGAATATCACAATGGCGTTTCGGAAAGCGCTAGAGCAGGCGCTTATGGATTCACAAAATCAAACGGCTTCATTCCGAACACAAGCGCTGGAGGAATCGTCCGTTCTTCTAAATGAAGAGGCACCATTAAGACTTGAAATTCTCAATTGTGAAGAGAAAACACAATTGGAGTTCTTGCAGTCTGCCATGCAGATCTTGAAACAAAACAGAATGCAGCTCTTCGTCTTTGATTTAACGATAGAACCTTTTTTGAAAGAGGAATTGGCAGGGGTGTTTGGAGTGCTGTTAAGAGAGGAGAAAGCCTGATGGATACTTGCGTATTAATTGTTGGAGAAGGAATATTGGCGGATTTTGTGTGTGAAAAATTATCCGTCCAGTATCGGGTCATTCGCCAAATTGATTTCGAGGAAGGGGTTCCGAAAGAAACGAATTTTGCTCTAGTGTTGCACGATACCTGGTATCCCACCGTTCATTACAAGGCAGAAGAGGTGCTACGATCGTTAGGCATTCCATGGCTTCGAGGCTTCGTTTCATTTGGGGAAGGCGTGATCGGTCCGCTAGTTCGCCCTAGTACCTCAGGATGCTCTCAGTGTGCCGACATGCGACGCCTTATAGCGGGGTACGACCGCAAGGAGATGTGGGAACTGCAACAGAGGATGGCGGTGCAAGGAGGAATACAGTGTGATGCATGGGCATCGCGAACAGGACTTTTGCAGATGGCTCACCTGATTGTTACGGAGACGCAGAGGGTGTTAGAAGGCAGTCGTACCCACTTAGAAGAAAGGTTGTTTCTAATCAATCTGAAAACATTAAAGAACTCATGTCACTTTTTTCTGCCCGACCCGTTATGTCCAGTATGTGGTCAATTACCTGATGATTCACCGGCAGCAGCCCGCATATCATTGCAATCCAGTCCGAAGATCAGCGCTGACAGTTACCGCTGTCGTCCGATAGAGGATTTAAAAAAAGTTCTGGTCAAAGACTATCTCGATTACCGAACTGGATTATTGAATGGTAAAATGCATAATTTCGTGCCGCCGTTTGCTGATGTCATTGTAAATATGCCATTGTTTATAGGCGACGAGGGGGTAGCAGGCCGGACTCATTCTTATGAGGTTAGCGAGTTAACTGCCATTTTGGAGGGATTGGAGAGATATTGCGGTATCGAACCTCGTGGCAAGCGAACGGTGATTTATGGCAGTTACCGAAACCTCGAAGATAAGGCGCTCAACCCAGTAAAGGTGGGGATCCATGCACAGGAACAGTATGAACGGCCTGATTTTCCGTTCAAACCATTTCATCCTGATCGCCAAATGAATTGGGTATGGGGCTATTCGTTTTTACAAGAGCGTCCGATTTTGGTTCCAGAGTTATTGGCATACTACAGTTTAGGATGTGGGGATGGCTTTGTCTATGAAACTTCCAACGGATGTGCATTAGGCGGGAGTTTAGAGGAAGCGATTTTCCATGCCATTTTGGAGGTGGTGGAGCGCGATTCATTCTTGATGACTTGGTATGCGCAGTTGCCTCTTCCGCGCCTTGACCTTAGTTCCGCTAACGATAAAGAATTACAGTTGATGGTCGACCGTGTACGTGTGGTGGCGGGATATGATCTGTATTTGTTCAACTCGACGATGGAGCACGGGATTCCAAGCGTCTGGGCAATGGCGAAAAACAGGAAACAAGAGGGGATGAATCTCATCTGTGCTGCCGGAGCTCATCCGGACCCTATACGGGCGGTGAAAAGCGCGATTCACGAGTTAGCAGGCATGATGCTTGTGCTTGACGAGAAATTGGAGGCAAACCGAGAGAAATATGAGAAAATGTTACGCGATCCGTTATTAGTACAGCAGATGGAGGACCATGGCATGCTGTATGGCTTGCCGGAAGCAGAGGAGCGCCTGCAGTTTTTGCTGGATGATCATCGTCCGTTGCGAACGTTTGAAGAGGAATTCAAGTGGCAAACGAAGAATACAGACTTGACTGATGACTTGCAGGACATTCTTCAGAAGTTCCGACGATTGAACCTCGAGGTAATTGTGGTGGATCAGACCACTCCCGTAACGAAACGAAACGGATTATATTGCGTGAAAGTACTGATTCCGGGAATGCTACCGATGACATTTGGACATCACCTTACCCGCGTGACAGGTCTGGAGAGGGTGCTCCGGGTACCAATGGAACTTGGGTATACAAAACAACCGCTCACGCTTGAACAGCTTAATCCACATCCCCATCCGTTCCCATAGGAGGTATAGCCAGTTCATTCCGAATCTACAAAAATGTGTGAAATCATTTAAATATCTCTTGTTTTTTACCTGAATTTATGGATTTCGACTATCTTCTGAACCTTCCCCCCTAGGTCATGCTGAGAAAATTAGAACTCCCTTTCCTCATGTAAAAAGGAAATGAAGAATATTTGGCGAATATATGTTCTTAAGAATCCAAACATAGGGGGACGGCAAGGGGATGAAAACGGTTCGGGTGGTAAAAATCGTTTCCGATGATGAAACACAACTTCACTCATTAGACGAGTTGATGCGTGTCCTTTGTTCAGCCAAGCGATATGCGTTCAACCGGTTGCTGGAGGGAATGAACGCCCAAGACATCATCAAACACCTTCGGCACCAATTTCCGCTCAACAAACGGTATGCTGAAGACGCGGTCTTGCTTGCTCAATCGCTGATTTCTTTTCAACGTGAGTTACTTCCAATGCGGCTGGAGGATGTGCAGGTGAAAATGGAAAAAGCAGCGAAGAAAATGGATGAATACCAACATGGACGAAAAACACCGAAGAATGTCGATATAAAAACTTGTCTCAACGGATTGCACCAACGGTTAGAAAAGCTAAAAGCTACAGAAGCTGAGCTGCAGGATTCATTTGAATGCCGGTACCATTCCAAAAGTGATTTTTGGCGGAAAACAAAACTTTTACAAGCGCCTGAAAGGAAACATCACGAACGAAGAATGGAAAGATTTGCGATCGAATCAGTTGTATGCCAGAGGCGATAAAAGCAAAAAAGGAAATTTGAATATTCGTCTAGTGTATGACGACCACACGTATGAATGTTATGTAGAAATCGCGAATCCACTTGGACAACAAGAAGGAAAACAAGCTCCCTGTTTGAGGTTTTCGGTCTATGTTCCTGAAAAATATGAACAGGAAATTATCGATGTCATCATGGGCGAGCAGGTGGGCGTGAATTCAAAAGGTAAGCCCATCATCGAATATCAACCGTACACTTTCGAAATCAAACGCAAGAACGGGAAATATTACATCCATCTCATTTATGAAGAAGAGATATACGGAAGGGAACTTACCTGCGATGAACCGATTCAAGCGGAGCGAATTGCTGGGATTGACATCAATATCAACCGAATCGCTGTAAGTATTGTTTCGAAGCAAGGGAACTTTCTTAAATCAAAAGTGTTTTACTGTCATGAACTGGAATATGCGAAAGCGAATAAACGAAACAACCTCATCGGCGAAACGGTTCGCGATATGTATAATTGATTGCTTCAAGAAAACGTGGGCGCAGTGGTCATCGAAAACATCCAACTAAGACAACAACATGATACGGACAGACGATTCAATCGCTTGACACACCATTTCAAAAAGAAAAAGCTGACGGAAACGATCCTTCGTCGGGGTTTACGGCTTGGGGTTCGCATCAAAAAGGTGAATCCGGCGTATACAAGCGTCATCGGACGTTTCAAGTATATGAAAAAGTATGGGTTATCCGTTCATGAAAGTGCTGCATTTGTCATTGGCAGACGAGGGTTAGGATATCGTGAACGGTTGCCAAAAGAACTCATTGACACCATAAAAGCGAAAGTGAAACGCCATTTGATTGCCGTGTTAGGGTCGATGGAAGAATCCTACAAGCAATCAAAAAGCGGAAAAAAACAACGACAATATCTAGGTATGATGCTGAAAAAAATAGAGAACTTCAAATTCAAAGAGGAACATGAATGGTCATTATGGAACATGTTTCATAAATTCTGTTGGCTGAATCAGTACCAAATTCAACTGAAGGAGGTGTAGACTTGGTTATTAAAATCGTTGTCGTGTACTGACCGATGGAAGGAATGGTGCGCGACAGATGCCGTCGCTAACAGCGAGCCACGGGGTGTCTTTCACAATAGGTGAATGACAAGGGACTTCCCTTCCCGATGGAACTCGGTGAAAATCCGAGCGGCAAGTGATGTTTCCTGGTTCCATCGCGTTTTGTAGATGTTTATAGATTTTAGTAACCAGGCAGGAGGATGAAGCTAGAGACGTTTTTACACCATCTTCATTTTGATGTCGATAAGGTTGTACCGCCAGATTGGGAGGTAGACTGGGAAGATGCGCCGCTTGCGTATAAGCTGTACCGTAGCTTGCCAGTGATTCCGCTTTCTCCAGAGATACCGTTAACGCTCGAGGGAAGGGAAGTGTCTGAAAAGCCCGACCTAGAAGAAATAGGTCATTTTCTCTGGTATGTTTTCGGCCTTACCCAATTTTGCCAAGCGGACTTTGCGTTGGATTCCACCGAACAGGCGGCAAACCTAATGCACTTGTACCGGCGGTTTGTTCCCTCCGGAGGGGCGCTGTATCCAAACGAATTATACGTCTATTTGAAAATAAAGGATGTTCCAGATGGAGTGTACCATTACGATGTGGCACATCATCGCTTGATATTGTTGCGGGAAGGCAATTTCGATTCCTATCTAACTGGGGCCCTAGGCAATCGATGTGACGTGTCGGCTTGTTTCGGTATTGTTTTTGTATCGACAATGTTTTGGAAGAATTTCTTTAAATACAATAATTTTGCCTATCGTCTGCAAGGGCTGGATGCTGGCGTGCTAATCGGGCAACTGTTGGAAGTGGCGAAACGGTTCGACTTCGCATCGGCAGTGTATTTCCAATTTCTTGATAGGGCCATCAACCATCTGCTTGGACTATCCGAACAGGAAGAGAGTGTATATGCGGTTATTCCATTATCTGTGGAGTCTTCAACCACTTGGTTTGATAACGATAATCACTTAGAAGAAAGTGCCTCTGCCGCTGAATTATGCCGAGAAGTGCCAGCAGTTCAGCATCATTATTATATTCGGTCACGGAGGATCATTGACTATCCGATGCTGAGAAAAATGAATGAAGCATCCATGCTAGAATCACCACGATCATTTCGACAGATTAAGGGAGAGAAGAATGTTACTTGTGGGATGCAAGCGGTAGTTATGCCTTGCGTGAAGCGATTATCGTATGATCTGGCGTCAGTCTGCCAGAAGCGGCATTCACCAGATATGGATTTTATTTTGGGAAAGGTAAGTCAACAACAATTGGCCACTTTGCTACAAGAAGCAACGCTTTCTTTCTCGTATCGAAATGATTTAGATGGAGAGCATGAGAAGCCGCCGTCCCGTGTCTCACTGTATGGCTGTTTTTATAACGTTGAAGACGTTCCCAATGGGGCTTACTGTTATGACAGTGATACTCATGCGTTAAAACGGATACGTTTCGGGGATTATCGACACGTCCTGCAATACGGAATGTCAATGGATAATGTCAATCTATTCCAAGTGCCGCTCTGTCTACATGTGGTAGGAGACAAGGATCACCTCAAAACGGAATTAGGATACAGAGGATATCGCATTCAACAGATGGAGGCGGGCATGCTCGTGCAACGACTGCTCTTGGCGGCGTCTGCCATGGGGATGGGCGGGCATCCACTCCTTGGATTTGATGTGAACTTATGCGATAAACTTTACAAGATCGATTCGCAAGGGAAAACAAGCTTAATCCAAATCCCTGTCGGATCCTATCGTCCTCGCGCCTGGTTAAAAGGGAGTTTGCGTAGTTAGAAGAAACATTTTATAGTTTATTACTAACATAGGAAAGGATATTCCTATTCAACGTTTTAAGGAATGACTCGACAGTTTTTTGGTAAACGAAAATGCTTTTATATACTATTTCGAAAGCAAGGTTTTCTTAGGTTATGTACATGTGCTTTGTACCAAAGATGAATATCAACTACTTACATTCTTAATTATAAAGAATACAAAGTAAACGTTTTGAAGTCCCTTACCAAACGGCGCGAGAAAAGCAGCTGTTGAAGGATGGTAATGATAGCACAAAATATTCACTCTATAAATGGAAAAAGATGAAGGTTACACCCGGATGATTATGGACCAAATGGAGTGGAATACTCAACTGATGCTGGTCTAATTGACTTTTTAGCCGTTGATGAAATTTTGAATTGAAACTCAGTAAAGGACCGGCTGTAGCTATTGGTCAAATCGCTAGATACATGGAGTTGAGTAAAAGAGTATAGCAAAAGAGAAACAGGTTAGCGGAGTAATAGTACAAAGAAAGTTGGTGATACATTAAAATATGCCGCTTCCATCGTTCTTGAAATTTCTCTATTTGAGTATCAACTTAACTTCACAATTCAGAAAGTAAATATAATACCTAATGCGAATATGCCGAATACACCGATACCAATTTTTATTCATAATTATCTTCCTTTATCTTTTATTGGATCTCTTTCTTTCGCATTTGTACAAAGCATGAAGGCAGATGAGGATGAAGTGAAAAAGGTAAAAATCCAAGCACAGGAATATATAAAAAATACATTTAAAGATGAAACTGTTATTTATGGTACGGTACACTCTTTGATAATATGGGTAACTTTTCAACATTTGAATACGCTGCTAAAGCAGTGAACAAACAGGATCATACACAGTTTTTAGTCTACTACAATGACGAAACAAAACAGATGGAAGACACCTATATCCTAAAGGAAGTAATGAACCAAAAATGGAGATACACTGGAAAGAATATAAAAGGTAGAATTATTCTAACAGTTTCCGTTTTGAGGTGCAAAATGACAATTAACACACCAAAAATGTCTAAATAGCATTAGAATTAGATGATAAAAATGCTAAAGGTGTGGTTATATTTAACCACGCTTTTAGCATTGTAATTAGCAACAATAAATATTAACTTTTTTGTTTCGATTGAAGTTTTTTCTTTCTCCAAGGTTTTAAAAATGAAATAATAAATATAAAAATTGTGACGACAACTTGAAAGTAGACCGCATATTGTCTTATCTCGTGATTTTGAATGAAAATTGGATTACTTAAAGCCAATTCTTTTTGAGTTTCCAATAATTTCATATTAGCCACCATCAACTTGTCTATAACAAAAATCCCAACAATCGTTTGGATAATATAAAGAACAAATTTTACGCCAACCCATCTATGCTTAAAAAATCCCCAATTGGTGAAAAATCCATATGTGAAACCCACTAGTAAAGTTCCAATTGCACCCCATCTGACAATATTATCACTGATAATAATAATGTTCTTATAACCAAGATAGGACTCGTCATATTTTGTAAGGTCAATATGAAGGTTTAATGCCAATGAACTCAAAATTCCACCAAAGAATAATACAACTAGAAAAACATGGATAATTTTCAACCACTTCATACCATTAGGTCCTATTTTTTTCATTTTCCATACCTCCAAGATGCTCTATTATCTTTATATTTTAGAAAAATGTTTGGATTCCTTTATATAAGCATTTTTCTATGTAGTCGTTGTACTGGCACTTTTCATTATAATAGTGATAAAAATAATTAATATATGTGCTGCAGTCTTAATTATCTCTACTCCTGCGGTCTTATTTTTATATAAGATTGTTTGTTGTATTCCGTAACAAAACCTTTGATTAAAAAAGGTAACAGCCATAAAAGCTGTTACCATCATTGCATATAGATTATGTTTTTTAGGATGAATGCCTTTTGTGTTAACCCTAACGAGTATATAAATCCATGATACTCGCTAAATTTTTAGATTTGGATATACCTCGAACCTATTGTAATTATGTTTATTATCATCTCTCTGTTTTCTGTGTCCAATTTTTAGACTATTTAAGGTATGGAACTTAATTGTTCTGCACCCTATTTTTTATTGAATTGTCAAAGGTATTTTGTGGTAAATTAAGATAGATGAAGCTCTAATAAATAAAGGAGGTGGTGCCCAATGACAACAAATCGGAAACCCAATCGATTAATCGCTGAAAAATCTCCGTACTTACTACAACATGCATATAATCCAGTAGACTGGTATGCATGGGGAGAAGAAGCTTTTGAAAAGGCGAAGCGGGAAAACAAGCCTGTTTTCCTATCGATTGGGTATAGCTAGATTTGGTTATTCTAACGCACATGTCATTGGTGTCACATCCAGTAATACTCCAAAAATAAAAAACCCTTGATAAATAAGGGTTTCTTATTATAAAGGCTGTATATGGATATGAACTGTTCCGTCTGGTTGCTCTGTAAGAATAATCTTATCAATAATTGTTTTTAGCAAATTGTTAGCCGTTTCAGTGTCTAATTTTTCTAAATCAAAATTTTTAACAAATTCTTCAAATCGTTTCTTTCTCTCTTCTGCGGTTTCTTGTTTGGAATAGTAATAAACAGTTTCAAGTTTTCTTAGTTCGCTTTTTGCTTTTTCAATCTCCTTTTTCTGTTTTTCGTTTCGCTCTTTTAATTCATCGATAGTAATGACTTCGGCAATAAACATTTCTTTGTTTTTTTCAAGCACTTGTTCCATTTTCGGAATCATCTTCTTATATTCTTCAATTAAATTTAGTAAGCGGTTTTCTTCTTGAATTTGTTTTTTTGTCTTTTTATTTTTAAACAACTGCTTTTCATATCTTTTAATAAATGTATTTATTGCTTCTAGAATGTAATCTCCATGTATCCCTTTATTGCCGCATACGTTTCCGTTTTCATCAATTGCTTGACATTTCTTTACGATAAAAACTTTCTTTTTTCTTCTAGAAGAGTATTTTCTATTAGATGTCATGGCTTTACCGCATTTTCCGCAAAACAATAAGCCAGAGAATAACTGCTTGGACTTTTTCGAGTGTGTAGGAAATTTCTGTTCTTTAATTAGTTTCTGCTGTATTTGTGCAAATTCCTCTTCAGTTAAAAGAGGGGGATGAGTGTTTTCAACAATAACCCATTCTTCTGGATCTTTAACCTTAAACTCACATGTAGGTCTGTTCTTATGCAAACTACCTTCTGTTTTTCCGTCAATGATTCTGCCTAGGTAAACTTGATTAGTAAAGAGCCTACGAATACTGTTATCGTGCCACAATGCCCCGCGCCGGGTTCTAACTCCTTCTGACGTAGTAATCGTGTAATCTTCCATATTCCCATATCCTGATGTAAATAACAGTCAACCATAAAACGGAAAATTTGCGCTTCTTGTTCATCAATCTCTAATTTCTTCGTTTTTCGATTGTATTTGTATCCGTAAGGGGCCGGACCATTTCCCCATTGCCCCTTTCTTATTGATCGTTTTTTCCTCTATATAGTCGTTTTTTAATTTGCAAATATTCATATCGGGAAAGAACACCTTTGATTTCGCCAAGAATATCTTCTTCATCTGTCAAATCTATAATCTGTCCCTGATATCAACGATCAATGTTTTAGATTCTTTGAAATACGATTTAATAATTGCCCGCTGCATGTCATCGCCACGTGTAAGTCTGTCGTAATCCATGACAACAACCGCATCATATAGTTCAAGAGCAATATTATCTAGCATTTTCTTAAACTCTGGGCGGAAATCAATTGAATCTGAACTTCCTAAGTCTTCGAAAATAGCGAGTATCTTCCAACCTTTTTCATTGCAAAATTCAATCAATGTTTCACGGTGATTTTCTAGAACATCTTCTTGATTTTCTTACGCGCGGGATTTGCGAAGATAAATGGCAACATTTTTAATTTTGGATTCCATTACCTTATACCTCCATGCAAATATGTGCTATATCCATAATAGATTAATTAGAGTTGGTCCGTAAACAAAAAAACAGATATAACCAAAAAGAAGGTTATATCTGTCCAAAATATTTTATATGTATATTTTCCATTTTTGCTACTTCAAACAATAATTTTTTATCAAACTCGTCTTCCAACGGTTTTTCAAGAAAGATAATATCGATTTCATTTAATGGGGAATTAAGTAATTCATAAAATTCATTTCTCTCATTGAGATTATCTATAAATACTCCTTTTATAACATAGTTTGTTTCTAATTGTTGTATTAAGTTATTTATAAATTCAATTGCTTCTTCCGTCTTTTCTGTTTCTTTTGTTTGGTAATAAATTACGACGTTTGCCACTTGTATCAACCCTTTCTTTTAGGGTATTGTAAAAGGCAACTATGATATTTTATCATTTAAACGACCATTAAACAACAAAATTTGCTATAATTGAGTTAGGACTAGTGTTCGAAGGAGGTGTCAAATTTGCTATATCGTTTTATTGATCTTTTTGCAGGAATTGGAGGTATGCGGCTTGCCTTCGAACCGTACGGTATTTGTGTGTTCTCATCTGAATGGGATGTAAAAGCACAGGAAACCTATATGGCTAACTTTGGTGAGAAACCACATGGTGATATTAGACAGATTGATGCTAAGGATATTCCCGATCATGATATTTTGCTCGCTGGCTTCCCATGTCAGCCATTTTCTATTGCAGGTGTAAGCAAAAAAAAATCTTTGGGAAGACCACATGGATTTCTCGACGAAACTCAAGGAACTTTATTCTTTGATATCGCTCGTATTTTAAAGGAAAAACAGCCACAGGCTTTCCTATTGGAAAATGTAAAAAACCTTAAAAGTCATGATAAAGGTAGAACATACAAAGTAATAAAAAATGTCTTGGAGAACGACTTAGGTTATACGGTTTACGATGCGATATTAAATGCAAAAGGGCTTGTTCCTCAAAATCGTGAGCGTATATATATTGTAGGCTTTAAAAAGCCCCTTAAATTTGAGTTTCCGAAAATACCTGAACAGGGACCACCACTAAGAAGCATCTTGGAAGAGAATGTAGATGATAAATACACATTAAGCGACAAACTTTGGGAATACCTACAAGCATACAAAGAAAAACATGCTAAAAAAGGAAATGGTTTCGGTTATGGGTTAGCCAATTTAGATTCATATTCCCGTACTCTTTCTGCCAGATACTATAAGGACGGTTCAGAAATTCTAATCCCGCAAGAAGGGAAAAATCCGAGAAAATTAACTCCACGCGAATGTGCGCGCTTGCAAGGATTTCCAGATTCTTTTAAGATTGTAGTTAGTAACACTGCTGCATATAAGCAATTTGGCAACAGTGTTGCTGTTCCCGTTGTTAAATTGATAGCAGAAAAGATGATACAAGCCATAGAACGGGATGAAACAATTGAAGACAATCTGGAAGAGGGTCGGGCCGAGTATGCAACAAAATAATTCTGAAAAACTGACTAATGCTATTGAGGCGGCCAAGAAATTTGGTCGCTTTTATTGTAAGTTTATTTCTGCTAATGATGTTGATTTGACAGGAGCACATCAAGTAGGACTTTACATTGCAAAACAGGCTTGGAATATCTTTTTTGAGGAGAAAGGAGTAAAAGGGGAAAATAAAGATAAGTTTATAAAAGTACATATTGACGGTTATCATCCTTTTGAAAGCCGTGTGATTTATTATGGAAGAAGAACACGAAATGAATATCGAATTACTAGGTTTTGGAGTAATTCGCCTTTTGATAAAACAGAGCAGGTAGGAAACTTAATTATCTTTATTCCAATGGACATGGAGAATTATAAAGTTTATATCTTAGACACAGAAGAAGAGATTGAAATATTTATAGATACATTCTCTTTATCTCTTATGGATAATAATGCAGTATACAATGGAGGTAAAGTAAAAGATATTGACTTATCAGCAAAGTTGGAAAAAGAAATTGAAGATGTTGCTGCTCAATTTGATGATTTCCCTGAAACTATTCAACTTGCAGAAATAGCAAGAAGAATACATCAACATGTATACAAGAAAAAGCAATTTTCACCAGACAATATTATTTTAGAGTGGGTGAAAACAGAATATAGTGTATTTCGATCGATTGAAAGAAATGTTTATAAAGACTATCTAACAAAACCTTTGAATGATTTAGAGACATTAATTACTATTGCAAACAGTGTTATAAATAGAAGAAAAAGTCGTGCAGGAAAGTCTTTAGAACATCATGTTGATTTCTTGTTATCTTCATACAATATCCCATTTAGTCATCCCGGCAAATCTGAAGGAAATAAAAAACCAGATTTCTTGTTTCCTTCAAATGCTGCATATGCGGATATGTCATTTCCTGAAAACAATTTGATCTTTTTAGGAGTAAAGACCACCTGTAAGGACAGATGGAGACAGATACTTAATGAAGCAAACAGGATAAAAGAAAAGCACTTATTAACACTTCAACAAGGGATATCTCCAAACCAGTTGGATGAAATGGCTGAAGAAAAAGTTATTCTAGTTGTGCCAAAACCTTATCACTCATTGTATCCAGCAGAATATCAGGATAGATTATGGACCGTTGAAAAGTTCATTCACTATGCAGAAGAAAAATATTCGTTGATATAAAAGACCTTTACGGGTCTTTTTCTTTTGGATTAACCTAAAATTAAGTTTAAATCTACTCTACATTCGAGTTAGGAATGGGTTAGGGTGTTTATACATGCAAATAAAAAGGAGGAATGACTAACAGGTTCTGTTTTCGGGTGCAAAATGAAATATGCCATGCAAAATGACGTGCGAACTGACGGAGGTTTTGTCACGTCATTTTTTTGATTGTTATGGCAGGATTTATCGATTTCTTAAAAGACAATTTGGTATTTAATGTAAAAAATAAATACATAAAGAATATTAAAACAAACTTTTATTAGGAAGGGAAATTTCTATGAGTAATTTTAGTATAATTTACGACTACAAAAAGAAAGAAAAGAAACAATGGAAACTGTTTGGTGTCTATTAAGGAAAAGGTGAAAATGCTTTATTAGAAGTTGAGAAAAAGGGAAATCAAGTTGAAATAGTTACTTATTAGCGTAGTGATAAAACAACAAAGTTTACATTGCCATTGGAACTGTTTGAGAGAATGTATAATGATATTATTCAAAGTAATTGATAGTTATAGTTGACAAGCCAAAAGCAGGGGTACCGTCAAGAATTTTGTGTAATGTAAGATAGATAGGGTATCTCTGAAATGGATTTGAAATGGATAGGGAACCGGTTTCCTTCACACAGGAGACTGAATATTCAGTCTCCTGTGTGGAAAGGGAGAATTCCCTTATTTTGTTTATTTACAGTATTTGGTTAATGATAACGTTCTTCAAACATTCGCTCGAGGGCTTCCTGTGCTTCGGCAAATCCTCGTAACTTTCGTCCTGCCCATTTCTCATTAAAATCTTGAATGGTCAAATATACGACTTTTTCAGCGGCTTCTAAACTATTCAAACTGTTCATCGGCTTTAGACGTTTCCGAATCTCCTTGATCGTTCGTTCGATGGCATTGGTCGTATAAATCACACTTCGAATACTGCTTGGATAATCCATAAATGTAAGGAGGACATCCAACTCATTGGCCCAAGATTGGACTTCCCTTGGGTACTTGCGAGACCATTTGGATTCAAACTGTTGAAACATCTCCAATGCGATTTCTTTATTCGGAGAACGATAAATGAGTTTCAGATCCTCCGCCATTTCGAATTGGTCTTTTTTCCGAACACGATTTAAGGTGTTACGGACTTTGTGAATGATACAACGCTGTACATCAGCTTTCGGATAAACGGCCTTAAAGGCTTCCTCCAGCCCCGGAAGACCATCGAATACGCCCAGAAGCACTTCCTTGACGCCTCTTTGGTAGAGCTGTTGAAGAATCTCCTGCTATCCATAGGCACTTTCCTGTCCTCCTATGAAAAAATCAAGAATTTCACGATACCCTTCTTCGTTGACCCCCAACACCACATAAATGACTTCTTTCTCCACGGTTTCGCGACGAAGTTTTACGTATAAACCATCCAAATATAAGACGGAATAACGCTTGTGCAGTGGACGAGTGTGCCATTTCTCGATGTCTTCCTTCACGACATCGGTAATACTGGTGCTATGTCAAGAAAACGGACACGTTAAACAGAGAGAAATAGCTGAACTTAGGCAGCTACTTTTCTCTGGTTAGCGTAGTAAGCAGCCTCAAATTCACATGGCGATACATATTCAAGAGCGGAATGACTCCTTTTTCGGTTGTAGAAGCATTCGATGTACTCAAAAATGGCTTGTTTCGCTTCTTTTCGCGTACGGAATCGATTGGGATAGATGCATTCTTTCTTGATTAAGCTATGAAACGACTCCATACAAGCGTTGTCGTAACAGTTTCCACGTCTCAACATACTGACTTGAAAATGATGCTCTTGTAACAGTTGTTGATAATCATTCGACGCATACTGGCTTCCACGATCCGAGTGGTGAATCACTCTTCCTGTTGGTTTCTCGCTGTTTAACGCTCGTTGTAAGGCTTTGATGACTAACTCTTTGGTCATTCGATTATCGATATACCAACCTACGATCTTTCGTGTATATAAATCCATGATGCTGGCTACATACAACCATCCTTCATCAGTAGGAATGTACGTGATATCGGCCATCCATACTTCATTGGGAGCCGTTGCTTGGAAGTTCTGGTCTAACAGATTCGCATACACGTTGTAAGGGTGATTACTATTGGTCGTTGCCTTGTATTTACGCACCGTAATCGATCTCAATCCTTCTTCACTCATGATACGAGCGACTGTCTTTTGAGACACACAAATCCCTTGTTTGCGTAGTTCTTGCGTCATTTTCGGACTTCCGTAAATCTTGCGTGACTTGAGATACTCATTCCGAATCTGTTGGGTCAGTTGTTCTTTTTTCTCTTTTTGGTTGCTTTTTGGGCGTTTCAACCATGCATAATACCCACTTTTAGAAACACCGAGAACTTGGCACATCTTCACAACAAGAAATTCATTTCGATGTTGAAAAATGAACGCGTAAATTACTTCTGGTTTCTGGTGAAGATGCCTAACGCCTTTTTTAAAATCGCTAATTCCTCTTCCAGCTCTTGATTGCGGCGGCGTAGCTCGATGATTTCTTGATTTTGTGGCTTGATGTTTCCTGAACCTACAAAGCTTGTGCCATTGCTTTCTTTGTATTCTTTGACCCAACGGTGAAGAGTGTTGTATGCCAATCCTAATTCTTTTGCCACTTGGGCGATGGACTTGTCCCCCTCCAAACATAACTCAACGGCTTGAATCTTGTATTCTTGATCAAATGTTCTCTTTTTCATGATTGGACACCTCGAACCGATTGTAATTAAGTTTATTATAATCTCTCTGTTCTCTGTGTCCACTTTTTAGACTAACATCAACTTTATTAATAAATCCCTAATCGGAGTTATATGTAAATCCATTTGAAAGGGAATTATACATTCCATATAACCAAAAACGATTAGGGGGAATTTAAATGTCTAAAAAAGTTTATTACTTTACTTATTTACTTAAAAGCCACTTGGCAGGGCAAGTATTGCTAGATGAGTTTAAAAAACATTGTTTTGTTCTATCTGAAATTGAAGAAGAAGAACAAATAAAATTTGATGATGCTTTGTTTTTTGATAGGAATTTTCGGAAGTTATTCGAGTTTTACAAAAGACTTGAACATAACAGTACAGTAGTAGTCTTTCATCCTTGTGTATTAGTAGGGGTTTTTCCTCAAGTTTTACCACTTTTTGCTTTAAAAAATATTACTATTCAGTTTCTTGAGTATGAAATTGGTAATAATACTGTGAAAAACAAGAAATTTAAGGCCAATGATCTACTAGAACTTTTTTATGAGGATAAGATAGATTTTATACCTCAGCATGTTTAAATGTAAAGCAGGGTTAATCCCTGCTTTACTTAACATTACATTTACATTGATAAAAAATAAAAACAGCAAGTGGTTGCCGTTAAAATACAAACTAAAACTAATATTTGTATGACTATTTGTAACACAGTTTAAACTACATGTATTAGCAATAATAATTAAAACACTGTTTAAAAATAAAATTTATAGCACTAATATAATACATACCACTCCTGCTAGCGATCAGGAGGTATGTATTATGTGCGGAGAACAAGAAAAATTAATTATTAAAAATAAAAACACTAACATAATTATTACTTTTTCTGAGCGAAGCGTGGAAGCGATTGAACAGTTTAACGAAATGTTAAACCAAATAGCCGCTTTCATTTCTGTAGAATTACAAAACGATGACACTTTGTCTGCATAAATGACAAAGTGTCTTTTTTATTTCTCAAATAAAAATGTTAAAATAATCCTATAATAAGCAAGAACAATATTTTAAAAAGGGTGGTTAAATATGAGCAATAAACATAAATACACAAACGAATTAATACATAGCAAAAGTCCGTACTTGTTACAACATGCACACAATCCTGTTAACTGGATGGAATGGAGTCCTAGAGCGTTCCAGAAAGCGAAAGAAGAAGGAAAGCCAATATTTTTAAGCATAGGCTATTCCTAGCCCTCGAATAGGGGGCTTGGAATAGAAATACGCAGAAGAATTGGAGTATTAGTCTACATGTCACTGGTGCCATGTCATGGCGCATGAAAGTTTTGAGGACGAAGAAGTTGCAAAGATATTAAATGAAACATATGTGTCCATTAAAGTGGATCGGGAGGAACGACCGGATATTGATTCTATTTATATGCGTGTTTGTCAAATGCTCACAGGGCATGGCGGCTGGCCGCTAAGTGTATTTTTAACTCCTGATCAAAAGCCGTTTTATGCAGGAACGTATTTTCCTAAACGAAGCCGGTATGGACGCCCGGGATTTATTGAAGTACTTACACAGTTATATGAGAAATTTAAAAAACATCCGGACGAAATCATAAAGATTTCAGAACAAATCACGAAAAGCCTCCATCAATCTGTTCAAGCTCATGAGAAAGATCGGCTTCCATCAACCGCTTTAGATCAAACATACCGACAGTTGGCGAACAGTTTTGACGGGATTTATGGCGGCTTTGGCGGTGCTCCGAAGTTTCCCATTCCGCATATGCTGATGTTTTTAATGCGTTATTACAAATGGAAAGGGCAAGAACACGCGCTGCTCATGACAGAAAAAACGTTGAACAGCATGGCTAACGGAGGAATTTACGATCATATTGGATACGGTTTTGCTCGTTATTCGACCGACGCGATGTGGCTTGTGCCGCATTTTGAGAAAATGCTTTATGATAATGCCCTGCTTTTAATAGCCTATACAGAGGCATATCAGCTTACTAACAATGAACGCTACAAAGAAATAAGCGAGCAAATTATCGAGTTTGTGAAACGGGAGATGACATCGACGGAAGGAGCGTTTTACTCGGCGATTGACGCAGATTCAGAGGGGATCGAAGGAAAATATTATGTATGGGATCAAGATGAAGTGTTGAACGTGCTCGGAACGGAATTGGGTGAATTGTATTGCGAAGTGTACGACATTACAGAAGAAGGGAATTTTGAAGGACATAATGTACCTAATTTAATTCATACGAACTTAGCGGGGATTGCAAAACGATATGGACTGGCGAAAGAAGGGCTAAAAGAAAAGCTCGAAGCGGCGAGACAACAGCTGTTTGTTGAGCGTTCGTCACGCGTTTACCCGCATGTTGACGATAAAATTTTAACCGCTTGGAATGCGTTAATGATTGCAGGTTTAGCAAAAGCGGCGAAAGTATATGAAACTGGCTCCTACCTTGACATGGCAAAGCAAGCGCTGGCATTTATTGAAACACATGTCATTCAAGATGGAAGAGTGATGGTGCGCTACCGTGAAGGCGAAGTAAAAAATAAAGGGGTTATTGACGATTACGCCTATTTGATTTGGGCTTATGTCGAGATGTATGAAGCGACATTTGAACGATCATATTTAAAAAGAGCAATGGAACGTACTCAAGAGATGATCGAGCTATTTTGGGACGAGGAAAACGGCGGTTTTTATTTTACAGGAAAAGATGCAGAACGGCTAATTGTTCGCGAAAAAGAAATTTATGATGGGGCTTTGCCATCAGGAAATAGTGTTGCGGCTGTGCAAATGATTCGCCTTGCTAGACTCACCGGTGACTTACAACTATTAGACAAGGCGGAAAAGATGTATTCGACCTTCAAACGTCAAGTGGAAGCGTATGAAAGCGGCCATACGTTTTTCCTTCAAGGCTTGTTGCTTTTCGAGATGCTGACAAAGGAAATTGTGATTTTTGGGAAAAAGGGCGACGAAAAAAGAGAAAAACTATTGAAGCTATTGCAAAAAACATTTGTTCCGAATTATTCCGTATTGGTTGCGGAACATCCATCTGATTTTTCCGCAATTGTCCCCTTTGCAGCGGAATATCAACAAATCGGAGACGAAACGACTATCTATATATGTGAAAATTTTGCTTGTTTACAACCGACGACTGATGTTGAAGCAGTGTTGAAGCAGCTGCTCGAGTAAAAGTGGTTGTATTAATTCAATATGGTTTTGCGAAATGTCAAAGAAAGAGAATGTTTTTAAAATAGACAGCAGGATTCTTTTTCTTGATGAAGAAATACTAGAAAAAAGAACAAACAAAAGGAGAGAAAAGGAATGCCGATCACAAATCCAAGCCGCGAGGAGATTGCACAAATCTTGCAAAAAGCAAAACGCATTGCGGTCGTTGGTTTATCCAATAATCCTGAGCGCACGTCTTACATGGTAACGAAAGCGATGAAAGACGCAGGATATGAGATTATTCCGGTGAACCCGACGATTGATGAATGGGAAGGAATTAAAGCGGTGAAAACGTTAAAAGACATTGACGGTCATGTCGACATTGTCAACGTTTTTCGTCGTCCGGAGCATTTGCCTGAAATCGCCCGTGAATTTGCGCAAATCGATGCGGATGTATTTTGGGCTCAATTAGGCGTTGTCAATGAGGAAGCTTACGAGTTTCTAAAAGAAAAAGGGTATACCGTTGTGATGGATCGCTGTATTAAAGTCGAACATGCATTAACGAAAAAGGGGTAAAACGGATTCGACCATCTTTGTTTTATAAAGATGGTCATTTCCATTTTTAGAGAGAAAATTTGCTTATTTTGCAGGAATCGTTAAAATAGGCATAGACGTTTCAAAAATTTATGTTACAATAAACAGATAGAAACAAATGTTCTTGTTTTACGTTGAAAGGGGTATGTGCGTGACGAATAAACAAGTATATGAATATAACGATGATGCGATTCAAGTGTTAGAAGGACTTGAAGCGGTTCGGAAACGTCCGGGAATGTATATCGGCAGTACCGATAGCCGTGGGTTGCATCATCTTGTGTATGAAATTGTCGATAATTCCGTTGATGAGGCGTTAGCAGGGTACGGAAATTATATTCTTGTCAAAATACATAAAGACAATAGCATTACTGTGTTGGATGAAGGACGGGGCATGCCGACCGGAATGCATAAACTCGGAAAGCCGACGCCGGAAGTCATTTTAACGGTGCTTCATGCCGGCGGGAAATTTGGACAAGGTGGCTATAAAACGAGCGGCGGCTTGCATGGAGTCGGTGCGTCTGTTGTCAATGCCTTATCGGAATGGCTTGTCGTGACGATCCATCGCGACGGTTTCATCTATCAACAACGTTTTGAACATGGCGGAACACCGGTAACGACATTAGAAAAAATCGGGACGACGAAAAAAACAGGAACGATCATTCAATTTAAACCTGATCCAACGATTTTCAGCACGACGACATTTCATTACGAAACGTTAAGCGAGCGGCTGCGGGAATCGGCGTTTTTGCTGAAGGGATTAAAAATTGAATTAGTTGATGAACGGACAGGAATGCGTGACGTTTTTCATTATGAAAATGGCATTGAAGCGTTTGTCTCGTATTTAAACGAAGAAAAAGACGTTTTGCATCCGGTCGTGTATTTTGAAGGACAACAAAACGGAATCGAAGTTGAATTTGCGTTCCAATTTAACGATGGTTATTCGGAAAATGTGCTTTCTTTCGTGAACAACGTGCGCACAAAAGATGGCGGAACGCATGAAGCGGGTGCCAAAACCGCGATGACGCGCGTATTTAATGAATATGCGCGAAAAGTGGGCCTGTTAAAAGAAAAAGATAAAAACTTAGAAGGTTCCGATATTCGCGAAGGATTGTCCGCAATTGTGTCTGTACGCATACCGGAACATTTATTGCAGTTTGAAGGGCAAACAAAAGGAAAACTAGGAACAAGCGAAGCGCGTTCTGCTGTTGATTCCGTGGTGTCTGAGCATCTTACGTATTTTCTTCAAGAAAATCCGGACATCAGTGCAATGCTCGTAAAAAAAGCAATCAAAGCCTATCAAGCACGGGAGGCGGCACGAAAAGCGCGCGAGGAAGCGAGAAGTGGAAAAAAGAAAAAAGGAAAAGAAGCAGTATTAAGCGGGAAGCTAACGCCGGCGCAGTCGCGCAATCCAAAGAAAAATGAGCTCTACTTAGTCGAAGGAGATTCTGCGGGTGGTTCGGCCAAGCAAGGGCGCGACCGACGTTTTCAAGCGGTATTGCCATTGCGTGGAAAAGTGATTAACACGGAAAAAGCGAAGCTCGCTGACATTTTTAAAAATGAAGAAATTAATACGATTATTCATGCGATTGGCGGAGGAGTCGGACCAGATTTTTCTTTAGAAGACGTCAACTATGACAAGGTGATTATTATGACGGACGCGGATACGGATGGCGCTCATATTCAAGTGTTGCTGCTTACGTTTTTCTATCGCTATATGAGACCATTGATTGAAGCGGGAAAAGTGTATATCGCTCTTCCGCCGCTTTATAAAATTAGTAAAGGTACCGGAAAAAAAGAAATCGTCGAATACGCGTGGACCGATGAACAATTAAAAGAAACGGTAAAAAAGTTTGGCAAAGGCTATACAGTGCAACGTTATAAAGGTCTCGGTGAAATGAATGCCGATCAATTATGGGATACGACGATGAATCCAGAAACTCGTACGCTCATTCGCGTTCGGATTGATGATGCGGCAAGAGCAGAGCGGCGTGTTACTACGCTTATGGGTGACAAAGTTGAACCGCGTCGTAAATGGATTGAAGCCAATGTCGCCTTCGGATTAGAAGACGATCCAAACATTTTAGACAATGAACATGTATCGGTCGCAGGAGGGGATTATTGATGACAGAAAGACTGCTAGATTTACCGTTAGAAGACGTATTGGGCGACCGTTTCGGGCGTTACAGCAAATACATTATTCAAGAGCGCGCGCTTCCGGATGTGCGCGATGGCTTAAAACCGGTGCAACGCCGCATTTTATACGCGATGTACATAGACGGCAATACGGCTGATAAAGGCTTTCGCAAAGCGGCGAAAACGGTCGGAAACGTCATCGGGAACTTCCATCCTCACGGGGATTCTTCCGTCTATGAAGCGATGGTACGGATGAGCCAAGATTGGAAGCTGCGGAACATTTTAATTGAAATGCATGGGAATAACGGCAGCATTGATGGCGATCCTCCCGCAGCGATGAGGTACACGGAAGCGCGTCTATCCGCGATTGCTTCTGAATTGTTGCGGGATATCGACAGACAAACGGTAGAATTCGTTCCAAACTTTGATGATACAACGAAAGAACCTGTTGTATTACCTGCGATGTTTCCGAACTTGTTAGTAAACGGCTCTACCGGAATTTCGGCTGGATATGCGACAGAAATTCCGCCGCATTCGTTAGGAGAAGTCATTGATGCTGTCATCATGCGCATTGACAAACCGAATTGCACTGTCGATGAGTTGATGACCGTACTGCATGGTCCTGATTTTCCAACCGGTGGCATTATCCAAGGAAAAGACGGGATAAAAAAAGCGTATGAAACAGGAAAAGGGAAAATTATCATTCGCGGCAAAGCGACGATTGAGTCATTAAAAGGCGGCAAGCAACAAATTGTCATTACGGAAATCCCGTATGAAGTCAATAAAGCAAATCTTGTCAAAAAAATTGATGAACTTCGCTTTGATCGAAAGTTAGAGGGGATTTCCGATGTTCGCGATGAAACGGATCGTACCGGTCTTCGTATCGTTATTGAAGTAAAGAAAGATGCCGATGCAGAAGGAATTTTAAACTATTTATACAAAAATACGGATTTGCAAGTGCCATATAGCTTTAATATGGTTGCCATCCACGAACGACGCCCGAAACTGTTAAGCCTTCCTGAACTGTTAGACGCGTATATTGAGCATCGCAAGGAAGTCGTCACAAACCGTTCGCAATACGAATTGAAAAAAGCGTACGACCGCCAGCATATTGTTGAAGGATTAATAAAAGCTTTGTCGATTCTTGATGATGTCATTGCGACGATTCGTGCTTCTAGCGACAAGCGTGATGCAAAAGATAACTTAATGGCGAAATACGACTTTACGGAAGCGCAAGCAGAAGCGATTGTCTCTCTGCAATTATACCGCTTGACGAATACGGATATTACTGCATTGAAACAAGAAGCGGAAGAGCTAGAGAAAACCATCAGTGAACTAACGGCCGTTCTAGCGAGCGAAAAGAAATTATTGTCAGTGATCAAATCAGAATTGAAAAAAATGAAAAAAATGTATGCTGATGAACGAAGAACGGTCATTGAAGACGAGATTGAAGAGATTAAAATTAACCTTGAAGTGATGATTCCATCTGAAGATGTCATTGTCACGGTGACGAAAGAAGGATATGTCAAACGAACAAGTCTTCGTTCGTACACAGCCTCGAACGGACAAGACTTCGGGATGAAAGAATCAGATCATCTATTAGCGCAGCTAGAAATGAATACAACCGATGTGTTGCTGTTATTCACCCGCCGCGGTAACTATTTGTATTGTCCTGTGCATGAATTGCCGGATATTCGTTGGAAAGAGCTAGGGCAACACATTTCGAATCTCGTGGCGTTAGATCGTGAAGACGAGATTATTGCAGCGATTCCGGTATCCAATTTCGATGAGCCGTTAGACCTCATCTTTGTGACGAAACAAGGAATGGTCAAACGAACAGAATTAGGACAATATAAAGTGCAGCGTTACACGCGGCCGTTCGTCGCTTTAAATGTAAAAGAAGATGATGAAGTCGTCACCGTTTATATGACGGATGGACAGCATGGCATTTTCCTCGTTACCTACCAAGGATATGGGCTGTGGTTTCATGAGAACGAAATTAGTACCGTTGGTGTACGGGCAGCCGGTGTAAAAGGGATTAACTTAAAAGAAGGCGACTACGTTGTTTCCGCACATCAAGTCAAACAGGGGCAAGTTTCGTATCTTATTATTGCCACACAGCGAGGTGCGGTGAAGAAAATGGGGATAAACGAATTTGAACGAACATCTCGCGCCAAACGAGGGGTCGTCATGCTTCGAGAATTGAAAACAAACCCTCATCGCATTGTAAGCTCGGTGCTAACAGAAAACGAGGAAGACGTTCTGTTTATACAAACAGCAACAGGAGCGATAGAAACGATTCGTTCCTCTCAACTGCGCGTGACCGATCGATATAGTAACGGTTCATTTGTCGTCGATAGCGAAGAAGCGGGAGAAGTCATCGATATGTGGAAACAACCGATAACGGATTCAGGGAAAGAGGAGATTCGGTGAGATTTAGGCGACAAGAAGCGTTTCGTTACGAGTTTGGGCAGCCACTTCCTTGCACCTTTCGCCTTGTGCGCATTGACGGAAGAAGTGTAGAAAGCGAGGAAGGGAGAGCGCACATTCATGATATTAGCCCGCGTGGGATGAAAATTGAAACATGGTTACACATTCAACCTGAGCAACAAGAAATTGAAATCCAAGTAACGTTTGCATTAAACGACATTGTATTTCGCTTTTTAGGAATGCTCGTATGGCAAAAACCGTTGGCCAGTCACTATTATTATGGAGTACGCCTTATGCTTTCCGATGTGCAGGAAGAGATGCTTGTCCGCGAAATTAAACAGCATGCGGCGCTCCGTCATGGCTTTCGAAGGTAGGGGGAGAAGACAAACCGGCTTGACGTCGTACTGCACGACATCAGCCGGTTTTTTTAGTAAAGGAGAACTGTCTAGCTCAGCGACCAACCCGTTTGCTTCTAGGTCAACATTCATGCAAAATTTGTGTAAAGCAGATAGGAGATGTTTTAAACAGGTCAGGGGAAAACTAGTCTCTTGGGATAGCAACAGCATCCGATGAAGACATATTTGCTCATCGCACTTAGCGGAGCGCTTTTTCTTATTGAGCGATTTACAAACCGATTGAGATTTTGTTTACCAAAATTTCCACCACTTATTTGACCGTTTTCCGTTGGCACTTGCCGCTTGTCGGAAGGAGAGCACAAGTTCGCGAAATGACTTTTCGCGTTCCATAATGCGTTCTTCATATTGTTTTCTCTCTTTTTCTCGTCGTTCGTATTCATCGTGTAAAAACTCCATAATTTCCTCAAGCTGTTCACACATATGATGAGTCTCTTGTTTTAGAGATCCCGTCCATTCATTTATTGATTGGTGGATATTTTGTTTGACGGAAGCGGTATCTTCTTTTATTTCTGCTATATAAGCAATGATTTGTTGGAGTGCTTCAGCCGTTTGTTGCTTCATTTCACCGGCAAATTCTTCTTTCACCCGCTTGGCAATTTGTTCAATAGTTTGCTCTACCATATAATGTGTGTCGTTGCACGGCAATTGAGATGCGTCAATGACTTCCCCTTCCATCACTTTTGTTTCTATGCTTTGCGTTGGACTATGCCTTGGCTTTGACGTTACAACTTTAGTATCCTCGTGATTGGATGTTGTTTGTTCTGCTTTCAAATAATGGTGAATCTCTTGTTTTGTTCGCTTTTCTGAAGACCATTCCTTTATCATAGAACATTTGTGTAATAGTTCATTTGTATAAATGCGCGCCCCTTGATTAGTTCGAGGAATAACGAGAAATTCAGCATATTCTTTTTCCCATTGTTTTAATGTTCGCGGCGGGATACCAAGTTTTTTAGCTGCTTCGCGAAGGGTGTACGATTCCATATATGTGTCATCCTTTCTTGTAAAATGGCTATATGTTTATTTCCAATCTAATCATCCATTTTCCTGCGGGGATACAAAACATTACAAAAAAAGATGGATTTGGATAGAAAATTACAAAAACCTACAACTTAAACGTCAATACAAAAGTGTCGAAATTTGTTGTTGACGAACTTGTATATACAAGATAAAATAAAATTAGCTTGTATATACAAGTTTTTTGAAAGCGTTTTTTGAAAGCGGTTAACAAGGAGCGGGATTTTGTGAAAAGACAGGGGAGGTCATTATAATTATGGGAGCTTATGATCAATCAGTTGCACAAATTGTCGAAGCAATTGGAGGAAAGGACAATATCGTCGCAGCGACACATTGTGTGACACGTTTGCGATTTGCATTAAAAGATGAAGGGAAAGTGAATAAAGAAGCATTAGAAAACATTGACATTGTGAAAGGTTCGTTTTCTGCTAACGGTCAATTCCAAGTCGTTATCGGTCAAGGACTTGTCGATAAAGTATATAATGAAATGGTTGAAATGACTGGTATTAGCCGAGCAACGAAACAGGAAATCAAGGATGCAGCGGAAGCGAACTTAAATCCATTACAACGCGCCATTAAAACATTAGCGGATATTTTCATTCCAATTTTACCGGCAATCGTCACAGCTGGTTTGTTAATGGGGATTAACAATATTTTAACAGGGCCTGATATTTTTTATGACGGGAAATCATTTGTTGAAGTCCATAAAGAATGGGCAGATCTTGCAAACATGATTAATTTAATTGCTAATACGGCGTTTGTCTTTTTACCGGGACTCATCGGTTGGTCGGCAGTCACGAAATTTGGCGGTAGCCCATTATTAGGTATTGTACTTGGACTTATGCTTGTACACCCTGACCTGTTAAACGCGTGGGGATGGGGGGCTGCGAAGGAGAAAGGAGATATTCCTGTTTGGAATTTATTTGGCCTTGAAGTACAAAAAGTCGGTTATCAAGGTCAAGTATTACCGGTATTAGTAGCGTCTTATGTATTAGCCAAAATTGAGCAATTTTTTCGTAAGCGCATTCCTGATGCATTTCAATTGTTGCTTGTTGCACCGCTTTCCTTATTAATTACTGGGTTTTTAGCGTTTATCGCCATCGGACCTGTCACGTTTGCGATTGGTAATGCGATTACTAGTGTATTTGTTGCTATTTTCCATAACGTCCCAGCGATTGGCGGATTTTTATACGGTGCTTTATATGCGCCGCTCGTTGTCACCGGAATGCATCATACGTTCTTGCCAGTGGATTTACAGCTTATTTCAAGCACAGGCGGAACATTCTTATGGCCAATTCTCGTCATGTCGAACATTGCTCAAGGTTCGGCGGCATTGGCAATAATGTTTTTAGCAAAAGATGAGAAGGTAAAAGGACTTTCTTTTACATCGGCGGTGTCTGCTTATCTCGGTATTACGGAACCAGCGATGTTCGGTGTGAACTTGCGCTTCCGTTACCCGTTCATTTCGGCGATGACCGGTGCGGCGATTGCGGGAATGTTTATTACGATTAATAAAGTATTAGCGCCATCGATTGGTGTCGGTGGGTTGCCAGGATTTTTATCCATCGTTCCGCAAAAATGGACGCCATTCTTTATCGGTATGGCGATTGCGATTGTCGTTCCGTTCGCATTGACATTTGTGTTTGGTAAGTTACGAAGAGAAAAGCAATAACGATGAAGGTACCATTGGTGGGGGATGTTTCGCCAATGGTATCGTTTTTATCAATAAATATAGAGGTGGTGCCAGCAATGAACAAACAACCATGGTGGAAAAAAGCTGTTGTCTATCAAATTTATCCGAAAAGCTTCAACGATACGAATGGTGATGGAATCGGTGATTTACAAGGTATTATTGAAAAACTTGATTATTTAAAAACACTGGGAGTCGATGTCATTTGGTTAACGCCGATTTATCAATCCCCACAGCGCGACAATGGTTACGATATTAGCGACTATTTCCAAATTCATCATGAGTACGGCACGATGGCAGATTTTGAACGGTTAGTCTCGGAAGTACATCGACGCGACATGAAAATCATTATGGACATGGTCGTCAATCACACCTCGACTGACCATGAGTGGTTCCGACAGGCTCGCTCTTCCAAAGACAATCCGTATCGTGATTTTTATATTTGGAAAGATGGAAAAGCCGATGGTAGTGCTCCAACGAACTGGGAATCAAAGTTTGGAGGATCGGCTTGGGAGTACGATGAACAAACAGGGCAATATTACTTGCATTTATTTGACGTGACGCAAGCGGATTTGAACTGGGAGAACGAAGCACTTCGCCGCCGCGTTTATGAGATGATGCATTTTTGGTTTCAAAAAGGTATTGATGGATTTCGCTTAGATGTCATTAATTTGTTGTCGAAAGATCAGCGATTTTTAGATGATGACGGTTCTGTACCTCCGGGAGATGGGCGAAAGTTTTATACTGATGGGCCGCGCATTCATGAATTTTTGCAAGAAATGAATCGGGAAGTGTTTTCGAAATACGACATTATGACGGTCGGGGAAATGTCATCGACAACGATTGACCATTGCATCAAATATACAAACCCAGAGCGCAAAGAATTAAATATGACATTTAATTTTCATCACTTAAAAGTCGATTATCCGAATGGGGAAAAATGGGCAGTAGCCGATTTTGATTTTCTAGCTTTAAAACGAATTTTATCGACATGGCAAGTGGAAATGCATAAAGGCGGCGGATGGAACGCACTATTTTGGTGCAACCATGACCAGCCGCGCATTGTGTCACGGTATGGAGATGACGGGAAGTATCATAAGGAATCAGCGAAAATGCTCGCGACGGTCATTCATATGATGCAAGGAACACCTTATATTTACCAAGGAGAAGAAATCGGCATGACCGACCCGAAATTCGAGCGAATTGAAGATTATCGGGATGTCGAATCGTTAAACATGTACAAAATTTTACAAGAAAAAGGAAAATCAAAAGAAGAAGTACTTGACATTTTAAAGCGAAAGTCACGCGATAATTCACGCACCCCGATGCAGTGGGATGACAGTGAGCATGCAGGATTTACAACGGGTACGCCTTGGATTCGTGTGGCATCAAACTACAAAGACATTAATGTCAAAAATGCGCTTGCGGATCCGACATCGATTTTTTATCATTACCAACGCCTTATCCAATTACGAAAACAATATGACATTATTACAACAGGTGATTATCAACTATTACTTGAAGATCATCCAGACATTTTTGCCTATATACGAAACGGGAAAAATGAGAAGCTTCTTGTTGTCAATAACTTTTATGGAAAAGAGACGACGTTTATTCTTCCAAGCGAAGTAGATGTGAGCGGATATACAAGTCAAATTTTGCTTTCGAACTATGAGGATTCACCAGAGCAGTTTAAAACAATCGTCTTGCGCCCGTATGAAGCGATTGTTTATTACTTAACGAAATCATGATACAATACATGTCGGTGATCGATATGTATGAAAACAAATATTTATCCATTTATCATGATATTGTCTCAAAAATTCGCCAAGGACATTGGAAACCCTATGATAAACTTCCATCGGAAAACGAATTAGCCGAGCAATATGAAACATCGCGGGAAACGATTCGCAAAGCGCTCAATCTGTTATCTGAACACGGGTATATTCAAAAAATGAAGGGAAAAGGTTCCATCGTTCTTGATGTTGGAAAATACGATTTTCCTGTATCGGGCTTAGTCAGCTTTAAAGAGTTGGCACAAAAAATGAAAACGCCGGCGAAAACGATTGTTCATGAATTAGAGGTCATCAAGCCGGGAGAATATTTAAAAAAGCATTTGCATGTAACGAACAAAGATGAGATATGGAAAGTCGTTCGTTCTCGAAAAATCGATGGAGAACACATTATTTTAGACAAAGATTTTTTTCATAAAAAATTTGTTCCTGTTTTGACGCGGGCGATTTGTGAGGATTCCATATACGAGTATATTGAAAATAAATTAAAATTGAAAATCAGCTTTGCAAAAAAAGAAATGTTTGTCGACAAAGTGACTGACGAGGACCGAAAATATTTAGACTTAAACGGGTATGATCATGTCGTTGTCGTGAAAAATTTTGTTTATTTAGATGATGCCAGTTTGTTTCAATTTACGGAATCACGACACCGACTAGATAAATTTCGCTTTGTTGATTTTGCGAGAAGAAATCATTGAACAGCACTTGCAAGCGGGCAAGTGCTGTTTTTGTATTTTATTTAATTAAACTATGTTTTAAATAATCAAATTAAGAACTGTAATAGTTTTTCTCATTTATGGCTATCCTTGTAACGACAAAGGTGGTGAATACGTTGCAAGGAACATGGATTTCGTTATTGCCATTTCTGATTGTCATTCCACTCTCGATTTGGCTTCGCGAAATATTGCCGGGGCTCGTAATAGGGCTGATTGTTGGAGCTTTTTGCTTAGAGAAGCATTGGCTCTATGCGATTAAAAGGGCTGTAAATGCATTATTACAGACGATAACAGATATCGAACATGTGAAAGTTGTCATGTTTCTGTACTTATTCGGCGCGCTGATTGGTATGATGCAAATTACTGGTGGAATCAAAGGGTTTGTTCAATGGATTAGTCAAAAGCTTCATTCGAAGCATCGTATGTTATTGTTTATATGGCTTACTGTTCCATTTACATTTTTTACTCCGATGTTTCGCACTATGTTAATCGGTCCAGTCATGAAATCGATTCTCGGAAAGTTTCGGATCGATAAACGGAGAATGGCGTATATTATCGATGTTTCAACTGAACCGATTATCGTGTTGTTACCGGCCGCAACGGCATTTGTCGGCTTTATGACGTCTGTTGTTGAAGGAGCGCTCAACCAAAATGGAGTGAAGACGTCAGCGTATCAACTTTTTCTTGCCAGCTTACCATATAATTTTTTTGCGATCATTGCTCTTATCGTAGGATTAGTGACAACATTTATGAATATTCGGATCGGGAAAGAAGGGAGGGAAAGAGCAGAAGGGGAAACGAATCAATTTCACCGATTAGGATTGAAAAAAGAGCTTGCATTAGTCGTCGGTGAACCGCTTCATCTATTTTTTCCGCTTTTTCTCGTTCTTGTATTGACGATATTTTTCTTTTGGTATGACGGAAGTAAAAAAGGAGCAAATACAATTTTAGCAGCCTTTTCCACAGCAGATGCAACGTTAGCGATGCTGCTTGCGCTTTTTGTCACGATCATCATCACCACGCTGTTTTATTTATTTCGTCGTCAGCCGCTTCATGAGCTCATTTATCACTTTTTTGATGGTGGAAATCAACTCATGGCACCGATCGGCATGCTTCTCCTTGTTTGGGCGTTGTCGCTGACAGCGGAGGATTTGGGATTCTCGCGGTATATCTCGTCTACGTTTGGGACATTGCTTCCGAAAGAAATTGTTCCGGCTACGATGTTTGCTCTTGGTTCATCAATTTCCTATTTTATCGGAACATCTTGGGGGACATGGGGGCTCTTTATGCCGCTTGGTGTTACATTAGCAGCGGCGACAGGAGCATCGTTGCCCATGACGATTGGCGCAGTATTTGCAAGCGGGACATTCGGCGCTTTTGCTTCTCCATTAGGGGATACGACGATTACAACTGCTTCAATCATGGATTTAGACTTAATGGAATATGCAAAGTATAAACTAAAAATTTCTTTATTGTGCGGCGGTCTTTCTTTAATTAGCTACGTGATCGCTCCGATATTTTTGGCGTAAATAAAAGCCGATGGTTTGTTCCATCGGTTATTATATTATTTATACAAACTATGTTCTAAATAACCAAATATAAATTTACAAAATATTTTTGAAATAAGAAACCATTCTCGCTATGATAAAAGAAATAACTATTGCATACTGACTGGTCAATAAAAGAAGGGGTGATCGTATGGCAACCCATGTTACAAACGTAACAGTGCGTTTTAGTGAGACAGATGCGCTTGGACATGTGAACAATACGAGTTATTTCGTTTATCTAGAAGAAGCGCGGATTCGTCTGTTTGAGCAATTAGGCTACGGAACAGACGTTACAACATGGCGATTTATTCTTGCTTCTGCGAAATGTGATTTCGTCAATCAAGCGTATTTCGGGCAAACACTGAAAATCGAAACAAACGTCTCAAAAATCGGCAATAAAAGTTTTCAGCTCGTTCATCGCATTTTGGATGCGAAAACAGGAACATTGATTGCTCTTGGCGAAGCAGCCGTTGTTTATTTTAATTTCGAGACACAGCAAAGCGAATACCTTCCCGACGATTTACGAGAGAGACTGCAATGTTATGTTCTTTCCGATTCAGAACAAGTGAAATAGCACAACGAATATATGATTAACTGTTGGAAATAGTCAGTCCCCTACGACGCCAGCCGCCTCTTACAATCCGAATGTTTTAATAACGGTATGATATTGAACATCCCTTTTAATAATTACAAATATCAATAAGGAACTAGAGAAAAACCGCTCTAATTCCTTTTTGTTTTGTTGTTCAAAATCATATGGACAACTTTTCTTGTTCCCATTATGCTGAATAAAAACTGATTGCACCAATGCTCATAAAAAACACCAGTATTTCATTAATTGTTTTTGTATAGAATATTCTAGCTCTTTTCCGTTTTTATTTGTTTTTTCACTATGAAACACACTTGATAAGCGATTGTCTTGATCAAAAATAATATTTTTTGTTAGCTCTATGATGAGTTTCCTATATCGTAAGAAATAAACAATTTTCCGCCGTCTGTACAGCTGTTCCTTATTTATGACAGCTTTTTTTATTGACCATTTTTCCGCTCCTCACATACTGTATGAGTAAAAAGTACAGGAAGGAGGAACCACAATGGAAATCAAAGCAACTATTGGAGATACGACGTTTATATGCCGTGGAGAGTTAGAAGCGTACTTTCAACCATTTCGTGAGGCGACCATTGGAACGAATTATCCGTTTACCTCCCCCTTCGGACAACAGCGAATGATTTATGCTGACTGGACAGCAAGCGGACGTCTTTATAAGCCGATTGAACAAAAAATCATAGAAGAATTAGGTCCGTATGTTGCCAACACGCATACGGAATCGAATATTGCAAGTACAAAAATCACACTAGCGTACAAACAAGCGAAAGAAATTATCAAACATCATGTTAACGCGGGACAAGATGATATATTAATTATGGAAGGATCAGGAATGACCGGTGCCATTAATAAGCTTCAACGCTTACTTGGGTTACGTGTACCTGAACAACTCAAGTCCTATATACAACTCCCTGAAGACAAAAGACCGATCATCTTTATCACTCATATGGAGCATCATTCCAATATGTTATCATGGATGGAGACGATCGGAGATGTCGTCACGATTCGGCCAACAGCAAACGGCGATGTCGATATCGATCATTTACAAGAACTGTTGCAACAATACGCCCATCGACCGTTAAAAATCGGCGCGTTTACTGCTTGCTCGAATGTCACAGGTATTCAAACTCCTTATCATACGCTAGCAAAAGTCATGCACGAACATGGAGGGATTTGCTTTATCGATTTTGCTGCTTCAGCTCCATACGTTTCCATCAATATGCATCCAGATGATCCACTGGAACAATTAGACGGCATTTATTTTTCGCCCCATAAATTTTTAGGAGGGCCAGGTAGTGCTGGCGTGCTCATTTTTAATGCACGCTTATATAAAAATCGTATTCCTGATCATCCGGGGGGCGGAACTGTACTATGGACTAATCCATGGGGAGAATATCAATATGTCGATGATATTGAATCGCGTGAAGATGGAGGGACACCGCCATTTTTACAAACGATTAAGGCCGCATTAGCCATTAAGCTGAAAGAAAAAATGGGCGTTGATCGTATTTTGCAACGGGAAAAAGAATTAGCGACATTACTTTTATCGCATATGAAGCGAATTCCCGGGGTTCGTATTTTAGAAGGAAAGAGGGAAGACCGGCTTGGCATTGTCTCATTTATTATTGAAGGAATGCATTATAACTTAGTTGTCAAAGTATTGAATGACCGCTTCGGCATTCAAGTGCGTGGAGGATGCTCATGCGCAGGTCCGTATGGTCATTATTTGTTGAATATTGACCAAGCAACATCACATGAAATCATGAAACAAGTCAAAGCGGGTAATTTGTTGTACAAACCGGGATGGGTGCGGATTTCTGTTCATCCGATTATGACAAACGAAGAAATATACGAAATCGTTCGTGCCATTCGACTCATTACGCGGCATAAAGGCGAGTGGAAACAAGAATATATGTATGATCAAACAAAAAATGAGTTTTATCATCATCAAGATGACAGAGATGTTCGTCAGTTATTTGCGCTTTAAGCTGCATATCATTTTCATTCTTCTTGGATAACGGGTAAAATGAAGAACAAATGAAAAAAGAAAAGGGGAGAGTCATGAGCGAGTTATATCATTTATTTCTTCGCACCGAACGGGAGAAACGACTGCATGAACAAGCAGCACAGCTAGCAGAACAGTTTCGGAAGCGCGCTCATTGGTATGACGAACAGGCAACATTTCCATTCGAAAATTTTACCGACCTAAAAAAAGCGCGTTTTCTTTCTCTTACCGTTCCTAAACAATACGGAGGGGAAGAAATTTCTCTCTATGAATTTTTACTAGTTCAAGAGACGATTGCGCAAGGAGACGGAGCTACGGCTTTATCGCTTGGTTGGCACTTAGGACTCGTCATGAATCTTGCGCAAGAGAAAAAGTGGAATCCATCCTTGTTTGCGCGTGTGTGCAAAGAAATTGTTGAAGAGCAACGGCTACTTAACAGCGCTCAATCGGAGAAAGCAACAGGAAGTCCTGCGCGCGGCGGAAAGCCGGAAACGACAGCAGAAAAGCGAAATGGCCGCTGGGTGATTCATGGTCGGAAAACGTATACATCGCTCGCTCCGGCGCTTGATTATTTTATCGTGTCCGCCACCATTAAAGAAACGGGGGAAGTAGCTAATTTCCTTATTCCGAAATCCGCTGATGGCCTCAAAATTGAAGAAACATGGAATACTCTCGGGATGAGAGGAACAAGGAGCGATGACTTAATACTCGAGTATGTAGAAGTGGAAGAAGAGGCCCTTGTGGAAAGATTATCACCACAGAAAAAAGGCCAGCCACAAGGGTGGTTATTGCATATTCCTGCTTGTTATTTAGGCATTGCCATCGCGGCGCGCAATGAAGCGATTGCATTTGCAAAAACGTATCAGCCAAACAGCTTGCCCCACCCGATTGCCAACGTGCCGGAAGTGCGGAGAAAAATCGCAGAGATTGACATTAACCTCATGACCGCACGTCATTTTATGTATTCGATCGCCGATCAATGGGATCGCAATCCAGAGAAACGAGCCGAGATGAAACAAGAACTCGCCGTTGTTAAATATGTCGCCACAAATACAGCAGTGAAAGTTGTTGATTTAGCGATGCGCGTAGTCGGAGGACAAAGTTTATTTTCATCTCATCCGCTCCAACGTTATTATCGTGATGTACGTGCCGGATTACATAATCCGCCTGCTGATGATATCACGCTTTCACTTGTTGCCAATCATACTTTGGATGGGTGATGATCTCCTATCCTCGAAGCGTTTCAGAGGGCCAGCGAGGAAGGGTTCATTGAATTCGGCTCTGTCACGTTTTGTGGCCGGCCGAATGTCCGGCAGCATATCCTCCCGCTGCAGTGGGATTGAAGCGTCGTGAGGAGATGGTCGCCATTTAGATGAAATGTACTTTTTATTCAAAAAGAGCAGTCAGATATCTGACTGCTCTTTTTTTGTGAAGGATTAAACAAGCTCCTTCCGCATAAATTGCGGCAACTGGAAGCATTGTTTAAGCACCGCTTCATTAATATATTTTGTATCAGATGGTAAGGACGTCGTTTCCGGAAGTGAAAGAGGAATGTTTGCCCCGATGGTAAAACTCCATAACCCACCAGGATATGTTGGTACGGTTGCGGTATAAATCGACGCATACGGGAATAATTGACAAATATTTGCGTACGTTTGTTTTAATACATCCATATGAAAAATCGGAGACTGGCTTTGACAAACCATAAGCCCGTCTTCTTTTAATGCGCGACGGACACTTGCATAAAAGTCATATGAAAACAGTTCTTTCGCTGGTCCAACTGGATCAGAGGAATCAATAATAATCACATCATACGTATTAACATGCTCTTTCACAAAAGCAACTCCATCAGTATATACATAACGGACGCGTGGATCCGAAAGATTACCAGAAACATCTGGAAGATAGTTTTTGCATGAAGTAACGACCATCTCATCAATCTCAACGAGGTGAATTTCCTCGACTTGTTCATATTTCGCCACTTCTCTGGCTGCACCACAATCTCCACCGCCGATAATTAATACCTTTTTCGGTGCTGGATGGAATTGAAGTGGAACATGAGAAATCATTTCATTATAAATATGACCGTCAATCGACGTTGTTTGTACAACTCCATCAAGAACGAGCATTCTTCCGAAATCGTAGGAGTCCAAAATCATTACATGTTGGAATGGAGACTGCTCGGAAAAAATGATGTCTTTAATCCGATAGCTGATTTTTAAGTTTTCACGATCATCTTCTGTTAACCAAAGTTCACCGTTTTCTGTTTTCATATAAGGTGGTAATGGCTTTGATACGTGCTTCATTGTAACCTCCTTCAACAATCTCTAGTTTTTCTCATACCTTTCTAATATTAATATATTTTGCGAAATGTGACAAACGAAGGAGATTCATTTAAACAGAGAGCCATTGGTCTGTGTCGAATATCTCCACACGTTCGGATTGGGATTGCTTCTTTTTTCATTATTGACCAGCTGGAATCCCTATAGAAGCTGTAAGCACGTGGCTTTCTCTACCTGTTTATTAGTATGTATAAAAAACGGAAAAATAAAAGAGGTTTGCTCCTAAATGATAAGCAAACCTCAAACTTGTTTGAAAATTGTTTGCAAGCTTTGTTTATTATGAAGTAAATCCGCTAATGTATATGAATCAAGTACACACAAAAACGCTTCTAGCGCTTCATGTAGCACGTGTTTTAATTGACAGACAGGAGTAATGACACAATGGTTTCCGTGACTAGCAAAACATTCCACAAGGGATAGATTATCTTCTGTCTTTCGAACAACCGCACCAATTCGAATTTCTTCTGGCTGCATAGCAAGGCGAATGCCCCCGTTTCGTCCGCGGATTGTTTCGATAAATCCCAGCTTCCCAAGTTCATACACAATTTTGCTTAAGTGATTTTCTGAAATTGCAAATGCCTGGGAAATTTCTTTAATGCTCGTTTTTTCCCCGGCTTCGAGCGTTCCTAAAAAGAGGAGTACGCGCAGGGCATACTCTGTATAGTTTGTTAACTGCATGATATTCACACCTTTAAAGTCTTGTTCTATCGTTCATTTTAGCATAAAAAAGCTTCAATTTTAAAATCATTCAATTGTGAACAATTTATTAAAGATGTATTTGAAATATTGCTTTTAGATAAACTATATGCTTCAATAAAGATGTATATAAAATACATCTTTTTGCGAGGGGATATAGGAATGAGTACGACAAAGCCACTATTAAGTGAAAAAACGATTCAAATCGTCCAATCTACCGTTCCTGTTCTTGAAGAGCACGGAGAACAGATTACAAAGCATTTTTATCAACTCATGTTGTCCAATCATCCAGAACTACTCAACATTTTTAACCATGTCAATCAAAAACAAGGGCGGCAACAAAAGGCGCTCGCAGCCGCAGTATATGAGGCAGCCAAACATATCGACCGTTTGGAGATGATTTTACCGGTTGTCAAACAAATTGCTCATAAGCACCGAAGCTTAGGAGTGAAGCCGGAACATTATCCGATTGTCGGAAAGTACTTACTATTAGCGATTAAGGATGTATTAGGTGATGCGGCGACCGATGACATTATCGAAGCGTGGAAAGAAGCATACGAAGTGATTGCTGATGTGTTTATTCAAATAGAAGAACAAATGTACAACGAAGCGGCGACGAAACGAGGAGGATGGAAAGACTTCCGCAAGTTTGTTGTACAGAAAAAAGTGAAAGAAAGCGATGTAATTACGTCCTTTTATTTAGTGCCGGAAGACGGTGGCGATATTAGCGAGTTTTTACCGGGGCAATATGTTAGTGTCAAAGTTCGCATTCCTGGCGAGACATACACGCATATTCGCCAATACAGTTTGTCGGATGCACCAGGAAAAGAGTATTATCGCATTAGTGTAAAACGAGAAGCAGCGACCGAGGAAAAACCAGCAGGAATTGTTTCCAACTATTTACATGAACATATCCATGCAGGAGATATATTAGAATTAAGCGCCCCAGCAGGCGTTTTCACGCTTGATATAACGGATGATACGCCGGTAGTTCTCATAAGCGGCGGAGTTGGAATTACACCACTACTCAGCATGGTCAATACGCTTGTCGAGCGGCAACCAAAGCGGAACGTGACATTTATTCACGCGGCAATCAACGGAAATGTTCATGCGTTTGATGGGCATATGCGCCGCTTAGCGGAACAACATCCAACACTTTCTTATTATGTGTGCTATCAATCTCCTTCTGATAAGGATCGACAAAATCCTTATTTTGCGAAGGAAGGATTCATTGATTGGCCTTGGCTTCAATCAGTTGTTCATGAGAAAAAGGCAAACTTTTATTTCTGCGGTCCGATTCCGTTTATGAAAACGGTCTATCACGCCTTAAAAGAATGGGGCGTGCCGGAAGAACGAATTCACTATGAATTTTTTGGACCAGCTGGTGATTTAACGAAATAACTTGAAAAGGCATCTCTCCCGTTCACAAGAGATGCCTTTTTCGTTATTTTCGGGTATTATAAAGAAAAGGAGGTATAGTGACGGATGGGATACGAATTAGCCACGTTTGCCGGCGGCTGTTTTTGGTGCATGGTATCGCCATTTGAAGAACAGCCGGGGATTATCAAAGTTGTATCGGGATATACAGGCGGCCACAAAGAAAACCCAACGTACGAAGAAGTGTGCACACAAACAACCGGCCATTATGAGGCAGTGCAAATTACGTTTGATCCGGACATTTTTCCTTACGAAAAACTGCTCGATATTTACTGGCGACAAATTGACCCAACCGATGAGGGCGGGCAGTTTCATGATCGCGGTGAATCATACCGAACAGCGATTTTTTACCATAGCGAGGAACAACGCCGTTTAGCGGAGAAATCGAAACGAGAATTAGAAGAAAGCGGTCGTTTCTCCAAACCGATTGTAACCAAAATTTTGCCTGCTTCAACGTTTTATCCAGCGGAAGATTATCATCAAGATTATCATAAGAAAAATCCGATTCGTTATAAGCTTTACCGAGTCGGTTCTGGACGCGACGCTTTTTTGAAAAAGCACTGGCTTGATAAAGAACGGGATGAGATGTTGCGAAAAAAACTAACTCCTCTTCAATACGAGGTGACGCAGAGAAACGGAACCGAACCGCCATTTGATAATCCATATTGGAATAATACACGAGAAGGAATTTATGTCGATATTGTATCAGGAGAGCCGCTATTTAGTTCGTTGGACCAATTTGATTCCGGTTGTGGCTGGCCAAGTTTTACTAAGCCGCTTCATCCGGAAAATATTAAAACTGAGCTAGATCTTAGTCACGGGATGATTCGTACCGAAGTCCGCAGCCGCCAAGCCGATTCTCATCTTGGTCATGTCTTTAACGACGGTCCGGCACCAACGGGACTTCGTTATTGTATTAATTCGGCGGCATTGCGATTTATTCCAAAAGAAGATTTAGAAAAAGAAGGATACGGACAATATTTGTCTTTGTTTAAATAAAAAACGGTTGGAATTCCGACCGTTTTTTTGTATGATGAATAAAAAATTGTCATAATAGGAGGAACAGCAAACATGCACACATTTCGAGAACGTCGTTGGCAAACGTTTTTACAAAACTACCAAAATCGCGCCCGTTTAGTAATTTCATGCCCAGACAAACCGGGAATTGTTGCAGCAGTTACATCTTTTTTATACGAACAAGATGCAAATATCGTAGAATCTAGTCAATATTCCACCGATCCTGAAGGTGGCACGTTTTTCTTGCGAATTGAATTCGATTGCCCAAACATTGCGGAAAGAAAGCAAGAAATCGAAAACGGATTTACATCAATTGCTCAGTCGTTTCAAATGAACTGGCGACTTCATTTACATAACGATATTAAACGAATTGCGATTTTCGTTTCAAAAGAAGAACATTGCTTGCTAGAGTTGTTATGGGAATGGCAGGCAGGGGAGTTGCTTGCTGATATTGCACTTGTCATCAGCAATCACGAACATATGAGAAATAGTGTGGAATCACTTGGGATTCCTTACTACTGCATTCCTGTCACAAAAGAAAATAAATCGGAAGCAGAACAGAAACAATTATCATTATTAAAAGAATATCAAGTTGATACTATTGTTCTTGCTCGTTATATGCAAATTTTGTCGCCAAATTTTGTCGCTGAGTTCCCGTCACGAATCATTAACATTCATCATTCCTTTTTGCCGGCTTTTGTCGGAGCCAGACCATACGAACGCGCCTATGAACGTGGCGTAAAGTTAATCGGCGCGACATCGCACTATGTAACTGATGATTTAGATGAAGGCCCGATTATCGAACAAGACGTGGCGAGGGTTGACCATCGACATCATCCGGAAGATTTAAAACGAATTGGACGAATTATTGAAAAAACCGTACTTTCCCGCGCGTTAAAATGGCATTTAGAAGATCGCGTCATTATTTACGGCAATAAAACGATCGTCTTTCATTGAACGAAGAAAGGGGAAACTCTTTCTTCCTTTTTTACTGTATCCTACTAATAAAACTATGTTCTAAATAAAAAACAAACACAAAAAGCAGGATTTTCATTAATACAATGGAATTAGTACAATAAAAGAAAAGAATCTTTGTTCGAAAGAGGTGAAATCAATCAATGGGTGAAAAACGAACATCCAGCGGTTTTCTTTTAAAACAACGTGCGTTTTTAAAATTGTATTTAATCACATTGACAGAACAAGAACGTCTATACGGACTCAAAATATTAGATGTGCTTCGGCAAGAGTTTAAGCCATATGGCTACAAGCCGAACCACTCTGAAGTATATAAAGCGCTCCATGACTTAATCGAAGACGGGATTTTAAAACAAGTCAAACAAAAGAAGGAAGGAATGAAATATCAAGAGGTAGTGTATTATCGGTTTGCCGATGGCGGCTATGAAAAAGCGAAGTTGTATAAAAGGCAATTAAAAGCGGAATTAGACCGCTGTGAAGCGCTCATTCGAAAAGCGATTAAGGACAATTTCAGCTAATGGGAGAGCATTTTTACATATTTGCAAAGCTCTCCTTTTTCTTTTTGTTTACATAATATTTTTATATAAAACAATCATCTTTTTTTGCGTCACTGTCATTTATCTAGTAGAATAATAACGTATTTATGAAAACAAGAGAAAGGACGAATACATCGTGAAGCTTACATCACTGCCGTATGACATCGAACAAATCATTCAACATAGAAAACAGCAATTTTCTAATAGCGAAAATGCCGATCTCATCGGAAAAGGAGGCTATACTCCAGCCGATGAATCGATTTTATACGACGCCATCGTGGCGCTGTCACTTGGGAAAAATGTATTATTAAAAGGGCCGACGGGTTCTGGAAAAACGAAACTAGCGGAAACGTTATCGTTTTTATTCGGCCAACCGATGCATAGTGTTAACTGCTCCGTCGATTTAGATGCGGAAGCACTGCTTGGCTTTAAGACGATTCAAAATCGCGACGGAAAAACGACCATTGAGTTTATTCCAGGTCCTGTTATTCAGGCAATGACAAAAGGGCATTTGTTATATATTGATGAAATTAATATGGCCAAACCGGAAACATTACCGATTTTAAACGGGGTATTAGACTATCGAAAAATGATCACAAACCCATTTACAGGGGAAGTCATCAAGGCAAAAGAGACATTTGGAGTTATTGCTGCCATCAATGAAGGCTATGTCGGTACGGTGCCGCTGAACGAAGCGCTAAAAAACCGATTTGTTGTTATCGATGTTCCGTATATTCAAGGAGATACATTAAAATCGGTGTTAATGGCACAGACAAAATTAACGGACAAAACGCTCATTGATCGCTTTGTGACACTATCCGCCGACTTAATTACGCAAGCCAAACATGGACACATTTCTGAGGAAGCCGCTTCCATTAGAGCGCTCATCGATACGTGTGATTTAGCCGTGTACTTGCCACCGCTTCGTGCTATTCAGCGCGGAATTATCGAAAAACTAGAGGATGAACGGGAAAAAGCGGCGGTGCAAAACATCGCGGAAACGCTCTTTGAGTGAGGGATCATCCATGAAACGGTTCATCCAATTTAATGACAAAAAAATCGATTCATTTTTGTTCATGCAGCTATCAGATTTAGCGAAAACATTGACAAAACAAAGCGATTGGGAAGTCGAATTCGGTTATCAATCCTACCTTGATTTCCGAAACCGCAAACTGTACGTCAGCTATTTTTGGGACAATCGACCAATCGAAGAAAAAGTAAACGGTTTAAAAAGCGATGTATGCTTGCGGGCAATCGGGAACCTTTTTCATATGGATGTTTCCGAAGTGGTGGCCTTCATCGAGCAAGTCAAAGCCACATCTCTTCCCAACTTTGCCAAACAACTATTTATGCTTGCCGAAGATTTACGTCTCGAAGAAATTTGTAAAAAAGAACGCCCAGGAACAAAAAAGTGGTTTCGTGTTCGCCGCGAAGTGTACCGACGCTATTTTCAAAGTCAAGCAAACGTCAACCTTGTCAAAAGCGTTCATACCGATGCCTTATTTAATGTTATGTACTTATTATTAACATCAGAATCACCACTTGAAGATGTACCGTCCATTCACGAAAACATCAACCGTATGATGCCTTGGATTCGCCAAACGATCAGCCAATTTTTTGATGCCGTTTCTACAAAAGACATAGCTCGTGTGACATTCACCCTCATCGATGCACTTGATGGGGTGTTAGAAAATGATATGTTGAATACGTATTTTTATCTTCCCGAGCATGGCTATGAACTTGAAGAACCGGCATTTACAATTGATGACCTTAAACGAAAAGATCCGCTAAACAATTGCGATGTGCTCGATAAAGAGAAACAGGGAGACGAAGACATTCATGAAGAAACGTTACCGACATGGCATCGGGAAACAAGTGACATGACAAAAAGCTTCTTGCGGTTTGAGCTTGAACAAGGCTCACAAACAGATTTATTAGGAGAAGGGGTGCGCGAGGGGGAAGAAGGGGATCAAGCGTTAGCGATTGTTCAAGGTTCCGCTCGAAAAAGCACACAAAACGATTATGCAAAACGAAGCGCATACGAGCAAAAACGTGACGTTCGTAAAAGCGGAGAGGGCTATGTTTATGGAAAAGAAAATCGCTATGCACAAGCGATCTTTTTATCTCCAAATCCCCCTTCTTTTCAGCAAATGGCTGAGTACGAGAAAAAGAAAGCAGAAATTATACCGTACCAGAAAAAACTCAAACAAATGATCGAAAAAACATTAGAGCATAAAAAGACATTACCGCGCACCGACTTACATTTTGGCCGCTTGCATAAAAAATTGCTTCGATTATGGACCGATGAACAGCCACGACTATTTTATAAAAAGCATGAGCCGTCTGCACAAATTGATGCGGTGTTTACGTTGCTTGTAGACTGTTCTGCGTCCATGCACGATAAAATGGAAGAAACGAAACGGGGGATTATTTTGTTTCATGAGGCATTGAAATCCGTGTTTGTTCCCCATCAAATTGTCGGGTTTTGGGAAGATCCGAACGAAGCAACTGAAACAAAGCAGCCAAATTATTTTCAAACGGTCATTTCATTTTCTGAGTCACTAAAAAAACAGAGCGGTGCAAAAATTATGCAACTGGAACCAGAAGAAGATAACCGTGATGGCTTTGCAATTCGCATCATGACAGAACAGCTGTTGCAGCGCACTGAAAAGCAAAAATTTTTACTTGTGTTTTCCGACGGAGAACCAGCGGCATTTGGATACGAACAAAACGGAATTATCGACACCCATGAAGCGGTGCTAGAAGCGCGAAAACATGGAATTGAAGTCATTAACGTCTTTTTGGCTAACGGAGATATCGACGAAGGCCAACAAACAACGATTCAAAATATTTATGGAAAACATAGCATTCTCGTTCCGAACGTAGAACAATTGCCTGACATATTGTTTCCGCTTTTAAAAAAATTGTTGTACAAAAGTTTGTAACAAATCATCAAAGAATGGGAATGATGATAAAGAAAAGGAAGGATCGGCGATGATTAAACTGTTTACGGACAGCGATTTAGATGGAATTGGTTGTGGACTGTTGGCGAAAATCGCCTTTGAGGATGAGGTAAGCATTTCTTATTGTTCATATCGGAACTTAGACGAACGAGTGCAGCAATTTATTGAAAACGAAGAACATGACGAAGCACACATATTTATTACAGATTTAGCGGTTGGAGCAGATGTTGAAAAAAAACTGGCGGAACGATTTGCGGCCGGGAAACATGTACAGGTGATTGATCATCACATTACCGCTTTGCATTTTAATGAATACCCGTGGGGATGGGTTCAACCTACTGATGAGTCTGGAAAAAAGACTTGTGCGACGTCATTATTTTATGAATACCTTGTTCGCGAACAAAAATTAGAGCGTAACGAAACGCTTGACGAGTTTGTCGACCTCGTTCGCCAATATGATACATGGGAATGGGAAGAAACGAATAATGTGCAAGCAAAACGGCTCAATGATTTGTTTTCGATTTTAGGAATTGATGAATTTTTTGATCAAATGAAAGAGCGCCTAACTGCAAATGCTCCATTTTCGTTAACGGAGACGGAAGAGCTTATTCTTAATTTGGAAGAAAAGAAAATCAATCGGTATATTCGCATGAAACAAAAACAAATGGTTCAACTTTGGATCAATGACCATTGTGTCGGTGTTGTGTTTGCAGAGCGGTATATATCGGAGTTAGGGAATGCCTTATCAAAGCGGTGTCCGCATTTAGACCTTGTCGCAATGGTCAACCTCGGCACGAAACATATCGGATTTCGGACGATTCATGATACGATCAATGTGGCAGAGTTTGCGAAGCAATTTGGCGGAGGCGGCCATCCGAAAGCATCTGGCTGTTTTGTCGACGATAAAACGTTTCCACTCTTTGTTGTAAATGCTTTTGGCTTACCGCCCATTTACCATGATGTCGAACAAAATCAATACAATACAAAAGAACAAGAAAGAGGCTTCTTTTTTAAAAACAATGAAGAAAAATGGTTTTTCCTTTTTGCGAACGACGAACATAAATGGGTGATTTCTTACGAAGATGGTAAGAACGAGTCATTTCAAAGTCTAGAAAAAGCTGAGCGATTTTTAAAACGCCAATTTGCTGCGGGATTAGCGGAAGACGCCGCAGTCATTGATTATTTGCACGAACACCTTTCACTAGAGAAAGAAACGATTCTCAACCATTATTCAGAAGCTGTGCAACAATATAAACATAAACAAAAAAGCTGATGTTGATGATTATCAAGACCTAAAAATAGCATATCAATTCTAAGACCAAATCGCATACTGATTTGGTCTTTTTAATTGTCTTGGTGAATTAATGAGTCACCAATATCGCACCAGGGATGAATAGTGATATAAGCGAACACGGGTATGGTTCGATTTTTACTGCTTCTATAGATTCAAGCCCTTCATTTGTGGATCTTGATGCTCATGGTGAAGCCTCTCAATCATCTATTCTCACAGTTATTATTCTTTTGTCTGAGTGGAATAATATTCGTAATATCCGTCCTCATCCTCGAAAGGAATACATCCAATATGATAGATATTTAATAATTCATTGCTAAAAATTCCGCGTTTACATCCACCCTTGTCCATTATCATTTATGATATTTTGCATATCTTATAACATGGGAGAGAAAAGTCTCCTAAGTAGCCACCGATAAATATATGCACCTCCTTCATCTTTACTAAAAGCGCATGTCATAACATGCGCTTTTAGCCTTTGTTGAATCTAAAAAAATGATCAGAAATGCAATCCAATAACATTAATAGGGTAAATATTGAATTTTCTTATCGATTAGTGAGTTTGTCCAATCCAACTATTTTTTGAGAGCATAATTTAAAAGTAGGGATTGAAGTTTAGTAATCCCTTCATACTCAATAGGGGGGGTGAAACATTTATGTGTTGGGGATGTGGAAGATATGGCGGTGCAGGATATGGCTACGGTGGCTACGGTGGCGGTGGCTTCAATTTTGCGTTGATTGTTGTATTGTTCATTTTATTAATTATTGTAGGAACTTCTATTTGGAGTTGGAGCTAACTAATAAAGCCTAACGTTCTTATAAAAAACATAAACAATAAATAGGAGGTGTGAGATATGAGCGCTTTTGCCTTAATTGTTGTTTTATTCGTCTTACTTATTATTGTAGGATGTTCTTGTACAGGTCTAGGCGGTTATTAATTCCTCCACAAGTTAACATTAAATTACCTTCTTAAATTCCTCATTTAATCGGAATGGCTAGTTTCGCTTATTTTCAGAAAGGCAAAGGACAGATTGGAATGATCTGTCCTTTTTTAAAAGATCCACTTGGTACAAACATTTACTGTGCCAGAAAGGAGAGATAAAATACAAAATTTAGTTCGAAGATATCAGGGAAAGCCTGTTGAGGTAATAGATCGCTACGGCGCGCTTTCTAAAAAAGAAAACCAAAAATCCTTGATTCATTATTTGAATCCTCTTTTCTCGATTCGCAAAATGAATAAATGATCAATGATCAATGAATGATTTAATCAACACATCTTTAAAGAGCCTATAGGTTCTTTAAAGATTGGCAATTTTGTCGACAAGCCAAAAGAAACCTACTTTTTTGTAGGTTTCTTTATGTTTTTATAATAGGCTATTTTTTAAGAAATTTTGTAATTAGAGGACTTATTTGATCAAACATTTTCTTAGCTTGTTGAGCCGTTCCTGCAATCTTTATAAAATCTAAATTTCCTTCTGATGTACGAAAATAAGACATGAAATCTTGTTTATTTTGCTTTATTGGGGGGCGCCGTAATGGAGCACGAGGAAAAATAGGGGGCATGGATCTTCTAGGCATCAAATGAAAAACCTCCTTTGAGTTACATATCTTTTCTTTAATAGATATATGAAAAATTGAACCTTTAAGGAAAGGTACATGTCCCTAAAAACACATAATTAATTACTATTCCTATACATAATAAAAAAGCAATCATACATAAAATGATTGCCCTCTAAAAATAATGAGGATGATCAGAAAAAGAGTGACAACAAGCATAGAGCATAAATACCCTCGGTCCTTTAATTTTAGAGTTTTATTCAATGTCAATAAAACCATCTGTTTAGATTTCTTTTAGGAGTGACAATTCTTAATTGCCATCTTTATAAGTAGCTCTAGTGTCTTTTTCTAAAATAGAAAAACGAGATGAATCTTTCATTTTTTAAAGATCGTACGGTAGTACGTATTTTCATCATTCTATAGTTAAACTATACTGACCCTTTACTTTAATGGAACAATATAGATGAAGTTTTTAAACAACATTTTTGTAAATTAAACAACTTTATTGTCACTCATTGTTAAAATTATTGGGTATTCGGATTATCGAGTTGAAAGTCTAAACTGCTAAATATTGTTATTTACTTTATAAATCGGATAAAGGTGTGGAATTGTTCCTTTAACAGCTAATATTTTTAATAACTGAGTATTAGCAAATTGAACAATTCCACTTATTCAATTCATTAAAAGTTTTTTTGATTAATATATTTAAAAACCGTAGAATTAGAGTTATTTTAATTTTCCTTTTGTGGGGAAAGAAGCAATTTTTTTAATGCTTTTCCATATAGATCAAAGGGAACACTATCTTCATTAATATAATGGAATATAGCCATGCCATTTTCTAACGAAAGAATTGTCCATGCAATTTCTTCCGATGAAAGAGTAAACTCATGATTCTCTTTCTTCATTAATATTTCAATAGATTTGGATATTTGTTCTACTGATTGCCTTATCATATTAGACCATTTATTACGGACTGACTCTTTACGCATCGCATAAAGAAGAAATTCTATATTAAGCATACTCCACGTTCGATTTTCCTCTCTAACCAAATTAAAGTATTCATCCATTTTTTCAATAAAATGCGAAAGTGAATATTGTTGGTCTATTACTCGATGGATGTTCTCTACATGCAAATTCATTTGCCGTTCCAATAGAGCCAGAAAGAGCTCTTCTTTGGAATTAAAATTAGCATAAACTGCACCTTTACTAAATCCAGCATGTTCTGCAATTTTATCCACAGAAGCACCGTGAAAACCAAATTCGGCAAAGATCTCAACAGCTGAGTCTAAGAGTAATTTCCTTGTTTCCTCTTTTCGCTCCTTTTGCGTTAATCTTCGTCTAACCATTCTTCTCCTCCTTCTCTTGACAATCATACCATATAGCATTAATATACCATATAGTATTTATATCCTGCATAGTATCTATTTTACATTATAATCGATATAGATGATAAGGGGAGGGAAGAACAATGAGAGAGGAAGAAATCAATATAAAGCAAAACAAACCTTGGTCAAAAATACTTTCACAAACAATTAAAACAGGGATTATTAAGTCAAACCTGATTCCAATGTTCGCAGGATTAACATTGTCATTATATACATATCAAATCAGCCTATTTGAGAAATTACCTGAAATAATATTTTCGTTTATTGGTTCTACTCTAGTAATAGGGGCAGCAGGAGCTTTTAATAATTTATATGATCGAGATATAGATTCTATCATGCAGAGAACTAAAAAGAGACCAACAGTAACAGGAGAAATAAAAAACCGAAAGCAGTATTCTGGCTTGGGGTCTTCATGTCTTTTTTCGGAATACTAGCTCTTGCATTAACTACTCCTTTAGCGGCATTTCTAGGATTACTAGGTTTATTTTTTTATATTTTCCCTTATACAATGTGGAGTAAGAGAAGAACAGTTTATAATACGGAGATTGGAAGTATCTCAGGAGCGATGCCACCTCTCATTGGTTGGGCTGCTATTTATCCAGATATCACACATCCTGCTATCCTTGGCCTTTTTGTTATAGCTATTATCTGGCAAATGCCACATTTCTATTCTATAGCTATTCGAAAACACGATGAATATAAGGCTGCAAAAGTTCCGATGCTTCCTGTTGTAAAAGGAGTTAAAAGGACATATATACAAACTAACATTTATTTAATTGTATTAATTGCAATAAGTTTTCTTTTTAGTTCTTTAAGCATTGGACTTATGTTAGTGGCACTTCTTTTAAGTGTTATATGGCTTATTTTAAGTGTTTTCGGTTATAAGAGGATGGATTCAGAGAGATGGGCAAAATCAATGTTTATTTATTCCTTAATTCATATGACGATTCTCTTTTCAACTGTAATTATATATTCTCTTATGGGTATTATTTTTAATTTATAAAATGGTGTTATGGAAAGGGGGAATGATGAAAATTAATATGCTTAACCTCCCGAATTTTAAGGTTCTTAATATGCAAGAAAATGAGGACGATTATCGATTCTTAGTAGAGACAGTAAATTCCACCTCCTTCATATCGCCCAAAATGTGGAACTGTTGCTAATCTCTTTAAACATGGCAAGAAAAAACAGCTATTCTTTGACCTTCCTAAGGTGTGTTTATTTTGAAAATAGGGGTTCCGCTATTTATAAATATGTACCTACCTTTGATATTTCTTATTCAATGTAGTGTTAAGTGCTTTAGGATTTTTACAAACACAGATACACATGGAAAATCCCCTGATTTTTGATTAAAAACAGAGGATTTTCGTTTTTAAAACACTTAGGGAATGGATAAAATATGTTCTCCTTAAGCATCACTTCCGTTAGGAGAATAACGTTAGGCTATGAACTTAGTAAGCCATGCTATATAGTATGCTCCGGGGACAAATAAAAATTGGGCTAAAATAGTTCCGAATAGCCTTGAAGTAACCATCATGATAGAAATGCTTTTTAGTGTTGTATAATTTCCTTTTCGATTCACCACATCATCGGCAAGAATTGAAATTTTAGGGTCAACGAACAGAGCCAATAGAATAGTGGCTATGCCGTTGATTAGACCAGAAGCGTTAATTGCAGTTGTAGACCGTTCAGGTGCCATTAGAGATGCATACAAAGCAGCGAACACTCCTACTGTATATATGGCAGTAATCGCCATATTAAAGAAAAACAATTGTTTAGGTACATTGCTGAGGTTTATGTCTTTTATGTAAGACCATCTTGGTAAGTGTATATGTTTTATGCCTCTTTTGAAAAAAGCCATATTTGTTCCTTTTTTCATCAACGCTGATATGGAGCCTCGGTTGTTTGAAAGATGAATGATGGCTCTCGAGAAGATGGCAATGAAAGTGGGGAGAAGTAATATTCCTAATAACGTACCAAGAGTAGATGAACCTATGAGTACCCGAAACTCCATTTTTACAAACTCCAGAGCTCCATGCTTTGGAGCCGTATCAATCAAACTCCCTGTAAATGGCTGCTGCATCATATTAGCTAATCTTGAAACTATCACCATTACGTTAAATAAAGATAAAGCAGAAGCGATTAACTTTACTCTCGCACCTGATAACCTTACTGCATAAGCCAATGTCTCTATGCTATGAATAATCAAAATGAACAGAGATATAAATAAAACTTTTTCATTGACGAAGTCCATATTCTTCCCTTCCTTTTCGAAGATACTCCTATTATAATTTATAATCCAAAAATTCACAAAATTTTATTGCATATCCTGACTGTTTGTTGAATAAGGAGGAGAATAATGTTTCCTGCTATCCAATAGTTTATAAACCTCCGCGTATGCTTCTTTCAACTGTTCTCTCAATTCTTTGTTTTCGTCTTCTAATTTTTCGTTTCAAATCAACGATTCAATGAGAGTGTCTTTGTTTCGGCTACATCTGCTTCGTTTGCTACGCTATTCTATGATTCGTCCTAATCGTCCAAAATAGCGTTGCAAATTGAGTGCACGGCTTTGATCATGATCGAATATCGTGAAGGGGAGGGGGGAGGAAAATATGGTCACGCTACCGGTTAACATTCATACGGAATATGTAAAACAAAAACGTCTTGAACTTTATTATCCTGTTATTTATGGATTACCGAACAAAGAAACGGAGAAAAAAATAAACTATGAGATACTAGCTGCTGTTCAACAAATTCTCATGGACCAAGGGTTTTACGAAAATCCGTTGACTGAAATCACAGGACACTTTGAGCTGAAAACAAATGAAAAAGATGTTTTAAGCTTAACGATTATCAATTACGCTTATTCTGGCGGTGCCCATGGGCTTACACTCATGAAAGGGTTAACATTTGATGTTTCGACAGGAAAAAAATATTTGCTTTCTGAATTATTTTTAGACGACAGTGATTACGTGAAAGTACTATCGTCGATGGTGTCAACTCAAATTAAAGAGAGAGACATTTTTTTTAAATCCTCCGTTCAAAAGCGTCTCACCAGAACAAGATTTCTACATTGAAAGCACTTGTGCTATTTTATCAGTTGTATAAGTTAACGGCTTATGCATTTGGATTCCCGTATTTTCCGATTTCCGTATACGACATAGAAAAAGTCGTTGATCCGCAATCGCCTTTAGGGAAAATGCTTCCATAATACTCATAAAAAGTTAACACAATTGTAACAGTTTTTATATTTGAATAGACACAGTTTTTCTTTATAATTATGAATAGGAGGTGAGAAGAGTGAAACAGTATGTCTTTTCTTTCTACACAGAGCAAGCCAAGCCGGTTGTTTGGGAAGAGGCTATTCTGGCTGAAGGGATGATGGATGCTTTTTTGAAAGCAAAAAAGCTTATGAAAAAATACAAACAAGAAAAGGGAGCCCCTGTCCGCGTTCAATACAAAGGTGTATGTTATCGCCACATTGATATCGCGTAACTAGCACGGAAGGATGGTACCATGATTTCCCTACTGCAACAACTTGGATATTATGATTAAATGTGTAGCGGTTCACTGAAAAAAAGAAGAAAAACACCGCTACACATTTTTATTTTATTCGATTTTTACGTGTACATTTTGTATCGCATTGTATCCATAACCTTTTCGATTCCATATAGGAACAGATGGTTGTGTGCGGCCGCTTGAATCTGTCGCTTTAACTAAAATCGTATATTCTCCTTTTTCACGTACGTTCCATGCAAAATGCCAATGTATCCAGGCATAACGTTCTTGTTCACAGAGCATAAGCACCGCTTTCTCCCATGTTTTTCCGTCATCCACGCTAATTTCAACTTTTTTGATCCTTCCGCTTCCAGTCCATGCAATTCCCTCAATAAGAAGAGTGCCGGCACGATGAGTCGAGTAATCGAGAGGAGATTGAATGAGTGAATTGACATTGATGGTAGTGACCGGTTTTTTATCCTCATCGCTATATTTGTAAGGGTAATATACATAATCAATGGTTTGAAACGGGCCAGTGAAAGGTTGATCGGTGACAATAATTTGTTTCAACCATTTGACCGACGCCATGGCGTACCATTGTGGAACGATAAGACGAAGCGGGAAACCATGTTTGAAGGGAAGAGGGGTTCCGTTGTATTCGTATGCAATGATCGTATCTGGATGAAGCGCTTTTTCAAGCGGCAAACTTCTTGCGTAATAAAAAAGACCATCCATATCTTGACGTTTTCCAAAATCAGCTCCAATAAATATAACTTCTTTAGCATTGCTTTGTATGTATGCTAACGACAGAAGCTCTCGCAACGAAACACCCGTCCAGACAGCTTGGCTAATGGCACCATCTTTCCATTGTTCACCAAATATAGGAGGAGTAAACTTCGCGCGTTGATTTCCTGCACATTCCAAGGGAACAAGTAATTTTTTGGAAGGCATCATCTTTAGTTGAGATACGCTGATGGAAAAAGGACGCTGCACTTGACCATGAATGAATAAATCACTTGATTCCAGTTCCGGAAATGGAAAATGATTACGTCGAAAGAAATAACGCGCCGGAAACACTGATTCCCGCAACAAAAAGTGAATCGGCGTTTCCTGATTTTCCGGCATAAGACTCCGCGTCGTCAAATAAGGACGTAATTTCAATGCAGCAAACAACTCCTTAATAATCAATTTTTATTTTATGTATTGTATTATGTATATTTGACAAATAAACTGAGTTGAATTTTAAATTTTATTTTTCTTTTTCTTTTTTGTCTCAATATAATAAGTTTACTTTTAAATTGAGATAAAATTCTTCTTTAAATCAATAACTTCCTATAATTTATATTATGTCTACTAGATAATTTCTGCACAAATGGAGGGTTTCTTCCCTCAAGTGCCCATAAAATCAATTATTCGGAACTTGTTATCTTAAGTTCCTCATAATTTTTTGTGTCTACGAATTATCATTTTTTAAACGAATTATCATTATTTTTTTACCGATTATCATCGGTCGTTTATTATCAACTGGAGGTGTTTTTATGTTGTTTCGACAAGCCATTGATGAATTTGTGTTGTACTTGCAAATTGAAAAAAACTATTCACTTAACACCGTTGATGGTTATGCTTATGATTTGAGATGTTTCGAGAACTTCTTAATTCAACACGGTTATTCTGTACAACTTAATGACATTACAAAAACACATGTTCGTCGCTTCATCCAGTATCAGATTACAAAAGAAAATGTCAAACCTCGAACGATCTATCGGAGAATTTCTTGCTTGAAATCGTTCAGTAAATACTGTGTCAAAGAAAATCTAATCGACAACGATTTTATGATCGGAATTGATACTCCTAAAACGGATAGTAAATTACCGACCTATATGTATGTCTTTGTCTGAACTACGAAAGCTATTTCATTTTTTGGAGCAAGACAATAGCCGAATGGCGATGCGAAACCATCTTCTATTTAAACTGTTAGCCACTACGGGTATGCGAAGATCTGAAATTGTTGAACTAACTTGGAAACAAATTGATTTATCTAACAACACGATACGTATATATGGGAAAGGAAAAAAAGAGCGCTTACTCCCCCTTCATCCCATGGTTGTCCCATTAATTAAAAGCTATATGGGAAGTTTAGAAGAATATCAGCTCCATCCTTCCCAACCAGTGTTTTTAAATAAAAACGGTAAAAAACTGAATCCGCGTGGTTTACATAAGATATTTATATTTATCTAAGGAAATCTTCCGGGTATCGCGAATGTTAAGGCCTTGACATCTCGAACATTCGCCTCATAAGATAAAAAAGCAAAGGCAGCTTTAATGAGCCACAATGGCATCTGTTTCTGAACTGCCCACAAATTCCAGGAGCGGCATGCCCTTCTCCTTATTTTTTACTTAATCCCTGCGAAAGGAAGTTGGAACATGGGTATTCGTTATGAAGTGATTTCCGAAGACGAGATTCTTTGTATTAAAGATTTATGCAATGAATTAATGGCCTATCAAAAATCTAAAGCAGCGATCCATCCGGAGTTGTTTGACGGTATGTGTTTTGAAACGAGAATGATTCCATCGATCGAAAAAGCGAAAGCGAACTACATCATCGTAGCGAAAGATGGCGATGAAATTGTTGGATATGCATATAGTAATATTTCTCCAAAAACAATCTATTCCAATAATTTCGCGACTTTGCCGTGTGATGCATTTTTTGATTTTGATTCTGTTCCAACCGACACGATGAAATTATGGGGTACAGTTTATAAAGTAACCTCTGATCGGGCAAACAACGATAAATTTTATATCTACGCTAATTTTCAATGGCTGAAATCACCTTTTTACGAGCTTGTTGATAAAATGACTTTCGGTTTTCCTTCGAGTGCAGGATTTTATCTTCCAACTAGTAATGGATCAGTAACACAACATCAACATAGATATAGTCAAGATCCACAAGGTAATGGGAACTGGGTAGATTATGCAATTGATTACACTCCTAGTGATTGGGAACCAAATGCTGGAGTTGCTGGTGAATTTGACTTAAGAAGCTCTACAGAATTTACTTTACACAAAGGATATATGGGACAATATGTTTATGTACCAACATCAAAAAATGGTACAATTAATATTAAAATTCAATATGGACACAAATTATATTCCGGTCAACCTAGTGTATCAGTATATCCAGCAGGATTATCAATAACCCCAACATCTTCAGTAGATACTGCTTCTTACGCTTTAACACTAACTTATTAGTAGATCTTATACTTCCTACATTTGTTATCTTGTTAGAGAAAAGAATAAAAATTAAAATATTTTAATAACTTTTGTATTAATCTATACTTAACAAGATGGTGTTGCAAAACTAGAGTAAAAACTCAAAATTATGCATAAGAATGCATAATTGTACATGCAGTAAATAGCGATGAAACCCATACCAACGTG